>NZ_JCAFVK010000007.1:0-193144 GCF_059372275.1 Stenotrophomonas sp. YJH_SMC_14-1
GACAGTCGACTCTACCCCCGTAGGTTGTCGCCCGCCGCCCGCCGCCCGCCGCCGGTCGCCCACCACCCACCACCCACCACCTGCCACCTGCCACCCGCCGCACATCATCCAGCGTCGATTGCCCATCGCCGTCCCGCGCGCGTGCTGTGCAGGGCTGCCTAACGTCATTACCAGCAGTCATGTGGGTGGCCGGATGTTACGGCTGGGTGACGCGATCGCGCCTGTCGCGGTGGGCGGACAGGCCCTTGAATGGAAGCGTGTTTCCGGCCCACCCCCACGAGCCCCCATGCCTGCCGCCCACGCCCCTGTCCTGAGCACTCTCGCTGTTCTGATCACCGCCATCCTCGCCGCGTCGCCCACCCATGCGGCGGAAGCCGATGCCGATCCTGCCGCCACCGCCGCGACCGCCAACGTGGCAGCATCCACGCTGGATGCGGTGGTGGTGACCGGCTCGCGCACCAGCACGCGTACGGTGAAGAACAGTTCCACGCCGATCGACGTGATCTCCGCCGAGGACCTTGCCTCCACTGGCCAGGCCAACCTGCTGGAAGCGCTGCAGCGCGCACTGCCGTCGCTCAGCCAGATTGGTGGCTACCAGAGCGACCAGGAGAGCCTGATCCGTGGCTACCAGCTGCGCAACCTGTCGCCCGGCTACACGCTGGTGCTGGTGAACGGCAAGCGCCGCAATGCCAGTGCCTATGTGAGCGGTGCCAATGGGGGCGGCTTCCCAGGCCATGCGTGGGCGGACCTGGCGTTGATTCCGGTGTCGGCCATCGACCACGTGGAAGTGCTGCGTGATGGTGCGTCGGCCATCTATGGCTCCGATGCGATTACCGGTGTGGTCAACGTGATCCTGAAGTCGCAGGCGCACGGTGGCGAGCTCGCCGTGGAAAGCGGGCAGAGCATTGATGGCGATGGCTCGCGAACCAGCGTGCGTGCCAACGTTGGCCTGCCGTGGGGTGCCGATGGCTTCGTCAACCTCTCCGGCGAGACCACCCGCCAGCATCATGCGATCCGCACCCGCCGCTACATCGATGGCTATCTGAGCTACCCGGCGGTGGATGGTAGCGGCAATCTGGTGGCGCTGCGGCCGAATAATCGATTGCCGGCCGGCGCATCGCCGAACCCGGCCGAAGCCAGCCGCAATGCCGAGGCCAACACCATCCTCAGCTCCCCGTCGTATGCGCTGAAGGCGTTCGCGGTGAACGTGGGCCATGGCCTGGGCGAGAGCGCGCAGTTCTACGCCAACGCCACGGCCAGCGATCGCACCGCGCAGGCAATCCAGAACTTCCGCCTGCCGGCGACCATCTTCACCACTTACAAGGCTCCAGGCGTGCTGAACGTGTTTCCCGATGGCTTCCTGCCAGTGCTGGAAACCAAGGAGAAGCAGTACACCGGCACTGCGGGCGTGAAAGGCCAGATCGCGGGCTGGGATTACGACGCCAGCCTGACCGGCAACCGCAGCACGGTGCGCACCTATACGCGCAACTCGGTGAACTACTCGCTACCGTACCCCGGTTCGCCCACTGATTTCTATGATGGCAAGCTGGACTACCAGCAGGGCATCGCCAACCTGGACCTGCGCCGTGGCTTCGAGGTGGCGGCGTTTGCGTCGCCGCTGGAGGTGAGCGCGGGCGCCGAGTACCAGCACGAACAATACGAGCGTGGGGCAGGGCAGTGGGAGTCCTACACCGGCTTTGGTGCTGCGGCCTTCGTCGGCTATTCCACTGCGGACGCGGTGAAGGCGACCCGCAACAGCAAGGCGGTGTACGGGGGTGCGGCCAGCAACATCACCTCGCGCTGGTATCTGGATGCGGCGGCGCGCTGGGAAGACCATTCCGACTTCGGCAGCGTGTCCACCGGCCGCCTGACCACGCGCTTCGACGTCACCGATGCGCTGGGCGTGCGTGCCACGGTCAGCAACGGTTTCCACGCGCCCAGCCTGGGCGCGCAGTACTACCAGGCCACCGGCAGCTGCCCGTGCGGCACCACGCTGGTGGCGCAGGTGTCTTCGCCGGCGGCGGTTGCGCTGGGTGCTACGCCGCTGAAGCCCGAGAAGGCCACCAACTACAGCCTGGGCGTGACCTGGGACCCGAGCCCTGCGTTCCATCTGGCCGTGGATGCCTACCAGATCGACATCCGTGGCCAGCTCGGCCAGTCCAGCCAGATCGGCTACAACGCGCAGGATCCAGCGCGCATCACCGACAACAGCGGCACGGTGCTGACTGCGGCGCAGAAGAACACCATCGATGCGCTGCTGGGTTCGGCCGGCATCAGCATCCTGCCGGGTGATGCGTTCTACGCCAGCTACTTCACCAACGTTGGCAACACCCGCACGCGCGGTGTCGAGCTGACCCTGGAGGCGAACCAGGAAACCGCGTGGGGCAAGCTGCGCTGGAGCTACGCGGCCAACGTGGGGCGCACCACCATCCAGAAGATCAGCGACATTCCGGCGGCGCTGCAGGGGCTGCCGAACATCAACCTGTTGACCAAGAGCAGCGAGTACGCGCTGCGCTTCCGCACGCCCAGCTACACGCAGGTGGCGGGGTTGGGCTGGCAGAACGGGCGCTGGCGCTCGAACCTCGACTTCACCTACTACGGACCGATCAAGCGCCTGAACAACGGCGTGGAGTACAAGCAGCCGCCGGTGCTGGTGACCAATCTCTCCGGTGCCGTGGAACTGGGTGCAGGCTGGAGTGCGGCGCTGGGCATCAACAACGTGTTCGACAAGCGCACGCGCAAGGTGCCGGAGTACGCGCGCAGTGCCACCGATGTGGCGAGCATCGAGACGACCTGGGACAACGGCGACGTGTTGGGCAACGTCGGCGCGTACTGGTATGGGCGGGTCAGTTACCGGTTTTGAGGTTCACGCCAAAGGCGGCCGGACGTGGTCCGGCATCATCGAGGAGCATTTCATGTCTTCTGCATTGAAGGTGGTGGCAGTGGTGGGGTCACCGACCAGCTCGGCGACGTCGCGCACGTTGCTGCTGGTGCGACACTTGTTGGCGTCGTTGCAGCAGCGGGTGCATGCCAGCGTGGAGCTGGTGGAGCTGGCGCCGATCGCGCGTTCGCTGGGGCAGTCGCTGTCGCGCGATGAAGCGGAGCCAGCCGTAGAGCAGGCACTGCAGGCAATCGAGACGGCCGGTCTGCTGGTGGTCGCGGCACCGGTGTATCGCGGTTCCTATCCCGGGCTGTTCAAGCACCTGGTCGATTTCATCGGGCTGGAAGCGCTGGTGGATACGCCGGTGCTGCTGGCGGCGACCGGTGGCAGCGAGCGCCATGCGTTGGTGATCGACCACCAGTTGCGGCCGTTGTTCAGTTTCCTGCAGGCGCACACGCTGCCGATCGGGGTGTATGCCACGCCTGCCGACTTCGATGGCGAGCACATCAACAGTGCAGCCTTGCAGGCCCGCATCGCACTGGCGGCCGAGCGCGCGGCAGGGCATCTGGCTTCGCAGGCGCTGGCGGTACCGGCGCCGCTGCGAAGGATCGCCTGACGGCATAACCGGCGGCGCTTTGCTTATGGCCAAGGCGCATCTGCATGGCCGGATCTGACCGCCGATTGTCGCCTGGCATCGCCGTGCCGACCGCCGTCATCTCTAGCATCGATATCGAAGTGGCATCGCATTGCCGCACCCCGATGAGGACGACCCCGTGAGTCTGGACGCAACCGACAAGCCCATCCTGTTCCTGCTCGACCGTGAGTTCGAGGACGGACAGATTCCCGGCCAGCGCTTCTTCTGCCGGCATAGCCTGTTGCTGGAAGGTGCGCTGTCGAGCATCGACGGCCTGGACGCGCAGCTGGACGTGCGCCGCATCGGTTTCGCACGGCCGCGCCGGGAGGTGATCGCCGAGATCGGCGAGCAGGACCAGTCGCTGCCGAAGCTGGTGCTGCCGCAGGGCGTGCGCAGTGACCTCGCGAGTGGCGTGCACCAGGACCGCCAGTACATCTCCGGTGCCGAACCGATCCTGGCCGCGCTGAACGGGTTGCTCGGCATCCCCGTGGCCCATCCCTGAGCGAGGACGCGACCATGAGCTATCAGATCAGCGTACTGGACAAGAGCCCGGTGGCCGAAGGCGCCTCGCCGGAGCAGGCGCTGCGCAACAGCCTGCAGCTGGCGCAGCGCGCCGAACAGCTGGGCTATCACCGCTACTGGTTTGCCGAGCACCACGCCGCGCCGACGTTGGCCAGCCCCGCACCGGAAGTGCTGGCCGCCTGGGTGCTGGCGCAGACCCGGCGCATCCGCATCGGCAGCGGTGGGGTCATGCTGCGTCACTACGCGCCGTACAAGGTGGCGGAGAACTTCAACCTGCTGGCCGCGTTGGCGCCAGGGCGCGTGGATCTGGGCGTGGGCAAGGCGCCCGGCGGCCTGCCGGCATCTACCGCTGCATTGGCAGCGGGGCGGCCGGCGTTCGCCGACTTCGACCAGCAACTGCGCGATCTTGAGGGCTATCTGTCCGGCGCCGAAGCCGATGTGCTGGCGCGGCCGATTCCGCAGCAGGCGCCGGAGCGCTTCCTGCTCGGTGCCAGCCCGCAGAGTGCACGGCAGGCGGCCGAGCTGGGCTGGCGTTTCGTCTACGCCGCGCACTTCGACGGCGACCCGAAGCACATCGAGGCCGCGTTCGACGCCTACCGCAGCGTCTCCTCGCAGCCACCGCTGCTGGCTACGGTGGCCTTCGCCGCGCCGACTGCCGAAGCCGCAGCACGTCATATCGGTGCGCTGCGCGTCTACAAGCTGCACCTTGGTCCCGGGCAGACGGTGAACCTGCCCAGCCCAGAGGCGGCTGCCGAGTATGCGCGCCAGGTGGGGGGGGCCGACTACCGCATCGAGGAAACACGCCCGAGCGTGTTGTCAGGCGATGCGCAGCACGTGCGTGACGAACTGGACGCGCTGCATCGGCGCTTCGGCGTGGGCGAGTTCATCCTCGATGCGCCGGTGGCCGACCTCGACGCGCGCCTGACATCCCTTGAACTGCTGTCGCCCGCGCCGCGCGCGGCGGTGGCCTGACCTGCAGGAGCGATTCCCATGAGCACCACTCCGCGCCACATTCCGTTCGGCATCATGCTGCAGGGCCCCGGCAGCCACATGCACGCCTGGAAGCACCCGTCCAATCCGGCCGACGCCAGCGTCAACCTGCAGTTCTACATCGACATCGCGCGCACCGCCGAGGACAACGGCATCGCGTTCGGCTTCGTTGCCGACGGCCTGTACATCAACGAAAAGTCGATCCCGCACTTCCTCAACCGCTTCGAGCCGATCTCGCTGCTGTCGGCGCTGGCCACGGCGACGAAGAAGATCGGCCTGGCCGGTACGCTGTCCACCTCCTACAGCGACCCGTTCACGGTGGCCCGCCAGTTCGCCTCGCTGGATCTGCTCAGTGGCGGTCGTGCTGGCTGGAACGTGGTGACCTCACCGTTGGAAGGTTCGGGTCGCAACTATGGCCGGCCGCACCCGGAGCATGCGCTGCGCTACCAGATCGCCGACGAGTACCTGGAGGTGGTGCAGGGACTGTGGGATTCCTGGGATGACGACGCCTTCGTGCGCGAGCGCGACAGCGGCACGTTCTTTGCGCCGGAGAAGTTCCGCCGGCTCGACCACAAAGGCCGCTTCTTCCAGGTGGAAGGCCCGCTCAACATCCAGCGTTCGCCGCAGGGACAGCCGGTGATCTTCCAGGCCGGTTCGTCTGATGATGGCATCGCGCTGGCCGGCAAGTACGCCGATGCGGTGTTCACCCATTCGCCATCGCTGGAAGAAACCCGCGCGTTCACCCAGAAGGTGAAGAACTCGGCGATCGCGCACGGCCGCAGCGGCAACGACGTGAAGATCTTCCCGGGCATCGGCCCCATCGTCGGCCGCACCGCCGAGGAGGCCGAAGCCAAGTACCAGGCGATTGCCGCGTTGGCCACGCTGGAGGATGCACTGGCGTACCTGGGCCGCTTCTTCGACCACCATGACTTCAGCCAGTACGACCCGGATGCACCGTTCCCGGAGCTGGGTGACATCGGCAGTAACTCATTCCGTTCCACCACCGACCGCATCAAGCAGGATGCGCGTGAGAAGGGGCTGAGCCTGCGCCAGGTGGCGCTTGAAGCGGTGAGCCCGCGACCAAACTTCATCGGCACGCCGGAGCACGTGGCCGATGAGCTGATCCGTTGGTTCGACGCCGGTGCCAGCGATGGCTTCATTCTCGGCTTCGCGGCGCAGCGCGAAGGCCTGGACGATTTCGTGACCCAGGTGCTGCCGATCCTGCAGGCCCGCGGCTACCACCAGCGTGAGCTGCAGGGTCAGACCCTGCGTGAGCATCTGGGGCTGCCGTACAAGGCCAGCCGCCATTCGACCGACGCCGAACCGGCGCGGAAGGTGGGGTAGGGCGATGAGCGGAGAGAATTCGGTAGCGCCCGGCCATGCCCGGCGAGACCCCGCGTCCATCGGCGTGCTGCCCGAAATCGCGGCACGCGCCGAGGCGGCCATCGCGATCCGCCATGACCTGCACCGGCATCCGGAGCTGGCCTTCGAGGAGCACCGCACCAGCGCCCGTGTGGCCGAGCTGCTGCAACAGTGGGGCTATGAGGTCACCACCGGGCTCGGTGGCACAGGTGTTGTCGGCACGCTGCAACGCGGGCAGGGCGGACGTCGTCTCGGCCTGCGCGCCGACATCGATGCACTGCCGATCCACGAGGACTCGGGGCTGGCCTACGCCAGCCAGAACGAAGGGCTGATGCATGCCTGTGGCCACGATGGGCACACCGCCATCCTGCTGTCCGCCGCGCATTACCTGGCCCATCACGGCAATATCGACGGCACCCTGCAGCTGGTTTTCCAGCCGGCCGAGGAGACGGGGTCGGGCGCATCGAAGATGATTGCCGACGGCCTGTTCGAGCGCTTCCCGGTGGACGCGATCTATGGCCTGCACAACTGGCCGGGCGTGCCGGTGGGCCACTTCGGCTTTGTCGATGGCCCGGCGATGGCGTCGGTGGACTGGGCACGGCTGAAGGTGATCGGAAAGGGTGGCCACGGTGCCGAGCCGCAGGGCAGCGTGGATCCGATCCTGGTCGCCGCGCACATCGTCACTGCATTGCAGAGTGTGGTGTCGCGCAATGTCGACCCGCGGCAGATGGGCGTGGTCACCGTCGGTTCGATCCACGGTGGACAGGCCGCCAATGTGATTCCGGACGTGGTCGAGCTGAAGCTGACCGTGCGCGCCTACCTGCCCGAGGTGCGCGACACGCTGCGCCGCCGGGTGACCGGGATTGCCGAGCAGACCGCTGCCGCTTTCGGGGCACGCGCCGAAATCGAGTTCCCGCGTGGCTTCCCCAGCGTGATCAACCACCCGCAGCAGACCGCCTACATCCGCGACGTGGCCGTGCAGGGCTTCGGCAACGAACAGGTGGTGCCGGAGTTCGCGCCGCGCACCGCCAGCGAGGACTTCGCTTTCCTGTTGCAGGCACGGCCCGGGAGTTTCGTGTTCGTCGGCAACGGCGACAGCGCACCGTTGCACAGCCCGCGCTATGTGTTCAACGACGCCGCAATCGCACCCGCTGCCAGCCTGTGGGCGCGGCTGGCCGAAGACTATCTGGTGAAGGACGTGGCATGAGCAACAACGAACGCTTCCTCTATACCTCGGTGGATGATCCATTGGCGCGGCCGCTGTTCGATGGCCTGGAGCAGGAGTACGACAGTCGCTATGCCGACGTGCGCCGACGCATCGGCGGCAGCGCCCGCGAGGAGCTGCAACGCTATCCGGCGCAGGCCTTCGCGGCGCCGGTAGGCGCGTTCGTGCTGCTGCTGCGCGATGGTGTGGCGATCTCCGGCGGCGCCTTCATGCCGCACCGCGATCCGGACACCGCCGAATTCAAACGCATCTGGACGCTGCCCGGGCTGCGCCGGCAGGGCATCGCGCGTCGCGTGCTTCAGGAACTGGAAGACCAGGCGGCGCGGCAAGGGTACCGGCGGGTGTTCCTGACCACCGGCTTCCGCCAGCCTGAAGCCGTCGGCCTGTACCTCAGCCACGGCTACACCGCGCTGTTCGATCTGGATGCGGACCCGGAAACGGTTGCGCATCTGCCGTTCGAAAAGCACCTGCGGGCACCGGCGCCCGTCATCGTGCCTGCGCAGACCCAGCTGCAAGGAGCCCACGCGTGAGCACGCCTTCGACCGCGCTGGATGGCATTGCAACCCGGCCGGCGCCCGCACCGGCGCTGAAGATCGTGCCGGCCCGGCATCCGCTGCAGGTGTTCGGCACAGTATTGGCACTGGCGCTGATCCTGATCGGGTTGCAGTCCGTACTGGGTAATCCGCGCTGGGGCTGGGGCACCTTCGCTGAGTGGTTCTTCGCACGCCCGGTGCTCGAGGGCCTGGGCCGCACGCTGCTGCTGACCGCGCTCGGTACCGGTCTCGGTTTCGCACTGGGCACCTTGCTTGCGCTGGCCCGCGTCTCTGGTTCGCCGCTGCTGTCGGCGGTGTCGTGGGGCTACGTGTGGTTGTTCCGCTCGATCCCGCTGCTGGTGCTGTTGCTGCTGCTGAACAACCTGGGCTATCTGTACAGCACCATCGAGCTGGGCGTGCCGTTCACCGGCATCAGCCTGTTCTCGTACCCGACCACGCAGCTGATCGGTGTGTTCACCGCCGCGGTGCTGGGCCTGACCCTGAACCAGGCCGCGTTCTCGGCCGAGGTGATCCGCGGTGGCATCCTCTCGGTCGACCACGGCCAGTACGAGGCTGCGGCCGCGCTCGGCCTGCCGCGCGGTCGCCAGGTGCGCCGCATCATCCTGCCGCAGGCAATGCGTTCGATCCTGCCGGCCGCGTTCAACGATGTGATTGGCCTGGCCAAGAGCACCTCGGTGGTCTACGTGCTGGCGCTGCCTGAGCTGTTCTACACCGTGCAGGTGATCTACCGGCGCAACCTGGAAGTTGTGCCATTGCTGATGGTGGCCACGGTCTGGTACCTGGTGATCCTGACCGTGTTGTCGCTGCTGCAGCGGCGCGTGGAGCAACGCTTCGCGCGCGGCCAACTGCAGCGCGAGCGCTCGGTGTCGCGGGTGTCGTCGCCCCCGCGTGTGCAGAGCGACGCCGCGCCGCGCGTAGCAAGCCGCCCGCGTATCGCCACCCAGGTTGAAGCGGGCGAGGGCGCGGCAGTGTCGCTGCATGGTGTGGGCAAGGCGTTTGGCGATCAGCCGGTGCTGGAAGATGTGAACCTGGAGCTGCGCGCTGGAAGCGTGACGGTGCTGATCGGCCCTTCGGGCGCCGGCAAGTCCACGCTGCTGCGGCTGATCAATCATCTGGAACGCGCCGACAGCGGTTACGTGACCGTCGGAGGCCAGCTGATCGGCTACCGTCGCGAGGGCGACACCCTGTACGAACTGCCCGAGCGTGAGATCCGCCGCCGTCGTGCGGAAGTGGGCATGGTGTTCCAGGGCTTCAACCTGTTCCCGCACCTGACCGCGCTGGAGAACATCATCGAAGCGCCGATCGCAGTACGCGGTGTGCCGCGCGCGCAGGCCGAACAACAGGCGCGCACGCTGCTGGAGCGGGTCGGCCTGGCCGACAAGGCCGATGCCTTCCCGCGCCAGCTGTCCGGTGGCCAGCAGCAGCGCATCGCGATTGCCCGCGCGCTGGCGCTGCAGCCGAAGGTGCTGCTGTTCGACGAACCGACCTCGGCGCTGGACCCGGAGCTGGTGGCTGAAGTGCTGAGCGTGATCGAAGAACTGGCCCGCTCCGGTACCACGCTGGTGATCGTCACCCATGAGCTGAGCTTCGCCCGCCGCGTGGCCGACCACGTGGTGATGATGGACCAGGGCCGGGTGATCGAGCAGGGCACGCCCGAGGCTCTGTTCGAGCGCCCGCGCCAGCAACGCACCGCCGATTTCCTGGCCAAGACCCTGTAACCCTCAAGGAATGCCATGAGCCCTGCAGCACCCCGTCGCCCCTCACGCAGCACCTTGTTGATCGCAGGCGTGCTGGTCATCGGCATCGCCGGCATCGTCTACTCGCGCGTGCGCCAGGCCCCGGATGCCGGCGCCGTGGCCGCGACCAGCCTGGCCGGCGCGAACACCGCCATCCTGAAGGGCACGCTCGACGCGGAGGCGCAGGCCTTGATTCCGGCTGGCTACCGCTTCGTCACGCCGGGCGCATTCACCGTGGCGACCCACCCGGGGCAGCTGCCGCTGGCCGATTACGGCGCCGACAGCAAGGACGTGGTCGGTATCGAGCCCGACATCGCACGGCTGATCGCCGATGCGTTGGGCCTGAAGCTGGTGATCGTGCCGGTGGCGTGGGCCGACTGGCCGCTGGGGCTGGAATCGGGCAAGTACGATGCGGTGCTGTCGAACGTGACGGTCACCGAGGAGCGAAAGAAGAAGTTCGATTTCTCCAGCTACCGTTACGACCTGCTGGGCATCTACACGCGCACTGATGGGCCGATCCAGAAGATCGAAAAGCCGGCCGACGTTGCCGGGCTGAAGGTGGTGGTCGGTGCCAGCACCAACCAGGACCAGATCCTGCGGCAGTGGGACCAGCAGAACATCGCTGCCGGCTTGAAGCCGGTGGAGTACCAGTACTTCGATGACGCGGTGGTCGGCCGGTTGGCGGTGATCACCGGGCGGGCCGATGTCTCGTTCGAGCCCAATGCCACCGGCGCGTACTCGGCACGCGACGGCAAGGTGCGGCGCGTGGGCCTGTTCCCCGGCGGATGGCCGAACGCTGCGGCGATCTCGGTGACCACCCGCAAGGGCAGCGGCCTGGCTGATGCGGTGACGCAGGCGCTGAACACGCAGATTGCCAGTGGTACCTATGCGCAGGCGCTGAAACGGTGGAACGTGGCCGAGGAAGCCGTGCCGCAGTCGCAGACCAACCCGCCGGGATTGCCGACGCTGCAATGACACCGGGCGTGGCCCGGGTGACCCCCGCTTTGTAGAACCAAGCCTTGCTCGGCTGCTTTACCAGCGCGCCTCCAGCGTTTTGAACGGTTTCGCCAGCCGCACACCCTCGGCATCGAAGTCGGAAACGCTATGCCTATCCACACGCACCGTCTTCGGCATGGTGCGCGCCGGCCACCAGACTTTCACTGCCTTCCCGCTGCGCAACCCCTTGCCCAGCGTGACCGTCAGCGTGCCGTCGCGCTGACGCGCCTGCATCTGCAACGTGCCATACGCGGTCGGCAGCCGCTCCACCGCCAACCCATCGCCCGCCACCCACGACGGCGGCGTGCCCGGCAGCAATGACAACGCATCATCGTCTTCGCGCATCAGCATGCCGAACAGCGTGCGGCCGTACTCGGCACCCATCCAGGTATGCGGCATGTCGCCCAGGTAGCGGGGGAAACGCAGCCGCGAGTGTACGACCTCGGCCAGTACCTGCCACTCAAGCGGGCGCCGATCATGCAGCAGTCCCTGCAGCAGCTCATCGGCAACCTGCGGTTGGCCCAGGTGCACATGGCTCAGCACGTTGCGGATCTCATACGGCGTATAGGCGTACAGCGCATCGGGCTGGCTGCGCTTGCGCACATCCTCCAGATAACGCGCGAAGGTGGTCCGCAGTGCCTCGGCGGGCAGCACGCTCTGCGCACCGGTGGGGTCCAGTGCGATCGATACGCCGGTTGGATCGCCATCGCCCAGGTCGGCCGAGGAGGGGATGAAGTCGATGCCCTTCCACGCCATCGTCGCCTGGATAGAGGCGTGCAGCGCGTCGTAGAGCAGCTTGTATTGCTCGCGCGCCCAGGCAGCAGTCTCGTGGTCACCCAGTGCCTCGGCCAGCCATGCGCCGTCGTGCCATCCCTTCAGGCCCCAATAGTCGTCCCAGTAGCTGTGGGTGGGAGATGGATAGCCCTCATGGCTGATCGACGGTGCAAGGATGCCCGCGAAGCGCTCCGGCGCCGGCTGGTCGGCCTTGTAGCCGGGCACCAGCGTGCGCTCGCGTAGTTCCTGCAGGAACTGCAGCGCGGCCTTCACCTTGGGCAGGTAGGCACGCACCGATTCCGGTCCACCATCCAAGCGCGCGACATCGGCCACCAACGCGACGTACTGTCCCTGGCTGTCGTACTCGATGTCCGATCCAAAGCCGGTGTTGACACTGCCATCGTCGTTGAGGATCGGCGAGACCAGGCCGTTGGCATGCACGCCGTGTTCGCTGTACCAGGCCAGGTAGTCGCGCGCGACGCGTGCTTCGCCCATGCGCAGCAGCACCGCCGAGGTGGCCATGCCGTCGCGGATGAAGGAGCGGTTGTAGTTGCGGGGCCCGGGCTGCATGGCCGGGCCGGTCTGGTTGATCAGCATGTAGGCGGCCTGCGCGCGCAGCATGTCCACCAGCGAAGGATCGGGCAGGCGCAGCCCGACCTGGCCCAGCCGTGCCTGCCAGTCCGCGGAGGCCTGCGTGGCCAGGGAATCGAACGCCGTATTGGCATCGCGGGGCAGCGTGGCCAGATCGAGCGCAGGCGCCTCCGGCAGTGCGCCCTTGCTATCGGCGGCGGCAGTACCCAGCGGGAACGCGACCACGATGGCATCGCTGGCGCCCGGTGCCAGTGATACACGGTAGTTGAGCGCGGCGGCGGCAAGACCCTGGTCATCACGCGCCTGTTGCGTGGAGGGCAGCTGGCCGGCAGCGAGGATCGCGGTGATTTCCGTTGCGCCCTCCCTGCCAAATGGCGCCGCGCCGGATGCAGTCACCGGCGTGGGCGACTGCAGCAGCGTGCGTCCATTGATGCGCACGGCCTGTCCATCGATCGCCACATCGCGGATGGGTGACAGCCCGCCGTTCTGCCACGGCGGATTCATCTGCATCGGGCGCACGACCAGGCTGAGCGTGCCTTCGATCCTGGCGCTGCCCGTGTTGTGCAGGCGATGCCGCAGGAAGGTCACCGGCTGGCCACCACGTTCGATGGCAAACACTTCGCTGCGCAGTTCCAGCCCGGGCTGCGGCGACCAGGTGGCGGAGGGCATCGGCTTCCAGCCATCACGCAATGCATGCTGCACGTTCTGCCCGGCGGCACCTGCAGTGCTCCCATTGGCGCTGCGCCAGATCGGCTGCACCAGCGGCGCTCCCTTGAACGCTTCCAGGTTGCCGTACTCGTCGAAGATCGATTTCTGTCGCCCGGCATGCACGCCGACGGCAGTCCAGTAAGTCTGCTGCATCTGCAGCGAGGCCGGGAACAACGCGCGCTGCGCGCCGCTGGCGACGATCTGATACTGCTTCATCGGTGTCATCACGGCTTTTGGGCCGAGCAGGCGCAGGTGTGCCACCTTTGGTGCAGATCCATCCACGCTCAGGCGGAATGCACGCACGGCCTGTGCGGCGTTGGCGGCCAGCCAGCTCTGGCGGTGGCTGGCCGCCTGCGCATCGTGCGCGAGGTCGTGCCACCGGCCCTGTGCATCCTGAACCTGCAATCGGGCAGGGCCGCGGTTTCCATCAGCCCAGTCGACCACCAGACCAGCCGTCGATTGAGTCTGCGGCAGCGTGATCTCTAACGCATGGGATCCATTTGTCCCGGCCGGCATCGGAACGGTGCCGCCGCCTTGCCAGAGCGCTGCTGCCTGCGCTGCATCGATACCGCTGATGCGTGCGCTGAGCGTGCTGTCCAGCGGCTCCATCTCGAAGATCGACACGCCCCAGTCGGAAGTGCGCTGCGGACTGGCCAGCCGCAGATAGCGCGCCTGCCGCGGCGCGAAGTACAGCGTTTCCACATCGCCCAGTGAATCGGCCATCGTGTACGCGGTCTGCCACTGCGTGCCATCCAGTGAGGTCTGCAGCGAATAGCCTTCCGGATTGGAGACATCCCAGGTGAGGCGCGCGCCGGCCAGCAGGGTGGGCGCGCCCAGGTCGATCTGGAACCAGTGCCCAGGGCTGAAGGCGCCGCCGGTCACGGTCTTCGGGTCGCCGTCGATCAGGTGGCCGATCGCCATCGCCGGCACCTGCTGCGAGGAACTGCTGGCCTGCCATTGGCTGCGCGGGGGGGAGGGTCTGTGCCTGTGCGCTGGAGGCCAGGGCGGCCAACAGCAGGGCAATGGCAGATCGCCATGGGATAGCTGAGCGGAAGACCTTGGAGCGTTCGGCGCGCAACGTCATTACGGACAGCCTCGCAGGTTCGACCGGAATCGGGCGAACGCTACGCTAGCAAGGGATGTAATCGGTTACATGACGCGCTGCAATAGCGCCAGGCTGTGCGCGGCGTGTCGGAGGCATGACCGCGTTGACGGCTATGGTTCTGGACGCGCGCCTCGGAAGGGCTAGCTTGGGTCAAGGTCAAGGAGTTCAGTATGGGTTGTCATATGACAACCTTCGTTGGACAGGTGCAGGCTTCGGAGAAGGCGGATGTCTCGTGTGTGTGACCCCGACAAGGACATTGAAGCCGCATTGCGATTTGCGGAAGCGAGGGGTTGGAGATTGCGGGTGGGCGGCAGCCATGCGTGGGGGCGGATGTACTGCCCCTACAACGACAGCAAATGCCGGAGCGGGGAATTCTGCGTCGCGAGCATCTGGAGCACGCCACGCAACACCTGCAATCACGCCAGAGTGCTGCGCCGTGTGGTCGAGAACTGCAGCCGTGAGCAATGAGAAACGGTGCGAGCCGAAACGAGATAGGCAGATGATGGAATTCAATTTCACCCTGAAGTACCGCCTGCCGGACGCCTACGACGATGGCGGCATGCTGGAGCAGCGACTTGTGGAATCGGGTTGCGATGATGCGCTGCTGGGCATCGGACGACCTGGCCGGATGGCGCTGGCATTCTGTCGTGAGGCTGACAATGCCGGTGCCGCCCTGGCGTCGGCATTGGGCGACGTACAGCGTGCCGTGCCGGGGGCCGAGCTGGTCGAAGTAAGCCCCGATCTGGTGGGGCTGACCGATGTGGCGGACCTGTTGGGGGTATCACGCCAGAACATGCGCAAGCTGATGCTGGCCAACCCGCAGTCGTTTCCTTCACCGGTTCACGAAGGGACGACGTCGATCTGGCATCTGGCTGACATCCTCGACTGGCTGCAGGCGCGCGGCAGTGGGAAAGTCACCTCGGAAATGGCGGAACTTGCTACCGCGGCGTTGCAGCTCAACCTGGCCCGCGAAGGGCGCAGGTTGCAGCCGAAGGTGTAGTGCGGGCCACGGTCAGCACCCACCCGGAAAGCGAGGCGTTACAACTCCACCGTCTCCCACCAGCGCGTGCCCGCCTCCGGCGCCTGCATGTCGAGCGCTTCGCCCATCATCGGCGTGGCCACCGGCACATTCTTCGCTGCGGCCAACGCGGTGATGCGTTCGAACGGCTGCTGCCACTCGTGCAGTGCCAGATCGAAGGTGCCATTGTGGATCGGCAGCAGCCACTTGCCGCGCAGGTCCAGGTGCGCCTGCAGCGTCTGTTCCGGCTGCATGTGCACGAACGCCCAGCGCGGATCATAGGCGCCGGTCTCGATCATGGTCAGGTCGAACGGACCATACTTTTCGCCGATGGCCTTGAAGCCGTCGAAGTAGCCGGTGTCGCCGCTGAAGAAGATGCGGAAGTCACCGTCCTGGATCACCCACGAGGCCCACAGGCTGCGGTCGCTGTCGCCCAGTCCGCGGCCGGAGAAATGCTGGCCCGGGGTGGCGGTCAGGCGCAGGCCGCTGGCTTCGGTGGATTGCCACCAGTCCAGCTGTTCGACCTTGCTGGCATCCACGCCCCAGGCGATCAGCTGGTCGCCGACGCCGAGCGGTGCAATGAAGCGCGCGGTCTTGCCGGCCAGCTGCATCACCGCTGCGTGGTCGAGGTGGTCGTAGTGGTTGTGCGAGAGGATCACGCCGGCGATCTGCGGCAGATCGTCGATGCTGATCGGCGGCGCATGGAAGCGGGCCGGGCCCATCCACTGCACCGGCGAGGCGCGCTCGGAGAACACCGGGTCGGTCAGCCAGTACTGGCCGCGCAGCTTCAGCAGGATCGTGGAGTGCCCCAGCCGGAACAGGCTGCGGTCCGGTGCAGCATCCAGTGTGGCGCGGTCCAGCGGCTGCACTGGAATCGGGTGCGCGGGCACGGTGCCCTTGGGTTTGTTGAAGAGGAACGTCCACCAGATCTCCAGGCCGTCGCGCAGGCCCATCGCTGGACGGGGCAGGGCATTGCGGAACTTGCCATCACGGTACTGCGGCGACTCGGGGAAGTCGGGGAGGGACCAGGACTTGCAGAAGGTGTAGGCGGTCACGGCGAGGATTCCAAGCAGGAGGACAAGGAGCAGGCGCTTCATGGGTGACGTCCGCTGAGTACACTGCACAGTGTAGTTTCGGGTTTTCCAAAAGTACACTGCTGAGTGTAAAATGGAGGCATCCGTTCAGTTATCCGGTTCCCGCCATGCCCCGTGCCCCGCAACGCCTGACCGACCGCAAACGCGAAGCCATCGTGCGCGCGGCGGTGGAGGAGTTCCGTGCGGCGGGCTACGAGGCGACCAGCATGGACCGCATTGCCGAGGCGGCCGGCGTCTCCAAGCGCACCGTCTACAACCACTTCCCGAGCAAGGAAGCGCTGTTCTCGATGATCCTCGAGGAGCTGTGGGAGCGCAGCGTGGCCAGCGACACATTGCCGTATCGCGCCGACCAGCCGCTGCAGGCGCAGCTGCTGCAGTTGCTGGGGCAGAAGCTGGAATTGCTCAGCGATGCCAACTTCATCGACCTGGCGCGGGTGGCGATGGCTGAGATCATCCACTCGCCGGAGCGTGCGCAGGCCATCGTCTGCCGCATGGGCGAAAAGGAAACTGGCGAGAGTGCGTGGATCCGCGCGGCAATCGCCGATGGCAGGTTGCGCGAGGTCGATCCGGAATTTGCTGGCCACCAGCTGCACGGGCTGGTGAAGAGCTTTGCGTTCTGGCCCCAAGTTACGATGGGGCAGGCGCCGTTGAACGCACAGGAGCGTGCCCGCGTGGCCGAATCGGCGGTGGCGATGTTCCTCGGTTTCTACGCGGTCTAGCTGGCGGCGAAGCGGCGGAACTCGTCGGCCGGCAGCGCCGCCGAGTACAGATAGCCTTGGCCGACATCCACGCCCAGTGCGCGCAGTTGTTGTTCCTGCGCCAGGGTTTCGGTACCTTCGGCCACCACGATCGCGCCGCAGCGGTGCGCAACTTCGACGATGAAGCGCACGATCGACTGCGACTTGGCGTCGGACAGTGTGGCGATCAGCGCCTGTTCGATCTTGACCTCGGCGATGGCCAGCTGCGAGAGCAGGATCAGGGTTGAATAGCCAGCGCCGAAATCATCCAGCGACAGTGTGACCTCCGCCGCCAGCAGCTGTGCGATGTTGGCATCGACCACGTCGCGCTCGACGATCTCAGTCCATTCGACGATCTCCAGGCGCAACATCACGCCAGGCACATCGTGCAGCTGCAGCAGTTCCTGCAGGCGCAGGCCGAAGTCGGGCAGGCGCAGTGACTCGGCCGAAACGTTCACTGCGATCTTCAGCTGCCAGCCATCGCGTCGGCACTGCTGCAGGAAGTGGATGGCCGACTGCAGCGTGGCCCATTCCAGTTCAGCCAACCGCCCCTGCCGACGCAGCAGGGAGATCACGCGCATCGGTGCGATCATCCTGCCCTCGGTATCGCGCATGCGCAGCAGTGCTTCGGCCCCGACCAGCCGGCGATCCTGCAGGCGATGCTTGGGCTGGTAGCACAGCGGCGCATCCCCCTGCTGCAACCAGCGTTCGAGTGAGCTCTCGATCAGGGCGTCGATCTCGCTGTCGCGCTGGATCGGGTCATCAAAGAACACCACGCCGGATTCGATCGCACTCAGTGCAACGGTGATCGCACGGAACGGAAGATGTCCTTCGTCGGCATCTACGGGGGGCTTCAATTCGACTACCGCACAGCGGAACAGCGGCCGGAAACCGGGCCAATCGCGGCCGACCCGGTCAGCCAGGTTGCTGGCCAGCTCGGTGATCTGCGGTTGCGTGCGCAGTTCGGACAAGGCCAGGTCGCGCACCAGGATCGCCAGCGCGGCATCGCCGAACTGGTAGATCTCCAGTTGCGTGGCCGGCAGCGAGGGCAGCAGCCGATGTACTTCTTCGGTGCTGTCGCGCTGCCAGATACCGTTGTCCTGCAGCGGACCATGGCGCAGGCGCAGATCGCGCAGGTTGCCCATCTCGGCCACGATCAGGCAGGCCTTGCCGATGCCGTCGTTGTCGCGCCAGAAGTGCTGCAGGCGTTCGCCGAGCGCGCGCATGTTGGGCAGGCCACTGATCGGATCGATACGCAGCCAGGCCTGTTCGCGTTGGCGCTGCACGTCGATCTGCGCATCGTTGTAGACCAGTGCGAACACCGCGCCCAGCATCAGCAGTGACAGCGGCAGCGCCAGCAGGCGCTGGATCGCCAGCTCTTCCACCGGCAGCAGCTCGGCGCCGATGATCGCCACGCCCAGGGCCAAGCCGAACGCGGTGACGGCGATGCGTACGCCCCAGGCCTGCAGGATCATGCGCAGCGAGAGTTCATTGAGCATGCGCGGGTGCAGGCGCCTGCGCAGCCAGACGCCTGCCAACATCTGCAGTGCGGCCTCAAGGCCAGCAGGCAGGAAGTACAGCGTGCCTGCGAACTGGTAGCGGGCCAGCAGGCTGGCGCCGAGGCAGGCCAGGCCGCCGCGCCAGCCGCCAAGCAGGCCACTGACCAGCAGGATGTCGAAGCCCAGATGGAGCTTGACCACCCCTTGCGTATAGCGGGCCACGAACCACGAGTTGAACAGGTAGATCAGGCCCAGCGCTACGCCTACGTACAGGCGGCGGCCTTCGATGGCGCGGCCGGCGCGACGGGTGGCGATCAGCAGCACGCCGATCATGCCGATCACCGCCGTGGCCTGCAGCAGGTAAAGCGGCAGGCTGGGCAGGGCGCTGTCCAGGACCTGGGCCGCAACCCGTGAAAGCGCATCCATAGCAGGTTCCCGCCTGTGACTGACGGCCAGTGAGGAGCAGGGTAAACCACGGCCGCCTGTGCGGCCACCGCGAGTGCCCTGCGCTGCCCCTGGGGGTCAGTAGCGCGGGTCGGCGATGGCGGGCAGTACCAGTTCACGTACGAAGCCGGACGGCGACAGCTGCAGCAGCGCACGCACCAAGGTCACCACGTCGTGCACCGGCACCAGTTCGCCATCGCCGCGCGCTGCCGCCGCTGCCACGGGAACCGATAGTGCATCGTCGGTATTGAGGTAACCCAGCTGCAGGCTGGTCACGGCCAGGCGGCGGTCACGGAAGCCTTCGCGCAGGGCATCGGCGATGCCGTTGAGTGCGAACTTCGAGGCACCGAAGGCGACTTCCGGGCGCCCGCTGCGTGGCAGGGCCGAGGTCGAGCCGGTCAGTACCAGCTGTGGGCGCGGTGCGCCCAGAACGCGCGGCAGCAGGCGCTGAAGCAACACGAGCGTGGCGGTGATGTTGACGTCAACCAGCTGGGTGAGCGCGGCATCGCTTTCGTCGAGAAAGGCGTACTCGTCGCTGAAGGCCTTCTCTTCCCAGATGCCCAGGTTGTGGATCAGCACATCCAGATCAGCGGGCGCCTGCGCTGCGATGTGATTGGCAGCGACAGCAGGCTGGGACAGATCGGCTTCGATCCATTGCAGTGCGACGCCTTCGGGGCAGGCGATGTAGCGCGGGCGAGTGCGCGAGACACCGACGACGGTGTCGCCGGGCTGGCACAGACCTTCAACGAATGCCCGACCCAGGCCCCTGCTGGCGCCGATGACCATCAATTTCATGTTGCTTCCTTGTTGTACTGCGGCAGTCTCAATCGACTGCCAGAACGGTGTCCCAGTCGGCGAACGCACGCAGGTTGGTGCGTTCAGCGGTAATGATCGAGGCGATGTTGTCGAGCTGGCAACGGTACTGTGGTAGTAGCCGTCGCAGCTGCTGCAGGTGCTGGGATGCACTGACCACTGACAGCCGGGTCAGTTTGGTCAGGCCTCCCATTGTGCGCTCTGCTGGGCGTTGTGCCTCGGGAGCGGCGAGAATCCGTAGGGTCCACAGCAACAGGAACATCCCGGCATGGGAGCACCCAATCCCTTCACTGATGGCCTGCGGCTGCCGCGGGCATGGCAGGAAGCGTTGGCCGATGCGCACATCGAGCGGCAGTCGATCGGCGTGTCGCGCGCGGATGTCGCGCGGGTGCATCGTCCCGGGCAGACCGACGCCTTCCTGAAATCGGAAGTGATCGATGCCTTCAGTGAACTGGGTGATGAGATCGCCCGGCTGCGTTGGCTGCAGGCGCAGGGGCAGTCGGCGCCGACGGTGATTGCCACGACCGAGGAGGGCGGTCGGCGCTGGTTGTTGATGAGCGCGTTGCCCGGCCGCGACTTGGCCTCCTCGCCGGAGCTCGCGCCGAGACGGGTGGCAGAACTGCTGGCTGACGCACTGCGTGGCCTGCATGCCGTGCCTGTAGCCAACTGCCCGTTCGACCAGCAGTTGGCATCGCGCCTGCAGGCCGCACAGGCACGCGTCGAGGCGGGGCTGGTCGATGCCGATGACTTCGACGACGAGCGGCTGGGCCAGAGCCCGCAGCAGGTTTTCGCCGAGCTGCGCGCTACCCGGCCCGCTCATGAAGACCTGGTGGTCAGTCATGGCGATGCCTGCCTGCCCAACCTGATGGTGACCGATGGGCGGTTCACTGGCTTCATCGATTGTGGCCGGTTGGGCGTGGCCGACCGCTATCAGGACCTGGCCCTGGCCGCGCGCAGCCTGGTCCACAATTTCGGGGAGAGCCGCTGTGTCGCCACGCTGTTCCAGCGCTACGGTGCGGTCCCTGATGAGCGGCGGCTTGCATTCTATCGGTTGCTTGACGAGTTTTTCTGAGACCGCGCACGGCTGGCGATGGCTGCGCAGATCAGGCCACCCACCACGCTCAGGTGTTCCAGCGCGAAGAACAGGGCCAGTTTTTGTTCCGCACCTTGCTTGGCCCAGAAGGTGTGCACGATGACGATGGTCAACAGCATGAACACCGCAAGTGCACCGCTGCCCAGCCACAGCAGGCGATCAAACAGCAGGCACAGTGAGCCGCCCAGCAGCACCACGGCACTGGCGATGTTGAACAGTACAGGCGGGTGCAGCCCGGCCGCCTGCATTTCGGCCACGCTGTTATCCCACGCCAGCAGCTTGGCCAGACCCGAGGACAGGAACACCACGGCCAGCAGCAGTCGGGCGAGGAACCACAGCACGCGGCTGTCGAGCAGGGTGGCGATCATCCGTGGCATGCAGGAACTCCGGGAGAGGACGGGGCAGGGCGCGCAGCATCGGGCCTCAACCGCAGTTGAGGTCAAGGTTGGCTGAACGAAGCCCGGCGATGATCTGAGGCCTATCTTTTAAATGGACGAACGTTCGTTCACTATCTGCACCATGAGCCGAACCGACCGCAACGAGCAACGCATCGCGCAGATCCTGCAGGCCGCCCTGCAGTGCTTCCTCGTCAGGGGATTCCACCAGACCAGCATGCGTGACATCGCGCAGGCGGCCGGCGTCAGCCTGGGCAATCTCTACAACCACTTCCCGGGCAAGGAAGCGATCATCCTTGCCGTGGCGGTGGCAGAGAGCGAAGAACTGGCACCTTTGCTGCAGCGACTGGCCGCGTCCGATGGCGAGCGTGCACAGGTACTGGTTTTCCTTCAGGACTTCCACGCACTGTGCCGCCAGCCGGAATGGGCGACGCTTGCCGTCGAAGTGCTGGCCGAGAGCGCACGCAATCCGGCCGTGGCCGAGGCCTTCGCGGCCAATCGCAGGCAATTGCAGGCGACGCTGGCCGAAGCCCTGCAGCAGTTGGCTCAGCGCGAGCGGCGGCGTCCCGTGCTGGCAGCGGCACTGCAGGCGCAGGTGCTGCTGGATGCCATCGAAAGCGATGCACTGCGTCGGGGGCTGGGCGAAGCCGATGGCACCGATGGGGCATCGCTGGATCTTGGCCTGCTCGCGCTGCTGCTCGGGGCACGCGCATGAGCGCCGTTGACCGGCGCTTGCACGGCCTTGATCTGGCCCGCTACCTCGCCTTGGCCGGCATGGTGCTGGTCAACTTCCGCCTGGCGATGGCCGTGCCGGCAGAGGGTGAGGGTTGGTTGGCAGGATTCTTCCATCTGCTGGAAGGCAAGGCGTCGGCGACCTTCGTCACCCTGGCCGGTCTTGGCCTGGTGCTGGCTACGCAGCGGCAGCAATGGTGGCCGGCCAGTGTGCAGACCTGGCGGCGCGCGCTGTTCCTGCTGGTGCTGGGCCTGCTCAATCTGACCGTGTTCCCCGCCGACATCCTGCACTACTACGCGGTGTATTTCGCGCTGGCCGTGGTGTGGCTGCGTGCCTCGCCGCGCGTGCTGCTGGCCAGCATCGTGGCCATTGCCGCCTGTTCGTTCTGGGCGCTGCTGCACTTGAACTACAGCGAAGGCTGGAACTGGCAGACGCTGGAATATGCCGGCCTGTGGCAATGGCCGGGCGCGGCCCGCAACCTGCTGTTCAATGGCTTCCACCCGTTGATGCCGTGGCTGTGCTTCTTCCTGCTGGGGATGCTTCTGGCACGGCTTCAGTTGTCGCAGCCGCGGGTACAGCATGCATTGCTGGTGCTGGGGCTGCTGCTGATCGGGGCTGGACATGGCGTGCAGCAGCTTGCGCAGGGAACGTCCTGGCAGGTGTGGCTGGGAACGCAGCCGATGCCGCCGGGACCGGCTTATGTGCTTACGGGGGCGGGTGCGGCCTGCAGTGTCATCGCCGCCTGCCTGTGGCTGGCGCGTGTGCGACCGGGTGACTGGTTGGAGCCGTTCACCGCGGCCGGACGCATGACCCTGACCCTGTATGTGGGCCACATCCTGCTGGGCATGGGCACGCTGGAAAGCCTGGGCCTGCTCGATGGCAGCGCGTCGCTCGCATCGGTGCTGCTGTGGGCGCTGCTGTTCCTGATGCTGGCGACGGGCGCGGCCTGGCTATGGTCGTGGCAGTTCGCACGCGGCCCGCTGGAGACGGTGATGCGGCGCATCGCAGGCTAGTTCCCTGGTCGTGCTGAAGCGATGTTGTGACGGACATGTCTGTGCCGCGACGAACGCATCTGCGATAGTGGTGGCAGGTAACACTTTCTGCTTGCATCCATGTCATTCGCTTCGGCGCAGCATCTCGGCGAAGTCCTGCAACAATCCTATGGCATCACCCCCACCGCCGTGGTGCCACGCCCGGTGGGCGCCGACGCCAATGCCAGCGTGTATCGCGTCGATGCGCGGCACGGGCAGTGGTGGTTGAAATGCCGTACCTACCAGGTCGCCCCAGCGGTGTGGGACAGCCTGCATTGGATGCGCGGCACGCTGGGTATCGATGAGATCGTCGCGCCGTGGCCGGCGTTGACCGGTGGCGCGTCTGTGCAGCGTTGGGGATTGCAGTTCACCCTGTTCCCGTATGTGGAAGGCCAGTCCGGGTTCGAGGCGGCGTTGAGCCGCACGCAGTGGAAACGGCTGGGGGAGGTGCTGCGGCGGCTGCATGGCGCGCAGTTGCCGGCGGAACTGCAGCAGGCACTGCCGATCGTACGGCTGGAAACCGCGGCGCTGGAGACCGTCGGGCAATGGCTGGCCGGCGAGGGCCTGGCGGCCGCGAAGGACGGGCTGGGCCGCGCATTCGTTTCGGTATGGGACCAGCAGCATGCGCGCATCACCGCGCTGCACGCGCAGGCACTGCAGCTGCTCGCGGCATTGCAGGGGGTTCCGGTTGACCTGCACCTGTGCCATACCGATCTGCATGCCGGCAATCTGCTGATGGGCAATGACGGTGGCCTGCACCTGATCGATTGGGACGGCCTGTCGCTGGCCCCGCGTGAGCGTGACCTGATGTTCATCGGTGCCGCGGTTGGCGGGCGCTGGGGGCGTGAGAATCCGCTGGGCTTCGAGGAGGGCTATGGCAGCGACCGCGGCGACCCGCGCTGGATCGCGTGGTACCGGCACTGGCGCATCCTGCAGGACCTGATCGAGTTCCAGCAGGTGCTGCTGGGCAGCGATGGAGAGGAGCGATCGCCGCAGTTGCGCCGGCAGTCGCTGCACTACCTGGGGGAGCAGTTCGCACCGGGCAATGTGTTCGATGCGGCGGAGCGGGTATATCGCGCGCTGGATCAGGTTCCAGGCCGTTGCCAGGATCTCCCCGGGTAGAGTCGACTGTTGGTCGACTATCGCGCGCAGCGCGGTTTCTGCCCGCTCCGAACGAAAAGCAGTCGACTAACAGTCGACTCTACCCATGGCCTGTCCATGCACGACCCATGGCTTGCCCGTGCAGGCCCCATGGCTTGTCCATGCAGATGGTTTTCATTCGGCGGGCTTGGCTGCTGCCGAGGCCGCCGCGCTTGCGGCGCGGCGCGACAACACGGCTTCGCGGTGGGCGATGTAGGCGTTGGCGGCGAGGATGATGCCGGCACCGATGAGCGTCCAGCGATCCACGCTTTCGTTGAACAGCAGCCAGCCGAGCAGCGTTACCAGCGGCAGCTGCAGGAAGCTGATCGGGGTCAGCGCCGAGACTTCACCGAGCCGCAACGCCCGCGTCCACAGCAGCTGGCCGACGGTGCCCAGTACGCCGGTGGCCAGCAGCCACAGCCACGCCATGCCGGAGGGCCAGACCCAGACGAACAGTGCCGGGACCAGCGACAGCGGCACCCAGAACACGTAGGTGTAGAGCACCACGGTGTCAGCGCTGTCGACACGGGTCAGCTGCTTGATCTGGATCGCCACCAATGAGCTGAGCACGGCGGCTGCCACCGCTACCAGGCTGCCGGCGGTGAAGCCGGCGGTACCGGGGCGCACGATCACCAGCACACCGATGAATCCAACCACCACCGCGGCCCAGCGCCGTATACGCACGGTCTCGCCCAGCCACAGCACGGCGGCGATGGTGACGAACAACGGCGTGGAGTACGAGAGGGAAACCGCCTGCGCCAGTGGCAGATGGCCCAGTGCCCAGAACGCGCACAGCATCGAACCGAGGCCGATCGCACTGCGCACGAAATAGCGCGGCAGCTGCTGGGTCTTCAGCGGCGCATGGCCCGGGCGCAACAGCATCGGCAGCAGTGCCAGCAGGCCGAAGGCATTGCGGAAGAACGCCACTTCCTGGGTCGGCACGTAACGGGTGGCATAACGAATCGCCACCGCCATCAGGCCGAAGGCCATCGTGCTGCCGAGCATCAGCAGCGCCGCCCGCATCGGGGCGGCGCTGGGGGAGAGGGCGGGGGTGTTCACCACTGTGCGCCGAGCAGGCGGGGCTCCGGTTCGATCGGTACGCCGAACTTCTCCAGTACCGAGGCCGAGATGCGGCGCGCCAGTGCCAACAACTCTGCACCGCTGGCGTTGCCATGGTTCACCAGCACCAGTGCGT
Source organism: Stenotrophomonas sp. YJH_SMC_14-1 (assembly GCF_059372275.1). Taxonomy (NCBI): domain Bacteria; kingdom Pseudomonadati; phylum Pseudomonadota; class Gammaproteobacteria; order Lysobacterales; family Lysobacteraceae; genus Stenotrophomonas; species Stenotrophomonas sp. YJH_SMC_14-1. Next base: position 25,271 of record NZ_JCAFVK010000007.1, read on the forward strand.
GGCTCGGGGCCACGCCGGCATCGCCTTCGCGGAAGCCCTTCCAACCGCAGGACTCGATCATCCAGGCCGCCGAGACCTTGCGCTTGCCGTCCTGCTCGGACGGGAACACCGGCAGGTCGGGGAAGTGCTGCAGCAGCACGTCAACCTGTTCCTGCGGCAGCACCGGGTTCTTGAAGAAGCTGCCGGCATTGCCGAGTACATCCGGGTCGGGCAGCTTGCGGCGGCGGATCGCGATCACCGCATTGGCTACGTCCACCGCACCCGGCAGTTCCACGCCCTGCGCCTGCAGTTCCTCGCGGATGCCGGCGTAGTCCATGCGCAGGTCATGCAGCAATGGCAACTTCAGCTCGATGGCAGTGATCAGGTAACGGTCCATCTGCTGCTTGAACACGCTGTCGCGGTAGGTGAAGCGACACTGCTCGTTGTCCAGCCGTACCCAGGTTTGTTCCTGGCAGTCCCAGGCCTCGACCGCCTGGATGAACTCGCCGACCTGCGCACCGTAGGCGCCGATGTTCTGGATCGGCGCGGCACCGGCGGTGCCGGGAATCAGGGCCAGGTTCTCCAGCCCGGACAAGCCTTCCTGCAGCGACCACATCACCAGGCCATGCCAGGGCACGCCGGCCCCGGCGCGGATCACTGCGTGGTCAGCGCGGTGTTCCAGGAAACTGATGTCACGGTTGCCGAACACCAGTACCGTGCCTGGCAGGTCTTCGGCGATCAGCACGTTGCTGCCGCTTCCCAGCACCAGCAGTGGGCCGCTGGCCACTTCGGGCAGCGCCAGCACTTCCGGCAGCAGGGCCGCGTCGTGCAGTTCCAGCAGCTGGGCTGCACTGGCCTGCACATGGAAGGTGTTCAGCGCCTGCAGTGGCGCATTGCGGGTGAGCGTCCAGCGCAGCGGGGCGTTGCCGTCGACGGTATCCATGGGCGCGCTCACAGTGGGGCCACCGCGCCGCGGCTCGGCGCTTCGCGGCGGCGACGGATCGCCTCCACGCATTCGGAGACCAGGGCAGGGCCACGGAAGATCAGGCCGCTGTAGCACTGCACCAGCGCGGCGCCGGCGGCCATCTTGGCCACCGCGTCGGCACCGGACAGGATGCCACCGACCCCCACCAGCGGCACCGATTCGGGCAGGCGCGAGCGCAGTCGGCGCAGCACCAGGGTGGACTGCTCCAGCACCGGTGCGCCGGACAGGCCGCCGGCCTCGTTGGCCAGCGGATCGCCGGCCACCTTGCTGTGGTCGATGGTGGTGTTGGTGGCGATCACGCCGTCCACCTGCACTTCGCCCAGCACGCGCGCGGCGGCATCGATGTCGCGGTCACTGAGGTCGGGCGCCACCTTGACCAGCATCGGTACGCGGCGGCCGTGGCGCGCCGCGAGATCTTCCTGGCGGTCGCGCAACTGGCTGACCAGCTGGCGCAGCGCGGTCTCTTCCTGCAATTCACGCAGGCCGGCGGTGTTGGGCGAGGAGATGTTGACGGTGACGTAGTCCGCCAGCGGATACACCTTGTCCAGGCAGGCGATGTAATCGTCCACCGCCTGTTCGTTCGGGGTGTCCTTGTTCTTGCCGATGTTGATGCCGAGCAGGCCGCGGCGGTTGCGCGCGCGCTCGACATTGCGCACCAGCGCGTCCACGCCCGCATTGTTGAAGCCCATGCGGTTGATGATCGCGTTGTGTTCCGGCAGGCGGAACAGGCGCGGCTGCGGGTTGCCGGCCTGCGGGCGCGGGGTGATGGTGCCGATCTCCACGAAGCCGAAGCCGAGCGCGAACAGCGCATCGATGTGCTCGCCATTCTTGTCCAGGCCGGCGGCCAGGCCGACCGGATTGGGGAAGGTCAGCCCGAACACCGTGCTGGGCATCGGCGCGATGCGTGCGGCCAGCAGCGGCGTGGTGCCGGTGCGGTAGGCCAGGTCCAGTGCGGACAGGCCGAGGCCGTGGGCGCGCTCGGCGTCGAGCGAGAACAGGAAGGGGCGGGCAAGCGAATACATGCGTCGGTTCAGTCCAGCGTGCCGAGGAAGGCTCGGGTTCGATATTCAAAAGCGACCTGGCCGTCGACCGCGTGGGCGGCGAACAGGTCCTGCAGAGCGTCGATCATCGGCGCGTGGCGAGGATGACCGGATTGGGGTGCGTAGGAGGAGGACAGCAGGCGCCCGCGCAGGGCGTCGAAGTCCAGATGCTGTACGTTCGGCAACTCCACCATGCCGCGCAGGCCGCGGCCGAACCAGGCCTGCATGGTGGCATCGTCCTGGTAGCGCTCGGCCACCGCGGTGTAGTCGGTGCCGTAGTCCAGCAGCAGCTGTTCGTAGCCGACCAGGAATGGACTGGCATCGAGCAGGCGTGAATTCCAGTAGATCAGTGCCAGGCCACCGGGGTAGAGGATGCGCTGCCACTCGGCGCGCACCGCCACGGTGTCGAACCAGTGGAACGCCTGCGCGACGCTGACCAGATCAATGCTGGCATCGTCCAGGCCGGTGGCCTCGGCGCGGCCATCGACGGCGGAAAAGCCCGGATACTGCGGCGCCAGCCACTCTTCGGCGGCGGCGCGCATGGCGCCGTTTGGCTCGACCGCCACCAGCGGATGACCGCTGGCCAGAAACTGACGGCTGGAAATGCCGGTGCCAGCACCGATGTCGGCGACACGGGCCTGGTGACTGACATCCATCGGGCGATGCAGCCATTCCAGCAGCGCGGGCGGGTAATCGGGCCGGTAGCGGACGTAGTCGGCGACGCGGCTGCTGAAGCGTTCAGTGCTGTCGGAAGTGGTCATGGCGTCAGTTCGACACCGCGGCCAGCCACGCCAGGCCGCCGAAGAACAGGATGAACACCAGGATGGCGGCGACTACCGCGCCGACCATCACCCAGCCCAGCACAAGACCGGTGACGGCAAGGCCATCGCCTTCCAGTTCCTGCGGGCGGCGGCGGATCTCGGCGCGGGCCATGTGGCCGGTGACGATCGCCACGATGCTGGCCACGAAGGGCAGGACGGTCCAGCTGGCGATGCCCATGACCAGGCTGACTACGGCCAGGGCGCTTGTCTGTCGGGGTGCCACGCTCATCGGGGTCCTCCTTGGCAGTGTGCACATGATAGAGCCTCTGCCCGGGCAATCCCATGCCCGGCGGATGCGATGGCGGGCGTGGACCCTGGTCGACAAACGAGGTGCCAGCCCTGGTAGGCGTCGACCTTGGTCGCCGAAGGGCATTTCAGCAGGGTAGGCGTCGACCTTGGTCGACGAAAGCCATTTCATCAGGGTAGGCGTCGACCTTGGTCGACGAAAGGCATGCCAACCAAGGTTGGCAGCTACCGGAGTGCCGGTGTCAGCCCATCAACACCTGGCCGCCATCCACATTGAGCACATGGCCGGTGATCCAGCGCGCCAGCGGCGAGCACAGGAACAGGGCCGCGTCGGCGATCTCGCGCGGATGGCCGAAGCGGCCGAACGGGATCTTCGCCAGGGTGCCGTGGTACAGCGCCGGATCTTCGGTGCGACGGCGATCCCACAGGCCGTCATCGAATTCAATCGAACCGGGGGCGATGGCGTTGACCCGGATCCGGTCCTTGGCCAGCGCCAGTGCCTGCGAGGTGGTGTAGTGCGACAGCGCGGCCTTGGCGGCGGCGTAGGGCGCGCCACCGGGGCGTGGCTGCTGTGCGGCGATCGAGGACAGGTTGAGGATGCAGGCATCGCTGGATGCGCGCAGCCACGGCAGTGCCAGGCGCGAAGCCCGTACCGCCGCCATCAGGTCGATCTGCAGGCTGGCGGCCCAGCCATCCTCGTCGTCGGCCATGCCGTAGCCGGTAGCGTTGTTGATCAGTACATCGATGCCGCCGAGCGCATCGGCAGCGGCCTGCAGCCAGGCCTGGATCTGGCCGGCGTCGGCCAGATCGGCGGAGACGGTATGCAGCGGGGTGCCCTGTGCCTGCGCATCGGCACGCAGGGCATCCAGGCCGGCGTGGCCACGTGCGCAGACCGAGACCTGCGCACCGGCGCCGGCAAATGCCAGCGCCATTTCACGACCGATGCCCTTGCTGCCGCCGGCGATCAGCACGCGGCGACCGGTGAAATCGAGGGTCGGAGCCCCATTGGGGATCCGGCCCTGGGCAGGGGTCAGATCCCCGGAGGGGCTCTGACCCGCAGCCATGGCAGAAACGTCTGCCATCACAGATCGAACTTGATGCCCTGGGCCAGCGGCAGCGAGTCCGAATAGTTGATGGTGTTGGTCTGGCGGCGCATGTAGACCTTCCACGCATCCGACCCGGACTCGCGGCCGCCGCCGGTGTCCTTCTCGCCACCGAAGGCGCCACCGATCTCCGCACCGGACGTGCCGATGTTGATGTTGGCAATGCCGCAGTCGCTGCCAGCGGCCGACAGGAACTTCTCGGCAGTCTTCAGGTTCTGGGTGAAGATCGAGGACGACAGGCCCTGCGGCACGCCATTCTGCATGTCGATGGCTTCATCGAGGGTGTCGTACGGCATCACGTACAGGATCGGCGCGAAGGTCTCGTGCTGGACCACGGCATCGCTGTTCTTCAGGCCGGAGACGATGGCCGGCAGCACGAAGTTGCCTGGGCGGTCGATGCGGGTGCCGCCGGTTTCAATGGTGCCGCCGGCGGCCTTGGCCTGGGCGATGGCATCGAGGAACTGCTGCACGGCGCCGTCGCTGTTCAGCGGGCCCATCAGGTTGGCCGCATCGGTCGGGTCGCCGATCTTGCCTTCGACCTGCTTGTAGGCCTTGACCAGGGTGGCCAGCACGTCGGCGTAGATCGAGCGGTGCACGATCAGGCGGCGGGTGGTGGTGCAGCGCTGGCCGGCGGTGCCGACGGCGCCGAACACGATGCCCGGCACGGCCAGCTTCAGGTCGGCGGTTTCGTCCAGGATGATGGCGTTGTTGCCACCCAGTTCCAGCAGGCAGCGGCCGAGGCGACGCGCGACCTTCTCGTTGACGGTGCGGCCGACCTGGGTCGAGCCGGTGAAGCTGATCAGCGGCACGCGACGGTCATCGACCATCTTTTCCGACAGCGCGGTGCCGGCATCGTTGATCAGGAAGAAGATGTCCGGGAAGCCGGCTTCGCGCAGGGCGTCGTTGCAGATCTTCAGCGAGGCGATGGCGGTCAGCGGCGTCTTGTTGGACGGCTTCCAGATGCACACGTCGCCACAGATGGCGGCCAGGAACGAGTTCCAGCTCCACACCGCGACCGGGAAGTTGAAGGCGGAGATGATGCCGACCAGGCCCAGCGGGTGGTACTGCTCGTACATGCGGTGGCCGGGGCGCTCGGAATGCATGGTGTAGCCGTACAGCATGCGGCTCTGGCCCACGGCGAAATCGGCGATGTCGATCATCTCCTGCACTTCGCCGTCGCCTTCCGGCTTGCTCTTGCCCATTTCCAGCGCCACCAGCGAACCCAGGGCGTCCTTGTGCTTGCGCAGCGCTTCACCGCACAGGCGCACGGCTTCGCCGCGACGCGGGGCCGGCGTGGTACGCCAGATCTTGAAGGCTTCCTGGGCGCGGGCGACGACTGTCTCGTACTCGGCCTCGGTGGTCGCGCGGACCTGCGCGATCGGCTCGCCGGTGGTCGGGTTGACCGGGGTGATCAGCTCACCGCTGGTCGCGCTCGACCACTCCCCGTTGCCCAGGTACGTGCCAGCGTTGATCGCGTCCAGGCCAAGGGACTTGAGCAGCTCGGAAGACATGCAGACTCCTGTGTTTCGTTACGTTGTTTGGTGCCATCGCGGGCAGGTGGGGGGCGCGATGAACTGAATCGCCGATGGTAGCAGAGCGGCCTGTCCGGCCATGGTGCAACGCGCCAGCGCCGCCGTGTGGAGCACGAATGCTTGGAGGGCAGGGTGTGTTGCCTGTAAACTTCCCGGCTGCATGGCCCCGTAGCTCAGCTGGATAGAGCGTCCCCCTCCTAAGGGGAAGGTCGCCCGTTCGAATCGGGCCGGGGTCACCAAGATCAATAGGTTATAAGCATCTGCAGGCATCTAACCTGCCATGGCTTGGTCTTATCTGGCTGATACTTGGCACAGTTGGCACAGTGACTTTTCTTCTGGGAGGCCTTTCGTGCGCGCCGGGCACCTTGGGCTGGCGACCAGATGGTCAAGCCCCGCATGCCACGATGAGGGCCTTCCGACAGGTTGGGGCTGACGTTTAGCGCCGAGGCTGCAAAGCTTGCGGGCGGGCGGCTGTATGCTTATCGTCGCGCTTGACCGCAGTTCTTACGCTCGCGTGCAACTCAGTGCTGCCATGCCGCAGGGTCAGAATTGCGTCCACTAACCCTGTTGCTAGGACGCATCATGACTAATGAGCACGGACTGAAGCTTCTGAAAAGCTTCGGCAAGCTGGATCTCCAGAACGCCAATGAGGCAGCTACAAGACTCAAGGTTATCGATCGCATCCTGCGAGAAGTGTTGGGCTGGCTCGACGAGGATATATCGCCGGAGGAGCACGTTACTGAGGACGGTGCGACTACTTACGCTGATTATGTTTTGAGGGCCGCAAATGCTGCGATCGTGGTGGAGGCGAAAAAGGTGGGTTTGGCATTTACAGCCGAGCCAGGGCAGCGTCGCGTAAAGCTGACGCGCTCCTTCCTGCAGAGCGAGCTTGGTGAGGCAATAGAGCAGGCCCGCGATTATGCCCGCAAACTTGGCGTAGATTATGCCATTGCCACTAACGGCCAGGTGTGGGCTGTATATCCCGCTCAGCGGCATGATCAAGTAAAGTTCCATGACTCGACAGCGTTGATATTCTGGTCCCTCGAAGACGCATTGAGTGAAAGCTATCAAGAGTTTTATGATCTCTTGAGCAGAGATTCGGTTATCTCGGGTAGCTTGGAGCCTGCTCTTTTGGGTCGATCCGGCAACCAGGGCGCTAATAGAAAGTTAGGGACATTTTTTTCCAATAATGCGCAAGAAGCTCGGCGTAACCCCGTCTTTCACCTCATCGAGGATCAGGTCGTCACTGCTTTCTCGGACTCAATCGCGGAACTGAACAGCGACTCCTTTGAGCGATGCTACGTTGCTGCACCTGAATCCATTAAGTTCGATCATAAGATCAGAATGAACGTGGCGAAGCGGCCGTCTGTAGTCGGTGGGGCAATCCGCAGGCCTATGAAGTCAGCCGACAGCACAGCAGTCGAGAAGAGATTTCGCGAACAGGCAGTCCGGGCCGGTGGCGCACCATCGCCGAGATCTTTGGCCATGCTCGTGCTCGGGACTGTCGGGGCAGGCAAGACAACGTTCTTACACTATATGCGGAAGGTCAGGCTGAAAGATATTTTCGAGAAGCCATCTGTAAGTCCGCATCCACATTGGCTCCACCTCGATTTCCTGAACAATGCTTCGGGTCGCGCTCCCGCTGAATTTATCTACCGATCTCTTCTTGAGTATATCAATTCAGATCCATTCCTGAGCAGTGGTGAGCATTGCGTTAAGAAAGCGTATGCCTCCGAAATCGCGGCCATGAAGTCTGGGCCCATGTTCGCTATTGCGAACGCAGAGGATGAGGTTGCCAGAAGAGTTACGGACATGATGATGGCGGACTACCATCGAATTGATCCGTATGTCGAGAAAGTTCTCCGGCATGCCACAAAGATTTCGCCGTTCTTTCTCGTCATCGATAATGTTGACCAGATCGAGGACGAGGATCTCCAGTCGCGACTCTTCACTGAAGCGCTGAGCATCTCCAGGGCACTTTCTCTCAACCTAATTTTATGCTTGCGTCAGGCTACCTTTGCTAAACATAGAAACAGTCCTGCAATTGACGCTTTCGATTTTGAGACTGTTCAAATTGACACTCCGCGTATCGCTAGCGTGCTTTCCAAGCGGTTTGATTTGGTTCGATATCTGGCCAAAGGTCAGAAAGGCGACTTCACAGCCGAGAATGGCGCGCATATCACGGTGGAGGATGCCAGTCAAATCGTGGATCTGTTGCAGGGGTCCGTTCTGGGGACAGAGATCGGGCAACGGATAGAGGTGCTCGCAACGGAGGACGTGCGTCTTGCGCTGCGTATGACGCGTGAGTTTTTGGAGCGAGGCTATACTAATCCCGGTAGAGCCATTGAGCACTATCGCAACACTGGCCGGTACATTCTTCCGAAACATGAAGCTTTCAGGGCCATCATGTTGGGGACTAAGACAGTCTACCGCGAGGATTCGTCTTCGATCGGCAATCCCTTTGATTCGCAGCTGGCGTCGGATCAGATGCAGTTGCTACGGCTATTTGTCCTGTCTGCCATTGTTTCGTATGCCGGCGAATCTGGCTTTCGCTTGGTGGATGGCTCGATGATATCTGAGAGCATGCGAAAGATCGGTGTCGGCGACTCCTACACTGAGAGGGTTTTGTCGGACCTTTGCTCATTTAGGTTCCTCTTCACCGCAGGCCATGGTGAAGCAACGCTTGCGTCTAGCTACATACCTTCAAGGCTTGGTGGTTATATAGTCAGGGAGCTTATTTCCAACTTTACGTTCATTGAAAACGTAATGTACGACACTTATATTCCTGAGCTGAGCGTCTGGCTGAAGCTTAAGCAATTCACGCAGGAAGTCGAAGCTTCTCGCGACAAGTTGCGCAGGGTCCGGCTACGAGTGATAAGGGCAAGAGAGTTCTATACTTACATGCAGCTAATGTACGCTCCATTACTCACTGAAGCTCGAAAAAGGGGGCTGCCTCCTCAGTGGTCCCACGACGTTTTGGCTGAGCGGAAAGCGGATTTGACCAATGAGCTGGAAAGGGTCATTCGCTCAGCGAAAATTAATTACGGTCGCAACAGTCCTTCTTCCAGTCAGCGGTCTGACGAACTTAACGAGTTGTTGGACGAGTTGGCCGAAGAGGCTGCGCAAAGTTCTGCTATGTGAGCGTTTTTATTTATTCATGAAAGATATTTGATAATATTCAGGTCGCTGCGAGTTGCCGAATAAATATGGCTTAGAAGCGGAGGGTCGCTACAGCGTCCTCCGCGCCCTCTGGCGTGAGATGGGCGTAGTATTTCTCCGTTGTCGCGTAGTCAGCATGACCCGCAAGTATTTGAATCCGTCTCAGAGATACGCCTGCCATCACCAAATGAGCGCAGAAGGTGTGCCGCAGTCGGTGAAGGTGCCCGCCGATACCGGCGGCGTCCGAGTCCCTTCTGAACCAATCTGACAGGGTGTCCTTGTGCACCGTGACGAGTGGATCTGGAAGGCGCCGCAGCGCCCACCGGGCATAGCGGTTGAGGGGAACCTCCCGCCACTTGCCGGACTTTGTCCGGCCTTCACCCTTCTCGTCGGGGTCGCTCTCCACGAGCAGGCGCCCTGCGACCACCGAGCTTTTGTCTAGGCCGATGATTTCGCCTCGCCGCAGCCCGGTGTGGGCCATAAAGAGCCAAAGCGGCGCCCGCGCAGGGTTCGCCCGATAGAGCCGGCGCATCGCCGCCCGGTCATAGAACTTGACGGCCACGCTCCGCACACCGCGAGGCGCGTTCACTGAAGCCAGCGGGTTCACGTCCAGCTCTTTCCATTCGACGCCGCGGTTGAACGCCGCCTTCAGCCGTCTAATCTCCTTTCCCACAGTTTCCTTTGCCGCCTTGTCGTCTAGCAGCCTAGCGCGCTTGTACTGCTCCACTTCGACCGCTCGGATGCTGTCGATCGGCCGGTGGCCGAAGCGCTCAATGAAGCGCTTCACTTCGCTCCTGGCCTTCGAAATCGTGGTGGGGTGCTCGGCCTCGTACCAGTCCAGATACCACTCCAAGTAGTCGCGGACCTTTGGCAGCCGCGCCAAGATCGGCACCCCGTGGGTCAGTTCTGCTTCTTTCGCGGCACGTATTCTCTCCGCCTCACGGGCGTCAGGTTGCCCAATGGACCGGCGAAAGCGCTCGCCGCCTTCCGCCCAGTCGAGGTAGGCCTTGCTGCCGCGCCAGTAGAGTCGAACCTTTGCCATTCCTCTGCACCTTCGATCGCGGCATAGAGCGCCGCCTTTTCGTACAACTGCTTTCCCATGAAGCGGCGGGGCGTGAGCCCGTAGCACATGGCGTTCTTCCTGAACTGGCTGTTGGACACGCCGCAGTAGTGGGCGGCTTCCTCAACGGTCAGCCAATCCTTCCCCGATAGATCGAGCCTTTCAGCGGCGCCCATTAGCGCCTCCCGTGGCTTTCCTCCTGGCCGGCGCCTGCTCGGCGAGGCTGAGGTTGAACTGCACAACGTTGTCAGCGACGGCCGGCAGGGCTGGCGCCCGCGCGCTACGCGGTGGTCGGTTGAGCCGGCGCCATGCCGCAATGGCCGCGTCGGGGTCGGCATGCTTGCTGGTCGACCTGCAGGCGCACTCGACCAGGTGGCCGCCGCCGGCGGCCGCGCACCGCTTGTCGTGGATGTGGCGCGCGCGGTGGCCGGCGGCGCAGTTCGGCAACCCTTCCGGGTGGCTGATATGTTCCTGGGTCATGGCTTGTTGCACTCCTCGATGTGGGCTTCGAGCTGTTCAATCAGGAAGGTGGCTTCGGTGGCCCTGCGGCGACGTTCGTGCGCGCTGACCGGATCCGGGCCGGCGTCCCGGATCCACTTCAGCGGCTCAAGGAACCAGCTCGGTTCGACGGGTAGGCGCTTGCGCGGGTCGACTTTCTGGACCAGCGGCTCACAATCCGGGCCGGCCCAATCCTCGCTGTCGCCGCAGCGGACGCACACGCGTCCACTGAACTCGTGCAGCTTCTCCGGCTGGATCACGCGTGGGGTTTCGAACAGGGCGCGGACAACGAGCCCACGCTGGTGGGCGCCGTAGACGTGCCCTGCGTCGGCCTGCATCCAGCAGCCTGGCGCGAAGTCGCCCTTGAGCCTGTACTCCCAGCGCACAGGCTGTGCGGTGTAGAGCGCGGTCATCAGCGTGTCGGCCCAGGCGCGCACCTGGCGACCATCAACAGAGGAGGCAGGATCAACACGCCGCATCGCGGAGAGAACCGCGGCGACAGGCGACGAAGCCTTGGTGACTTCAATCGCTGTCGCTGGTGTTGGTACATGGGCATGTGTCGTCATGTCAACTGTTCTTGTAACGAAACGCTTGTTTGCGAAGGGATGAGCGTCGTAAGTTCAGAAGAGCCGTCAGCACTGGGACTAACGTTATGAATTTCGAACGAATCAACATGCACGAAGTCCAACTTTTCGCCGCGGGGCGCCGCTTCACGGCACTGCTTTGGATCGAGTCGTCGAGTTGCGTGCATCTCAAAAAGATCTGTCTGGAGAGCGGGGAGGTCCTGCCTTCCTATCGGGTCGCATACCGTAGTGAGGAAGAGGCAAAGGACGCCGCACGGGGAGCTGTTGAGGCTTGGGCCAATGGCAACTGACGCAGTCATGCTGCCTCCGCCATGTCGGCCGGCACCCGGTCCAGATTGGCCTCGGCCAAGGCACGCATCGGTGGCGGGCTGACGCTGTTGCCGACCATGCGCACGGCGGCGCTGGTGCTTAGCGGCGTGCCGTTGGCCGTGCGATCAATGATGTAGCCTGGCGGGAAGCCCTGGGCGCGGTAAAGCTCGTGCGGCTTGAGCATGCGCAGGCCGATATCCACGATCACGTACGTCGTGCCTTGAACATGGACGGTCACCAGTTCGAGGCGATCTCGGGTGGTGATCGTGTCGACCGGGACGCGTAGGGCTGGCACGTTGGCCCCGGTCCCGTAGTACTTCACTAGGAACGCTGCCACGCGAAGTGCGCCGGCCTCCTGATCGGGCGACAGCTGGGCCAGGTCGGCGCTTACCAGGCGCTGCTGGCTGCCACTGGCGGTGATGGTACTGACCGGGTCGCGGGCATCGTTGCCAGCGCCCTGATAGAGGCCGCCGTTGGCCTGTTCAAGGAATGCGGTCGCCACGCCGAGAGCGTGCGCGGCGCCGGCCGGGCGCGCAGCACCAGCACCAGAGGTGATGGTGGGCACAGGCTCGCTCGCCGACGTGCCGATGCTCTCACCACGGAACTTGACCAGGTGCGGCGCCACCAACGCGGTGTCTGCCTTGGTCGTCATGGTGTAGAGCGGTTCGCCGCCTGAGCGCGGCTCGGACTGACCGGCCCGGCCGCCGACTCCGGCAAGGATCGGCGTCACCATGGAGAAGTGGCCACCCTTCACACCGGCGCAGACGGTGCGCGGCGGTTCGTCTGCGCGCATGGAGCCGAGCGCATGGCTGCTGTTCGCATGCTCAGCGATGAAGGGAGCCAGCTCAGGCGCGGCCAGCATCAGCTCGCCGCGGTTGGCGGCGGTGATGGTGCGCATGGGATCACGCACGTCGTGGACGCGATCGCCGCCCTGGTGCGTCACCGGAACAATGAAGGGATCGGCTGAGTTGATGACGTGGCGCATGACGCCCTTGGCGATGCGACGCATGGTGGCATCGGCCAGCGGCCGGGCGCGGGTGAAGATGGACGGGCAGGGGATGGAGAAGTCCAGGCAGTCGGCAGCGGTCACCTGCGGCTGTTGCCCCGGTGCGGAGCCGTGGCTGGCTTGTGGCCACACGATGGTCTCGCCGTCGCGGCGGCCGAGCAGGAACAGGCGTTCGCGGCTGGTGCCGGCACCGTAATCGCTGGCTACCAGCTTGCGCCATTCGACTGCATAGCCCAGCGCACGCAGCGCGGCCACGAACTGCTGCCAAGTGCGTCCGCTGTGGCGCTTGTCCGGTACCAGCTGCTGGTTCTCGACCGGCACGCGCTCGCCGCGCGCTGCAACGGTGCCGTCCATCTTGATGACGCGGCCGGTGTCCTTGCAACGCTTCGCAACCAGCGGACCCCAGGTGAGGATCTGCCAAACGTTCTCCATCGAGATGATGCGCGGCGCGGTGTTGGTGCCGTGCAGGCGATCGGCGCGCAGCAGCTGGCCAACCCACTTCAACACCACCCACGACAGGGCGCGGGTCTTCCGGCTTCGCGGCTGGCCGCCCTTGGCCTGGCTAAAATGCGTGCAGTCGGGCGAGGCATGGAACCAGCCGATGGGACGGCCGGCCACGTCCACGCGCGGGTCTGCGTGCCAGATATCCTCGCGGTGGTGCTGGGTCAGCGGGTGATTGGCGGCGTGCATGCCGATGGCCAGCTCGTCGTGGTTGTAGGCCAGGGCGGGATCGATGCCAAGGGCCTGTTTGAGCCCTTCCGATGCCCCGCCACCGCCCGCGAACAGGTCCACCACTATTTCGCCCGGTCGCAGACGGGAGCGCTGTGGAGCAGGGAAGTTGAAGGAGCGAGAACCGTCAGCCATGCGCATTTCCCTGTGAAATTGGGTAACGTCCTTCCATCGAAGGATGCGAGAGGAATAAGAAATGAATGGGGAACTTTGGGCAGCATGGATAAGCGCCGGCGGTTCGCTTCTCGCTGTCGGCGTAAGCGTGTGGTTGCACCACGCCTCGCTTGCTGACAGAAGGGCAGCAGAGGCCACTGCCGCGAGGAATGCCGCGCTCGTTGTGTTGCCAAAATTCAGAGAGGCAGAGAGGTCCTTGGCCTGGTCGCTCAGCCAACTCGCGGCTGGTCGCAATCCGAGTTTCATCGGTACTGATGAATCGGGACAGGACTTCGGTGTCGGATACCTGAGGCGTTGCTTCGATAGCTTCGCGCCCACTATTGAGTCGATTGGGCAATTGGGGACTGCGGCTGCTGCGGCGCAATCCGCCTACCAACATTTCAGAGAACTTAGCGAAGATCTTGCTGAGTACATCGCGCCGGATCATTGGCCAGGGGATCCAATCGTTTATGACGGGCGCGCTTGGATTGCGACCAGAGCTCTGATCGAAAAAGCGGATGAGAAAATGCGGAAAGCAGTTTCCGAGATCACTCGACTTCTGCATTGAATTGGATGTGAGCGTTCCACTCATGCTCGCGGCTCCTCTGCGCCGTTGATCCTTTGGCCGCCGAGGGCAGTGCTGTATTCCCAGCGCTCTGCCTCGCGGATGTAGAAGGCGGCGCGCTCCAGGCGCTCGCTTTCGGTCAACTGCTTGTCGTGCAGCGCATGGTCGGCGGCGGCGCGGTTGGCCGCTGCCATGCGGGCTGGGTCGTGGTCGAAGATGTCGAGCTGGTTACGCACGCTGGACTCCTGGAATGGGTTGCCGACTTGTGGAAGTACGGTCGGCACGGAGCCCGGTGCCCCGGGCGGGCGGTTGCTCAGTGGGTGTCGTCGGCGGCGAGCGGCGCGCGCTGCCGTTCATCGCTGCGGCGCTGCATCTCGGCCTTGAACGCCGGCCAGCTCGTGCGGAGGTCTTCCCAGCAGCGCCATGCGAAGAACACGGCGCCGATGGCGCAGGCGAGTGCGACCCGGTCGACGTGGTTGCGCAGGGCCCAAGCGAGCAGTGCGAGGAGCAGGCCGACGACGACGGCGCAGAAGAAGGGCAGGGCCAGGTGGCGCATTAGTCGGCCTCCTGCCGCAGGCCGTAGTCGGCGAAGCGGTGGAAGGCGCTGTTGGTGATCGTCCAGTAGCTGGTGTTGCCTTCTACGAGGCGAATCCAGTCATTCAAAAACGCGTCCAGCCTGATTTTTTGTGCAGGCGTCACCGATTCCAGGAAAATCTCGGCCGCTTCGCCGATCTGGTCCAGCATCTGGTCCCGGGCCCAATCAATAATGGCTTCGGCATGGACGACGCTGGTAGGAAGAAGCGGCTCCTGCTCCCCGATGTGGACACCCGGCCGCAACTCGCTGGCATCGGCGGTGCGCACTTCCCAGTCGAACGCTGCCTTCATGGCCTCATCGATCGATCCGAATTCGCCGTGGTAGGTCTCTTCGTCGAAGGACCAGCTGTAGGTGGGCTTATCCATGGTTCTGTTCCTCGGTGATGACGTAGAACGCGCCGTCGGCGGCTCTGCCGACCTCGGTGTGCATGTCGGGGCCGTTGGCTAGGTCGAGGCCGATCCAAACCGGCGCCGGTGCCGCCGGAGGCTTGATGGGCGGGATGCCGACGGCCATGGCGGCGAAGAAGTCGTGGTCGGTCATGCCGGCACGCTCCGGCCGTCGTACGCCCGGACGGCGTAGGCGATCGCGTAGAGGCGCCAGTAGAAGTGGAAGGTGTAGTCCTGCAGCTGGTTGCCGTACTCCCAGGCATCCGTGAATCGGAATCGCGCGAAGGGCTCATCCTTGCTCGGCTCAAACCGATCCATCGCGCCAATGGCCTCTGCGACGGATTCACCACCTATGTGGAGAACCTCATCCTGCAGTTCCTCCCAGAGCTGCGGTGCCCATGCCGGCTCGCCGTCGTCGTCATCGTGGTGTTCATCGATGAACTCGTCGAATCGCTGTTTAACCAGTGCTTCGAACAGATCGGCGCGGAACTCGCGCTTGTCCCCGTCGTTGGCGACGCACTTCTCGGCCCAGTAGCCGGGGTTGATGCGCAGCTGCCCGGATTCATCCCCGTCAGCCTTCCACCGGAAGAACTCGAACATGTCGCAGAGCCGGCTGAACATGGAGTCGCCCATGTCGCCACTGATCGCCAGGTATCCGGGCCAGGTGACAACGTCGAACGAGAACGCGTAGCTACCCGGGCGCTTGAACCGGAGATGGCGATAGATGCCGTTGTCCAGCAGCACCTCCATCCGGTGCTGGGAGGTGTCCACACGGAAGCGCTCGAGCGCCCTGGATTGGTTCTCCACCTTGGCGCTCATACAGCACTGCCTTTGGTGCGCATCTGGCGCATGGCGGCGCCGAGCTGGTCGACCATTTCGCTGACGGCGCGCGCTGCGCTGTACCGGCCACTGAGGAAGTCCTTACGGGCGATGGCTGCGGCACAGTCGGCGTTGTGCGGGTGGTATCCGAGCCGCATCGCGGCGTGTCGCACGGCGTCGGCGACGGCCTTGGCGCGGACGCGCCGGGTCGGGAACTGGAGGATGACGGCGCTCATGCGGCCACCGCCTGCTGGAGCGCCAGCGGCTTGGAGCGGGCGATGGTGGCGACTTCGGTCGCGCC
Organism: Stenotrophomonas sp. YJH_SMC_14-1; assembly: GCF_059372275.1. Classification (NCBI taxonomy): domain Bacteria; kingdom Pseudomonadati; phylum Pseudomonadota; class Gammaproteobacteria; order Lysobacterales; family Lysobacteraceae; genus Stenotrophomonas; species Stenotrophomonas sp. YJH_SMC_14-1. The sequence goes on from NZ_JCAFVK010000007.1 coordinate 41,141, forward strand.
TTCGTCGATGGCGTCGGCGCAGACGGCCAGGTGTTCGGCCAGTTCGCGGGCCTCGGCGGAGGTCAGGCTAAGGAGCGCTGTGCCGCCGACCCGGACGACGACGGTTCCGGCTTGGGGCCGGGATCCGCTGGCGTTGACCGCCGAGCAGGCTGACCGCGAACTGGCCGGATTCGGCAGCACGCCGCCCGGCGTCGACCGCGAGCAGCTGGCCCGGTTCGTCCGGCACCGCGCCGCGATCCGCCGGCCGCTGTCGGTCCAGGGCTGGCTGCAGGTCCGCCAGCAGCTGCTGGACCTGATCGCCGCCGGCCACGACCCCAACGAATCCCTGAAGCAGACCATGGCCGCCGGCCTGTCGCTGCCCGTGTTCCCTGTCGCCCAGCCATCCGCAGGAGCAACGCATGCAAGCCCTCAACACGGTTCTGCCGACCGCACCGAGCAGCTCGAGCAGCAGTTCTACGCCCAACGCCGAGGCGGTGGCCACGGTGGCGGCGCTGGGTTCGAGCCAAGCGATGTCGTCGACGCCGAGTTTGCCGTCGTCGGCTGAGCCGCTGAGCGAGTCGCAATCGGCCTACCTGTGGGAATTCTGGAAGCAGATGACAGCCATGTTCCCGGGGAAGTGGGAGAGCGAGAACGGCGCGGCGCCGTTCAAGAAGGACGGCAGCCTGACCATCGCGGCCGGAACGTGGTTCCAGGTGCTGAAGGGCCGCAGCCGGGCACAGCATGCGCGCGGCATGGCTTGCTGCCTGACCGAGGGCAGGGAGTGGCCGCCGAACCCACCGAGGTTCCTGACGATGTGCCTGGACATTCCGGTCATGGCGGCGGTGGAGCGGGAGATGGCGCCGGGCCGGCCGCAGAGCGGCTTCACCGTGCTGGTGCGCTCGCTGCTGGATCTGCACGTCTACGCCTCGGCCGACCATGGATCGCAGCAGCGGCGGATGTTGGAGGGAGCCTACACGCGCGCTGTCCAGCACGTGGTCGACGGCAAGCCGCTGCCGCAGCCGGTGCTGGCGATCTAGCAGGAGAAGCATGGCGTACGGCCGGTACGTGACCGGGAATCGGCGCGCGCTGCCATGGAGCGAGCCGCGGCTGAACTGAACTTCGATGGTGACTGAAGCGGAACTGGTCCAGGCGGAGCAGGCCGGCCGCTGGGCACGCGATGCCTGCCGCGGCCGGGAATCAGCGCCGCGGTACGAGATGGGGCAGGACGGTATGACGCGGCGGCGGCGCTGGCAGGCCGGGTGGGACAAGCGGGACCAGAAATTGATCGCGGCACGCCGCAGCACGATGAGGAACAGACGCTGATGAACTTCACCAAGTACAGCACGCGCAGAAGGTTTGCCAAGGACATCAACGCCGGGCATTCGGCGTGGTTTAGCCGCCAGCGTCTGAGCGACAACCTGCACTTGTTGTGGCACGGCCAACTGCAGGGTGATCATTCCAAGCAGTCCACACACGTGACGAATCAAGCCGGCACATGGCAGCTCGGCTGGCGCTTTGTCGTCTACCCTGAGGTTGGCTTGATGTGCCTGCTACTGGTGCTTTGCATCCGGTCTGGCATTTACAGGAAACATCGCTTCAATCGCGCCCTGCGAATCAGTGAGTCCATTGAGCACGCCAAACATGAGGTTGTAGAACGCCTTCTTGTCTTCTATGTAGTTGTTCACAGTACTGGTCCTGACGTACTGGTTGAGAGTGCTGAAGGACTTGGTTCCAATAAGCTTCTTGGCAGCAATCACGCCATAGATCGCTTGTTGAAGGCCTTTTGCGGCAGGGCCAAGTTGGTGGATATCGGTAATGGAAGCGTGGATCTCATGAGGTATATCGAGGGCGGCAAGGGTGCGTGGTCCTGCAAATCCTCCGTTCTCGCCGTCGTTCTCGTAGCTTTCGGCATCCGGATTTTCATGTTTCCAGAGAGCTTTGTTCTTCTCAGCAAAGTCACGAATGTGAGGGAGAAGATGGAGCCCGAGGCTGCGCGCTCGGTCTTCAGATTCAAGCGTTCGGCGACGCTCCGAGAGCATGTGCTGTGCAGCTGGCACTGCGACAGCAAGAAGAATTGCAAGGACGCTGCCCACCGCTTGGACCCACGCTGGCCAAATTTGCCCAGCCTCCTTATCAACCCAAATGCGAAATGGGTAGATGGATATCGTGTAAGCAGAGACAAAACCTATCGCTATGCAGGCCCACATCAAGACAACGTTCGTCCAACGAATTGGCTCTCTCGCCACAGCAAAATTCCCTTGATTTGTGGTCAAATTCTAGCTGGTGTTGCGAGTTCCGAGGAGGGGTTTTAGTGCACGGAAACTACCGCGACCGAGCACTGTTGAACCTGGCCTACCAGCTCAGCTGCACCCTGCAGATCGAAGGGGTGTGCGAGGGCGGCCCGGGCGAGCCGTGCCAGAGCAACCAGTCCCGCCACGGCAAGGGCGGCAGCATCAAGGCGCACGACTGCTTCTTCGCTAGTGGCTGCCGGAGTTGCCACCGCGAGCTCGACCAAGGCAAGTGCTTCACCCGCGACGAGAAGGCCGAAATCTGGCAGCGGGCGCACGACCTGACCATGTTGCAGCTGTGGCAGCAGGGCTACCTGCGGGTGCGCGCATGAACGAGCTAATCCTGCCGTGGCCGAGCAAGGAGCTGTCGCCGAATGCTCGCGTTCATTGGTCTCGACGTGCTGCGTTCGCCAAGGTGGCGAGGCAATACGCGCTGGTTGCAGCCATCCAAGCGGATTGGAGCGACGCCGGTTTGCCCACTGGCCGTCTGCACCTGCACGTCACCTTCCACCCGCCAACCCGTCGCCTGCCCGACGACGACAACATGCTGGCCCGGTTCAAGCCGTACCGGGACGGCATCGCCGACGCGCTCGGCATCGATGACAAGCGGTTCATCAGCCACCCGCTGGTCAGCAGCGAGGTCCGCAAGGGTGGCCAGGTGGTGGTGCGGATTGCGGGCGGCCCGGCGGCGGCCGGCGAATCAACGACAGGGGAACGGGGATGAATCCACGAGAGACGATGGCGCGGCTGGGGCCGAGCACCGTGAAGTTCGACATCGGCAGAGGCGGTGGGAAGCCCGACCTGACGAACCAGGACATCGCCGCGGCGCTGGGGATGGTGCCGGCTGGGCTGGGTCGGGAGCTGCTGGAGGCGTGCTGGTGGCCGGATGGCGCCGCGCTGCGCCGGCACAAGCTGCGCGACGCGGTAATCGCGCTGGTGACGCCGGAGCTTCAGCGTCAGCAGCGCCGGCTGGCTGAGGCTCGGACGGATCTCGGCTTGGCCGAGGTGTGCATCGGCTGGGTCGGCGCGGCGACGGCGGAACAGCGGACGAATCGTGACGCAGCCCAGCAGCGGCTGGGCCGGATCAAAGCGCAGTGTTGGCCGATCAGCACCTTGGAGTCGCTGCCGACCCTGGCGGCGGCAGTGATCAGCGAGATCGCCAAGCGGCCGCATTGCGCGGCCTGCGAGGGGAGGGGCCAGGCGATGGTGGGGGAGCTGCTGGTGCCCTGCAAGGTGTGCGGTGGGTCGGGAGTGGGGCCGGTCAGTGACCGGCGCCGTGCGGCTGCCATCGGACGTGACGAGTCTACCTACCGGGCGAAGTGGCGCGGGGTCTACGAGTGGTTGCTGCAGAAGATGACCGAGGCCGAGCAGGAGGCGTGTTGGGCGCTTGGGAGCGCGTTGAGCCAAGCTGCGTAGAATTGGCAATAATAGGCAGCCCACACCGGGTTTATGGAGAACGTCGCAGTGAATGGAAACGGATTGGTGGCTCTTCGATTGGTCAAGAGCGAGCAGGTGGATGTGGACGGAACGACCTTCGATGTGAGCCTGTTTGCTCAGGAAGGTGGCGGCGCCATCATGGCCCACGCCAGCAGCGTGAGCGATGGCCGAAAGTGGGCTGTGAGCAGTGACACGGAAACTGCCCGTGACGCGAAGTTCAGCAACATCGACATCGTTCAGGTGTTGTGGAACCAGGTGATCGAAGACGTGCGGAATAAGGTTGACCTGATCGATTGATTGCGGGAGTGACACTCCCGCAATTCTGGGGGTAGATTCACTACCATTGCGCACGACCCGACCCCGGCCACAAAGCCGGGGTTTTTCATTTCCGGAATTGCCATGCTCCTGACCGCCTCGACAATCCAGCAGGCAGTCGGCTGCAGTGCCGCCGTCGCCGCGCAGTGGGCCCAGCCCATGACCGACGCCTGCACGGCGTTCGGCATCAGCACCTCGAAGCGGGTGGCGGCGTTTCTAGCGCAGGTCGGTCACGAGTCGGCGAGCCTGACCCGGACCATCGAAAACCTGAACTATGGTGCGCAGGGTATGGCCGACACTTGGCCCAGCCGCTACGCCGTTGACCTAAAGGCCAAGCCAAGGAAGCCGAACGACCTGGCGCGCGCGCTGGAACGGAAGCCGGTTGCGATCGGCAACAACGCTTACGCCAATCGGCTGGGCAACGGTGATGAGGCGAGTGGCGATGGCTACCGCTATCGCGGCCGTGGTCCGATCCAGAACACTGGACGGGCCAACTACGCGGCCAGCCGCGCTTATCGGCGCCAGCTTCGGCGGGTCGATCCAGAAGAACCTCGACTTCCTGCAGCCGACTCCGGTTGCCCATGAGTTCCCCGATGCCGACCTGCGAACCCTCGCAGCATTCGGCCTGAAACCCCCAAGAGGCTGATCGCATGGCAACTGCCGGCTCCATCGTCATCGACCTGCTGATGAAAACTGGGTCGTTCGTGACGGACACCCAGCGGGCCGAGAAGTCCATGAAGTCGATGGAGCGGACCGCGGCCGGCGTAAGCAAGGGCATCGTGGCCGGATTCACTGCCATCGGGAGCGTGATCGGCGGAGCCATCGCTGCATTCGCGAGCATGGACGCAGCGATCATCCTGGGCGGTTGGTCGTCGGGAAGTGGCAGGATGATGGCCACTGCCTATGGCAAGAACGACAGTCGGCGCGCGACCACGGCCCAGCCAATTGATGGCCAGTTCGCATCACCGGGTGATCCACTCAAAGGCGTCGCGCCCAGCATGCTGCAGGCGGATCTGATGACAGCAGGGCGGCTGCAGGCCAACTACCTCAATGAGCAGATGGGCCGGCAGGTCGCAGGCGGGCGTCTGCTGATCGGGTTCTTGCAGCAGGGCCAGGCTGTGGTGAAGGACCTAGGACCGATCTGACGCTTGAGGCTAGGTAGCTGGACGAATCGGCCGCACATGGCCGGAGGGTAGCCCTGCCGGCCGTTCTCGCTCATTCAGCCTGTGGCGCCTTGATCTGTGATGACTGGTGGTGTCAGACGGACAAATTCCCTGGCATATCTCCATGGGTCAATTCCACCAGCATCACGTATTCTGATTGCGAGTATTGCTTTAAAACTGTACTCTGCACAATTTATTTGATGGCGGGGAATGCTGTCTAGTATTAGTTCCCACTTGGCTGGCTCTTCACCGTCAAATCTATTCCCTTGCAAGGCAATTGCGCGCATTAAATTTCCATTATCGCCGAAAAAATCGGTTATGGCTGACCATTGTTCGGTTTTCGTGAGGTGGTCATGCATTTCGAGCAGCAAGGCTGAATCATTTTTAGATGGTGTTAATAGTTTGGAGTCTTCAATTAATGATCTAAAGCTTGTCGGATGAGCAAATCGCAGGCAGGATATGTAGCAGTCCACAATTGGGATAATTGCTGTGCCTTTGGCTCTGGAGTGGACGAAAGCGGTTAGCATGGTCAACGCTTGTCCCGTGTCTCGAAGGCTCAAGTTCATTGCAGACGCGATCGCGGGAAAGTGCTCTAAATACTCACCTTTATCTAGTTCCGTTTTCGGTGCGTTGTCTATGCGGTCGATAAAGCTTCGCAGGTGGCACTGTGTTGGCCGAATTGCGCTGCGCACTATAGGCTGTATGTCCGGCAGGACGTGCTTTGTTACGACGTGCTTTGCATAAGTGCTGGTGCACGGAGCGGGCAGATGAAATTCATAGTCGAAGAACTTTCTAAGGTAGAGTTCACCTTCTACATGAGCCCCATAGACGGTGCGGACAGCTGATGGCAAGTTGCCCCGATCGGTTGCGATTAGGAAGGTTATGCCAGGAATATCGAAGTAGTGTTTGATCCTCTCAAGCATTCTGATGGCGTAATCGGGACGGCACCTATCCAGTTCATCGATAATTAGTAGCATCGGTTTAACTGGGCTGGGTTCATTGCGTCGTGTTAATAGATCTCGAGCTTTTACAAGTGCATCACGAAAATCTGGCTCTGCTTTGCGCTTTTCGTCCTGAGCATCAAGTAGTCGCTCGCCCATCTCGCCTGCTCCTGCCGAAGCGGCGCCGATCCCGCTTCCGGGAGCCATGAACTCGGCTGCGACCGCAACGGCAGGTAGGACCAGCTTTGCCCCATGCTGAGCCATCGACGTGATGGCCTTTCCAATCGCTACCTTGGTTTCGGCCCCCCTCGAGCGAATCGCCTTCTTCTCTAAAGATAGCTTTATCTCTGAAATGATAGTGACCAAAGGGTCTTGTGATTCATCATTTTTCCAAGCATCGATCAAGATTGAAGGTATTGCGGACTCTCCTCTTATGTGGACCTGAAGTCTCTTAAGGAAGGTCGTCTTTCCAGAGCCCCACGGTGCTTGAAGTGACAATACTAATGGGTCAGTAATGCTAGATGCGATAAGGCGAGATAGCATCTCGGCATCTCGTTTCCGGTCAAACGGATCATCTTTCCATGCGTCAGAATCTGAAATTTTTGGGGCGTCTGGCTTCTTGAGTAGGGGAATCATCCTTGTTCCTTTTAAGGGATGCATAGTTCGGCGCTGGTTTGCGACGCTTGCGAATATCTCATAGTGCCGGGCACATTTCTCCATCTGGATGTCAGCAGCTTGCCGGCGGTATCTCGTGCACGGAGGTTGTGTAGTTCGGCGAGAGCATGTGCTGCCGCATGCCCCACACTGGCCGTGCCTGCCAACCTGAAGCGCCGCGGTCGCTCGTGCCCGCAGCGTGACCCTAACGGTTCAGCTGGTGAACGATCCCCGGTCGCAGCCTTTGCGACAGCCGGCCGTATCCTTCCGGCCATGTATTCCTCCCACGGCTTCCGCACCGCTCCGATCCCCGCTGGCTGGGTCCAGACCGGTGAGCGCTGGGCGCTCTGGTACAACGGCCGCGAGACGGCCAGCGTCACGCCCGATGGCGGCCCTGGGGTCCGGCTATGGATGGAAGGCCAGAAGATGTGGCAGGTGAAGGAAGTGCGCGCCGCCAGCGTCCGGCAGGCGAAGCGGTACGCCGAGCGCTGGTGCGCAGCACGGCTGTATCCCGAGCTGCCGCTGCGTGAGGCCGTTGCCCGGCTGACCGACAGCACGCCGATCCAGTTGCCCGCGCCACTGCCCAGCCTGCCGCCGACCCGCGAGCAACGGCAACAGGCCCGGCGCCTGGCCGAGGCCGGAGCGAAGGAGGTCGAGCGGATCAAAGCAGCACTCGAACCGCGCAAGCCGCCAGCAGAGACCAAGCCCCGAGCGAGAGACATTCGCAGCAAGGCATGGGTGAGTGCAGGGCTGCAACAGATGCGGCGTGGCGTCTGAAAGGCCTGACCGCGCTCCGGAGTGGCTGCGGATACAGCGTTTCGGGGCGCTTGCGGATCCCCGGTCGCGCGTAATCTGGCACAGCATTGGCACAGATCGCGCTTAGAGCATTGGCGGATATAGCTGGATCGCCCCCCTCCTAAGGGGAAGGTCGCCCGTTCGAATCGGGCCGGGGTCACCAGAATCAATAACTTAGACAAACTCAGTGGTGAGCATTTCCCACTGTTTCCCGCATATCCACAGGAGTTGGTCCCAGTGGTCCCAGCGGTGCGGATCAGTACTTGAGCTTCGCTACGGCGCCATCGTCGCCCTCGGGCGTTAGGTGAGCGTAGAACTTCTCGGTCGTGGCGTAATCAGCGTGCCCGGCCAGAATCTGCACCCGTCGCAATGGCACTCCGGCCATGACCATGTGGGCGCAGAAGGTGTGCCGCAGCCGGTGGAGGCTGCCACCGATTCCCGCACGTTTGGCATCTGAGGCGAACCAGTCGGACAGTGTGTCCCTGTGCACGGTCACCAGCGGATCGGGTAGGTGGCGAAGCGCCCAGCGCGCATACCGGTTCAGCGGCACCACCTCGCGCCACTTGCCCGACTTCGTGCGTCCCTGGCCATCTTCGTCTGGATCGCTCTCGACCCTGAGTCTGCTCCCTGCCACCGAATCCTTGTCCAGTCCAACCAGCTCACCACGGCGCAGACCCGTGTGGGCCATGAACAGCCACAGGGGTGCCCGGGCCGGGTTCGCCCGGTACAGCTTGCGCATCGCGGCCCGGTCGTAGAACCGCACCGCCACGCAACGAACGCCTCGCGGTGCCCGGGTCTCCTCCAGCGGGTTGAAGTCCAGTTCCTTCCACTGCACGCCACGCCGGAACGCGGCCTGCAGCCTGCGCACTTCCTTCCCAACGGTCTCCGGTGAAACCTTGTCCTTGGTCAGGCGATCCGTCTTATAGGACTCCATTTCCATCGGGCGCAGCGTATCGATGGGGCGATGACCAAAGCGGGCGATGAACAGCCGAACCTCGCTCTTGGCCTTGCCGTGCGTGGTGGGATGCTCGGCCTTGTACCACTCCAGGTACGGCTCGAGGAAGTCGCGGACTGTGGGCAGCCGGGGAAGAATGCGCACTCCATGGGTCAGTTCCGCTTCTTTCGCTGCTCGTACGCCCTCAGCTTCGCGTGGGCTGACGCGACCAATGGCGACACGGCTTCGCTTGCCGCCTTCCCGCCAGTTGAGGTACGCGGCGCCATCGCGCCAGAAGATTGTGACCTTGGGCAACCACATCCTGTACACGGAGAGCCTGGAGATCAGCGCCACGTACACGCTGCGAGCGCAGGTCACTTCCGACGGCCGCATCTACGGCGCGGGCTTCGGCCTGGACGTTGAGCAGCAGACCGATGGCAGCTTCCAGAGCCAGGCGCTGTTCCAGGTGGACCGCTTCGCGCTGATCAACATCGCCAACAACGTGACTACGGCGCCGTTCGTGGTGCAGAACGGCCAGACCTTCATCAGCCAGGCGCTGATCGGCACCGCGTGGATCACCAGCGCCAAGATTGCCGACGCGGCGATCACAAACGCGAAGATCCGCGGCGCAATCCAGTCCGATGACTACGTGGCCGGTCAAACAGGCTGGAGGATCGACAAGTCGGCTGGCGGCGGGTTCCAGTTCAAGGGCATGGTGGCCGGCGGGTATCGCCTCAACATCACCAACCAAGGCGTCTACATCTACTACCCGAACGGCAACCCGGCCGTCGAACTTGGAGTGCTGCTGTAATGGCCGATGTGGGGCTGCGCGTCAGGAGCGAGAGCGGGTATGTGGAGACCACGGTCACCACACGTCTGACCAAGATCATTGGGTCATACAGATTCCCGCTCTACAACCCGGTCAACTCCAACAACAAATGGGTTGCCCCGCCCGAGGCGAATGGCGGGCTCGTCGCCAACGATTTCTCCGGCGGCGAGCCCTCCTACTACTTCACCTGCGAAGGGCAGCGGTCGGTGTACGGGATGCTGGTGCCTTCGGTGACCATCTCGGGCAACAGCATCAACTGGAGCTGGGATCCTGACGGGTTCACTGGACAGAACGGGCATAGAACATACATTTTTGGCTGACTTGAGGGGTGGCCAGACATCCCTGTATGGGTCTAGCGTTTTTGGTTCGGCGCGGCGCTTGGGGCCGCAGGCCGCTCAACCAGGGCGCGTGAGGAGCGGCTCGCCGACAAAGAGTCGAGCCAGGCTCGACCCTGCGATTTTGGCAAATTGAAGATTTCGTCCAGCGCCGATCAGTCGCCGGTGGGCGGCGCGGTAACTGGCTTCGGTGGCAACAGCGGCGGTGCTTCGGCAACGGCAACTGGGCAACCGTAGGTGCCAGCAACGTCCATGTACAGGCTGTAACGTTGGGTTGAAGCAAAACCCAAGCGCCACTCGGGATTGAACAACGGCCTGGGCCCAGGTGAAAGGCCTATGTCCATCGGGAGATTCAGAACTTCGTCGCCAATCATCACCGGCGTGGTTGCTTCCACGTACTGGATATCTTCGCTGCCTTCGGTGGTGATCACGTTCTTGCGCCGTATAGCAGCTGCCGGTGGGCGGGCGGGCAGTGTTCCGCGCGCCTGGAAGCCACCGTTGAATCCGGTATCCACCTTGACCAGCACATTCTGCTTGCCGGCACGGATCGGATAGCGGACGTCATACGCATCGCCCCACAGCGAGGATAGTGTCGCCATCCGTCGCGCGCATGGCACCGGGCTGGCAGCGGCCTGGATCACAAGGGCGTTTTGGTTGATACGCACCCGTCCAAGCGCGCGCAACACGTCTAGGCCGATGCGCGGTAGATCGTCCTTGCCCAGCACTGCAAAGGAGACATCGCGCACCAGAACACTTCCGATGTCCAGAGTCACCGGCGACGCCAGCGCATACACCGCCCCAGCCTTTCCATCGGCAACCATGAAACCTTCGGTGAGTTCCAGCCCGAGTTCGGCTGCCAGCGTGCGCCCGATGCGCGAATGCGCTGCGCCACTGTCCACGTGTACGCGCAGCTCGCGCTCACCGGCCTTAGTGCGCATCTTCAGGCTGAGTGTCGGCAGTTCGTTTTGCAATTGGATGGGAACATGGATATCGCTTGGAGGTGTTTGTGCCGCCAAGGCAGTGCGTGGCCAGGCTGTGAAGCGCTCGAAATGCGGCTCGCTGATGCCCGCTAGGTGGATGTCGCCCGCTTGCTGTTTGAGCATTGGGCGGATATCGCGGTCCAGCAGCGTTCGAACTTGGATCATCTGCGTCGCCCATCCGGCAATATCGCCCTGGATGAGTAAGTTGCCTGCCAAGGAGGCTGCACATAGGTACTCGATGCCTTTTACCTGTTCGCGGGGCTCGTTGGCCACCGCCTGAAGACATTGCTCGGCGGCTTTGCTGGAGCGGTCGATTTCGCCGCGTACACGGTAGAAGCCTGTCTGGCCAAGCAGCCCCTTAGCGCCCTGCGTCTTACCCATCGCCTGCAGCGCGCCCAGTTCAGCACGGCGTACGCTGCGGGTATAGCCGTAGGGATCGCTCAGTTCACCCTCGGGTGTGTCGGCTGTCGCAGCTGAAGCCACTGCCGTAACGAATAATGCACTCACGCCCCACCAGCGTCGATTCATTGAGGTTGCTCCCTTCTACCTGGTTGAAACTAGCATGGCGACCATCACGACTTCCATCGCCGCCGCTCGACCCCTGAACGACGGTATATGGGTTGCCTCGTGGATCAGCAGGGACATGGTCCGGGCGGGCCGTTCCGCTGGTGCAGCAGCTGCGCAGCGCCGCGCCGGTTCAGATCCAGTGGACACTGGGCAGTGCTCCAGCCATAGTCTCGACTTGCCAATGGACGCGCCCCATGAGCATCCTCAATGTTCTGATCAGCCGTGACCAGCTTGTCGTTGCAGTGGACCCGCTTGCGGAGGATGCCTTGACCGGCGCCCATTCCGCTGGTGCCAAGATGCTCCTGATACCGCAGCACAACATGCTGCTGGCGACGAGAGGTGCGGCCCAGTTTCCTGAAGATCTACGAGCTGGTCCTGCAGGCCAGCTTCCGTGCGGATTTCTCCATTGAGAAACTGTCCGCCGAGATGGGGCCTGTAGTGGACCAGCTATTGCTGAACTACGAGAAGGCCGCGGCGGAGGCTGACCTGCCAATCGAACAACTGGGGACCGAGATCATCCTGGGTGGTTGGTCGCCGGAAAGTGGCAGGATGATAGCCACTGCCTATGCCAAGAGCGACAGTCGACGCGCAACCGCGGTCCAGCCGATCGTTGGCCAGTTCGCGTCACCAGGTGACCCACTCAGGGGCATCGCGCCCAGCATGCTGCAGTCCGATCTGATGACGGCTGGGCGGCTCCAGGCCAGTTTCCTCAACGGTCAGATGGGCCGGGAAGTCGCTGGCGGCCGTCTGCTGATCGGGTTCTTGCAGCAAGGCCAGGCGGTCGTGAAGGACCTAGGGCCGATCTGACGAGCTGGCACACGCGAATCTGCAATCGCCTGGGCGATCAGCGCGCACTGTTGCCCTGGTCTGGCCATTGCGTTCGAGTTGCATTAGTCTGCCCCGATAGCAGGTAGTGCGGGGTCAGCAATGACCCATTGGGCTGCACCGATGTCTCTACGGTGAACGGGACGGGGACATGAGCTTAAATGCGAGCCGCAAGGAGGCGAAGATGAAGCTATTGGATCACTTGGCAGAGTATTTCCCTACAGGTACGACGGAAGGGGAGCGCCACATTCTCAAGCGCGCCTTCGTGCAGCTGGATGAGTTTTCAAATCTGATATGTCCTCCACCGTTTAGTCCGCGCGTTCTGGTCGGGAAGAAGGGCAGCGGCAAGAGTGCCGTCATAGACTTCTCCATGGCGCTCTTCCAGCGGAATGGCGTGCCATGCCTCGCCCTTAAACCACTAGATATTGAATTTCCGCCGGCCGAATCTAACCAGTCTGTGGGGGCCGCAACGCGCGTAGCTCTTGAGGTGCTTACAAAGTCCATTGCGCAAGCGCTTGGTAATAATGCTTCTGGCTTGATTGGCGAATCAGATTCGGTTCTCTATAGGGAGGCCGTCGCTGCTGGCCTTAAGGAGCGAGATACTATTTCGCAGCTGGCTCGCCTGCTCCCTAAACTGGCCAAGCCGATGATAAAGGCTGACTTGGGTGACCTTTTGCCGGAGGAATCCGCTGCAAAGAAGAATCAATTGCTGCGCTCCATTCAAAACAACTTGAAGAAGAGTGGTAGCGTTTTTTACCTATTTATTGATGATACTGATCAGGTGGCGGCGCCGGATCAGTCGGGACACTTGAATCGAATCTGGGCCTTCTTGCTGGCTGCGCGCGAGCTTTGTCAAAAGGTTGAGCAATTGCGCTGCGTCATTTCTCTGCGAGAGGAGGTGTGGCGCCGCATTAGTAGTGATAAAGCAAGTCAGAGAGATCAAACGGATCATTTTGCTCCTTTGGCGAAACAGCTCAATCCGAGCAGAGATCACATTCGACAGATTCTGGAGAAGCGGTTGGAGCTTGCACGGATTGATGCGGTCGCAGATGGACATGCAAGATCGCCAAACGGAGACTGGCTGACATTTTTTGACCCAAAGGATCCCAGGATTCCCACTTCGGATAAAAGGAGTAGTTGGCCCGATCTGGTTGTTTTGCGTTCTAGAGATCGTCCTAGGGATGCGGTTCAGCTTATAAATGTCCTCGCTAACTCAGCGTTGCAGAGGAATGAACTTAAGATTACCGATGACCTGCTCGAAGCTGAGATGGTGGAGTTTTCGCGTCAGCGGGTTGAGTTGCTTTCGCAGGAAAGCGAGCAAGATCTGCCAGAGCTGGGTAACGTTATTCGTTCTTTCGCTAAGTTGAATTTTGATCACGGATCGTTCAAGGCGAAGACGGAGACCATGAAGGAGCATCTCCGCCGCCACGCGTTGTCCTCGGGCGTGAGGCTTTATGGGAGATCTCTCCGAAACAACATCGACGCCGATGTCTTTGAGCTCTGGCGGTTCCTGTACATGGTTGGCTACCTCCATGCGCGAGTTTCTGACACCCGTGAAAAGGATGGATACCGCCACCTTGATCCGGTTAAGGAGCCCAATTTCGTGAGTGTTCCTAACTGGAATCAGATGCAGACAGTGGTTTGGGAAATTTCGCCGGTCTATCGTGACTTTCTTATCACGCAGCAGAAAAACGCTGCTGCACAGATGGGATTGCCGCCACCTGGACGGCCATTTAAAGGCAAGCGGTAACGACTATGGCGTGCGTACTTCGAAAGAAGAGCGCACGCCAGCCTTAGCCTACTCTGAGCAATACTCCGCCCAAGCGTCCTTCAGAATTCTTCGCTTGGCTAGCATTTCGCCTCGCTTATAGGCCGCCTCGGCCCTGTCACGTATCCGGTGTGCAAGCGCATCTTCCTAGAGATCGTCGGGGAGATCCGTTGTCTCGCTCGCCCAGTCTTTGAAGGTAGACCTGAACCCGAAAACGGAGATGTGGCCAAGCCCATCCCTTCAGCAGCGCGAGCATCGCGTTCTCGCTCAGAGGCTCATTGATGACGTCGTTGGGGAACAGCAGACGGAATCCCGTGTCATCTTGGTCAAAATTGCTTCAGGCTGACGCGCGAGCCACTGCCGCAGGACGAGTTGGACCGACCCATGCTGATCATCGTAGGGTCGGATCGGCGCTAACCGAGGGACGCCCACAGGCCTGGGTGGGGCAGGCTACAGCAGCGGAGGCCGGGTCTTTGAGCGAAAATGGACCCACGCCGGTCCCATGCACTTCGTAAGTCGTTGATTGATCGGGCGACGAAATCCCCCTCCTAAGGGGAAGGTCGCCCGTTCGAATCGGGCCGGGGTCACCAGAATCAGTCACTTGCGACGATTGGTGATCGTGTGGCGCTCCTTATTCCACGGCACCTTCCAGTGCTTTGGTCGCAGTGGTCACAATGGCCAGTCAACAGGCGGCCCTCGCCATGAAGCCGTCCTCCCCTTCAGGCATCAGGTGCGCAGAAGGGCCCAGACTGTCGAGCCTGTCATATTTGCCCGTATACCTGCGGGGTAGACTCGCTTGGCACGCATGAGGCGTGCACTACGCCAATACCGAGGACGATAGTCATGTTGAAGGGATTGAAACCTCTCACCGCTGCCGCCGTGTGCCTGCTCGGCCTGTCCGCCTTTGCCCAGAGCGCTGCTGCGGCACAATGGGTAGACAGCGGCCGCACCGCGTACGTAAAGACCAGTTTCTTCGGCAGTTTCGCCTACCACACCTGCGACTCCAGCGGTGCGCAGATCCAGGGGTACCCGGGTAGCTGCGGCAGCGATGCCGGCAGTGGCTGGACGTCCAATTACACGGCCTCCAGTGACCTTGCCAACAGTCAGCTCATGGCCTGCAACCACAATCCGTTCCAGCTCGGCTCGGCCTGCTACGGCCTGGCGTATGCGATCAATGGCCAAGCGTACGCTGGCGGGCTGCCTGCCGCCTGCAATCTTGGCGCGCGCGCGGTGGTCACCGCGTCCAGCATGGAAACCGTCGAGATCCAATACGAAGAGCTCGACGTGGACACCATCGAATCGGCACGCGAGTACGTCTGCCGGTAAAGCGCCGACAGGTCGCCGCCGTCGAGTGCGGCGGCTTCCTGCAGGGGACATCCGTCTTACGCACTGTTACCGTAGCCCAGTTCGCGCAAGCACGTCCGCTGCAAGCGCCTGCTCATCACCCTCCAATCCAGGCAGCGGCCGCGGCAGGTTGACGGGACCACACAGGCTTCCATATGCCCGCACAGTTGCAACCGGTTCAACCTCGGCATTACCCGCGTATCGCTGGCTGGCTCGATTCGGTTGCAGCGACGCAACGCTGGGCTGGCCCGGGCGTTGCGTTTCCTCTGCTGCCTGAGGCATTCGCACAGGCTCTTGAACTGGCCGAGCGCCCGGGTTGGGTGCTGTTGGACGGGGAGGGTGCGTGCATGGGGTTCGGCCAGTACTGGTGGACCGCGCCCGGCACTGCCCACCTGGGCCGCATCATTGTCTCGCCGCAGGCGCGTGGGCGCGGCCTGGGCCGGGTGCTGATGCAGTTGTTGTGTGCCGAGGCCCTGCGGTCGCCGGATGTGCAGCGCCTGAGCCTGCGTGTCTATCGTGACAACGTCGCGGCGGTCGCGCTCTACCGCGATTTCGGCTTCCAGCCGGTGGAAGATGCCTCGACGCCGGAACTGTTGTTCATGCAGCGCAGCGAGGGCTGAGCCGTGATCATGTGGGTAGTGGTACGGTCTGCTGCGCCTGCCATTCACTGGCGGTGATGCGGCTGATGTGTTCGGTGCGGTAGTCGCCGAGGAAGCGGTTGAACTGATTGACCTCGGTGTGGTGATGGCGGAAACCGCATTTGGCCTGCGCGCTCATCGATTGCAGGTTGTCGGCGAAGTAGCCGCACCACAACGCATCCAGCTGCAGATCCAGGAAGGCATGCCGCATCACCTCACGTACAGCTTCGGGTACCAGGCCACGCCCCCAGTACGGTACGCCGATCCAGTAGGCGATCTCTCCCTCGCGCTCGCCCAAGTTGAAGTTGCTGTCTGCACCGATCAGGATGCCGACGCAACCGATGGCACGCCCGTTCTCGCGGCTCTGCAGGGCGTAGACCTCCGGTCGGTTGAACACGGTGCGGATGATGTCGGCACTCTCCTCTACGCTGGCATGCGGTGGCCAACCGGCGACGGGCCCCACGCGCGGGTCGCGGGCGTACTCGTACAGATCGGCGGCGTCACTGTCGCGCCAGGGGCGCAGGATCAAGCGTTGGGTGGCCAGTTGCATGGCGGGTCCGTCGGTGGAAAGAGAGTGCACAGGCTAGGTTTCGACGGGCGGGGAGCACAGGACGGGACCTTGATGGTTTCGGTACTTTTCACAACTTCTTCGTTCGGGCGGATATGCTCTGCCGCGATATCCCAGTGGAATCCCAGTGGATCGGCCCATGGATCGCATTCCCCAGCTTCTGGAACAGGACGAATCCATGCGTCTGGAAGTCAGTACGCTGGCTGAAGGCTTGGGTGTTCCGCTGTCGTTCGGGCACGCCTATCTGACGGTGCTGGTGTGCGTGTCCGGGCGTGCGCGGTTCGCACTGAACTTCCGCGAAGTGGCGGTGCAGCGGCACGACGTGGTGGTGCTGGCGGAGGATACGCTGGCGCTGCTGCGGCAGCGTTCGCGCGGCTTCCTTGCGGTGGCCTGCCTGGTGCCGAAAGCGCTGGCATCGGAGGTGGCCTATGTGCTGCCCAATGCACTGTTCAAGTTCCTGCACGAGCACCCCCATTGTGTACCGTCACCGCTGGAGGTGCCGCTGCTGCAGGGGTGGCTGCAGCAGTTGATGGATGCCCAGCACAACGGTGGCCGCCATCGGCACGTGATGCTGCGCAACCTGCTGCAGACCTTTTTCCTGAAGTTCGCCACACTGCTCCCGGCATACTACGAGGCGGCGCCGCAGGTCGGCCGGCGCGAGCGCCTGGCCTGGAGCTTCTGGGAGCTGGTCGGCCAGCGCAGCACGCGCCAACGCGACGTGCAGTCCTACGCCGAGGCGCTGTGCATTACCCCGTTCTATCTCTCGCAGGTGACCCGGGAATGCTTCGGCGAAACGCCGAAGGCGTTGATCGACCGCCAGGTAGTGCTGGAGATCAAGGCGCTGCTGAGCTACAGCGAACTGCCGATCGGACGCATCGCCGAACGCCTGTGTTTCGAGGACGCGTCCTACCTGTGCCGCTATTTCCGGCGGCACACCGGTCAATCGCTGACCGGCTACCGCCGGGCGGGGCAGGGCGGTATCAGTGCGATACGAACAAGGGCGCCGGTACTTCGGCGAGCAGATCCTCGGTGACCCCGCCGAGCACGCGCTCGACCACGCGACTGCGGCTGTAGGGCCCCAGCACCAGCAGATCGGCTTCGGCATCAAGTACATGCTGGCGAATGGTGGCAGCTACACCCCCTTGGCTGGAGCTGATCGCCTGTATCTCCACTTCAACGCCGTGCCGCGCCAGATGCTGGGCCATTTCAGCGCCGGGTGCCGCTTCAGCCTTGGGCGTGTCGACCATCAGCAGGTGCACGGCCTGCGCGCGGGCCAGCAGAGGCAGGGCATCTGCCACCGCACGACGGGCCTGCTTGCTGGCATTCCAGGCCACCACGATACGCCGGCCGACCTGCTCGCCCCTCCAGTGCGGCGGCACTAGCAGCATCGGTATCCCGGTCTGGCGCAGCGTGCCCAGTGGATGCCAGCCGGAGGGCGCGCCTGGTGTGTGCGGATAGCCGGCGATGATCAGGTCGCAGTACAGCGACTGCAGCGCCAGGTCAGCGCCACCCAGGTAGTCCGAGACGATGCGCAGTTCGGTGCTGATCTGCAGCGGCTCGGACACGGCACGCAGGTTCTGCATCAGCTGTGCGGTGCAGGCGGCATCCGCGCGGGCCTCGTGGTCCAGCGCGGCGGCGATGCCGGCACCGCGCGCGAAGCCGTTGGCGATGTCGGTGGGATGCAGGGCCGTGGAGACT
Organism: Stenotrophomonas sp. YJH_SMC_14-1; assembly: GCF_059372275.1. Lineage (NCBI taxonomy): Bacteria > Pseudomonadati > Pseudomonadota > Gammaproteobacteria > Lysobacterales > Lysobacteraceae > Stenotrophomonas > Stenotrophomonas sp. YJH_SMC_14-1. The sequence continues at coordinate 59,199 of NZ_JCAFVK010000007.1, forward strand.
GCGACCAGATGCGTCTGCTGGGCCTGCGCCAGGTCGGCGGCGATGTTGAGAACGCGGTGCCCGGTGTCGCTGGCGTCGAACAGCACGGCGATATCGCGTAGTGGGTGCAGCATGGCGTTGTCTCCCTCGATGCCTGTGACGCGTTCCCTGCCGTGCACCGACCCGGGTGCACCGGACGCGCCCCCGTTGTAGCGCATCCGTGATTCGGATGAATCATATTTGATTCAGTTTATTAATTGATGATTCATGCTAGCGTGAGGGCCAGCCCACACTCCCTCGCTTTTCATGCGACCTGCCGCAGCACGTACACGACGCGACCTGCCCCATGCGCTGGCGGCCACCCTGGTTAGCCATCCACGCTGCACCCTCAGCGAACTCGCGCGCGGGGCGGGCATCAGCCGCGCGACCCTGTACCGGTTTGCGCCTACCCGGGGGGCGATCGACGAGGCCCTGTTCGCGGCCGGTTTCGAGCGCGTGGAAGCGGCGGCGGCCTGGTTCGACCAGGGCGGTGATGCACGCCGCGTGCTGGAGCAGGTCACCGCCACGCTGCTGGCGGACTGGGAGCTGGTGACGCTGCTGTTCGCACGGATGATGGAAGAACAGCAGCGCCTAGGCGACCTGCACCTGCTGCCGGAGCGCTGGGCGCCGATCGGCGAGCGCTTCGAGGCCTTCTTCCTGCGGGGTCAGGCGGCCGGAGAGTTCAACGTCGGTTTCACCGCGGTATGGCTCGCGGACTTCTACTGGAGCTGCTTCTACGGCATCACCTGGTCACTGGCACGCGGTCGGCTGGCGCCGGCAGCGGCTGCCTCTACGCTGCTGGCGTCGTTCCAGCGGGGGGCGATGATGGGTTGACCGCAGGGGTTTCCTGCGGGGGCGCCGAGGTTTACGCCTGCCTGAGCAGCTGCACCAGCTGGCGCAGGCGATAGGGCTTGGGCAGGAACTCCACCTGCTCGGGCAGCGGCGGCAGCTGCGAACGGGCATAGCCGGACGACAGGATCATCCTTGCCTGCGGCTGTTCGCGTGCCACATGCTCGCTCAGCTCGATGCCGGACATGCCGTTGGGCATGCTGACGTCGCTGAACACCACGTCGAAACGTGCTTCGCCCTTGAGCAGTTCCGCCGCCTCGTGGCCATCGGCGGTCGTGGCCACATCGATGCCGAGGTCACGCAGGGCCAGGCCGATCATTTCACGCAGATCGGTCTGGTCTTCCACCATCAGTACGCGGATCGGGTCATCGGTCATCGGCAGGGTCCTCCATTGCGGGGAGCAGCAGGCTGACCGTGGTGCCGACACCGGGCGTGGTGGACACGTCGACGAAGCCGCCGCTCTGGGTAGTGAATCCGAACACCTGGCTCAGGCCCAGGCCGCTGCCTTTGCCGATGTCCTTGGTGGTGAAGAAGGGCTCGGTGGCCCGTTCGGCGATGTCGGCCGCCATCCCGTGGCCTTCATCGCAGACGCTGAGGGTGACATAGCCACGTTGCAGCGTGGAGTCCGCGTCCGGGTCGAGGCGATGCTCCAGCGCGGTACCGATCAGGATGCGGCCGCCTTCAAGGGTAGCATCGGCGGCATTGGCGACCAGATTGGCCAGCGCCGTCTGCAGCTGCAGCGCATCGGTGTTGACCGCAGGCAGGCCGGGTGCCAGCTGGGCATCCAGGATCACCGTGGGCGGGCAGGCGCGTTGCAGGTCCGGCAGCCACTGCTGTATCAACACGTTGATATCCAGTGGTTCGCGGATCAGGGTCTGGCCAGTGCTGAACGCCAGCAGCTGGCGGGTCAGCAGCGCACCACGATCGGTCGCGCTCTGCGCGGCATCGAGCAGCTCGGCGGCGCGCGCATCGTCACCGCCAACGCGCAGGGACAGCAGGTCCAGTGCGTTGCCGATGGTGGTCAGCAGGTTGTTGAACTCGTGCGACAGGCCGCGGCTGAGTCGTCCGACGGTCTCGAACTGTTGGGTATTGCGCAGCGCTCGTTGGGCATCACGCAGCAGGCGCTGTGCCTGCCACTGCTCGGTGATGTCGCGGGTGATCTTGACGAAGCCGAGCAGCTCGCCCGCCTCGACGACCGGCTCGATGACAACACTGGCACGGAATGACGAGCCATCGCGGCGTACCCGCCAGCCCTCACTGGCAACGTGGCCATGCTGCGCTGCATGGCGGAGCAGGCGTTGCGGTTCTCCTGCCTCGCGGTCGGCAGCCAGGTAGAAGCGACCAAAGTGGGTGCCCACCACTTCATCGGCTGAATAGCCCTTGATGCGCTCCGCCCCCGGGTTCCAGCTGCAGACGATGCCATCCGGATCAAGCAGGTACAGCGCATGGTCGCGCACGCTGTCGATCAGCAGTCGCAATTGGCGGGAAGGGTCCGTCAGCACGGACGTCGTAGAGGCGACAGCGTCCACGTAAAAATAAGTGTTACCCCTGTGAGGGACGTGAAGCTAGGCATTCAAGTGTGAAGGAGGCGTGGAGGCGGGACACGTGCCATTTGTCCTGTGCGGCTGAATACGACACGGAGTACCATCACCCACCCTTTTGTGTTCTGGAACCGACCTGCATGCGTCCTGGTGCGACTACGCGTGACCGCTGGATCTGGATGACCTCCGCCGTGCTGCTGGCTGCGACCATCGCATTGGAGCTGGTGGTACCGCTCGGTTATGCGGTATGGCTGGCGTATTTCCTGGCCGTGGGAGTCACGGTGTTCCAGCGCAGTGCACGCGCGCCGTTCATCGTGGCTGTGCTCGCCTGCGTCCTGCTGGTCATCGGTTTCAACATCGCCCCGGCCAGCTCGAACTCGGCGTTCTCGCTGGTCAACCGAAGCATCGGTGGTTGTGCGTTCATGATGATCGCGCTGATCGTTTCCCGCGCGATCCAGGCACGCCGGGATGCAATGCGGGCGTTGTGGCTGCAGGAGGCCGAAAACGCGGTGGCGATGAGCCTGCGCGGCGACCTCGGTCCCGAGCAGATCGCCGAGGCGGCAGCCACCAGCCTGGGCGCGCAACTGGAGGCCGACGTCGGTGCCGTATACCGGCTGGACGGAGGGAGGTTGCAGCTGACCGGTGGCCTGGCGCTGCCGTCCGGCATGCCGGCGTCGCTGGCATTGCAGGAGGGCGTGGCCGGGCAGGTGGCGCGGGACGGGCGGATCCGTCACCTGGAGGGCAGCGACGACGCTGTACTTGAACTGCAGACCGGCCTGGGACGCCTGTCGGTGCGCGAGCGCATCCTGGCGCCGATCAGCAGTGACGGCACCGTGGTAGGCATCGTCGAGCTGGGACGCGCCCGGGCGGGTGCGCAGCGCGACCTGGATCGCGAGCTGCTGGAGCGCTGCGCCGAGACCATCGGCATGGCGCTGCGTGCATCGCTGCTGCGCGCACAACTGGTGGTGCTGCTGGAGGAATCGCAGCGCCAGGGCGAGGAGCTGCAGGCCCAGCAGGAAGAGCTGCGCGTGGCCAATGAGGAACTGGAAGAGCAGAGCCGCAGCCTGCTGCAGTCGCAGAGCCACCTGGAAGAACAGCAGGCCGAGCTGGAGCAGAGCAACGTCCAGCTGGAAGAGCGGACCCACGAGCTGGAGGCGCAGAAGCAGGCACTGCTGGTCGCGCAGAGCCAGCTGGTGCGCAACAGCAACGAACTGGCCGCGACATCGCGCTACAAGTCCGAGTTCCTGGCCAACATGTCGCACGAACTGCGCACGCCGCTGAACAGCTCGCTGATCCTGGCCAAGCTGCTGGCCGACAACAAGGACGGCACGCTCACCGAAGAACAGGTGAAGTATGCGCGTGCGATCCTGTCGTCCAACAACGATCTGCTGGCGCTGATCAACGACATCCTGGACCTGTCGCGCATCGAGGCCGGCCACGTCGAGCTGGCCGATGAAGTGGTGGTGACCGACAGCGTGCTGCAGCGCCTGCGCGAGACTTTCGAGCCGATGGCGCGGCAGAAGGGCCTGGCCCTGCAGATCGAGGCCGATGCGCTGGCGCCGAGCCAGCTGGTGGTCGACAGCCAGCGCCTGCAGCAGATCCTGAAGAACCTGCTGGCCAATGCGGTGAAGTTCACCGAGCATGGAAAGGTCAGCCTGCACGTACGCGCGGCCGGCCAGGGGCGCATCCGGTTCGAGGTCTGCGACAGCGGTATCGGCATTGCCCGCGAGCAGCTGCAGGTCATCTTCGAAGCCTTCCGCCAGGCCGATGGCAGCACCCGTCGCCGCTACGGTGGCACCGGCCTGGGGCTGTCGATCTCGCGCGATCTGGCCGAGCGCATGGGCGGCAGCATCCAGGTCGACAGCGAACCGGGCCGTGGCAGCTGCTTCATTCTGGAACTGCCGTTGCAGGGCGCGCCCGCGTCGAACGCCGCGGACATCGCCGCAGCTCCCGTGGCTTCGCCGGTCGCGGCCGCTGTGCCGGCGATGCAGGTGCCAGCAAGGGCTCCGGTGGCGCCGACGACGACGGTGCCCAGCGTGGCCGACGACCGCGGTCGTCGCCAGCACCCGGGCCGCCTGATCCTGGCCGTCGAGGACGACGCCACGTTCGCCGAAGCGCTGGTGGCCCTGGCCCATGAACTGGATTTCGACTGCGTGGTGGCCGGGACGGCCGAAGAGGCGCTGGCCCTGGCCGGCGAACTGCGACCGAACGGCATCCTGCTCGATATCGGCCTGCCGGACGTGTCCGGCCTGAGCGTGCTGGAGCGCCTGAAGCGCAACCCCGATACCCGCCATATCCCGGTGCACGTGGTCTCGGCAACGGACCGCAGCCAGGTGGCGCGCGAGCTTGGCGCGATCGGGTTTGCGATCAAGCCGACCACGCGCGAGCGCCTGGTAAGCGCCATCGAGCAGCTGGAACAGACCAGCCAGCGCGACGTGCGGCGCCTGCTGATCGTCGAGGACGACAGCGAGCTGCGCCACAACCTGGAACTGCTGCTGGGCCGTGATCAGCTGCAGATCGTCGCCGTGGGAACGCTTGCTGGCGCGCTGGAGCAGCTCAGCACGGTCACCTTTGATTGCATGGTGATGGACCTGTCACTGCCTGACGGCAGCGGCTACGACCTGCTCGAACACATGGCCGGCAACGATGACGTCGGCTTCCCGCCGGTGATCGTCTATACCGGTCGCGCGCTCGGTCGCGAGGAAGAACAGCGCCTGCGCCGCTATTCTAAGAGCATCATCATCAAGGGCGCGCGTTCGCCCGAGCGCCTGCTGGATGAAGTCACCCTGTTCCTGCACAGCGTGGAAGCCAGCCTGCCCACCGACCAGCAGCGCCTGCTGCGCGAGGCGCGCCGTCGCGACACCGTGCTCGATGGACGCACCGTACTGCTGGCCGAGGACGACGTGCGCAACATCTTTGCGCTGTCCAGCGTGCTCGAGCCGCTGGGCGTGACGCTGGAGATCGCGCGCAATGGGCAGGAGGCAGTGGACCGCCTGGCCGAGCGCGAAGTCGACCTGGTGCTGATGGACATCATGATGCCGGAGAAGGATGGCCTGGCCGCGATGCGCGAGATCCGCGCGCAGCGTCACCTGCAGGACCTGCCGATCATCGCGCTGACTGCCAAGGCCATGCCTGACGACCGTGAGCGTTGCCTGCAGGCGGGCGCCAACGATTACATCGCCAAGCCCATCGACGTCGACAAGCTGGTCTCGCTGTGCCGGGTCTGGTGCTCGCGGCAATGAACGAACAGGCGCTGTTCGACCTCGAACTGAAGGTCCTGCTGGAGGCGCTGTACCAGCGCTACCACTACGATTTCCGCAGCTATGCGGTGTCGTCGCTGCGCCGACGCATGCGCCAGGCGATGCAGCGCTATGAGTGCGAGCGGCTGGTCGACCTGCAGTACCGGCTGCTGCACGAGCCGGACCTGTTCGCCCAGGCCATGCAGTTCTTCACCGTGCAGGTCTCGGAGATGTTCCGTGACCCTGCGTATTTCCGTGAGCTGCGCGAGCAGGTGGTGCCAGTGCTGCGTACCTATCCCTCGGTGAAGCTGTGGGTGGCCGGCTGCAGCACGGGCGAGGAAGTGTGGTCGCTGGCGATCCTGCTGCATGAGGAAGGCCTGCTCGAGCGCAGCATCGTCTATGCCACCGACATCAATCCGGCCGCACTGGCCACCGCCGAGGCGGGCGCCTATGGCATCGACCGGATGGCCCAGTTCAGCCGCAACTACCTGGCCGCCGGTGGCACCGCGTCGCTGTCGGACTACTACGCTACCGCCTACGATGGTGCGGTGTTCGACCGCCAACTGCGCCGCAACGTGGTGTTCGCCGACCACAGCCTGGCCACCGATACCGTGTTCTCCGAAGTGCACCTGGTGTCGTGCCGCAACGTGCTGATCTATTTCAACCGCGACCTGCAGGATCGTGCCGTCGGCCTGTTCCGCGAAGCGCTGGTGCACCGGGGCTTCCTTGGCCTGGGCAGCAAGGAGTCGCTGCAGTTCGGGTGCCACCATGATGCCTTCGAGGTCTGTTCGCGAGAGCACCGCCTGTACCGGAAGGTGGCCTGATGACGCTGCCGGTGCGTCCGGCCGTGCTGGTGATCGGCGCGTCCGCCGGTGGCGTGGCGGCCCTGCAGGCGGTGCTCGGTGCACTGCCGGCGAAGCTGCCGGTACCGGTACTGGCCGTGCTGCACCTGCCGCGTGACCGCACCAGCCGCATCGCCGAGGTGCTGGCGCCGTACTGCGCGTTGCCGGTGCGCGAAGCCGAAGACAAGCAGCCGTTGCAACCGGGCACGGTGACGTTCGCGCCGCCGGATTACCACCTGCTGGTGGAGGACGAGGGGGCGTTGGCGCTGTCGGTGGATGCACCGGTGCTGTTTTCCCGTCCGGCCATCGATCCGCTGTTCGATTCCGCTGCTGCGGTGTTCGGCGCGCAGGTATTGGCCCTGCTGCTGACCGGTGCCAGCAGTGATGGCAGCGAGGGCGTTGCCGCCGTGCGCCGTGCCGGTGGCCATGCCTGGCTGCAATGTCCCGAGGAAGCCGAGGCGTCGATGATGCCCGCTTCCGCCCTGCAGTACGCCGGCGCCGATGCCGTGCTGCCCCTTGAACTGATGTGTCGCCGCCTGAAGGAGTTGTTTGCATGAACCTGTTGCCACCGGAACCTGCGCAGTCGCAGACCCCGGTCAACCTGCTGATCGTCGATGACGTGCCGCAGAACCTGGTAGCCATGCAGGCCCTGCTGCAGCGCGAAGGGGTCAACCTGCTGCTGGCCGGCTCGGGCGCGCAGGCGTTGGAGCTGCTGCTCGAGCACGAGGTGGCATTGGCCCTGCTTGACGTGCACATGCCGGAGATCGATGGCTTCACCCTGGCCGAACTGATGCGCGGTTCGCATCGCAGCCGCGACGTGCCGATCATCTTCCTGACCGCCTCTCCGGATGATCCCCTGCGCGTGTTCAAGGGCTACGAAAGCGGTGCGGTCGATTTCCTGCACAAGCCGGTGGCGCCGCAGGTGATCCTGAGCAAGGTCAACGTCTTCATCGAGCTGTACCAGCAGCGGCAGCTGCTGAAGGCGCGCAACGAGGCACTGGAGCGGGCGCTGAAGCTCAACGAGACGATGGCTGCCGTTTTGACCCACGACCTGCGCACGCCGTTGTCGGCGATCCTGCTGTGCACCGACAAGCTGGCGCTGGAGCTTCCGGAAGACAACGCAGGCGCGCAGCAGACCCTGCAGTACCTGGAAGCCAGCACCCTGCGGATGGCGCGGATGGTCGAGCAGCTGCTGGATTTCTCGCGGATCCGCAGCGGTGGCCTGAGGCTGGAGGCAAGTGCCTGCGATCTGGCCGACGTGACGCGCGCGGTAGTCGCCGAGGCGGGCAGCGCGCATGGGGCGGACCGGATCCACCTGGACCTGCAGGGAGACACGCGGCTGCAGGGCGATCTGGATCGCCTTGGCCAGGTCGCCGCCAACCTGGTCGGCAATGCGCTGACCCATGGCAGCGAGGCGAGGGTGGAGGTGGATGGGCGCGACCCGCGCGGCGTACTGCTGCGGGTCAGCAACGCCGGCCGGATCGATGACGCGCTGTTGCCGCGATTGTTCGAACCGTTCAAGGCCAGCTTCCACCAGAGCAAGGGCCTGGGCCTGGGCCTGTACATCGTCGATCAGTTCGTCCGCGCGCACGGCGGGCGCATTGCGGCCCGCAACGAAGCGGGCCAGGTGGTGTTCGAGGCAATGCTGCCACGGCGCTGCGACGGCACGGTCTTGGCGGCAACCTAAGCGCTTCAGCCAGCGTCCCGACGGACTGAGACGGACTGGTCCGCAACTGCCAGCGTGGGCGCCTATTCTGTCAGGGAAGTGCCATGCCATTGCGCGCCATCGCCTGCGTCAGCCGGGCGCTGCCGGACCTGTCCGCCGAGTGCCTGCATCGGCTGGTGGAGGACGCGGCACGATTCAACAAGCTGGCAGGGTGACCGGCGTGCTGCTGCGTGATGGCAAGGGTTGCCTGCAGTACATCGAGGGGCCACCGGATGGCATCGATCTACGAGCGCATCCTGCAGGCAGCAAGCCACATCGACATCACCGGACTGGGACGCGGCCGCCTGGGCCAGCGCCAGTTTCCCTATTGGCCGATGCTTTCGCTGCCGTTCGACGCGTCGATGCTGTGCCAGCTTTCCTGCAGTGACCGGTCCGGATTCTCACGGAGCCTGCAGCGCGATCGTTCGGCACCGACGCCAGTGGACCTGCTCGATCAGGTGGTGCAGCCGGCGCTGCACGCAGGCTGATGGTCTGCGCCGGATTCAGCGCGAAGCAGCACCGCAGTACGCCGCATGCAGCGCCTGCAGCACGCCCAGTGCGGGCCCTTCAAGAACCCGATAGTGGATCGCCTGCGCTTCGCGCCGGGTCGCCACGATATCCAGTCCGCGCAGCACCGCCAGATGCTGTGACAACGCCGATGCGCTCAGGCCGGTCAGTGCCTGCAGTTCCGGTACCGGCGCTTCACCTTCCACCAGGCGGCACAGCACCCGCAGCCGGGCCGGGTGGGCCAGGCTTTTGAGCAGCGTGGCTGCCTGCGACGCGTGTTCGGCCATCGCGGCGCTGTCGAGCTGGGTTCGGGCCATGGTTGACCATTTTGTTTAGAATGATCTAATTTAGAATAATCTAAACAAATGGGCAATCCCATGTACGGCAGCGAAGAGGGCAGGGCATGAACCTGCCATGGAGTGCGGCGGCAGGTGGTGCGTTGATCGGCGCCGCCGCGGTGCTGTTGCTCGCCACCATCGGACGCGTGGCGGGCATCAGCGGCATCACCGCAGGCAGCCTGCGCGCAGGCAAGGGCGAGCGTGCCTGGCGCTGGGTCTTCCTGGCCGGCCTGACCGCATCGGCGGGGCTGGTGCTGTGGTGGCAATCGGTGCCCGAGGCATCGCCGCGTGCGCTGCTGCGTGATGCGCTGCCGGCATGGCAGTTGATGGGAGCCGGCCTGCTGGTCGGCTTCGGTACGCGGCTGGGCAACGGCTGCACCAGCGGTCACGGTGTGTGCGGCATGGCCCGCGCTTCGAAGCGATCGCTGGCGGCCGTGCTGGTGTTCATGGCCTGCGCGATGCTGACCACCTTCCTGGTCCGTCATGGCGGAGGCCCAACATGAGCCGCGCAGTCTGGGCCGCCGGCGCGGCGGGCGCGTTGTTTGGCATGGGGTTGGCGCTTTCGGGAATGGCCGACGCGCGTCGTGTCCTCGGCTTCCTCGACATCACCGGTGACTTCGATCCCACGCTGCTGTGGGTGCTGGGCTCGGCGCTGCTGGTCAGCGCGATCGGGCAGCGGTGGGTGTTGCGGCGACAGCAGCCGCTGTACGCAGACCGCTTCCGTCTGCCTGTTACCCGGCGTGTGGATGCTCGCCTGCTGCTGGGTGCCGCGCTGTTCGGGATCGGCTGGGGCTGGGCGGGCTATTGCCCAGGACCGGCCATCGCCGGGGTGGCCGTGGCGTCGCGCGAAGCCCTGTGGTTCGTGCCTTCGATGCTTGCAGGATTCTGGCTGCACGACCGCTTCGTCCGTTGAGGCTTTCACCCCTGTCTCACCCTGCCTGGGGTCCTATGCCCGGATATCGGGGAAAAGGAGTGCAACGACATGGCACGGATGAAGTGGATGGGAAGGGGAATGCTGGCGGTCGCGCTGGCCGCAGCCGTGGCACCGGCACTGGCCTGCACGCGCGCGGTGTACCTGGGTGACAACGGCGATGTGATCACCGCGCGCTCGATGGACTGGAAGGTCGATGTGGCGACCAACCTCTACATACTGCCGCGCGGCATGGCGCGCACCGGCCAGGCCGGCCCCAAGTCGCTGGCGTGGACCGCGCGCTACGGCTCGGTGGTGGCCACCGGCTACGACGTGTCGACCACCGATGGCATGAACGAAAAGGGCCTGGTGGCCAACCTGCTGTGGCTGGTCGAATCGGAGTATCCGCAGCAGCGTGGCAACAAGCCGGGCCTGGCGATTTCGCTGTGGGCGCAGTATGTGCTGGACAACTTCGCTACCGTGGAAGAGGCGGTCACCGCGTTGAAACGCGAGCCGTACTCGATCGTCACCGACAAGGTGCCCGGTGAAGATCGGCAGGCGACGCTGCACCTGTCGCTGTCCGATGCCAGCGGCGACAGTGCCATCGTCGAGTACATCGGCGGCCGCCAGGTGATCCACCATGACCGGCGCTACCAGGTGATGACCAATTCGCCTATCTTCGAGCAGCAGCTTGCGCTCAACAGCTATTGGCAGCAGATCGGCGGCACGGTGATGCTGCCGGGCACCAACCGCTCTGCTGACCGTTTCGCGCGCGCCTCGTTCTACATCAACGCCATTCCCAAGGCCGAGGATCCGGTGGAGGCCCTGGCCAGCGTGTTCAGCGTGATCCGCAACGCGTCGGTGCCGTATGGCATCACCACGCCGGGTGAGCCGAACATCTCATCCACGCGCTGGCGCACCGTGGCCGACCACAAGCGGCGGCTGTACTTCTTCGAATCGGCATTGACCCCGAACACCTTCTGGGTCGATCTGAACAAGGTCGATTTCGCCGGCAAGGTGCTCAAGCTCGACCTCGGCAAGGACCAGCGCAATACCTTCGCCGGTGATGCACTGGGCCAGTTCGTGCCCAGCGCACCGTTCGCCTTCCTCGGCGTCGACGGTTAGTTCGACGCCTGGCTGGAGGCCGGGTAGACCGCCTGGATCGTGCAGCTGCCGCGGGTGTACTGCGGCAGCGGGGCGATGCCTTCACCGCGCAGATCGTCTGTCTCGAATTCGGCAGTCATGATCCGATCGCCGGGATTGCCACAGATCAGGCCGTTCTGCAGGCCCGAGTGGAAGCTCAGCTGCGGCGCGCGGTCGAGCTGGCGGCAGTGGCTGCCGAGTTCTACCCGGTAGTAGCGATGGCCGCCATTGCGGCGCGGATTGGTCTCCACCAGCATGCCCTGCGGGTCGGATGACCAGGCCCGCACGTTGCGCGTGGCAAAGCAGTAGGACGGTGAGCCGCCGAAGCTGCGACGCACCTCCTTGCGTTCGCGGATGGTCACGGCAGGCAGGGTAGCGGTGCGCAGGCGGTCGCTGTCGCGGGCGACGCTGGCATAATCGCGATTCTGCAGCGGGGTGACCGCGCTGATGGTGCATCGGCGGCCGTCGACCACGACGCGTTCGCTGGGGCGGCCGCAGGCCCAGCCGGCGGGGGCTTCCAGTTTCAGCGAGGTGGCACCGCGGACGCCGGGACAATCTTCGTTGAAGTCGATCCGAAAGGGCTGGCCGGAGGCGGCGCGCAGTGCGATCGAGCGCGGTGATGCCTGCTCCACTTCCTGTACGCCGACAGCGTCCATGCAGTGCGGAGCCGGTGGCGTACGCGCCTGTGCGGAGACCGAAGCTGCGAGCGCCAGGCCGAGGCCGGTGGCGAGCGCCAGGGACACCTGCTGATGGGTCATGTCCTGCACTCCCTGCGTTGGATGACGGATCGACTATAGCAACGGTTTGCACGGCCGTTGTTACACGCGCACACTGCCCGGATGGGCGCCATCTTCCATCTGCGGCACTACGGCCAGGCCACCGGCCTGGACCGCCATGACTACGCGCAGTGGGTGCTGCCAGTGCAGGGTGAACTGCAGTTCGAAATGGAAGGCCGCGGAGGTCGGCTGGACGTGCTGCAGGGGGCATTCGTGGCCGCCGGTGAGGCGCATGACCAGATGGCTGATGGTCCCAATGGTTTCGTGATCGTTGACTGTCCTCCGGGCGTACTTGATGACGGCACGCAGGAGCATCTGTGCCGGCAGCGCTGGCTGCATCTGCCGCTGGCATTGCGCCGACGCCTGGCTGAGGTGCAGGCAGGGCAGCCGATGCCGGCGCTGCTGCCGCAGTTGCTGCAGGTATTTGCACCTGCTGGCAGTGGCGCGCGCATGCAGGGTCTGTGTGCGGCGGTCCAGGCCGACCCCGGGCAGGCGTGGCCGGTGGCGCGCATGGCGGGGTTCGTCGGGGTCAGCGAGAGCCGTTTGCATGCGCTGTTCCGGCAGGAGTTCGGGCTCAGCCCGCAGGCCTGGCTCAGCGCAAGCCGGTTGCGTTGGGCCAAGCACCAGCTGCGCACCAGCGTGGCGCCGATCAGCGATATCGCGCTGGCCGCGGGCTATTCCGAGCAGAGCGCACTGACCCGTGCGCTGCGCCGCGAGTGCGGCCAGACTCCCGCAGCGTGGCGCCGGGGCGCCGGACTGTAGGGTCGAGCCACGCTCGGCTTTGCGCGCGCGGCCGGTCAGGGCAGTAGCCTCGGTCAAGAGTGCCCGCTGGCCAGCGCTTACACTGCGCGGCCTGTTCTATCCCCCGAAGAACCCGAATGCGCAACAACCCGATGGCCCTGGGCATCGCCAATGGCGTTGCCGCTGGCGCGCTGTGGGGCGTGGTCTTCCTTGCGCCCGCCGTGCTGCAGTCGTTCAACGCCCTGCAATTGTCGGCCGGCCGCTATCTGGTCTACGGCCTGATCGCCGTAGTACTGCTGCTCCCGCGCTGGAAGCGGCTGGCACCCCAGCTGGGTCGCACCGAATGGATCGGGCTGCTGTGGCTGAGCCTGGCCGGGAACCTGGTGTACTTCCTGCTGCTGGCCACGGCGGTGCAGTGGGCTGGCGGTGCGGCGGCGTCGCTGATTGTCGGCCTGATTCCGGTGGTGGTCACCCTGGTCGGCGTGCGCGAACAGGGTGCAGTGCCTTTGAAACAGCTGCTGCCGGCACTGGGCCTGTGCGTGCTGGGCGTGGCCCTGGTTGGTTGGGAAGCACTGATGTCCGAGCACCTGGCAACCCCGTGGCGGCAGCGCCTGATCGGCCTGCTGTGCGCGTTCGGCGCGCTGTTCTCGTGGGCGTTGTACTCGATCGGCAACAGCCGCTGGCTGGCGCGTCGACCGGACTTGTCCAGCCACGACTGGTCGCTGCTGACCGGCGTCACCACCGGCGGCCTGGCCCTGCTGCTGGTGCCGATGGCCTTCATCGGCCACACCAGCGGGCACACGGCGACGCAGTGGAGTGGCTTCTGGGCAATCAGCGCCGGTGTGGCGGTGGTGGCCTCGATCCTCGGCAATGCGTTCTGGAACCGCGCCAGCCGCCTGCTGCCGCTGACCCTGACCGGCCAGATGATCGTGTTCGAGACGCTGTTCGCGCTGGCGTATGCCTTCGCCTGGCAGCAGCGCTGGCCTTCGCTGCTGGAAGCGTTGGCGATCGTGTTCCTGGTGGCCGGCGTGATGCTGTGCGCGCATGCCCATCGTACTCCACGGGCGATCGCCGAACATGCCGGCTGAATGCGTGCGTCAAGCGTGCTGATGCTGCCTTGGTCTCAGATGCAACCAAATGCCGGCACGTTGAGCGATGATCGCGGCACTGGCTTTTTGCATCGCAGCACTTGACAGCAGGCCGGCGCACAGTGTTTTCTGTGCGTCATGGTTCCTGATGCCGCCCACGCCAGCCTGATCGCCCCCGCCACTGCGGGCCGTTCGACTGCGCCGGTCGCCACCACCACCATTACCACCACCACCGTCACCACTGCCCTGGTGCGGCCCGTCGTCTTCGTGTAACTCCCGAAAACCACGGCCCCGCACCATACAGGTGGCGGGGAAACTCGACACCTGCATGCGACGGGGCCTCCTGCCGAGGTCTGCATGTCTTCCCACGCCCCCGCTCATCCCGTTGCCCCGGCCGATCTGGCTGCACCGTCCATCGTCGTGCACAAGTTCGGCGGCACCTCGGTGGCCGATGCCGAACGCTACCGCCATGTCGCGGGCCTGCTGCTGGCCCGTCCCGAATCGCTGCAGGTCACTGTCGTTTCGGCAATGAAGGGCGTCACTGACGCGCTGATCGAGCTGGCCCAGCTGGCGGCCAAGGGCGACGAAGGCTGGCGCGAGGCCTGGCATGCGCTGCGCGCGCGTCACCGTGGCGCCGCCGTGGCCCTGCTGGGCGAGCAGGTGGGCGAGACCGTCGAATGGATCGACGCCCGCTTCGAGCAGTTGGCCGAGGTACTGGCGGCGCTGGCAGTGATCGGCGAGCTGCCGCGCGAAGTACTCGACCGCGTGCAGGGCCTGGGCGAAGTATTCTCCGCGCAGCTGCTTGGCACCCACCTGCGTGCCTTGGGCGAAGACTGTGCGGTACTCGATGCACGCGACGTGCTGGTGGTCGGGCATGGCGAACTGGGTGTGGATGTCGACTGGGAGTCCAGCGCGGACCGCCTGGCCAAGTGGCGCCTGCGGCATCCGCAGATGCGCCTGGTCGCCACCGGTTTCGTTGCCCGTGACCGCCATGACCGCATCACCACGCTCGGCCGCAATGGCAGCGACTATTCCGGCGCGATCTTCGCCGCGTTGTTCAATGCCGATGAACTGCACATCTGGACCGACGTCGACGGCGTGCTGTCGGCCGACCCGCGACTGGTGCCCGAAGCGGTGCAGCTGGAATCACTGAGCTACGACGAGGCCTGCGAGCTGGCTTATTTCGGCGCCAAGGTGGTGCACCCGCAGACGATGTCGCCGGCGATCCGCCTCGGCCTGCCGATCTTCATCCGCAATACCTTCCAGCCGGCGCATCCGGGGACGCGCATCAGCGCCGAGCGCTCGCCGCGCGGGCCGGTGAAGGGCCTGACCCTGAGCCCCGGCTTGGCCCTGTTGAACCTGGAGGGCACCGGCCTGATCGGCGTGCCCGGTACCGCCGAGCGCGTGTTCGCGGCGCTGCGCCAGGCGCAGGTGTCGGTGGTGATGATCTCGCAGGGTTCGTCAGAGCATTCGATCTGCTGCGTGGTGCGCGCCGCCGAAGCGGCGCGTGGCCGTGAGGCACTGCTGCACGCGTTCGCGCATGAACTGTCGGTAGGGCAGGTGCAGCGCGTGCAGGTCAGTGAGGGCGTCAGCGTGCTGGCGGCAGTGGGTGACGGCATGGCCGGCCAGCCCGGTGTGGCGGCGCGCCTGTTCGAGGCGCTGGGACGCGCGCAGGTGAACATCCTGGCGATCGCGCAGGGCTCGTCGGAGCGCAATATTTCTGTGGCGGTGGACAGTGCCGATGCCACCCGCGCATTGCGGGCCGCACATGCGGGCTTCTGGCTGTCGCCGCAGACGTTCGCGGTCGGCGTGATCGGGCCGGGCAACGTCGGCGCGGCACTGCTGGACCAGCTGCTGGCGGCCCGCCTGCAGCTGCTGGCCAAGGCCAATGTGGATCTTCGCCTGCGCGCGCTGGCCTCGCGTTCGCGCATGCGGCTGGAAGTGGATGGCCTGCACGCCGATTGGCGGGAGGCATTGCAGGACGCGGGCGAGCCCAGCGACCTGGATCGCTTCACCGAACACCTGCTGGCCGCGCACCTGCCGCATGCGGTGGTGATCGACTGCAGTGGCAGCGCTGACGTGGCCGAGCGCTATGAGGGCTGGCTGGCTGCCGGCATCCACGTGGTGACCCCGAACAAGCAGGCCGGTGCTGGCCCGCTGCCGCGCTACCAGCGCATCCGTGCTGCTGCGGCGGCCAGTGGTGCGCGCTTCCGCTACGAAGCCACGGTGGGTGCGGGCCTGCCGGTGATCACCACGCTGCGTGATCTGGTCGATACGGGCGACGAGGTGCTGGCGATCGAAGGCATCTTCTCCGGCACGCTGGCGTGGCTGTTCAACCGCTTCGACGGCAGTCAGCCGTTCTCGCAGCTGGTCGCGCAGGCGCGGTCGATGGGCTACACCGAGCCGGACCCGCGCGATGATCTTTCGGGCGTGGACGTGGCGCGCAAGCTGGTGATCCTCGCCCGCGAGGCCGGCCACGCGCTCAGCCTGGAACAGGTACAGGTGGAAAGCCTGGTGCCGGCGCTGCTGCGCGACGGCAGCGTGGATGACTTCATGGCGCGGCTGGGCGAGTCCGATGCCAGCCTGTTGCAGCGGTTGCAGAACGCGCGGGCGCGTGGCGCGGTG
This sequence comes from Stenotrophomonas sp. YJH_SMC_14-1, assembly GCF_059372275.1. Lineage (NCBI taxonomy): Bacteria > Pseudomonadati > Pseudomonadota > Gammaproteobacteria > Lysobacterales > Lysobacteraceae > Stenotrophomonas > Stenotrophomonas sp. YJH_SMC_14-1. The sequence continues at coordinate 75,521 of NZ_JCAFVK010000007.1, forward strand.
CTGCGCTACGTGGCACGGCTGGGCGCTGACGGTGCCTCGGTGGGCCTGCAGGAACTGCCCACCGACCACGCCTTCGCCAACCTTCGGTTGACCGATAACGTGGTGCAGTTCCGTACCCGTCGCTACTGCGACAACCCGTTGGTGGTGCAGGGTCCGGGGGCCGGCCCGGAAGTCACCGCCGCCGGTGTGTTTGCCGACCTGCTGCGGGTCGCGGCCGGTGAAGGAGCGCGCCTGTGATCGCACGTGCGTTCGCGCCGGCCTCGGTGGCCAACGTAGCGGTGGGCTTCGATATTCTCGGTCACGCCATTTCCGGTGTTGGCGATACCGTGAGCGTGCGCCGCATCGACGAGCCGCTGGTGCGCATCGAGGCGATTCGCGGCAGTGCCGTCGAGCTGCCGCTGGAGGCAGCCGGGAACACCGCCGGCGCTGCGCTGATGTCACTGCGCGAAGGCCTGGGCCTGGACTTCGGTTTCGCGGTGGAGATCGACAAGGGCATTCCGTTCGGTTCCGGCATGGGCGGTTCGGCAGCGTCATGCGTTGCTGCGCTGGTTGCCGCCAACGCGCTGCTGGATGTACCGCTGTCGCGCGAGGCGCTGTATCCGTTTGCGCTCGATGGCGAGGCGGTGGCCAGCGGTGGCCGCCACGGCGACAACGTGGGGCCGTTGCTGCTGGGTGGTCTTGCGCTGTGTACGGCCGACCGCCTGCTGCCAATTCCGGTGCCGGCGGCCTGGCACAGCCTGCTGGTGCATCCGCACGCGGTGCTGGAAACACGCCGTGCGCGCCAGGTGCTGCAGGGCAGCTACGCGCTGGGTGAATTCGTGGCACAGAGTGCGAACCTCGCGCTGGTACTCAGTGGTTGCCATCGTAGTGATGCGGCGCTGGTGCGGGCTGGATTGCGCGATGTGCTGGTGGAACCACGGCGGGCCGGCCTGATTGCAGGTTTCGAAGCAGCCCGCGATGCGGCGCTGTCGGCCCATGCAATGGGTGCGGGCATCTCCGGTGCCGGACCCAGCGTGTTCGCCTGGTTCGAGGACTCCGACCAGGCCCGCACCGCTGCCGCACCGGTGCAGGCGGCATTTGCCGCCGCCGGTTTCGACAGCGATGCCTGGGTGTCGCCGCTGGATGCACCGGGAGCCCGCTTGTGCTGAATCCTTCCCCATTACTGGATACCGAACCCATGCAATTTGTTTCGACCCGGGGTCAGTCCCCGGCCGTTGGCCTCAGTGCGGCGATCGCTGCAGGATTGGCGCCCGATGGAGGGCTGTATGTTCCGCAGGTGCTGCCGGCGGCACGTGAGCTGCGGGCCGGCGCAACGCTGGCCGATACCGCCGCCGATCTGCTGGCGCCGTTCTTTTCCGGCGACACGCTGGAGTCTGCGTTGCCATCGATCTGCCGCGAGGCGTTCGACTTTCAGGTGCCGCTGCGTCCACTGGGCGGCGGTGACCATGTGCTGGAGCTGTTCCATGGGCCGACGGCGGCGTTCAAGGATATCGGTGCGCGCTTCCTGGCCGGAACACTGTCGCGGCTGCAGGCCGGCAAGGACCGCGATCTGACGATTGTTGTCGCCACGTCTGGCGATACCGGCGCCGCCGTTGCTGCGGCCTTCCATCGCCAGCCCGGCGTGCGCGTGGTGGTGCTGTATCCGGATGGCCGTGTGTCACCGCGCCAGGCGCATCAGCTCGGTTGTTTCGGCGACAACATTCAGGCGCTGCGCGTGGCCGGTGCCTTCGACGATTGCCAGGCGATGGTCAAGCAGGCACTGGCTGACCGCGAACTGCAGGCGCAGGTGCCGCTGAGTTCGGCCAACAGCATCAGCCTCGGCCGCCTGCTGCCGCAGATGAGTTATTACGCGCATGCGGCGTTGTCCCATTACGCGACGCATCGTCGTCGGCTCAACCTGGTGGTGCCGACCGGCAACCTTGGCAATGCGATGGCGGCCGTGCTGGCGCGCGCGCTGGGCGTGCCGATCGGGCAGATCGTGCTGGCCACCAATGCCAATGCGGTACTGCCGGCGTACTTCAATGGTGGCGACTACCAGCCGCAGGCCAGCGTGGCGACCGTGGCCAATGCAATGGACGTAGGGGCGCCCAGCAACTTTGAACGCCTGCGCTGGCTTTACCTCGGAGATGACGCCGAGCTGCGCGCTGCGTTCCGCGCGTTCGCGGTGGATGACGTGACCATCCGCGCGACGATTGCGGCGGCGCATGCCAGCAACGGCGAACTGTTCTGCCCGCATACGGCCACAGCGGTGAAGGTGCTGCAGGACCTGCGTGCGCGCGGCGCCAAGGGCGACTGGGCGGTGGTGGCTACCGCACATCCGGCCAAGTTCGAGGCAGTGGTGGAGCCCTTGATTGGCGAAGCAGTGGCCGTGCCGCCGGCGCTGGATGCGTTGCTGCAGCGGCCCGCGCACGCGGAACCGTTGGCTGCGGAGTATGCGGTGTTGCGCGAGGTGTTGCTGCGTTGATCGAAGGCATCTGGGGTTGCCGGCCAGCGTGCGCAACCCGTCCTCGTCGAGGATCTCCACCACGTTCAGGTGGGGCAGGGCGATCAACCCCTGCTGGCGCAGCTTGGTGAAGGTACGGCTGACCGTTTCCATGGTCAGGCCCAGATGGTCGGCGATGTCGCCACGCCCCATCGGCAGCGAGACGCGCAGGCCATCGCCACCCAGCTTGGCCTCGCGCGCGGCCAGGCGCAGCAGGAAGTCGGCTACTTTCTCGGCCGGCTGCAGCCGCGCCAGTGCCAGCGCGGCATCCTGCGCGGCGTCCAGCTCCTGGCAGGCACGCTGCAGCAGCTTGCGTTCCAGGTGCGGGAAGCGGCTGCGAAGCGCCTTCATCTGCGGCAGCGCGACACGGCATACGCGGCTGTCTGCGATGGCCTCGATATCGTAGCGGTGGTGGTCACTGCCGCTCAGGCCCAGGTAGTCGCCGGGAAGCACGAAGCCACTGATCTGGCGGCGGCCATCGGCCAGGGTGCGCACCAGGCGCAGGGCGCCGCCGGTCAATGTATAGACATGGTCGCGCTCTTCGCCGGTGCGGGCCAGGGTACTGCCCATGCTGACCTGCTGGGAAACGGTGACCTGTTCCAGTGCCTGCACTTCATCGGGCGACAGCGCCGAGCACACCGCAAGGTGGCGAACCGAGCAGTGCAGGCAATCCAGCGTGTTGCAGGACGGCGAGGCGGGATCGTTGGTGGCGGGCGGAGCGCCGGAAGGCCGTGACATGTTGCGGGGGCGTATCGCGGGCGGGGAGGGCCTTATGATACTTCAAGCGGCCGTTCGACCCTGCCCGAGGCGGGGGCGCTAGAATGTCGCCCCCTCCCACGTCCCGTTCCAGCAGGAGTTCCGCCCGTGATCAAGCCCCGTACCCCGCCCGGCACCCTTGAACTGTTGCCGCGCGAGCAGATTGCGTTCCAGCGCATGCTGGACGTGATCCGTCGCAACTACGAGCGCTTCGGGTTCCTGCCGGTGGAGACGCCGGTGTTCGAGCTGTCCGACGTGCTGCTGACCAAGTCCGGTGGCGAGACCGAGCGCCAGGTGTATTTCGTGCAGTCCACCGGTGCGCTGGCCAACGCCGCCGAATCGGGTGACCGTTCGCTGCCGGAAATGGCGCTGCGCTTCGACCTGACCGTGCCGCTGGCGCGCTATGTGGCCGAGCACGAGCATGAACTGACCTTCCCGTTCCGTCGCTACCAGATGCAGCGGGTGTACCGCGGCGAGCGCGCCCAGCGCGGCCGCTTCCGTGAGTTCTACCAGTGCGACATCGACGTGATCGGCAAGGACAGCCTGAGCGTGCGATACGACGCCGAAGTGCTGGCGGTCATCCACGCGGTGTTCTCGGAACTGCGCATCGGCGACTTCAGCATCCAGCTGAACAACCGCAAGCTGATGCGTGGCTTCTTCGAGAGCCTGGGCGTGGCCGAGGGCGAGCGCCAGCTGGCGGTGCTGCGCGAAGTGGACAAGCTGGACAAGCGCGGCGCCGATTACGTGCGCGAGACGCTGGTGGGCGAGGGCTTCGAGATTCCGGCCGAGCAGGTCGAGAAGATCCTGGCGTTCGTGGCCGTGCGTTCGCAGGGCCATGCCGATGCACTGGCGCAGCTGGCCACGCTTGAAGCCGACGCCGGTTCTTCTGAGATCCTGCGTACCGGCGTCGCCGAACTGCGCGAAGTGCTGCAGCTGGTGCAGGCGCTGGGCGTGCCGGAAACCGCGTACTGCCTGAACTTCTCCATTGCGCGCGGCCTGGACTACTACACCGGCACCGTCTACGAGACCACGCTGACCGACCACCCGCAGATCGGTTCGATCTGCTCGGGCGGCCGCTACGAAGACCTGGCCAGCCACTACAGCAAGTCGAAGCTGCCGGGCGTGGGCATCTCCATCGGCCTGTCGCGCCTGTTCTGGCAGCTGCGCGAAGCCGGCCTGATCGATGGCATCGAGGGCAGCAGCGTGCAGGCGCTGGTGGCGCTGATGGACGAGCAGGGCATGCCGCAGTCGCTGGACATCGCGCGCCGCCTGCGCGCCGGTGGCATCAACACCGAAGTGCAGATGGAGCCGAAGAAGATCGGCAAGCAGTTCCAGTACGCCGCCAAGGCCGGCATCCGCTTCGTGGTGCTGGCCGGTGAGGACGAGCTGGCGCGCGGCGTGGTGGCAGTGAAGGACCTGCTGCGCGAGCAGCAGTTCGAAGTCTCCCGCGACGAGCTGGCCAGCACCCTGCAGGTCGAGCTGGAGCAGTCGAAGGTGATGTAACGGCCGGTTGGCCGCACGCCGACACGCCACGAAACGCCCACCACCCGGTGGGCGTTTTCGTTTCCGGGCCGCGTTCCGGGGTCAGAGCCGTTTTCCTTCAGAAAACGGATCCGACCCCTTGCTGTTCCAACAGCTCGCAGGAAACTGTCGACGGCGGGGTGGGTCCGGAGGCAGGGGTGTCCGCGGCATGGATGCCGCGGCCAAGCCCCCATGGACGGGTTTACGGCGTCCCCTGCCACCGGACCCACCCCGCCAACCCTCAGCCATCCAGCATTTGACGTCGCTTCGGCATCTAGCGGGTGCAGGGCGCAGCCCTGCCCACAAATCCCCCCAGATTTGACGCAGTGCGCAAGAATGCGCTAATGTACTAACGCGCTATTACATTGATGCATGGAAACGACCCCGTGAAAGCCCGCCCCGAGATTGCCGCCAAAGACCCTAAGGCCGACCTGGAAGCCCTGGCCCAAGCCTTTGCCGCCCTGCGCGAGCCGGAACAGGTCGAGGCCTTCCTGCGCGATCTGTGCACACCGGCCGAGCTGGAAGCCATGGCCGACCGCTGGAAGGTGGTGCCGCTGCTGCAGCAGGGCGTGCCGTATCGCGAGATCCACGAGCGCACCGGGGTCAGCGTGACCACCACCGGACGGGTGGCGCGAACGCTCGAGCATGGCCATCGAGGCTATGCCGCCGCCATCGACCGCCTTGCTTCGCGCTGATCCGCGCCCCGTTCCGAACTTCGAGACCTCCCCCATGAGTGCAACCCAGGCAGCGCCGGCACGAGACCGGCTGCGTATCGCCATCCAGAAGAGTGGCCGGCTGGCCGAGCCCGCCCGCAACCTGCTCAGTGCCTGTGGCCTGAGCTGGCGCGAGAGCCGCGACAAGCTGTTCTGCTACGGCGAATCGCTGCCGGTGGACCTGCTGCTGGTGCGCGACGACGACATCCCCGGCCTGATCGCCGACGGCGTCTGCGACCTCGGCATCGTCGGCCGCAACGAGCTGGACGAGCAGGCTGCGGCACGTCGCCAGATGGGCCTGCCGGATGCCTACCAGGCACTGCGCGGACTGGGCTTTGGCCAGTGCCGGCTGATGCTGGCGGTACCCGAGGAGTGGCAGTGGCAGGGACCGGCGCAGCTGGCCGGTACCCGCATTGCCACCAGCTACCCGGCCATCCTCAAGCAATGGCTGGCCGAACAGGGCGTGGACGCACAGGTGGTCGAGCTGTCCGGGTCGGTGGAAATCGCCCCGCGACTGGGTACCGCCGACCTGATCTGCGACCTCGTCTCCAGCGGCGCCACGCTGCGCGCCAACCAGCTGACCCCGGTGCACAACCTGCTCGACAGCGAAGCGGTGCTGGCCGGTGCGGTGCGCGTGCCGGATGACGCACGTGCATCGCTGCGCGCGATGCTGCTGCGCCGCCTCGACGGCGTGGTGCAGCGCCAGGATCGCAAGCTGCTGATGTTCCGCGCCAGCGAGGATCGCGTCGACGCGCTGGCGCAGCTGCTGGCCGATGCCGAGCCGCTGGTGCGGCTGCCGGCCGACGGCGGCGCACTGCGCCTGCAGACCATGTGCCCGGGCCCGTTGAGCTGGCAGCGCATGGAGGAACTCGAGCGCGCCGGCGCGCAGGGCTTGATGGTACTGAGCGTGGAGCGGTCGCTGGCATGAACCGTCTGATCTGGTCCCGACTTGATGAGGCCGCGCGCAGTGCGGCACTGACCCGCCCGGTGCAGACCGTGGCGCAGCAGACCCGCGATGCGGTGGCGACGCTGATTGCACAGGTGCGCGGGCAGGGCGATGACGCGCTACGTGCGATCACCGCACGTTTCGACGGCGTCGAGCTGCCATCGTTCGAAGTGAGCGAAGCCGAGTTCGCAGCGGCCGATGCCGCCGTCCCCGCCGAGCTGCGCCAGGCGATGGTCGAAGCTGCCGAACGCATCGCCCGTTTCCACGCCGCCGGCATGGGTACGGGGTATGCGGTGGAAACCGCCCCGGGCGTGGTCTGCGAACGCATACTGCGGCCGATCGGACGGGTAGGGCTCTACGTGCCGGCCGGCAGCGCGCCGCTGCCGTCCACCGCGCTGATGCTGGGCGTGCCGGCGCAGCTGGCCGGCTGCCCGCAGGTGGTGCTGTGCACGCCGCCGCGTGCCGATGGCACGGCCGATCCTGCGGTGCTGGTGGCCGCACGCCTGACCGGCGTGCAGCGCGTGTTCAAGCTGGGCGGCGCCCAGGCCATCGCTGCGATGGCTTACGGCACGGCCAGCATTCCGGCCTGTGACAAGCTGTTCGGGCCCGGCAACAGCTTCGTCACCGAAGCCAAGCAGCAGGTCGCACAGGATGGCGCCGCCGCCATCGACATGCCGGCCGGCCCCTCAGAAGTGCTGGTGATTGCCGATGCCGGCGCCAATCCGGCGTTCGTCGCCGCCGACCTGCTGTCGCAGGCCGAGCACGGCCCGGATTCGCAGGTGCTGCTGCTGACCGACGATGCCGCGATGCTGGCGGCGGTCGAGGCTGAAGTCGAGCGCCAGGTGGCTTTGCTGCCGCGCCAGCAGATCGCACGCCAGGCGCTGTCGGCCTCCCGGCTGATCCAGGTCGATTCGCTGGACGAAGCCTTCGCGATCAGCAACCGCTATGCACCGGAGCACCTGATCCTGGCATTGCGTGATCCGCGTGCGTGGCTGGACAAGGTGCAGGCGGCCGGCTCGGTGTTCCTGGGTGATTACACCCCCGAGGCACTGGGCGACTACTGCAGCGGCACCAACCACGTGCTGCCCACCGCGGGTGCCGCACGTGCCTACAGTGGTGTCAGTGTGGCCAGCTTCCAGAACCTGATCAGCGTGCAGAGCGCCAGCGCCGCCGGCCTGGCAGCGATTGGCGGCTGCGCGCGCATCATCGCCAGTGCCGAAGGCCTGGATGCACATGAACGTGCGGTCGCAGTGCGCATGGAGGTGGCAGCATGAACGCGGCTATCGATGATGTGCTGGCACTGGTTCGCCCGGATCTGCAGGGCTTCGCCGGCTACAGCTCGGCGCGCAGTGCGGCGGTGCAGGGCGAGGTCTGGTTGAACGCCAATGAATCGGCCTGGGCCAATCCCGCTGATGCCGCGGGCAGCAGCCGGCGCTATCCCGAACCGCAGCCGCTGGCATTGCGCGAGGGACTGGCGGCGCTGTACGGCGTGACGCCACAGCAGCTGCTGATCGGTCGCGGCAGCGACGAAGCCATTGATCTGCTGGTGCGCGCGCTGTGCGTGTCGGGCCGCGATGGCGTGCTGGTCACGCCGCCGGTGTTCGGCATGTATGCGGTCTGCGCACGCTTGCAGGGTGCCGCATTGATTGAAGTGCCGCTGGTGGACAGCGAGGATGGCCTTCGCGCCGACCTGGATGCGGTGATCGACACCGCCAGGGCACGCAATGCCAAACTGGTGTTCCTGTGCGCACCGTCGAACCCGGCCGGCAGTGATATCGCCCTGGACGAGGTCGAACGGGTGGCAGTTGCGTTGCGCGGGCAGGCACTGGTGGTGGTGGACGAGGCCTATGTCGAGTACGCGCAGCGTCCGTCGGCGACCACGTTGCTGGCCGCGCACGCCAACCTGGCGGTGCTGCGCACGCTGTCGAAGGCACACGCGCTCGCGGCCGCTCGCATTGGAACGCTGATCGCCGCCCCGGAACTGATTACCGTGCTGCGGCGTTGCCAGGCGCCGTACCCGGTGCCGACCCCGTGCGCCGAGCTGGCCGTGCAGGCTCTGCAGCCGGCCGCGCTGGCACGCACCGCCGAACGCGTGGCCACGGTCATCGCCGAACGCGAGCGCCTGCGAACGGCACTGGCCAGCCTGCCCGGTGTACGCCGGGTGTACGCCTCGTCCGGCAACTACCTGCTGGTCCGCTTCGCCGATGCGCAGGCGGCGTTCGATACGCTGCTTGCTGCAGGGGTGGTGGTGCGCGACCAGCGCGTCGCGCCCCAGCTGGGCGATGCGCTTCGCATCAGTATCGGCAGCCCGGAAGAGAATGACCGCGTGCTTGCGGCCCTGTCGGCGCGGAGGGCCGCAGCATGACCCCGATCCTGTTCATCGACCGCGACGGCACCCTCATCGAGGAGCCGGCCGACTTCCAGATCGATGCCTACGAGAAGCTGCGCTTCGTGCCGCAGGTGATCCCGGCGCTGCTGAAACTGCGGGATGCCGGCTACCAGTTCGTGATCGTCACCAACCAGGATGGCCTGGGCAGCGACAGCTACCCGCGTGCCAGCTTCGATGGCCCGAACGACCTGATGCTGCAGATCTTCGAGAGCCAGGGCATCACTTTCCGTGACGTGCTGATCGACTGCAGCTGGCCGCACGACAATGCGCCGACCCGCAAGCCGGCCATCGGACTGATGACCGCCTATCTGCAGGACCGCAGCATCGACTGGGCGCGTTCGGGCATGGTCGGCGATCGCATCACCGACCTGCAGTTTGCCGACAACCTCAACATCCGCGGTTTCCAGTTGCGCACCGAGCAGTTCGGTGGTCAGTGGGACTGGCCGGGCATTGCCCACGCGCTGGCCGACGCACCGCGCACCGCCGTGGTCCAGCGCAACACGAAAGAAACGAAGATCCGCGTGGAACTGGACCTGGACCGTGCCGCTGATGCACGCATCGCCACCGGATTGCCGTTCTTCGACCACATGCTGGAACAGATCGGCAAGCACGGCGGCTTCGCGCTGGACATCCAGGCCGAGGGTGACCTGCACATCGACGAGCACCACACCATTGAAGACACCGGGCTCGCATTGGGCCAGGCGCTGCGCGAGGCGCTGGGCGACAAGCGCGGCATCGGCCGCTACGGTTTCACGCTGCCGATGGACGAGACGCTGGCCAGCGCTGCGCTGGACTTCAGTGGCCGCCCGTACTTCGTGTTCGAGGGCGAGTTCAAGCGCGAGCGCGTGGGCGATATGCCGACCGAGCTGGTACCGCACTTCTTCCGCTCGCTGTGCGATGCCAGCGGCCTGAACCTCAACCTGCAGGTACGCGGCGACAACGATCACCACAAGGTGGAGGCGTGCTTCAAGGCCCTGGCCCGCGCGCTGCGTCCGGCGCTGGCCCGGCACGGCACGGCACTGCCGAGCACCAAGGGGGCGCTGTGAGTGACGTTGCGCTGATCGATGCCGGCGGCGCCAACCTGGGCTCGGTGCGCTACGCACTGGAGCGCCTGGGTGCGACGGTACGGCTGGTGCGCGATGCGGACGGTCTGATCGCTGCGCAGCGGGTGATCCTGCCCGGCGTCGGCGCCGCCGGTCCCGGCATGCAACGCCTGCATGCGCAGGGCCTGGTGGAACCGCTGCAGCGACTGGAGGTGCCGCTGATGGGCATCTGCCTGGGCATGCAGCTGCTGTTCGAGCGCTCCGAGGAAGCGGGTGTGGAGACACTGGGCCTGATTCCCGGCGTGGTGCGGAAGCTGGTGCCGGCCTGCGGCATCCGGGTGCCGCACATGGGCTGGAACCGCCTGCTGCCGCTGCGCGAATCGCTGCTGCTGCGCGGCGTGCCGGAGCGTGCCAGCGCCTACTTCGTGCACAGCTACGCGGCACCCCTCAACACCCACACCGTCGCTGCCTGCGACCACGGCGGCCTGTTCACTGCCGTGGTGGAGCAGGGGCGCTACTACGGTGCACAGTTCCACCCCGAGCGCTCCGGCGAGACCGGCTCGCTGATGCTGCGCAACTTCCTCGAGGGCACGGCTGCATGAGTTTCATCGTCTACCCCGCGCTGGATATCCGCGATGGCCGCGTGGTGCGGCTGCGCCAGGGCGACTACGCTCAGGAAACCTCCTATGGGGATGATCCGTTGCCGCGCGCGCAGGCCTTCGCCGCGCAGAGCGCGCAATGGATGCATCTGGTCGACCTGGACGCCGCACGCGCCGGTGGCTACACCCTGGCGCCGCTGCTGGCTGCGATCCGCGCGCACACGCCGCTGCAGGTGCAGACCGGCGGTGGCGTGCGCGGCCGCGACGATGTGGCGCGCATCCTCGATGCCGGCGCCGGTCGCGTGGTGGTCGGCTCGCTGGCGGTGCGTCGCCCCGATGAAGTGGTCGGCTGGCTGGAGGAATTCGGCGCCGAGCGCATCACGATTGCGCTGGACGCGCGCCAGGACGCACAGGGGCAGTGGCAGCTGCCGGTGCACGGCTGGACCGAGAATGCCGGGGTGACCTTGGATGACCTTGCACAGCGCTACGCGCGCGCCGGCATGCGCCACCTGCTGTGTACCGACATTGCCCGGGATGGCATGTTGGCCGGGCCCAACATCGGCCTCTACCGGCACTTGTCGGGGTTGCTGCCGGGGGTGGCGGTGCAGGCCTCCGGTGGCATCCGTGACGTAGCCGATGTGGCCGAGGCCCGTGCCGCCGGCTGTGGCGGTGCGATTCTCGGCAAGGCACTGCTGGAGCAGCGCATGGACCTGGCGGAGGCGCTGGCATGTTGAGCCGGCGCATCATTCCCTGCCTGGACGTGCGCGATGGCCGCGTGGTCAAGGGCGTGCGCTTCCGCGACCACGTCGACATGGGCGACATCGCCGAGTTGGCGCAGCGCTATCGCGACCAGGGGGCGGACGAGCTGGTGTTCTATGACATCGGCGCCAGCCCCGAGGCGCGTTCGGTCGACGTTGCCTGGATCGAGCGCATCGCGCGGCTGATCGACATTCCGTTCTGCGTGGCCGGTGGCATCGACAGCGTGGAAACCGCGCGTCGCGTGCTGTTCGCCGGTGCCGACAAGGTGTCGATCAACTCGCCGGCGTTGGGCCGTCCGGAACTGATCACTGAACTGGCCGACGAGTTCGGCGTGCAATGCGTGGTGGTCGGTGTCGACTCGGTACGCGAGACCGATGGACAGTGGCGGGTGCGCCGCTTCAGCGGGGACCCGGACAAGACCCAGGCGGTGCCACTGCGCACCCTGGACTGGATCGTCGAAGCACAACGGCGGGGTGCCGGTGAGATCGTGCTGAACTGCATGGACAGCGATGGCGTACGCCGTGGCTACGATGTCGTGCAACTGCAGCAGGCACGGTCATTGTGCCAGGTGCCGCTGATCGCCTCCGGCGGTGCGGGTGCGATGGAGCACTTCGCCGAAGCCTTTGACCAGGCCGACGTCGACGGCGCGCTGGCCGCCAGCGTGTTCCACAGCGGCGCGATCGCCATTCCGGAATTGAAGCGCTACCTGCGCGGACAGCAGATCGAGGTGCGGGATGTCTATTGAAGTCAGGCCGTCATTGGACGCATTGCAGGCGCTGGACTGGAGCAAGGGCGACGGCCTGCTGCCGGCGGTGGTGCAGGATGCCGATACCCTGCAGGTACTGATGCTGGGCTTTGTGAGTGCCGAATCGCTGGCGGCCACGCTGGCCATCGGCCACATGACCTTCTTCAGCCGCAGCAAGCAGCGGTTGTGGACCAAGGGCGAGCAGTCCGGCAACGTGCTGGTGGTGCAGTCGATCAGCGTCGACTGCGATGCAGATACTTTGCTGGTGATGGCACGGCCGGCGGGGCCAACCTGCCACACCGGTGCAGAGAGCTGCTTCGACCAGGCGCCGAAGGATTTCCTGGGCGGGCTGGGCCAGCTGGTGGCGATGCGTGAGGCGCAACGCCCGCCGGGCAGCTACACCACCAGCCTGTTCGAGGGCGGCATCCGCCGTATCGCACAGAAGGTGGGCGAGGAGGGGGTGGAGACCGCCCTGGCGGCGGTGGCGCAGGATGATGAGGCGTTGCTGGGCGAGGCCTCGGACCTGCTGTACCACCTGCTGGTGCTGCTGCGCGCGCGCGGGCTGTCGCTGGATGATGCGCGTGCGGTGCTGGAAAAACGCCATCGTTGAAGTGGGGTAGTGCCAGCCGCTGGCCGGCAAGCCCCGGATGCCCGACGTTCATGGGGCTGCCGGCCAGCGGCCGGCACTACCGGCATGCGTCATCGCGTGCGCGATGTCATCAACGGAATCTACAATAGGCGGTCTTTCTTTACCCGGACCGCCCATGAAACTGCCTGCCGCCTGGCTGTGCTGCCTGTTGCTGACCTCGCCGGCCTGGGCCGCGGACACCGTGGTCACCGGCAAGGTCTATCTGGAGCGCGACGGCAAACCCGGCCGCGGTGCGACCGATCCGGGCCTGGCCGGCGTGCAGGTCTCCAACGGCGAGGCCATCGTCAAGACGGCTGCAGACGGCAGCTACAGCCTGCAGGTGCGTGATGGCCAGACCGTGTTCGTGATCAAGCCCGATGCGTATTCCTTCCCGAAAGCGGCCGACGGCCTGCCTTCGTTCTGGCGGCACTATCGCCCGAACGGTTCGCCGGCGTTGAAGTACGGCGGCATCGCCGCCACCAGCGATGTCACCCGCAACTGGGATTTCGCGCTGCAGTCGGATCGCCATGACAGCCGCCGCGGTTTCCAGATGCTGGTGTTCACCGATTCGCAGACCGCCAGCCTGAAGGACATCGGCTACTACCAGCAGTCGATCGTGGCGCCGCTGGTCGGTCAGACGAGGGCGCGCATGGGCACCACCCTGGGTGACATCGTCAACGACGACCTGACCTTGTATCCGGCGATCAACAAGGTCACCACCGAACTTGGCGTGCCGTGGTTCCATGTGCCGGGCAACCACGACCTCGATTTCGATGCCGCCAGCGATGAGCACTCGCTGGACAGCTGGCGCAACATCTACGGCCCGGACACCTACGCGGTGGAAGAAGGCGGCGCCAGCTTCGTGTTCCTGGACGACGTGGTGTACGACCCCAAGGCCAAGCCGAAGTATGTCGGTGGACTGCGCGAAGACCAGTTCGCCTTCCTTGCCAGCTACCTGAAGGGCCTGCACAGGGACCGCCTGCTGGTGCTGGGCATGCACATCCCGCTGTTCGACGCGGCGCCGGGACGCGAGACCTTCCGCCATGCTGACCGTCAGCGCCTGTTCGACCTGTTGAAGGACTTCCGCAACGTGCTGGTGCTCAGCGGCCACAGCCACACCCAGCAGCACGTCTACCACGGCAAGGCCGACGGCTGGAACGGCGACAAGCCGCTGCACGAATACAACGTGGGTGCCAACTGCGGTGCGTTCTGGTCGGGGGTGAAGAATGCCGCCGGCGTGCCGGACAGCACCATGAGCGATGGCACGCCGAAGGGCTATGCGCTGCTCGACGTGGCCGGTAATGGCAGCTACAGACTGCAGTACCGCGTGGCCGGCAAGCCGGCCAGCGAGCAGATCGGCCTGCATGCCCCCAAGGTGCTGCGCCAGGGGGCCTATCCGGCATGGGGCATCTATGCCAACGTCTACATGGGTGAGGATGCCAGCGTGGTCGAGTACCGCGTCGATGGCGGCGCCTGGCAGCCGATGAAGCAGGTCAGCCAGCCCGATCCGCGCCTGATGGTGGAGAACGTGGCCGACGATCTGGCTGACAGCCTGCGTGGCTACGACCGCTCGCCGGAGGCCACCGCATCGCCGCACCTGTGGCGTGGCGCGCTGCCGACCGATCTGGCCGTGGGCAGCCACAAGGTCGAGGTGCGTTCCACCCAGCCCGACGGCGCGGTGTTCACCGCCAGCACCAGCTACAGCCTGCAGACTGCCCAGCCCTGACCCCCGCGCACCAGCGCTCCAGCGAAAGGACCCCGCATGGATATCCGCTTCATGGCCGGCACCACACCGGTGACCCTCAGCCGCCACTGGTTCACCGGCGCGATGCTGCTGCAGAGCGCCACCGAGAAGGTCTGGGTGCAGCACCCGCTGCATCCGGGCACCCACTTCTCGTTCTCGCTGGTACAGTCGTGGCTGCGCCACATCGCCGGCCATGAAGTGCTGGTCGAGCGCACCCGGCCGCTGCTGTTCGCCGGCTTCCGCCCGCAGCGGCTGCGGGTGCTGGTGGATGGCGTGCAGGTGGCCGAACAGGAAGGCATGTAGGCCAACCTGAACCGTCGGCGCGCTAGGCAAAGCCGCCCCGATGCCTGAGAATCGGGGCGATTCAATCGATCCAAGCAGGCCAGCGTGACCATCGCAGCAGCGTCCCCGGTTTCCTCCGACTCCGCCCGCGGCGGTCTTCCACGCCGTCTGGTCGTTGCCGATGTCGGCGGCACCTTCGCCCGCCTCGCGCTGGCTGAAACCCAACCCGGCCAGGCGCCGCTGCTGAGCAGCCATCGCACCTATGCCTGCGCCGAGCATCCCAGCCTGGCGGCGATCCTGGCCGATTTCACCGCAGGCCTTGGCCAGCCGGTGCAGACCGCGGTGGTGGCCATTGCCGGCCTGCTCGATGGCGATGTGCTGATCAATTCCAACCTGCCATGGACGGTCTCGCTGTCGGCCACCCGCGCGCAGTCCGGGCTGCACGAGTTGCAGCTGATCAACGATTTCGAGGCGGTGGCGCTGGCCATTCCTTATCTGCGGCCGGACACGCTGGTGCCGCTGAACGGCGATGCTGATCCGGCGCAGGCATTCCCGGCGCTGGTGCTGGGTGCCGGTACCGGCCTGGGCGCCGCACTGCGCTTTGCCGACGGCGAGCGCCCGGTGCTGGCCAGCGAGATCGGCCATGCCGCGCTCGGCGCCGGCAACACGCTGGAATTGCAGGTGCTGGGCAAGCTGCTGCAGCGCTGGCCGCACGTGGACAACGAACGCGTGCTGTCCGGCAGTGGCCTGATGAACCTGTACCCGTGCCTGTGCGAGCTGCGCGGTGCCACCGCGGTGTGGACCAGTACCGAGGCGCTGATCGGTGCCGCCCGCAGCGGCGAGGATGCACTGGCGGTGGAAACGCTGCAGGTGTTCTGTGCCTGGCTGGGCAGCCTGGCCGGCGACGCGGCGATCGCTGTCGGTGCGCGCTCGGTATACCTCGCCGGAGGTATTTCCGCGCATGTGCAGGATTTCCTGGCCGATGGCCGCTTCCGTGAGCGCTTCCTCAACAAGGGCGTACTGACCGAGGTGCTGCGCCAAGTGCCGGTATGGCGGGTGGAGCACGGCCAGTTGGGCGTGCTCGGCGCAGCGGTCTGGCACGCCGCACGGCAGCCCACGCACGACTGATCGGCAGGGTCGGCATCGGGCCGGCCGTGCATTGCAGACTGGGAGGGGAAGATGGTGGATCGCAGGCAGTTCCTGCAGGCCGGTGCACTGGCTGCAGGCATGGCGGCTTTGCCGGGCGTGCAGGCGCGCACGCAGGGTGGGGCCAAGGTGGTTTCGACCTGGGACTTCGGCGTACCGGCCAACCAGGCCGCGTGGAAGGTACTGGCGCAGGGCGGCAGCGCGCTGGATGCGGTGGAAGCAGGCGCGCGCTGGGCCGAGAGCGAGCTGTGCAACCCCACCGTCGGCCATTGTGGCAACCCGGATCGCGACGGCGTGCTGAGCCTGGACGCGAGCATCATGGATGGCGATGGCCGTTGTGGCGCAGTGGCCGCGCTGGTCGACATCCTGCATCCGGTGTCGGTGGCCCGCAAAGTGATGGAGAACAGCCCACACGTGCTGCTGGTGGGCGAGGGCGCGCAGCAGTTCGCGATGCAGCAGGGTTTCGAGCGCAAGCACCTGCTGACGCCGCAGGCCGAAGCGGCCTGGCGCGAGTGGCTGAAGACGGAGAAGTATCAGCCGCAGATCAACGCCGAGCGGCGAGGTATTCCCGGCAACAGCGACAACCACGACACCATCGGCATGCTGGCGCTGGATGCCAAGGGCCACCTTGCCGGTGCCTGTACCACCAGCGGCATGGCCTGGAAGCTGCACGGCCGGGTCGGCGACAGCCCGATCATCGGTGCTGGCCTGTATGTCGACAACGAAGTGGGCGCGGCCACTGCCTCGGGCGTGGGCGAGGAGATGATCCGCAACGCCGCGTCGTTCCTGGTGGTCGAGCTGATGCGCCAGGGGCGCTCGCCGGCGCAGGCTTGCCGCGAAGCCATCGACCGCGTGGTGCGCAAGCGCCCGGAAGCTAGCAGAACGCTGCAGGTGTGCTTCCTGGCCATGAACAAGCAGGGCGAGGTAGGCGCCTACGCGCTGCATCGCGGCTTCGTCTACGCCGTGTGCGATGCGCAGCGCCAGGATGACCTGCGCGACTCGCCGTCGATCTACACGAGCACCCAGGCGTGAGCACGCGGCTGACCCTGGAGATCGCCAGCAACTCGCTGGCTTCGGCGCTGGCCGCCCAGGCCGGCGGCGCCGACCGCATCGAGCTGTTCGACAACCTGGCCGAGGGAGGCACCACGCCGTCGTTCGCCACCATCGCGCTTGCGCGCGAACGCCTGTCGATTCCGCTGTTCGTGCTGGTGCGACCCCGCCCGGGCGACTTCCACTACGACGCGCTGGAAATCGAACTGATGCTGCGTGACATCGCGCAGTGCCGCGCGCTCGGCTGCGATGGCGTGGTGATCGGTGCACTGGATGTGCAGGGCGGTATCGACGTGGCGTTGTGCCGTGAACTGGTGCAGGCTGCCGGGCCGCTGCAGGTGACCTTCCACCGCGCCTTCGATGCCGCCCGCGATCTGCCGGCGGCACTGGAACAGGTGATCGAACTGGGTTGCCAGCGCGTGCTGACCTCGGGCGGCCAGGTCAGTGCCGAGGCCGGTGCCGATGTGCTGGCGGGCCTGGTCACCCAGGCGGCAGGACGTATCACGGTGATGGCCGGCGCCGGGCTGGGCCCGGCCAACATCGCCGCCGTCGCACGACGCAGCGGCTGCACCGAACTGCACGCCTCGGCCAAAGGCCTGAGGCGCTCGGCCATGCAGTTCCAGAACCCGGCGCTGCGCGGGCTGGACCCGGACTGGAGCCAGACCGCCACCGCGACCGTGGCCGCACTGCGTCAGGCCCTCGACGGCTGATCGCAGGGCCGGGGTCGGATCCCTTCGCAGAAGGGCTCCGACCCCACCCGACGCAATCGGGTCATAGCCCTTCTGCGAAGGGATCCGATCCCGGCGCTGTCCTGCGACGGACAAATCCGTTCCGCGCGCGATTGTCGCGATCGCGTCATTGACGTGTGCGCTGTTCTCTCAGCGATGTTTTGCAACCCTTTGATTGTTCTGGATGCCGGCAGCCGATAGCGGCATTCCCTCGGGCATTGCTGCATCGCCGCATGCCCGGCGTGGTTCAGCTGTGCTTTAGTTTGGATCGATCCACAGGGGAGGGTGTCGGGATGGTCTTGAACCGATCCAGGTGCCCGGATCAGCCGTAGCGCCGCGCCACCACCCGTCCGTGCGTCCACACTTTCGAAGAGCAACCACCCATGGCTCAGAACGTCCGCAAGCGTCGTCACCTGCTGTCCCAGGCCCTGGTCCTGGCCCTGTTGCCCCTGGCTGCCAGTGCACAGGAAGCTGCCAGTTCGTCCACCAAGGATCTCGACGCGGTCACCGTCACCGGCTCGCGCATCAAGCGCGCCAGCGTCGAAGGCCCGGCACCGGTCAACGTGATCACCGCCGCGCAGATCCAGAAGGAAGGCTTCGTCAGCGTGTACGACGCGCTGAAGACCCTCACCGAAGCGACCGGCACTGTTGAAGCCGCCTCGCAGTGGGGTTCGCATACGCCCAATGCCAGCGGCCTGAACCTGCGCGGGATGGGCCCGAACCGCTCGCTGCTGCTGGTCAACGGACGTCGCGTGGCCGACTACCCGCTGCCCTATGGCGGTGAAACCAACTTCTCCAACTACGGCAACATTCCGGCCGCGGCGGTGGAGCGCATCGAAGTGCTGACCGGTGGCGCCTCGGCCATCTATGGCTCGGATGCGATCGCCGGCGTGGTCAATGTCATCCTGAAGACCAACTACGACGGCGACGAAGTGCGCGTGCGTGGCGGCACCTCCACCGAGGGTGGGCGCGACACCTGGGACCTGTCCTGGGCCGGCGGCAAGACCGGTGACAACTGGAGCGTGACCTACGCGCTGCAGTACACCAAGCGCGATCCGTTGTTCGGCCGTGACCGCCCGCAGATGGACGATGCCGATGATGCGCCGTACCCGTCCTGGAACATGGAACAACGCAAGGTCGGCTTCCGTCCTACCGCCGGACTGGCGTTGATCGATCCGACCACGGGCCAGCGCCTGGCGCCGCCCACCGGCACCTGCGAGAAGTTCGGCAGTGAGTACTACACCGCCGATCGACTGGTCTACAACTACGCCGCCAACACCATCACCAACACCGGCCGCCTGTGCGGCATGAGCGCCGACTACGCCAACTGGCTGCTCACCGGCGGTGCCGAGAACGTGTCCGGCAACCTGTATGCCACCTTTGATTTCAGCAATGACCTGCAGGCCTGGACCAATCTGGCGGTCTACCGTTCCGAAGCGATCTGGGGCACCAATCCGCCCGGCGTGTCGCTGATCGACGATGACAACGGCTACTACTGGGACGCCAACCGCAACCGTCCGATTCTTGGCGTGCGCCAGTTCACCCCGAATGAGGTTGGCGGGCTGGATACGTTGCGCAACACCAACCGCGAACTGTCCTGGGACTGGAGCGCTGGCCTGCGTGGCCGCCTGGCCGATCGCTTCGACTGGAGCGCCACGGTGGGGCGTTCCTATTACCGCGTGGAAGAACGGCAGAACGTGGTCGACAAGCAGAAGTCGTACGACTACTTCCTCGGCCCGAAGCTTGGCACCACGGCCGATGGCGAGGCGATCTACGCCTTGAACGAATCGCGCTGGTGGAATCCGCTGACGCCGGACCAGTACTGGCAGATGGGTACGGTGGCGAAGAACCGTGCGGCGTCCTGGGTCAACCAGGCGTCGGCGGATATCACCGGCGAACTGTTCCAGGGCTGGGCCGGCCCGATCTCGTTCGCCGCGGTGGCTGAAATCGCGCAGCAGGGTTATCACCTCAGCCCCGACCCACGCGCCGGCATCGACTTCGACCTGCAGAACGTCGATCGCGGTGGCGGCGAGCGCACCCGCTATTCGGCCGGCGTCGAGTTCAAGATTCCGCTGCTGGACAGCGTGACCGCCACTGCGGCCGCGCGCTATGACCGCTATGGCAACTACAAGGCCGACGACAGCAGCGAAGCACTGAACATCGGCAGCCAGAAGGAAACCACCTGGAACGTCGGCCTGGAATGGCGCCCGGTTGAATCGCTGCTGGTGCGTGGCTCCTATGCCACCAGCTTCCATGCGCCGGACATGCATTACCTGCTGGGCCAGCCGAGCAGCTCCGAAGTGCAGACCTATGACCGCCTGCGCTGCATCCAGAGCGGTGCCTACCTGGTCAACAACTGCGGCGTGGGCAACACCGATGTCTGGTACACCTTCGACGTGAACCGCCGTGGCACGCCGCTGCTGCGCTCGGAAACCGGTGATTCGTGGACGGTCGGTTTCGTCTGGGACGTGATGCCGAACCTGTCGGTCAGTGCCGACTACTGGGCGATCAAGCTGGAAGACATGATCGTCGACGTCGGCGCCGATGAGGTGCTGGCCAGCGAGGCCGGCTGCCTGACCGGCAAGAACATCGATGGCACGCCATGGGCCAATCCGGCCGGTGGCGACTACTGCGCCGGCATCCTGGCCCGCGTGAACCGTGACGGCAGCGGCCGCCTGGTGTCGATCGAGCGCGGCCCGTTCAACCTGGCCAGCCGCGAAGTGCGTGGTGTCGACCTGACCGCACGCTATCGCCTGGAAACCGCGCAGTGGGGCAGTTTCCAGCTGGGTCTGAACTACACCAACCAGATCTCGACCAAGGAACAGCGCTACGCCAACGACCCGAACCCGGAACGCCGCGACCGCGACCTGCGCAGCAAGCTGCGCGCGAGCCTGGCCTGGCAGCGCGGCAACTGGAATGCCAATGTCTATGCCGACCGCGTGGGCTCGGTGCCGGGCGTGCGCTACCACTGGGGCACCGACCGCCTGGACAACCCCGGCGGCTGCCTGCCGTTCGCCGACGGCTACGTGCCCAGCGACAGCCCGTCGCTGAACTGCCTGGAGCCGGCGACACGTCCGGACGGCTCGCCGAACCCGAACCCCAATGCCGGGCAGCAGACGGCGCGCTACTACGGTCGAGTGGGGCCGTTCATCACCTGGAACTTCAACGTGGGCTACCAGGTGACCGTACACGCGAAGGTAAACGTGTACGTCAACAACGCCTTCAACTCCGCCAGCTGGAACCACAAGGACCCATACAAGCTGGATTACGACTTCGCCCCGACCCGCCTGCTGGGCGCGGTCGGCCGCGAGTTCGCGTTGGAGTACGTGTTCACCTTCTGAGCACACCCGCAGGGGGCGCCGGGCTTGATCCGCCTGGCGCCTCCGTCCGCTCGGTAGTTCCACGCCATGGGTGGATGAACCCCATCATGAACCCCGGGGTGGCTGGATTTGACCTTCCCACGATGGCAAGGTTTAGGCTGTCCGCATCCAGAAGGAACCCCGGGAATCCGATCATGAGCACGCCCCGCGCCATTGCAGCCCCCGCAAGCCCCGCCACCATCAGCCTGCCCATCGAAGGCATGACCTGCGCCAGCTGTGTCGGCCGGGTCGAGGCTGCGCTGTCCAGGGTCGAAGGCGTGGGCAGTGTTTCGGTCAATCTGGCCACCGAGCGCGCGGATATCCGCCCGTCGGGCCCGGTCGATCGGGCCGCGCTGATCCAGGCGGTGGAGCGGGTGGGCTATGACGTGCCCGCCGCTACCGTTGAACTGGCCGTGGAAGGCATGACCTGCGCGTCCTGCGTGGGCCGCGTGGAGCGCGCGTTGCTGGCGGTGCCAGGCGTGAGCCAGGCCAGCGTGAACCTGGCCACGGAGCGTGCGACCGTGCGCGGCGTGGCTGATACGGCCGCCTTGGTTGCGGCCATCGACAAGGTCGGCTACGCCGCCCGCCCGATCGAGGCCGGTGTGCAGTCCGATGATGAAGCCGCTGAAAAGAAGGATGCCGAGCGCGCCGAACTGAAGCGCGACCTGACCGTGGCGACCGCGCTGGCGCTGCCGGTGTTCGTGCTGGAGATGGGCTCGCACCTGATTCCCGGCATGCACGAATGGGTGATGGCCACCATCGGCATGCAGGCCAGCTGGTACCTGCAGTTCGTACTGACCCTGCTGGTGCTGGCCATTCCCGGCCGCCGTTTCTACCAGAAGGGGTTCCCGGCACTGCTGCGGCTGGCGCCGGACATGAATTCGCTGGTGGCGGTGGGCACCGCCGCAGCGTTCGGTTATTCGGTGGTGGCGACCTTTGCACCGCGGCTGCTGCCGCCGGGCACGGTGAACGTCTACTACGAAGCGGCCGCGGTCATCGTCGCGCTGATCCTGCTCGGCCGCTTCCTCGAGGCCCGCGCCAAGGGCCGTACCTCCGAAGCGATCAAGCGTCTGGTCAACCTGCAGGCCAAGGTCGCCCACGTGATCCGTGACGGCCGCACCGTCGATATCCCGGTCAATGAAGTGCAGAGCGGCGACGTGGTGGAAGTGCGGCCAGGCGAGCGTGTGCCGGTCGATGGCGAGGTGGTTGAAGGCCGCAGCTACATCGACGAATCGATGATCAGCGGCGAGCCGATCCCGGTTGAGAAGCAGCCGGGCAGCAACGTGGTGGGCGGTACGGTCAACCAGAAGGGCGCACTGACGGTACGTGCGACGGCGGTGGGCGCGCAGACCATGCTGGCGCAGATCATCCGCATGGTCGAACAGGCGCAGGGCTCGAAGCTGCCGATCCAGGCGGTGGTTGACAAGGTCACGCTGTGGTTCGTGCCGACGGTGATGCTGGCCGCGCTGGCGACCTTCCTGGTCTGGTTGATCTTCGGTCCGTCACCGGCGCTGAGCTTCGCGCTGGTCAATGCGGTGGCGGTGCTGATCATTGCCTGCCCGTGCGCGATGGGGTTGGCGACCCCGACCTCGATCATGGTCGGGACCGGCCGTGGCGCTGAAATGGGCGTGCTGTTCCGCAAGGGCGAGGCGCTGCAGCTGCTGAAGGACGCGCAGGTGGTGGCGGTGGACAAGACCGGTACGCTGACCGAGGGCCGCCCGCGCTTGACCGATCTGGAGATCGCCAGCGGTTTTGATCACGGCACGGTGCTGGCGGCGGTGGCGGCGGTGGAGTCGCGCTCGGAGCATCCGATTGCCCGCGCCATCGTCGATGCAGCCACCGAGCAGGGCATCGCGCTGCCGTCGATGGTCGATTTCGAATCGGTCACCGGCATGGGCGTGCGTGCCAACGTTGATGGTGCGCGGGTGGAGGTCGGTGCCGATCGCTTCATGCGCGACCTGGGCGTGGACATCACTTTGTTTGCGACGCTGGCGGCAGAGCTGGGCACCCAGGGCAAGTCGCCGCTGTATGCCGCCATCGACGGCCGCCTGGCCGCAATCATCGCGGTATCCGATCCGATCAAGCCGAGCACGCCGGCCGCAATCGCGGCACTGCATCAGCTTGGCCTGAAGGTGGCGATGATCACCGGTGACAACGCTGGTACCGCGCAGGCGATCGCGCGCCAGCTCGGCATCGACGAAGTGGTGGCCGAGGTGCTGCCGGAAGGCAAGGTCGACGCGGTGCGCCGCTTGAAGGCCACGCATGGCCATGTCGCCTTCGTCGGCGACGGCATCAACGATGCGCCGGCACTGGCTGAAGCCGATGTCGGCCTGGCCATCGGGACCGGCACGGATATCGCAGTTGAATCGGCCGATGTGGTGCTGATGTCGGGCAACCTGCAGGGGGTGCCGAATGCCATCGCGCTGTCGAAGGCGACGCTGGGCAACATCCGGCAGAACCTGTTCTGGGCCTTCGCCTACAACACCGCGTTGATTCCGGTGGCCGCCGGCGTGCTGTACCCGGTCTGGGGCGTGCTGCTGTCACCGGTGTTCGCGGCCGGTGCGATGGCCCTGTCCAGCGTGTTCGTGCTGGGCAACGCGCTGCGCCTGCGCCGCTTCCAGCCGCCGATGGCGGATGCCGCCGCCGTCACTCATTGAGGGGGATGCCCATGAACATCGGTGAAGCCGCCAAGGCCTCCAGCGTGTCGGCGAAGATGATCCGCTACTACGAACAGATCGGCCTGATTCCCGCCGCTGATAGAACCGAGTCGGGCTACCGGGCGTATTCGCAGGCGGACATCCACCGTCTGCGCTTCATTCGCCGCGCGCGCGATCTCGGCTTCCAGGTGGCCGAGATCGCTGATCTTCTGGGCCTCTGGAATGACACCTCGCGGCACAGTGCCGACGTGAAGCACCTGGCCGAACAGCACATTGCCGATCTGGAACAGCGCATCGAGCACATGCGGCAGATGGCCGACACGCTGAAATCGCTGATCAGTTGTTGTGCGGGCGACGAGCGGCCGGAGTGCCCGATCCTGCAGCGGCTGGGTGAGGACGATCAGACGCCGGTGCCGGTCGATACCGCGAAGACCGGTGCGGTGCGGCGGCGTACGCACAAGCATTGACTCGATATCGCATGCATGAAAAAGCCCGCGGGTGCGACAGCACCGGGCGGGCTTCTCTGTGTGAGACGGGGTAGGGGATCAGGCAGTACGCGGCGGGAAGCCTGCGTCGTTCACTGCGGCGAAGACGTCTTCCTGCGATGCGGTGGTCTGCACCTTGACCAGGCCGGTCGGCGGGTCGGCGACCACGCTGGCGTTGGGATCGATCTGCTGGATCGCACGGGTCACGCTGCGCGCGCAGCCGCCGCAGGTCATGCCATCGACATGGAATTCCATTTTTAGCTCCTTCAGTGCTCTTGGGGTGGAGTCAGTGTGCACCTTCCAACGATGGCAGGGTCAAGCGCCGGGCTGAACGACAGGCAAGGCGCCGACAAAAAACGGCAGCCACCTGTACCAGCGCGGCTGCCGTGGAGGAACGTCCCCGCCAGGGCGGGGCGTGGGTTGCACCGGGGCGCGCCCGGGCAACCCGGTGTTGCCTTAGAACTTCCAGGTAGCGCCGAAGTACAGCTGGCGGCCTGCATAGGTATTGGAGATCAGGCGTGCCTTGGTGTCGCTTCCCAGGTGCACGCGCTGCTCGGACTTGGTGGCATTGATCACCGACGCGGTCAGGGTCCAGTCCGGGGTCAGGTTGTAGGCCACGTTCAGGTCCAGCTGGTCATACGGCTCGGTGTAGACGGTGAGGCCATTGTTGAGCCCACCGACCACCTGGCCGCGACGGTTGAACGAGGCGCGCGCGAGGAACTTCTCGTTCTCGTAGAAGACCGTCACGTTGGCCTGGTTCTTGGCGCTGCCGACCAGCGGCGAGGAGCCGATTTCCTGCCCGTCCAGAACAATGGAAGCCAGGTTGGTGTCGTTGTAGGTGTAGTTGGCCTGCACGCCGAAGCCAAAATCGAAGGTGTACTGGCCATACAGCTCGACGCCCTGCGACACACCATCGCGGCCATTGGCCTGGGTCTCGTAGCGCTGCACGTTCACCGCTTCACCGTTGATGACCATGGGCGTGTCGCGCACCACCGGCAGGGTGAAGTTGTCCACGTTCTTGCGGAACAGGCTGACGCCGGCGACCGCGCCCGGCTGGAAGTACCATTCCAGGCCCAGGTCGAACTGGGTGGCCTTGAACGGCTCCAGCTGCTTGTTGCTGCCCTGGCCGACCCAGCCTGCGGTCGATGCGCCACCGGCAACGCGGCGATCATTGACGTACTCCTCGCTGTAGTAGCTCAGTGCGCCCGGTGCTGCGATATCGGTGTAGCCAGGGCGGGCGATCACCTTCGATGCGGCACCACGCAGCACCAGCGTGTCGGTGATGTCCCATGCAATGTTGAAACTCGGCAGCACGTCGGTGTAGGTGCGGTCCACGCCGATCAGGCTGTAGGTCTTGCTCTGCGCCAGGTCATGCGGCAGGCGCACGAAGCCGCTCTCGCAGCTGTAGGTCGGGTAGGCCGCAGCGGCGGGATCGGTGCACGCCATCGGCGCGCCGGACGCGTTGTCCAGGAAGTAGTCGTTGAACTTCTCGATCGAGTCGGAAGACTGCGCGAACTGCTTGGTGCGCACCACACGCACGCCGACATTGCCGCGCAGGCGCTCGGTGCGGAAGTTGGCCTGGAAGTAGCCGGAGTAGATCTTCTCGTTGACGTTGTAGACGAAGTCTTCCTCGGTACGGTTGTGCGAACCACCGTAGGTCTTGTTCAGATAGTCGATGTAAGCCGGGTAGTTGATGCCCGGGAACACGTTGGCATTGAAGCCACCGGCAATGTTGCTGATCGGGTTCGACAGGAAGAAGCCGGGCTGCGCATCGCCGGCAGTCGGATCGCAGCCACTCTGGTAGCGGCTGTTGTCATAGTCGGCCGGGTCACGGCCCGGGCATACCCAGTAGGTGTTGCCGGTGTTGCGATGGACCTTGCCATCACGGTACTTGGCACCGAACTGGATCGAATCCAGCCAACCGGACTCGAACAGCTTGGTCACGTCGGCCTGGAAGTAGTTCTGCTTGACCTCGGTGCGCTTCCACGACGAATCGGTCGAGCCGGTGTCGACTTCGGCGATGCCGTTCATCAGCTGCTGCTGCAGGTCGGGCGAGAAGGTGGCAGACGGCGTGCCGGTCAGGTCCCATGCGCTGTACTGGTTACCGGACAGGTAGTCGTTGCCGACCTTGCGGCGCGGCTTGGCCGACATGCGGAAGTTCATCGAAGGACCACCTTCAGACCAGGTGCGGCCACCGGTGAACGAGGCCTTCCACAGCGGGCTGATGTCCCAGTCGATGGTCAGGTCGGCGGTCTGCGACAGCGCCTTTTCCTTGCTGTAGCCACCGGTCAGCTGCGGTGTCGGCATCGTGCAGTCGTCCGGGCCCCAGCCGCCGGGCTTGAGGCCGGCGGCCTTGGCCTGGTCTTCGCTGCAGTAGTAGGTCTTTCCGGCCAGCTTTTCGAACTGGGCACCGGTGACGGTGTTGCCGCTGGGGTCGAAATCCAGGCCGTTGAGCAGGCGGCCGCCAGCCCAGTTTCCATCGCCGTTGAAGCGGGCCATGCTCCATTCCGGAATCTTCAGCATGTTCTGGGTGTAGTCACCCTGCAGCTCGAAGCGGAAGTAGTTGGCGGTCATCGTGACGTTGTCGACCGGCTTGAACTGGAAGGTCAGCTGGCCGCCCTTGCGCTCGCGCTTTTCTTCCTTCACGGCGAAGTTGACCGAGGTCGGCATGAAGAAGTCGCTGTAGTTGCCGCCGGTCTGGTTGTTGAAGCCGGACTTGCCCCACCAGTAGTGGATGCCATCCTGCTGCTGCACGTTGCCATAGGCGTCGCGTGCCTTGCCGGCGCCGTACCACTGGTAGTCCTCGGTGCTGGCTTCCATGGTACGGGTCGTGCGCTTCTGCTGCGTCACGCCGACCAGCACGCCGAAACGCTCATCCTTGCTGTGCCACGAATACAGGGCCGAGGCCTGCGGGTCGATATCGTGGTGGGTATCGGAGGAGGTGCCCTCGAGCGTGACGAAGCCCGAGTTGGACTCCATGTCCAGCGGACGGCGGGTGTGCAGGATGACCGTGCCGCCGATGCCGCCTTCGTCGATGCGTGCTTCCGGCGACTTGAACAGCTCGGCGCTGGACAGCATGTTCGACGGCAGCAGGGTGTAGTTGAACGAACGGGTGGCTTCGTCGTTGGTTTCCGACGTGGCCACGTAGTTGCCATTCAACTGGGTCAGGGTCAGGTCCGAGGCCAGGCCGCGCACGCTGACACTCTTGCCTTCACCGCCGCTGCGGGTGATGACCACGCCGGGCACGCGCTGCAGTGCGTCGGCCACGTTCTTGTCGGGGAACTTGCCGACGTCCTCGGCGGTGATCACTTCGACAACGGCGTTGGCGTCGCGCTTCTGCTCAAGGCTCTTTTCGATGGCGTAGCGGTAGCCGGTGACCTGGACGCTGTCCAGGTTGGTGGCTTCCTGCGAGCCGCTGGTGGTTGCCTGCTGCGCGGCGGCGCCGGCCGGAACGACGGCGGCGGCCAAGGCCAGCGCGACGGCCAGCGACAATGCGTCCTGGCCATGCGTACGTGGTGAATGCTTCATTCCCATCTCTCCCTCTCTCCTGGATTGATCCGGTGACGTGGCACGGACAACTTGAATCGATCTAATTTGAAGTGACATTGTCGCTATCGCCATGCAGTGGCAGTTGCACCGTGCGCGTGGCCTGGTACGTCCTGTTGCCGCTCCCCCAACTCCCGGCCATCGCAATGTCGTCTTGGATCGATCTAAGCGATGGGCGGGCGTTTTTTAGCATGGGTCGCCCGTGGGCGCATGCTGCTCCGCAATATGGTACTGGCGTGGCGAAGGGATGACGGTTTGCTGAAAACAGTGAAATCGTTTTCGTGCGCAGGGGAGGGTGGGTCGGCAGGGCTGCGCCCTGCACCTGCTCGACGCCAAGGCCAAAGCCAAAGCCAGAACGGCTCTGGTTTTCTGTGGGTTGGGCGGGGCGGTGTCGGATTGCGGGGACGCCGTAAACCCGTCCATGGGGGCTTGGCCGCGGCATCCATGCCGCGGACACCCCGCAATCCGACACCGCCCCACCTTCGACAGTTTCCCGGTGACGGTTGGATTGATCCTGGAACGACATGGGGTCGTGGCGTCAGATCCGTTTTCCTTTGGAAAACGGATCTGACGCCCGATTGATTTCGATATCCGACAGAGATTCATCCACGCATGGCGTGGATCCACAGATCGCGGAAATCTGTCGAAGGCGGGGTGGGTCCGGTTGCGGGGGTGTCCGCGGCATGGATGCCGCGGCCAAGCCCCCAGGGACGGGTCTACGGCGTCCCCCGCAACCGGACCCATCCCGCCATCCCACGGATAGTCGGCTTTTGCTGTTGCTTCGGCTTCGGCAGGTGCAGGGCGCAGCCCTGCCGAACACCCCTCTCATGCTGCGCCGCAGAATGCATTCGGCTGAACCTGCATGCTCTACTTGAATCGATCTAAATTCACGGTCTGGTGGGTCGGGCGTCATTCCAGGGGGAGCTCTCTGCCGGTCACGGCGGGACTCAGCGGAACGGTGCCGAACGATCCCGGCCGTCTGCCTCCGCGTCATCGACTACAGGAACCCGACATGCGTCCAGTGCCGTCCGCTCCCGCCGTCCCATTGTCCTCCCGCCCGCTGGCGCGCCTGGCCTGTCTGCTGGCGCTTTCGACCATGCCGATGCTGCTGCAGGCCGCACCGGCGGCGCTGGAGCGCGAGGTCAACACCTTCATCGGCAGCAAGGACGACGGCAATACCTTCCCCGGCGCATCGGCACCGTTCGGCCTGATCCAGGTCAGCCCGATCGGCAGCCACTATTCGGGCTGGCGCTACGACGACGAGAAGATCCGCGGTTTCGGTCACTCCTTCATCTCCGGCGCCGGTTGCTGGGAGCAGGGCGGGCAGGTGTCGATCCTGCCGGTCACCGGCAGCATCGGTCCGGGCGGCGATTTCGATACTGCTGACGCCAAGAACTTCAACCACAAGACCTATGCCGCTTCGTACACGCATGACGGCGAGATCGGCCAGGCCGGCTATTACAAGGTGCGCCTGACCAGCTACGGCGGCATCGACGCCGAGGCCACCGCGCGTACACGTGCCGCGGCCGAGCGCTACACCTTCAGCCAGCGCCAGGGCGAGGGCCACGTGCTGGTCAATGTCGGCCAGGCCAATGAGCGCCATTCGGTGATCGGCAGCGTGGTCGATGTGGTCGGGGACCGCGTGGTCGAGGGCAAGCTGGTGACCAAGAGTTTCTGCGGCGGCCATCAGTACACCACCTGGTTCCGCATCGAGTTCGACCGCCCGTTCAAGGCGCATGGCACCTGGGGCGAGGGCGGCGGCCTGCCGGGCGCGCGCCACAGCATGGAGGGCGAACAGAAGCCGAACGGTGCCTGGCTCAGCTTCGACCTGGCCAAGGGCCAGTCGGTAACGGCGGTCAGCGCGATCTCACATGTGGATGCCGAAGGCGCGCGCATCAATCTGCGCGCGGAGGGCATGCAGGGCGGGGCGCTGCTCGGTTTCGACCGGATGCGCGCGCTGTCCCAGCAGTCGTGGCGCGAGCAGCTGGGCCGGGTGCGCGTGCGGGGCGGCACCGCCGATGACCGCGCTGTGTTCTACAGCGCGGTCTACCACGCGCTGCTGCAGCCGATGACCGGCAACGACGCCGACGGCCGCTACCGCGGCTATGACGATGGCATCCACCGTGCCGATGGCTGGACCTACTACGAGTACTTCTCGCTGTGGGATACCTACCGCGCGCAGAACCAGTGGTTGGCGCTGACCCGCCCGGACGTGGCGCGCGACATCGGCCGTACCCTGCTGGCGATCGACGAGCAGGGCGGCTGGCTGCCGCGCTGGGGCTATGCCAACTTCGAGACCAACATCATGACCGGCGATCCGGTCACCCCGTTCATGGTCGACCTGTGGCGCTTCGGTGCGCTCAAGGGCCGTGAATCGCAGGCCTGGGATGCGCTGCGCCGCAATGCCTTCGGCACGCCGCCGCTGAACTCGCGCATGGCTGGCCGCTCCGGCAACCCGACGTACCTGGACAAGGGCTACGTGGTCTACGACCGCGCGTTCCCGTCCAAGGGCATGGACGTCGATCCGCACCACGGCGGTTCGGCTACCTTGGAATACGCACTGGCCGACTGTGCGCTTTCGCAGATGGCCGATGGCCTCGGCCATGCGCAGGACGCGGCGACGCTCCGTGAGCGCGGCCGCAACTGGCGCAAGGTGTGGGACCCGCAGGTGCGCGACGCCGAGACCGGCTTCACCGGTTTCCCGCGCCCGCGCACCGAGGATGGCCAGTGGTACACCCCGGCCGATGGCCACTACAGCCCGCGTTCGCACCACGGTTTCCATGAAGGCACGGCGTGGCAGTACCAGTGGCTGGCGCAGCAGGACGTGCCGGGGCTGATCGAAGCGATGCAGGGCCGCGAACAGGCCGGCCGCCGCCTCGATGCCTTCTTCGCGATGGACGCGCTGCAGGCGGACCCGCTCAACGCCGCCCGCAAGGAGTGGGTGGTCGGACCGTACAGCTACTACAACCAGTTCCGCTACAACCCCAACAACGAGCCGGACCTGCACTCGCCGTGGCTGTACACGCTGATCGGCCAGCCGTGGAAGACCGCGGCCGTGGTGCGCGCCGCGCAGCAGTTGTTCACCAATGCGCCCAACGGCGTGACCGGCAACGATGACCTCGGCACGATGTCGGCCTGGTACCTGTTCAGCGCCATCGGCGTGTACCCGGCGGTGCCGGGCAGCGGCCAGTTCCTGCTGCACACCCCGCGCTTCAGCAAGGTGGAACTGGACATGGGCAATGGCCGGACGCTGCGCATCGACGCGCCGGGTGCCGATGGTCGCCGCCTGCAGTACGTTCAGGGCGTGCAGGTCGATGGCCAGGCGCATGCGCCGGTCTGGCTGGACTGGAACCAGCTGCAGCAGGGCCCGCGCCTGCAGTTCGCGCTTGACGCGAAGGCGCCGGAGCAGGGCTGGGGTACGGCGGTGAAGGACCTGCCGGTGTCCTGGTGCGCGGCACCGGGCAGCCAGCTGCGCTGAGCCGGACTGTGCCGTTCGCGGTGACCCAGCGAACGGCACGGCACGACACGGCCCTGATCCATTAGGCTTGAGCCTCCAGCGGAGTCCGGGAAGACGATGAACGACAACGGCAGCAGTCCCAGCAAGCGCGCCGGCAAGGCAGTGACGGTGACCGACATTGCGCGTGCCATCGGCGTGTCACGCGCGACCGTGTCGCTGGTGTTGCGCGGCAGCCCGCTGGTCAACGTCGATACCCGTGCCAAGGTCGAGGCCGAGCTGCGCCGGCAGCGCTATGTCTACAACCGCGCTGCCGCCAACCTGCGCCGACGTACCTCGTCGAGCATCGCGCTGGTGATCAACGATCTTTCCAACCCGTTCTTCGCCGAATTCGCGTCCGGCGTGGACGAGGCGCTGGGCGGACGCGGCTACGTGACCCTGCTCGGCAGTACTGGCGAATCGCCGGAGCGCCAGCAGGCGGTGCTGTCCACGTTGATGGAGCACACCCCGGCCGGCCTGATCCTGTCGCCGGCCGAGGGCAGCGATACCGTGCAGTTGCGACAGGCACTGGGTGCCAATGCCAACGTGCTGCTGTTCAACCGCGAACTGGAAGGGGCCGACTGGGACTTCCTGACCCTGGACAACCAGCACGGCGCCTATCTGGCCACGCGCCACCTGATCGAGCGCGGCCATCGCCAGATCGCCTTCTTCGGCGGCCACGCTGCATCGAGCTCGTGCCACCAGCGCCGTGCCGGTTTCCAGCAGGCGCTGGCCGAGGCCGGTCTGTCGCTGCCGCCGGGCTGGATGATCGAGTCGGCGCCGAACCGTCTGGAAGCCGCTGCGCGCACCGATGAGCTGTTTGCCGATGGCCATCGGCCGAGTGCGGCGGTCTGCTACAACGACACCGTCGCGCTGGGCCTGATGCTGGGCTTGAATTCACGGGGCATCCGTCCGGGAGGTGACTTTGCCGTTACCGGCTTCGACGATATTTCCGAGGCCGCGGTGGCGGTGCCGCCGTTGACCACGCTCACCGCCGATCCGCGCGAGCGGGGCCGGCAAGCTGCGGCGCTGCTGCTGCAACGACTGGACGAACCGGACGCGCCGCCACGGCGCACGGTCGCGCCGGTGCAGTTGCGCATCCGCGAAAGCAGTGCCGCACGACCGAACTGACTTCTTCCGTACACCCCTTCCACGCAACAACGACCTTCCGCGCATCGAGGCGCGTACCGCATGCCGATCTCCGCAACGCCCCGTCCAACGGGATCTTCGGGCAACGCACCTGCCGTCACCAACGGCAAGGCGCTGGCCGTGGTCACCACGATCTTCTTCATGTGGGGCTTCCTGACCTGCCTCAATGACATCCTGATCCCGCACCTGAAGGCGGTGTTCGAGCTGAACTACGCCAAGGCGATGCTGGTGCAGTTCACGTTCTTCGGTACCTATTTCCTGATGTCGCTGCCGGCAGGTCGGCTGGTGGCGGCGCTGGGCTACAAGAAGGGCATCGTGGCCGGCCTGGTGATCGCCGGTATCGGCGCACTGGGCTTCTGGCCGGCGGCCGAGCTGCGCGTGTATGGCGCCTTCCTCGGTGCGTTGTTCGTTCTGGCCACCGGCATCACCGTGCTGCAGGTTGCTGCGAACCCCTACGTCGCGCTGCTGGGCCCGGAGCAGACCAGCTCCAGTCGCCTGACCCTGGCGCAGGCACTGAACTCGCTGGGCACGGCCATCGCCCCGATCTTCGGCGGCATGCTGATCCTGTCCAACACGGTGAAGAGTGCCGATGACATCGCGGCACTGCCGGCCGCCGAACAGCTGGCCTACCGTGCCGCCGAGGCGCAGGCCGTGCAGGGCCCGTACGTGGGGCTGGCCGTTGCGCTGGTGCTGCTGGCGCTGTTCGTATACCTGTTCCGCCTGCCGGCACTGAGCGACGCCACCGAGCAGGCCGACCAGGGCCACCA
Organism: Stenotrophomonas sp. YJH_SMC_14-1; assembly: GCF_059372275.1. Lineage (NCBI taxonomy): Bacteria > Pseudomonadati > Pseudomonadota > Gammaproteobacteria > Lysobacterales > Lysobacteraceae > Stenotrophomonas > Stenotrophomonas sp. YJH_SMC_14-1. Next base: position 108,508 of record NZ_JCAFVK010000007.1, read on the forward strand.
CCACAGCTACCTGGATGCGCTGCGCAAGCGCCACCTGCTGCTGGGTGTGCTGGGCATCTTCTTCTACGTCGGCGCCGAAGTTTCGATCGGCAGCTTCCTGGTCAACTACCTGTCGATGCCCAACATCGGCGGCTTCAGCGAGCAGGAGGCCACGCATTACGTGTCGGCCTACTGGACGATGGCGATGTTCGGCCGCTTCGCCGGCTCGGCGCTGCTGGCGCGCTTCTCGCCCAGCCGCCTGCTGGCGATCTTCGCGCTGGTCAACGTGGGGCTGCTGGTCACGACCATGCTGACCTCCGGCAACATCGCGCTGTACTCGGTGGTGGCGATCGGCCTGTTCAACTCGATCATGTTCCCGACCATCTTCGCGCTGAGCATCGAGCGCCTGGGCCCGCTGACCAACAAGGGTTCCAGCCTGCTGATCATGGCCATCGTCGGCGGTGCGGTGGTGCCGTACCTGCAGGGCGTGCTGGCCGACCACATCGGTGTGCAAGCCAGCTTCATCCTGCCGCTGCTGTGCTACGGCTACATCATTTTCTACGGACTGGTCGGCGCACGCACGCCGGCTTCCGCAACGCAGGGAGGCTGAGTCCGGAATGGGTTCCATCGTTTGCTTCGGCGAAATTTTGATCGATCTACTAGCGCAGCCGCCGGCCTCGGCCGATACGCCGCGGGCGTTCCTGCAGTACGCCGGCGGGGCGCCGGCCAACGTTGCCGTGGCCGCTGCGCGGCTGGGCGCGAAGACCCAGTTCGTCGGCATGCTCGGCCGTGACATGTTCGGTGACTTCCTGGCCGACAGCCTGGTCGAGCACGGCGTGGGCACGGATTACATCGTGCGTACCGATGCGGCGAAGACCGCGCTGGCCTTCGTCGCCCTCGACGCCAGTGGCGAGCGCAGCTTCAGCTTCTACCGCCCGCCGGCGGCAGACCTGCTGTTCCGTGACAGCGATTTCCAGGCCGCCTGCCTCGATAGCGCGCAGTGCTTCCACGTCTGCTCCAACAGCCTGACCGAGCCGGCCATCGCCGGGGCGACCTTCGCAGGCATGGACCGTGCACGTGCGGCCGGCGCGGTGGTCAGCCTCGATCTGAACCTGCGTCCCGCGCTGTGGCCGGCGAACGAGGACCCGACGCCGCGCCTGTGGCAGGCGCTGGAACGCGCCGACCTGGTGAAGCTGTCGCGCGAGGAGCTGGACTACCTGGCCGCGCCGCTGGGCGCCGATGGTGAGGCAATGGTGCTGAGGCGCCTGCTGGCCGCGCAGGCGCGCTGGGTGATCGTCACCGACGGTGCGGCCACGCTGCACTGGTACACGCGCGACAACCACGGCACGGTCACCAGCTTCCGCGTGGCCACCGTCGACACCACGGCGGCTGGCGATGCTTTCGTCGGTGGCGTGCTGGTTGGGCTGCTGGAGCGCGGCGGCGCCGGTACCGGTTTTGCCGCCTTCTGCCAGGACCCGGAGGCGATCACCGCCACGCTGCGCTTCGGCGCCGCGGTCGGCGCGCTGGCTGTTACCCGCAAGGGCGCGTTCGCCGCGATGCCCTCGCTCGATGAAGTGCAGCAGCTGCTGCAGGCCCAGGACATTACCGCATGAGCACCTCCCCCGACTTCCGTTCACCCGCGTTCCTGCGCGCGCACATCGCCGATACGATGGCGTTCTACCATCCGCGCTGCATCGATCCGAACGGTGGCTTCTTCCACTACTTCCGTGACGACGGCAGCATCTACGACGCCAACCATCGCCATCTGGTGAGCAGCACGCGTTTCGTCTTCAACTACGCGATGGCCTACCGCGAATTCGGCAACGCCGAGTACCGTGAGGCGGTCGAGCACGGCGTGCGCTACCTGCGCGAGGTGCACCGCAACCCGGCCACCGGCGGTTACGCCTGGACCCTGCGCGACGGCAAGGTCGAGGACGACATGAACCACTGCTACGGCGTGGCGTTCGTGCTGTTGGCCTACAGCTGCGCACTGAAGGCCGGTCTCGAACAGGCCCGCGCATGGATGGACGAGACCTGGCAGCTGCTGGAAGCGCGCTTCTGGGAGCCCCAGCACGGCCTCTACAAGGACGAAGCCGATGGGCAGTGGAACTTCACCGGCTACCGTGGCCAGAACGCCAACATGCACATGTGCGAGGCGATGCTGGCGGCGTTCGAGGCCAGTGGTGAGCAGCGCTATGTCCAGCGTGCGCTGCAGCTGGCCGACAACATGACCCGCCGCCAGGCGGCCAAGGCCGGCGGGCTGGTCTGGGAGCACTACGATGAGAACTGGGAGATCGACTGGGACTACAACCTGGACGACCCCAAGCACCTGTTCCGCCCATGGGGCTTCCAGCCCGGCCACCAGACCGAATGGGCCAAGCTGTTGCTGATCCTCGATCGCCACGTGCAGGCCGACTGGCTGGTGCCGACCGCGCAGCACCTGTTCGATGTGGCCGTGGCGCGCAGCTGGGACGAAGCGCGCGGTGGCTTGTACTACGGTTTCGCACCGGAAACGCGCCGACAGCCGGGCATGGACGGTGCGCCGATCGGTGGCGACAGCTTCGTCTGCGACGACGACAAGTATTTCTGGGTGCAGGCCGAAACGCTGGCCACCGCCGCACTGATGGCCAAGCGCACCGGTGATGACCGCTACTGGCAGTGGTACGAACGCATCTGGGCCTACTCGTGGGAGTACTTCGTCGACCACCAGTACGGTGCCTGGTTCCGCATCCTTGATGCCGACAACCGCAAGTACAGCGACGAGAAGAGCCCGGCCGGCAAGGTGGATTACCACACCATGGGCGCGTGCTACGAAGTATTGAACGTGGTGCGCTGAAGATCGTTCGAAGGCAGTAGTGCCAGGCCATGCCTGGCAATCCGGAATCGGTAGCGCCGGGCCACGCCCGGCGGAAGAACAGGAGCTCCGCGTGCATCGTCTTTCCCTCGTTGTCCGTCTGCTCCTGCTGCTGATCGCAGCCTCCGCCTTCCCGGCAACTGCAGCCCCGCTGCAGGCACAGTGGGAATTCCGCATGCTGCCCGGTGATGCGCAGGGTGCAGCCCACCCGGGCCTGCAGCAATGGCGTGCGGCGAAGGTGCCGGGCAGCGTGCACACCGACCTGCTCGCCCACGCGCTGATCCGCGATCCGTACGTCGGTGCGCCTGAGGCCGAGCTGCAATGGATCGGGCTGGCTGCCTGGGAGTACCGCGCCCGCTTCGACGTGGATGCGGCGACATTGGCCAAGCCCAATGCCGAGCTGCGCTTCGATGGGCTGGATACCTATGCCGAAGTCAGCCTCAACGGCAGGCCGCTGCTGCGCGCGGACAATGCGCACCGCACCTGGCGTGCGCGCGTGGAAGGGCGCCTGCGCGCGAATGGCAATGAACTGCAGATCGTGTTCCGTTCACCAATCCGCACACTGCTTCCCGGTGTACAGGCGATGCCGCACAAGATCGCCGGCAACTATCCTTCGCCCTATGGCGATGAGCCCAAGGACGCGATGGTCGGCAACTTCGCGCGCAAGCCGGCCTATCACTTCGGTTGGGACTGGGGCCCGCGCTATGTCACCGCCGGCGTGTGGCGCGGGGTCGACCTGCAGGCCTGGGATGCGCACCGCCTGACCGATCTTGCCGTGCGTACCGATGCATTGAGCGCGGAGCAGGCGAAGCTGGCCGTGCTGCTGCAGATGGAGCAGGGCGCGGCGGCCGGTTCTGCGGTGGTGAATGTCGATGTGCGCGATCCGCAGGGTCGCATCGTGGCCCAGGTGCAGCGCACGGTGCTGCTGAAGCCCGGCCAGAACGCCGTCGAAGTACCGGTCGAACTGGTCAAGCCGCAGCGCTGGTGGCCGGTCGGCCACGGTGCACAGGACCGCTACACCGTGCAGGCCCGCCTGGACGGTGGCGCCGATGCAGCGCTGGTGCGCGAGCAGCGCATCGGCCTGCGCACGGTTGAACTGCGCCGCGAGGAAGACGGCAAGGGCGGGCAGGGCTTCGCTTTCGTCATCAACGGCGTGGAGATCTTCGCAAAGGGCGCCAACGTCATTCCGTTCGATGCCTTCCCCGCACGGGTCGACGCCGCGCGCCTGCGCCAGGTGCTGACCGCCGCGCGCGACGCCAACATGAACATGCTGCGCAACTGGGGTGGCGGCTACTATGAGGACGATGCCTTCTTCGACATCGCCGACGAACTGGGCCTGCTGGTCTGGCAGGACTTCATGTTCGGTGGTGGCATGCAGCCGGGCTACGATCCGGCCTTCCGTGCCAGCGTGGTGGCCGAGGCACGCGACAATGTGCGCCGGCTGCGCCATCACCCCAGCATCGTGCTGTGGTGTGGCAACAACGAGGAAGAAACCGCCTGGAAGGACTGGGGCCACGGCCGCGACCTGAAGGCGGCCAACCCGGCATTTGCGGCGAAGGTCTGGCAGGGCTACGTCGACCTGTTCGGCAACGATCTGCGCCAGGTAGTGGGCGAGGAGGGGCTGGGCGTGCCGTACTGGTCCAGCTCACCGAGCAACGACCTTGACGAGAAGGCCAACGATTCAACGCGTGGCGACAAGCACTACTGGCAGGTCTGGGGCAATCCGGCGCTGCCGGTGCAGGCTTACCTGCGCGAGACGCCGCGCTTCATGTCCGAGTACGGCCTGCAGGCATGGCCGTCGGTGGCCACCGTGGACCAGATCGCCACCCGCGCCGAGCAGCGCATCGACAGCCCGGTGATCCGCGCGCACCAGAAATTCATGGCCGGCGAGGGCAACAGCCGCCTGCTGCACTACATCGAACTTGGCTACGGCACGCCGAAGGACTTCGAGGACTTCGTCTACCTCAGCCAGGTGATGCAGGCCGATGGCATCGCGCTGGCCGCGTTGCACCATCGCGCCTCGCGGCCGTACACGATGGGCTCGCTGTACTGGCAGCTCAACGACGTCTGGCCGGGTGCTTCATGGTCCAGCCTGGACTACTTCGGTCGCTGGAAGGCGCTGCACTACGCCGCGCGGCGCTTCTTCGCGCCGGTCACGCTGGCGGCATTGCGTGATGAGGGCAGTACGCGGGTGCGCCTGATCAATGATGGCGCTGCCGCAGATGCACGTTGGCGGTTACGGGTGATGGATGTGGATGGCAAGGTGCTGCGTCGTCGCGAGGACGCGGTGGCGTTGACGGCGGCGGGCGTCACCTCGATCGGTGATTTCCGCGATGCCGAGCTGCTGGCCGGTGCCGATCCGAAGCGCACGGTGGCCGTGTTCGAGCTGCTGCAGAACGGGGCGGTCAGTGCCCGCCAGATCGTCGGATTCGTCGAAGCAAAAGACCAGGTGTTGCCGCGGCAGAAGCTGAAGGCCACCCTGTCCATCGAAGGCGACCACTATCGACTGCGGCTGGACAGCGCAGCTTACGTGCGCGCGACGTGGATCGATTTCGGTGCGCTGGACGTGCAGGTCGAAGACAACCTGCTGGATCTGCTGCCGGGCGAGACCCGGGACATTGCGGTGCGCGGCCCGGTGGACCTGACGACCCTGCGCGAAGCAATGAAGCTGAAGACCCTCAACGATCGTTGAGGGCGGCACATCCTGTTTTGGTAGGTGCCAACCTTGGTTGGCACACACCGAACATGCCAACCAAGGTTGGCATCTACCAGACGCGGAGACGGGCAGGTGCGGACCGGTGGTCCGCACACCTTGATCGTTGAGGGCGGCACATCCTGTTTTGGTAGGTGCCAACCTTGGTTGGCACACACCGAACATGCCACCCAAGGCTGGCATCTACCAGACACGGAGCCGGGCAGGTGCGGACCGTTGGTCCGCACACCTCGATCGTTGAGGGCGGCACATCCTGTTTTGGTAGGTGCCAACCTTGGTTGGCACACACCGAACATGCCACCCAAGGCTGGCATCTACCAGACACGGAGCCGGGCAGGTGCGGACCGTCGGTCCGCACACCTCGATCGTTGAGGGCGGCACATCCTGTTTTGGTAGGTGCCAACCTTGGTTGGCACACCCCGAACATGCCAACCAAGGTTGGCATCTACCAGAAGCGGAGCCGGGCAGGTGCGGACCGTTGGTCCGCACACCTCGATCGTTGAGGGCGGCACATCCTGTTTTGGTAGGTGCCAACCTTGGTTGGCACACACCGAACATGCCAACCAAGGTTGGCATCTACCAGAAGCGGAGACGGGCAGGTGCGGACCGTTGGTCCGCACACATCTCTTCTTTACAGCTGGATCTGCTGGAAGTTCTCGACCCGCTCGTGGCCGTTGGCGGCCTGGCCGATGCGCGGCATCGGGTAATCATCCAGGCGATCGATCAGGCGGGTCTGCAGGCCGGCTTCGCGGGCGGCGTCCAATTCCTCCACCACATCGGACAGGAACAGGATCTCGCCGGCCGGCACGCCGATCGCCTGCACGATGCGGCGGTAGCTGTCGGCCTCGCGCTTGCCGCCGATCTCGGTATCGAACCAGCCCGACACCAGCGGGCTGAGGTCACCGGCATCGCTGAAACCGAAGAACAGCTTCTGGGCCGGTACCGAGCCGGAGGAGTACACGTACAGCGGCAGGCCGGAAGCGTGCCAGCCCTTCAGCACCGGCGCCACTTCCGGGTAGAAGTGCGCGGTGTAGTCGCCACGGCGGTAGCCTTCGTCCCAGATCAGCCCCTGCAGCGCCTTCAGTGCGGTGTGCTTGCGGTCCTGGTCGATCCAGCCCTGCAGCGTCTCGGCCACCAGATTGTCCTGGCAGGCACCGCCGATCTCGGTAGCCACTGCGTCCAGCCAGCGGCGGACTTCAGGCTGCTGGCCATGTTCGGCGACGAACGCCGGCAAGGCCTTGCGGGCATAGGGGAACAGCACGTTCTTGACGAACGAGATGCTGCTGGTAGTGCCTTCGATGTCGGTCAGGATGACGCGGGGCTGCATGGATCAGGATGCCTGGGTGGGTACGTAACGGGGGAACTTCTGCGCGATGTCGGTGCCGGTGAAGTGGCCGACCCAGCCATCCGGCTCGGTGAAGAAGCGGATCGCCACGAAGCTGGGCTCATCGCCCATGTCGAACCAGTGGGTGGTGCCATCGGGTACGGCGATCAGGTCGTCCTTCACGCACTCGATCTCATAGACCTTGTCACCCACGTGCAGGGTGAACAGGCCGGAGCCTGCGACGAAGAAGCGCACCTCGTCTTCCTTGTGGAAGTGCTCGTCGAGGAACTTCTTCCGCAGCTCGGCGCGGTTCGGGTTGTCCGGGGCGATCGAGGCGACGTCCACGCTCTTGAAGCCGCGCTCGGCGACCAGGCGATCGATGTCGGCGCGGTAGGCGGCGAACACTTCCTCCTGGCTGGCGCCCGGCGCAACCGGTGCGGTGGCCTGCCAGCGCTCGAAGGTGACGCCGATCTTCTGCAGTTCGGCAGCGATGACCGCGCCGTCCTGGGTGTCCAGCAGCGGCGATTCGGGGCGGGTGTCGTCGTAGATGCGCAGTCGGCTCATGGCGGCAGCTTGAACGTCTCGGGGGGAAGACAGGGTATCAGGGTGGGGGCGAGGTGCAGATTCCGGATCGGCATCTGCACCTGCGCGCGGGTTCAGCCGCGCAGCTTGCGCAGTTCCAGTTCGCAGTGGAACAGGAATTCGAAGGCTTCCAGATGACGGCGCGCCTCGGCCATGTCACGGCCCCAGGCGTACAGGCCGTGGCCGTCGATCAGGTAGCCCCACAGGTTCTGGCGGTCGAGCAGGTCGTCGACCTGCTTCGAAAGCACGTTCATGTCCTGGGTGTTGGCGAACACCGGTACGTCGATGGCCATCTCATGGGTGCTGTTGCCGGCGAAGGCCTTCAGCAGTTCGTAGCCTTCCAGGTGCACATGACCCTGCGGCGCGTACAGGCGCGAGGCAATGGTCTGCACCGGCGAATGGGTGTGCAGCACGCAGCCGATCTCCGGGAAGCGGCGGTACAGCTGGGTGTGCAGCAGGGTTTCGGCGGAGGGGCGCAGCGGGCGGCCGACGGCCTTGCCATCGAAGTCCACCACCATGATGTCGTCCTCGATCAGGCGGCCCTTGTCCTTGCCCGAGACGGTGATCGCGGCGTGGCGGTCGTCCAGGCGGTGGGAGAAGTTGCTGCTGGTGGCCGGGGTCCAGCCGGCCTGGGCCAGTTCGCGGACGTTGTCGATCAGCAGCTGGGCCAGTTCGCCCAGGCGGGCGGTGTCGTAGGGAAAGGTGGTGGTGTCCATGGACGGCATTTTACGTGATCCGGCCCGATGCTGGGCCCGCGCGGGTACCGCCTGCCTGCTGCGTGGGCAACGCGAAGCGGTGTGCTGGCAGGCGGCGCGCAGGGGTTGGATCGAGGCAAGCACAGCGCTGGCTGAATGGGGAGGGCAGCGCTCCCGCTGGAAGCGATTCCGGTCGTGGACAGCCCTCTTGCCGCGAAACATCATCGGATTGCCGCAGAAGTTCCGGCGAGCGCCAAGGAAAGGAGTACTTCGATGATCGCGCGCGCGATGGGGATGATGGGGGCGATTGGCATCATGCTTGCCAGCAGTGGCTGCACGATGGAATGGGTGAAGATGGACGCGGGTGCGCGGTCATTCGGCCCCGCCCATTCGAGTTGCAGGGCGCAGGCCGACGATCACTGGCCGGTCAGGAATGAAGTGGCCACGCGCACTGTCTACGAAGACCGCAAGGTGCCCTGCAGGCTTGATGAAGTCTGCGCCATTGACGGCAAGTACAACATGGTACCCATGCCGAAAGAGGAGAGTTACATCGTGGACGTCAACGCGTCCGACCGCAGCAGCGAGTTCAATGCCTGTATGGCCGGTGCCGGCTGGCAGCAGCAGCTCATCTGGTTCAATCGCCGCTAGGCGGAGCCGGCGCGGCGGACGACAGCGGCTCGACCGGTTGCTGCTCAACGGACTCGAGGCAACAGTGGCCAGCGGAGAATGCCGTGGTCGTGCGAATCGTTCAGGCGTAGAGGCTTGAGACGTGCAGCGAGCAGGACAAGAACACGTACGACGTGAATGGAAAGCACGAGCGCGTGCAGCGACCGGAAATCGAGAAGGATGATGGAGATGGCTACGTGTATGCGACTGGCCGTGGCTGCGGGGCTTGCGCTGTTGACCAGAGGTTGTGCGACCGAATGGGCCCGCTTCAGTGATCATGCTGATCCGCTGGATGAGTCGCGGTGGCGCTGCAGGGCAGAGGCCAACGAGAAGTGGCCGGAGAAGATGGACGTTGTCGAGCGCGCCGAAGAGATTGAGGTGCTGACGCCTGCAAGGAAGGCGAGACATGCGACGTGGATGGCAAATACAAGACGATGCTGATGCCAAAGACCGAGCGCTACACCGTGGACGTCAACGCCAAGGAGAATCACGAGCACTTCATGGGCTGCATGGGCGGGGCAGGCTGGATACAGAAGACCTTCTGGTTTGGCCGCAGATGATCATCGTCGGGCGCCCTGGTCGCTGGGAATGACCATCATCCACGCATGGCGTGGATCTACCGGACGTGCCGGGAAAGTGTCAGGGGCGGGGGGGCATGGGTTCGCGGGGGTGTCCGCGGCATGGATGCCGCGGCCAAGCCTCCATGGATGGATTCACGGCGTCCCCCGCTAACCCATGCCTCTCCGCCAAACCCTCAACCCAGCTGTTGCTCTGGAAGTTGCTCCGGCTCCGGCGGGTGCAGGGCCGCAGGCCCTGCAATCCCTTTACTTCACCCGCAGGCGGCTGTGCCTGAAGCCGTAGCAGAAATAGATCACGAAACCGACGAACGTCCACACCCCCATCAGCATCCAGTTGTGCATCGTCATCGCCGACAGCAGGGCAAGGCAACTCAGCACGCCCAGGCTGCAGATCAGCCACGCCATCGGCATGCGGAACGGCCGCGGCAGGTCCGGCTGGGTGCGGCGCAGGATCAGCACGCCGGCGCACACGGCCGCGAATGCGATCAGTGTGCCCATCGAGGTCAGCTCGCCCAGGATGTCCAGCGGGAACAGCGCCGCCAGCAAGGCGATGCCGATGCCGGTGATCACGGTGTTGATGTGCGGAGTGCGGTACTTCGGGTGGATCCTGGTAAACACCGGCGGCAGCAGGCCGTCGCGACCCATGATCATGAAGATGCGCGGCTGGCCGATGATCATCACCAGCACCACCGAGGACAGGCCGACCAGCGCGCCGACCTCGACCACCCAGCGCAGCCAGCCCAGCTGCGGATGCGCGGCCACGGCAGTCACCACCGGCTCGTCGGTGCCGAGCAGCTGGAACGGCACCAGGCCGGTCATCACCGCGGCCATCGCGATGTAGAGCACGGTGCAGATCACCAGCGACAGCATCATGCCGAACGGCATGTCACGCTGCGGATTCTTCGATTCCTGCGCCGCCACCGACACCGCTTCGAAACCGATGTAGGCGAAGAACACCATCGCCGCGCCACGCAGCACGCCTTCCATGCCGTACTTGCCGGGGCCTTCGTTGGCCGGGATGAAGGGCGTCCAGTTGCTGGTGTCCACGTACTTCCAGCCGACCACGATGACCAGCAGGATCAGGCCGGTCTTCAGCACGACCATTGCCATGTTCATCGCCGAGGACTTGCTGATGCCGACGTAGCACAGCCAGGTCAGCATCAGTACCAGCGCAGCGGCCGGCAGGTTGGCGATCGCGCCGGTGGGGCGCAGCTGTGCATCGAGTGGGGCGCTGACCAGCGCCGCCGGTAGATGGATGTCGAACTGGCTGAGCAGGCTGAGGAAATAGCCGGTCCAGCTGACCGCGACCGCCGAGGCGGAGACGCCGTATTCGAGCACCAGCATCCAGCCGATGAACCAGGCCGAGAGCTCGCCGAAGGTGGCGTAGGTGTAGGTGTAGGCGCTGCCGGAGACCGGCACCATCGAGGCGAACTCGGCATAGGCCAGTGCGCAGAAGGCGCAGCAGATGGCGGCCAGTACGAAGGACAGCATGATGGCCGGGCCGGCGTGGTTGGCGGCGGCCTGGCCGGTGATGACGAAGATGCCGCCGCCGATCACCGCGCCGATACCGAGGGCGGTCAGGCCCCAGGGGCCGAGGTGGCGGCGCAGGCTCAGGCCGTTGGCGTCTTCATGGGCGGCATGCGGGTGCTTGGTGGCCCACAGTTGCTTGAACATGTGTGGTGGTCTTGTCGAAGCGCGCCACGGGCGGCGCGCGGGGAAAACGGACGGGCCGGCGCGAGGCCGGCCCGTAGGCGGATCAGGGCGACTTGGCCAGCTTGCTGTTGCGGATGCCGTAGCCCAGGTAGATCAGCAGGCCGAGCAGCGTCCAGCCAACGAACAGATGCCAATGCACCACGAACGCCTGCCAGAACAGGAACAGGCAGGTGGCCGCGCCGAGCGGGCAGATGATCCACACCATCGGCACGCGGAACGGGCGGTGCAGGTCCGGCTTGGTATAGCGCAGCACCAGCACGCCGACGCAGACGGTGGCGAAGGCCAGCAGGGTGCCCATCGAGACGAGTTCGCCGAGCACGTTCAGCGGCACCAGGCCGGCCAGCGCGGCAGCGATCACGCCGACCACGATGGTGGCGACGTACGGGGTGCGGAAGCGGGCGTGGACCTTGCCGAAGAACTTCGGCAGCAGGCCGTCGCGGGAGATGGTATAGGCGATGCGGGTCTGGCCCATCATCATCACCAGCACCACCGAGGACAGGCCGGCGATGGCGCCGATTTCCACGAACGTCTTCAGCCAGGACAGGGTCGGGTAGGGCTCCAGGGCGGTCGCCACCGGCTTGTCGGTGCCCAGCAGGTGGTACGGCATCATGCCGGTCAGCACCGCGCAGACGATGATGTAGACGATGGTGCACACCGCCAGCGAGCCGAGCAGGCCGATCGGCATGTTGCGCTGTGGGTCCTTGGTTTCACCGGCGGCGGTGGAGACCGCGTCGAAGCCGATGTAGGCGAAGAACACGATGGTGGCCGCGCGGAAGATGCCGCTCCAGCCGAACTCACCCGGCACGCCGGTGTTTTCCGGGATGAACGGCTGCCAGTTGGCCGGGTCGATATGGGCCGCGCCGATGCCGATGAACAGGCAGATGACGGTGACCTTGATCGCCACGATGATGGCGTTGACGAAGGCCGACTGGGTCACGCCCACGTACAGCAGGCCGGACACCGCCGCCACGATCAGCACCGCCGGCAGGTTGAACAGCTTGCCGGAGGAGACGAACTCGCTGCCGGTCCAGGCGATGGGCGCGGCGCTGAGCAGGTCCGGGAACGGCATGTGCAAGGTGGTGGTGATGAAGCTGATCAGGTACGCCGACCAGCCCACCGCGACCGAGGCCGAGGCGAACAGGTACTCCAGCACCAGGCACCAGCCGATGAACCAGGCCATGCCTTCGCCCAAGGTGGCGTAGGAGTACGAGTAGGCACTGCCGGAGACCGGCATCATCGCCGCGAACTCGGCGTAGCACAGGCCCGCCAGGGCACAGGCGAAACCGGCCAGCACGAACGAAAGCATCACCGCCGGGCCGGCATGGTTGGCCGCCGCCTGGCCGGTCAGCACGAAGATACCAGCGCCGATCACCGCACCCACGCCAAGCAGGATGAGGTGTTTAGCCGTGAGGGTCCGTTTCAACGTGGCTTCGCCGTCCAGGCTGCCTTCGATGGGTTCGCCGGCATCGACGTGCCCGGCCGGTTCAACCGGCTTGACCCTCAACAGAGCTTTCAGCATGCAGTACTTCCTAGTGATCGGATGGGGTGGGCCGCCGATACGTTGCCGGCAACCCTGGAATGGTGAAGGCCGCGCGAACGGCCCGCTGTACCTTAGCCAAAGCTGAAGCTAACGCACAAGCGCAATCGCAACAATGAACGGCGATAATGAGCAGTATTTTTCCAGACCGCCCCCATTCATGCGCCAGACCGCCGAAACCCTTGCCGTGCTTGACGATCGCCTGCGTGGCCTGCTGCGGGACTATGCCCGCCGTGAGCCTGCCCACGACGCACTGGCTGCCGAATTCGGCACATTGCTGGACGATCCGGAAGATCCGTTCCGGCGTGAACGGCTGGCGGGCCACTTCACCGCCAGCTGCTGGCTGGTCAGCGCCGATGGCCAGCGGCTGCTGCTGACCCATCACCGCAAGCTGCAGCGCTGGCTGCAGCTGGGCGGCCACGCCGACGGCGACCGCGACCTGGCCCAGGTGGCGCTGAAGGAAGCCGAGGAGGAGTCGGGCCTGAGCGGCCTGGTACTGGAAGACCCGGCCATCTTCGATCTGGACAAGCATTGGATTCCGGAGCGCAAGGACGTGCCGGGGCACTGGCACTACGACATGCGTTTCGTGATCCGGGCGCTGGGTGGCGAGGCCTTCGTGCTCAGCGAGGAGTCACTCGACCTGGCCTGGCGGCCGGTGACCGAAGTCGCGGCCGATCCGGAATCGGACGAATCCATGCAGCGCATGGCGCGCCGCTGGCTGGCACGTTGAGGTAAAAAGGGGACGGAGGGGATCAAGTCGTTTATAGCGCATGTGCCGCAAACGACTTAATCCCCTCCGTCCCCTTTTTTCAATACAGGATGCGCGTCCGCAGCGTGCCCGGAATCGCGGCCAGTTCGTCGCGCACGGCGGCGGCCTGTGCCTCGCTGGCGGTAATGTCGATCACCACGTAACCCACCTTCGGGTCGGTGCGCAGGAACTGGCCGTCGATGTTGACGTTGTGGCGCGAGAAGATCTCGTTGACCTTGGACAGCACGCCCGGCACGTTCTGGTGGATGTGCAGCAGGCGCAGGCTGTCTTCGTGTTCGGGCAGGGTCACTTCCGGGAAGTTGACCGCCGACAGGGTGCTGCCGTTGTCGCTGTAGCGCACCAGCTTGGCCGCCACCTCCACGCCGATGTTGTCCTGCGCCTCCAGCGTGCTGCCGCCCACGTGCGGGGTCAGGATCACGTTGTCGTGGCGGGTCAGCGGCGATTCGAAGATATCGCCATTGCCCTTCGGCTCGACCGGGAACACGTCCAGCGCGGCGCCTCCGACGTGGCCGCTGGCCAGCGCCGCGTCCAGCGCATCGATGTCGACCACGGTGCCGCGCGCGGCGTTGATCAGGTGCGCGCCCTTGCGCATCTTCGCCAGCTCGGTGCTGCCGATCATCCACTGCGTGGCCGGGGTCTCCGGCACGTGCAGGGTGACGATGTCGGCCCGCGCCAGCAGGTCGTCCAGGCTGGCCGCAGCACGCGCATTGCCCAGCGCCAGCTTGGTTTCCACGTCGTGGAAGATCACCTGCATGCCCAGCGATTCGGCCAGCACGCCGACCTGGGTGCCGATGTGGCCATAGCCGATGATGCCCAGGGTCTTGCCACGCACCTCATGGCTGCCGCTGGCCGACTTCGACCAGCCGCCGCGATGGCACTCGGCATTCTTCTGCGGAATGCCACGGGTCAGCATGATCGCCTCGGCAATCACCAGCTCGGCCACGCTGCGGGTGTTGGAATAGGGCGCGTTGAACACCGGGATGCCGGCCAGCTCGGCCGCGTCCAGGTCGACCTGGTTGGTGCCGATGCAGAAGCAGCCCACCGCGATCAGGCGCTTGGCCTCGGCCAGCACCTCGGCGCTGAGCTGGGTGCGCGAACGGATGCCGACGATGTGCGCCTCGGCGATGCGCGCCTTCAGTTCGTCCTCGGGCAGTGCCTTGGTGTGCGCCTCGATCTGGCTGTAGCCGGCGGCGCTGAACACCTCCACGGCGGTCTGGCTGACCCCCTCCAGCAACAGCACGCGGATATCCTGCTTGGGGAACGAGGTCTTCTTCGGCGACATGGGGCGACGCGGCCAGTGGGACAGGGGCTGACCACTATGCCAGATCGCAACGCCCATGGTGCAGTGCGCAATTGGTTGCATCCGTAGCTATCTGCACGGCTGCGGGGCTGGACGCTGGCGCGTGCCGCTGGCACGCTTGCCCGTTCTTCACGCACCGCGCTGGACCGTCATGACCGATTCCCGCATTGCCTCGCTGCAGCAGGCCTGTCCCGGCCTGAAGCTGAAGACCGACCCGGCCGACCTGGAGCACTACGGGCGCGACTGGACCCGGCGCTGGACGCCGGCGCCGCTGGCGATCGCGCTGCCGGCCACGGTCGAGGAAGTGCAGGCGGTGATGCGCTGGAGCGCAGACGAGGGCGTGGCCGTGGTGCCGTCCGGTGGCCGCACCGGTCTCTCGGGTGGCGCGGTGGCCGCCAACGGCGAGCTGGTGCTCAGCCTGGAGCGGATGAACAAGGCGCTGGCCTACGACGCGGTCGATCGCACCCTGGTGGTGCAGGCCGGCATGCCGCTGGAAGCCGTGCACAACGCCGCGCTGGACCACGGCCTGATCTACCCGGTGGATTTCGCCGCGCGTGGTTCCTGCACGATCGGCGGCAACATCGCCACCAATGCCGGTGGCATCCGCGTGATCCGCTACGGCAACACCCGCGAGTGGATCGCCGGGCTGAAGGTGGTTACCGCCAGCGGCGAACTGCTGGAGCTCAACAAGGGCCTGATCAAGAACTCCAGCGGCTATGACTTCCGCCAGCTGCTGATCGGTTCGGAAGGCACGCTGGGCGTGATCGTCGAAGCGACGGTGAAGCTGACCGATCCGCCGCCGGCCAGCAACGTGATGCTGCTGGCGCTGCCCAGCTTCGAAGTGCTGATGCAGGTATTCGCCGCGTTCCGCGCACGGCTGCAGCTGCAGGCCTTCGAATTCTTCACTGATCGCGCGCTGGAGCACGTGCTGGCGCATGGTGCGCAGGCACCGTTCGACGAGGTGCACCCGTATTACGTGGTCACCGAGTTCGCCGCCAACGACGAAGCGCAGGAAGCGGCGGCGATGGCGGCCTTCGAGGACTGCATGGGCAACGGCTGGGTCAGCGACGGCGTGATCAGTGCCAGCGATGCCCAGGCCGCCCAGTTATGGCGCCTGCGCGAAGGCATCACCGAATCGCTGGCGCGCTACAAGCCCTACAAGAACGACGTCTCGGTGCGGATCTCGGCGATGCCGGCGTTCCTGGCCGAGACCCAGGCATTGATCGGGCAGGCCTACCCGCACTTCGATGTGGTGTGGTTCGGTCATATCGGTGACGGCAACCTGCACATCAACGTGCTCAAGCCCGATGACACCAGCGACGCCGATTTCGTGGCGCAGTGCGAGCATGTGACCAAGCTGCTGGCGCAGGTGCTGGCCCGGTTCGATGGCAGCATCTCGGCTGAACACGGCATCGGCCTGGTCAAGAAGGGCTACCTGGACAGCACCCGCGGCCCGGCCGAGATCGCCCTGATGAAGGCGGTCAAACGTGCGTTCGATCCCCAAGCGCGGCTGAATCCCGGCAAGCTGTTCGACGTTTGAGCCGGGCAAATCCTTCACGCACCCGTTACGCTCCACGCATCCTCACAACCGGCTTCGAACCGATGACCCGTCCGCTTCTGCTGCTCGCCCTGCTGTCCCTGCCGCTGGCCGGCTTTGCTTCCAGCTTCGCCGGCACCTCGGCCGGTTCCGCCACCGGTGCATCGTCGGGCTCTTCGGCCAGCAGCTCGGGCGACGACAAGGTGGTGCAGGCTGCACGCGACGATGCCGCTGCGTTCGTCGCCAGCGATGGCCAGATCCGTGGCGCCCGCCTGCAGGCCGCACTGGTGCACCTGCGTGAGCAGAGCGCTGCCGCACAGCAGCAGAGCGACCTGGAACTGGCCCGCGCGCTGCTGGCGCGTTGATCCCGGGTAGTGCCGGCCGCTGGCTGGCAACGCCATGACATCTGCACGGAACGCAGCCAGGCATGGCCTGGCTCTACTGCTGGCCGTTCCGGCCGCACATGCCAGCGGAGACCTGCGCCTGGATCCGGAAGGGCTGAGCCCTGCACAGCAGCAGGTGGCGATGCAGACCCTGGCCGACGTGCAGTCCTTGCTGCCAGATGGCCTGCTGCGCGCACTGCCAGCACACGTGCAGGTGCGTTGGAGCGACCACCTGCCGGCCGATGTGCATGGTCGCGCTTTCGCCGGCCACATCGACCTGCGTCGCGAGCTGCTGGATGATGCCGTGCCCGGCGCACGCCGTGCACGACGCAGCGCGCTGGTGCATGAACTGACCCATGTTGCAGACCGTAGCGGCGCGAACTGGTCGCGCAGTGCGCGCTGGCGCGACCTGGCCGGATGGCAGCGCAAGCCCTGGCATCTTGGCCGTGGTGGCAACGACTTCCGTGACCGTAGTCCGGATGCCTATGAACTGAAGGATCCGGCCGAGTACCTGGCAGTGAACGCCGAGCATTTCGTGCTCGACAGCGAGTTTGCCTGCCGGCGCCCGGCGCTGGCGCAGTGGTACCAGGCGCATTTCGGAACCCCGCCATCGCTGCCGCAGTCGCACTGCGCGGCCACGTTGCCATTGCTGCAGGCCGAATCGGAAGAGGGTGCGGCATCGCTGCTGCAGCTCGATCCTTCGCGCGTCTACGCCGTGGACTACCTGTTCGCCGAAGGCAGTGCGCAGCCGATGAGCCGCTGGGGGCACAGCATGCTGCGGCTGGTGATCTGCCGGCCGGGCCGTGCGCCGGGGCCGGACTGCCGCCTGGACCTGGAGTACCACCGCGTACTGTCGTTCCGCGCATTCGTAGGTGATGTGCAGATTTCCAACTGGCGTGGCCTGACCGGCGGCTATCCCTCGCGCCTGTTCGTGCTGCCGCTGCAGCAGGTGGTGGACGAGTACACCAAGGTGGAACTGCGTGGGTTGCAGTCGCTGCCATTGCAGTTGTCATCCGGCGAGATCGCCGGCCTGCTCGAGCGCACTGCACAGGTGCACTGGAGCTATGACGGGCGCTATTACTTCGTCAGCAACAACTGCGCGGTGGAAACCGCAAAGCTGCTGCAGGCGGGCGTGCCGCGCCTGGGGGAGGCCGGGCTGGCCCAGCTGAGTCCGCGCGGGTTGAAGCGCCGGCTGGCGCGATTGCAGGTACTGGATGAGCAGGTGCTGGCTGATCGGGATTCAGCGCAGGCGCAGGGCTACTACTTCGCCTCGGCACGCGACCACTACCAGCAGTTGTTCGCGGTGGCGAGCTCACAGCTGGGGCTGCCGGTGCGCGATGTGCGCGCCTGGCTGAAGCTGCCCGCACAGCAGCGTGCGCAGTGGCTGCTGCAGGGTGACCTGCGTGCCAGCGCCGGGCTGCTGCTGCTGGAACAGGCTGCGCAACGCCGCGCTGAACTGCGCGCGCGCGATGTGCTGAAACGGCGCCTGCTGGCGGCACCGGACAGTGCCGAGACGCGCGGCCTGCGCCAGCTGCTGGAGCAGGGTGGGCAATGGCTGCGCCCGGGTACGCTGCTGGTCGACGATGGCTACGGATTGCCGCTTGCCGATGAGCAGGCGGTGCTGGCCGAAGCGGTTGCCACTGCCAGCGCAGAGGCGGTGCCGGCCTGGCAGGCGCTGCGCGTGCAGCTGCGCCAGCAGTTGCCGGCGGGCCAGCGCAACGAGATGGATGCGATCGATGCCAACCTCGCCGCGCTCGGCGCACGCCTGCGGGAACAGGCAGCCACGCCCGCTACTGGCGCGGAAGCTCGATGACGAAGCGGCTGCCGCCGGCGCTGCCGGGCGTGCAGTAGACGCGGCCGCCATGTGCATCGGCGATGGCCTTGACCACCGCCAGGCCCAGCCCGCTGCCGCCGCCCTGGCGCGAGCGCGAGCCGTCGGCGCGCATGAACGGAGTGAAGATGTCGGTGTGAAGTTCCGGGTCGATGCCCGGGCCTTCGTCCTCGATCGCCACCTGCACGTGTCCGGGCGTGTCGTGCACGGCAATCCGCACCTTGCCCGGGCTGGCGTAGCGGCGCGCATTCTCCAGCAGTGCCAGCAGGGCCTGGCGCAAGCGTGTCGGGTCACAGTGCGCGTTGTGTTCCTCGCGGCTGGTTTCCAGCTCCAGCACGAAGCCGGCGGCGCGGAACTGCGGGTCGACCAGGGTCATCACCGAATGCACTTCGGCCACCACGTCGGTGCGCGCGCGGCGTACGTCCAACCGCGCGTTGTCGGACAGGCTCAACACGCGCAGATCCTCGATCAGGCGTGAGAGGCCTTCGACCTGTGCCAGCAGGCTGCGGAACTGGGATTCGTCTGGCTGGAACACACCCTCGGCCAGCCCCTGCAGGCGACCACGCAGGATCGTCACCGGAGTCCGCAGTTCATGGGCAATGGCCGCATGCCACATCGCGCGCTCGCTCTCCATGTGCTGCAGGCGGCGCGCCATCGCATTGAAATCCTCGACCAGGGTGGCCACTTCGCCGGGCGAGTTTTCCTGGGCGCTGGCGCGCGCACCGAGGTCGCCGCCGGCAAGCGCGCGCACGCTGTCGACCAGCGAATTCAACGGCGACAGGATGCGGTGGGCAAGGCGGAACGAGGCGGCGATGGCCAGTGCCAGGCCGGTCAGGATCACCCCGACCATCCATGCCAGCTCCGGCCCGGTCGGCAGCCAGCTTTCCGGCTCTTCGGCACTGCCGGGGAAGAACTCGACCAGCACCGCGTACAGCAGCCACGATGACAGGATCATCATCACGATGACGCCGATCACCATCAGCGACATCGAGACGATGATGTGGCGACTGAGCCCGGAGCGGCGCAGGCGGGCCATCAGCGGTCGGCCATCAACCGGTAGCCGACACCGCGCACGCTGGCCGGAACATTGACCATGCCCACTTCATCCAGCTTGCGGCGCAGCTTGCTGACATGGCTGTCGACCGTGCGCTCCAGCGCCTCGCTTTCCGGCAGGCATTCGTGCATCAGTTCGCTGCGGCTGAAGATGCGGGTCGGCGCCAGCGCCATGCAGTGCAGCAGCTTGAACTCGGTTAGGGTGAGCAGCACTTCGTGGCTGTAGCCGTCGCCTTCCACATGCACGGCATGGGTGGCCGAGTCGATCAGCAACGGGCCCGCGCGCAGTGCGGTCGGTGCGTCCACGCGCGAGCCACGCAGCGTACGCCGCAGCACGGCGCGCACGCGCGCTGCCACTTCGGCTGGATTGAACGGCTTGACCACGTAGTCGTCGGCGCCCATGCGCAGCGCAGTCAGCTTGTCCAGGTCCTGGTCCAGCGCGGTCAGCATGATCACCGGCGTTTCGCCGCGCTGGCGTAGCTGGGTCAGTACGCTCCAGCCATCCAGCCGCGGCAGTTGTACGTCGAGCAGGACCAGGTCGGGGCGGGCGCTGCGGTGCAGGTCCAGTGCACTGTGGCCATCGGCGGCACGCAGGGTGCGTAGTCCTTCGCGTTCCAGGTAGGCGGTAAGAATATCGGCGATCTCGGCCTCATCCTCGACGATCAGGACGAGGGCGGCGAGGGCAGGGGAGGCATGCATGCAGGGGCGGGGCCTTAAGGTGCTTGCCTCCATCGTATCTCCACAGTTCCTCCATCGAAACCCCATCATCGCCCCGCAGACTGCACGCTTCAGAACCTATCAGCCGCCCGCGCGGCATTGTGCACAGCAATGAGAACCTTCAGGACTCCGGTCGCGTTGATCGCGGCCCTCGCCCTGGCCATGACGGCCTGCTCCGCCCCCGAAGCCACGCCCGAAGCGGCACCGCGCGTCAGCGTGGTCACTGTCGGCCCGCAGGTCGTGCAGCGCGATGACGAACTGCCCGGCCGCGTGGCCGCCGTACGCACCGCACAGATCCGTGCCCAGGTGGGCGGCATCGTGCAGCGCCGGCTGTTTGAGCAGGGTGCGGAAGTGCGCGCCGGCCAGGCCCTGTTCCAGATCGATCCGGCGGCGTTCCGTGCCGATGTCGACTCGGCACTGGCCGCGCTGCAGCGCAGTGAGGCAGCCCTGGGCCGCAGCCGCGTGCAGTCGCAGCGCCTGCATGCGCTGGCGGCCGCGCAGGCGGTCAGCCAGCAGCACCGCGACGATGCCAGTGCCGAGTACGAACAGGCCCGTGCCGCGGTGAACGAGGCGCGCGCGATCCTGGCGCGCCGCCAGCTCGACCTGCGCTATGCAACGGTCAGTGCACCGATTGCCGGCCGCATCGACCAGGCGCTGGTGACCGAAGGTGCACTGGTCGGCGTGGCCGATGCCGAGCCGATGGCGGTGGTGCAGCAGATCGACCAGGTCTACGTCGATGTGCGCCAGCCAGCGGCGCAGCTGGAGTCGCTGCAACGCAATGCCGGTGGCGGCGAGCTGCCGGTGACGATCATCGGTGCGGCCGGCAAGCCGCTGCCCGAACGTGGCCAGATGCTGTTCTCCGGTATCAATGTCGATGCGCGCACCGGTGATGTGATCCTGCGCATCCTGGTCGACAACCCGCAGCGCCAGCTGCTGCCCGGCATGTACGTGCGCGCGAAGGTGCCGCGGGGTGCGCCGGCCAGCGCACTGACCGTGCCGCAGCAGGCCGTGCTGCGCAGTGCCGGTGGCCAGGCCTATGCCTGGGTGATCGCTGGCGATGGCAAGGCGGTGATCCGCACGCTGGAAGTGGACGGTAGTGTCGATCGCCAATGGCTGGTGCGCACCGGCCTGAAGGTGGGCGAAAAGGTGGTGGTCGAAGGCCAGGAACGCCTGCAGGAAGGCGTGGTGGTCGATGCGCGCGACTGGCAGATGCCGGTCGCCAGCGCCGGCGCGGTGCAGGCCGGCAGCAAGGGCTGAGCCTCTACCGGGCCGGTCCCTCCAGGAAAATCCAACATGGCACGTTTCTTCATCGATCGCCCGGTGTTCGCCTGGGTGCTGGCGATCTTCATCATCCTGGCCGGTGTGCTGGCGATCCCGCGGCTGGCGGTGGAGCGCTATCCGGCGGTTGCCCCGCCCAGCGTCAGCATCTATGCCAGTTACCCGGGTGCGAGCCCGCAGACGCTGAATGACGCGGTGGTCGGCCTGATCGAGCGCGAGCTGTCCAGCGTCAAGCACCTGCTGTACTTCGAGTCGTCGGTGGACACCTCCGGCGAAGCCTCCATCACTGCGACCTTCAAGCCGGGTACCAACCCGGAGCTGGCGCAGGTGGACGTGCAGAACCGGATCAAGGCGATCGAGCCGCGCCTGCCGCGCAGCGTGCGCCAGAACGGCCTGTTCGTGGAGGCCGCCGATTCCGGCTTCCTGATGCTGGTCGGCCTGCGTTCGCCGGATGCCGGCGTCAGCGAGGCCGCACTGGGCGACTTCATGGCGCGCAACATCATCGAGGAGCTGCGCCGCATCGATGGCGTCGGCCGCGTGCAGCTGTTCGGTGCGGAGCAGGCGATGCGCGTGTGGCTGGACCCGACCCGGCTGACCGGCTACGGCCTGACCATGGGCGATGTGGCCACCGCCATCGAGCAGCAGAACCTGGAGATCTCGCCGGGGCGCATCGGCGATTCTCCGGGTGTTCCGGGCCAGCGCATCACCGTGCCGCTGAGTGCCGATGGCCAGCTGTCCACGCCGGAGCAGTTCGCTGCCATCGTGCTGCGCGCCGGGGCCGACGGCTCGCGGGTGGTGCTGGGCGATGTCGCCCGCGTCGAGCTGGGCGCGCAGAGCTATGCCTGGGGCACCCGCGAGGATGGCCATCCGGCCACCGCCGCCGGCGTGCAGCTGCGTCCTGGCGCGAACGCGGTTCGCACCGCGTCGGCGGTGCGCGAGCGCATGGCCGAGCTGGCGCCGCTGCTGCCGCGCGGCGTGGAATCGAGCATTCCGTTCGACACCGCGCCGTTCGTCAAGATCTCGATCCAGAAGGTGGTGCAGACGCTGCTGGAGGCGATGCTGCTGGTGTTCGCAGTGATGTACCTGTTTCTGCAGAACTGGCGCTACACGCTGATTCCGGCACTGGTCGCACCGATCGCGCTGCTGGGCACTTTCGCGGTGATGCTGGCGCTGGGCTTCTCGATCAACGTGCTGACCATGTTCGGCATGGTGCTGGCAATCGGCATCATCGTCGACGACGCCATCGTGGTGGTCGAGGGCGTGGAACGGATCATGGCCGAGGAAGGCCTGCCGCCGCGCGAGGCCACCATCAAGGCGATGCGCGAACTGACCGGTGCGGTGATCGGCATCACCCTGGTGCTGACCGCGGTGTTCATTCCGATGGCGCTGGCCAGCGGCTCGGTGGGCGCGATCTACCGCCAGTTCACCGTGGCGATGGCGGTGTCGATCCTGTTCTCGGCGCTGCTGGCATTGAGCCTGACGCCGGCGCTGTGCGCGACCCTGCTGCGCCCGAACACCCATGGCCACCATGGTCGGGGCGGTCTGTTCGGCGCCTTCAATCGTGGCTTCGAACGGATGACCGGGCGCTACCAGCGTGGCGTGGCGTCGGTGCTGCAGCGGAGCGGGCGGGTCATGGGCGTGTTCGCCGCGCTGGTGGCGGCGCTGCTGCTGGGCCTGCACTGGCTGCCGGGCGCCTTCCTGCCGGAAGAGGACCAGGGCTACTTCATGACCTCGATCCAGCTGCCGGCCGAAGCCACCGCCGAACGCACGCTGGCCGTGGTCGAAGCCTACGAACGGCACGTGGCGTCACGCCCGGGCATCGGCTCCAACCAGTCGATCCTCGGCTACAGCTTCTCCGGTTCCGGCCCGAGCGCGGCGCTGACCTACACGATGCTGAAGGACTGGGGCGAGCGTGCAGGGGCCACCGCGGCCGGCGAAGTGGAGGCCGCGCAGAAGGCGATGGCGACGATTGCCGAGGGCGAGGTGATGAGCGTGATGCCGCCGGCGATCGACAGCCTGGGCCGTTCGTCCGGCTTCTCGCTGGCGCTGCAGGCGCGCACCGGGCAGAGCCAGGCCGAACTGCGTGCGGCCCTGCAGCAGCTGCTGAAGCTGGCCGAGGCCAGTCCGCTGCTGTCGGAGGTGCATGCCGATGGCCTGCCGGCAGGTACCAGCGTGCGGCTGGACATCGATCGCGCCAAGGCCGAGGCGATGGGCGTGGGGTTCGAGCAGATCAGCAGCACGCTGTCGGCGGCGATGGGCTCGCAGTACGTCAACGACTTCCCCAACAAGGGGCGGCTGCAGCAGGTGATCCTGCAGGCCGATGCACCCCACCGGATGGAGCTGGAGGATGTGCTGAGGCTGTACGTGCGCAACAGCGAAGGCGGCATGGTGGCGTTGTCGGAACTGGTGACGCCGCACTGGACCGAGGCGCCGCTGCAGCTGCAGCGCTATCTCGGCTTCCCGGCGCTGAACCTGTCCGGCGCACCGGCCTCCGGCGTGTCGACCGGCCAGGCTATGGCGGAGATGGAGCGGTTGGCGGAGAAGCTGCCGTCCGGTTTTGCCCTGCAGTGGACCAGCCAGTCGCTGCAGGAGCGGGAGTCCGGCGCGCAGGCGCCGTGGTTGCTGCTGTTGTCGATGCTGGTGGTGTTCCTGGTGCTGGCGGCACTGTACGAGAGCTGGTCGATCCCGCTGGCGGTGATGCTGGTGGTGCCGCTGGGCCTGCTCGGTGCGGTTGCTGCGGTGCTGTTGCGGGGCATGCCCAACGACGTGTTCTTCAAGGTCGGCATGATCACCGTGATCGGGCTGTCGGCGAAGAACGCAATCCTCATCGTCGAGTTCGCGCGCCAGCTGCAGCAGCAGGGTCGCGGCCTGGTTGAAGCGGCGCTGGAGGCGGCGCGGCTGCGCCTGCGGCCGATCGTGATGACCTCGTTGGCGTTCGCGCTGGGCGTGGTGCCGCTGATGCTGGCGCAGGGCGCGTCGAAGGAAACCCAGCAGGCGATTGGAACCGGTGTGTTCGGCGGCATGGTCAGTGCGACGGTGCTGGCGGTGTTCTTCGTGCCGGTCTTCTATGTAGTGGTGCAGGGCGCGCGGCAGTGGATCGCGCAACGCCTGCGCAGGCGCCGGCCGATGCCGGAAGGATCCGTGGATGGAACGGGACATCGTTGAAGACCTGCATGAGCGGCAGTTGGCAGCGCTGGAACAGCGCCTGCGGCAGGCATTGCTGGATGACGACCACGATGCGCTGACCGCGCTGGTATCGCCGGCATTGTTCATGATGGACGGGCAGGGCGGACGCTTGCTCGACCTGCCGTGGCTGGGCGACTGGCTTGCCGGAAACCTGCACGTGCGCAGCCTGCAGTCGTACGCGGTGGAAACGCTGCTGTGCGGACGCCTGGCGTTGTTGTCCAGCGACGTGCGCTTGTCGGTGCGCGGGCAGGGCCAGGAGCGCGAGCTGAAACTGCGTCTGCTGCGGGTGTGGACCTGCAGTTCCGGCGAAAGCGGCGCGCAGCTGTTGTCGATGGCGGTACTGGCCGCATGAGCGCGGTCAGGCCGCTTTCAGGCCGCTTTCAGGCCCAGCTCACCGACAGGTGGTAGGGTCGAGCCTCTCTGTAGTGTCGACAAGGAGTCGAGCCATGCGTGTAGTACCCAGTCTGTTGGCAGCCTCCCTCGGGTTGGTGCTGGCCGCGTGCCAGCCGGCCCAGCCGCCCGCAGGCGGCAATGACGCCCCGCCTGCCGCGCCGCAGCCGAGCGCCAGCACCGAAGGTGGCAGCGAGACCGCCTACCAGTGTGGTGATCTGAGCGTGCGCGCGACCTTCAATGGCGAGGATGCGGCCACGGTGGTGATCGGCGAACGCACCTTCGCCATGAGCTCCGAGCGTGCGGCGTCGGGTGCCAAGTACGGCGATGGCAAGGGCAACAGCTTCTGGACCAAGGGCAGCGATGACGGCCTGTTGAGCCTGAAGGGCGAGGCGGACCGAGAGTGCCATGCGCTCGAAGCCACTGAAGGCGATGGCAGCGCCGGCAATGCCGCATTCCGTGCCACCGGCAATGAGCCGGGCTGGCTGGCGGTTGTCGACGGCGACACGCCGGGCCTGCAGGTGGAAGTGGATTACGGTGAGCGTCGTTTCGATGTCGCCAAGCCCACCGCAGGTGCTGACGGCTGGAGCGGCAAGGCGTCCGATGGCACCGACGTCAAGCTCAGCTTCCAGCGCACGACCTGCCAGGACGACATGAGTGGCGAGGCGTTCGATGCCAGGGTGAACCTGACCATCGGCACCCGCCAGTACCACGGCTGCGGCAATTTCGGCGCGAAGCAGCCGTAAGCTACCTGTAGAGCCGAGCCACGCTCGGCTGCAGTCCCTGTCCAACGCACAGCAGCCGTGCGTGGGCTCGTTGCTACACGACTGCTACATCCGATGGCCTGCCTGCGGCGAACACGCCGCAGGCAGGGACAGGCAGCCGATCAGCGCGAGGCGCTTAGTCGGCACGGCCCGCGAATTCGCCGGTGGCGGTGTTCACCAGCACGCGTTCGCCGTTGACGATGTACTCCGGCACCATGATCTCGATGCCGGTGTTGAGCTTGGCCGGCTTCGGGCGCTTGGTGGCGGTGCCACCCTTCAGTTCCGGCGGCGTCTCGATCACTTCCAGCACCACCGAGGCCGGCAGCTGGATCGCCACCGGCTGCTCGTCGATGACCTGCACGTAGATGCCGGTCAGGCCGTCGGTGATGTAGCCGGCGTCATCGCCGATCACGTCCGCGTCCAGGGTGTAGGGGGTGTAGTCCTCGTCATCGAGGAAGACGAAGGCGTCGCCGTCCTTGTACGAATAGGTGGACTGGCGGCGCAGCAGTTCGACCTCGACCAGGTTGTCGTCGGCATCGAAGCTGGCGTCGAGCTTGTTGCCGCCCGGCACGCTGTACATGATGAAGCGGAAGCGGACGTTGCCGCCGCGACCCTGCGGCGAGCTGCGCTCGATGTCGCGGATCTGGTACACGCCGTTGTTGTACTCGACGACGTTGCCCTTCTTGATGTCGTTGGCTTTCATGGTGATCTAGGTCGTTGGGGGAGGGCGCCGTCCCGGCGCCCGTGGGGAATCACTTCGGAGCGAGGCGGGTAGCGCCGTCCAGGCGGATGGTCTCGCCGTTGAGGTAGGTGTTGCCGAGGATGAAGCCGACCAGGCTGGCGAAGTCTTCCGGCTTGCCCAGGCGTGACGGGAACGGAATCGAGGCGGCCAGCGACTGCTGCACGGCTTCGGGCATGCCGTCGACCATCGGCGTCCAGAACACGCCCGGAGCAATCGTATTGACGCGGATGCCGAAGCGCGACAGTTCGCGCGCCATCGGCAGCGTCATCGAGACCACGCCGCCCTTGCTGGCGGCATACGCGGCCTGGCCGATCTGGCCTTCATAGGCGGCGATGCTGGCGGTGTTGATGATCACGCCGCGCTCGCCGTCAGTGCCCGCTTCGTTGTGCTGCATGCGGTTGGCCGCGGCCTTGGCCACGTTGAAGCTGCCGACCAGGTTGACCATCACCGTGCCCTGGAAGCCGGCCAGCGGCATCGGGCCTTCCTTCCCCAGCACGCGGCCGGCGCCGAGGATGCCGGCGCAGTTCATCGCCACGTTCAGGCCGCCGAGGAAATCGTGGGCCTGGTCGATGGCCGCGGTCACTGCCGCCTCATCGCTGACGTTGACGTTGAAATAGCGGGCCTTGTCGGCACCCAGCCCGGCAATGGCGGCAGCGCCCTTGTCGTCGTTGAGGTCGAACAGGGCCACCTTGCCGCCCTGGGCGACGAGGTGCTGGGCCACGGCCAGGCCGAGGCCGGAGACGCCGCCAGTGATCACGGCACGTACGGAAGACAGCTGCATTGAACGGTCCTGCAGGTTCGAGAACCGCCGATTCTAACGGAAGCCGCGACCGCCGCTGTTGTGCACTGCGCCGCCTTTGCGGGGCGGCGCAGTGCGGCGGTCAACCGGCGGCGGCCAGCGCCTGCCCGGTGCGGCTGGCGGTGGCGCGGCCGAGCAGGCCGGCCAGCCAGCGGCCGGTCTCGGCCAGTGCCGGCAGGTCCACGCCGCTGTCCAGGCCGAGGCCCTGCAGCAGGTAGACCACGTCTTCGCTGGCCACATTGCCGCTGGCGCCCTTGGCATACGGGCAGCCACCGGCACCCGACACCGCACTGTCGACCACGCGCACGCCTGCTTCCAGGCAGGTGGCGATGTTGGCGATGGCCTGGCCGTACGTATCGTGGAAGTGCACGGCCAGTGCTTCCATCGGAATCTCGGCAGCGACCGCCTGCAGCATCGCCCGTGCCTTGCGTGGTGTGCCGACGCCGATGGTGTCGCCCAGCGAGATTTCGTAGCAGCCCATCTGGTGCAGGGCGCGTGCAACGCGCACCACATCAGCCAGCGGCACTTCGCCCTGGTAGGGGCAGCCGAGCACGGTGGAGACGTAGCCGCGCACGCGCACGCCATCGGCGGCGGCACGGCGCAGGATCGGCTCGAAGCGCGCCAGCGATTCATCGATGCCGGCATTGGTATTGGTGCGGTTGAACGCCTCGGACGCGGCGGTGAACACCGCTACTTCCTCGACGCCCACCGCACGGGCGCGGTCGTAGCCCTGTTCGTTCGGCACCAGTACCGGGTAGTGGATGCCTGGCCGGCGCTGGATGCCGGCATAGACCTCGGCGGCATCGGCCAGCTGCGGGATCCACTTCGGGCTGACGAAGCTGGTCGCCTCGATGCTGCGCAGCCCGGTGGCCGACAGGCGGTTGATCAGTTCGATCTTGTCGGCGGTGGAGACCGACTGCTTTTCGTTCTGCAGGCCGTCACGCGGCCCGACCTCGACGATGCGGACGTAGTCGCTCATGCGGTTGCCCCATTGGCGGGGCGGTGGCAGACCGCCTCGATGTTGTTGCCATCCGGGTCCAGCACGAAGGCGCCGTAGTAGTCCGGGTGATACCACGGGCGCAGGTCCGGGGCGCCGTTGTCGCGGCCACCGGCGGCGAGGGCGGCGGCATGGAAGGCGTCCACCTGGTCGCGGCTGGCGCAGGCGAAGGCCACGTGCACGCCATGGCTGGCGGTGCCGCCATTGCCAAGCCAAAAGAACGGCTTGCCGTCGCGGCCGAAGCCGATGTGGTCGTGCGCGCCGGTCTGTTCGGCGGTCACTTCCATCACCACGCCGATCTGCAGTGGCGCCAGTGCCTGCAGGAAGAAGGCCTTGCTGCGCGCCAGGTCGGCGCTGGTCAAACCAAGGTGATCGAGCATGTTCAGGCTTCCGTGACCCAATGGGGCGCGCGCTTGTCGAGGAAGGCGCCCAGGCCTTCCTGGCCCTCGGCCGACACCCGCAGGCGCGCGATCAGGGCGGCATTATCGCGATCCAGGGTGTCGCGGTCATGGCTGTCGCGGACCTGGCGGACCAGTTGCTTGGCGGTGGACGAGGCGATCGGGCCGGCCTTGTCGAGCAGGGCCAGCTGGCGTTGCACGGCCTCGTCCAGGCGTTCGGGCTCGACCAGTTGGTGGACCAGGCCGATGCGCAGCGCGGTGTCGGCGTCGAAATGCTCGCCGGTGGCGAACCAACGGCGGGCCTGGCGCGGGCCGATGGCTTCGATCACATAGGGCGAGATCACCGCCGGCAGCAGGCCCAGGCGGCTTTCGGTCAGGCCGAAGCGGGCCGAGGTGCTGGCGATGGCAATGTCGCAGCAGGCGACCAGGCCGACGCCGCCACCGAAGGCCGCGCCATGGACCCGGGCCAGGGTCGGCTTGGGCAGCTCGTCCAGGGTGCGCATCAGCCGGGCCAGGGCCAGCGAGTCCTCGCGGTTATCGGCTTCGCTGGCCGCCGCCATGCCGCGCATCCACTGCATGTCGGCACCTGCCGAGAAGGAGGCGCCGTGGCCGGCCAGCACCACCGCGCGCACCGAAGCATCGTGGCCGGCGGCCTCCAGTGCGGCGGTCAGCCGGGCGATCAGCCCGGCGTCAAAGGCGTTGTGCAGCTCCGGCCGGTTCAGCCAGATGGTGAGGACGGCGCCGCTGCGCTCGATCTGCAAAGCATCGTTCATGGGATTCCAGGGTCACTCCATACCTGTATGGATCATAGCGGGCCATTGGTCATGGGCCATGACGCGACGCGGGAATGTTAGAATCGAGAACCATTTACATCCAGCAGAGAACACGCTAGATGACGCTGTCCGAACTGCCGCTGCACACCTCGGCCGTGGTCGAGTCCGTGCAGGACCTGCATGCCAACGATGCCATCGCCCGTCGCCTGCGCGAGCTGGGTTTCGTGAAGGGCGAGGAAGTGCGCCTGGTGGCCAAGGGTCCGGTGGGGGGAGAGCCGCTGCTGGTGCAGGTCGGGTTCACCCGTTTCGCGCTGCGGATCAGTGAAGCCAAGCGGGTCGTGGTCGACGCCGCCAGCCAGGAACGACGCGCATGACTGCTACTGCCACTACCGCCCCCCTGCGCGTTGCGCTGGTTGGTAACCCCAACAGCGGCAAGACCGCACTGTTCAACCAGCTGACCGGCAGCCGGCAGAAGGTTGCCAACTACACCGGCGTCACCGTCGAGCGCAAGGAAGGCCGTCTGCGTGCGCCGTCCGGCCGCGAGTTCGCGGTACTCGACCTTCCGGGCGCCTACAGCCTGCATCCGGCCAGCCTGGACGAGGCGATCACCCGTGACCTGTGCCGGGGCTTCTACCCGGGCGAAGCCGCGCCGGATGTGCTGCTGTGCGTGATCGACGCCACCAACCTGCGCCTGCACCTGCGCTTCGCGCTGGAACTGCGCGAGCTGGGCAGGCCGATGGTGGTGGCGCTGAACATGGTTGATGCGGCCCAGCGCCGTGGCATCCAGGTGGACGTGGCCGCGCTGGAGCGCGAGCTGGGCGTGCCGGTAGTGGAGACCGTGGCGGTGCGCAAGCAGGGCGCCAAGGCCCTGGTCGAACGCCTGGATGCGATGGTCCCGCACCTGGATGCACCGGTGCCGGGCCCGGAAGGTGGCATCGATTACCACGCCAGGGTGCGCGAGATCCTGTCGGTGGCCGTGCGCATGCCGGCGCGGACCGCGAAGATCGACGACGCGCTGGACCGCTGGCTGCTGCACCCGGTGTTCGGGCTGATCAGCCTGGCGGTGGTGATGTTCCTGATCTTCCAGGCCGTGTACGCCTGGGCGACGCCGCTGATGGACGCCATCGAGGCCGGTTTCGCCTGGCTCGGCGCCTTCGTCGGCAGCGTCCTGCCGGAAGGCCCGCTGGCCAGCCTGCTGACCGACGGCATCATCGCCGGTGTCGGTGGCGTGGTGGTGTTCCTGCCGCAGATCCTGATCCTGTTCTTCTTCATTCTGGTGCTGGAGGAATCCGGCTACCTGCCGCGTGCGGCGTTCCTGCTCGACCGCATGATGGCCGCTGCCGGCCTGTCCGGTCGCTCGTTCATCCCGCTGCTGTCCAGCTTCGCCTGCGCAGTGCCGGGCATCATGTCCACGCGCAGCATCCAGGACCCGCGTGACCGCCTGGCCACGATCCTGGTGGCGCCGCTGATGACCTGTTCCGCACGCCTGCCGGTGTACGCGCTGCTGATCGGTGCGTTCATTCCGCAGAAGACGGTATGGGGCGTGTTCAACCAGCAGGGCCTGGTGCTGTTCGGCCTGTACGCGGCCGGCATCCTCAGCGCGCTGGCGATGTCGTGGATCATGAAGAAGTGGCGCCGCGACAAGAGCGAGCATCCGCTGATGCTGGAACTGCCGTCGTACCGCCTGCCGCACGTGCGTGACCTGGCGGTCGGCCTGTACGAGCGCGGCATGATCTTCCTCAAGCGCGTTGGCGGCATCATCCTGGCGCTGACCATCCTGCTGTGGGTGCTGTTGTCGTTCCCGGCAGCGCCGGCGGGGGCCACCATGCCCGCGATCGATTACAGCTACGCCGGCCAGATCGGCCATGCAATGGCTGTGTTCTTCGCGCCGCTGGGCTTCAACTGGCAGATCTGCATCGCGCTGATCCCGGGCCTGGCCGCGCGTGAAGTGGCGGTGTCTTCGCTGGCCACCGTGTATGCGCTGTCGGCAGCCGATGACGATGCTGCCAGCCAGGCACTGACCCCGCTGATCAGCGATGGCTGGTCGCTGGCTACCGCACTGTCGCTGCTGGTCTGGTACATCTACGCCCCGATGTGCATCTCGACGCTGGCCACCATCAAGCGCGAGACCAACTCGTGGAAGCAGATGGGCTTTGCTGCGTTCTACCTGTTCGCGGCGGCCTACGTGGCCGCGCTGATCACCTACCAGGTGACCAGGGCGCTGGGAGGCGGTTGATGGATGCCGGCCTGCTGGTCCAGTACCTGATCATCGCGGTGGCCGTGCTGGTCAGTGCCTGGGTGGTGTTGAAGAAGCAGTTCCCCGGTACCGTGCGCAAGCTGCGCGGTGCGTTGGCGCTGGCCCTGCTGAAGCCCGGTCGCGCCGCCTGGCTGCAGGCGCTGGGGCGGAAGGTCGCGCCACCGGCGAGCGGAAGTGGCGGTGCCTGTGGCGGTTGCGACAGCTGCGGGCCGACTCCGCCGAAGCGGCACTGACGCTGCTTTTCCTGCGCTGGTGGGTGCGAACCTTGGTTCGCACGCTTTCCGGGGTTCAGACCTCCCTGCGGATGATCGCCCGGAAGCGTCCATCCCGATTCAATCGCCGCACCGATTCCCGGTTCCCATGGGTTGCCGCGAAGCCGGCCACGTCGGCAAGGGCATCAAGCAGCAGGGCTTTCAGTCCGTCGCGGTTACCAGCCTGCAGCAGGTCTTCAAGATCCTGCTGGGTGAAGGCCCGGCGCAGGCCTGGTGTCTCTTCGATCCGCCAGTCGACGTGGGGCGTGGGAATGCTGGAGCGGTACCTGAAAGCCGTTTCAAGATCGTCAGGTGCGAGGGGATGCTTGAGCAGCTCTGGAAAGTAGAGTCCAGCATTCACATAGAAACCCCGGCTTTCGCTGGCACGCTGGTGATTCACGACAAGCAGGGCGTCATCCAGCAAGCGGTAGCGGGTAGTCGTGGTCCCGGCAAAGCCGGTCTTCCTGGCGCACTTGCTGAAGACAGTCGAGGATTTCATGGGCTTTGCCCGGGCCGGAACAGGGGGGCACAGCCTTGAGGCGCGGTGCCTGGCGGTCAATTGGCAAACGCGACACCCGCAACGAGCGCCCCAGGTGCGTGCGAACGCCCCGGGTGGGTGCGAACCTTGGTTCGCACGCTCTTCTGGCTAGTTGGCGCGTGAGCCCAGCTCCGCCGCCAGCGCCAGCCACTTGCTGCGTTGTGCCGCTGTACTGCTGCGTACAGCGCCAAGGCGGCTGACACGCACCGGGCGGATGCCGCAGAACTGCAGGATGGTGGCGCGGATCTGGGCGATGCCCGGGTCGCGGTAGACCCAGCGGTAGTACCAGGGCGGCGCATCCAGCGTGGTGATCACCCGCGCGCTGCGCCCGGCCAGCAGCCGGTCCCACCACACCGAATCGCGCCGGTAGCGGAAGGCGTACCCCGGCAGCAGCACGCGATCGAAGAAGCCCTTCAGCAGTGCTGGCATCGCGCCCCACCAGGTGGGGTAGACCAGCACCAGGTGATCGCAGGCCTCGATCGCTTCCGCGGCGTCCTGCAGGTCGGCTTCCAGCGGCTGGATCTGACGGTAGCCGTGGCGCAGTACCGGGTCGAACTGGAGGTCACCCAGGGCGATCAGGCGCACCCGGTGGCCAGCATTCTCGGCGGCGGTGGCATAGCGCTGGGCGAGGGCGCCGCACAGGCTGTCACGGTCAGGATGGCCCAGCAGGATCAGGATGGAACGGGACACGGCAACCTCGCGCAATGGAAAGTGCGCGAGGTTGGGGTCTGCCCCAGGGGCAGAGTCAAACCGGGGTGGTGCAGCCGCTGGGTTGCAGGATGCAGTCGCCGCTGCCGGAGTGCAGCCACTGCTGCAGTTCGTCGCTGACCAGCTGCAGGTCGCGCTCGACCTGTGCCAGCCGCATGCGCTCGTCGGCAATGCGGCCGCGCTGCTGCTCCAGCAAGGCCAGTACCGCTGGCCAGTCGAGCCGTCCATCGCGGCCCAGCAGGCGCGAGATCGCGGCCAGGGTGATGCCCAGCCCCAGTGCCTGGCGGATCAGCTGCACCCAGGCCACGTCCTGTTCGCTGTAGTCGCGATAGCGGTTCAGGCGTGGCACCGGCGGCAGCAGTCCGCGCGCCTCGTACAGGCGGATGGCCTTGGCACTGGCGCCGGTCAGGCGGCTGACTTCGGAGATGCGCATCGACTCAGTCCCGCACCAGCCCGCCATCGACCACCAGGTTCTGACCGGTCACCGCGCGCGACCAGGGGCTGGCGAAGAACAGCGCGGCATCGGCGAACTCGGCCGGCGTGGTGACGCTGCGCAGTGGCGTGTTGGCGGCGATGTAGTCGAACACTGCTTCCGGCGTGGCGGCGCTGGCATCGGTGGTGCGCAGCAGGCCGCCGGACAACATGTTCACGGTGATGCCATGCGGGCCGAGGTCGCCGGCCAGGGTGCGGGTCAGCGACAGCAGTGCGGCCTTGGCGGCGGTGTAGTCGTGATAGGGCACCACCGGATTCTGGAACAGGTTGGTGCCGATGTTGATCACCCGACCGAAGCGACGGGCCTGCATGCCGGGCAGGGCGGCCTGCACGGTGTTCAGCGCGCCGCGCACGCTGCCCTCGAACTGCGCCTGGAACGCCGGCCAGCCGATGTCGGCGGCGCCGTCGCGGGCATCACCATTGAACGAGAACGCTGCCAGTGCGTTGTTGACTACGGTGGTGACGCCCTGGCCGAAGTGGGCCAGGGCGTGCTGCAGCATTGCATCGACCTCGGCGCGCTCAGTGACATCGGCCGGCAGCGCGATCGCCTGTCCGCCCAGCTCGGCAGCCAGAGCACGTGCGGCGCCTTCGCTTCGGTGGTAGTTGATGATGACGCGCGCGCCCTGGGCGGCGAAGGCGCGGGCGATGTGCTGGCCAAGGCCGCGGCCGGCACCGGTGACCAGCACCAGCTGTTCGCTGATCTGCATGAGGGAACTGCCATCCATTGCATGAAAGGGCATGCAGCGTAGCAGCGATGGCGCTTGCCGGAGCGGGCGTGCTGCCGCTAGCCTGCAGGCATGAACCAGACTCCCCTGCGATTGCTCATCCACGGTGCCTCCGGGCGCATGGGCCAGGCCCTGCTGCGGCTGGCCGCCGAACATCCCGAAACCCTGCAGATCGCCGCTGCGGTGACGGGTCGTGCGCCGGCCCAGCGCGTGGTCGATGGCGTACCGTTCTTCGCGGCCAGCGAGCTGCCCGGTGCGCCGGCATTCGACGTGGCGATCGACTTCAGCCTGCCGGAGGGTTTCGACCCGATGCTGGCACTGTGCGTGGAACGTGGTGCGGGGCTGGTCTCGGGCACTACCGGCATCTCCGGCACGCAGCGCCAGGCGCTGGAGGCCGCCGCGGCGAAGATCCCGCTGGTCTGGGCCTCGAATTTCAGCCTGGGCGTGGCGGTACTGGACGAACTGGTCGAGCGCGCGGCGCAGGCGCTGGCCGGCTGGGACTGCGACATCGTCGAGTCTCACCACACCCAGAAGAAGGACGCGCCGTCGGGCACTGCACTGACCCTGGGCGCGGCCGCGCAGCGGGGCGGGGCGGAGCCGCACTATGCCAGCCTGCGCGCTGGTGACATCGTCGGCGAGCATCTGGTCCAGTTCGCCGGGCTGGGCGAGCGTATCGAGCTGGTGCACCGGGCCACCAACCGCGACATTTTCGCCCGCGGCGCCCTGTTCGCCGCACGTCAGCTGCATGGCCGCGCCCCGGGCAGCTACCGGGTACGGGACCTGCTGGACGGGCCCAGGTAACGGGCCCGGGTCGATGGTAGATGCCAACCTTGGTTGGCAGGCTTTCCGGGAAGCGCCAACCAAGGTTGGCATCTACCAGGGGCGCGGCGGACCCCGCATACGCCGCCGGATTGAAATGAATGCGCAATCGCCCGTTCATGAAGCGTGATAACCGCTGGCGCGAGCGCCCCGGCAGCGCTACAATTCGCACTCGCCGAATCACGAAAGCCGGACCGGTCCCAGACCGCACGTCCGCGCTTTTTTGCAACCGGATTTCCGTGAAGCGCAGGCGTGACTTCGGCAGCCCCCTCGGTAGCCAAAGTGAGATTCCCGTGACCCAAGCCGCAATCCTCGTCCTCGAAGACGGCACCGTATTCGAGGGCGAATCCGTAGGCGCGCCCGGCCTGTCCGTCGGTGAGGTGGTGTTCAACACCGCCATGACCGGCTACCAGGAAGTGCTGACCGACCCGTCCTACGCCCGGCAGATGGTCACGCTGACCTATCCGCATATCGGCAACACCGGCATGACCGACCAGGACAATGAAGCGTCCAAGGTGTGGTCGGCCGGCCTGATCGTGCGCGATGTTCCGCGTCGCCCCAGCAACTGGCGCAGCCAGGTGTCGCTGCAGGACTGGCTGATCCAGCGTGGCGTGGTTGCCATCGCCGGCATCGACACCCGCAAGCTGACCCGCATCCTGCGCGAGAAGGGCGCGCAGAACGGTGCGCTGATGGCCGGCGACATCGACGTGGAAAAGGCACTGGAAGCCGCCCGCAAGTTCCCGGGGCTGAAGGGCATGGATCTGGCCAAGGTCGTCACTACCGAGAAGACCTACACCTGGACCGAGGGCCAGCTGGACCTGGATGCCAACGCTTTCGTCAGCGTGCCGGCCCGGTTCAAGGTCGTGGCCTACGACTTCGGCGTGAAGACCAACATCCTGCGCATGCTGGCCGAGCGCGGCTGCGAAGTGACCGTGGTGCCGGCGCAGACCCCGGCCGCCGAAGTGCTGGCGCTGAAGCCGGATGGCGTGTTCCTGTCCAACGGCCCGGGTGACCCGGAACCGTGCGACTACGCCATCGAAGCGATCAAGACCTTCATCGACGTGAAGATCCCGACCTTCGGCATCTGCCTGGGCCACCAGCTGCTGGGCCTGGCCTCGGGCGCGCAGACCATGAAGATGGGCCACGGCCACCACGGTGCCAACCACCCGGTGCAGGACCTGGACAGCGGCCGGGTGATGATCACCTCGCAGAACCACGGCTTCGCGATCGATGAAGCGACCCTGCCGCCGACCCTGCGCGTGACCCACCGCTCGCTGTTCGATGGCACC
Source organism: Stenotrophomonas sp. YJH_SMC_14-1 (assembly GCF_059372275.1). Taxonomy (NCBI): domain Bacteria; kingdom Pseudomonadati; phylum Pseudomonadota; class Gammaproteobacteria; order Lysobacterales; family Lysobacteraceae; genus Stenotrophomonas; species Stenotrophomonas sp. YJH_SMC_14-1. The sequence continues at coordinate 145,145 of NZ_JCAFVK010000007.1, forward strand.
AACCAGGGTGTCGCCCGCACCGACGTGCCGGCGTTCTCGTTCCAGGGCCATCCGGAAGCGTCGCCGGGCCCGACCGATGTCGGTCCGCTGTTCGACCGCTTCGTGGTGCTGATGGAGCAGGCCAAGGCGTGATCAGTACGCCGCCGGCCCCCCCGGTGGCGTCGCGATGGACCGTAAACCCCGCATCGCTGCTGCCCCTGGCGCGGCGCTGCGGTTCAAGATTCCTGATCGACAGCGTGCGATCACTCCCCCTTGTCACGCTGTACTGACTTAGAGAAGAAAATGCCCAAGCGCACTGACCTCAAGACCATCCTCATCATCGGTGCTGGCCCGATCGTCATCGGCCAGGCCTGCGAGTTCGACTACTCCGGCGCCCAGGCCTGCAAGGCCCTGCGTGACGAGGGTTACCGCGTGGTGCTGGTCAACAGCAACCCGGCCACGATCATGACCGACCCGGAGATGGCCGACGCCGTCTACATCGAGCCGATCAACTGGCAGACGGTCGAGAAGATCATCGCCAAGGAAAAGCCCGATGCACTGCTGCCGACCATGGGTGGCCAGACCGCGCTGAACTGCGCGCTGGACCTGGCCGACAACGGCGTGCTGGAGAAGTACAACGTCGAACTGATCGGCGCCAAGCGCGAAGCGATCCGCATGGCCGAAGACCGCGAGCTGTTCCGCGTGGCCATGGGTGAGATCGGCCTGGAGTGCCCGACCGCCGCCGTCGCCCACACCCTGGACGAAGCGCTGGAAATCCAGACCCGCGTTGGCTACCCGACCATCATCCGCCCCAGCTTCACCCTGGGCGGCAGCGGTGGCGGCATCGCCTACAACCGCGAAGAGCTGGTCGAGATCGTCAGCCGCGGCCTGGAACTGTCGCCGACCACCGAAGTGCTGGTGGAAGAGTCGGTGCTGGGCTGGAAGGAATTCGAGATGGAAGTGGTCCGCGATACGGCGGACAACTGCATCATCGTCTGCTCGATCGAGAACCTGGACCCGATGGGCGTGCACACCGGTGACTCGATCACCGTGGCGCCGGCACAGACCCTGACCGACAAGGAATACCAGCGCCTGCGCGATGCCTCCATCGCCGTGCTGCGCAAGATCGGCGTCGATACCGGTGGCTCGAACGTGCAGTTCGGCATCAACCCGAAGACCGGCCGCGTGGTCGTCATCGAGATGAACCCGCGCGTGTCGCGTTCCTCGGCGCTGGCTTCCAAGGCCACCGGCTTCCCGATCGCCAAGGTCGCCGCCAAGCTGGCCGTCGGCTACACCCTGGACGAACTGAAGAACGAAATCACCGGCGGCCTGACCCCGGCCTCGTTCGAGCCGTCCATCGATTACGTCGTCACCAAGATCCCGCGCTTCGCCTTCGAGAAGTTCCCGGCCGCCGACGCCCGCCTGACCACCCAGATGAAGTCGGTGGGTGAGGTGATGGCGATGGGCCGCACCTTCCAGGAGTCGGTGCAGAAGGCCCTGCGTGGCCTGGAAACCGGCAAGGTCGGCTTCGACCCGACCGGCCTGGACCTGGGCAACGAAGACGACCTGCAGACCCTGCGCCGCGAACTGAAGGCACCGGGTCCGGAGCGCCTGTTCTTCGTCGCCGACGCCTTCCGTGCCGGCATGAGCGTGGAAGAGATCTACGCGCTGTCCTTCATCGACCACTGGTTCCTGGACCAGATCGAGGAAATCATCGCGGCCGAAAGCGAAGTCGCCGCCGGTGGCATCGACGCACTGGACGCTGCGCGCCTGCGCAAGCTGAAGCGCGCCGGTTTCTCCGACGCGCGCCTGGCGCAGCTGACCGGCACCAACGAAGCCGCCATCCGCGCGCTGCGTCGTGCGCACAAGGTGCGCCCGGTCTACAAGCGCGTGGACTCCTGTGCCGGTGAATTCTCCACCGGTACCGCCTACCTGTACTCGACCTACGAGGACGAGTGCGAGGCCGCGCCGAGCAACCGCGACAAGATCATGATCCTGGGCGGTGGCCCGAACCGCATCGGCCAGGGCATCGAGTTCGACTACTGCTGCGTGCACGCGGCACTGGCGCTGCGCGAGGATGGCTATGAAACCATCATGGTCAACTGCAACCCGGAAACCGTGTCGACCGACTACGACACCTCCGACCGCCTGTACTTCGAACCGCTGACCCTGGAAGACGTGCTGGAAATCGTCGAACTGGAACAGCCGAAGGGCGTGATCGTGCAGTACGGCGGCCAGACCCCGCTGAAGCTGGCGCGCGCGCTGGAAGCCAACGGCGTGCCGGTGATCGGCACCAGCCCGGATTCGATCGACCTGGCCGAGGACCGCGAGCGCTTCCAGCAGCTGGTCGACAAGCTGGGCCTGAAGCAGCCGCCGAACCGCATCGCCCGCAACGACCAGGAAGCGCTGCTGCTGGCCCGCGAGATCGGTTACCCGCTGGTGGTGCGCCCGAGCTACGTGCTGGGCGGCCGTGCGATGGAAATCGTCTACGGCGAAGCCGACCTGGCCCGCTACGTGCGCGACGCGGTGAAGGTGTCCAACGATTCGCCGGTGCTGCTGGACCGCTTCCTCGACAACGCCGTGGAGTGCGACGTCGACATCATCGCCGACAAGGATGGCAACGTCCTGATCGGTGGCGTGATGGAGCACATCGAAGAAGCCGGCGTGCACTCGGGTGACTCGTCCTGCTCGCTGCCGCCGTACTCGCTGTCGGCCAAGACTCAGGCCGAGCTGCGCCGCCAGGTGGTGGAACTGGCCAAGGCCCTGAACGTGGTTGGCCTGATGAACACCCAGTTCGCGATCCAGACCAACGACGACGGTGATGACACCATCTATCTGCTGGAAGTGAACCCGCGTGCCTCGCGCACCGTGCCGTTCGTGTCCAAGGCCACCGGCATGCCGCTGGCCAAGATCGCCGCGCGCTGCATGGCCGGCAAGAGCCTGGCCGAGCAGGGCGCGACCAAGGAGATCGTGCCGGACTACTACTCGGTGAAGGAAGCGATCTTCCCGTTCGCCAAGTTCCAGGGCGTCGACCCGATCCTCGGGCCGGAGATGCGCTCCACCGGTGAGGTGATGGGCGTGGGCCGCAGCTTCAACGCCGCCTTCGCGCGTGCGCAGGAAGCCGGCGGCATCAAGGCACCGCCGGTCGGCAAGGCCTTCGTTTCGGTCCGCGATCCGGACAAGAAGCGCGTGCTGCCGGTGGCCAAGGCGCTGCTGGCGCGTGGCTACAGCCTGGTCGCGACCCGTGGCACCGCCGCGTGGCTGCAGCAGCACGGCATGGACTGCGAGATCATCAACAAGGTGGTCGAAGGCCGTCCGCACATCGTCGACTCGATCAAGAACGGCGAGATCGTCTACATCGTCAACACGACCGAAGGTCGTTCGGCGATCAACGACTCGTTCTCGATCCGTCGCGAGGCGCTGCAGCATCGCGTCACCTACTCGACCACCATTGCCGGCGCCAAGGCGCTGGTGGATTCACTGGAATTCCGCGGCACCGGCCCCGTCTGGTCGCTGCAGGAGCTGCACAAGGAGTTGAATGCATGAGAGCCCCCATCACGATGAAGGGCGCGCAGAAGCTGCGCGACGAACTGGATCACCTGAAGTCGGTCAAGCGCCCCAAGGTGATCGCCGCCATCGCCGAAGCACGTGAGCATGGCGACCTGAAGGAGAACGCCGAGTACCACGCCGCGCGCGAGGAACAGGGCTTCATCGAAGGCCGCATCAAGCAGCTCGAAGGCGAGCTGTCGCACGCCGAGATCATCGACGTGAGCAAGCTCAATGCAGGCTCCAAGGTGGTGTTCGGCGCCAGCGTGACGCTGGCCGACGTGGAAACCGACGAAGAGAAGAAGTACCAGATCGTCGGTGACCTGGAGGCGGACATCAAGCAGGGCCTGATCGCGATTTCCTCGCCGGTGGCGCGCGCGATGATCGGCAAGCTGGAAGGTGATTCGATCGTGATCGACGCCCCGGCCGGCCAACGCGAGTACGAGATCGTCAGCGTCAGCTACGTGGACTGACCCGGTGGCAACGGCGACCCTGCTGTTGCCGGCACGCAGCCGCTTTGCCGCGGCTGCGTTGCCGGACGATGTGGCGCGCGCGCTTGGCCGCGCCACGACGGTGCAGGTCGCACCGGGTGAACGCGCGCAGCTGACGCGCCATTTCACGGTCGCCGCGCCCCAGTGGCCGGTGGCCGCGTTGACCCGCCAGCGCGACGTCGGCGATGCCGCTGGCGCCAGCTGGCTGCGTGCCGATCCGGCCTGCATGGTGCCGGACATGCATGGCGCGCGGATGATGGCCTACGGCGAAACGCTGCGACCGACCCTGGCCGACTGCCTGGCCCTGCTGCCGGTGCTGCAGCCGTTGTTCGCCGATGCCGGATTCGTGCTCGACGCACCGGACCCTTCGCGCTGGTACCTGCGCCTGCCGATCGACCTGGCCCTGCCGGACTTCGACAGTCCGGACGAGGTGCTGGGCGATGACCTGTTCTCGCACCTGCCGGAAGGCGAGGGCGGCCGCCGTTGGCGGGCGCTGATGACCGAAGCGCAGGTACTGCTGCATAACCATTCCTGGAACCAGCAGCGCGCCGCGCAGGGACAACAGCCAATCAATTCGCTGTGGTTCTGGGGTGGTGGCGTGATGCCGGTGTCGGTCAGCACGCCGCACGCACAGGTGCGCAGCCGCGATGCGCTGCTGCAAGGCCTGGCTCTTGCGGCTGGCGTAGCCGTGGATGGCGAGCAGGCGGTGGATGCACTGGTTGATCTGCGCCAGCTGCGCTCGCTGCAGCAGCTCGGCAACGATGCGATCCGTCCGCTGCTGGCCGCGCTCAAGCGCGGCGAGCTGCAGCGGCTGGTGCTGGATTTCGAGGACGGCCTGCAGTTCCAGCTGGATCGCGGACAGCACTGGCAGTTCTGGAAGAAGCCGCGCCAGCTTCACGACTGATCGGGGCCTCCGCCGAGCGGGGTCGGGTCCGTTTTCCATCGGAAAACGGCGTTGACCCCGATGTTTGCCGGGGTTGCCGGCCAGCGGGCGGCACTATCGCAGGTAGCGGCGCCTCAACGGACCTCGCTGACCACCGTCGGCAGCTGCCAATGACCACCCGCCACGCCGCGGCACTGCCCGGTGGTGAACTCGCCGCTCTTCACGAATCGCGCGCCATCCCAGGCCCAGTCGTGGCCGGAGAAGCAGTCACCGATGCCGCGTCCACGGAAGCGCCCACGCAGCGTCGCGTCATCGCGATCAAAGTCCTCCGCGTTGGAGGTCACGAACTTCGCCTGGTACGGCGCCTTGTCCTGCACTACCCAGTAGCCGCTGCTGAAGTTGTAGGCACCCATGAAGCAGCTGGTGCTTGCCAGTACATGCTGGGCGTCCAGTCGCTGGATCTCGATCTCGTCTGTCCCACCCTCGCTCAGGCGGCCGCACTCATCCGGCTTCGGCAGGCTGGCGATCAGTGCCTTGCGCAGGCCCGGTGCGTTCGCCAGTGCCGCGTCCGAGGCGCGCGGTGCCATCAGCGTGCCGCGCATGATCACTGGCACCGGCAACGCCGCAGGCACGCTCGCTTCAGCCTTGTCGCCACGCCGCACCAGCGCACCGGGCGTGCCCAGCCGGCCTTGGGCCTCGTCCATCTTCAGCAGTACGGCCGCTGCACCACTGTCGGAGATCGGCCACGCCTTGCCCTTGCCGTCGATGATGCCGATGCGTGCGTGGCGCGGCAGCGCGGCGACCAGCGCATCGGTCTGTCCCTGCTGCAGCAGTACTTGATCTCCGTCGCCGGTGTCGCGCACCGGGCCCAGGTCCTTGCCGTTCAGGCGCAGGCGCAGCGCCCCGGTCGGCGTCGCGCTTTCGCCATCCTCGCCATTGCGCAGCCGCGCGAGCACCTTCGTACCCGGGCCGCCCGCGCGTTCCAGCATCAGGCTGAGCAGATTGCCGGGTTGTTCCGGACTGTAGCCGGCGGCGCGGCAGGTGCGGGTGTTGTCACAGGCCAGCGACCAGTCGTTGTGCTGGAACTGCACGCCGGCCTTCGGTTCGGGCGTGGCGGCGTGGGTGGCCGGGGCCAGGGCGAGGCCCAGCAGCGCGGGAAGGAGCGTGCGATGCATGCGTTGAAGTCCATTTCCGGGCCGACAAGCATGGAAGATGGGCTGGCAAATTCCAAATGCCAGCGATCGGGGTGGAGCCTCCTGCGGGCAGAGAGATCCGACCCCGCGCTATCATGGGCATGTCTTCCGCAACCCGGCGATGCCGATGTCCCTTGCCGCCGATGCTGCGCAGCCGTCCTCTGATACGCCGATGATCCGCCGCCGCGATGCGGTCGTGCCCGGCAGCTGGCCAGACGGCACGCTGCCACTGCTGGCGCGACTCTATGCCAGCCGCGGCGCCGGTACGCCAGAGCTGGCACTGCCGAAGCTGGGCAGCCTCCACGCGCCGGAGCTGCTGACCGGCATCGATGATGCGGTGGGTCTGCTGATCGAGGCCATCGCCAACGACAAGCGCATCCTGGTGGTCGGCGATTTCGATTGCGATGGCGCCACCGCCTGTGCGGTCGGCGTGCGGGGCCTGCGCATGCTCGGCGCGCAACACGTCTTCCACGCGGTGCCGAACCGCATGGTGCACGGCTACGGCCTGTCACCTTCTCTGGTGGAGGAGCTGGCCGAGCTGCAGCCGGACCTGCTGGTCACGGTCGACCACGGCATCGCCTGCCATGCGGGCGTGATCGCGGCCAAGGCACGTGGCTGGCAGGTACTGGTCACCGACCATCACCTTCCCGGTCCGCAGCTGCCGCCGGCCGATGTCATCGTCGATCCCAATCTGGACGGCGATGCGTTCCCCAGCAAGTCGCTGGCCGGCGTCGGTGTGATCTTCTACGTGCTGATGGCGCTGCGCCGTCACATGCGCGAGGCCGGCGTCTTCGCCGATGGCAAGGGGCCGGACCTGACCACGCTGCTGGACCTGGTGGCGGTCGGCACCGTTGCCGACCTGGTGGCGCTGGATCCGAACAACCGGGCACTGGTCAGCGCGGGCCTGCGCCGTCTGCGCGCGGGGCAGGGCTGCGTCGGCCTGCGAGCGCTGATCGAAGCCAGCGGCCGTGATGCGGCGCGGCTGACCGCCACCGACATCGGCTTCGCGCTCGGCCCGCGCCTGAATGCCGCGGGCCGGCTGGAAGACATGGCGCTGGGCATCGCGCTGTTGCTGACCGAAGACCCGCGCCAGGCGCGGGAGATCGCGCAGACGCTGGAGCAGATCAACTCAGAACGCCGCGCGGTGCAGCAGGCGATGACCGATGACGCCGAGCAGGCGTTGACCCGCGTGGTGCTGGACATGGCCGGTCAGCGACCGGTGGCGGCCTGCCTGTTCGATGCCGACTGGCATCCAGGCGTGGTCGGCCTGGTCGCATCGAAAATGAAGGATCGCCTGCATCGCCCGGTGATCGCCTTCGCCCCGGCCGAACCCGGCGCCGACACCCTGCGAGGCTCGGCGCGCTCGATTCCCGGCCTGCACATCCGTGACGCGCTGGCGTTGGTCGATGCACGCCATCCGGGCCTGATCGAGCGCTTCGGTGGGCATGCCATGGCGGCCGGCCTCAGCCTGCGGCGTGACCACGTCGATTCCTTCAAGGCCGCCTTCGTCGCGGTGGTGCTGGAAATGCTCGACCCGGCGGCACTGCAGCAGCAGGTGCTCAGCGACGGCGAACTGGCCGCGGACGAGCTCGATCATCGCCACGCCGATGCGCTGCGGTTGGCCGGCCCATGGGGCCAGGGCTTCCCCGAACCCCTGTTCGACGGCCACTTCGAAGTGGCCAACTGGCGCGTGCTGAAGGAGCGCCACCTGAAGCTGGAACTGCGCCTGCCGGGCGTGCCCGGCACCATCAACGCCATCCATTTCGGCGGCTGGCACGGCAATGCGCCTGGCCGCCACGTGCACCTCGCCTACCGCCTGGCCTGCGATGACTACCGTGGCGGCAGCGCCATCCAGCTGATCATCGAACACTGCCTGCCCGCCTAGAAAAAGGGGACGGAGGGGATTAAGCCGCTTTTGCCTTGTTTGCCAATTGCGACTTAATCCCCTCCGTCCCCTTTTGGGGTCTCCCAACCCCGTTACGGTTGCTGGTGCGTTCAACGATCCACGATCCCACTGGAGTCCGGTCATGGTCTTCGCCCGTTGCTGCACTGTGTTGTTGCTGGCCCTTGCGGCCTGGCCCGCTGGCGCACAGTCGCCGCCGATCTCCCGGCCGCAAGCCAGCACGCCGTTGTTGATTGCCCCGGCTGCCGAGCAGGCGGTCCAACTGCGACACGCCCGCATCGAAGGCGAAGTCCAGGCCGGCATTGCCCAGACCCGGATCACCTTGGAATTCCACAACCCGAACCGTCGTGTGCTGGAGGGTGAGCTGCAATTCCCGCTGGCTGATGGCCAGCAGATCACCGGCTTCGCGCTGGATATCAACGGCGAGATGCGTGACGCGGTGCCGGTGGCCAAGGACCGCGGCCGCCAGGTGTTCGAGGAAATCGCCCGCCGTGGTGTCGATCCGGGCCTGCTGGAACAGACCGCCGGCAACCAGTTCCGCCTGCGCGTCTACCCGCTGCCGGCCGGTGGCAGTCGGCGTGTGCAGCTGGTGATCCGCGAACCGCTGGCCTTCGCCGGCCAAAGCTGGCAGTGGACGCTACCGCTACAGTTCGCCGCCGGTGCAGCCTCGGTTGAACTGAAGGTGCATGCTCCCGACGCGGCCACCGCAGGTACTGCGCCATTCCGCATCAGCGCGGGCCAGCTGCAGTGGCAGGGCAAGGGTGCGCAGCTGCCGAAGCAACTGCAGTGGAACCTGCCGGCAGCCCGCCACGCACAGGTGCAGGTGGCGCCCTGGCAGGATGGGCACTACCTGTTGGCACAGCTGCCGGTGGCGGCCAGCAGTACACCCCGCACGTTGCCGAGCGAGATCGGCCTGCTGTGGGACGGCTCCGGTTCGGCGGGGCAGCGCGATCGCACACGTGAGTTCGCCCTGCTGGATCGCTATTTCGCCGCGCTGGGTGACGGCACCGTGGCCTTGACCGTCCTGCGCGATCGCGCCGAGCCGGTGCGTCGATTCCGTATCCGCGCCGGCAACTGGAACGAGCTGCGCGCAGCGTTGCAGGCGGTGCGCCCTGACGGTGCCAGCGCGCTGGCGCAGTGGCAGCCGCAGCCGGGCGTGAAGGAATACCTGCTGGTCAGCGATGGACTGTTGACCTACGGGCCGGAACAGCTGCCGGCGATGGCGCCGGATCAACGCTTGTTTGCGGTCAGCAGCGCCGGTGCGCGCACCGATGCCGTGCGACTGCGTGGTTGGAGCGAAGCGCGTGGCGGCCGCTTCGTTGCGCTGGGCGAGGATGTCGATTCGGCGGCGCGCGAGCTGCTGTCGTCGCCGCTGGATGTGCAGGTCGATGCGGGGCGCGGCGTGCAGGACGTGGTTATCGATCGTCGCAGTGAAGCCCAGGGCTGGCTGTGGCTGCACGCACGACTGGCGGCCGACGGAGTGCCGATGCGGGTGCGCGTGGGTGGCGGCGAATGGCAGGCGCTGCCCGCCACGCAGAAGAGCAACGACGGAGAACTGCTGGCGGGCTTGTGGGCGCAGGCGCGCCTGCAGCAGCTGGCCGCCGACCGCCGTGGCAACCGCGAGTCGATGCAGCGGCTGTCGCAGCAGTTTGGCCTGGTCGGCCCGGACACCTCGCTGATCGTGCTGGAGACGCTGGAGGACTACCTGCGCTATGCGATCCGCCCTTCGGGCACGCTGCGCGCCGGGTACGACGCCAGGTTTGCAGTGCAGGTAAGAGATCGCGCCGCTGCTGATCGCCAGCGCCTGGATGAAGTGGCGGCACGCTGGAAGGAGCGCCAGCAGTGGTGGAGCCGCAGCTGGCCGAAGGGCGGGCCGCCGCAGGCGAAGGGCGGGGCGCTGGAAGTGGCCTCGGCGGACTACGCGATGGAATCGGCGCCGGTGGCAATGCTCGCCGCGCCGGCCCCTGCGGCACCGCCCGCCCCGGCACCGATGGCCGCCGCCGCCGAGCAGCGCATGGAAGCCAGCAGCGCGCGTGCGCGTCGCTCTGCGCCTGCATCGAACAAGGCCCTGGATTCAATAACGGTCACTGGTGGTCGTGTCGCTGCGCCCGCTGCCGCCAACGAGGGCGAGCTCGGCATCCAGCTGGCGGCCTGGCAGTCGGATTCGGCCATCGCCCGGCGCCTGCGTCAGGGCCCGCCGTCGCAACTGTATGACCGCTACCTGGCCGAGCGCGATGCGCATGCCGACAGCAGCGCGTTCTTCCTCGACGTAGCCGACCTGCTGCTGGAGCAGGGTCAGCGCGACCTGGCACTGCGTGTGCTGTCGAACCTGGCCGAGATGGATCTGGACAACCGCCACCTGCTGCGCGTGCTCGGTTACCGGCTGATGCAGGCTGATGCCCCCGCACTGGCGGTGCCGGTGTTCGAGCAGGTCCTGGCGATGGGCCAGGAAGAACCGCAGAGCTTCCGCGACCTGGGCCTGGCACTGGCCGCGGCCGGCAAGCCGCAGCAGGCGCTGGCGCCGCTGTACCAGGTGGTGGTGCGGCCGTGGGACAGCCGCTTCGATGGCATCGCCCTGATCGCCTTGGATGAACTGACCAATCTGGTGGCCCGCAGCACGCCCCGGCTGGATACCACCAGCATCGACCCGCGCCTGCTGCAGGCGATGCCGCTGGACCTGCGGGTGGTGCTGTCGTGGGATGCCGACAACAGCGACATGGACCTGTGGGTGACCGACCCGAACGGCGAGCGCGCCTACTACGGCAACCGCCTGACCTACCAGGGCGGGCAGATGTCGCAGGACTTCACCGGCGGCTATGGTCCCGAGCAGTTCTCGCTACGCAATGCCAAGCCGGGCAAGTACAAGGTGGAGGCGAACTACTTCGGCAGCCGCCAGCAGCTGGTGACCGGGGCGACGACGCTGATGCTGCGCCTGACCACCCACTGGGGCACGTCGAAGCAGAAGGACCAGATGGTCACGATGCGGTTGAAGGACCGCGCCGAAACCGTGCTGGTGGGCGAGTTCGAGGTACGTTGATCACTCGGACGCCCCTGTGGAGTCGAGCTTGCTCGACTGCCTTAATGTAGAGCCGAGCCTGCGCTCGGCTCATGGCAGAAGCAGCCGAGCGTGGGCTCGGCTCTACACTGCTATTTTCCGCGCATCCAAGCGTCTAGTTGTCTGGCCAGCGTGCGATTCTTGTGGGCAGACGCAACCGAATCCGCGCCTGGAACCAAATTGACACCCAGGCTTGTATTTATCTGCTTGACCCATTCGGGAAAGTGATCAAGCGTGGCGCCGATGATTGGCGGCAACTGGAAGTCGTTGCTGGTGGGTGTGTCCCGGTAGGTGACGTAGGAGCCATCACCCGAGGTCAGGTTGATTGACCAAGGGCTGTCAGGCCAACTGTTGAGGGTCAGGCTGATCCGAGGATGCCCGCTCTCGCTGCTGTACTCGCCGTCCTGATAGAGGGTGATTCTGGCGCTCCAGTCTCGGATGTTCTGCACGCGCCAACCCTGGCGCTGCACCAGCCGGACAGCGTCCCCCGCCATGATCCGCATGTCATGCAGTTGCGCCAGATTTTCACAAAGAGCGACGTACTCGCTGTTCTCCGCGCAGTGTGGTCGGGCGGCTTCGGCAGTCAGGTAAAGCACGGAGAGCGCGTGGCTTCGATCTCCGTCTCCAGACCACTTCCTGACCATCAGGTCATGTGCCATCTGGATGCGCGTGTCCTCATTGAGTTGTGCAATGAGTGCCATGCCCCAATAGAGGATTGGCCCCATTTCCTTGATATCGTGTTGCAGGGATCGGCCGGCTTCGAGAATGATCGGGGCCGACGAGCGGAATGGAAGGAATTTTTCGACCTTCTCTCGCTGGGCATGGAACGATTGGTACTTTCTGCAATGCTCCACCAGACGGGTGCGCTGTTTCAGATCGGCTGCATTTGCAACCGTGCCACTTGGCAGCTCGCCATGCTCGTTGAAGCCGAAGCAGAACAGGTGCTCGAGGCTGCGGCTGGCTTGGCGCGTGTAGTAGCCCACCGGGAGCTTTGTGAGTTCCAGATAGGCTGCAAGAAGGGTGGGAAAGTCTCTCTCAGGGAGTCCGGCGACCTTCCAGTCACCCACGCGCAGCCAGTGGAAGTAGAAACGTTGCAGCAGATCCCCAGACAAGTGGCGGCCTGCTTTCGGTGCAAGTGCTCCGAGTTGGTAGTGATAGCTCGGGTAAATGTCGCCTTGACATTCCTCAGCAAGCGCAGCTTCTTCCGAGTTAACAAAGGCGACCAGCAGATTGATGTCGGATTGATCCATTGCAGCGTTCCCGGCAAAAAGTGCCTTCCGTCGAAAAGGCGACTTCCTACACTGGCAGGGCGCTGTTGAGCTTCCAATGCGAATAGTTGCAAATGCCATGAACATGCTGCGTATCCGTTGCCCGTACGAGGTCCCGTGGGGAGTCCCCAGCATCGATGCTGGTCTATCAGCCAGCCAGCACGTTAGCCAAGACGCGCCGGCGCTGGTGCGTCCGTGACAGTGTCATCAGTAGTGGCCAGCCAGAAGTGGATTGCCGGCCGGTGGACGTGTAGAGCCGAGCCCATGCTCGGCTCAGGGCAGAAGCAGCCGAGCGTGGACTCGGCTCTACAACCGCGCAGCGTGTGCAACCGGCCACGCTGGCGGATTCGCACGCAGGCCGAACAGCGGCCGCAGCCAGCGCACGCGACGGATCAGCAGTTCGTGGATCAGCAGGCAGCCGCCGACGGTGCCGCCCAGCAGTAGCGACGGCTCCAGCCAAGGACCCAGTTGCAATGGCTTGAGCCAGAACAACAGCATGATGATCAGGCTCTGGTGCAGCATGTACCAGGGATAGATTGCCTCGGTGCAGTACGGCAGCCAGCCAAACGGGCGGTCGAGGAAGACCTTGCCCCAGCCGAGGATGGCCAGCAGCGCGGTCCAGACATACACCGACTGGCTGGCCCTGCCCTGCAGGTCCCAGAACGTTTCAGGCCATTGCCGCAGCGAGGAGTCAGGCGGCAGCACCTGACCGAGGATGCGCAACCCCAGATACCAGCCGACCGCCGCCAGCGCCAGCCACAGCGTGGTGCGGCGCAGGAAGACCACACGCTGCCAGAACACCGGCTCGCGACCTAGCAGGTAGCCGGCCAGGAACACTGTCGCGTACTTCGCGTGCTGGTACCAGTCGCCAAGCAGGGCATTGGTGGACGGATAGACCGGCTCCAGCCAGATCACCCAGGCCAGCAGCAGCGCAGAAGGAATTCCGATCAGCAGTATCGGCGAGGCGGCGCAGAACGCGATCGCATGGCGCACCACGGCCGTTCCCAGCAATGGCATCAGCAGGGCCAGGGCCAGCGTGTAGTTCCACAGATAGGCCAGGTACCACAGGTGGTTCCAGGTGATGCCGTATTGCCAGCCTGCGAAACTGCCTTCCGGCCACGGCCGCACCTGCCAGTAGCGCAGCAGGAAATGCCCGAAGCCGGGCGCAACATGACCGTTGGCCACGCCCTCGCAGTAGGGCTGGATCGGCACGATCACGAACATGCCGAACAGCAGGGGCAGCAGCAGCCGCCACGTGCGCAGGCCGGCAAAGCGCAGCAGCCTGCCTTCCGGCCGCATCAGCGCGATGGCGATGCCTGAAATCAGGAACAGCAGCGACATCCGCCAGCGGTTGACGAACAGCATCGGCCACTGCAGCCATTCGGCGGTATGCACGCTCTTGAGGTGGAAGCCCCAGTCGTCCACATAGGCCATGGCGGTGTGGTAGAGGATCAGCAGGGCGAAGGCGAACACGCGCAGGGCGTCGATGTCGTAGCGTCGGGTCATGGTGGTGGTGTGCCGGAGAGTCGAGCCAAGGTGACGCCGTCCGGTCCGTGCGGCGACCGGCAAGGGGCCGCTGGAACCGACGCAGTGACCAATGGCGGGGGTGGTGGGACCAATGGAGTCGCTACCCTTGGTCCCTTGAGGCAGGCTGGAGCACCGCAACGACATGGATGCAGCAATGACCCAGGGCCGACCATCGCGCTGGCGTACTTCAACCCGCCTGCTGGTATGGGCGGCGATCCTGTCGGCCTCGGCAGTGACCAATGCGCTGGTGGAAGTGATGGACGCCAGTCGCCGCGGCGCCGATCTCGGGCTGTGGGAGCCGATGATCTGGGAGTTCAGCAGCCTCGCCCTGATCCTGTTGACCCTGCCGTTGCTGTGGTGGGGCTGCGAGCGCTGGCCGCTGCATGCCGATACCTGGAGGCGGCGGTTGCCACTGTATCTGCTGGCCAGCGTCGGCTGGTCGCTGCTGCACGTGGTGGGGATGATGCTGCTGCGGCATCTGGCCTACGCGTCGCTGGGCTACCGCTACCAGGACGATGCCGGTTTGTTGGAGCGTTTTGCGTACGAGTACCTGAAGGATGTGCGCACGTTCGCGATGTTCGTGGCCCTCGAGCACTTTGCCAGCTGGTTCGGCAGGCGCAGGCAGGGCGAGGCGAGCCTGCTGGCCGAGCCGGACGTCGGCCCGCCGGTGGAGCCGGTCGAGCGACCCCAGCACTTCCTGGTGCGCAAGCTGGGCAAGGAGTTCCTGGTCGCCACGGCGGACGTGGAGTACGCCCAGGCCGCAGGGAACTATGTGAACCTGCGGGTACGCGGCCACGACTATCCGCTGCGGATCACCATGGCAGTGCTGGAGCAGCGGCTCGACCCGGGCGAGTTCCTGCGCCCGCACCGCAGCTGGCTGATCCATCGGGGCCAGCTGCGCTCGATCGAGCCGCTGGACGGTGGCGAGGCCCTGCTGCATATGGCCGACGGGGCGAAAGTGCCGTGCAGCCGGCGCCAGCTGCCGCTGCTGCGGCAGGCGCTGGGGGCAGGGTGAGGCCCTCATTCCGGGTACCCGCAGCCTGCGGTATCATTACCAGTCATCTTTTGAATGCATAACCGCCGACATGATCGAACTGAATCCTGTCCGCCAGCGCATCACCGATCTGACCGATCGCGTGCTGTCGCTTCGGGGGTATCTTTGACTACGACGCCAAGAAAGAGCGTCTTGAAGAAGTAACGCGGGAGCTGGAAAGCCCCGACGTCTGGAACAACGCCGAATACGCCCAGAACCTGGGCCGCGAGCGTTCCAGCCTGGAAAAGACCGTGGGCGGCATCGCCTCGGTGCTCGATGGCCTGAACGATGCCACCGAGCTGCTGGAGCTGGCCGAGTCCGAGCAGGACGAGGACACCGCCCTGGCCGTGGTCGCCGACCTGGACAAGCACCAGGCCCACGTGGAGAAGCTGGAATTCCAGCGCATGTTCTCCGGCGAGATGGACAATGCGGCGGCGTTCGTCGACATCCAGGCCGGTGCCGGCGGCACCGAAGCCCAGGACTGGGCCGAGATCCTGCTGCGCATGTACCTGCGCTGGTGCGAGTCGCGCGGCTGGAAGACCGAACTGATGGAAGTGTCCGGTGGCGACGTCGCCGGCATCAAGTCGGCCACGCTGCGCGTGGAAGGCGACTATGCCTATGGCTGGCTGAAGACCGAGACCGGCGTGCACCGTCTGGTGCGCAAGTCGCCGTTCGACTCGGACAACCGCCGCCACACCAGCTTCACCTCGGTGTTCGTGTCGCCGGAAATCGACGACAACATCGACATCACCATCAACCCGGCCGACCTGCGTACCGACGTGTACCGTTCGTCCGGTGCCGGTGGCCAGCACGTCAACAAGACCGAGTCGGCGGTGCGCATCACCCACATCCCGACCAACATCGTCGTGGCCTGCCAGACCGGCCGCAGCCAGCACCAGAACCGCGACAACGCGATGAAGATGCTGGCCGCCAAGCTGTACGAGCTGGAGATCCAGAAGCGCAACGCCGAGAAGGACGCGGTGGAAGCCACCAAGTCCGACATCGGCTGGGGCAGCCAGATCCGCAATTACGTGCTCGACCAGAGCCGCATCAAGGACCTGCGTACCGGCATCGAGCGCTCGGATACGCAGAAGGTGCTCGACGGCGACCTGGACGAGTTCGTCGAGGCCAGCCTGAAGGCCGGCCTGGCCGTGGGCTCCAAGCGCGTCGATGCCTGATCGACGCGCGTGCGCTGAGATCGTCACCCTCGCGCGCAACGCCGAGGGTGGCTGATCGCGCTTCCGGTAGAGCCGAGCCCATGCTCGGCTGCTGTTGGCGCAGTAGCAGATGCGTCGAGCATGGCTCGACGCTACAAAGGGCAGGACGGGCCGATGATGCGCAGCGAAAGTGAACGCAAGGAACTCGGCGGCTTCCTCAAGGCCTGCCGCGCCCGTGTCGACCCCGCCACGCTTGGCCTGCCGGCCGGGCGGCGGCGCACCCCGGGCCTGAAGCGCGAGGAAGTGGCGCTGGCGATCGGGGTCAGCGTGAGCTGGTACACCTGGATCGAGCAGGGTCGTGAAGTGCGCGCCTCTCCCGAAGTGCTCGAGCGCCTGGCACAGGTGCTGCGCATGAGCGACGACGAACGCGCCTATGCATTCGCGCTGTCCGGCTACGGCGTGCCGCTGCAATCACCGGACGAGAGTGTGACCGACGGCCTGCGCCAGCTGGTGGAGGCGATGCAGCCGATCCCGGCGTACGTGCGCAACACCCGCTTCGACATCCTGGCCTGGAATCCGGCCATTGCCGATCTGTTCGTGGACTACAGCCAGCTGGCACCGCAAGAGCGCAATACGCTGCGACTGATGTTCCTGTACCCGCCGTACCGCACGCTGATCCTCAACTGGGAAGAAATGACCCGCGGCCTGCTGGCAGGCTTCCGCGCGGCGATGGCGCAGGCGCCGGACAAGGCCCCGTTCCTGGCGCTGGTCGAGGACATCTCGGCGCACAGCGAGGAGTTCCGCCAGTGGTGGCCGGAGCACGATGTGCGCCGGTTCGATGAAGGTGCGAAGAAGCTGAACCACCCCACGCGCGGGTTGCTGGACCTGCAGTACGTGGCGCTGGTGCCGGAGAGCCGGCATGACCTTTCCCTGGTGACCTACCTGCCGCGGAAGTAGGGGGTGTTCGGCAGGGCTTGCAGCCCTGCACCTGCTCAATGCAACGGCCAACGCCAGAGCCAGAGCTAGGTTCCGTGGTTTGGCGGGGCGGTGTCGGAGTGCGGGGACGCCGCAAGTACGTCCGTGTAGGCTTGGCAGCCGCATCCATGCGGCTGACACCCCGCACGCCGACACCGCCCCACCTTCGACAGGTTCACGCGGCTGTTGGCAACTGCGGCTTTGTTCCGCGCGGCTGTTGGTAGGTGTCGACCTTGGTCGACACGATCTTTCTCTCAGAAATCGAATGAGTCATCCACGCATGGCGTGGATCTACTGTGTCGACCAAGGTCGACACCCACCAACAGCAACGCAGAGAGCCGTCCCGACAGATCGCAGAACTCTGTCGAAGGCGGGGTGGGTCCGGTTGAGGGGGCGTGAGCCGCATGGATGCGGCGACCGAGCTTACATGGACGTACTTGCAGCGCCCCCCTCAACCGGACCCACCCCGCCAACCCACGGAATGCCAGCTTCTGCCGTTGACGTTGCTCTGGCTTCGGCGGGTGCAGGGCGCAGCCCTGCCGATACCCCCCATTCAGACAGGTAAGTGCGGGTCACAGGATAAGCAGACGCCTTGTTGCCTCCGCCATTCGGGTCCACATTCCTGTGCAGGAGACGGGCCGCCGCCCGTTGTCGAGACACCAGGAGCCCTGCATGTCCGCTGCCCCCACCACCGCCATTTCCCGCGATCCGGCCACCGGCCAGCAGATCGCCAGCCATCCCTTCGCCACCGACGCCGAGCTGGAAACAATCCTGGATCGCGGCCAGGTCGGCTTTGCGGCCTGGAGCATCAAGAGCCTCGAACAGCGCGCAGACGTACTGCGTGCGATGGCCGCGGTGCTACGCCGTGACCGTGAAAAGCTGGCCGCGCTGGCTACCGCCGAAATGGGCAAGGTCCAGGCCGAAGCGCTGGCCGAAATCGAGAAGTGTGCTGTGCTGTGCGACTGGTACGCCGACAACGGTGCGCAGTTCCTGCGCGACGAACCGACCCAGGTGCCCGACGACAAGGCCTACGTGTCCTACCTGCCGCTGGGCGTGGTGCTGGGCATCATGCCGTGGAACTTCCCGTACTGGCAGGTGATGCGCGCGGCGGTGCCGATCCTGATGGGCGGCAACGGCTTCCTGCTGAAGCCGGCCGAGAACATCGTCGGTACCGCGCAGCTGCTCGACGCGGCATGGCGCGATGCCGGCTTGCCGGAGGGCACCTTCATCGCGGCCAACATCAGCCGCGAGGGCACCAGCCGCGCGATCGCCGATGACCGCATCGCGGCGGTGACCCTGACCGGCAGTGTGGCCGCCGGTCGCAGCATTGCTGCCCAGGCCGGGCAGGCGCTGAAGAAGGTGGTGCTGGAACTGGGCGGTTCCGATCCGTTCATCGTCCTGGCCGACGCCGATCTTGATGCGGCCGTCGATGCGGCCGTGGCCTCGCGCTTCCAGAACACCGGGCAGGTCTGCATCGCCGGCAAGCGCATCATCGTCGAAGACGCGGTCTACGATCGTTTCGTGGCGCAGTTCTGCCAGAAGGTGCAGGCACTGACCATTGGCGACGGCCGCGACCCGGCGAACCGCATCGGCCCGATGGCACGCCAGGATCTGCTGGAGCAGCTCGACGCGCAGGTACGTGCTTCGGTCGATGCCGGTGCGCAGCTGCTGGTCGGCGGGCACCAGCTGGATCGTCCGGGTGCGTTCTATGCCCCCACCGTGCTGGCCGGGGTTGAGCCGGGCATGCAGGCCTTCGACACCGAAACGTTCGGGCCGGTGGCCTCGATCAGCCGCGCCCGCGACGCCGACCATGCGGTGGAACTGGCCAACCAGAGCGAGTTCGGCCTCAGCGGCAACCTGTGGAGCGGCGACCGCGCCCGTGCGATGCAGCTGGCGCGCCGGCTGCAGACCGGCGGTGTGTTCGTCAACGGCTTCTCCGCGTCCGATCCGCGCGTGCCGATCGGCGGCGTGAAGAAGAGCGGCTTCGGCCGTGAGCTCTCGCACTTCGGCATCCGCGAATTCGTCAACGCGCAGACCGTGTGGTTCGACAAGCGTTGACGCGCAGCTTCCATCCTTCCTGCAACGATCCACCATCAGTCCAGCGAAAAGGACGGCATTCCAATGTCCAAGGGTTCAGATCTGCTTGTCGCCGCACTTGAGAACGAAGGCGTCGAGCGCATTTTCGGCATTCCCGGCGAAGAAAATCTCGACGTGGTCGAGTCGCTGCGCCATTCCAGCATCGAGCTGGTCATCACCCGCCACGAGCAGGCGGCAGTGTTCATGGCGGCCACCTATGGCCGCCTGACCGGCAAGCCGGGCGTGTGCCTGGCCACGCTCGGCCCCGGCGCGCTGAATTTCACCACCGGCGCCGCGTATGCGCTGCTTGGCGCATGGCCGGTCATCATGATCACCGGGCAGAAGGGCATCGTCGCCAGCAAGCAGGCGCGCTTCCAGATCGTCGACATCGTCAGCACGATGAAGCCGCTGACCAAGCAGGCGCGGCAGATCGTGTCGGCGCGCACCATCCCGACCATCGTCCGCGAAGCGTTCCGTGTGGCCCAGGAGGAGCGCCCGGGCCCGGTGTTGCTGGAGCTGCCCGAGGATATCGCCGCCGATGAAGTAGAAGGGGTGTCGCTGATTCCGCCGCATGCGGTGGAGCGGCCGATTGCCAGCCCCGAGGCGCTGGACCGCGCCGCGGAGATCATCCGCAATGCCAAGCGGCCGTTGCTGATGATCGCTTCGGCGGCGTCGCGGCCGCAGTCCAGCGAGGCGCTGTCGGCGTTCGTACTACGCGCCGGCATTCCGTTCTTCACCACGCAGATGGGCAAAGGTGCGGTGGCCGGCGGCTCGGGCCTGTACATGGGTACCGCGGCGCTGACCGAACGCGACTACGTGCACATGGCCATCGACCAGGCCGACGTGATCGTGACCATCGGCCATGAGGTCACCGAAAAGCCGCCATTCGTGATGCGTCCAGGTGGGCCGACCGTGATCCATATCGGCTACTCGCAGGCGGCGGTGGAGAAGGTGTACTTCCCGCAGGTGGAAGTGATCGGTGACATCGGCCGTTCGCTGACCCAACTGGCCGACCGCATCGAAGGCGCGGTGCCCCATGCCGATGCGCTGCTGCCGCTGCGCGCGACCATCCTCGAGCACCTTGCCGATCGCGCCGAGGACGCTGGTTTCACCCCGCAACGACTGGTGCACGACGTGCGCCAAGTGATGCCGCCAGACGGCATCGTGGCGCTGGACAACGGCATGTACAAGATCTGGTTTGCGCGCAACTACCGCACCCAGGTGGCCAACACATTGCTGCTGGACAACGCGCTGGCGACCATGGGCGCGGGCCTGCCGTCGGCGATCATGGCCTCGATCCTGTACCCGCAACGACGGGTGCTGGCGGTGTGTGGCGACGGCGGCTTCATGATGAACAGCCAGGAGCTGGAGACGGCGCGCCGGCTGGGCCTGAACCTGGTGGTGCTGATCCTCAACGACGGTGCCTACGGCATGATCCGCTGGAAGCAGGCGGTGGATGGTTTCACCGACTACGGCATGACCTTCAGCAATCCCGATTTTGTGAAGTATGCCGAGGCCTATGGCTGCAAGGGGCATGAGGTGACGGCCATCGAGCAGTTCGTCCCGACCCTGGAGGCGGCCTTCAACGAGGGCGGGGTGCACCTGGTGTCGGTGCCGATCGATTACTCGGAGAACCAGCGGGTGCTGGTGGACGAGCTGCGGCAGGCGTTCCCTGGGAACGGTTGACGCCGGGACGAGCGCCAACCAAGGTTGGCGACTACCGGGGCATCGGTTCCCCGGAATCCGGTAGGTGTCGACCTTGGTCGACACACGGACCGCCAACCAAGGTTGGCGGCCATCTGGGCGGGCCCGGCCCAAGGCCGGGGCAGGGCGGTTTTGGTATGCTGGGCAACCGGCTGTGCCGGGTGCAACATCCCCCCTCACTACACGATTCCCGCAGATCCATGAGCGAAGCTACCGATACCCCCCCCGTCGACGAAAACAAGTTGATCGCCGAGCGCCGCGAGAAACTCAAAGCGCTGCGTGGGCAGGGCATCGCGTATCCGAACGATTTCCGTCGCGAGGATTTCGCCGGCCGCCTGCAGGAAGAGTTCGCCGATGCCGAACAGTGGACCGCCGAGGCGCTGGAAGGCAATGGCCGCCAGGTGAAGATGGCCGGCCGCCTGATGGCCAAGCGCATCATGGGCAAGGCCAGTTTCGCGCAGATCCAGGACGAGTCCGGCCGCATCCAGCTGTTCCTGCAGGGCGCGGTGCTGGGCGATGCCTACACGGCCTTCAAGGGCTGGGACGTGGGCGACATCGTGGCCGTCGAAGGCGGCCTGACCCGTACCAAGACCGGCGAACTGTCGGTCAAGGCCGAGTCGATCCGCCTGCTGACCAAGTCGCTGCGCCCGCTGCCGGACAAGTGGCACGGCCTGGCCGACGTCGAGCAGCGCTACCGCCAGCGTTACGTCGATCTGATCGTGACCCCGGAATCGCGCGCAGTGTTCATCAAGCGCTCGAAGATCATCCGCGCCATGCGCGCGTGGCTGGACAACCGCGACTTCCTGGAAGTCGAGACGCCGATGATGCATTACATCCCCGGCGGCGCGGCGGCCAAGCCGTTCACCACGCATCACAACGCGCTGGACCTGGACCTGTACCTGCGCGTGGCGCCGGAGCTGTACCTCAAGCGCCTGACCGTGGGTGGCCTGGAGCGTGTGTACGAGATCAACCGCAACTTCCGCAATGAAGGCGTCAGCACCCGCCACAATCCGGAATTCACCATGATGGAACTGTACGAGGCCTATGCCACGTACAACGAAATCATGGACCTGACCGAGGGTGTGATCCGTGATGTGGCCAAGGCCGTGAACGGTGGCACCGAAGTGGAATGGGACGGCGCGAAGATCGACCTGGGTCCGGCGTTCCGCCGCTGGCGCATGGATGAGGCGGTGCGCCACCACAACCCGGAAATCTCGGCCGCTGATTGCACTGACCGCGATGCGCTGCTGCGCCATTGCGAGCGCTTGAACATCCGCGTCAAGCCGTCCTACGGCTGGGGCAAGCTGTTGCTGGAGATCTTCGAGGCCACGGTCGAGCACACCCTGATCCAGCCGACCTTCATCACCGACCATCCGGTCGAGGTCTCGCCGCTGGCCCGTGCCAATGACAACGACCCGGGCTACACGGATCGCTTCGAGCTGTTCGTCAACGGCAAGGAGCTGGCCAACGGCTTCTCCGAACTGAACGACCCGGAAGACCAGGCCCAGCGCTTCCAGGCCCAGGTGGCCGCGAAGGAGGGTGGCGACGACGAGGCGATGCACTACGACGCCGACTACATCCGTGCGCTGGAGTACGGCATGGCCCCGACCGGCGGCCTCGGCATCGGCGTTGATCGCCTGGTGATGCTGCTGACCGGCAGCAGCTCGATCCGTGACGTGCTGCTATTCCCGTACATGCGTCCGGAGCAGTAAGTCGTCTTTTTGACTCCCGTTTGTGCGCGCCGTCGCGAAATGAGACGGCGCGATTGACGCCTCCCGCGCTCGGCGTATCGTTAATGCACTACCTTGACGTCTGTTATGGCTTGATCGGCGCCAGGGGGAGTGCGCATTGTGGAGAGTCTGCTTCACAATGTGATGACGATCATGAACCGGGATGCATGACACGGGAGTCGGGCCGATGCAGGGTGCGAGCGTTCGCAGCAGCAGGGTATCCTCGCCTGCTGATGATCCAGCATGGTCGAGAAACCAGGCGGAGTACGCGTTGAACATCGTCATTGTTGACGACCAGACGTCCGCGCGGACGATGCTGCGTCACGTTATCGAAGACATCGCGCCGGAACTGAGCGTGTATGACTTCGGTGATCCGCTGACCGCATTGGCCTGGTGCGAGGCGCACCCGGTCGACCTGCTGCTGCTCGATTACCGCATGCCGGAGATGGACGGGCTGGAGTTCGCCCGTCGATTCCGTCGCCTGCCCAAGCACCGCGATATCCCGGTGATCCTGATCACCGTGGTCGGCGACGAGCCGATCCGCCAGGCGGCGCTGGAAGCAGGGGTCATCGACTTCCTGGTCAAGCCGATCCGTCCGCGCGAACTGCGCGCGCGCTGCTACAACCTGCTGCAGCTGCGCCAGCAGACCGAGAACGTGAAGCAACGTGCGTTGTCGCTGGAGCAGCGCCTGCTGGCCAGCATGCACGAGGTCGAGGAACGCGAACGCGAGACCCTGTCGCGATTGGCCCGGGCGATCGAGTTCCGTGATGCCGGCACCAGCGCCTATCTCGAACGCATGGCGCGCGTTGCGGGGCTGATCGCCGAGCAGCTTGGCCTGCCCGAAGACGACGTGCGCCTGATCGAGATGGCGGCACCGCTGCATGACATGGGCAAGATCGCCATTCCCGACGCGGTGCTGCTCAAGCAGGGCAAGCTCAATGACGAGGAGCTGGCGATCATGCGCCGGCACCCACGCATCGGCCACGAGCTGCTCAGTGGCAGCCAGAACCGTTTCATCCAGGTGGGCGCGCTCATCGCGCTGCGCCATCACGAGCGCTATGACGGCAGCGGCTATCCCGACGGCCTGGTCGGCGAAGCGATTCCGCTGGAAGCGCGGATCGTTGCTGTCGCCGACGTCTTCGATGCGCTGATCTCGCCCCGTCCGTACAAGGAAGCATGGACCATGGAAGCCACTCTGGCTTATCTGTACGCCCAGCGTGGGCGACTGTTCGATCCGCGCTGCGTGGATGCGCTGATGCGCGGCCACCAGCAGTTGATGGATATCTGCGCCCAGCACTCGACGGCATCGACGCGACCGGGTGGGTGACATGCAGGACCTGTTCGCACGCGTGAGGCGTCGGCTGGCGCAGCGTCCGGATTCGGAACATGGCCAGGCGATCGTGCGGGTGGTGCTGATCTCGCTGATCCTGGTCTATGTTCTGTTGTCCGGCGCCCGCCTGCACCGGCTGGATCAATACCAGGGCGCGCTGGCAACGGCGATGACCGGGCTGGGCCTGTCGCTGCTGTTGTTCGGCTGGCTGCTGTGGAAGCCGCAGCGCTCGGACCTGCGGCGGGTGGCCGGGATGCTGGCCGATTACGGCCTGATCGCGATCGGCATGATCCAGATGGGTGAGCCGCTGGCGTGGGTGTATGCGGTGGTGATGTGGGTCACGGTGGGCAACGGCCTGCGCTTCGGGCCGCGTTACCTGACCGCTGCCATCGTGCTGGCGATGATCAGTTTCGGCACTACCGTGCTGTTGACTCCCTATTGGCAGGCCAACCTGGGGCTGGCCATTTCCCTGTGGTTGGGGTTACTGGCAGTACCGTTGTGCTGCTCCTCCCTGCTGCGCCGAAGGATGCGACATCCAACCATGGATACGATTCCCGCCGCTGGATCCGACAAGCGCTCGCTGTTGGCCCGCTTCAAGCAGCGCCTGTCCGGGCGCGAGGACAGTGAGCACGCGCAGAACCTGATCCGCATCATCATCACGGCACTGTTCATCAGCTATCTCGGCTGGCGCTCGCTGAGCGGCGGCGGTGAGGCGCTGACGGCGACGTGGCTGATCCTCGCCTTCGAGCTGACCATTTCCGCCGGCCTGCTGACCGCGATCCTGGTCAATCCGGGCGTGTCGCATGTGCGCCGGGTGATCGGCATGCTGACCGACTACACCTGCATGGCCTGGATCATGACCATCCAGGGCGAGCCGGCCGCACCGCTGTATGCGGTGATGCTGTGGGTGACGATCGGCAACGGCATGCGCTACGGCAGCACCTACCTGCGCGTGGCCACGGCCATGGGCTGCCTGGCCTTCCTGTGCACGGTGATGCTGTCGCCGTACTGGCGCGGCCACGATTATCTGGGCTGGGGCCTGTTGCTGGGCCTGGGTGCGATTCCGCTGTACTTCGATTCGCTGCTGCATGCCTTGACCCGGGCGGTGGCCGAGGCGCGGCAGGCCAACGAAGCCAAGAGCCGCTTCCTGGCCAACATGAGCCATGAGTTCCGCACGCCGTTGAACGGGCTGGCCGGCATGACCGAAGTGCTGGCCACCACCCGCCTGGACGACGAACAGCGCGAGTGCCTGAACACCATCCAGGCCTCGACCCGCAGCCTGCTGGCGCTGGTGGAAGAGGTGCTGGACATCTCCGCGATCGAAGCTGGCAAGGTGCGCGTGGAGTGGCACGAGTTCGCGCTGGCCGACGTGCTGCAGGCGATCAACCTGATCCTGACCCCGCAGACCCGCTCCAAATCGCTGGATTATCGCGTGCAGGTGGACGACAACGTGCCGCCGCGCCTGTTGGGGGATGCCGGGCATCTGCAGCAGATCCTGCTGAACCTGATGGGCAACGCGGTCAAGTTCACCGACAGTGGCTACGTGCATCTGCGCGTGTCCAGCCCCGATGCGCTGGGCAGCGAGCGGATGCGCCTGCGATTCGAGATCGTCGATACCGGCATCGGCGTGCCGGTGGCGTTGCGCGGACGCCTGTTCAATGCGTTCGAGCAGGGCGATGTCGGCCTGGCCCGTCGCCATGAAGGCACCGGTCTGGGCACCGCCATTGCCAAGGGCCTGGTCGAGTCGATGGGCGGGCAGGTCGGCTATGCGCCGAACAGCCCGCGCGGCAGCGTGTTCTGGGTCGAGATCACGCTGGACGTCGCAGACACCTCATCAGCCCCGGCGGTTCCGTCCGAGGTGGCTGAAGCCGGCAATGTCATCGCGTTTTCCAACCCCTTCCTGCGCCATCGTGCACGGGTGCGGAGCCTGCGGGTTCTGGTCGCCGACGACCACGAGGCCAATCGCATGGTGCTGCAGCGGCTGCTGGAGAAGGCCGGCCACAAGGTCACCTGCGTCAACGGCGGCGCCGAAGTGCTCGATGCGCTGGAGCAGGCCAGTTACGACGCAGCGATCGTCGACCTGCACATGCCCGGCATGAGCGGACTGGATCTGCTCAAGCAGTTGCGGGTGATGCAGGCCAGCGGCATGCCTTACGTTCCGGTCATGGTGCTGAGCGCAGACGTCACCCCCGAGTCCATCCTGCGTTGCGAGCAGGCCGGCGCCCGCGCCTTCCTTGCCAAGCCCGTGGTGGCCACCCGCCTGCTGGAAGTGCTGGCCGATGTCGCCGCCAACACCCGCGCCGAGCCCGGCATCCAGTCGGTGCCTGCATTGCCGGTCGGCGATGGCGTGCTCGATACCGCGGTCCTGGACGAGCTGGCGTCGCTGGGCATGGGCGATGGCTTCGAACGCAAGTTCATCGACCAGTGCCTGGCGGACGTCGACGCGAGCATGGGCCAGCTGCAGGGCTGCGGCGAGCGCCAGGCCTGGGAGGATTTCCGCGAGCACGCCCACGCGCTGCGCGGCGTGGCAAGCAACCTGGGGCTTGTCCAGGTTGCCGCCTCCAGTGGCGAAATCATGCGCATGGCGGACTGGCAGCTGAAGGGTGAATGGAGCTCCCGCCTCGGCAACCTGGCGACTGCTCTGCGCAACGGCAGGAATGCGTTGGCTGCCCGTAGTGCGGGGGCACCGCACCGCGACGACAGCGAGCGCAGCCCGTCCTGACCCGCCAGACGATCAGGCCGGGTCGCCATTGCGTCGGGCCTGCGCCCGTACCAGCCGATCCATGGTGCGCAGGGACTTCTCGCCGAGCTGCATCGCAGTGTCTACCCAGATCTCGGTGATCCGCATCATTTCATGCAGCGGCACCATGGTGGCGATCTCGTTGACCTCACGCATCGCCGCCCAGGCGTGCGGGATGCGTCGGCTTTCCTTGATCACCTGTTCGACTGCGGCAACACCTTCGCCCACCGGCACCACGATGTCGACCAGGCCCATTTCCTTCAGCTGGCTGGCGGTGTAGAGGTTGCCTTCCAGCATGATCTTCTCCGCCAGCCGCGGACTGATCCGCTGGCACAGGAAGGAGTAGGCGCCCATGCCGGGGAACAGGTCGAACAGCACCTCCGGCAGGCCCATCAACACGCCTTCCTCGGCGACGATGGTGTGGCAGCTCAGTGCGGCCTCGAAGCCGCCCCCCAGTGCATTGCCCTGGACCAGGGCGATGCTGTGGGCACGGGTGCCCAGGCCGGCATGGAAGGCATGCACGCCGCGCACGCAGCGCTGGGCATAGTCGAGCAGGCGGGCGCGGTCGCCCTCGCGGATCAGGCGGCAGAACAGTTCGAGATCGCCGCCCAGGTTGAACACGTCGCTGTCCGAGGCAAGTACGACATGGGGTGACAGAGCGTGCGAGGCGCTGAGGCGATCGCCCAGTTCGCGCTGGTAGTCGACGATGTCATCGACCAGGCGCGAGGCGAAGCACGGCCGGCCTGGCTGGTTGACCAGGTTGGCGTGCATATGGATCCAGTAAACATCCCGCTCGGGTTCTTCGGTGATACGCAGGGTAGGGTGCTGCGAGGGACGGGTAATGATGGGGCGTACTGCAGACATGGGAGTTCTCCGTGTGACCGTCCGGCCAACCGCAGAGCGGACGGAGAGGAGTGAGGGGGCGAGCTGAACATGCGGCGGCGACTGATTCTATGCACCCGTCGTGAACCGCCCGCAAGCGCCGGGCCGGACATGTTCCGGCAATAAAAAGACCCCGCCGTCTCCGGCGGGGTCCCCTGTACTGTCGTGTTGCCCGGAAACCCTTACTGGGCGGGCGTATCACGCAGCTCGCGACGGAGAATCTTGCCGACGTTGGTCTTCGGCAGCTCCTTTCGGAATTCTACGATTCTGGGGTGCTTGTAACCGGTCAGGTTGGCCCGGGCATGTTCCTTGACCATTTCCGCGGTCAGGTTCGGGTCCTTCTTCACGATCACGACCTTCACGACCTCGCCGGACTTCTCGTCCGGGACACCGACCGCAGCCACTTCCAACACGCCGGGCATCATCGCGATCACGTCCTCGACCTCGTTCGGGTACACATTGAAGCCGGACACCAGGATCATGTCCTTCTTGCGGTCGACGATGTAGAAGAAGCCCTGTTCGTCCATCTTCGCCATGTCGCCGGTGTGCAGCCAGCCGTCGGCGTCGATGGCGGTGGCGGTTTCCTCCGGGCGCTGCCAGTAGCCCTTCATCACCTGCGGGCCCTTGATGCACAGCTCGCCCACTTCGCCCAGCGCCAGGATGTTGCCGTTGTCGTCCTTGATGCACGCATCGGTGGACGGGATCGGCAGGCCGATGGCGCCGTTGTACTCGGGCAGGGTGAGCGGGTTGATGCAGGCTGCCGGTGAGGTCTCGGTCAGGCCATAGGCTTCGACCAGGGTCACCCCGGTGACCTTCTTCCAGCGTTCGGCCACGGCACGTTGTACCGCCATGCCGCCGCCGAGGGTGAACTTGACCGAAGAAAAGTCGATCTCGTCGAAGCCGGGCGTGTTGAGCAGGCCGTTGAACAGCGTGTTGACGCCGGTGATGGCGGTGAAGCGGGTGCCCTTGAGCTCCTTGACGAAGCCCTTCATGTCGCGCGGGTTGGTGATCAGGTGGTTGCAGCCACCGAACTTCATGAAGACCAGGCCGTTCGCGGTCAACGCGAAGATGTGGTACAGCGGCAGGGCCGT
The DNA here is from genome assembly GCF_059372275.1 of Stenotrophomonas sp. YJH_SMC_14-1. Taxonomy (NCBI): domain Bacteria; kingdom Pseudomonadati; phylum Pseudomonadota; class Gammaproteobacteria; order Lysobacterales; family Lysobacteraceae; genus Stenotrophomonas; species Stenotrophomonas sp. YJH_SMC_14-1. Next base: position 173,708 of record NZ_JCAFVK010000007.1, read on the forward strand.
GATGATCACTTCCTTGCCCGGCTCGATGCCCGAGGTGGACAGCCACGCCGACGCCTGCTGCATGTTGGCGATCAGGTTGCGGTTGGTCAGCATCGCGCCCTTGGCCACGCCGGTGGTACCGCCGGTGTACTGCAGGAAAGCGATGTCGTCGTGGTCGATCTCGACCTTCGGAAGCGCGTGGCGGCTGCCCAGCTTGAGCGCCTGCCTGAAGCGGACGGCGCCCTTGATGTGGTAGTTGGGCACCATCTTCTTGACGTACTTCAGCACGAAGTTGACGATCGCGCCCTTGGCGCCGAGCAGGTCGCCCAGGCCGGTGGTGACCACGTGCTTGACCGGCGTATCGGCGATGACCTGTTCGACGGTGTCGCCGAAGTTGTCGACCACCACCAGCGCACTGACGCCCGCGTCGACCAGCTGGTGCTTGAGTTCGCGCGCGGTGTACAGCGGGTTGACGTTGACCACGGTCAGTCCGGCGCGCAGCACGCCGAAGGTGGCCACCGGGTACTGCAGGCAGTTGGGCATCATCAGGGCGACGCGGTCACCCTTCTTGAGCTTGAGCTCACCCAGCAGGTAGGCGGCGAACTGGGTGACCAGCGCATCGGTCTCACCGTAGGTGAGCACTTTGCCGAAGCTGGAGTAGGCCGGACGGTCGCGGAATTTCGCGACGGAAGCGTCGAAGACCGAAGCTACCGAATGGAACTCGTTGACGTCGATTTCGGCGGGAACGCCTTTCGGATAGCTCTGCAGCCAGGGACGATCCAGACTCATATTCCCCCTCCAGGAATCGTGATGTATTAGGTTCCGGCCCTGAGCGTAGCGACAATGGCCGTTCATTGCAGCATACCCCGCCGTAGGGAAAACGCGAAGAGGCCCCGAAGGGCCTCTTTGCTTGGTCGTGCCGGCCGCTGGCCGGCATCTGCGCTCGATCGGGATTCCGGTGGATGCCGGCCAGCGGCCGGCACGACCGTGTCGCCAGGCGGGGCGCTTGCGTCAGTCCTGCTTGCGCACCGGTGCACCGTTGGCCTTGTAGTACGGCGCGGTGCTGCGGGCCAGCGGGGTGCGGCCGCGGATCACGTCGGCCAGCTTCTCGGCCATCATGATGGTCGGCGCGTTGAGGTTGCCGGTCACCACCTGCGGCATGATCGAGGCATCGACGATGCGCAGGCCTTCCAGCCCGTGCACGCGGCCCTGGCCGTCGACCACCGCCATCGGGTCATCGGCGTGGCCCATCTTGTTCGAGCACGACGGGTGGTAGGCGGTCTCGGCATGTTCGCGGACGAACGCATCGATCTGCGCATCGGTCTGCAGCGCGCTGCCCGGGGAAATCTCGCGGCCGCTGTACGGTGCCAGCGCCGGCTGCGCGAAGATCTCGCGGGTGATGCGGATCGCCGCGCGGAACTCGCGCCAGTCCTGCTCATGCGACATGTAGTTGAAGAGGATGCTCGGATGTTCGCGCGGATCCTTCGAACGCACGTGGATGCGGCCGCGGCTGGGCGAGCGCATCGAACCGACGTGCATCTGGAAGCTGTGCGCCTTGATCGGGTTGGAGCCGTTGTAATTGATCGCCACCGGCAGGAAGTGGTACTGCAGGTTCGGCCAGTCGAATTCGGCGTCGCTGCGGATGAAGCCGCCGGCCTCGAACTGGTTGCTGGCGCCGATGCCGGTGCCCAGGAACAGCCACTCGGCGCCGATGGCCGGCTGGTTGTACAGCTTCAGTGCCGGTGCCAGCGAGACCGGCTTCTTGCACTCGTACTGCAGGTACATCTCCAGGTGGTCCTGCAGGTTGGCGCCGACGCCCGGCAGGTGGTGCACCAGGTCGATGTCCAGGCTGCGCAGCAGGTCGGCCGGGCCGACGCCCGAACGCTGCAGGATCTGCGGCGAGGCGATGGCGCCGCCACACAGCAGCACTTCGCGGCGCGCGGTGGCACGCTGCGGCTGGTCGTTGTGCAGCCACTGCACGCCCACCGCACGCTTGCCCGAGAACAGGATGCGGTCGGTAAGCGCGTGGGTGACGATGGTCAGGTTCGGGCGCGGCTTGGCCAGGTCCAGGTAACCACGGGCGGTGCTGGAGCGACGGCCCTTCGGGGTCACCGTGCGGTCCATCGGGCCGAAGCCTTCCTGCTGGTAGCCGTTGAGGTCGTCGGTGCGCGGGTAGCCGGCCTGCACGCCGGCTTCGACCATCGCAGCGAACAGCTCGTTGTTGCCGGCCTTCGGCGTGGTCACCCGCAGCGGGCCGTCGCCACCGTGGTAGTCATTGGGGCCGATGTCGCGGGTTTCCGCCTTGCGGAAGTACGGCAGGCAGTCCAGGTAGGTCCAGTCTTCCAGGCCCGGCATGCTGGCCCAGTTGTCGTAATCCATCGCGTTGCCGCGGATGTAGCACATGCCGTTGATCAGCGACGAGCCGCCCAGGCCCTTGCCGCGGCCGCAGTCCATGCGGCGGTTGTTCATGAAGGGCTCGGGATCGGTCTTGTACGCCCAGTTGTAGCGCTTGCCCTGCAGCGGGAAGGCCAGTGCCGCCGGCATCTGGGTACGGAAGTCGAGCCGGTAGTCCGGGCCACCGGCTTCCAGCAGCAGCACGCTGACATCGGCATCTTCGGTGAGGCGGGTAGCCAGCACGTTGCCGGCCGAACCGGCGCCGATGATGATGTAGTCGTACTCGTTGTGGGTGCTCATGGGTGTCTCCTGCAGGCCGGGGCGCGCTGCATGCAGGCGTCCCGGCGGAATGTCGGATCGGCGCGGTGGCCGGACGAGGGTGCGCGCTCGGGGCGCGCCGGTCAGAACACGCTGGCGTAGTCGCCCAGTTCCACCTGCACCGACTTGATGCGGGTGTAGTGGCCGAGGGTCGAGATGCCGTTCTCGCGGCCGACGCCGGATTCCTTGTAGCCACCGACCGGCATTTCGGCCGGCGACTCACCCCACGTATTGATCCAGCAGATGCCGGCTTCCAGGCGGTGGATGATGCGGTGGGCGCGGCTGATGTCCTTGCTGACCACGCCGGCGGCCAGACCGAAGGTGGTGTCGTTGGCGCGACGCACCACTTCGTCTTCGTCGTCGTAGGCGAGGATGCTCATCACCGGCCCGAAGATCTCTTCCTTGACGATGGTCATGTCATCGCGGCAGTCGGAGAACACGGTCGGCAGAACGTAGGCGCCATTGGCCAGCGCGCCTTCGGTGGCACGGCCACCGCCGGTCAGCAGGCGGGCGCCTTCGGCCTTGCCGCTTTCGATGTAGCGCAGCACGTTTTCCATGTGCGGGAAGCTGGTCAGCGGGCCGAAGTTGGTCTCAGCGGCCATCGGGTCGCCGATGCGGATGCGCTTGACGCGCTCGACAACGGCGGCCTCGAATGCGGCGAGCATGCTGCGCGGCACGAACACGCGGGTGCCGTTGGTGCAGACCTGGCCGGAGCTGAAGAAGTTGGCCATCACCGCGATGTCGGCGGCGCGGTCCAGGTCGGCGTCATCGCAGATCACCAGCGGCGACTTGCCGCCCAGCTCCATGGTCACTTCCTTCAGCGAGGAGGACGCGGCGCTGGCCATGACCTTCTTGCCGGTGGCGACGCCGCCGGTGAAGGAAATCTTCTCGATCACCGGGTGCTCGGTCAGCCACTGGCCGATCTCGCGGCCCGGGCCCTGCACGACGTTGAACACGCCGGCCGGCACGCCGGCTTCGGTGTAGATCTCGGCCAGCCGGATCGCGGTCAGCGGGGTCACTTCCGAAGGCTTGAACACCATCGCGTTGCCGGCGGCCAGCGCCGGGGCCGACTTCCACATGGCGATCTGGATCGGGTAGTTCCAGGCGCCGATGCCGGCGACCACGCCCAGCGGCTCGCGACGGGTGTAGAAGAAGCTCGATTCGCGCAGCGGCAGCTGGATGCCCTCGATGGCGGTGGCCAGGCCAGCGTAGTACTCGACCACGTCGGCGCCGGTGACGATGTCCACGGTGGTGGTTTCGGCCAGCGCCTTGCCGGTGTCCAGGGTTTCCAGGTGGGCCAGTTCGTCGTTGCGCTCACGCAGGATCTCGACGGCGCGGCGCAGGATGCGCGAGCGCTCCATCGCGGTCATCGCGGCCCACACCTTCTGGCCTTCGGACGCGCTCTGCACGGCACGCTCGACGTCGGCCTGGCTGGCAACCTGCACTTCGGCGATCACCTCACCGGTGGCCGGGTTGACGGTCTTGAAGGTCTTGCCGCTGGTGGCATCGACGCGCTGGCCGTGGATGTAGAGCTGTTGGACGGGCAGGGTGGTCATGGGGCGTACTCCTTGGAAGGGGGCGGGTGCTGAAGCGCTTATAGCGCGACAGCCTGCAACTGGAAGTCGATGTAGCCGTAAGCGATGCGCCGGGACTTCTCGGCGTTGAACTGGCCGCCGACCAGGCTGCCGCGCAGCCACAGGCCATCGATCATCGCGGCCAGCCCGCGGGCGGCCAGGCGGGCCTGCGGGTGGGGCAGCAGGCGGTTGAACTGGTGGCACAGGTTGGAGAACAGGCGCTGGTCGTTGGCGCGCTGCAGCCGGGCCAGTTCCGGCTGGTGCATGCTCGCGGCCCAGAAGGTGAGCCAGACGCGCATCGCGGTGCCGTTGATCTGGCTGTCGTCGAAGTTGCCGTCGACGATGGCGCGCAGCTGCTCGCGCGGGTCGTCGCTGGCGTCGGCGCGGTAGCGGGCGACCGCGTCCTTCAGCTCGCGCAGGATCTGCCGCATTGCAGCATTGAGCAGGCCGTCCTTGTCGCCGAAGTAGTGGGCGACGATGCCGCTGGACAGCCCTGCCTTCTTCGCGATGGTGGCGACGGTCGCATCGGCCATGCCGATCTCGTCGATGGTCTGGAAAGTGGCCCGGATCAGCTGTTCGCGCCGTACCGGTTCCACGCCTTTCTTCGGCATTGTCTCTCCACGGATTGCGACCCGAAGGATCGGGCTGCCCGCCATTATGCTTTTTATTGATTGAACGTTCAATCAATAAACCCTAGGATGCGCTCGCGCCCCACGCCATGGGCCCGGTTTACCGGTCCGGCCCCGCCCATGTGCTCCCTCGGACTTGATGAGACGACCCCATGTCTTCCCTGGCTCATCCCAAGCGTTCGCCCCTGCGCTTGAACCGTTTTGTCTTCTTCAGCTCCTCGGTGTCGATCGGCATCCTCGGGCTGCTCACCGTTCTCTATCCCGAAGGCAGCGAGCACTGGCTGCAATGGGCGCAGGCCGAGGTGTCGGCCGCGTTCGGCTGGTGGTACATGCTGCTGATCGTGCTGTGCCTGGGCTTCGTGCTGTGGCTGGCGTTCTCGCCGTATGGCCGCATCCGCCTGGGTCACAACGAGGAATCGCCGGCCTTCGGCTACGTCGCCTGGGTCTCGATGCTGTTCTCGGCCGGCATCGGCATCGCGCTGCTGTACTACGGCGCCTACGAGCCGCTGGACCACTTCCTGCATCCGCCCGGGCAACCCGGCGGCACCGTGGCCGCCGGCCGCGAGGCGATGGTGCTGACCTTCCTGCACTGGGGCCTGCACGGCTGGGCGCTGTATGCGCTGGTCGGCGTGGCACTGGGCTATTTCGCCTACCGCCGTGACCTGCCGCTGGCGCTGCGCTCGGCGCTGTACCCGATCTTCGGTGAGCGCATCCATGGCCGCATCGGCGACATGGTCGATGGCTTCGGCATCCTCGCCACGCTGATCTCGATGGTCACCAACCTCGGCATCGGCGCGCTGGTGGTGCAGTCCGGCCTGGTCTACCTGTTCCACATCCCGGATACGCCGCAGGTGCTGGTGGCGATCGTGCTGGTGATGATGGTGGTGGCCACCATCGGCGTGGTCGCCGGTGTGGAGAAGGGCATTGCCTGGTTGTCCAACCTCAACGTGCGCCTGCTGTGCGGCCTGCTGCTGTTCGTGCTGGTCACCGGCCCGACCCTGCACCTGTTCGATGGCCTGATCCAGAACACCGGCGATTACCTCGGTGCGTTCGTGCGCAAGAGTTTCGACATGTACCTCAACGACCCGAAGGGCCGTGAGTGGATGGGCTCGTGGACGCTGTTCTACTGGGCCTGGTGGATCGCCTGGGCGCCGTTCGTCGGCCTTTTCGTGGCACGCATCTCGCGCGGCCGCACCATCCGCGAAGTGATCATGGGCGTGCTGCTGATCCCGCTCGGCTTTACCCTGGCGTGGCTGTCGATCTTCGGCAACACCGCCATCGACCTGGTGCTCAACCATGGCCAGGCGATCCTGGGTGACGTGGCCCAGCACGATGCGGCGATGACGCTGTTCAAGCTGCTGGAATACCTGCCCGCCGCGCCGTACGTGGCCGGTGCCGCGGTGGTGATCGGCTTCGTGCTGTTCCTGACCCCGGTCGATTCGGGCACGCTGATGATCGCCAACCTGTGTACCCGTCGCGTTGACGATGGGGTGGAAGACGGTCATGACGCGCCGATCTGGCTGCGCGTGTTCTGGGCCGTCGGCATCACCGTGGCCAGCGTCGGGCTGCTGCTGGCCGGCAATTTCAGCGCAATGCAGACGGCGGTGGTGCTGTGCGGCCTGCCGTTCTCGTTCACCCTGGCGTTCTACATGTGGGGCCTGCTGAAGGCGCTGCGCACCGACCCGGACGCGCCGCGCCGGTGATCGCGCACCTGGCGCCCATCGCGGTGCCGCCGGAGTTGCGGTAGAGCCAGGGCATGCCTGGCTGCAGAGAAACAGGAAGGGCCGGATCCGCGAGGATCCGGCCCTTTTGTTGGGTAGTCGACTAGCCGTCGACTCTACCGAGAGCGGAACGTTACTTGCTGGCCAACTGGCGCAGCACGTACTGCAGCAGGCCACCATGACGGAAGTACTCGACTTCCTTCGGGGTCAGCAGCATCACCGACACCTCGAAGGTCCTCTTCGTGCCATCGGCCTTGGTCGCGGTGACCGTGGCGCGCTTGCTGGCGCCATCCTGCAGGCCGGTGATGTCGATCACTTCCGAGCCGTCCAGGCCCAGGCTCTGCGCGTTCTCGCCGTTGCGGAACTGCAGCGGCAGCACGCCCATGCCGACCAGGTTGGAGCGGTGGATGCGCTCGAAGCTTTCGGCGATGACCGCCTTCACCCCCAGCAGCAGGGTACCCTTGGCAGCCCAGTCACGCGACGAGCCGGTACCGTACTCCTTGCCGGCCAGCACCACCAGCGGCACCTTGTCGGCCTTGTACTTCATGGCCGCATCGTAGATCGCCAGCTTTTCCGGCTGGCCGCCACCGGCCGGGTAGTACAGGGTGTTGCCGCCTTCCTCGCCACCGAACATCAGGTTCTTGATGCGGATGTTGGCGAAGGTGCCGCGGACCATCACGTCATCGTTGCCGCGGCGGCTGCCGTAGCTGTTGAAGTCGGCCGGCTGCACGCCGCGCTCCTGCAGGAAGCGGCCTGCCGGCGAGTCCTTCTTGATGTTGCCGGCCGGGGAGATGTGGTCGGTGGTGATCGAATCGCCGAACAGGCCCATCACGCGCGCGCCGTGCACGTCGTCGATGCTGCCGGTCTGCATGGTCATGCCATCGAAGTACGGCGGGTTCTTGATGTAGGTGGAGGCATCGCTCCACGCGTACAGGTTGCCGTCCGGCGAGGCGATGGTGTTCCAGCGGGTATCACCCTTGAACACATCCGCGTAGTTCTGCTTGAACATCTCCGGGCCGATGGTGGCGGCGATGACGTCACCGATTTCCTTGTTGCTCGGCCAGATGTCGCGCAGGAACACCGGCTGGCCATCGCTGCCGGTTCCCAGCGGCTGGGTGGTCAGGTCGATGTCGGTGGTGCCGGCGATGGCGTAGGCCACCACCAGCGGCGGGCTGGCCAGGTAGTTCATCTTCACTTCGGGGTGCACGCGGCCCTCGAAGTTGCGATTGCCCGACAGCACCGAGGTGACCACCAGGTCGCCGGTGGCGATGCCGGCGCTGACTTCGGTCGGCAGCGGGCCGGAGTTGCCGATGCAGGTGGTGCAGCCGTAGCCGACCACGTAGAAGCCGATCTTTTCCAGCTCCTTCAGTACGCCGGCCTTTTCCAGGTAATCGGTGACCACCCGCGAGCCCGGCCCGAGCGAGGTCTTCACCCACGGCTGGCGGTTCAGGCCCTTGGCGGCCGCATTGCGGGCCAGCAGGCCGGCGCCGATCATCACCGCCGGGTTGGAGGTGTTGGTGCACGAAGTGATGGCAGCGATGACGACCGCACCGTCCTTCAGGCGGACCTTGCGGCCTTCGATCTCGATGTCGGCGAAGCCCTTGGCCAGCTGCTCGTTGCCGACCGCGGCGCCGCCGCCTTCGTTGACGAACGAGGAGACGTCGTCGCTGCGCTTGTCACGGTTGGCGGTCATGCCGACCAGGGCTTCACGGTAGTTCTTCTGCACGTCTTCCAGCAGCACGCGGTCCTGCGGGCGCTTCGGACCGGCCAGCGACGGCTTCACCGTGCCCATGTCCAGTTCCAGCGTGGTGCTGTACTGGGCGTGAGGGCTGCCCGGCTCGTGCCACAGGCCCTGCGCCTTGGCGTAGGCCTCGACCAGGTTGATCTGCTCTTCGCTGCGGCCGGACAGGCGCAGGTAGTTCAGCGACTCGGCGTCGATCGGGAAGATGCCACAGGTGGCGCCGTATTCCGGGGCCATGTTGCCGATGGTGGCGCGGTCGGCCAGCGGCAGGTGCTGCAGGCCGTCACCGTAGAACTCGACGAACTTGCCGACCACGCCCAGCTTGCGCAGCATCTGGGTGACGGTCAGCACCAGGTCGGTGGCGGTGGCACCGTCGGGCAGCTTGCCGGTCAGCTTGAAGCCGACCACCTGCGGGATCAGCATCGACGATGGCTGGCCGAGCATGGCGGCCTCCGCTTCGATGCCGCCCACGCCCCAGCCCAGCACGCCGATGCCGTTGATCATGGTGGTGTGGCTATCGGTGCCGAACACGGTATCGGGGTAGGCCACGGCCTTGCCATCCTTGTCCGCGGTCATCACCACGCGGGCCAGGTTTTCCAGGTTCACCTGGTGGACGATGCCGGTGTTCGGCGGCACCACCTTGAAGTTGTCGAAGGCCTTCTGGCCCCAGCGCAGGAAGCCGTAGCGTTCCTGGTTGCGCTGGAATTCGATCTTGCCGTTGAGGTCCAGTGCGTCCGGCTTGCCGAACACATCGACCTGCACCGAGTGGTCGATGACCAGTTCGGAGGGAATCTGCGGGTTGATCTGCTCCGGCGAGCCGCCGAGCTTGACCACCGCATCGCGCATCGCGGCCAGGTCGACCACGCAGGGCACGCCGGTGAAGTCCTGCAGGACCACGCGCGCCGGCATGAAGGCGATCTCGGTGTCCGGTTCTGCCGCCGGATTCCAGCGGGCCACGGCTTCGATGTGGTCCGTGCCGACGGTGATGCCGCCGTCCTCGTGCCGGAGCAGGTTCTCCAGCAGGATCTTCATCGAGTAGGGCAGGTGGGAGATATCGAAGCGCTGGCCCAGCGTGGCCAGGCTGAAGTAGTCGTAGGTCTTGCCGCCGACGTTCAGCTGGCTGCGGGTGGAGAACGAATCGCTCATGCGGGGTAACTCCTTCTTGCGGATGGCTTGCTCTGGCCCGTGCGTGCAAGGGCCTGCTTGCGGTCGCCGGTGGCATTCCGGCCCCGGATCCTGCCCAGTATCGGCGATCCAGCGCCCGGCAATGACCCGGCTGGCTTGGAACGCAAGGTTACAGCGGTGTGTGTAGCCTTCGTGTCAGCGCGTGCGGTCGTCGCCCGCTGGCCCGAACGCAGACGGGACGCCCATGGGCGTCCCGTCCGGAAGTGCGTGCCGAGCAGGACTTACTTGCCGTTGGCGGCATCCAGCAGCGGATTGCCGGTCTTGCCAACAGCGTTGCTCTTGGACTTGGCCGTCAGCACACCCTGCTTGTTGAATTCCAGGACGGTCGCTTCCTGGATGTTCTTGCCGAAGGTCTTGATCTTCACGTAGTCGTAGTACCAGACCTGGGTGTCGCCCAGCTGTTCGCGGCGGCCGGGTGCGCCGAACTTCTCACGGACCTGGTCCTGGCTGGTCTTGCCGACTTCCAGGGTGTCCATCTGCTGTTGGGTGATCTCGACGCCGGTGGTGTAGGCGCCGAACGGATTGGCGTGGGCTGCCGTCGTCGAAAGGGCCAGCGGGGCAGCCAGCATCAGGGCAAGGGTCAAGGCGCGCATGGAACATCCTTTTATGGCGGGTAGGTGCGGGCAGCACGCGGTGCGTCCAGCCCGGGGCCGCAGCAGGTCGCTGCGGAGCCAGTCTAACCCCCGGATGCGACCAGCGCAGGATCGCGGTCACGGATTGGCCGGGTTTGTTCCAGACACTGCGAGTATGTATAATTCATGCATACTTTTTGAGGCGTACCCCCATGGAAGCCACCGTTGCTGAACGCGGACAGATCACCCTGCCCAAGGCGGTGCGTGATGCCCTCGGCCTGACCAAGGGCACGCTGCTGAAGGTCGAGCTGGACGGCAGCCGCATCATCCTGCGCAAGAGTGTTGACGATGCCATCTCACGGGCGCGCGGCAAGTTCGCGCTGGACGGCTTCGAATCATCCGACGCGGCGGTGCGCGCGGTGCGTGACGAGGAGTAAGCGGTGATGATCGCCGTCGATTCACCAGTTCTGGTCGAGCTGCTCAGCAATGGTCCGCAGGCCGATGCGGTGGAAGCCATCCTGCGGCAGAGCCTGGTCGGCGGCCGCGTGGTGGTCTGTGGCGCAACGTTGGCCGAAGTCTGCGCATCGCTGCGCGGCGGTGCCGAAGTGCTCGAAGCGCTGGAAGAGATGGGCGTGCATTTCAACCCGATGGAAGCCAAGTCGGCACTGCGCGCCGGCGAGATGCACCGCCGTCATCGCCAGCGCGGCGGCAGCCGCCGCAGCCTGGACGAATTCATGGTCGGCGCCCACGCACTGCTGCAGTGCGACGGCCTGATCACCTGGAACGACACGTTTTACCGCGACTACTTCAAGGGCCTGAAGCTGATCGTGCCGCAAGCCTGAGCCCACTTTGTTATTTCAACCTACGCATTACCCGGGAGTTGTCATGTTGGAAGCCTACCGCCACCACGTCGCCGAGCGCGCTGCGCTTGGCATCCCGCCGCTGCCGCTGAGCGCGCAGCAGACGGCCGATGTCATCGAACTGCTGAAGAACCCGCCGCAGGGCGAGGCCGAGTTCCTGCTCGACCTGCTGACCCACCGCGTGCCGGCCGGCGTCGATGACGCAGCCAAGGTCAAGGCCTCGTACCTGGCCGCGATCGCGCTGGGCAGCGAGCAGAACCCGCTGATCAGCCGCGAGCGCGCCACCGAACTGCTGGGCACCATGCTCGGCGGTTACAACGTTGCGCCGCTGGTGCAGCTGCTTGACGACACCAGCGTCGGCACCATTGCCGCCAATGGCCTGAAGAAGACCCTGCTGGTGTTCGACGCGTTCCACGACGTGCAGGAAAAGGCCAAGGCCGGCAACGCCAACGCCCAGGCCGTGCTGCAGAGCTGGGCCGATGCCGAGTGGTTCACCAGCAACCCGGAAGTGCCGCAGAGCCTGACCGTCACCGTGTTCAAGGTGCCTGGCGAGACCAACACCGACGACCTGTCGCCGGCACCGGATGCGACCACCCGCCCGGACATCCCGATGCACGCCCTGGCGATGCTGAAGAACAAGCGCGACGACGCGCCGTTCACCCCGGAAGAAGACGGCAAGCGCGGCCCGATCCAGCAGATCCTCGACCTGAAGGACAAGGGCCACCTGGTTGCCTATGTCGGCGACGTGGTCGGTACCGGCTCCTCGCGCAAATCGGCTACCAACAGCGTGCTGTGGTGGACCGGTGATGACATTCCGTTCATCCCGAACAAGCGCGCCGGTGGCGTCTGCCTGGGTTCGAAGATCGCCCCGATCTTCTACAACACCATGGAAGATGCCGGCGCACTGCCGATCGAGCTGGACGTGTCGAAGATGGAGCACGGCGATGTGGTCGAGCTGCGTCCGTACGAAGGCAAGGCGCTGAAGAACGGTGAAGTGATCGCCGAGTTCCAGGTCAAGTCCGAAGTGCTGTTCGACGAAGTGCGTGCCGGTGGCCGCATTCCGCTGATCATCGGCCGTGGCCTGACCGGCAAGGCGCGCGAAGCGCTGGGCCTGGCCCCGACCAACCTGTTCCGCCTGCCGGTGCAGCCGGCCGACACCGGCAAGGGCTTCTCGCTGGCACAGAAGATGGTCGGCCGCGCTTGTGGCCTGCCGGAAGGCCAGGGCATGCGCCCGGGCACCTACTGCGAACCGAAGATGACCTCGGTCGGCTCGCAGGACACCACCGGCCCGATGACCCGTGACGAGCTGAAGGACCTGGCCTGCCTGGGCTTCTCGGCCGATCTGGTGATGCAGTCGTTCTGCCACACCGCCGCCTACCCGAAGCCGGTGGACGTGAAGACCCACCACACCCTGCCGGAGTTCATCTCCACCCGTGGCGGCGTTTCGCTGCGCCCGGGCGACGGCGTGATCCACAGCTGGCTCAACCGCATGCTGCTGCCGGACACCGTGGGTACCGGTGGTGACTCGCACACCCGCTTCCCGGTGGGCATTTCGTTCCCGGCCGGTTCGGGCCTGGTCGCCTTCGCTGCGGCCACCGGCGTGATGCCGCTGGACATGCCGGAGTCGGTGCTGGTGCGCTTCAAGGGCAAGATGCAGCCGGGCGTGACCCTGCGTGACCTGGTCAACGCGATTCCGCTGTACGCGATCAAGTCGGGCCTGCTGACCGTGGCCAAGGCGGGCAAGAAGAACATCTTCTCCGGCCGCATCCTGGAAATCGAAGGCCTGCCGGAGCTGAAGGTCGAACAGGCGTTCGAACTGTCCGACGCCTCGGCCGAGCGTTCGGCGGCCGGTTGCTCGGTGCGCCTGAACAAGGAACCGATCATCGAGTACCTGACCAGCAACATCACGCTGCTGAAGTGGATGATTGCCGAGGGCTACCAGGATCCGCGTTCGCTGCAGCGTCGCATCGAGAAGATGGAGGCGTGGCTGGCCAACCCGCAGCTGCTGGAGCCGGATGCCGACGCCGAGTACGCCGCCGTCATCGAGATCGACCTGGCCGACATCCACGAGCCGATCGTGGCCTGCCCGAACGATCCGGACGACGTGAAGACCCTGTCCGAAGTCGCTGGCGCCAAGATCGACGAAGTGTTCATCGGTTCGTGCATGACCAACATCGGTCACTTCCGTGCCGCTGCCAAGCTGCTGGAAGGCAAGCGTGACCTGCCGACCCGCCTGTGGGTGGCCCCGCCGACCAAGATGGATGCTTCGGAGCTGACCAAGGAAGGCGTGTACGGCACCTTCGGCGCCACCGGTGCCCGCATGGAAATGCCGGGCTGCTCGCTGTGCATGGGCAACCAGGCGCAGATCCGCGAAGGCTCCACCGCGATGTCGACCTCGACCCGCAACTTCCCGAACCGCCTGGGCCGCAACACCAACGTGTACCTGGGTTCGGCCGAACTGGCCGCGATCTGCTCGCGTCTGGGCCGCATCCCGACCAAGGAGGAGTACATGGCGGACATCGGCGTGATCAACGCCAATGGTGCGGAGATCTACCGCTACATGAACTTCGACCAGATCGAGGAATACCAGGACGTGGCCAACACGGTCGCTGCCTGACGCGGTAGTGCCGGCCGCTGGCCGGCACGCCGTTGAAACGAAGAACCCCCGGTGAGAACCGGGGGTTCTTCGTTTGTGGGCGTACCCAGGTTCAGGCCTGGGTAACGGCCGCCGCTTCCTCGGTCACGGTCGGCGTTTCCGCCGGAAGCTCGGCTTCCACCGCGGGCTGCGGCAGAACGCCATGGTCGGGGAACAGGCGGGGCAGCTCAGCCACGAAACGCGCGATGCAGGCCTCGGCGAACTCACGCGACGCCGCCTTGGCCTTCGCATAGTCGTCTGCCTGCCATTCCTGCAGCGGGGCAACCCGTGCTTCGTCCCGGCAGTGCACGCCCTGGCCGCCACTGGCGCTGCGGAACAGCTTGCGCACCACCGGGAAGCCGATGGTTACATCGTGGCGCAGCTCGTAGGGGGTCTCTGCATCGCTGAGCTTCTGGTACACCAGCGACCACTGGCCGGCACTGGCTTCCACGGTGCGCTCGTCGCTGGGAATGGCGCCGGGGTGGGCCGCGAAATAGAGTGCCAGCTGCTCGCGGATCATGCCGGGCAATGCGCCGAAGGCCGGGCTGGGCACAGAGTGGATGTCCTCGCCACGGACGTTGTTCTTGCTGAAGCTGTTGCTGGTGCCGATGTCACCCACGCCAGTGACGAACGCCAGAGCAGACAGGCCGACCTTGGCCGCGGTGACGGCAGCGGTGTCGGCACGCATCACCAGGCGCAGCACGTGATCGCCCACGCGATTGCCGTTGGGGCCTGCACCCAGTCCGGAAGTGACCTTGACGTGCTGCAGGCTGCTGTAGTCGAGAGGAGCTGCCACGGCGGCTGTGACATTCCCGATGGCCGGATCGGCCGCGGTGGGGGCGTGCGCCGCGTCTGGCGCGGTCGCCGCATCCGTTGCTGGATCGAGCGTTGATCCGCTGGTGACCGCGGAATCCACGGCAGGCGTGGGTGTGGGTGCTTCGTCGTTGGCGTAGGCCGACGGCGCCAGCAGCAGGGTGGCCGCGATCGCGGCGGTGAGGCAGGTTGGGCGTAATGCCACGGTAGTACTCCTTGAGGAAACGAAAATGAGGCGCTGTGCGCGCTCTGGTGGTTGATGCCCGGCGAAGGCCGAAGGCAGGGGAGCGATTGCTCAGCGCGGCGCGAACTCCCTGATCGGGAACGCATTGCAATGGGCGATCGCAGCGGCGATGTCGACCGGAGCATCGGCGGCGGCGCTGCGGCGCCTGTTCACCGTGGCCGCCTCTTCCCACAGGCTGGGCAATACCTGTGGTGCGTCCAGTACGCGTTCGCGCACGGCATCGTGAAGGGCGCTGCTGTAATCGGTAGCCGGTACCACCACGCACAGGCGTGTGCCGGGATTGCTGCTGGCCTGCTGCAGCATCTTCCGCAGTGCCTCGGTGCTGCCCGCGTCGTCGGTCAACCGTTCCGGTTCGCTGCCCTGGCGGGCATCCTGGATCTGCAGCTGGCCTGGGCTGAACAGCAGGACCTGCATGTCCTGCCGCGGTTCAACGCGCACCGGCGCACGCGTGCCCTCACAGATGCTGGGGGTCTTGCGCGCAGCCTGTGGCGTCGTGCTGCCATCGGCGTGTACCTGGCGCAGATGCAGGCGGCACATCTTGTCGGCCACTTCCATTTCCACTTCGTAGTCCTGCCCGGGCCTGGCCACGAACTGACCCGACAACTGCCCGTCGCAGTACATGCGGCTTGATGCGTCGAAGCGCGCTTCGACGATCAGCGGCTTGCCGCCGGCGACTTCGTACTCCTGGTAGCTGAGCATGGAGAACCGCTCGTTCTCCTTGCTGCGCAGGGTTTCCGTGGCGGGGATGCCGAGCACGCCCTTGTCACCGGCGTTGTTGTACTTGACGTCGATCCTGTCACGGTAATCCTCGCGGCAGGCGGCGTCGGTGTACAGGGTGGTGGTCCGCCCCAGGCTGGCATAGATGCGCACCCGTGCCGGCGGCACGGCACCGCCTGCGTAGGCCGTGAGATCTTCAGCAGCAAGCGGGCGAGGGTACATCGCCGGTATTCGCTTGATGAGCTGCTCGGTGCACTTCATCGTGATCACCTGGGCGGCAATCTTGAGCCTGGCGTAGTCATTGGCCTGCCACTCGCCCAGGGTCGCCCGGTCGTCGCTGTCACTGCATCTGATGATTTCAGCCAGGGTGCCATCGGCACGGCGTTGCTCGATGGTGCTGACGTGGTTGAGGCGGTAAAGGGGATCCTTCCGCGTGTTGCCCTGGTGCACCAGCGCCCAGGTGTCTGCACTGAAACGCAGGGTGCTGCTCTGGTTGGGCAGCGCGTCGGGCGCATAGCTGAAGTAGCCACCCACCAGCGCCCTGGCTACGTTGGGCATCAGCGTGATGGCGGGGCTCGCCTGGCTCTCGACGATGCTGCCGGGCAGGGTGTTGCGCCGGAAGTAGCCCGGCTCATTGCCGCTGAAAAGCAGTGCGAGGCCCTTTGGCGTGAGCGACTCGCTGTCATCGGGGGTGACGATGCGCAACGCCACGTCGGGTGCGTGGAGGCGCTTCGATGCGGTATCCGGACCACTCTGGATGTGGACGCGATCGGTCCAGGCGGTGCCCTTCGCGACGGGGGCGGGGGGAAGGCCCGGGGTGGCCTGCGGCGGTGCTGGCACGCCGGCAGCGGTGGCTGCCAGCGGAGCCAGCAGAGCGGCCGCCAGCAGTGACGGTTGGTAAGGGAAGAGACGCAGGGCCACGGTCAAACTCCTTGGAAAACACGACAGCCGTGCCGGCCCTTCCGGGGCCGGCATCTGAAAGGGGGAATCAGGCGGTGCGATGCCGCGGACGATCAGCCGCGGGCGAGCGCCAAGAGTCGTTCGGCGATCCGTTCCAATGGCACCTGTTCTTCGGCCGCTCCCAGTTTGAAGGCAGCGCCGGGCATGCCCCAGACTACGCTGGTGGCTTCATCCTGGACCAGCGTCGGCGCGCCGGCCTGGCGCATTTCCAGCAGGCCGCGCGCGCCATCGTCACCCATGCCGGTGAGGATGGCGCCGATGGCGTTGCCGCCCGCGCTCTGCGCGACCGAACGGAACAGCACGTCCACCGCGGGCTTGTGACGGTTCACCGCAGGGCCATCGTCGACGCGGCAGCGCCAGCGCGCACCGTCGCGGATGATCCGCAGGTGCTTGCCACCCGGTGGCAGGTAGGCATGGCCAGGCAGCACTGCCTCGCCGTCGCTGGCCTCACGCACGGCCATCGCGGAGTGCCGGTCCAGGCGCTCGGCGAAGGCGCTGCTGAAGCTGGCAGGCAGGTGCTGGGTCATCACCACGGCAGGCGCATCGGCCGGCATGCCTTCCAGCACCACGCGCAGCGCCTCGGTGCCGCCGGCCGAAGAACCAATCGCGATCAGGCGGTCGGTGGTGCGGAACTGCGGTGCAGCCGGGCGCATTGCAGGAGCTGCTTCCAGCAGGAGTTTCGGAGCGGCAGCACGCACCAGCGGGCGCACCCGCGAGCGCGCCGCCATCTTCACCTTGGCGATGATCTCGTCGGCGTAGCCCTGCAGGCCGCGTGCGACGTCCAGCTTGGGCTTGGAGACGAAGTCCACGGCACCCAGTGCCAGTGCCTGCAGCGTGGTATCGGCGCCGCGCTCGGTCAACGAGGAAATCATCACCACAGGCAGTGGATGCAGCCGCATCAGGTTTTCCAGGAAGGCGAGGCCGTCCATGCGTGGCATTTCCACGTCCAGCGTGATCACGTCCGGGGCCAGGCGCTTGATCTTCTCGCGTGCCAGCAGCGGGTCGGCAGCGGTGCCGACCACGTCGATGGCCGGATCGCTGGACAGGATTTCCGTGAGCATCTGGCGCACGACGGCGGAGTCGTCGACGATCAGGACCCGGCAGGGGGCGTTGCCGGTCAGGGTCATTCGAACAACTCCACGCCACCGGTGACCGGGGCCTTGGACAGGCGCGCACGCACTGCCGATTCGGTGGCAGCCACTTCGGCTTCGTGGGCATGCGGCAGGCGTTGCACCACCACGCGGCCGGTGTCGGCGAAGAACCAGATCTTGCGCGGATGGATGCCGCACAGATCCTCGGCGATGATAGGAATATGCTCGGCCTGCAGGTACTGGCGCACGAACTCGGCGTTACGGGTACCGACCGGATTGCTGGTGAAGCCCTTCAGTACGTTGGCGCCGCCGAACACCTTGGCCTCGATGCGCTTGCGGTGCGCGCCGCGCTTGAGCATGTCGTTGATCAGCAGTTCCATCGCATAGCTGCCGTAACGCGCGGGCGCGCCGTCGCCGGCGTTGCCCTCGGGCAGCAGAAAGTGGTTCATGCCGCCGATCTTCAGCACCGGGTCGCGCAGGCAGGCGGCCACGCACGAACCCAGGGTGGTGGTCAGCGCGGTGGTGTCATCGACCACCAGGTACTGGGTGGGCAGCAGCTTGGCGGCAAGGGTCTGGAAGCGTGCATCCTGGTAGCGCATCACGTCGTCGGTACGCAGTGAGGCGTTCATGCGCCGGCCTTTGCCGCGCGGCGGTACAGGGTGCGCCCGCAGGGCTGGATCAGGTCGGCGGCGTGCAGGTAGTTCTCCGAGTGTCCGGTGTAGAGCAGGCCATCGTCGGCCAGGTGTTGCACCAGGCGGCCGAGGATGGCGCGCTGGGTCGGCTTGTCGAAGTAGATCATCACATTGCGGCAGAACAGCGCGTCGAACGGGCCGCCGACGTCGTAGCGCGGGGCGAGCAGGTTCAGTGGACGGAACTCGATCAGCTCGCGCAGCGCCGGCAGCACGCGGCACTGCCCCTCGTTGGGACCGCTGCCACGCTGGAAGTAGCGGCGGCGCAGGTCCGGGTCGAGATTGGCGACACGGTCGATGTTGTAGACGCCGCGGCCGGCGGTGGCCAGTACCTGGGTATCGACGTCGGTAGCGATGATGCGCACCGGCGGCTTCAGCGTACCGAAGGCCTCGCAGGCGGTGATCGCCATCGAATAGGGTTCCTCACCGGTGGACGCCGCGCACGACCACAGCAGCAGCGGCGAACGGCTGGAACGCTGCTGCAGTTCTTCGCGCAGCTTGTCGAAGTGGTGCGGCTCGCGGAAGAACGAGGTCAGGTTGGTGGTCAGTGCGTTGGTGAACGCCTGCCACTCGTCACCGTCTTCCTGCTCAAGATGGTCCAGGTACTGCTGGAAGCTGCGCATGCCCAGCGTGCGCAGGCGGCGCGACAGGCGGCCATAGACCATGTCGCGCTTGGCCGGTGCGAGGGCGATGCCCACGCGCTGGTAGATCAGGTCGCAGACGCGGCGGAAATCACGGTCGGCGAACTCGAATTCGCGCGGGCCGGTGACGATGGGGGTAGGACTTTGCACGGGGGACGTGTCCATCGGCAGAGGCGGCGGCCGAAGCCGCCGCGGGTGGGTCTCAGAATTCCTGCCAGTCACTGTCGCTGGCGGCGAAGGTGCTGCCGTTGCTGCTGCGACGTACCGGCGCGGGCGTGCTGGTAGGCTGCGGACGTGCCACGGTGGTGATGCGCGCTGGTTCGACGCGTTCGGCGACAGCCTTCACTGCGGCGGAGACCTGGTTGTCGAGGCGGAAGATCGCCACGGCGTCGGCCAGCTGCGCGGCCTGGTCTTCCATCGCACGTGCGGCGGCGGTGGCTTCTTCCACCAGCGCGGCGTTCTGCTGGGTGGTCTCGTCCATCTGCACCACGGTCTGGTTGACCTGCTCGATGCCGGCCGACTGTTCCTGCGAGGCGGCGGAGATCTCGGCCATGATGTCGGTCACGCGCTGCACCGAGGCGACGATCTCGCCCATGGTGCTGCCGGCCTGGTGGACCAGGCTGGAGCCTTCGGCGACCTTGCCGACCGAATCATCGATCAGGCCCTTGATCTCC
>NZ_JCAFVK010000008.1:0-185149 GCF_059372275.1 Stenotrophomonas sp. YJH_SMC_14-1
ACCCGATCCCATCCCGAACTCGGAAGTGAAACGCAGCTGCGCCGATGGTAGTGTGGCTCAAGCCATGCGAGAGTAGGTCATCGCCAGGGTTTACACCCAAAACCCCGCTGCTCACGCAGCGGGGTTTTTCTTTGTGCGCAGTAAATGCGGGTAGTGCCGGCCGCTGGCCGGCACCCGATGGCATTACATCACCCGGTAGATCCACGCCATGCGTGGATGCCCTCTGCGAGGAGCCAAGGCGCCAACCAAGGTTGGCCGCTACCAACAGCAGGCCCGCACAGCAATCGATTGCCGGGCAGCAGCCGGCAACTTTGTGCGCGGTAAACACCGGGTAGTGCCGGCCGCTGGCCGGCAACCCGATGGCATTACATCGCCCGGTAGATCCACGCCATGCGTGGATACCCCCTGCGACGAGCAGCGGTGCCAACCAAGGTTGGCCGCTACCAACAGCAGGCCCACACAGCAATCGGTTGCCGGCCAGCGGCCGGCACTACCAGGGGCAGGTCACGCATAAAAAGACGGCGCCCTGCGGGCGCCGTCCTGATCAAACTCGAATGGAAGGTCCGGATCAGGCGACCCGCGAGACCTCGAGCGGTTCCTGCTGGCGGAATACCGAGACTGCTTCGGTCAATGTGCCGGCCTGGTTCTGCAGCTCGCGTGCGGCAGCGGTGGCTTCTTCCACCAGCGCCGCATTCTGCTGCGTGGCCTGATCCATCTGCACCACTGTCTGGTTGATCTGCTCGATACCGATCGACTGCTCCTGCGACGCCGCGGATATCTCGCGCATCAGGTGGCTGACATCCTCCACGCCGCCGACGATTCCCTGCATGCGCTGGCCGGCATCGGCCACCAGATGGGCACCTTCGCCCACCTGCCGGCCCGCTTCGTCGATCAGCTTCTTGATCTCCTGTGCGGCCGCCGCCGAACGCTGCGCCAGCACGCGCACCTCGCTGGCCACCACGGCAAAGCCTCGGCCCTGCTCGCCGGCGCGTGCCGCCTCCACCGCTGCGTTCAACGCCAGGATATTGGTCTGGAAGGCAATGCCGTCGATGACGCCGGTGATGTCGCCGATCCGCTTCGAGGCACCTTCGATGGCCTGCATGGTATCCACCACCCGCTGCATGGCCGTGTTGCCGTCACTGGCAGCGTTCTGCGTGGAGGCGGCCAACGCACTGGCCTCACGCGCATGGGCGGCGTTCTGGCGCACGGTGGCGGTCAGTTCCTCCATCGATGCTGCGGTCTCCTGCAGGTGCGCGGCCTGGCGCTCGCTGCGCTCGGACAATGCGCCGTTGCCGGCCGCAATCTCGCTGGCGGCGGTACTGATCGACGCCGCACATTCCTGGATGCGGCCGACCATGCGTGCCAACTGCCCGGCCGTGGCATTGGCATCGCGTTGGATGGCAGCGAAGGCGCCGTGATACTCGCCGTGCATGCGCCGATCCAGATCGCCGTTGGCCAGTGCCGAGAGCATCTGCCGCACTTCGTTGACGGTGCTGCCGAGCGTATCGAGCAGCTGGTTGATGCCACCGGTCAGGCCATCGAGGAAGCTGGCGCCTTCAGTGGCCTGCAGGCGCTGGTCGAGGTCACCGGCCGCTGCCGCTGCGACGATGCCGGCCACGGCATTCTCCAGCGCGAGCTCATGGGTGCGGTCATGCCATTCCACGGCGAAGCCCAGGCGCACGCCCTGCGCGTCGAACACCGGTGTGACCACCTGCGCGAAGTGCACCGGGCCGATCTGCACCTTGCCGTTGTGGGCTACCTGCAGGCCGTTGAGGATCGCGCGGATGCGGTCCGGGTTGGCGTGGAAACGATGGATGCTGCTGCCGACCAGGCGCTCGGCGTCGAAATCGGGGAAGGCCTGTCGCAACGTCGCCTGCTGGTTGCGCAGCAGTGCCACCACCGAGCGGTTCACGTAGCGGATCACATGGTCGTTGTCGGCGATCATCATCGCGGTGCGCGAGGCATCGAGGGCCTGGCGGATCTGCGCGTTCTCGGCATGTGACGCGGCTTCGCGCCCACGCTGGGCCTGCACGTGGCGTGCAGTGTCGGCCAGGGCATGGGCCAGTGAACCCGGCGCATAGGCGCCGGTATCGGCATGCGCGCCAAGATCGGCACCGGTGGCGATATCGCGTGCGAGCGCGGCAAGCCGACGCGGGCCGTGGCCGAGGGCCTCGGTCTGCTGCCGAAGGCGCAGTGCGACCTGGCCGAGGAACAGGGTCAGGCCCGCGAGCATGCCGGCCTGCAGCAGCGTCGGCCACAGCGCGGCACCGCCCTGTAGCGGTGCCAGCAGGGCGAGGGTACCGACGCCACCGGCCAGCCACACCGGAAGGCGATCGCGATGGCCCAGCAGCACGCCCAGCAGCAGGGCAATCGGCAATGCCGGTGACAGGCTGATGATCGCGCACAACACGGCCAGCTGCAGCGACAACAGCAACGCCAGACCGTTGCGGGCGACGGCCCGGCCCGCCTGGGCCCCGCCCAACCACGCGGCTGGCAGCACGGCGACGGCCGCCAACGCGGCAGCCTGCACCTGCGGGCCGCGCAGGGCCAGCGCCAGGCCAGCCAAGGCCAGTACCGCGCTGCCGATCAGCAGGCGGCGGTCAGCGCGGTGCGCGAGCTGCTGCAGGTGCGGCAGGCGGGCGGTATCGGGGGGACGGGAGGATGCAACGGACATCGGCGACTCCTGGATCAGCAGACGACAACGGCCACGCCGCGGCGCACGCAGGAGTGCGTGACCAGGGCGCGAGCCGGGAATTCGGGGAATGCGACGCGATCAGCGACGCGGAGACGGGACACCGCGGCCACATCCTGTGGGTGACGGTGCAATGGAGCAGGCATGCGGACTTCCTTGCAGAACCAGACACACGCCGCAGGCCCGACCGGACCTGCGTGCTGCGGACGCAGGGGACCGCAACTGATGTATCGGCCGCAGACGCGCAGAGTGAAGCGCGCGGATACCTTTGCTCAGCCCGCGTTGTCGTTGCTGAAGAAGCGCAGGATCACGCCTGCGATCTGTTTTGGATCTTCCATGTGCAGGTGATGGTTGCCGGGAAACACCGCCAACCGCCCATCGCGCAGGTGCTGCAGGCGATCGCTGCGCATCGGCTCGGGGTAGTAGGACTGCGCTGGCGTGGCATAGATCACCTGCGTCGGGCAGGCGATGGCCTGCAGCAGGTTGTCGATCTGGCCTTCGCTGAGACGGATCGCAGTGGGCAGCATCAGGCGCGGATCGCTGCACCAGCGGTAGCCACCCTCGACCGGTTCCACGCCGCGCTCGACCAGCAGCCGTGCACAGTGCTCGCTGAGCTGGTTGGTCATCATCCGTGCGCGGATCGGCGCGGCGAGGTCGGGGAACACGCGCAGCTGCTTGCGTGCCAGCGCCCGCGTCGCGTTCACGTGTTCGCGCAGGCGATGCGCGGTGTCCTCTTCGGGGCCACGCAGGCCACCGAGTGCTTCGATCGCCACCAGGCGCTCGACGCGGTCACTGACCGAGGCGGTGAGGCTGGCGATGCCGGCGCCCATCGAATGGCCGAGCAGGTTGAAGCGGTCCCAGCCCAGTGCATCGGCGACGTCGAGCACGTGGCAGATCGCGGCGGCCGTGGTGTAGCTGGCACCGGCCGGCAGATGTGCACTGTGGCCATGACCGGGCAGGTCGATGGCAACCAGCTGCAGCGACGACAGGTGCGGCGCCAGCGGCACGAAGCTGGCCGCGTTGTCGAGCCAGCCGTGCAGGGCCAGCACGCGCGGGCCATCGCCGTGGTTGCGCAGGCCGGCGACGCGCGCGCCACCGACCTCCAGTTCAAACGGTTGCAGACTCATGCCAGCGAGGCCACGGCCAGCCGCGCAAGCGCGCGTGCGTGCTCCGGTTCGGCGTTGAGGCAGGGGATGTAGCGCATCGTCGCGCCGCGCTCGGCCAGTGTTTCGGTGAAGCCCATGGCGACCTCTTCCAGCGTCTCCAGGCAATCGGTGGCGAAGCCGGGGCACACCACGTCGATCTGCTTCACGCCGGATTCGGCCAGCGCCCACAGGCTGGGCTCGGCATATGGCTGCAGCCAGCGCTCGCGGCCGAAACGCGACTGGTAACCCATCTGCCACTCGTCCCTGCCCAGTTCCAGCGCCTTGGCGATGGCCTGTGCGCTGGCCTCGCAGCGCTGCGGATACGGATCGCCGGCATCGGCCAGGCGCTGCGGGATGCCGTGGAAGGAGAACATCAGTGTCTGGCCGCGACCGTGCTGTTCCCAGTAGCGGCGGATCGAGCCGGCCACGGCCTCGACCCAGCCCGGATCGACCGAATAGTCGCGCACCAGGCTGACGGTCACGCCAGGATTGCGGCGCTGCCAGGCATCGACGCGGTCTTCAACCGAGGCAGTGGTGGTGGTGGAGTACTGCGGATACAGCGGCAGCACCACGATGCGGCGCGCACCATCGGCTGCCAGGCGGTCGAGCTCGCTGGCCAGCGCCGGTTCGCCGTAACGCATCGCATGGCGCACTGTCAGGGTCGGCAACAGGGCCTGCATGGCCTGCGCCAGCTGGCGCGTATGCACCATCAGCGGTGAGCCGTCGGGCAGCCAGACCTGGGCGTACTTGGCCGCCGAACGACTGCTGCGCAGGGGCAGGATCAGTCCGCGCAGCAGCGGCTGCCACAGCAGTGGCGGGATCGCGACCACGCGGCGGTCGGACAGGAATTCAGCCAGGTAACGGCGTACGGCGGGGGCCGTCGGCGTCTCGGGCGTGCCTAGGTTGACCGCCAGCACGGCGGTATCGGGTGCGTCGAGCATGGGCGGTATTGTCGCCGATCCGGTGTCGCGCCGGGATGCAGGGTTCGGATTGCAGGCATAGCGCGCATCAATGTGAGCAGGGAACGCTCATTGGGGATTCATGACAACGCTACTAATTTCAGTCACTTGCTATATCTTCCTATGGACTGACTTCTGGAGCCTGCCATGCGTCGCCCGATCCAAGCCCTGCTGATCGCCGCCAGCCTGCTGTCCAGCCAGGCCATGGCCGGGCCGCAGGAAGACCAGCGTGCGCGCAATGCCGTGCGCGTGCTGGCTGAAATCCAGGAAATCCCTGAACAGGGCATTCCGGATAAATTGCTGGACGAAGGCCGCGCGGTCATCGTCATTCCCGACACGATCAAGGCCGGTCTGGTCATTGGCGGCCGTCGTGGCCACGGCCTGATGTCGGTGCGCATGCCCAACGGCGCTTGGTCCAACCCGGTGTTCGTGAAGCTCACCGGCGGCAGCATCGGCTTCCAGGCCGGCGTGCAGTCCTCCGATGTGGTGCTGGTGTTCCGCAACGACCGCAGCCTGGACAACCTGGTCAACGGCAAGTTCACGCTGGGTGCCGACGCTGGCGTCGCCGCCGGTCCGGTGGGCCGCAACGCCGCCGCGGCCACCGACGGCCAGCTGAAGGCCGAGATCTGGTCCTGGTCGCGCGCCCGCGGCCTGTTTGCCG
This sequence comes from Stenotrophomonas sp. YJH_SMC_14-1, assembly GCF_059372275.1. NCBI lineage: Bacteria > Pseudomonadati > Pseudomonadota > Gammaproteobacteria > Lysobacterales > Lysobacteraceae > Stenotrophomonas > Stenotrophomonas sp. YJH_SMC_14-1. The sequence goes on from NZ_JCAFVK010000008.1 coordinate 5,458, forward strand.
GCGTCGCGCTGGATGGCGCGGTGCTGCAGATCGACGATGCCGCCAATCTGGACGCCTACGGCAGCAACACCACGCCGCGGATGATCTTCGAAGGCCGCGCCGCCGGTTCGCCGTCGATGGATGTGGTCGCCTTCCGCGATCGCCTGGAAGAGGCCACCTACGCGGCGCGCAACAACCGCAGCGGCAACGGCGGCAGCGCGCCGCGCCCGGCTGCCGCCCCGGCAGCTGCCCCGGCGCCTGTTCAGGCAGCACCGGCTGCGCCGGCTGAGGCCACCACCGCGCCGCTGCAGAACGTGCCGCAGACCCCGCCGCCGCAGCAGCAGGGCTTCCAGCCGGTGAATGACGGCGAGATCCGTACGGAAACGCTGGGCGGAAACTGACTTTCGTCACGCGCGCCGGCTGACAGCCGGTGCGCTATGCTCGACAGCCTGATCACTAACGTAACGAGCGTCTTTATGGGCAGTTTCAGCATCTGGCATTGGTTGGTCGTGCTGGCCATCGTCCTGCTGGTGTTCGGCACCAAGCGCCTGACCAGCGGCGCCAAGGACCTCGGTTCGGCGGTCAAGGAATTCAAGAAGGGCATGCGCGACGAGGACAAGCCGAACGCGCAGCTGGGCGATGAGTCGCGCAGCCAGGACGCGTCGCGCACCGCGCAGGACGAGCACGACCGTAACGCTCGCTGATCCGGAGCGGTTGCGGTGTTCGATATCGGCTTCAGCGAACTGCTGGTGATTGCAGTGGTCGCCCTGGTGGTGCTCGGTCCCGAGCGCCTGCCCAAGGCGGCCCGCTTCGCCGGCCTGTGGGTGCGTCGCGCCCGCAATCAATGGGATTCGGTGAAACAGGAACTGGAGCGCGAACTGCAGGCCGAGGACATCAAGCGGCAGATGCAGGACGTGCGCCAGGGCATGCAGGACACCGAGAACCAGCTGCGCGCCAGCGGTGAAGCTATCCGTCGCGAAGCCCAGCAGGCGCAGCAGCAGGGCGATGACCTGGTGCAGCAAGTCCGTGCACCGGCGCCCGCGGATCTGCCGCCGCACATGAGCGCCGCGCCCGATGCCGTTGAACCAGCGCAGGACGGTGGTGCCGCCGAGCCGGTTTCGGCCGCGCCCGCTGAAGCTGGTACGCCGCCGCCGGCGCAGAGCCCGGAGCGCCACCCATGAGTGAACAGGATTTCGGCGAGAGCTCGCTGGTAGAACACCTGGTGGAACTGCGCGGCCGGCTGGTGCGCGCATTGCTGGGCCTGGGCGTGGTGCTGCTGGCGCTGCTGCCGTTCACCCAGAAGCTCTACAATGCGCTGGCCGAACCGCTGGTCTCGCAGCTGCCGAACGGGCAGACGATGATCGCCACCAACCCGGCCGGTGCCTTCTTCGCACCGCTGAAGCTGACCTTCTTCGTCGCGTTGTTCGTGGCGGTACCGTGGCTGCTGTACCAGCTGTGGGCGTTCGTCGCGCCCGGTCTGTATGCACGCGAGAAGCGCCTGGCGGTGCCGCTGCTGGTGTCATCGGTGCTGCTGTTCTACACCGGTTGCGCCTTTGCGTATTTCCTGGTGCTGCCGGCGGTGTTCCACTTCCTCACCACCTTCAGCCCGGACGTGATCGCAATCACACCGGATGCGAATGCCTATCTGGACTTCGTGCTGGCGATCTTCTTCGCCTTTGGTGGCAGTTTCGAACTGCCGGTGGCGATGGTGATCCTGGTGCTGCTGGGCTGGGTGACGCCGCAGCAGTTCAAGGAAGGCCGCGGCTACGCGATCGTCGGCATCTTCGTGCTGGCGGCGGTGCTGACCCCGCCGGACGTGGTGTCGCAGCTGATGCTGGCGATTCCGATGTGCCTGCTGTACGAGCTGGGCATCCACGCCGCACGCTGGCTGGTGCCGTCGTCGGTAGTGAAGAAGCCCGCCGCCTGAAAGACAAAAAGGGGACGGAGGGGATTAAGTCGTTAAAGGCAAAAACGACTTAATCCCCTCCGTCCCCTTTTCTATCCACGCATGGCGTGGACCTACCTGCGTTCTGGTCAGGCGTGGAACACGTCGCTGGAGGTCGGCGTGGTCGGGATCGGCGGCGCCGCGCGGCTGCCGCGGTGCACGAACATCTGCTTCCACGCGGCGTAGACCGCGCCGACATACAGCGGCATCAGCACCGTGGTCAGTACCAGCTGGGCGATGAAGGCGGCGGCCAGCGGGCCGCCGATCAGCATCGCGATCTGGATCACGATCACGAACAGGATGTACATGCAGAACGCGGCGATCAGGCCGAGCGCGGCGAACACGATCATCGCACCGATGTTCTCGATGCAGCCCTGCAGGCTCAGGCGCAACGCGTGCATGCCGCTCTGCTTGTCGAACACCACCAGCGCCGGCTGGGTGAACATCGCCAGCGACAGCGCGACCGCACTCAGGAACACCAGCAGCATCCACAGCGCGATGCGCTTGGCCGGCAGGTTGGCAACCAGCGCGGCGGCATCGTCCGGCTTGATCTGCTGGCCACTGCGGCTGATCTCTTCCATCTTGGTCATGACCTCGCTGAAGGCGGTGAAGCCCTCGCGGCCGATCATCAGGAACAGCAGCGCGCCCAGCAGCAGCACCGCCAGCACCTGGATCGCCAGCGGCACCAGCAGGTGGCTGACGCGGTGGTCGCGGATCGGCTGCAGCAGGTGCGAGGCCAGGCCCGGGCGGCCTTCATCGATCTCGCCCACGGCATACAGCATGCCGCCGAACATGATCGGCGAAATGGCCAGCGTCATAAGCTGCACGGCCATGCCGGCAGCGCCGGGAATCAGCGTCGACAACAGCGTGACCACCCAGCTCACCAGCAGCCAGGTCAGGCCGATCCGGGCCAGCTGCAGCGGCGCACGCCGGTACAGCGAGAACGTATCCAGCAACCACTGGGCGCCCGCCGAAGCCGGCAGCTTGCGAATCTCTTTCATGGACATCCGGGAAGGACAGGAGGGGGCCGGGCGGCTGCCCGTGCCGCCGATTATCCCTGTTTTGCCGCCGGCTGGGCTGAAGACAGCCGCGCCTGGCGGACGAAGCGGCGCAACAGCTGGCGGGCCAGCGGCGCGGCACTGACCGCGCGCTCGATGCTGCGGGCGCAGCCGCCATGGCGGCCGATGCAGTCGGCGCGGGCACGCACGTAGCCACGCATGTGGTGGGTGGCGAACTCCGGATGGAACTGCACGCCCCAGGCCTGGCGGCCCCAGCGGAAGGCATGGCAGCCATCCAGCGGTGAACGGGCCAGCACCTCGGCACCATCGGGCGCGCGCAGCACGGTCTGCAGATGGGTGGCATGGGCGGCAAAGTGCTGCGGCAGGCCCTGGAACAGCGGGTCCTGCGCCGCCTGCGGCTGCAGTTCCAGTTCGATCGTGCCGGACTCGCGGCCGGCCGGGTTGTAGGCCACTTCGCCACCCAGCGCATGTGCCAGCAGCTGATGGCCGTAGCAGATGCCGAACACCGGCAGGTCGTCGTGGGCGGTCTGGCGCAGCCACGCGGCGCTGCGCTCGCTCCAGTCGGCATGGTCGGTGACGAAGGCGGCCGAGCCGGTCACCAGCACGCCGGCGAAGGCATGAGGGTCGGGCAGAGCGCCACCGTGCTCGACATCGACCACCACCGTCTCGTGTTCTTCCAGCCCGGCGGCGACGCGGATCCAGTGCGGAAAGCGCCCGTAGCGGCGCAATGACGGCACCGGTCGGCCGGTTTCAAGGATCAGGAACGGGGCTGGGTTCATCCGGGGGCGGCAGCACTGACAGGACTTCCTCGATTGTAGTCAGCCCCTGCGCCACCTTTTCAAGCCCGGCCTGGCGCAGGGTTCGCAGCCCTTCAGCCCGCGCGGCACGGGTGAAACCGGCCAGGTCCATGTCGGCGCGGATCTGCCCGCGCAGCCGCGAACCCAATGGCAGCAACTCATACAGCCCGATGCGGCCGAGGAATCCGGTGCGCCGGCATTCCAGGCAACCGACCGGCCGACAGGGCGTGGCGGCATCTGGATATGCAGCATGGCTATCAGCCAGCACCGCCCAATCGGCCGCGCCGAGGCTGTGCGGCTGCTTGCAGTGCGGGCACAGCGTGCGCACCAGGCGCTGGGCGAGGATGCCGTTGAGGGTGCTGGCCAGCAGGTAATGCGGCACGCCCAGGTCGAGCAGGCGGGTGACCGCCGAGGGCGCGTCGTTGGTATGCAGGGTAGACAGCACCAGGTGGCCGGTCAGCGAGGCCTGCACCGCCATCTGTGCGGTCTCCAGGTCGCGGATTTCGCCGATCATGATGATGTCCGGGTCCTGCCGCAGCAGGGTGCGCACGCCGCTGGCGAAGTCCAGGTCGATGTTGGCCTGCACCTGCATCTGGTTGAACTCGGGCGCGATCATCTCGATCGGGTCCTCCACCGTGCACACGTTCACGTCCGGCGTGGCCAGCCGCTTCAGCGTGGAATACAGGGTGGTGGTCTTGCCCGAGCCGGTCGGGCCGGTGACCAGCACGATGCCGTGCGGGCGCTCGACCAGCGCATTCCAGCCGGCGGCCTCCTGCGGGCTGAAACCGAGCTGGTCGATGCTCTTGAACGCGGCATCCGGGTCGAAGATGCGCATTACGCACTTCTCGCCGAAGGCGGTGGGCATGGTCGACAGGCGCATCTCGACCTCGCGGCCACCCGGCGAGCGGGTCTTGATGCGGCCATCCTGCGGGCGCCGGCGCTCGGCCAGGTCCATGCGGCCCAGCACCTTGATGCGGCTGACCACGGCGGTCATCACCGCCGGCGGTACTTCGAACACCTTGTGCAGCACGCCGTCGATGCGGAAGCGCATGCGTCCCATCTCGCGGCGCGGCTCCAGGTGGATGTCCGAGGCGCGCTGCTCATAGGCGTACTGCAGCAGCCAGTCCACGATGTGCACGATGTGCTGGTCGTCGGCATTGACGTCGCCGGTGCGGCCCAGCTCCACCAGCTGCTCGAAGCTGGGCAGGGTGGTGCTGGCCTCGCCGCGCACATCGCCACGGGCGCCGCGCACCGAGCGGGTCACCCCGTAGAACTCCATGGTGTAGCGGTGCAGGTCCAGCGGGTTGACCACCGCCAGCTCGATGCGGCGGCGGGTCAGGTGCTGCAGGTCACGACGCCATTCCTGCACCAGCGGCTCGCTGGTGGCTACCAGCACGCGCTCGGCATCCACCGCCAGTGGCAGGAAGCGATGGCGGCGGGCGTAGGCATGCGACACCAGCGCGGTCACCGCAGCGACGTCCACCCGGGTCGGGTCGATGCGCAGGTAACGGCTGCCGGTGCGCTGCGCCAGCCACTCGGTCAGGCGTTCCAGGGTCAGTTCGCCGCCGCCGGTGGCGGCCAGCTTGAGGTTGGACAGCAGTACCAGCGGATGCACTTCACTGGCGTTGCGCGCGCCCTGTGCGGAAAACCGCATGCGCTCGCGGTCCTGCTCGGCCACCAGGCCATCGGCGGTCAGGGCCGCGGCAATCTGCTCGAAATGCAGCCGTCCCCAGGGCAGCGGGACGCCGTCCGCCTCGCCGGGCGTGCCTGCCGGCAGCCGATGTTCCATCTGCCTGCTCCTCCCGGGTACGGAATGCCCCGCAGGTCGGCCGTTATACTAGCGCACCCCCTTGCCGGCCAAGACTCGTACGCATGTCCGCGACCCCGACCGTTCCGATCACCTTCCAGGGCCTGATCCAGACCCTGAACCAGTTCTGGGCCCAGCAGGGCTGCGTGCTCATCCAGCCGCTCGACCTGGAGGTGGGCGCCGGTACCTTCCACCCGGCCACCTTCCTGCGTGCGATCGGTCCGGAAGGCTGGAATGCGGCCTACGTGCAGCCGTCGCGGCGCCCGACCGATGGCCGTTACGGTGAGAACCCGAACCGCCTGCAGCGCTACTACCAGTACCAGGTGGCGATGAAGCCGGCGCCGGACAACATCCAGCAGCTGTACCTGGATTCGCTGAAGGCACTGGGCATCGATCCGCTGGTGCACGACCTGCGCTTCGTCGAGGACAACTGGGAATCGCCGACGCTGGGCGCGTGGGGCCTGGGCTGGGAAGTCTGGCTCAACGGCATGGAAGTGACCCAGTTCACCTACTTCCAGCAGGCCGGTGGCCTGGAATGCCGCCCGGTGCTGGGCGAGATCACCTACGGTCTCGAACGCCTGTGCATGTACCTGCAGAACTGCGACAACGTCTACGACCTGGTCTGGACCTACGGCCCGGACGGCCAGCCGGTGACCTACGGTGACGTCTACCACCAGAACGAGGTGGAGCAGAGCACCTACAACTTCGAATACGCCGACGTGGAAGAAATGTTCCACCGTTTCGACGCCTGCGAGCGTGAGGCGCAGAAGCTGGTGGAAGTGAACCTGCCGCTGCCGGCCTACGAGCAGGTGATGAAGGCCAGCCACACCTTCAACCTGCTGGATGCGCGCCGTGCGATCAGCGTGACCGAGCGCCAGCGCTACATCCTGCGCGTGCGCGCGCTGGCCCAGGCGGTGGCCAGGGCGTACTACGAGCAGCGCGAGAAGCTGGGCTTCCCGGGCGCGAAGAAGGCCTGACGGTCCTCCCGCACCGACCCGCTTTTCATCAACTACCCGGGGCGCCGGACGCGTTGCGCGCTGCGCCCCCACCACAGGATCGAACCGATGAGCCAACTGTCCCCCCTGCTGATCGAACTGGGCACCGAGGAACTGCCGGTCAAGGCGCTGCCGGGCCTGGCCCAGGCGTTCTTCGACGGTGTCGTCGAAGGCCTGCGCAAGCGCGGCGTCGCGCTGGAACTGGACGATGCGCGCCCGCTGTCGACCCCGCGCCGACTGGCCGTGCTGCTGCCGGGCGTCGGCCTGGAACAGCCGGAGCAGCACAGCGAAGTGCTGGGCCCGTACCTGAACATCGCGCTGGACGCCGAAGGCCAGCCGACCAAGGCGTTGCAGGGCTTCGCCGCCAAGGCCGGGATCGACTGGACCGCGCTGGAGAAGACCACCGACAACAAGGGTGAGCGCTTCGTGCACCGCGCGGTGACCCCGGGCGCGAGCACCGCCAGCCTGCTGCCGGAGATCCTGCGCGAGGCGATCGCGGCGATGCCGATTCCCAAGCCGATGCGCTGGGGCGACCACGCCTGGGGCTTCGCGCGCCCGGTGCACTGGCTGGTGCTGCTGCACGGCGCCAACGTGGTCGAGGCCGAACTGTTCGGCCTGCAGGCCGGCCGCGTCAGCCGTGGCCATCGCTTCCACCATGACCAGGCGGTGTCGCTGGCGCAGCCGCAGGACTACGTTGAAGCGCTGCGCGCCGCGTTCGTGCTGGTCGACCCGAGCGAGCGCCGCGCGCGCATCGTCGCCGAGGTCGAGGCCGCTGCGGCCAAGGCCGGTGGCAGCGCCCGCATCACCGACGACAACCTGGAGCAGGTGGTGAACCTGGTCGAATGGCCGTCGGCGGTGCTGTGCAGCTTCGAGCGCGCGTTCCTGGCGGTGCCGCAGGAAGCGCTGATCGAGACGATGGAGATCAACCAGAAGTTCTTCCCGGTGCTGGATGCCGCAGGCACGCTGACCGAGAAGTTCATCGGCATCGCCAACATCGAATCGAAGAACGTGGCCGAAGTGGCCAAGGGCTACGAGCGGGTGATCCGTCCGCGTTTCGCCGATGCCAAGTTCTTCTTCGACGAGGACCTGAAGCAGGGCCTGGTGTCGATGGGTGAGGGGCTGAAGACGGTGACCTACCAGGCCAAGCTGGGCAGCGTGGCCGACAAGGTGGCGCGCGTGGCTGCATTGGCCGAAGTGATCGCACCCCAGGTTGGCGCCGATGCCGCGCAGGCCAGGCGGGCTGCCGAACTGGCCAAGAACGACCTGCAGTCGCGGATGGTCAACGAGTTCCCGGAGCTGCAGGGCATCGCCGGCCGCCACTACGCCGTGGCCGGTGGCGAATCGGCCGAGGTGGCGCTGGCCATCGACGAGGCCTACCAGCCGCGCTTCGGTGGTGATGACATCGCGCTGTCGCCGCTGGGCAAGGTGCTGGCGATTGCCGAGCGCGTCGACACGCTGGCCGGTGGCTTCGCCGCAGGCCTGAAGCCGACCGGCAACAAGGACCCGTTCGCCCTGCGCCGCAACGCGCTGGGCCTGGCCCGCACGATCATCGAAAGCGGCTTCGAGCTGGACCTGCGCGCGCTGCTGGCCAGCGCCAACGCCGGCCTGGCCGCACGCAACGTGCAGGCCGACGTTGGCGAGCTGTACGACTTCATCCTCGACCGCCTGAAGGGTTACTACGGCGACAAGAACGTGCCAGCCACGCACTTCAATGCGGTGGCCGAACTGAAGCCTGTCTCGCTGTATGACTTCGACCGCCGCCTGGACGCGATCGGCACCTTCGCCGCGCTGCCGGAAGCCGGGGCGCTGGCTGCGGCCAACAAGCGCATCCGCAACATCCTCCGCAAGGCTGAAGGCGACATTCCGGCCCAGATCGACCCGGCGCTGCTGCAGGAAGACGCCGAGCGCGCGCTGGCTGAAGCGGTCACTGCGGCCATCGACGACACCGGCGCCAGCCTGCATCAGAAGGATTACGTGGCGGTGCTGGCGCGCCTGGCCCGCCTGCGTCCGCAGGTCGATGCGTTCTTCGACGGGGTGATGGTCAATGCGGAAGATCCGGCGCTGCGTGGCAACCGCCTGGCGCTGCTGACGATGCTGGGCGAGCGCCTGGGCAAGGTGGCAGCGATCGAGCATCTGTCGAGCTGATGCCCGTATCGGTAGTGCCGGCCGCTGGCCGGCATTGCCACCGCGCATCGCATCGACCTGTGGATTGCCGGCCAGCGGCCGGCACTACCGGAACACCGTCGGCGGATGTCCATCGGGATCATTGCCGGCATCGCGCAGGATGCCGGCATCCTCGCCTGCGATCACGAGGATCGCCCCAAAGGCGCGTATTTTGACCGCCACTTAACAACCGATCCCGAATGACGTGATGCATTTCGCATCGTCACCTTCGGTCGGTATGCTGTGCCGCATGCAGCCAAAGAAATACGCCCTGCCGCTGATGGTCCTGTCGCTGGCCGCCACCTCCGTGGCCCACGCGCGCGGCACCATCGACAAGGTGGACATCAAGGGATTGGACAAGGGCGACGACGCCGCAATCATCGAGAACATCCAGGAATCGCTGTCGCTGTACGACACGATCGGCAAGGAACAGGGCGAATCGCGCCTGGAGTACCTGCTGTCACAGGCCGAGCGGCAGACCCGCCAGGCACTGGAACCCTTCGGGTACTACAACCCGGTGATCAAGGTCGAGGCGCCGCGTGAGGACGAGCATGTGCGGGTGCTGATCCATGTCGACAAGGGCACCCCGGTGACCGTTCGCCGTGAGCACATCGACATCACCGGGCCGGCGATGTATGACCAGTACCTGCAGGATGACCTGGCCGCGTTCAAGCCCCGCAAGGGCCAGCGCTTCGAGCACACGCAGTACGAAGCCAGCAAGATCACCATCACCCGTCGCCTGGCCGAGCGTGGCTACTTCGATGCCGACTACACCCAGCGCCAGGTGCAGATCACCCGCGCCGACAACGCAGCCGACATCGACCTGACCTGGGACAGCGGCCGCCGCTACAACATGGGGCCGGTGCGTTTCGAGCAGGATTACTTCGTCGACAAGCTGTTCGACCCGCTGGTGTACTGGGAACAGGGCAGCTACTTCCACGAGGGCAAGCTGGACCGGCTGCGCGAGTCGCTGACCAAGCTGGACTACTTCAGCGTGATCGACATCCAGCCACGGCCCGACCAGGCCGATGCCAACGGCGAAGTGCCGGTGGATGTGAAGCTGACCCGCGCCAAGCGCACCATCTATACCGCGGGTCTGAGCTATGGCAGCGAGAGTGGCCCGGGTGTGCGCGGCGGCATCGAGCGGCGGTTCCTGAACAACCGCGGGCACAAGATGAACACGCAGCTGGACTATGCGCAGAAGCGCAAGAGCCTGGTGACCAGCTACCGCATCCCCGCCTTCAACTGGCTTGACGGCTGGTACACCTTCGCCGCCAGTGCGTATGACGAGCAGACCGATTACATCGACCTGCGCAACTTCAAGCTGATCGCCAGCCGCAGCGGCGAGATCAACGAGCACTGGACCGCGATCGCCTCGATCAACGCACTGCGCGAGCGTTGGCGCTATGCCTCCGGCACTGAATTCACCGATGCCGTCTACAACACCTCGACGCTGGTGTACCCGCAGATGGTTGCCGACTACGTCAACGTCGACGACGAGATGTTCCCGCGCAAGGGCATCAGCGGTACTGCGACGATGCGCGCCGGTGTGGAGGGCGCGGGTTCGGACACCAGCTTTGTACAGGCCAACGCCGTGCTGCGCTGGTACATCCCGGTGGGTGAAAGCAACCGCCTGATCCTGCGCGGCGAGGGGGGTACCACCTGGACCAGCGATCTGGTGGCGATGCCGCCGAGCCTGCGCTACTTCGCGGGTGGTGACCGCAGCATCCGCGGTTACGCCTACCGCGAAGTCGGCCCGCGCACACCCAAACCCGACAAATACGCGCTGGGCGCCAAGAACCTGGTGATCGGCTCGGCCGAGTACGAGCACTACTTCAATGGCGGCCCGTGGGGCGCGGCGGTGTTCGTCGATACCGGCAGCGCATTCGACAACACCATTGATCTGCACACCGGCGTCGGCTTCGGCGTGCGCTGGAAATCGCCGGTGGGCCCGGTGCGCGTGGATATCGCGCATGGCCTGAACAATCCGGATTCGCAGTTCCAGCTTTACCTCAACATCGGAGCGGACCTGTGAGCACGCCCGCACCCACCCCGAACACGCCGCCGCCGCGCGTGCGTTTCTACCGCCGCCGCCGCTTCTGGGCGTGGTCCGGCGTGGGCGTGATCGGCCTGGTGCTGCTGGCGTTGCTGGCGGTGTACTGGCTGCTGCAGACCGTGGCCGGCCGCGATGTGCTGCTGGCACAGGTGGTGGCGCGGCTGCCGGTGGGCGCCAGCTTCACCTGGGACAAGGTGGACGGCCCGGTGGCCGGTCCGCTGACCCTGTACAACGTCGACTTCCGCTACGACGACATCCATTTCCACGCCGAGCGCGCGCACCTGGAGCCGGACCTGCGCCCGCTGCTGGGCCGCAAGCTGCTGCTGGACAAGCTGGAGCTGACCAACGCGACGCTGAACCTGGCCAAGAGTGACGAGCCGTTCAAGCTGCCGTCGTGGCCCGATTCGCTGCCGCAGATCGAAATGCCGCTGGCGATCCAGGCCGATGCCATTGCCATCGACGGCTTCCGCATCAGCCAGGCCAACGAGCCGGTGATCGACATCAGCCGTGTGCGGGGTGGCATCGAGATCGCCAACGGCGAGTTCCAGGCGCACAAACTGGTCGTGGACAGCGACATGGGCAATTTCACCGCCCAGGGCCGCTACATCCCGGCCAAGGACTACGACACCGACGTGACCGTCACCGCAGTGTTGCCGGCCCCGCGTGGCCGTACCGCAGCGACGGTGGGGCTGGTGGCACGCGGTGACCTGGCGCACATGGAAGTGGCCGTAGCCGGGCGCGCGCCGAAGCCGCTGCACGCGATGCTGGTGTTCGATGGCCGCACCGATCCGAGCTGGAGCGCCAGCATCCGCAGCGACGAACTCGATCTGGCGCTGCTGTCGCCGGCACTGGCCAGCTCGGCGATCGCACCACTCGCACTGGACTTCACCGCGGCTGGCAAGGGCGGCAACGCCAACCTGCGTGGCAAGGTGAAGCAGGGTGATCAGGAGCTGGAGCTGGCACCGTCGGTGGTGTCGCTGCAGGACCAGGTGCTGAAGGTGTCGCCCCTGCTGGTGAAAGGGCTTGGCGGTGAGGCACGGCTGGAAGGCACCGCCGACTTCAGCCAGGAAGATCAGCAGAAACTCAATTTCTCGGTGGTCGCCCATGACCTGACCTACGTGCCGGCGCCCGATCCGAACGCGGCCGGCAGCGCACCGGTGCCGGTCACCCTGAAGGAAGCGCGCTTCGGCCTGGCCGGTACCTTGAAGGCGTGGGCCGCGATCGGCCGTGCCGATGTCGAACGCGAAAAGCAGAAGGCACAGCTGCAGTTCGACGTACGCGGCAATGACCAGGCCGCGTCGATCCACCAGCTGCAGGCGCAGACGCCGGGTGGGCAGCTGCAGGTGGAAGGCCAGGTGGCGTGGGCACCGCAGCTGGACTGGGATGCCAAGGCCACGCTGAAGGACTTCGACCCCGGCTATTTCGTGCCGGGCTGGAACGGCCGCCTGTCCGGCAACCTGGCCTCCAAGGGCCGCCAGCTGCCGCCGCCGGCAAACGCGCCGCCGGGCACGGCCGGCACGCTGGAAGCCACCGTCGACCTGCCGTCGCTGAAGGGCATACTGCGCCAGCGCAATCTCGACGCACAGGGCAAGTTCGCGCTGCAGGGCGCGCAGGGCCAGGGCGATCTGAAGCTGTCGCTGGGCAGCAGCCGGGTGACCGCGTCGGGCAAGGTCGGCGACCGCCTCGACATCGACGCGCGTTTCGAACCGCTGCAGCTGAGCGATCTGCTGCCCGGCGCCGATGGCGGCCTGCGTGGACAGGTACAGGTGAAGGGCCCGCGCGATGCGCCGGACATCACCGCCGACCTGGTCGGCAACAACCTCAACTGGGACGGCTACGGCGCCGAGAGCGTGAGCATCAAGGGCCACCTGCCATGGCGCGGCGACAGCGGCACGCTGGCGGTGCAGGGCCAGCAGGTCAACGCCGGCATGCTGCTGGAACGCTTGAACGTGGATGCGCAGGGCAGTGTCTCCAACCTGCGCCTGGCGGCGCAGACCCGCAACGAGATGGGCGCGATCGAGCTGCAGGGCAGCGTGCGCCAGCAGGGGGCGCAGTGGCGTGGCGAGCTGGCCTCGCTGCGCATCGCACCGGTGAAGGGTGATGCGTGGTCGCTGCGTGCACCTGCGGCGTTCGCGATCAACGGCAGCACCTACACCCTGTCCGAAGCCTGCCTGGCCGCCGCCAGCAGCGGCGCGCTGTGCGCACAGGCCAACTGGCCGCGCGAAGGCCTGGTGGTGCGCAGTGACGCGCTGCCGCTGGCGCTGGTGCAGCCGTGGCTGCCGCCGCAGTCCGGCCGCCGCGTCTATCTGCGCGGCGATGTCAGCCTGGACGCGCAGATCCGCCCGCGTGGCAATGCCTGGGAAGGCCATGTAGAGGTGCGCTCGAAGGAAGGCGGCGTGCGCCTGGGCGAGAACCGCAACACCGTGGGGGATACCACCCGCGGCGAGCTGGTGCGTTATGACCAGTTCTCGCTCAAGCTCGACATGACCCCGGCCAGCATCAAGGGCTACCTGGGCATGGGCTTCCAGGGCAACGGCTTCGTCGATGCCAGGATGCAGACCGGCTGGGAGGCCAGTGCGCCGCTGAACGGCGAGCTCTACCTCAACATGTCGCGGCTGTACTGGCTGGAGCTGTTCTCGCCGGACATCGTGCGCCCGACCGGCCTGATCGAGGGCCACGTCAGCCTGCGCGGTACGCGCGGGCAGCCGTCGCTGGGCGGCGACGCGCAGCTGAGCAACTTCAAGGGCGAATTCCCCGCGCTGGGCCTGACCTTCGACCAGGGCAAGGGCAGCTTCGTGGCCCAGCCCGACGGTTCGGCAAAGATCACCGCGCAGGCCAACTCGGGCCAGGGCACGCTGTACGTGGATGGTGGCCTGTCGTGGTTTGGTGATGCACAGCCGCTGCAGCTGAAGATCCACGGCGAGAACGTGCTGCTGTCCAACACCAGCGAGCTGCGCATCGTCGCCAACCCCAACCTCGACTTCACCCTGGCCAAGGCGGCGATGGAGCTGCGCGGCACCGTGCACGTGCCCGAGGCCGACATCGATCTCGAACGCCTGGATCGTGGCACCTCGGTGTCCGAGGACGTGGTGGTGCTGGACCCGGCCGACCCGGAAGAGTCGCGCACCTCGCCACTGGACATGGACCTGACCGTCAGCCTCGGTGACAAGGTGAAGATGACCGGCTTCGGCCTGAAGGGCGCACTGACCGGCAAGATGCAGGTCTGGGCCAAACCTGGCCGCGAAATGACCGCCAATGGTGGCCTGGAAGTGAGTGGTCGCTACAAGGCATACGGGCAGGACCTGACCATCACCCGTGGCAACCTCACCTGGAACTACAACGCGGTGTCCGACCCGCGCATCAACATCCGTGCCGAGCGCCGGATCGGTGATGTCACCGCCGGCATCGACGTGACCGGGCGTGCACAGCAGCCGCGCGCGGACGTGTGGTCCGAGCCGGCGATGTCGCAGTCCGAGGCACTGGCCTACCTGGTGCTGGGGCGCAGCCTGACCGGTGCCAGCAGCGACCAGGCCCAGCAGGTCAACGCGGCCTCGGCGGCGCTCTCGGCTGGCAGCGGCCTGCTGGCGTCGCAGCTGGGCGCCAAGCTGGGCCTGGACGATGCCGGCGTGAGCCAGTCGCGCGCGCTGGGCGGCTCGGTGATCGGTGTTGGCAAGTACATCTCGCCCAAGCTGTACGTCGGCTACGGCGTGTCGCTGGTTGGTGCCGGTTCGGTGATCACGCTGAAGTACCTGCTGCGCCGCGGCTTCGACGTGGAAGTGGAGTCGAGCACGGTGGAAAACCGGGGGTCGATCAACTGGCGGCGGGAGAAGTAACCCGCCGCCTTTTCTCCGGTAGCGCCGGACCCTGCCGCGCCCGATTCATGCGAGAGATTCGTGTTGGTCAGTTGTCTTTGGCCAGCTGTAAAGAAGCGCGGCGCTCAAGTTCGTCCAATGATCGCCCGTCAGCCGATTTCCAGTCGTCCCATCCGTTGGATGGTCGTCCAAGCAGACAACCAGAGGCGGCGCTGGGAGATCGGAACTGATGATCCTGAGTGAATCGGATGTTTCGGCCGTCTTCGATGATTACTTTCTCGGCGAGCAGCTGCTCTCGAACCGCTCTGGAAGCGGCGCCGAAGGACGCGACGACCTCCCGACGCCCCACAGATCCTTTGAGGACAACCATTCCTTCGCTGCCGTAAAGTCCCTTCGCTTCCGTATCAGGGCCTTTGCAGAGAAGTTCTGTTGCTTGGCTTCTATCTGCGAGTGGTTTGAACGGTGTGTAGCCCAATGTAGCCAGCAAGACGGAAGCTGTCTCGTGTATCTCTTGGCAATCGGCTTCCAGCGGAGGCGGCGTATGGGGCCGAGATCCTCCATTGACGTTCTCTAGCCGGAAACGTGCGGCTTTCCGTGCCTCCTGAATGGAATGCCATTCCAGATAGCCGACATGGGTACTGGTGAAAGCATTGGTTAGGGAAAGTACGGCAACAGCCCGATTCCAGGAATCACGAGTACCTTGATGCGTGTACAGGCGATCTTTGAGTGCCCCAGTTTGGCCGATGTACATTGAAGGCGAACTTTCGTCATCCTCACTTCCAAACAGGAAGTAAAGTCCCACTTGCGTTGACTCCGGCATTTCCAGAAATCGGGACAGCAACTTTCTAGGAATCTCCACGGCTCGCACTGTTCGCGTGGTGATCTCGGCAATCCGGATGCCAGTTGGATCGCCATGTGGGAGAAAGATCTGGATTGTTTGGGGTCGGGAATTCAAAGAGCACGCCCTGCGTGATTCCGGATTCAATAGCGTATCCGGCGGCGTGCGACGCGAAAAGGCAGTACCCCCAACCATCGGCCGTTGCCCCATCCGGCCCCAGCGGCTATGGTCCCGGGCTGTTCTGTCGTACCGGATTGCCTCATGTCATCACGCAAAGCCCTTCCCACCGCCCTGGCCCTGGGCCTGACCCTCGCCGCCGGTGCCCACGCCGATGAAGGCATGTGGATGCCGACGCAGCTGCCGGAGCTGGCCAAGCCGCTGCAGGCCGCAGGTTTCAAGGGCAATCCGGCCGACCTGGCCAATGTCACCGCGCCGCCGCTGAGCGCCGTGGTGCGCGCCGGTGGTGGTACCGGTTCGTTCGTGTCCGCCGACGGCCTGCTGCTGACCAACCACCACGTGGCGATGGGCGTGATCCAGTACAACAGCTCGCCCGAGCACGACCTGATCACTGGTGGCTTCATCGCCAACGGCCGTGCCGACGAGCGCCCGGCCAACCCGGACTTCCGCGTGCTGGTTACCGTCGGCTTCGACAAGGTGACCGACCAGGTGCTGGCGCAGGCCCGTGGCAAGACCGGCCGTGCCTACTTCGACGCCGTGGACGCGGCCAGCAAGCAGATCGTGGCCGAGTGCGAGAAGGACGGCAGCGTGCGCTGCTCGGTGGCCAACATGTACTACGGCACCGATTTCTACCGGATCGCCCAGCTGGAACTGAGCGACGTGCGCCTGGTGTACGCGCCGCCGCGCGCGATCGGCAACTACGGCGACGAGATCGACAACTTCATGTGGCCGCGCCACACCGGTGACTTCACCCTGCTGCGCGCCTACGTGGGCAAGGACGGCAAGCCGGCCGCCTACAGCAAGGACAACGTGCCCTACCAGGCGCCGGCACACCTGCAGATGTCGGTGGAAGGCCCGAAGGAAGGCGACTACGCGATGCTGGCCGGTTACCCGGGCATCACCTACCGCCATCGTACCGCGGCCGAATTCGCTGGCCAGATCGATACCGTGCTGCCGCGCCGCGTATCGGTGTTCCAGCAGATGATCGACACCATCGAGGCCGCCAGCGCCAAGGATGCACAGGCGCGCACCCGCTACGCCTCGCAGCTGCAGTCGTTGAAGAACAACCGCAAGCGCGCTGCCGGTGAGCTGGAAGGCCTGCTGCGCAGCGACGCCAAGGCCCAGCGTGCCGCCGACGAGACGGCGATGCTCGCTGCCACCGACCGCAAGTACCAGGGCGACATCAAGGCGTTGCTGGCCAACCTGTCGCAGGGCGCGGCGGTGGGCGAGCGCGACCTGCTGCTGGAGCAGATGGCCGCGCAGAGCCAGCTGCTGCGTTCGGCGTTGCTGCTGGAGCGCCTGCGCATCGAATCGGCCAAGCCGGACGCGCAGCGCGAAAGCGGCTACCAGCAGCGCGACCAAGCGATGATCGAAGGCGTGCTCAAGCAGGTCCAGCGCCGTTACGCACCGGAGGTCGAGAAGGCGCTGCTGACCACCCTGCTGACCCGCTACCAGCAGCTGCCGGACGCGCAGCGCGTGGCCGAGTTCGACGCGGCCTTCGGCCGTACCCCGCAGCAGCTGGCCAAGGCGCTGGACACCCTGTATGCGGGCACCCAGCTGGGTGACGAGGCGCAGCGCCTGTCGCGTTTCGCTGCCGCACGCGAAGGCAAGGCGCTGGCCGCCGATCCGCTGATCGCCGTGGCCGGCCCGCTGGTGGCCGCGCAGCTGCGCATCGAGAACGAGAGCAAGACCCGCGAAGGCGAGCAGCTGCGCCTGCGCCCCGCCTACATGCAGGCGCTGTTCGCCTGGCGTGCCAAGCAGGGCCGCGCCGTGTACCCGGATGCCAACCGCACCCTGCGCATCAGCTACGGCAAGGTCGAGGCGCTGCACCCGCGCGATGGCGTGACCTACTCGCCGGTGACCACCGTGGCCGGCATCGTCGAGAAGAACACCAACGCCTATCCGTTCGATGCGCCCAAGCCGCTGCTGGCGGCGATTGCCAAGGGTGACTTCGGCAGCACCGCCGCCCCGGCGCTGAAGACCCAGACGGTCAACTTCCTGACCAACCTGGATACCACCGGCGGCAACTCCGGCTCGCCAGTGCTCAACGCCAAGGGTGAACTGATCGGCCTGAACTTCGACAGCAACTGGGAATCGGTCAGCGCCAGCTGGTGGTTCGATCCGCGCTACAAGCGCGCTGTGCACGTGGACATGCGCTACCTGCGCTGGCTGCTGGCCAAGGTCTACCCGGCGCCCGAGCTGCTGAAGGAAATGGGCGTGCCGGCCCAATAAGAAGCCGGCCACGACCAACGGTCGTGGCCCGCACCGCGTAGGCCCCCACCTTGGTGGGGGTGGTTGCTCCCAACGAGCCCGCACCCCCGGCCATGCCTGGCCTACACTGCGGGTTCTTCCGACGGAAACGCACGCGTGGTCTCCAGCTGGATCTTGCTGCTCGTCTCGGTTGCCTATGCAGCGCTGCTGTTCGGCGTGGCGTGGTGGGGTGACCGCCGGCCGATGTATCCCGACCGGCCGTGGCTGCGGCCGGTGGTGTACAGCCTGGCGCTGGCCGTGTACTGCTCGTCGTGGACCTTCTACGGCGCGGTGGGTACGGCCGTGCGCAACGGCATCGGCTACCTGCCGATCTATATCGGTCCGTTGCTGCTGCTGTTGTTCGGCTGGCGCATCATCGAACGCCTGGCGCTGATCGCCCGCAGCCAGAACGTGGTCTCCATCGCCGATTTCATCTCCTCGCGCTTCGGCCGCTCGCGGCGGTTGGCCGCACTGGTGGCGATCATCGCCCTGATCGGCATCATTCCGTACCTGGCCCTGCAGTACAAAGCGGTGGCGATGAGCCTGCAGGTGCTGACCGGCAACAGCGGCCCGACCGGCTTCTTCACCGATCCGGCGCTGTACGTGGCGCTGCTGATGGCGCTGTTCGCCACCCTGTTCGGCACCCGCCAGGTCGACGCCACCGAGCACCACCACGGCATGATGCTGGCGATCGCCTTCGAATCGGTGATCAAGCTGCTGGCGATGCTGGCCGTGGGCGTGTTCGCCTACCTGTGGCTGAGCAACCGCACCGATGCGGTGGTCGAGTCGGTGCATACGCTGTTCACCGGCCTGCCGCCGGTGGGCTTCATCTCGCAGACCCTGCTCAGCTTCCTGGCCATCATCTGCCTGCCACGCCAGTTCCACGTGGCCGTGGTCGAGTGCGGTGACGTGCGCGACGTACGCCGCGCGCGCTGGATGTTCGGTGGCTACCTGGTACTGATCTCGGGCATGGTGCTGCCGATCGCCACCGCCGGCGTGACCCTGTTCGGCACCGGCGGCAGCGTCGCCGACGACTCGATGGTGCTGGCCCTGCCGCTGGCCGAAGGCCGCAACGCGCTGGCGCTGATTGCCTATGTGGGCGGCTTCTCCGCCGCCACCGGCATGGTCATCGTGTCGTCCATTGCGCTGGCCACCATGGTCAGCAACGACCTGGTGATGCCGGTGCTGCTGCGCCGCAGTGGCGACCATCAGGAAGCCGCCGACGTTGCCTCGCGCGTGCTGTGGATCCGCCGCCTGGCGATCCTGCTGCTGGCGCTGATGGCGTACAGCTACTACCGCACCAGCAGCAACGACAGCACGCTGGCCTCGTACGGCCTGATGGCGTTCGCGGCAGTGGCGCAGTTCGCGCCCGGGCTGATCGGCGGCCTGTACTGGCGCGGCGCGAGCCGGCGTGGTGTCGAGGTGGGCATGCTGCTGGGCTTCGCCACCTGGCTGTACACCCTGCTGCTGCCGGCGATGACCATGGCCGGCTGGGTCGATGCTGGCTGGGTGCAGCACGGCCCGTTCGGCATCGAGTGGCTGCGCCCGCAGCAGCTGTTCGGCATGACCGGCTGGGACCCGCTCACCCATGGCACGTTCTGGTCGCTGCTGGTCAATGCGGCGACGATGATGCTGGTGTCCGCACGCTGGCGGCCCGGTGTGGACGAGCGGCTGCGCGCCGCGCCGTTCCTCGACCCGTATGCCGAGCGCCCGTCGGTGGCCGGTGGCTGGCCCGGTCATGTGCATGTGGGCGACCTGCTGGCACTGGCTTCGCGCGTGGTCGGCGAGCGCCATGCGCGGCGCTCGTTCTTCGAGCAGGCACAGTCGCTGGGCCGCGAGCTGCAATCCTCGGCGCCGGCCGACCGGCCGTGGGTGCAGTTCACCGAACGCCTGCTGGCCGCGTCGATTGGTGCGGCCTCGGCGCGCCTGCTGCTGACCAGCCTGCTGCGCGGCTCGGGCATGGACCTGGGCGAAGTGGTGGCGGTGCTGGACGAAGCCGGGCAGGAACTGCGCTTCAACCGCGAGATCCTGTCGACCACGCTGGAGAACATCAGCGCCGGGGTCAGCGTGGTCGATCCGGACATGCGCCTGACCGCATGGAATCGTCGTTACCAGGACATGTTCGGCTACCCCGACGGCATGCTCTACGTAGGTCGCCCGGTGGCCGACCTGATCCGCTACAACGCCGAGCGCGGCGAGCTGGGCGAGGGTGATATCGAAGTCCAGATCAATCGACGCATCGGCTACATGCGCGCGGGGTCACCGCACGTGTTCGAGCGCACCCGCAGCGATGGCAAGGTGATCGAGATGCGTGGCCAGGCGCTGCCCGGCGGCGGTTACGTGACCAGCTACAACGACATCACCGACTACAAGCACGCGGAAAAGGCCCTGCTGGAAGCCAACGAAACGCTGGAACAGCGCGTGGCCGAGCGTTCGCATGAGGCCGAGGTCGCGCAGCAGTCGAAGACCCGCTTCCTGGCGGCGATCAGCCATGACGTGCTGCAGCCACTGAACGCCGCACGCCTGTTCGCTTCCGCGCTGCGCGACAGCGATCACGTGAGCGATGAGCAGAAGCACCTGGCCGAGCGTGTGGATGCGTCGTTGCGTGCGGCCGAAGAGCTGCTCGATGGCCTGCTGGATGTGTCGCGGCTGGATGCCGGTGGCCTGCACCCGGTGATCGGCGAGTTCGACGTGAGTGCGTTGATGCGTGAGCTGGCCGCGCAGTACACCCCGGTCGCCGCCGGCCGTGGCCTGCGCCTGGACCTGTTCGCGCGACCGGCATGGGTGCGCAGTGATCGCCGCCTGCTGCGCCGCGTGCTGCAGAACTTCCTGGCCAATGCGCTGCGTTACACCCGCCAGGGACGCATCGTGCTGGCCGTGCGCCAGCGCGGCGACGAAGTGGAGCTGCAGGTCTGGGATACCGGGCCCGGCATTCCCGAGCACCACATGCGGCAGATCTTCGACGAGTTCCACCGCTACCAGCAGCCGTTCGACTGGGGCGAGCAGGGCCTGGGTCTGGGCCTGTCGATCTGCCAGCGCATCTCGCGTCTGCTTGACCATCGCCTCAATGCGCGCAGCCGGGTTGGCAAGGGATCGATGTTCTCGATCATCCTGCCGCGGGTGGCACCATTGCCGGGTTACACCGAACTGGCCACGCCGGTACAGGCGGTGGCCGCACCGGTACGCAGCGATTCGCTGGCGGGCCTGCGCGTGCTGTGCGTGGACAACGACGAGGAGATCCTCGACGGCATGCGCGCACTGCTCGGCCGTTGGCAGGTGCAGGTGATCACGGCATCGACGGTGGATCAGGCGTTGGAGAAGGTGGCCGAGCGGCCGCAGGTGATGCTGGTGGACTACCACCTGCACGACCGCATGGACGGCCTGGATGCGTTGGTGGCGCTGCGTGAAGCCGCCGGTTACCCGCTGCCGGGTGCGCTGCTGACCGCCGATGGTCGCGACGAGCTGAAGCGGATGGCGCGCGAGCGTGGCTATCGCGTGCTGACCAAGCCGATCAAGCCGGCCTCGCTGCGCGCCTTCCTCGGCGCGCTGCGCGACGCGCAGTAGTGCCGGCCGCTGGCCGGCAACCACGACGTGAAACCATGCCAGGCAAGCCTGGCATCTACCAAAGCTTCATCGGCCTGGCAGTAGATCCACGCCATGCGTGGATGTGACGTCAGGTAGTGCCGGCCGCTGGCCGGCAACCACGTAATCGCGGAAGCGTTACCCCACGCCGTGCAGGTGCTCGTACAGGATCGTCGCGCCGATGATCACCAGGATCACGCCACCGATGATCTCGGCACGCTTGCCGACCATGCTGCCCAGCACGCGGCCGAGCATGATGCCGACGGTGACCATGGTCAGCGTGCACAGGCCGATGACCGCGGCCATCACGCCGATATGCACGTCCATGAAGGCCAGGCCGATGCCCACCGCCATCGCGTCGATGCTGGTGGCGAAACCGGTCAACGCCAGCTTCCAGAAGCCATGGTGCTGGGAGGGGTCTTCGTCCTCGTCGGCACTTTCCGGGCGCAGGCCGTTGTAGATCATGTGGATGCCCAGTGCGCCGAGCAGGCCGAAGGCGATCCAGTGGTCGAAGGCTTCGACGTACTGCAGCGCGGCGCGGCCGAGCAGCCAGCCGATGATGGGCGTGATCGCCTCGATGACGCCGAAGATGATGCCGGCCCGCAGTGCATCGCGGAACACCGGCTTGCGCATGGCCGCACCCTTGCCGATCGCCGCAGCGAAGGCATCGGTGGACATGGCAAAGCCGATCAGGAGGATCGAAATGGGGGACATGGGCAGCTGCTGAGGTCGGGCTAGGACGGACGCACGGCCTGCGCTCGCGCCCAACCTGACGTTGCGCGCGCGGGCCGCTGGTCTCGCCAACCATCATGGTTGTCCACGCCACGGCGCACCGGCCGAGTATGTTGACGTGGACGATTCCTGCAAAGGAATCCGGCTACTCCCCAAGGGGACGCGAAGCTTAGCATCGCGATTCGCGCGTGGCGCATTTCCAGCGAAACGCGCAGGCACGGCTGGTTTGTATAGCGAAGGCTATATCGTGGGCGCAGCGGTGCCTGGTAGTGCCGGCCGCTGGCCGGCATGCGCAACGGCGAGAGCGTGCCACGCAAGCTTGGCACCTACCGAAGCGGTTTCGGGTGATTTCAGGGGCTGAAGGCGATTGCCGGCCAGCGGCCGGCACTACCGTCAGTCTTCTTCCGGCGGCAGCACGATGGCGTCGTCGTCGATCGCCAGCTTGCCGGCCATCAGCACGGCCTGGGTGCGGTTGGTCACGCCCAGCTTGCGCAGGATGGCGGTGACGTGGGCCTTGATCGTCGCTTCGGAGACGTTGAGGTCGTAAGCGATCTGCTTGTTCAAGCGGCCTGCGCCCAGCATCTGCAACACACGGAACTGTTGCGGGGTCAGCTCGCGCAGTCGCTGGCCGACTTCGCGTTCCTCGCGCTCGGTGGGCGGCACGTTGTGCGCTTCCGGCGGCGCCCAGGTCTCGCCATCGAGGATGGTGCCCAGTGCGTGGCCGATGGTGTCCGAATCCGCAGACTTCGGAATGAAGCCCAGCGCGCCGTGGTCGAGCGCGCGGCGCATCACCGTCGCCTCTTCGCGCGCGGACACCACTACCACCGGCAGGTGCGGATGCAGCGAGCGCATGTGCACCAGTGCATTGAAACCCTGCGCACCGGGCATGTTGAGATCCATCAGGACCAGGTCGGCGTCGTTGTGCTGGTCGGCCAGCGCGTACAGCGCTTCCACGCTGTCTGCCTCGAACAGCTGCACGCCGGGGATGACCCGCTGCACGGCGCCGCGCAGGGCTTCGCGGAACAGCGGGTGGTCATCGGCAATCAGGAGGGTGGTCATGGTCGGGGGGAACCGTGAGGGAAAGCAGATGGGGTCAGAGCCCTTTCCTTGCGGAAAGGGATCCGACCCCGGTCGTACGTCAGCGCACCTTGCGTTCGTCCACCAGCGACGCCACCACCGACGGATCGGCCAGGGTCGAGGTGTCGCCAAGCTGGTCGGGCGCGTTCTCGGCGATCTTGCGCAGGATGCGGCGCATGATCTTGCCCGAGCGGGTCTTCGGCAGGCCCGGTGCCCACTGCAGGTGGTCGGGCGTGGCGATCGGGCCGATCTCCTTGCGCACCCAGGCAATCAGCTCCTTGTGCAGCTCATCGCTCGGTGCCTCTTCGGCCACCAGGGTGACGTAGGCGTAGATGCCCTGGCCCTTGACGTCGTGCGGGAAGCCGACCACGGCCGCCTCGGCCACCTTCGGGTGCGAAACCAGCGCGCTTTCCACTTCGGCGGTGCCGATGCGGTGGCCGGACACGTTGATCACATCGTCGACGCGGCCGGTGATCCAGTAGTAGCCGTCCTCGTCGCGTCGGCAACCGTCGCCGGTGAAGTAGCTGCCCGGGTAGGTACGGAAATACGTATCGATGAAACGCTGGTGGTCGCCGTACACCGTGCGCATCTGGCCCGGCCAGGAATCGCGGATGATCAGGTTGCCCTCGGTCGGGCCGTCCTGGATCTCGCCATCGGCATTGACCAGCGCCGGCTGCACGCCGAAGAAGGGCAGGGTGGCCGACCCCGGCTTGAGATCCATCGCGCCGGCCAGCGGCGAGATCAGGATGCCGCCGGTTTCGGTCTGCCACCAGGTATCGACGATCGGGCAGCGGCTGTCGCCAACCACCTCGTAGTACCAGCGCCAGGCTTCCGGATTGATCGGCTCGCCGACGCTGCCGAGCAGGCGCAGCGAGGCGCGCGAGGTCTTCTTCACCGGCTCCTCGCCTTCGCGCATCAGCGCGCGGATGGCGGTCGGGGCGGTGTAGAAGATGGTCACCTTGTGCTTGTCGATGACGTTCCAGAAACGCGAGGTGTCCGGGTAGTTCGGCACGCCTTCGAACATCAGCGAGGTCGCGCCGTTGGCCAGCGGCCCGTACACGATGTAGCTGTGGCCGGTGACCCAGCCGACGTCGGCGGTGCACCAGTAGATGTCGTCCTCGCGCAGGTCGAACACCGCTTCATGGGTGTAGGCCGCGTACAGCAGGTAACCGCCGGTGGTGTGCAGCACGCCCTTCGGCTTGCCAGTGGAACCGGAGGTGTAGAGGATGAACAGCGGGTCTTCCGCGTTCATGCGTTCCGGTTCGCAGGTGGCCGGCTGGCTGTCCACCACATCGTGGAACCAGCGGTCGCGCGGGGCCTGCATGTCCACCGCACCGCCGGTGTGGCGCACCACCAGCACGGTTTCCACGGTATTGGTGCCCGGCAGCTTCAGCGCGGCATCAACGTTGGCCTTCAGCGGAATCCTGCGGCCACCGCGCAGGCCCTCGTCGGCGGTGATGATCAGCTTGCTCTGGCAGTCGCTGACGCGGTCGGCGATCGAGTTCGGCGCGAAGCCACCGAACACCACCGAGTGGATCGCACCGATGCGCGCGCAGGCCAGCATGGCCACGGCGGCGTCGACGATCATCGGCAGGTAGATGGTGACGCGGTCGCCCTTCTTGACGCCGAGATTGCGCAGTGCATTGCCGAGGCGGCAGGTGCGCTCGTACAGCTCGCGGTAGGTCACGTGCTGGGCCGGTGCATCCGGGCCGTCCGGCTCGAACAGCAGGGCGGTCTTGTCGCCGCGCGTTTCCAGCTGGCGATCCAGGCAGTTCACGCTGGCATTGAGCTCGCCATCTTCGAACCACTTGATGTGGAAGTCGGACAGGTCGTAGCTGACGTTCTTGATCCTGGTCGGCTTGCGCATCCATTGCAGGCGCTCGGCGGCCTTGCCCCAGAAACCATCCGGGTCGGTCACCGACGCCTGGTACTGCTGTTCGTACGACGTCTTGTCGATGCGTGCCTTGGCGGCGAACTGCGGATCGACGGGGTAGATATCAGCCATGGCACCCTCACTTGCACGTTGACTTTGTATGTGCGGTCGCAGCATCGCAGCGACCGATCCCCCTCAGTTTGCCCCATCCACCCCCGGCCGCGTCACCACTCTGGTTAGACCATGGTCGAAAGTGAGCGCCCAGCAGGGCCGGGTTCGACCAATGGCGAATAGCCGCTATACATAATCGCCCCGCAGTCTCGGCTCGACCGTGCCCCACGCGCGGCATCACCTTGCCACTTGGGAGAGAGGGCAACATGAGCCACCGTACGTTGAAAGCCGTGCGCACACCTTTGGCGGCCTGCCTGTTGGTCGCCCTGGTCGCACCGGGCATGGCGTTCGCTGAGACCGCCAAAGAGAAGGCACTGGAAGCACGCGTTGCCGAACTGGAACGCCAGGTCCAGCTGCTGCTGTCTTCGCAGCAACAACAACAGACCCAGATCAGCCAGACCCAGCAGGCGGTGACCGAAGTGCGCACGGTGCAGGCCGGGCAGAAGCCGGTTGCTTCGGTGCCGGCCGGCAAGCAGCCGATCCAGGTCACCACCATCACCCCGGGCGCCGCGCCGGGTACCACGGTCAAGATCGGCGGCTTCATCAAGGCCGACTTCCTGGCCACCCAGACCAGCGATGGCCAGCTGGCCGACGACGCCACCGGCCGCTCGCTGTACCTGCCGGGCCAGACCCCGGTGGAAGGCGCCGGCGGCAGCGGCAAGCGTTCGGGCACCGACTTCAACGCCCATGCCAAGTTCTCGCGATTCAACCTGGGCATCGACAACGTGAGCGAATCGGGCAACAAGGCCGGTGCGTTCTTCGAGATGGACTTCTTCGGCAACTCGCTGGGCAACCAGACCGCCACCAATACCTACGGTGTGACCCTGCGCCACGCCTACATGTACTGGAACAACTGGATGGCAGGCCAGACCTGGTCCAACTTCATGGACGCGGCCGCGCTGCCCGAAGCGGTCGACTTCGTCGGGCCCACCGACGGCGTGATCTTCGTGCGCCAGGCCCAGGTGCGCTACACCCAGGGTGGCTTCAGCGTCGCGCTGGAAAACCCGGAAACCACCACCCTTACCGGTACCCGCAACCCGGTCACCGGCGCCTGGACCAACACCAGCGCCAACTCCGACCGTGGCAGCCTGCCTGACCTGACCCTGCGCTATGGCTGGAAGGGTGACTGGGGCACCTTCGGTGTCGGCGGCATCGTCCGTCAGCTGAAGGTCGACAACCAGGCCACCGGCGCCAAGGCCGACAAGGTGGCTGGCGGCCTGACCCTGGGCGGCAAATGGGTGATGGGCGACAGCGATTCGCTGCACTACCAGCTGACCGGCGGCGAAGGCATCGCCCGCTACATCGGCCTGGGCATCACCGCCGACAGCGCCTATGACGTGGCCCGCGACGAGCTCAACCCGACCGGCGTGCTGGCCGGCTACGTGGGCTGGCGGCATGCGTTCTCGCCGAAGCTGCGCACCAACCTGATCTATGCGCGCAGCGACTACGACAACGACAGCATCCTGGGCCCGCTGGTGACCAAGAGCGTGCAGAGCATCCGCGGCAACATCTTCTACTCGCCGCTGCCCAAGGTCGATATCGGCGCCGAGCTGATGTACGGCCGTCGCGAAGTGGAGAACGGCAACAAGGGTGACATCACCCGATTGCAGTTCACTACGAAGTACAGCTTCTAAGAGCGTGCCGGCCAGCGGCCGGCACCTACCGAGATTGAATGCCGACCAAGGTCGGCATCTACAGAGGGAAAACGTCCCATGTCCAGCACTGCATCCAGCCCGCACAATGCGGCGGGCACCCTGACCAAGGGCCACAAGAAGGTCATCTTCGCATCGAGCCTCGGCACGGTGTTCGAGTGGTATGACTTCTTCCTGTACGGCTCGCTCGCGGCCATCATCGCCAAGCAGTTCTTCAGTGGCGTCAATGAAACCACGGGCATGATCTTCGCCCTGCTGGCGTTTGCCGCCGGCTTCTTCGTGCGTCCGTTCGGCGCGGCCTTCTTCGGCAGCCTCGGCGACCGCATCGGCCGCAAGTACACCTTCCTGGTCACCATCCTGATCATGGGCATCTCGACCTTCCTGGTCGGCGTGCTGCCCAACTACGCCTCGATCGGTTTCGCCGCACCGGTGATCCTGATCATCCTGCGCCTGGCCCAGGGCCTGGCGATGGGCGGCGAGTACGGCGGTGCCGCCACCTACGTGGCCGAGCACGCGCCGGACGACAAGCGTGGCCTGTACACCAGCTTCATCCAGTGCACCGCCACGCTCGGCCTGTTCCTGTCGCTTCTGATCATCCTGGCCTGCCGCATGACGCTGGGCAACGAGGCCTTCGAAGCCTGGGGCTGGCGCATTCCGTTCCTGGTCTCGATCCTGCTGCTGGGCATTTCGGTATGGATCCGCCTGCAGCTGAGCGAATCGCCGCTGTTCCAGCAGATGAAGGCTGAAGGCAAGGGCTCCAAGACCCCGTTCCGCGACAGCCTGAAGGGCGGCAACCTGAAGCTGATGCTGCTGGTCCTGCTCGGTGCAGCGGCTGGCCAGGCCGTGGTCTGGTACGGCGGACAGTTCTACGCGCTGTTCTTCCTCAGCAGCATGCTGAAGGTCGATGCCACCACCTCCTACCTGCTGATCGCCGCAGCGCTGGCGCTGGGCACGCCATTCTTCATCTTCTTCGGCTGGCTGTCCGACCGCATCGGCCGCAAGAAGATCATCCTGGCCGGCTGCCTGCTGGCGGCCATCACCTACATCCCGATCTTCAAGGGCCTGACCCACTTCGCCAACCCGGCCATCGAAGAAGCCCGCAGCAGCTCGCCGGCCCTGGTCGTGGCCGATCCGGCTACCTGCTCGTTCCAGTTCGATCCGGTTGGCCTGCGCAAGTTCACCAGCTCCTGCGACGTGGCCACCGCCGCACTGACCAAGGCTGGTGTGCCGTACGACGTGCAGCCAGCCGCCGCCGGTTCGCTGGCGATGGTGAACGTGGGCAGCGCCAGCGTCACCTCGTATGAGGCCGCCGGCCTGACCAAGGAAGAAGGCAAGGCCAAGGCTGACGCGTTCGGTGCGGAACTGAAGACCGCCCTGACCACTGCCGGCTACCCGGCCAAGGCCGATGGCGCCCGCATCAACATCGCCGGCACCATCTTCATGCTGTGGCTGCTGGTGCTGTACGTGACCATGGTCTACGGCCCGATCGCCGCCTACCTGGTCGAACTGTTCCCGACCCGCATCCGCTACACCTCGATGTCGCTGCCGTACCACATCGGCAACGGCTGGTTCGGTGGCTTCCTGCCGGCGATCTCGTTCGCGCTGGTGGCCGGTACCGGCAACCTCTACTACGGCCTGTGGTACCCCATCATCATCGCGCTGATGTCGGTGGTGATCGGCGGCCTGTTCCTGCGTGAGACCAAGGACGTGGATATCACCAAGTAACCGGTGTGCCGACCAACGGTCGGCACCCACCGGGTTTCAAGGGCCGCGGTGCAGACCGCGGCCTTTCTGTTTGTGGGGCGTGCCCACTCGGCTCGCAATCCGGTAATGCCGGCCGCTGGCCGGCAACCTCATGAATCTCCGCGGACATGAAGCCCTTGCCGGCCAGCGGCCGACACTACCTTTGCGTCGCGCAGCACCCCGTATAGTCGGCCCATGACCGCCACTACGCCGGAAGACCTCCCCGCCCTCCTGCACACCCTGCGCAGCGCCTGGCAGTCGCAGCGCCCGTCGCTGGACCAGCGCGAAGCTGACCTGCGCCGCCTGCGCGAGGCGCTGAAGCCACGCCTGGACGAAATGGCGCAGGCCATCGCCGAGGATTTCGGCCATCGCGCCCACGTTGAATCGAAACTGGCCGATGGCATGAGCGTGCTGTCGGCCATCGACCACCTGCGCCGCCACCTGCGGCGCTGGTCGAAGCCGCAGCGGGTCGGTGCAGGCTGGAAGCTGTGGCCGGCGCGTGCGCAGCTGCGGCCGACGCCGCTGGGCGTGGTCGGGGTGATCTCGCCCTGGAATTACCCGGTTACGCTGGCGCTGGTGCCGCTGGCCACCGCGATTGCCGCCGGCAACCATGTGTTGCTGAAGCCCTCGGAACACACACCACGCACCAGCGCATTCCTGGCCGATCTGCTGGCCAGTGTGTTCCCGCCCGATCGCGTGGCGGTGGTGCAGGGTGGGGCGGATGTGGCGGCGGCGGTGTCCTCGCTGCCGCTGGACCATCTGCTGTTCACCGGCTCGACCGCCGTCGGTCGCAAGGTGATGGCGGCCGCTGCCGAGCATCTGGTGCCGGTCACGCTGGAGCTGGGCGGCAAGTCGCCGGCGATTGTCTGCCGCGATTTCCCGCTGGACAAAGCCGCCGCGCGGCTGGCCACCGGCAAGTGGTTCAACGCGGGCCAGACCTGCATCGCGCCGGATTACGTGCTGATCGATACGGTCCGCCAGCGCGAGTTCGTACAGGCGCTGCAGCAGCAGGTGCGCGAGCGCTATGGCGACTTCAGCGATGCCGACGACTACACCCGCATCATCAATGAAGGCCAGTACCGGCGCCTGCAGGGCTACCTGGCACAGGCGCGGCAGCGCGGGGTGCCGGTGATTCCGCTGGCGCAGGTGGACGACGCGCGCGCCGACCGCGAGCGCCTGCTGGTGCCGACCGTGGTGCTGGACCCGCCGGACGACCTGGACCTGATGCGCGAGGAGATCTTCGGGCCGATCCTGCCGGTGCGGGCCTATCCGGACCTGGAGGCGGCGCTGGCCGACGTGCTGTCCCGCGACCGGCCGCTGGCGCTGTATCCCTTCAGCCACGACACGGCGACGGTAGAGCGCATCCTCGGCCAGGTGGTGGCCGGCGGGGTGACGGTGAATGACACGCTGCTGCACTTCGCCGCCGATGGATTGCCGTTTGGCGGGGTCGGGGCCAGCGGCATGGGCGCGTACCATGGCCGGGCCGGGTTCGATGCGATGAGCAAGCGGCTGCCGGTGCTGTGGCAGTCGCGCTGGGCCGCCAGCGACCGGCTGCGCCCGCCGTACTCAAAGATTGCGGGGTTGTTGAAGCTGCTGCTTCGGTAGTGCCGGCCGCTGGCCGGCAACTGCGGGGTCTTGCCGGCGGTTCATGGGGTTGCCGGCCAGCGGCCGGCACTACCGGCGGGTGCCCACCTGGGGTGGCACGCGTGCCAAGCGCACCCGGGTAGAATGCCCGCATGAAGATCGCCTCGTGGAACGTCAATTCGCTCAATGTCCGCCTGCCGCACCTGGAGCAGTGGCTCAGGGAGTTCGGCCCGGACATCGTCGGTATCCAGGAAACCAAGCTGGAGGACCACAAGTTCCCTGATTCTGCGCTGATCGCCGCCGGCTACCGCAGCGTGTTCGCCGGCCAGAAGACCTACAACGGCGTGGCGCTGCTGTCGCGTGAGCCGGCGCAGGACGTGCAGATCGGCATTCCCGGCTTCGAGGACGAACAGAAGCGCGTCATTGCCGGTACCTTCGGCGACCTGCGGGTGATCAACCTGTACGTGGTCAATGGCCAGGACATCGGCACCGACAAGTACGACTACAAGCTGCGCTGGCTGGAAGCGGTGCATGCCTGGATCGCCGAAGAACTGCAGCGGCATCCGAAGCTGATCGTGATGGGTGACTTCAACATCGCCCCGGACGCGCGCGATGTGCACGATCCGGAGGTGTGGAACGACAACCACATCCTGACCTCCACCGCCGAGCGCGGCGCGCTCAACAAGCTGCTGCAGCTGGGCCTGCACGATGGCTTCCGCCTGCACAACGACGAGGCGGGCACCTTCAGCTGGTGGGATTACCGTGCCGCCGGCTTCCGCCGCAACCTGGGCCTGCGCATCGACCTGACCCTGGTCTCCGACGCGCTGAAGGGCAGCGCGGTGGCCTCGGGCATCGACCGCGAGCCGCGCACCTGGGAACGCCCGAGCGACCATGCGCCGGCCTGGGTGCAGATCGGTTGAACGAACAGGGCCCGACGATTGCCGGGCCCGTTCTGGAACATCTGCCGGCCAGTGGCCGGCACTACCCTCAGATCACCGTATGCTCTTGCGGGTGAACAGGTTGACGATCGCCAGCAGGATCACCGCGCCGATCAGCGAGAACAGGAAGGTGCGGATGGTGATCGCTTCGTTGATGCCGCCGCCGAACAGCCAGCCGGAAATCAGCGCGCCGACGATGCCGACCACGATGTTGAGGATGATGCCCTGCTGGGCATCGCGCTTCATGATGATGCTGGCCAGCCAGCCTACGATGCCGCCGACGATCAGCCAGATGATGATGCCCATGATCGAACCTCGGGTGGGGAACTGTGACCAGTTGACGCGCAGGGCTGTGAACCCGTCGTGCAATTGCGTGATGGGCGCGTGCGGATGAGCCTGCCAGCCACCCTCGACGGTCCGTGGCGCTTCGGTCCGGTAACGGTCTGGCGGCGTCCGCACGTGCCGGGCCAGCGCGGTGAACCTCAGGCCCGGCAGGTACTGGCGCAGGCGCTGGGCACCGATCCGCAGACGCTGCCACTGGTCCGCGATGACAAGGGCCGGCCGGAGCTGAGCGGCCCGTTGGCCCACTACGGGACCGGCTGGAGCCACAGCGGTGAGGTGCTGCTGGTGGCGCTGGGCGAAGGCGTGCGGCTGGGCGTGGACCTGGAACTGCTGCGGCCGCGGCCGCGTCTTCTGGAAATCGTGCGGCGCTTCTTCCACCCGCAGGAGGTGGCCTGGCTGGAACGCCTGGACGAGGCCGACCGCGAGCACTGGTTCTTCCGCGTATGGTGCGTCAAGGAGGCGATCCTGAAGTCGCACGGGCAGGGCATCTCGTTCGGGCTGCACCGCCTGCAGCTGGCGCCGGGGGCCGATGGCGCCCTGCACCTGCGCTGGTGCGACCCGGAACTGGGCGAGGCCGCGCGCTGGCACCTGCACGAATGGCAGGCCACCGGCCAGTTCCGTGCGGCGTTGGCCTGGTATCCGCACTGAAGCGGGGAATCAGCGCGCAAAACCGGCGATAATGGCGGCATGAGCGAACACCCACTTCCCGCCAGCGTGGCTGCCACGCTGGAACAGGGCCTGGCCAGCATGGGCCTGGACGCCGCGCTGGCGCCGCCGCTGCTGCGCTACCTGGCCCTGCTGCACCGCTGGAACGGCACCTACAACCTCACCGCCATCCGCGATCCGCAGGAGATGGTCACCCGCCACCTGCTCGATTCGCTGGCGATGCAGCCGTTCGTGGCTGATGGCAGCCTGGCCGACCTCGGTACCGGCCCCGGGTTGCCCGGCATCCCGCTGGCGATCGCCTGCCCGGGCCTGCAGGTCACCCTGGTGGAGAGCAACGGCAAGAAGGCGCGCTTCATGCGCGAGGCCGTGCGCCAGCTCGGCCTGGGCAACGCCCGCGTGGCCGAATCGCGGGCCGAAGCGCTGGACGAGGCCGGTCGTTACGACCAGCTGACCGCGCGCGCAATGGATACCCTGGCCGGCATCGTCCGTGTCGGTGGCCATCTGCTGCGCCCCGGTGGCGTGCTGCTGGCCATGAAGGGTGTCTACCCGCATGAGGAGATCGCGGAACTGCCGGCTGGCTGGCAGGTGCGTGAGGTGACCCCGCTGAGGGTGCCCGGCCTGGCCGGCGAACGCCACCTGGTCACCGTTACAGGTCCCTGATTCCCGCCGCCAGCCCTTTGTGGAACAACGGGTTGGCGATCCACGATTTCCGCAAGGGGCCGGTTGTACGCATAATGACCGGTCCCAACCATCCGTCGACGAGGCACACCCGCATGGCCCGCATCATCGCCATCGCCAACCAGAAGGGTGGCGTCGGCAAGACCACGACCGCCGTCAACCTGGCCGCTTCCCTGGCCAACGCACCCAAGCGCGTGCTGTTGGTCGACCTGGACTCGCAGGGCAACGCGACCATGGGCAGCGGCGTGGACAAGCGTGAGCTGGCGGCCTCCACCTGCGATCTGCTGCTGGGCGAGAACAGCGCCGCCGATGTGCGCGTGCAGACCGCCGAAGGCTACGACCTGCTGCCGGGCAACATCGACCTGACCGCCGCCGAGATCCAGCTGATGGGCCAGAGCGAGCGCGAGCAGCGCCTGAAGCGCGCATTGGCGCCGATCCGCGACGAGTACGACTACATCCTGATCGATTGCCCGCCGGCGTTGTCGCTGCTGACGCTCAACGCGCTGGCCGCCGCCGATTCGGTGATCGTGCCGATGCAGTGCGAGTACTACGCACTGGAAGGCCTGAGTGCGCTGGTGGAAACCATCGAAGCGCTGCGCACCAGCCTGAACCCGGCGCTGGAGATCGAAGGCGTGCTGCGCACCATGTTCGACGTGCGCAACAACCTGGCCAACGCAGTGTCGGCCGAGCTCACCGAGCACTTCGGCGACCGCGTGTTCCGCACCATCGTGCCGCGCAACGTGCGCCTGGCCGAGGCGCCCAGCCATGGCCAGAGCATCGTCGGCTACGACCGCGCCTCGCGCGGTGGCGTGGCCTACCTGGGCCTGGCCGGCGAGATCATCCGCCGCAACAACGAACGCAACAAGGCCGCCAAGGCCGTGGAGACCGTCTGATGACCAGCAGCAAGCCGGCAGCCAAGAAGCGAGGCCTCGGCCGTGGCCTGGACGCGCTGCTGGGCCCGAAAGGCGCGGTCAGCCAGGTGCAGGCCACCGCTGCGGTGATCGAACCGCTGCCGGGTGAAGTGCTGCGCAAGTTGCCGGTCGGCCAGCTGCAGCCGGGCAAGTACCAGCCGCGCCGCGAGATGGACGAGGGCAAGCTTTCCGAGCTGGCCGACTCGATCAAGTCGCAGGGCGTGATCCAGCCGATCCTGGTGCGCCAGCTGCCGGCAGGCAACTACGAAATCGTCGCCGGTGAGCGCCGCTGGCGCGCATCGCAGCTGGCCGGCCTGGACGAAGTGCCGGTGGTGGTGCGCGAGCTGGAAGACCGCACCGTCATCGCGATGGCGCTGATCGAGAACATCCAGCGCGAAGACCTCAATCCGCTGGAAGAAGCCGAGGCGCTGCAGCGCCTGATCAGCGAGTTCACCCTGACCCATGCCGAGGCCGCCGAGGCCGTCGGCCGCTCGCGCGCGGCGGTGTCCAACCTGCTGCGCCTGCTGGAGCTGCCGGTGGCGATCCGGCTGCTGCTGGAAACCCGCCGCCTGGAAATGGGCCACGCCCGCGCGCTGCTGACCCTGGCTCCCGAGCTGGCTGGCAAGCTGGCGCAGGAAGCGGCCGATGAAGGCTGGTCGGTGCGCGAGGTCGAGCGCCGTGCGCAGGCCTTCGCCGCCGGCAAGGTGCCGAGCAACCGCCCGGTGGCGACGCCGAAGGTGCAGCAGGCCGACATCGCCTCGCTGGAAACCGAACTGTCCGAAGCACTGGGTGCCAAGGTGGCGATCAACCACGGCCGGGGCGGCAAGGGCAAGCTGATCATCCACTACACCGATCTGGATACCCTGGACGGCGTGCTGGAAAAGCTGCGTACGCGCCAGGGCTGAGCCCGGCGCAGCGCCAGGGGGTGCGGCCTGTTCCCGCCGCGTCCTGCAGATGACAGGGAACGCACCGCCGCGCGTGCCGGGGATGCACTGCTCTCCGGTCCGTGGCCTCATCCAGGGAACAGGACATGAGCAACGAATACGAGGACGTCAGCCCGGACGGCACCCAGATACTGGTACATCGCCGCGAAAAGGACTTCGTGCCCGCCATCGGCGAAGAACAGCACATCGAGGCGATCAGCGCCCACCTCGAACGCCATCTGGGCCCGGTGTCCGGTGTCTTCCACGAGATCATCTCCGACCTGGTGCACATCGACGTGCACGTGGTGCCGGCCAATGACCACTGCCCGTACCTGCGCCTGGTCACCTCCGGCATGAGCGACCTGCCGATGACCGTGCCCGCCGAGGTGGACGCGGACGTGCCGCGCTACATGGAACTGATGGTGACCCTGCCGGCCGACTGGCCGATCTCCCAGGACGCCTTCGAGGACGAGCGCAATTACTGGCCGGTGCGCCTGCTGAAGGGCATGGCGCGGTTGCCGCACGAGTACGACACCTGGCTGGGCTTCGGCCACACCATTCCCAACGGCCATCCCAGCGAGCCCTACGCGCCGGGCGTGGGTTTCGACGGTGCCATCGTGCTGTCGCCGGTGACCGCCCCGGAGGACTTCGCCACGCTGGCGCTGGAGGACGGCAGGACCATCAGCTTCATGAGCCTGGTTCCGCTGTACCCGGAAGAGATGGACCTGAAGCTGAGGAAGGGCGCCGAGGTGCTGCTCGACCGCTTCGATGCGAAGAACATCCAGGACGTGATCGAACCCGGCCGCACCAACGTGGCGAAGAAGCGTTTCGGTTTGTTCTGAGACCGGTAACATCAGGGGCCTGAACTTCGTTTCCAGGCCCCTGTCATGACCATCCTGCTCACCGGCGCTGCCGGCTTCATCGGTGCCTACACCGCCCGCGCGCTGCTGGAGGCCGGCCAGCCCGTGGTCGGCCTGGACAACTTCAACGACTACTATGACCCGCAGATCAAGCGCGACCGCGTGGCTGCGCTGTGCCCGGCGCTGGACCTGCGCACCCTGGACCTGACCGACCAGCAGGGCCTGGCGGCACTGTTCGACGAGGTGAAGCCGACTGCGGTGATCCACCTGGCCGCGCAGGCCGGCGTGCGCTATTCGCTGGAAAACCCGCACGCCTACGTCGACAGCAACCTGGTCGGCTTCGTCAACATGCTCGAACTGTGCCGTCACCGTGGCGTGCAGCACCTGGTGTATGCCTCCAGCAGCTCGGTCTACGGTGATTCGGCCACGCCGCCGTTCTCCGAGGACCAGCGCGTGGACCAGCCGCGCTCGCTGTACGCGGCGACCAAGGCGGCCAACGAGCTGATGGCCTACACCTACGCGCAGCTGTACGGCCTGCATGCCACCGGCCTGCGCTTCTTCACCGTGTATGGCCCGTGGGGCCGGCCGGACATGGCACCGCTGCTGTTCTCGCGTGCGGTGCTGGCCGGGCGGCCGATCGACGTGTTCAACGAGGGCCGCATGCAGCGTGATTTCACACATGTCTCCGACATCGTGTCGGGTATCCTCGGCGCGCTCGCGCATCCGGCCGATGGTCCGGTACCGCACCGGGTGTTCAACCTCGGCAACCATACGCCGGTCGAGCTGGAGCGCTTCATCAGCGTGATCGAGCAGGCCGCCGGTCGCCCCGCGCAGAAGGTCTACAAGCCGATGCAGCCGGGCGACATGGTGCGCACGATGGCCGATACCCGGCGCGCTCATGACGCATTCGGCTTCGACGCGGTGACCCCGATCGAAGAAGGGTTGCCCCCCGTCGTGCAGTGGTGCCGCGAGTATTTTGGCGACCGCGCCTGAGGTCGGATCCTCACACAGCCGGATTCATCTTCGGATAACCTCGGCTTCGGAGAATGCGCGGTCTTTGTCCCCCTTTGGCCGAGTGCCTTATGAGCCAACCCGAGCTTTCCGTTGTCGTCCCGGTGTTCAACGAACGCGACAACGTCGCCCCGCTGGTTGCCGAAATCACCGCTGCACTGCGTGGCCGGCTGCCGTTCGAGATCATCTACATCGACGATCACTCGCGCGATGACACCCTGGCGGTGCTGCAGGGGCTGAAGGCGACCACGCCGGAACTGCGGGTGCTGCACCATGTGAACCAGAGCGGGCAGAGCACCGCCGTGCGCACCGGCGTCAAGCACGCACGTGCGCCGTGGATCGCGACCCTGGATGGCGATGGCCAGAACGATCCGGCCGACATTCCCAAGCTGCTGGCCGCGCGCGATGCCGCCGAGGCGCAGGTGAAGCTGTTCGCCGGCTGGCGGGTCAACCGCCAGGACAGCGGCAGCAAGCGCTGGGCCAGCAAGTGGGCCAACGCCATCCGCGCACGCATGCTGCGCGACGATACGCCCGATACCGGCTGCGGCATCAAGCTGTTCGAGCGCAGCGCGTTCCTCGACCTGCCGTACTTCGACCACATGCACCGCTACCTGCCCGCGCTGATGCAGCGTGCCGGCTGGAAGACCACCAGCGTGCCGGTCAACCACCGCCACCGTACCGCCGGCGTGTCCAAGTACAACAACCTGGGCCGTGCACTGGTCGGCATCCGTGACCTGCGCGGCGTGGCGTGGCTGATCACCCGCAGCAAGCGCACCGCAGTGGAGGAGCGTTGATGGATCTGGAGCTGCACTGGCTCGACCAGCCGCTGACCTGGTTGTACTGGACCGGCCTGCATGTGACCGGCTGGAAGCTGATCGGCTATACCGGCGCGCTGATGTTTGGCGGCCGCTGGCTGGTCCAGTTCATCGCGTCCAAGCGTGCGGGCAAGCCGGTGATCCCGCGCCTGTTCTGGTACATGAGCGTGGTCGGCAGCCTGATGACGCTGAGCTACTTCCTGTTCTCGGCCAAGCAGGACTCGGTGGGCGTGCTGCAGAACCTGTTCCCGGCGTTCACCGCGCTGTACAGCCTGCAGCTGGACATCAAGCACCGGGGCTGGAAGCGGGACAAGGCCAGTCACTGAGGCCCCGGGTTCGGATCCCCGACGCATCCACGCATGGCGTGGATCTACTGCATGTTCGGCGGCCGGTTCCCGGCCCTGCCTGCCGTGGGTAGAGTCGACTGTCAGTCGACTTTCGCGCGGAGCGCGGACTTTGCCACGTCTGGCGGAAGAGCAGCCGACTGACAGTCGGCTCTACCACGCGCCTTCGGCGCTGGGGCCCCGGCCTGCGGTCGGTTCCCGGTCCTGCCTGCGCTGCAGGCAGGACCTTCGTCCCATGCCACGGGCCGTGGGCGGTGCCATCATCGGGGTCTGCCTTCCCGGGAACCTGTGCTCGTGAAAACCCGTCTTGCCGTTGCCCTGCTGATTGCCCTGTCCGCGCCCGCCGTGGCCCTTGCCGTGCCCCCTGCCACCGCCGCACCGGCCAGCGTGGCCACCGAATCGCCCGCCGATGCCGCCTTCCGCGCGCTGTACGAGAAGGAATGGAAGTGGCGCCAGCAGGGCGGCGGTGAGGCCAGCGAGGACGAAGACGCGCCGGCCAATGCCACCCGCATGCCCGATGTCGGCCCGGCCGCGCAGCAGGCGCGCCTGAAGGTGTGGGACGAGACCCTCGCCGCGCTGAAGAAGATCGACCCGAAGACCCTGTCGCCCGACAACCAGGTCAACTACGCGATCTACCACGACCAGGTGTTCAACCTGGCCGAAGAGACGCGCCTGCGCGGCTACGAGATGCCGTTCAACGCCGACTCCTCGTTCTGGTCCAACCTGTCCTTCATGGCCCGGCGCGAGATGAAGACCGTGCAGGACTACCAGAACTACATCGCACGGCTGAACGATGTGCCGCGTTACTTCGGCCAGCAGACCGAGAACATGCGTGCCGGCCTGAAGCGTGGCTTCAGCGTGCCGCGTGCCGTGCTCGATGGCCGCGAAGTGTCCATCGCCACCGTCGCCGAGCTGAAGGACCCGACCGGATCGCCGTTGTACGCGCCGTTCAAGAAGCTGCCCACCACCATCCCGGCCGCCGAGCAGGCCAAGCTGCAGGCGCAGGCGCGTGAAGCGATCAGCGGCAAGGTGGTGCCGGCGTTCCAGCAGCTGCGCACCTTCTTCGTCAAGGAGTACGTGCCGCAGGCGCGCACCACCCTGGCCGCCGAAGCGATGCCTGATGGCAAGGCGTACTACAAGCAGCAGATCCACGAATACACCACGCTGGACCTGTCGCCGGACGAGATCCATCGCATCGGCCTGGATGAAGTCGCACGCATCCAGAAGGAAATGAACGACATCATCAAGCAGGTGAAGTTCAAGGGCAGCTTCGCCGAGTTCCTGACCTTCCTGCGTACCGATCCGCAGTTCTATGCCAAGACGCCGGAAGAGCTGCTGTCGCGTGCCGCGTGGATCTCCAAGCGGGCGGACGGCCAGCTCGGCAAGTACATGACGCTGCCGCGCGCGCGCTTCACCATCGTGCCGGTGCCGCCGGATATCGCGCCGTTCTGGACCGCCGGCCGTGGTGGCATGGGCACCTACTGGCTCAATACCTACAACCTGCCGTCGCGCCCGCTGTACAACCTGCCGGCACTGACGCTGCATGAGTCCGATCCGGGCCACGCGCTGCAGGGCGCGATCGCCGCCGAACAGAAGAACCTGCCCGAGTTCCGCCGCAACGCCTACATCTCCGCCTATGGCGAAGGCTGGGCGCTGTACTGCGAGAAGCTGGGCGTGGAGATGGGCATCTACGAAACCCCCTACGAGGATTTCGGCCGCCTGACCTATGAGATGTGGCGCGCCACGCGCCTGGTGATCGACACCGGCGTGCACAGCAAGGGCTGGACCCGCGAGCAGGCGCTGGCCTACCTGCGTGACCACACCGCGCTGAGCGAGCATGAAGTGACCACCGAAGTGGACCGCTACATTTCCTGGCCGGGCCAGGCGCTGAGCTACAAGCTGGGCGAGATCGCCATCGTGCGCCTGCGCGCGCAGGCCGAGAAGGAACTGGGCGACAAGTTCGACATCAAGGGCTTCCACGACACCCTGCTCAAGCAGGGCTCGGTGCCGCTGCCGGTGCTGGAACAGCAGATCCAGGCCTACATCGCCGAACGCAAGAAGGCCTGACCGTTACCGGGTAGTGCCGGCCGCTGGCCGGCAACCTGCACGCACCGCGATCGTTCGACATTGCCGGCCAGCGGCAGGCACTACCTCGGACCGGGAAACGGGGTCGGATCACAGGATCCGACCCCGTGGTCTTTCACCCCACCGCCCGCGGCTTGGCTACCCGCGCCGCGAAGGTCGGCAGCACCAGCAGGGTCAGCACGGTGGCGGTGATCAAGCCACCGATCACCACCGTCGCCAACGGCTTCTGCACTTCCGCACCGGAACCGCTGGCAATCGCCATCGGAATGAAGCCGACGATCGCCACCAGCGCCGTGGTCAGCACCGCGCGGATGCGGCTGGAGGCACCGTTGATCGCTGCCTGCAGCGGCAGGTCACCGGCATCCAGGCGTTCGCGGATCGCCTGCATCAGCACCAGGCCGTTCAAGGTCGCCACGCCGGAGACGGCGATGAAGCCGACCGCCGCCGACACCGAGAACGGCATGCCACGCAGCAGCAGTGCGAGGATGCCGCCGACCAGCGCCAACGGTACGCAGCTGAACACCAGAATGGCTTCCTTGCCGCTGCGCAGGGCCATGAACAGCAGGCTGCCGATCAGCAGGAACACCACCGGCACCACCGTTGCCAGTCGCTTCTCCGCGCGCTGCAGGTTCTCGAACTGACCGCCCCAGGTCAGGTACGCACCCGGCGGCAGCGCCACGTCTGCCACCGCCGCCTGTGCTTCCCCCACGAAGCCGCCCAGATCACGGCCACGCACGTTGGCCTGCACTACCACGCGGCGGCTGCCGTTGTTGCGGCTGATCTGGTTCGGTCCTTCGCTGACCGTGATGCGCGCGACCGACGACAGCGGAATCACCAGCCCCGAAGGCGTGGCGATCGGCAGCGAGGCCAGCTGGTCCGGATCGTTGCGCGAGGCATCGTCCAGGCGCACCACCACGTTGAAGCGGCGATCACCTTCGAAGATCTTGCCGGCCGCGGTGCCGCCAATGCCGGTGGACAGTGCATCACTGACGTCTGCGGCAGTCAGGCCGTACTGCGCCGCCGCCACGTGGTCGATCGCCACGTTGAGCGTAGGCAGGCCGGAGATCTGTTCCACCCGCACGTCGGCCGCGCCGTTCACCGCACGCAGCTTCAGCGCCACCTGGTCGGCCACCTTCTGCAGCTGGCTGAAGTCATCGCCGAAGATCATCACCGCCAGGTCGGTACGCACGCCGGAGATCAGCTCGTTGAAGCGCAGTTCGATCGGCTGGCTGAACTCGAAGCTGTTGCCCAGCTGCTGCCCGGCCAGTTTCTCGAAGCGTGCCACCAGTGCCTCCTTGTCCAGCTTCGGATCGGGCCAGTCCTTGCGCGGCTTCAGCACGATCACGCTGTCGGAGATGTTGGTCGGCATCGGGTCGATGGCCGCCTCGGCGGTACCGGTACGCGAGAACACGGTCTCCACTTCCGGCTGCGTGGCGATCGCCTTTTCCAGTGCCAGCTGCATCGCCAGCGACTGCTCCAGCGAGGTCGACGGCACGCGCAGGGCCTGCATCGCCACGTTGCCTTCGTCCAGCGTCGGCATGAACTCGCGGCCCAGCAGCGAGAACGCGCCGATGCCCACCACCACCATCATCACCGCAGCTGCCAGCACCGTGCGCGGATGCGCCACGGCCTTGCGCACCACCGGTTCGATGCGTGCACGCAGCACGCGGATCAGCTTCGTCTCGTGCTCGCCAT
The DNA here is from genome assembly GCF_059372275.1 of Stenotrophomonas sp. YJH_SMC_14-1. Taxonomy (NCBI): domain Bacteria; kingdom Pseudomonadati; phylum Pseudomonadota; class Gammaproteobacteria; order Lysobacterales; family Lysobacteraceae; genus Stenotrophomonas; species Stenotrophomonas sp. YJH_SMC_14-1. Next base: position 46,978 of record NZ_JCAFVK010000008.1, read on the forward strand.
CTTCGGCATGCGTATCGCCGTCCTTTACCTTCGGCTCGCGCACCAGCAGCGCGGCCATCGCCGGAACGAAGGTGAAGGAGAACAGGAAGGCACCGACCAGGGCCAGCATGAAGGTCGCCGCCATCGGGTGGAAGGTCTTGCCCTCCACACCTTCCAGCGTGAGGATCGGCGCGAACACCAGCAGGATGATCAGCTGGCCGAAGGCCGCAGGGCGCGCCATCTTCATCGCCGAATCGGCGGCCACGCGCAGCCGCTCCATCGCGGTCAACGCACGGCCCAGTTCGGCGCGGCGCTGGCCCAGCATCAGCAGCGTCGACTCGACCACGATCACCGCACCGTCCACCAGGATGCCGAAGTCCAGCGCACCCAGGCTCATCAGGTTGCCGCTGATGCCGAAGCGGTTCATGCCGATCACTGCGAACAGGAACGACAGTGGAATCACCAGCGCGGTGATCGTTGCTGCACGCAGGTTGCCCAGCAGCAGGAACAGCACCACCACCACCAGCAGCGCGCCCTCGGTGAGGTTCCTGGCCACGGTCTTGATGGTGGAATTGACCAGCACGCTGCGGTCCAGCACCGGCGCGGCCACGATGTCGGCCGGCAGCGATTTGTTCACCTGTTCCAGGCGCGCCGCAGCTGCCTGCGCCACGGTGCGGCTGTTGCCGCCGGCAATCATCAGCGCGGTACCCAGCACGGCTTCATGGCCGTTGCGGCTGGCCGCACCCAGGCGCGGCGCGCGGCTCAGCTCGACCTCGGCCACATCGGCCACGCGCACCACCACGCCATTGCGGGTCGCCACCGGGGCCTGTGCCAGATCCTCGGTGGTCAGCGCCAGGCCATCGGCACGCACCACCAGTCCTTCGCCGGCGCGCTGCACGAAACCGGCACCGGCCTGCACGTTGGAACGCTGCAGGGCGGTGACGAGATCGGCCAGGCCGAGGCCGTGCGCGGCCAGCCGGGCGCTGTCCGGATGCACGCCATATTCCTTGACGTAGCCACCGACCGTATCGACGCCGGCCAGCCCCGGGCTGGAACGCATCTGCGGCGCGATGATCCAGTCCTGCACGGTACGCAGGTAGGTGGCACGTTCTTCCGGCGTGCGCAGCAGATTGCCTTCCGGCGTGCGGTAGACCTCGCCGGCCTGCCAGCCGGCTTCATCGGGTTTGGCCAGCCTGGCCGGATCGAACGCGGTGAAGTCCACGGTCCACATCAGCACCTCGCCAAGGCCGGTGGTGACCGGCGACAGCATCGGCGACGCGCCATCGGGCAGGTCTTCGGATGCTTCGCGCATGCGTTCGGCCACCTGCTGGCGCGCGAAGTAGATGTCGGTCGCATCGGTGAAGATCGCGGTGACCTGCGAGAAGCCATTGCGCGACAGTGAACGCGTGGTGGTCAGGCCGGGGATGCCGGCCAGCGCGGTTTCCAGCGGGTAGGTCACCTGCCGCTCGATCTGCTCCGGGGTCAGCGCCGGTGCCACCGTGTTGATCTGCACCTGGCGGTTGGTGATGTCCGGCACCGCGTCGATCGGCAGCTTGCCCAGCTGGAACAGGCCCACCGCAGCAATCAGCGCCGCCATGAACACCACCAGCCAGCGGTGGCGCACCGCTGTTTCAATGATCAGCTTGAACATGGTCGCTTCCTCAGTGGCCGTGCTCGGCTTCGCCCTTGGCCAGTTCGGCCTTGAGCAGGAAGGCGTTGCTGCCAACGATGCGCTCGCTGCCGGTCAGGCCACCGAGGATCTCGATGCGGTCACCGGCACGGCGCCCAGCCAGCACCGGCTGCGCCTTGAAGCCGCCTTCGACGGCGACGAACACCGCGCTGCTGCCATCGACGTTCTGCACTGCATCGGCCGGGACGCTGAGCGAGCCGTCCTGGCCTTCGGTGACCACCACCGCCGATACCGGCGAACCGGCCGGCGGCAGCGACGCATCCACCGGCGTGGCACGGATGACCGCGACGCCGCCCTGCTGGCGCACATCGGCAGCCGAACCGGTGACGGTGGCGGTGAAGCTGCCACCCGGCACGCTGACTTCCAGCTTCATGCCGGGCGTGACCTGCGCGGCCAGCGCCGGCGGTGCGGTGAACACCAGCTCGTTCATCGTCGGGTCGGCGACGTCGGCCACCGCGCTGCCGGCGGCGACCACGCCGCCCGGCGTGACCTGCACGTTGCCGACGATGCCGGCCACCGGGCTGGTGATGCGCACGCGACCGCTGGCATCGGGCGCACCGTTGGCGGCGGCCTGGGCCTGCGCGGCAGCAGCCTGGGCCTGTGCCGCCAGCGAACGTGCACGGGAGGCTTCCATCTCCTGGCGGGCGACCACGCCCTGGTCGACCAGCGCCTTGTCGCGGCCATAGGCCAGCCGCGCGGCTTCGGCTTCGGCCGCTGCGGCCAGCGCATTGGCGCGGAACACCGCCGCTTCGCCGCTGACCACGATCGCCAGTGCTTGGTTCTGCTTCACCGCGGTGCCCGGTGCGACCAGAACGCGTTCGACGCGGCCGGTCACGGTCGACGCCACCGAGGCGCGTGCACCGACCGACGGTTCGACCCGGCCGGACAGGCGCGTGGAGCCACCGCCACCGCGACCGATCGCGACCACTTCGATACCGGAGGCCTTGATCTGCTTCGGGGTCAGCTGCACCACGCCTTCGTCGGCGTCAGCAGGTGCCTTCGCGGTTTCTGCCTTGGCTTCCTTGCTGCCGGCGGCATGGCCGTGGCCATCGTCGGTGCCGGCCTTGGCCGCAGCGGGGTTTTCATTGGCAGGCGTCTGCGCGTTGCCGGCGCAGCCAGCCAGCAGGACGGTCAGCAGCACGCCGCCGATCAGCGGGAAAGTACGGGAGAGAGTCATGGAGCCTCCACAAAGGGTGCGCGCCCTTCCAGGCGGGCAAGATCGATTTCCGCGGCGACGCGCGACAGGCGCGCATCCACGGCGGTGCCGCGGGCGGCGATGAGGGCGCTGCGCGTGCTGCGCAGTTCCAGCTGCGAGATGCGTCCGGCGTCGAAGCCAATGCGGGCCAAGCGATACGCCTCTTCGGCGGCGACCACGCTTTCATCGGCGGCGCGGGTACGGCTACTGGCGGCCTTCAACCCGGCCACCGCAGAGAGGCGCTCGGCCTCGCTGTCGCGGCGCTGCTGGTCCAGGCGTGCTTCGGCCGCGCGCTGGTCGGCATTGGCGGCGCGGATGCCACCGCGGTTGCGGTCGAACAGCGGGATGCTGAGGCTGACCCCGAGGTTGTAGGCGCGCTCGCCGCCTTCGCGGAAGCGGGTCTGCGCGGCGGTGACACTGAGGTCGGGCAGGGCGCGCTTGCGTTCCACCTCAACCAGCTTGCCCGCCGCATCGGCTTCGGCTTCGGCAATGCGCACCGCCAGCGCCACGTCGGTGGCACCGCGCGGCAGCGGCGGCGCACGGTCGAGCAGGCTGTCGTTGATCGACTGCACCGCTGCATCCAGCAGTGCAGCACCGGCCAGGCGGGCCAGCGCGGCATCGCGGAACGCCTGCGCTTCATCCAGCGCTGCGCTGGCGTTGGCCACCTCGCTCTGCGCCTGCACCGCACGCAGCTGCGGTTCGCGGCCCTGCTTGACCAACGCGTTGACGGCGTTGGCGTCAGCGCGGGTGAGGGTCAGTGCTTCTTCGGCCAGGGTGTAGCGGCGCAGTGCACTTTCCGCCTGTGCGTAGACCACCGCCAGCTGGCTGGCCACGTCGCTGCGGCTTTGGGCACCACGCAGGTTGGCGGCCTGTGCTTCGGCCCGGGCCGCACGGACGCGCGCGCCACGCTGGCCCCAGACCTCCAGCGGCTGGGACAGGGTGAGCACGGTATCGGCCTTGCCCATGCCGCCGTAGGAGCCGGTGCCCCAGGCGTTTTCGGCGGAGTAGGACAGGGAAGGGTTGGGCAACGCACGCGCCTGGTCGGCGCGCGCATCGGCGGCCTCGGCCAGTGCCGTACCCACGCGGGTGCCGGGCAGCTGGTCCAGGCGTTCAAGCAGGGCGTCGTAGGAAGGGGCGGCTTGCGCCATCACCGATGCCGCCGGGGCCAGGCCCAGCAACACAGCGACGACCAGCCCGGCCGCGCGCGGCGACCGAGGTGTCAGGATCGACATAGGGGGATTCCGGTTGTGAGTGAAACGGGAGCCCGCAATCGCGGGACGCGCTCAACTCACGCCCGGGGGGGACGCGTCAATTCATCCTGGGCGACCGCATAGGTCGCCGCGTCGCCGGCATTCATCCAGCGCGCCGGCAGTGGCGCACCGAAGGCGGCGAGGGTACTGGCCGGCAGGCTCAGGTTGGAGTGGTGGCAGTGGTTGTGGCCACAGGCACCAACATGCTTGCCGTCGATATCGCCATCGGCATCCGGTGCGGACTCCACGTGCGCCGTGCTGGCGTGCGGTTCCACCGTGCAGGCCAGCGCGTCGGCCACCGGCACGACCACGAATGCCGCCATCAGCAGCATCAGCAGGTACGTACGCAGTTGGCGGGTGATCCGGCGCATGGAAGGGAGGCTAGCAAGCGGTTTTCGCCGGATACAATATCAATGGCCGCTTCGGGAATACGTCGGAATCTCCCGTTCAGGTGGACGGCCTGGGGGCATCCTGCCCTGGTGGGTGCGGACTTCCTGCCTTGGTGGGTGTCGACCTTGGTCGACACGCTTTTCGACCCCACCGCGTTGCCGGCCAGCGGCCGGCACTACCCGTATCACGGCAGCTTCGCGATCACCTTGATCTCGAACTGGAATCCATACAGCCAGGTCACGCCGATGCCGGTCAGGGTCGGGTGCGGCGCCTCGCCCCAGTACTCGGGCACGATCGCCCAGGCCTTCTCAAAGTTCTTCTCTGGATCGACCAGGAACACGGTCACGTCGATCACGTCATCGAAGGTGCAGCCGGCGGAGGCCAGCACCGCATTGAGATTCTCGAACGCGCGGCGCACTTGGGTTTCGAAATCCGGCTCGGGCGAGCCGTCCTCGCGGCTGCCGACCTGGCCGGAGACGAACAGGAAGCCATTGGATCGGATCGCCGGCGAGTAGCCGTTGCGCTCGTACAGGGCCTGGCGGCCGGCGGGGAAAACGACATCACGCTGTGACATGGGGAAGATCCCGTGGGAGAGAACGCCATCCTCCGCGCCAGTGCTGTCTGGATAAACCGCGATGATCAGCCTAGATTGATTGCCAATTCCAAACAATCATGGCCCGCCATGGACCGTTTCGAGTCGATGCGGGCGTTTGCCCGGGTCGTGGAAACCGGCAGCTTCACCCGCGCCGCGCACACGCTGCAGATCAGCCGCACCACGGTCACCCAGCTGGTGCAGCAGCTGGAGGCACACCTGCGGCTGCGCCTGCTCAACCGCACCACGCGCCGGGTCAGCGTCACCACCGACGGTGCAGCCTACTACCCGCGCATCGCCCGCCTGCTGGCCGAGCTGGAAGAAGTGGAGGGCGGGCTGGGCGACGCGGCCACCCAGCCACGCGGGCGGCTGCGCGTGGATGTGCCCGGGCCGTACGCGCGGTTGCGGCTGGTGCCGGCGTTGCCGGATTTCCAGGCGCGCTACCCGGAGATCCAGCTGGACATCGGCGTCAGCGACCGCGAGGTCGACGTCATCGCCGACAACGTCGATTGCGTGATCCGGGGTGGCACCCCGACCGACCCGGCACTGGTGGCGCGACCGCTCGGCGCCCTGCCGATCGGTTTCCACGCCAGCCCCGGCTATGTGCAGCGTTTCGGCCTGCCGACCGATCCGCGCGCGCTGGAAGGACGCGACCACCACATGGTCGGCTTCCTCAGCCCGCGCAGTGGCCGCGCACGCGTGTTCGTTGCACAGCGCGGCGATGAGCGCGTTGAGGTGCAGGGCCGCTATACGGTCGGCTTCGATGATGGAAACGCCTATCTGGCCGCTGCGTTGGCGGGGCTGGGCGTGGTGGCGCTGCCCAGCTACATGGCCGAGCCGCACGTGGCGCGCGGCGAGCTGCTGCCGGTGTTGCAGGACTGGCAGCTGCCGCCGATGCCGATGCATGTGATGTTCCCGCCGAACCGGCACATGAGCCAGCGGCTGCGGGTGTTCATTGATTGGGTGGTGGAGGCGTTGGGGTGATGCTGATCTCGTTCCAAGATTCGCTGACAAACATGCAGGACCGACAGAAACAACAATAATCTAAGTTTGCACGAGTTGTCTTTGTGAACTTGGCGTGATAAATAGATGGCGCGCGGCCCAATTGGGTCGTTCACTGCAATCAACCGTGTATTACGGAAAGGCTTTGCTTGACGCTCTGACCGGGCGTCGGGCGCCCGTTTGGGCTCTACCGGGAGACCTCGAGTCTCCCGCCCCTTCGTTCCTCAGGAGCGGGGGATGGGTGACCTAGCCGGGAGGTCGGAGAGCTGTTGCCTTTTCGTGGTTGATGAAAGTGGTATCCGACCTCCTCTTCGGTTCTGGATCAAGGACTGGCTAGGTTTGCCCCCAAGGCAATTTTTGTATTCGACTAGGCCATAACAGCAAACATCAGGAAGTGCATGGAGCATGACGCTGCGAGGATCTGCTGGACCAATCAGGTCAAACCGCGCACTCGCTAGAGCTTTGGGATGTACTGAGAAGTTCCTCTCGGACGTAATCGCCCGAGATACATCGTCAAAGTACAGGCTGGTTGAGGCGCCAGCCAAACTGGATGGAACAAGGCGAGAAGTGTACAGCCCTTCCCGTGATGTTCGATTGATTCAAAGACGCATCGTAAATCGATTCTTCAAAAATCCGCGCGTAATAAAATGGCCGCCATTCATATATGGCGGAATACATCGTGATGCCTTGGCACCAGGGGAAAGCCGGGATCACGTCGCGTGTGCTCAAAAGCACTGCGGTGCGCGATCGATGGTTAAGCTGGATATTAGAAATTTCTTTGACAACGTTACGCATGACATCGTGGTAGAGACCATGGTAGTGCAGTTAGGTTGGTCTAGAGCACCTGCGATTCTTCTTGCTGATCTATGTACAAGAGACGGCTCACTTCCCCAGGGCGGAATAACTTCCAGTTATCTCGCTTTGCTTTCTATATATGATGTGGAAAGCAAGATATTCAATATTGTTGGGTACAAGAAGCTCGTCTACACGCGCTATGTTGACGATATCACGATTTCATCCAGGAACTCAGCCTACGATTTTTCTCCCATTGTGAAGATGGTTGATCAGTTCCTTTTGTCAAAAGGTCTGTCAATCAATGATGCGAAGACGTCCGTAAGTGTATCGGGCTTGGAGCCGCTGGTCGTGCATGGCCTAAATGTGGCGAATAAGCATCCAGTGCTTCCAAAGGCAGAGGTTAAGCGAATCAAATCAGTGAGCCGTCAAACCATCAACGACGCGAGTGAGGAGGGGCGAAGAACTCATGGATTTAGACGGAGATACTATCGATCAATGGGATTGATTAATAAGCTGTCACGCGTTCGAAGTAGCTCCCACAAATCTTCATTGTCGAAGTTGAAGTCTGTATCACCCTTGCCGAACTTTGCTGACTACGATATTGCCACTGTAGTTGCATATCGTTTGAGGGACTTGTATGGAGCGAAGAAGGGTGGAAGATGGTATTGGCGCAAATTTAATGTTCTTATGGCTAGGCTGGATCTTATAGCCGTTGAGAATCCAGGCTGGGCAAAAACCCTTCGCAGGTACATGAGAAGGCACTATCGTCCGGATTACAGGAGGCCGGAGTGAACTCACTGCGTTTGGGCGGACTTGTAAGCACTGTGGATGAGTTCTTGTCGCGATATCTCTTGATTTCTGTCGTGGCTATTATCGCGGCGTCGTTGAATTTTTCGATCTATCTCACCGTCGCCCTTGCTTCAAACTATAATGAATACGAATTGTGCACTGGAAGGGTGGACTGTTATGTTTTCCTGGGTGAACTTTTCACTCCGCAGATAGAGATGCTGAAGGCCGGAGCCGCTTTGGCATCTCTTGTTATGCTAGTTTCCGGTGCCTATCTGGCATTTAGAAGTTATCTGTCTGCATCTCAGGTTGGCATGTTTGGAAATGCCATATCTCACGTGACATTCTTTGAGAGATTTGTAGTTTCTGAAATATCCAGAAGGCCAAGGCTGGTGCTCAGGAAGATCGATGTATTCGCAATCTATGAGCTGATGTTTCCGCGGAGTCATGCTAACGAGAGATTTGCCGCGAGATCTTTTACCGGAGCGGTTGATCAGTTGTTTGCCGTGATCAGGGAATCTTCGGCGTACTACGACTCGAGGAAGAGTCTATTTAAGTTTGATGATCATCGGCAAAGAGTAATTAAGGCCATGGCCTTGCTGAGCATTGAAATGGATCCAAGTGCCCGAATGGATTTTTTGGAGACAGAGGACGATGTAATTGACTTCATTGTTGTTCTTTGTAGGGTGTTTTCTCCCCCCGACTACGTAGTTGCTCCTCCTCAGAGGACATATCGCTGAGCTCCGCCCAGCCCTACTCCCGGTATGTGGCTGAGAGGGGCTGGGGTAGCATCGTGAAGATCAATCCGACGGCTGAAGTGCTTTGGCGACGAATGGGTATGCAGGTCTGATCAGCGCAGTGAGCCGCCAATGTGCCGCTGTTTTCTAGCAGATCGTGGCCTCAAGCAAAGGTCATGATTAGCCCGAACTTGGCGCTTTGGTTAAGGCGGCTCCATGGGGTGGCCGGGGGGCAGACACAATGGCAGGCCTCGTTCAGGCAAGACCGATGAAGCAACTTGCGTAACGCGTTGATTGCGTGCATAATGCGCGGCTCGCTGTGTCCGGTTTTCTACCGGGCGGCGCCCCCGGGAGCACGTCCCCGGCCGCCCAACGCCAGCGTAACCCTTTGATTCTCTTGACGTGTGGTGGGCAACCATCGAGGCCGCCGTCTCCCGGGCTACGGGCTGACAACTACTACTATCGAGGTGCGCAATGTCCCGCGTATGCCAGGTTTCCGGCAAGCGAGTGCAGACGGGTAACAACGTCTCGCACGCCAACAACAAGACCCGTCGTCGTTTCCTGCCGAATCTGCACGAGCGCCGTTTCTGGGTGGCCAGCGAGAACCGCTGGGTCAAGCTTCGTGTTTCCGCGCATGCACTGCGCACCATCGACAAGAACGGCATTGATTCCGTTCTGGCTGAGCTGCGTGCGCGCGGCGAAAAGGTCTGAGGAGTAAAGCATCATGGCAGGCAAGCGCGATAAGGTCCGTATGATTTCCTCGGCCGGTACCGGCCACTTCTACACGACCGACAAGAACAAGAAGAACACCCCGGGGAAGATGGAATTCCTGAAGTACGATCCGGTCGTGCGCAAGCACGTCCTGTACAAGGAAGGCAAGATCAAGTAATCCGCACGGATTGCTGATCCCCGCGAAGAAACCCGCCCTTGTGGCGGGTTTTTTCATGCCTGGCATTCGGGGGTACTTCCTGCATTGCTGTGGTGGGTGCCGACCTTGGTCGGCACTGCCGCACTCCCTGCGCAGGCTGTCGCCAATGGCGTCCTGTCCGGTGCGAAGGGCTGAATGCGATAAGTGATTGTTCCTACCGGCTCCGGCGCTTCGCGCGGTTCAAATCGATTGGAACGACAGGCCCTGCCGTGCCCATGATGGCTGGCCGCTGCGGTTGCAGTGGCCGGGCTTGCAATCCCGTCGAATCGGTAGCCAGTAAACTCGCCCGCCGTTGCCGGAAAGCTCCGCCGACGGCGGGCGACCCATCTGCCTCTATGGCGGACGGTGCGTGGGGGCCTCGCGCCCGCCGGTTTGGTGGCTACCGTTCCCGGTATTGCAACCACGCATCGTCCGCCACCTTCACGGTGGCCAGATCCGTTGAAGGAGGTTGCATGAACACCCCATCACACCGCCAGGACCTGGAACTGGGCTGGCTGCGCCTGCAGCGCATGTTGCAAGGCATCGAGGGCATGGCGCTGCTGCTGTGCGATCACCATCTGGCACTGGCCAACGGTGCGCCGTCGCCGCTTCCAGAGGCACAGCTGGAGCGGGCCGCACAGGCCATTGCCTGCATGGCGCTCAACGGCCGCCGCCATGCCGATTCGGTACGCCAGCTGTGCGAGGTGCCGGTGCGGCACTGAGCCATTCTGTAGAGCCGAGCCCACGCTCGGCTGCTCTGCGGTCGGAACGAAAGGCAGTCGAGCATGGCTCGACTCTACAAGGGCCGGTGGGCAGAATGGCCCATCACCTCCCGACGGGCGACACGATGCTGTTCGAGTGGTTGCTGGGTTCCTACCTGCTGCTGATCGACTGGCTGATCCGGCTGGTCGCGCTGTGCTGGATTCCCACCCGCACCACGCCCGGCGCGGCGCGCAGCTGGCTGCTGCTGGTCGGCTTCGTACCGCTGCTGGGCCTGCCGCTGTACCTGCTGTTCGGCCATCCGTGGCTGTCGCGCGAGCGCATCCGCCGCCAGGCCGAGGCCTCGCAGGTGATCCGTGAGGAGCAGGCGCTGCAGCATCGCCTGCGCTGGACCCCACAGCCCGACACCGCCAGCGCCGAGATCGTGCCGTTGGTGCAGCGCCAAGGCGATTTCATGCCGGTACACGGCAACGCCGTCGATCTGCTGACCGACTACGACGAGTCGCTGCACACGCTGATCGCCGACATCGACCAGGCCGAAGACCGCGTGCACCTGCTGTACTACCTGATGTTCGACGACGCGGTCGGCGAGGCCATTGTCGAGGCCTTGCAGCGTGCCGCCGCGCGTGGCGTGCAGTGCCGCGTGCTGCTCGATGCGGTGGGCGCCAAGCGTGGCCTGCGCGCCTATCGCAAGCGCCTGCAGGCGCGCGACATCGAAGTGCGCGCAATGCTGCCCGGTGGCCTGCGCTGGCGTCGCAGCGGACGCATGGACCTGCGCAACCACCGCAAGATCGCGGTGATCGACAACGAAGTGGCCTATGTCGGTTCGCAGAACCTGGCGGGCCCGCAGTTCGTGCCGGGCCACCCGAACCGCGAACTGGTGGCGCGCGTGCGCGGCCCGGCGGTGGCGCACCTGGAAGCCGTATTCGCCAGCGACTGGTACATGGAGACCGGCCAGCGCCTGGATGTGATCACCGATGTGCCCGAATGCGGCGACGACATCGCCACCCAGCTGCTGCCCAGCGGCCCGGCCTACCCGTACAGCAACGCGCGCGACGCGGTAGCCGCGCTGATCCACCTGGCGCGACGCCGGCTGGTGATGGTCACCCCGTACTTCGTACCTGACGAAGCCACACTGAGTGCGCTGCGTATCGCCGCATTGTCCGGCGTGCAGGTGCAGCTGATCCTGTCTGCCAGCAACAACCAGCGGTTGACGTCGTGGGCGCAGGAGGCGTACTACGATGAACTGCTGCGCTGTGGCGTGCGCATCGCGCTGTACGAGCCGCAGTTCCTGCACGCCAAGCACATGAGCGTGGATGAGGACATCGCCGTGCTCGGCTCCATCAACATGGATATCCGCTCGTTCGCGCTGAATGCCGAGATCGGCCTGATCTGCTACGACCGCGCGCTGGTGCAGCAGCTGTGCGCGATCGAGGATGGCTACCTGCGCGAGTCGCGGCAGCTGGACCTGCAGCAGTGGCGCAGCCGCCCTACGTGGCGGCGCAGCCGCGAAGGTATTGCACGGCTGGCCGATGCGTTGATGTGAAGCAATGCCGGCCGCCCATTCCGGCAATCCGGCCCGTCATCGCCGATGGCCTACAATCGGCACATGACTGATTCACCGCGTAATGGCGAACTGGACCTGGCGATCATCGGTGGTGGTGCGGCCGGGGTGCTGGTGGCGATCCAGGTATTGCGCCAGGCGAATGCGCCGCTGGCGCTGGCCATCTTCGAACCCGCCTCGCAGCTGGCCCAGGGTATCGCCTATGCCACGCCGTGGCCGGAGCACCTGCTGAACGTGCCGGCGGGGAAGATGAGTGCGTTTGCCGACCAGCCCGGCGATTTCCTCGACTACCTGATGGCCGCCAATGCCTACCCGGGCGAGGCGCGCGAGGTGCTGGGCGAGCGCTATGTGTGCCGCCACTACTTTGCTGCCTACCTGCAGCAGCGCCTGCAGGAGGCCGCTGCGACCAGCCCGGCACAGCTGCAGGTGATCGCGCAGCCGGTGCTGGGCCTGCAGCCGGATGACCATGGCTACCAGCTGACACTCGGCGATGGCAGCACGCTGCACGCCGCGCAGGCGGTGCTGGCCACCGGCAACAGCATGCGACCGCTGCCGGTAGCCGGTGCCGAGGCGCTGCCCGCCGATGACGTGATCGAGGCCTGGGACTACGACGGCGTGCGCACCCTGGCCGGCGAGCAGGCCGTGGCCATCGTCGGCTCCGGCCTGAGCATGGCCGACACCGTGCTGGCGCTGGTTGCAGCCGGCCACACCGGCCCGCTGCATGTGATCTCGCGCCATGGGCTGCTGCCGTTGCCGCATGCGCATGGCGGCCTGCCCACGTTCGATCCGGCGACGCTGCTGCCGATGAACCTGCGCCAGCGCCTGCACGCATTGCGCGGGTTCGCGCGGCAGGCGCAGGCCGACGGCCTGCCGTGGCAGGGCGTGATGGACCGCATCCGTCCACACGGGCAGGCGCTGTGGTGCAGCCTCGACGCGGCTGACCAGCGCCGTTTCCTGCGCCATGTGGTGCGCTACTGGGACGTGCATCGCCACCGCATCGCCGAAGAGGTCGACGCACAGCTGCAGGCGCTGATCGAAAGCGGCCAACTGCGTATTCACCGGTCCCGCCTGCAACGCGTCGGCCGCGAAGGCGATGCCCTGCGGCTGTCGGGTCGCGATGCCTCCGGCAAGGATCAGCAGTGGACGATCAGCGGGGTGATCAACGCCACCGGTGTGGAAACCCGCGCCAGCGCGCTGCGCAATCCGCTGCTGCAGCAGCTGCAGGCCGATGGCCTGGCCCGCCCCGGCCCGCATGGGCTGGGCCTGGACAGCACGGTGCCGGGCGACCGTCTGTGTGCCGCTGGGGGCCAGCCGCAGGCACGGCTGGGCGTGCTCGGCAGCCTGCGCATCGGAAGCCTGTGGGAAAGCCTGGCGGTGCCTGAACTGCGTCAGCAGGCGCAGGCACTGGCCACCCAGGTGGTCGCAGGAGCCGCGACGGCGATGCCGTAAAATGGGGGTATGGATGTCTCCCACCTGCTTGATGGCCTGAACCCGGCCCAGCGCGAAGCCGTCTCCGCTCCCCCCGGCCACCACCTGGTGCTGGCCGGTGCCGGTTCCGGCAAGACCCGCGTACTTACCCACCGCATCGCCTGGCTGCATGAAGTCGACGGCGTGCCGACCCACGGCATTTTCGCGGTGACTTTCACCAACAAGGCGGCCGGCGAAATGCGCCACCGCATCGACGCACAGCTGCCCAACGGCAGCCGTGGCATGTGGATCGGCACCTTCCACGGCCTGGCCAACCGCCTGCTGCGCCTGCACTGGCAGGACGCGAAGCTGCCCGAAGGCTTCCAGGTGATGGATTCAGATGATCAGCTGCGGCTGGTCAAGCGCGTGGTGCAGGCGCTGGAACTGGACGACGGCAAGTACCCGGCCAAGCAGATCGCCTGGTGGATCAACGAACAGAAGGATGAGGGTCGCCGCCCGCAGCACATCCAGCCCGAGCCGCATGATGCGTGGCTGGAAACCATGCGCCAGGCCTATATCGAATACCAGGCACGCTGCGACCGCGCCGGCCTGGTCGACTTCGCCGAGCTGCTGCTGCGCGCCCATGAACTGCTGCGCGACAACCCTGCGCTGCTGGCGCACTACCGTGCCCGCTTCCGCGAGATCCTGGTGGACGAGTTCCAGGACACCAACGCCATCCAGTACGCCTTCGTGCGCGTGCTGGCCGGTGATTCCGGCCACGTGTTCGTTGTTGGTGACGATGACCAGGCCATCTACGGCTGGCGCGGCGCCAAGGTCGAGAACGTGCAGGGCTTCCTGCGTGATTTCCCAGGTGCGCAGACCATCCGCCTGGAACAGAACTATCGCTCCACTGCCAACATCCTCGGCGCTGCCAATGCGGTGATCGCGCACAACCCGGATCGCATCGGCAAGCAGCTGTGGACCGACAGTGGCGACGGAGAACCGATCGACCTGTACGCGGCGTACAACGAGATGGACGAGGCGCGCTACATCGTCGAGCGTGCCCGCCAGTGGGTACGCGATGGTGGCAGCTATACCGAAGTGGCCGTGCTCTACCGCAGCAACGCACAGTCGCGCGCGCTTGAAGAGGCGCTGCTGAGCGAACAGGTGCCCTATCGCGTGTACGGCGGCATGCGCTTCTTCGAACGTGCCGAAATCAAGGACGCGCTGGCTTACCTGCGCCTGCTGTCCAACCGCAACGATGACGCCGCCTTCGAGCGCGCGGTCAACACGCCTACCCGGGGCATCGGCGACCGCACGCTGGACGAAGTGCGCCGCGAGGCGCGCGCGCAGGGCATCTCGCTGTGGGAAGCAACGATGCTGGTCACCCAGGGCAACGCGCTGGCCGCACGCGCGCGCAATGCACTGGCCGGCTTCCTGGGGCTGGTCAACGAGCTGCAGGCGCAGACCGTGCACATGACCCTGGCCGAGCGCGTGGACCACGTGTTGGCCCGCTCGCAGCTGCGCGAGCACTGGAGCAAAGAAAGCCGCAATTCGCTGGATTCGGAATCGCGCACCGACAACCTCGACGAACTGGTCTCGGTCGCTTCGCGCTTCGTGCGCCGCGCCGACGACATCGAGGAAGTGGGCGAGGACATGGACGAGCTGGTCGCGTTCCTGGCCTACGCCGCGCTGGAGGCCGGTGAAGGCCAGGCGCAGGCCGGCGAGGACGGCGTGCAGCTGATGACCCTGCACTCGGCCAAGGGCCTGGAATTCCCGCTGGTGTTCCTGGCCGGCCTGGAAGAAGGCCTGTTCCCCAGCGCGCGTTCGCTGGAGGAAAGCGGGCGGCTGGAAGAAGAGCGCCGCCTGGCCTACGTCGGCATCACCCGCGCGCGCCAGAAGCTGGTGCTGAGCTATGCCGAATCGCGCCGCATCCATGGCCAGGACAACTACAGCCTGCCGTCGCGCTTCCTGCGCGAGATTCCGCGCGAGCTGCTGCACGAAGTGCGCCCCAAGGTGCAGGTCTCGCGACCGGCCTCTATGGGCGCCAGCCGGGTGATGGGCCATGCCTCGATCGAGGCACCGCCGATCAAGCTCGGTGCGCTGGTCACCCATCCCAAGTTCGGCGAAGGCATGGTGACCGACTACGAAGGTAGTGGCGCCCACGCCCGCGTGCAGGTCGAGTTCGCCGACGCCGGCAGCAAGTGGCTGGTGATGGCGTATGCCAACCTGACGGTGATCTGATCACCGTCAGAGGCGGGAATTCCTGTAGAGCCGAGCCATGCTCGGCTGCTTCTGGCGGGAAAGAGCAGCCGAGCATGGCTATGCCGGTCGTCCTGACCGGCACCCTTCGGGCCGTCGCAAGCGACGTTGGCAGCGGCTCCTGCCGCTACCTTCGGCTCTACAACAGCGGTCGGCTATCAGCTGATGGTGAATGTCTCCACGGCTGCCACCAACCCGGCGCGGTCCATTGCTTCTTCATCCTGGCGGTTGCGGATCAATACGTAGTGGCCTTCCTCCGGCGACAACACCTCGATCACCTCATTGCGATAGTTGGTGATCTCGATGAAGCCGCTGCTCACTCCGTTGAGGTTGTCGATCTCGGCCATTAACGTCTCCAGGCTCACGATGGCGCCGTCCTTGTCCGTTCCGCCGCCAGTGCGGGGATTGTCGAAGTACACGCATATCTTCGGCTGCCTGGTCCTATGCCAGTTGTTGACGTCAACGATGTGATGTGTGGACCACCTGAAATCCTCTGCTGATTCGTTGCCGTTGAACTCACACCGGAAGATCGGCAGGCATAGGAACAGCCCCGTGCGCTTCTCGATCCGATTCAGAAGCCCGTGATAGGTGCTGGGAACCGCCATCGCATGAGTGAACCCATAGGCGTTGGAAGGAATCTCGAAGATCGTTGGCCCATCATGTGAAAGATGGTGCGGTGCGTTCAGCACAACGCTGGTGGCGAATTCCGGATCATCGACATTCTTGGACGCGATCGCGAGGTCATGTCTCTTGGCATTCCTCACGCAGCAATAGAGTACGTACGTCGCGACTACGTACTTGCTGAAGTAGCAGCCGTGGACTTCGGCCACCTCTCCGAACGACGTTAACAGGTCATCCTTGGTGATCATGGACATCTGGACGGTGGCAAAAGCACATGGTGGCCCCTTGAACGGTCATCCGACCATGCAATTTGTCTGAAAGCACCCTGTTGGTGTCAGAGCCCTTTTCCGTTGGAAAAGGGATTCGACCCCGATTAGGCTGCGCTCATGACCCGCAACGTGCTCTTCCTCTGCAGCCAGAACCGCCTGCGCAGCCCTACGGCCGAGCAGGTATCTGCCGATTGGCCGGGCATCGAGACCGCCTCGGCCGGGCTGCTGGCCGACGCCGAGGAAGTGCTCAGCCCTGAGCTGCTGCAGTGGGCGGACCTGGTGTTCGTGATGGTGCGCGCCCACCGCAATCGGCTGTCCAGCCGCTACAAGGCCTGGTTGAACGGCAAGCGGGTGATCTGCCTGGATATCCCGGACGACTACGACCACATGGACCCGGTGCTGGTGGAGCTGCTCAAGTGCAAGGTGACCCCGTTCCTGCGTTGACGGGCTGTTGTAGATACCGTGTCGCCCTCGCCTAGGCAAGGGCGACACGGTATCTACAATAGGCGGCACTTCTTCCAGGAACGCCCCCATGACCGAACCCACGCTGCACGTCACCGTGACGTTGAATGCCAAGCTGCAACCCGAACATCGCCATGAACTGTTCGAGGATCCGCTTGACGCGTTGTTGCAGGCGGCCCAGGTGGGCGAGCTGACGGGCGGCGGCACTGCGATGTCCGATCTGGGTGAGGTCGAATACGGCGACATCGAAGTGGCGCTGGTCGATGCGGGTGGCGTACCGAAGCTGATCGACCTGCTGGAGCAGTTGGGTGCACCGAAGGGCTCGAAGATCCACGGCGCAGGCGAGGCCGACCGCAGCTTCGGCGTGACCGAGGGCCTGGGCATCTACCTGGATGGCCTGAACCTGCCGGACGACGTCTACGAGCAGTGCGATTCCAACCACGTGTTCGAGCAGCTGTCGGAGAGCATCGACGGCCTGGGCGAGATCTGCAGCTGGTGGCAGGGCCCGACCGAGACCGCGCTGTACATGTACGGCCAATCGTTCGAGGCGATGCGCGATGCGATCGCCGGATTCGTGGCCAGCTACCCGCTGTGTCAGAACGCGCGCATCGTGCAGATCGCCTGAGCGACGTTGTTGTAGAGCCGAGCCCATGCTCGGCTGCCTTTCCCGCCAGAAGCAGCCGAGCACGGGCTCGGCTCTACAGAGAAGGGCGGGCCGGGCCTGTCCCCAGGACCACGTGACGATGCGCACAGGCCGCTGCGCGACGCCGGATTGATCCTGCTCAAGGCGCCGCCTCCACATCCGGTGTGCAATGGTGTCGTTCCCATCTGGCAGACCGCCACGGAGCCCCACCATGTACAAGCGCATCCTGATTGCCACCGACGGGTCCGAGCTGGCCGACAAAGGCCTGGCCAAGGGCCTGGAACTGGCCAAGGACCTCAATGCCGAGGTCGATATCGTGACTGTCTCCGAGCCGTGGGCCGTCGGCATGTACGATGCCATGGGCTGGAGCGTGGGCTACATGAACAGCCCCGAGTACAAGGCCGACCGCGAGGAAGGCGCGCAGAAGGTGCTGCAGCCGGCGCTGGCAAAGGCCGCCGAGCAGGGCATCACCGCCAATCCGGTGCACGTGCTGGACCGCTACGCGGCTGACGGCATCATCGAGACCGCCGGCGAGCGCAACAGCGACCTGATCGTGATGACCTCGCACGGCCGCCGTGGCGTGACCCGCGTGCTGCTGGGCAGCCAGACCGCCGAGGTGCTGGCACGCAGCACGCTGCCGGTGCTGGTCATCCGCTGATCCACACCCGCTGATTCAAGCGTTCCCGGGGAGGGGACCCGACGCCGGCCGCAGGATGCGCGCCGGCGTTGTTTTTTGTGAGGGATCGGGGGCGGTGCCGACGGCTCCGAGGGGGGCAGAGCCCTTTCCTGTGGAAAGGGATCCGACCCCGGTCACAACCCCGGTCATCTCACCAGCTGTACAGCTTCCAGTACACCGGCGACACGCCATCCTTGTCGTTGTCGAAACGGCCGTCGCCGTTCTTGTCGTACATGTAGAACGGAGCACCGCGCGATGGCGTCACCTTGACCATGCGCAGCTGGCCGGACACACGGTATTCCTCGATGACATCGCCGTTGTCCATGGTGCGCTTGGAGACATCGGCGCCCTTGACGTCCACCGGGGGAGCACCTGCGCCACCCATGCTGGCGCAGCCAGCGAGCAGGAGCAGGGAAGCCAGCATCAGGGTCTTCATCGGCGGGGGCCTTTGCCTGGAGAGAGCCCTGATTATGCCCCATCGCCAGGTGCGTGCCGTGTCGTCGCGGTGCAGGCACGGGCGCGTAGAATCGGCCCATGAGCAGATTAGTCCTGATCGACGGGTCCAGTTACCTGTACCGCGCGTTCCACGCGCTGCCGCCCCTGTCCAATGCACAGGGTGAACCCACTGGCGCACTGTTCGGCGTGGTCAACATGCTGCGTTCGACGCTGAAGGAACGCCCGGCCTACGTCGCGTTCGTGGTCGATGCGCCCGGCAAGACCTTCCGTGACGACCTGTACGACCAGTACAAGGCCAACCGCCCGCCGATGCCCGATGAACTGCGCAGCCAGGTCGAGCCGATGTGCCGCATCGTCGAGGCGCTGGGCATCAGCATCCTGCGCGTCCCCGGCGTGGAAGCCGACGATGTGATCGGCACGCTGGCCCTCCAGGGCCTGGCGCAGGACCTGAAGGTGACCATTTCCACCGGCGACAAGGACTTCGCCCAGCTGGTGCGCCCGGGCATCGAGCTGGTCAACACCATGACCGGCAGCCGCATGGATTCGGATGCGGCGGTGATGGAGAAATTCGGCGTGCGCGCCGACCAGATCATCGACCTGCTGGCGCTGATGGGCGACGCGGTCGACAACGTGCCGGGCGTCGAGAAGTGCGGGCCGAAGACCGCCGCCAAGTGGCTGGCCGAGTACCAGCACCTGGACGGCGTGATGGCAGCCGCGCCGGCCATGAAGGGCAAGATCGGCGAAAACCTGCGCGCGGCGCTGGAGCGCCTGCCGCTGAACCGCGAGCTGGTGACCATCCGTACCGACGTGCAGCTGGACGCCAGCCCGACCACGCTGGCCCTGCGCGAGCAGGATGTGCCGGAGCTGACCGAGCTGTATGCGCGCTACGGCTTCACCCAGGCGCTGAAGGAGCTGGGTGCGCCGGTGCCGGCACCGGTGGCCGCCAGCGAGGCGACCCCGAGCCTGCGCGGCACTGCGGCGGGCTTCGCGCGTGGCAGCGTCGAGGCGCCCGCCGCCGGCACGCTGGATCCGGCACTGTCCGCGCCGGGTGAATACGAGACCGTGCTGAGCGCCGAGCAGCTGCAGGCCTGGGTCGAACGCCTGCAGCAGGCCGACCTGATCAGCTTCGATACCGAAACCGATGCGCTGGACGCGATGCGTGCGCGGCTGGTGGGCATCAGCCTGGCCGTCGAGCCGGGCAGGGCGGCGTACATTCCGGTCGGCCACGATTACCCGGGTGCGCCGGCCCAGCTGCCGATGCAGCAGGTGCTGGACGCACTGCGCCCGGTGATGCAGGACCCGGCGAAGAAGAAGCTGGGCCAGCACGGCAAGTACGACCTGCACGTGCTGCGCCGCCATGGCGTGCAGGTGCAGGGCTACCACGACGACACCATGCTCGAGAGCTTCGTGCTCAATTCCACCGCCACCCGCCACGACATGGATTCGCTGGCGCTGCGCTACCTGGGCTACAGCACCATCAAGTTCGAGGACGTGGCCGGCAAGGGCGCCAAGCAGATTCCGTTCTCGCAGGTGGGCATCGACGAGGCCAGCCGCTACGCCGCCGAGGACGCCGACATCACCCTGCGCCTGCACCACGCGCTGCAGCCGCAGCTGCTGGCCGAGCCGGCGCTGGACAGCGTTTACCGCGGCATCGAGATGCCGCTGGTGCCGGTGCTGGCCAGCATCGAAGCCAACGGCGTGCGGGTCGACACCGACGAACTGCGCCGGCAGAGCCAGGACCTGTCTTCGCGCATGCTGGCCGCGCAGCAGAAAGCCACCGAGCTGGCCGGGCGCAGCTTCAACCTGGATTCGCCCAAGCAGCTGCAGGCGGTGCTGTTCGACGAGTTGAAGCTGCCGGCGGTGGTGAAGACCCCCAAGGGCCAGCCCAGCACCAATGAAGAGGCGCTGGAGGCGATTGCCGACCAGCACGAGCTGCCGCGCGTGATCCTGGAGTACCGCGGGCTGGCCAAGCTTCGCAGCACCTACACCGACAAGCTGCCGGAGATGGTCAACCCGGACACCGGCCGCGTGCATACCAGCTACCACCAGTCCGGTGCCGCCACCGGCCGCCTGTCCTCGTCGGATCCGAACCTGCAGAACATCCCGATCCGCACCGAGGACGGCCGTCGCATCCGCCGCGCGTTCGTGGCGCCGGAGGGCTTCCAGCTGCTGGCGGCCGACTATTCGCAGATCGAACTGCGGATCATGGCCCACCTGTCCGAGGACCCGGGCCTGGTGCGTGCCTTCGAGCAGGGCG
This sequence comes from Stenotrophomonas sp. YJH_SMC_14-1, assembly GCF_059372275.1. NCBI lineage: Bacteria > Pseudomonadati > Pseudomonadota > Gammaproteobacteria > Lysobacterales > Lysobacteraceae > Stenotrophomonas > Stenotrophomonas sp. YJH_SMC_14-1. Next base: position 67,638 of record NZ_JCAFVK010000008.1, read on the forward strand.
CCGACGTGCACCGTGCCACCGCCGCCGAGGTGTTCGGGCGCACGCTGGAGGACGTGACCCCGAACGAGCGCCGCGCCGCCAAGGCGATCAACTTCGGGCTGATGTACGGCATGAGCGCCTTCGGCCTGGCCCGCAACCTGGGCATCGACCGTGGCCAGGCGCAGGACTACGTGGCCCTGTACTTCAGCCGCTACCCCGGCGTGCGCGACTTCATGGAGCGGATGCGCCAGCAGGCCCGCGACCAGGGCTATGTGGAAACCCTGTTTGGTCGTCGCCTGTACCTGAACGACATTCATGCACGTAACCAGGGCCTGCGCGCCGGTGCCGAACGCGCGGCGATCAACGCGCCGATGCAGGGCACCGCTGCCGACATCATCAAACGCGCGATGGTGGACGTGGACCAGTGGCTGCGTGACAGCGGCGCACCGGCACGGATGATCCTGCAGGTGCACGATGAACTGGTGTTCGAAACCGAAAGCAGTTTCGTTGAAGACTTGCGTTTGCAGGTGGTGGAGCGCATGTCGCAAGCGGCCAAACTGCGGGTGCCGCTGGTGGTCGATACCGGCGTCGGCAACAACTGGGACGAAGCGCACTGAGGGCATTTCAGGCCGAAAACGACGTGAATTCGTTCATTCGTCAGAGGTTTCTGACTCGATCATGAATGTTGTCCTGATCGAGGTTCATTAAATTGGGCCCCTTCACGAACCGTTAGTGTTCGGAGTGCTTCTATAACTCTCGACAGGCGCAACGCCTGTTGTGGATCTCTCCCATCCCCTGGAGCAGATCTCGGAACGGGGACTCCTCCCCAAGTGCCCGTTCCCCGGCCCCGTTGACCTCCCCCTGGTCAGCGGGGCTTTTTATTTGTGCCGCCGCAGCACCAGGGATGGGGTCAGATCCTTGGTGCTAGGCTGGGCTACCGTTCCACAGGGGAAGACCATGCCCGATCTGTTTGCACTGGCAATGCCCTGGTGGGAGTTCATCCTGCGCGCGGTGGTGGTCTATGTCGTGGTGCTGGGCATGGTCCGGCTTGGCGGCAAGCGGGCTCTAGGGCAGATCACGCCCTTCGACGTGCTGTTGATCGTGCTGCTGGGCAATGCGGTGCAGAACGCGCTGCTGGGCACCGATACCTCGCTGGGCGGCGGCCTGCTGCTGGCCGCGACCCTCATCCTGCTCAACTATGGGGTGGGCTGGCTGACCACCCGGAATCGACGCATGGAGCGGATGATCGAAGGAGAACCTACCGTAATCGCGCGCGATGGCCGGCTTTTGGAGGGTGTTCTCCGCCGCGAACTGATCAGCCGGGCCGATTTCGATGCTGCGTTGCGCCAGCAGGGTGGCCTGCGGATCGAGGATGTGCAGATCGCCCTGCTGGAGACGACCGGGCACATCACCATCCTTCCGCGGAAGGGCACCTGAGCGTGCAGCACCGAGCATGGGCTCGGCGCTACAGGGCATCATTCACGGTGTGCAGCGGGTATTGCCGGCCGCCGGTTTGCGCTCGTAATAGGCGAATTGATTGCCGCTGTCGATACCGATCAGGTTGCCGTTCTGCAGCAGCTGCAGCACGAAGTCGCTGCCGATATCGCGGTGGATGAGGATGCGGCCATCGCGCAGGCTTGCCCGCAGTGGCTGTTCGCGGCCACCGGCCTCAACTACACCACCCTCGAGGAAACGCAGCTGCGACAGCACGCTGCGCTCGGCTTCAAAGCTGCCACAGGGCAGTGCGGCGGCCGGCACCGGCGTGAGCGCTGCCGCGGGGGCGCTGGCGAGAACGGCAAGGTCGTTGGCCGGACCGCAGGCCGGGGCATCCGCGCGCTGTGCACAGGATCGCTGCAGCGCATCGCGGGCCTGCTGCAGGCGGCCACTGCTCCACAAGGTTTCGGCGGTGTCGGCGCAGAACGTTTCGCCCTGTTGCACGCGGCAAAGGTCGATCAGTTCATCAAGCTGTGCAGGTGGCAGAGGCGCATCCACGGAATGCTGCAGGCCGAGCAGGGCCTTGCCCATCATTTCCGAGGCAATCTCCTTGGCTGCCGTCATGCAACCCTCGGCGTCGAACGAGGGCAGCTCCTCCCTGCAGATCTCGGGAATCGGCGGCTCTTCCTTTCTGGGCGCTGCGTCCTTGGCCTGCTGCTGGTAGGTCTCCAGTAGGCGCATGCAGGCTGCGCCCACGCCCTCGGCGCACCAGGCGTGCAGTTTCACGGGTGCGGCCTCTGGCAGCGCCTCCAGGCACTCGGAGGTGTTCATCACGCAACCGCCCTCGACGGGCTGCGGCATTGTCTTGCAGGCGGCGGCGTGCTCACGGGTGAACTCGCGATAGGGCGTGCTGATCGTGCGGTCGTTGTCCGAGAAGTACCAGTTTTCCAGCTGGCCCGTGGACAGGTTGCCGGTACCGAGCACGTCTTCCTGGCGGGCGATGCGCAGCTCCTCGGTGGCCTGGTAGGGGCCGGACAGGAAGCCGTGGCCTTCGCTCTCCAGGGTCAGCGTGGTGTTGCCGCTGCTGTCCTTGTAGGTGCCGCAGGCCATCGACTGAGCGGCGGCCGGCAGGCTGGCCGAGGCCAATGCAAGCAACAGCAGGGAGCGCCAGCCCGCAGCGCGAGGGCGGGGGGAAACAGCAGCGGGCATGGGGTCATCCTTGAAGGAAGTGAGCAGGGCCTGTCCGGTGCGGGGCGCACCACAGGCAGGAGAGGGCGCCACGGGTCAGGCGTGGCGCCGGAAGATCACAGCCAGTCGCGCGGCACCAGATAGTCGGCCAGGCGCGCCTCGGCGCTGCCCGCTTCCGGGGCGAAGCCGTACTCCCAGCGCACCCGCGGCGGCAGGCTCATCAGGATGCTCTCGCTGCGGCCGCCGCTCTGCAGGCCGAACAGCGTGCCGCGGTCGTAGACCAGGTTGAACTCCACGTAGCGGCCGCGGCGGTACAGCTGGAATTCGCGCTCGCGCTCGCCATGCGCGGTGTCCTTGCGCTGCTGCACGATCGGCAGGTAGGCGTCGAGGAAACCATCGCCGACCGCACGCAGATAAGCGAAGTCGCGCTCGAAGTCGCCGTGCAGGTCGTCGAAGAACAGCCCGCCGACGCCGCGCGTTTCATTGCGGTGGCGCAGGAAGAAGTACTCATCACACCAGCGCTTGTGCGCGGCATAGCGTTCGTCGCCGAACGGAGCACACAGGTCGCGTGCCACCTCGTGCCAATGCTGCACGTCCTCGTCGAACGGATAGAACGGGGTCAGGTCGAAGCCGCCGCCGAACCAGCTGGCCACCACTTCACCGTCGCGCTGTGCCTGGAAGAAGCGCACGTTGGCATGGGTGGTCGGCACGTAGGGGTTGAGCGGGTGGAACACCAGCGACACGCCGGTGGCGCGCCAGGAGGCGCCGGCCAGTTCCGGGCGGTTGGCCGAGGCCGACGGCGGCAGGCGGCTGCCGGACACATCGGAAAAGCCGATACCGGCCTGCTCAAACACCGCGCCGTCGCGCAGCACGCGGGTGCGCCCACCGCCGCCCTCGGCACGCTGCCACAGGTCTTCCTGGAAGCGGGCCCGGCCATCGACGGCCTCGATCGCCGCACAGATGCGGTCCTGCAGGTCGGTGAGGTAGGCGCGCACGCGCTCGAATTCGTTCATGGCGCGTACTTTACCGCAGGGCCCGCCCGAAGCTGCGGACAGGCCCTGGCTGGCTCAGCGCTTGCGGTTGGAATGGCGTGGCGGCGGGGTGTCGTCTGATGCCGCGTCATCGGCCGCCTTCTGCAGCGCGCGGCCCAGATCGATCAGTTCCCAGTTCTGGGTGCCGAGGACGTCGCAGGCCACGTGCAGGCCACTGCGGTCGGCCTTGCACAGCCGGTCCAGCAGTGCATGTGCATCCACCTCGGCATCGTTGCCCTGGGCCGTGACCAGGTTCTCGCAGCCCTCGCGGACGCCGGCGCGGCAGACCGTGGTGTAGTGCTCGGCGGCCTGCAGCCAGTGCCCGGACAGCGCAAGGCGGTTGCCGAGTACGTTGCAGCCCTGCAGCTTGCCCTGCGCGCAGCAGGCTTCCGCCCCGCCGGCAGCGAGCGCCTGCGGGCAATCCTGGGGTAGCGGCAGCACGGTGTACTGCTTCGGTGCACTGCAGCGGCCCGGGCCATCGCCAGTGGGGGTGAACACCTGGAAGCGGGTCCAGGTATCCAGGCCCAGCAGTTGGCCGCCAGGCAGCGGACGCAGCACGAAGTCGCCGCCCCTGTCGTGGCGGATGCGGATGTCGCCCTCTTCGACGCGGGCGCGGAGATGACTGTTCCAGCCAACGCCGACCAGGCCGTTGTCACCGAAGTCCAGCGTGTCCATCAGACCGCCATCGGCCCGGTAGTTGCCGCAGGGCAGGGCCGTTGCCGGTTGCGGTTGCAATGATGCGCCCAGCGCCTGCAACGCCGGCAGACGCTCGCAGGTGGCGGTGTCGTTGCCCGGTGTACAGGCCGCAGCCAGCGCCTGCACCGCCAGCAGGGGATCTCCCGCGTCCCAGGACAGTTCGGCCACCCGCTCGCAGAAGCCGCCATGCGCTACCTCGCGGCACAGCCGCAGCAACTGTTGCCGCCGCTCAGCCGGAATGATCACCGGCACGGTCGGCGCCGTCATCGTCACCATGGCTTCGGTCATGGCTGCCGTCATCGCGGCCTTGACCAGCTGCGCCTGCACTGCGGGGTCGGCCTCGAGCGCGGCGGCACATGCCGGGGTTTCCTGTTCGAAGCCCCCGTTGTCACAAGCAGCGGGGAGCTTGATGCCGGACAGGGCGGCGTCGAGGGCCGCCTTCTGCTGGACAGGATCGGCCTTCACCTTAGGCTTGGCTTCATCACGCCAGCGATCAGCCAGTTGCAGGCACATGCCGGGCACGCCTTCCCGACACCCTGCTTCCAGCGCGGCCGGAGTGGCTTCGTGACGGTTGTCCAGGCAGGCCACGGCATTGGCCAGGCAGCTGCCTTCAGCCGGCGTGGCTGCGGCGGCGCACTGTTCGGGGGTCAGCAGGATGTAGGTCGTGCCATCCACCTCGACCGTGCGACCACGGTCGCGCACCTGCAGCGCGCTGGGCAGGCCATGTTCCAGATTCACCAGTTGCAGCTTTCCGTCGATCTGCTGGAATGCGACCGGAGACGGCGCACTGCCGAAGTGCTTCTGTTCGCCACGGTTGGGTGAGCTGATGCGCAGCGTGCTGCTGCCTTCGTCAGCCTTGAACAGGCCGCATTGCGGTGACTGTGCGGCGGCCATCGGTGCGGCCAGCAGCAACGCCCAGGCCAGCCAGCGCTGGCGCGGTGCGGGTGAATGCATGTCGTCTCCTTGACGATCGAACGGGAAACTCCAGGCGCTACGGCGAACCACGGCCCTCGCGCGGGGGCGTACATTCTGCCGTGCCGTGCCGTGCCGTGCCGGGCACGGGCTGGTAACGCTGGTAGGCGGTCTGTGCATCCATGCCGAGCAGATCCCCGTTGCCGAGCTGGCGCAGCACAAGGGTTTCGCCGTTCTGCTGCAGGTGGATGGCGCCGTTCTGCAGGCGGGCCCGGGTGCCATCGCCGAAGTCGAGCCTGTCGATCACGCCTCCATCGGCCTGGTAGCGGCCGCAGGGCACCTGCTGGGCCGGGACGAGGCGCAGGTCGGTGCCGGGACCGCGCAGCGGTGCGATGCGTTCGCAGCCGCTGGTGCGGCCGGCATCGCAGACCACCTGCAGCGCCTGCACCGCCAATGCGGGCTCCAGCGCGATCAGTTGCTGTGCGGCTACTTCGACGCAGAAGCGGCCACTGCGGTGCTGCAGGCACAACTGCTGCAGGCGATCGCGTGCAGCGGCCGGAAGCGGTGAATCCGGCATGTCTTCGTCTTCCTGTTGCAGGCGTTCACCGACCTTCTGCATGGCGGCGGCCAGCGCATCGCCGGTCAGCGTCTCGCAGGCCTGCGGGTCATGGCCGGGCGTGTGTTCGCGGCAGATGGGCGGGCGTTCGAAGCGCGCGGGGCTGGTGTCATCGCTGCCGGCTACAGTTGTTCCATCGCGAAGCTGGCGCAGCAGCGCCGAGCAGCCCGCGCCAACGCCTTCGCTGCACGCACGCTGGGCCTGGCCGGGTGAGGCCGTGGGCAGCCGTGCAACGCAGTGGCTGCCAGCGGCGCGGCAGCTGCCATCCATCGCGCTGGGCTCGCTGGCGCAGGCGCGGGGCTGGCGCAGGGTGTAGAGCACCACCCGGTCGTGCTCGATGCGCTGCCCATCGGCGCTGATCCGGATCGGCTGCGCCACGCCATCGTCGAGCATGACCAACCGCGTCTGTGCCGCACCGCGATCAACCCACAGCGGCTGCGGCTCGCTGCCATCATCGTGGTGGTAGCCGCTGCCGGGAGTGGTGAACACCAGCGCCATGCCGCCATCGGCGCTGCGGTACTCGCCACATTGCAGCGCATCGGCGCCGGCAGGCAGCGCAGTCAACAGCAGCAATGCGGGGAGAAGGGGCAGCAAGCGCAAGCGACGGTCCTTGTCATGCGGGAAAGGGGTGTGGCTCAGTGGAAGCGCGAGCGGATGTCCGGCCGCAACAGGCGCCAGGCCAGCCAGCCCTGAAGGCCGAGGAGCACCAATGACATGGCCACTACGGTCAGCGTGATCAACCAGCGTTTCAGATGGAGTTCCTGCTGCAGGACGGCGTCGTCGGAGAGAAACGGGATGACATCACGCATGAACACGTCCAACCAGCCGGCGATCGCAAAGTTGGCCAATGCGCTCAGCAGCAGGATCACCACAAAACTCCACAGGCCCCAGCTGCGCTCGCGCAGCAGGCCCCAGCTGGCCAGCGTCGAGGCCAGGCACAGCAGCGCGGCAATCATCGACGCGGCCACCGGATGCGCCAGAAGCCAGATCAGGCTGTGCAGGTGCTGGTCTTGTACTTCCCTCTCAACCAGATGCCAGATCGGAAGGTTGTGCAGCGGCCACAGCAGCAGCCCCTGCATCACGAAGTACACCGTGAGCAGCAGCGACAGCCAGAACGAAGCGTGTGCGATCGGGCGCACCCAGGCGTGATAGGTCGGCTGGACCAGCGAGGGAATCGGCGGGATCGACATTGACATCCGGTGTCCTTGCAATCGGTGCCCGCGCGATCAGCGGGCCGTCACCCGGGTGGCGACGGCCGGCAGGATATGGTGTTCGCTCAACGGTGCCAAGGGCTGGCCATGCGGCGGCTGCAGTGGCACCCAGGCCAGTTCGGCGATCTCGGCAAATGCCTGTGGCGTGCCGTCCACCCGCACCCACCAGGCCTGTGCCTGCACCCGATGGCCGGGTTCGTTCACCGCCCAATCCTCGAAGGTGCCCAGCGCGATGGCGGTTTCGGCGCACAGCTGCACACCGAGTTCTTCGTCCAGTTCGCGGGCCAGCGCCTGCAGCGGCGCTTCGCCGGGTTCGGGCTTGCCGCCCGGCTGGATGAAGCGGCTGGCGCCGTGCTTGCGCACCACCAGCGCCCGGCCGCGGTCATCCAGGATGACCGCGGCCACGATGTGGATCGTGGCCGCGGCGTTGCTCACTTCAGGTTCTGCTCGAACAGCTTGAGGATGCGCTTGTACTGGTCCAGCCAGGAATCGGCGCGCACATAGCCGTGGCGCTCCAGCGGGTACGGTGCGATCGACCAGTTGTCCTTGTGCAGTTCGATCAGGCGCTGGGTGAGGTTCACCGAGTCCTGGAAGAACACGTTGTCATCCATCATGCCGTGGGCGATCAGCAGGTTGTCCTGCAGGTTCTGCGCGTATTCGATCGGCGAGGACACGCGGTACGCCTCCGGATCGATGTCCGGGGTATTGAGGATGTTGCTGGTATAGCCGTGGTTGTACTGGTGCCAATCCACCACCGGGCGCAGCGCGGCGCCGGCCTTGAACGTGCCCGGCGAGCGGAACAGGGCCATGAAGGTCATGAAGCCGCCGTAGGAACCACCGTAGATGCCGGCATGGTCGCGGTCACCCTGCTGGGTGTCGACCAGCCAGTCCAGGCCGTCCTTGTAGTCTTCCAGTTCCGGGTGGCCCATGTTGCGATAGATCGCCGTACGCCAGTCGCGGCCGTAGCCCTCGCTGCCGCGGTAATCCATGTCCAGCACGATGTAGCCCTTCTGCACCAGCAGGTTGTGGAACATCTGCTCGCGGAAGTAGGCCGGGTAGCGCTGGTGCACGTTCTGCAGGTAGCCGGCGCCGTGCACGAACATCACGATCGGATACTTCTTCCCCGGTTCCTTGTTTTCGGGCTCGTAGTACTTGGCCCAGACCACGCCGGCGCCATGCTTGGACGGCACCGCCACCAGCTTCGGCTGGATCCACTGGCGCGCCTTGAACTCGGCAGTGCGGGTGTCGGTCAGCACGCGGGCCTGGCCTGCGCCGGTGCTCGGTACCACGGCCAGCTGCGCCGGCAGGTAGGCGCCGGAGTAGCGCACCAGCAGCTGCTGGCCGTCTGGGGACAGCGAGAAGTCTTCCACGCCGTTGAGGCTGGTCAGCTCGCGCACCTGGCGGCTGCCGGTGTCGACCGCGCAGACTTCGTAGTCATGCGGCGCCTGCTGGTTGCACAGGAAGTAGAAACCCTTGCCGTCGGCCGACAGCACCGGCGCCGAGGTTTCCCACTTGCCGCTGGTCAGCGCCTGCGGCTTGGCCGTGCCGGCCTGGGTGTACAGGTGCGAGAAGCCTGATTCCTCCGACAGCAGCCACAGCGTGCGGCCATCGGCCATCCAGCCGAAATCATTGAAGCCCCAGTTGATCCAGGCATTGTCGGTCAGGCGATGGCGGTTCTGCACGCGGCCGTCGGCGGCGTTGACACTGATGATCCAGCGGTCCTTGTTGTCGTTGGCACGCAGCATCACCGCGGCCTGCTGGCCATCGGGGCTCCAGCGGATGCCACCGCCCATGAAGTCGCTCATCACCTGCAGGCTGCGCTCGCCCTTCAGCGCGTCCTTGCCGGCCTTGCGGCGCAGCTCGGCCAGCGGATCGGTGCTGATGCCCGGCAGGCCGGCCAGCGAGACTTTCTCGGCCTTGCCGGTGCGCACGTCCACGTACCACAGCGTGTGCGGCTCGAAGCCGTTACGGCCGACGCGGGTGCGGGTGTCCTCGGTTTCCTCGTAGCCCGACTCGGTTACGTACAGCGGCATCTTGCCGCCACGGCCGTCATCGAAGTCCTTCGGCTTGGTCACGACGATCAGGTGGGTCAGGTCAGGCGACAGCACGCTGTCGGCGATCTCCACGTCGGCGCCCAGGTACACCGGGCCCGGCGCGCGGGTCGGGTCGGCCTGGCGCCAGCGCTGGTCCTGGTCCTTCAGTGCTTCGCGCTGGTCACGGTCGCGGCGAAGGGTTTCCAGCGTGCGCAGCTGCTGGTCGCGCAGCACGTCGGCCTTCGGCGGCGTACGCGGGTCCTTTTCGGCCTTCAGGCTGGCCACCTGCTGCACGCCGCTGGCGGCGGTCCAGTGGAACCAGTTCTGGCCGACGCGCCAGATCACGCCATTGTCGGCGGCGAAGTTCACGTTGCCCGCGCGCTCGTTGCTGCGGGTGAGCTGGGTCAGCGCGCCGCTGCGCAGGTCGCGCACGAACACATCGCCGTTGCGGACGAAGGCGCTGCGGCTGCGGCTGCGGTCGTAGACCGGCTCGGCCACGTCCAGGGTGCCGCGCTGGTCATCGGCCACCTGCGCGGCCACGCCACCGGCCACCGGCTGGCGGAAGGTATCGCGCACCGGGCTGCCGTTGCGCTTGAGCTGGTACTCCACCTGCTGGCTGTTCCACGACCACCAGGCCTTCTCGACCGGCGGACCGATCCAGTCCGGGTCGGCCATGGCCTGTTCGATGGTGATCGGCGTCGGCGCGGCATGCGCAGCCGGTGCGGCCAGCACGGCCGACAGCAGGAGGGACAGGGGCAGCACTCGGGACATGGGCGGACGGCACCAGTAGAGGAAAACCGGCCAAGCGTAGCAGCCGCACGGGCCGGGGGCAGGGGCCACAGGTCATGGCAGCGGGATTGGCAAAGTAGTGCAACCGCTGGCCGGCCTCGCGCATCCATTCTCCTGAACCCGCATCATCCATCGAACAGGAGCCCGACCATGCAGGAACTCATCCCGATCACCCTCTTCATCTGCATCGCCTACGCGATCCATGCCATTGCCGATGCGCGCGCGCGCAGCAAGCTGGTGGCCCCGCACGTGCCGGAGGAAGTGATCCGCTCGCTGGCGGTGCTGGAAGAAGAGCGCCGCCGCCAGGGCGCGCTGCGCTGGGGCATCAGCCTGGTCTGCCTGGCGCTGGCCATGGCCCTGCTGGAAGCGATGGGTGCCCGTGACCTGACCTTCGGCGCCGCCGCCGCACTGGTCGGTAGCGCCGGCCTCGGCCAGCTGCTGGCCTGGCACTTCACCCGCCCTGCTGCACGCAAGGGCTGAGGCAGGCGTGCCACGGGCACAGGGGGCGCCCCGTAGATGAGCCTGCTCGGCGAAGCACTGTCGGCACTGCGGGGCCGTCGCCGCCACGATACAGCGGCGACGGCGGCACCCGCTGCACCGCTGGATGCGGACCAGGCCCTGGTGCGGGCCATCATCGATGGCTCGCAGGCGGCCTTCGCGCAACTGGTTGAAGCCCACCAGCGCACCTGCGCGCATGTGATCGGACGCATGGTGGGCGACCGCGATCAGGTGGCCGACCTGCTGCAGGAAACCTTCCTGGCCGTGTTCCGCCAGCTGCACCGGTTCCGCTTTGAATCTTCGTTGCGTACCTGGGTTTCGCGGGTGGCCTACACCACTGCGCTGCAGCACCTGCGACGGCGACGCCTGGAAGCGCAATGGATGGTAGCGGTGGAGGTGCCGGAAGAACTTGGCATCGGTGATGAAGGCCCGGGCCCGGCGGAACTGAGCGAGGTGCTGCAGGCCGGGCGCCAGCTGGGCGCAGCACTGGAACGGCTGAGTGCGCCGCAGCGGCTGATCGTCGGGTTGCACTACCTGGAGGATTTCGATCTGGCCGAGATCGAGCAGGTGACCGGGCTGGCGCGCGGTACCATCAAGAGCCACCTGCACCGCGCGCGCCAGGTCCTGAAGCAGGAACTGACGCGGCGCGCCTCCGCTGGAGAACTGCTGTGAACCTACCCACCGACCCCCGCGATGCGGAAGAGCGCGCGCTGGCCCAGGCGTTGCGTGAGCAGGCGCAGCAGGAAGACGCGCCGGATGTGAGCGAGGCGCTGCAGAAGCGCATTGCCGCTGAGTCGCGCGATAGTGGTGTGGTCTATGTGCTGGTGCAGGTGCTGTTGTTTGGCGCGCTGCTGGCTGCAGCGGCCTGGTATTTCTGGCACTGAGGCGCCCTCCGGGCGGTGGGCCGTTCCAGTCGCCGTTGGTAGATGCCGACCTGGGTCGGCGTTTGGGCGTGTGTGCCAACCAAGGTTGGCAGCTACCAGAACGGTTGACCCCTGCGACAAAGTGAAGCAGCGCGTCACCCGGTCGCATCCCGTCTTAACGAAATCCTCCTAAAGTGGTCCGGTATCCCACCGGTCACAGGCAGGAGGCGTCCCTTGGACGCGTTGTTGTTGTCCCGGATCCAGTTCGGATTCGTCATCAGTTTCCATGTGCTGTTCCCCGCCTTCACCATTGGCACGGCCAGCTGGCTGGCCTTCATCGAATGGCGCTGGCTGCGCACGAAGTTGCCCGTGTGGCGCGAGCTGTATTTCTTCTGGCAGAAGATCTTCGCGGTGTCGTTCGGCATGGGCGTGGTCAGCGGCATCGTCATGGCCTTCCAGTTCGGAACCAACTGGCCACGGCTGAGCGAGGTGGCCGGCACGGTCATCGGCCCGTTGCTGACCTACGAAGTGCTGACCGCGTTCTTCCTGGAAGCCAGCTTCCTCGGCGTGATGATGTTCGGCTGGGGCCGCGTCTCGCCGCGCCTGCATTTCCTGTCCACCTGCATGGTGGCGCTGGGCACGCTGTTCTCCACGTTCTGGATCCTGTCGTCCAACAGCTGGCTGCATACGCCGGCCGGCTACGAGATGGTCAACGGCGTGGTGCATCCGGTGGACTGGTGGCAGGTGGTGTTCAACCCCTCGTTCCCCTATCGCCTGGCGCACATGGCGCTGGGTTCGTTCATCACCACCTGTTTCGTGATCGGTGGCGTCGGTGCGTGGTACCTGCGCAAGGGCACGCATGTGGAAGCGGGCCGGCGCATGCTGGTGGCAGCGGTGGCGTTCGCGGCACTGACCGTGCCGGTGCAGATTTTCGTCGGCGACATGCATGGCCTGAACACGCTCAAGCACCAGCCGATGAAGATCGCGGCGATGGAAGCGCACTGGCATGAAACCAAGGAGGGCGAGGGCGTACCGCTGGTGGTGTTCGCGCTGCCGAACGAGAAGGAAGAGCGGAATGATTTCGAAGTTGCCATTCCGAAGCTGGGCAGCGTGATCCTCACCCACAGCCTGGACGGTACCTTCGACCCGCTGACCTCGGTACCCTCCAGCGAGCGGCCGCCGGTGACGCCGGTGTTCTTCGCCTTCCGGATCATGGTCGGGCTGGGCACGCTGATGCTGCTGCTGGCCTGGGTGTCGGCGTTCCAGCTGTGGCGGAAGAAGCTGCTCGATTCGCCGTGGCTGCTGCGCGGCTGGAACTGGCTGCTGCCCAGCGGCTTCATCGCGCTGCTGTCCGGGTGGTTCGTCACCGAGATGGGCCGCCAGCCGTGGGTGGTGTATGGCGTGCTGCGCACTGCTGATGCGGTCGGCCCGCAGAGCGCGTGGATGACCGCGCTGTCGCTGGCGGTCTACGTCGTTGGCTACGCCTTCGTGTTCGGCTGGGGCATCTGGTACCTGGTGAAGATCCTGCGCCACGGACCGCGGCCACATGATGATGGGCCGTCGCTGGACCACGGCAGCCACACCCCGGCACGCCCGCTGTCGGCGGCCGACGAACCGCTGGAGGAGCGCTGACATGGACCTGATGACCTGGCTGCCGGTGGCGTGGTTTGCGGTGATCGGCTTCGGCGTGCTGATGTATGTGGTGCTGGATGGCTTCGTGCTCGGTATCGGCATCCTGGCCCCGTTCGCCGAGGACGAGGAGCAGCTGGACCTGATGATGAACACCGCCGCGCCGATCTGGGACGGCAACGAGACCTGGCTGGTACTGGGCGGCGCCGGGCTGCTGGCGGCGTTCCCGAAGGCCTATGCGGTGTTGTTGTCGGCGCTGTACCTGCCGGTGCTGCTGCTGGTGGTGGCGCTGGTGTTCCGCGGCGTGGCGTTCGAGTTCCGCTTCAAGGCACACCGGTCGCGCCGGCTGTGGAGCGTGGCGTTCGGACTCGGTTCGCTGCTGGCCACGTTTGCCCAGGGCGTGATCCTGGGCACCCTGGTGCAGGGCATCCCGCTGGTGGACGGTGTCTATCAGGGCGGGCCGTTCGCCTGGTTCAGCCCGTTCGCGATGCTGACCGGTGCTGCGCTGGTGGCCGGCTATGCACTGCTGGGCAGCACCTGGCTGATCCTGAAGACCGAAGGCCGCGTGCAGGCGCTGGCACGGCAGATGACCCGGCCGCTGGTGGTGGCGGTGATCGCAGCGATGGGCCTGGTCAGCAGCTGGCTGCCGTTCCTCGATTCGCGGCTGATGGCCCGCTGGTTCAGCGACGGCAACTTCTGGTGGCTGTCGCCGGTGCCGCTGTTGACCCTGGCGGTGGCCGCCGCGCTGTGGCGCAGTGCGACCCATCCGCGCCGCGACCTGCCGCCGTTCCTGCTCAGCCTGGCGCTGTTCGTGCTTGGTTTCCTTGGCCTGGTGCTGGGCATGTGGCCGTACCTGCTGCCGCCGTCGATGACCCTGTGGCAGGCCGCCGCGCCGGCCTCCTCGCTGGGCTTCACCCTGGTCGGGCTGGTCATTCTGCTGCCGGTCATCCTGGGCTATACGGCGTGGTCGTACCGGGTGTTCCGCGGCAAGGTGCACGCCGACACCGGTTACCACTGATGGGTTGAAGGCGGGGCCCGCCGGTGCCGGGCCCCGTGTTGGGGAATGTGAAACCTGCACACCCCGGGCGGGACGTGCTAGCGTGCGCTCCTTTCCGGCAGCCAGGGGGGCAGCCGGCGACGTCCTGGACGGACGCACGGCTGCAGGAATGGGGGGCCGCCGCGCGTCGCCGTAATGGCTCGTGCCTATCGTTCTCCCGTTGAAGCACCAACGCTAAATGATTGAATTCTCCATCGTCGACTGGGCCGCGTGGGCGCCCGGCCTGAGCGAGCGTAGCCAGTGGCTGGGCTGGGCCGAAGCGCCGTACCTGCCGCACGGCGGGGATACGCCGGCACTGGCAGAGGTTCCGGCAATGCAACGCCGTCGCATCGAGCGGTTGGGCCGCATGGCGATCCAGACCGCGTGCTGGTGCGAGGACGGGCAGGGGGCCGACAGCGACGTGCCGCTGGTGTTCGCCAGCCGCCATGGCGACGTCGCACGTTCGATGGACCTGCTGGGGGCGCTGGTCGGCGACCAGCCGTTGTCGCCCACCGGATTTGGTCTGTCGGTGCACAACGCGATCGCCGCGCTGTATTCAATCGCCCGCGGCCATCGCGGCAACTACCTGGCATTGGCGGCTGGCCAGGCAACGGTCGAAGCCGCGTGCCTGGAGGCCGTCGGCCTGCTTGCCGATGGCGCCCGCGAGGTACGGGTGGTGGTCTACGAGTCGCCGCTCCCGGAGGTTTACGCGACGTTCGCCGACGAACCCGACCCGTTCTTCGCCTGGTGCTGGCGTTTGACCGCGCCAGCAGGGGGCCGGCCGACGCTGGCGCTGCAGTGGCAGCCGGCCGACGGCCAGGCCAGCACTGTACCCGGCCTGCTGCCGCACGCGCTGGACCTGCATCGCTTCCTGTTGTCCGGCGCGCCAGCGCTGGAGCACGTGGCCCATGGCCAGCGCTGGCGCTGGGGCCGCCGTGAGTGAGCTGCCGCGCCGCCTCGACCACGCCTGGCGGGTGTTTGGCACCGGCCTGAGCTTTGTTGCGTTTGGCCTGGGCGGGCTGCTGCTCGGCGTCCTGGTGATGCCGGTACTGCTGCTGATGCGGGACCCGGTGGCCCGTCGCCGGCGCGCCCGGCGCGTGGTCCAGGTCGCGTTCGCCAGCCATCTGCGGCTGATGCGCGGGCTTGGGGTGATGACCTACGAGATCGAGGGTGGTGAACGCCTGCAGCGTGACGGCCTGCTGGTGCTGGCCAACCACCCGACCCTGATCGACGTGGTCTGCCTGATCTCGCTGCTTCCCAACGCCGACTGCGTGGTCAAGCGGGCCGTGGCCTGCAACCCGTTCATGCGCGGTCCGGTACGGGCCGCCGGCTACATCTCCAATGACGATGGCGCCGGCCTGGTCGATGACTGCGTGGCCGCGGTGCATGCCGGCGGCACCCTGGTCATCTTCCCGGAGGGCACCCGCAGCGTGCCCGGGCAGCCGCCGCGCCTGCAGCGCGGGGCCGCCAACATCGCCGTACGGGGCCGCATCGACGTCACCCCGGTGCGGATCACCTGCAGCCCGCCAACCCTGACCAAGGGACAGAAGTGGTATCGTGTCCCCTCACGTCGCTTTCACGTTCGGCTGCAGATCGGCGAAGATATCCCGATCGCGCCTTTCTTGGCCGAAGACGACTCGCCAAGGGGGGATGCCTTGGCGGCACGCCGCGTTACCGAGCACCTTTCTCGTTATTTCGACCTGTCTGGAGAGCCGCCCCGTGCAAGCACTTGAGCACGAGATCAAGGAATTGATCATTTCCTCCCTTTCGCTGGAGGACATCACGCCGGAGGACATCGATCCGACCGCGCCGCTGTTCGTCGAGGGCCTCGGCCTGGATTCGATCGACGCGCTGGAGTTGGGCCTGGCGCTGCAGAAGAAGTACGGTGTCAGCCTCTCGGCCGATTCGGAAGAAACCCGTCGCCATTTCTCCAGCGTGCGCGCGCTCGGCGAGTTCGTCGCCGCCCGCCAGTCGTAACGGCGCCAGGAATTGCCATGACCAAGAATGAACTGTTCGAACGCATCGTCAGCATCCTGACCGACAGCTTCGAGATCGAAACCGCCCGGATCACCCCCGAGGCACGCCTGTACGACGACCTGGATATCGACAGCATCGATGCGGTCGACCTGATCGTGCAGCTCAAGCCGCTGCTGGGCCGCAACCTGCAGCCGGAAGCGTTCAAGGCCGTGCGCACCGTGCAGGACATCGTCGATGTCGTGCATGGGTTGCTGCCGGACCAGGCAGCCGCCTGACCGCAGCGCCGGCGGCTCCGCCATGGCACGCGCACGCACGGTCGTGGTGGCCGCGATCTCGCTGGCCTACCCGGTGCTGGTGTACCTGGCGATGGGCCGTTTCGAGCCACGCTGGCTGTCGCTGCTGCTGTTCACCCTGGCCCTGCTGCGTGCGCTGAGTACGCGCCAGCCGCTGTGGTGGGCCGCCGCTGCGGGAACCGGCCTGCTGGCCGTGTTGGCCACCGTGCTGAACCAGGCCCTGCCGCTGAAGCTGTATCCGGCGCTGGTCAACATGGTGATGCTGGCGGTGTTCGGCACCAGCCTGCGCTTCGGCCCGCCGCTGGTGGAACGCCTGGCGCGGTTGCAGGAGCCGGACCTGCCGGCGTTCGCGGTGGCCTATACCCGCCGCGTCACCCAGGTGTGGTGTGGCTTCTTCGTTCTCAACGGCAGCCTGGCCCTGCTGACCGCGCTTTACGCGTCGGACCGGGTCTGGATGCTCTACAACGGATTGTTGGCGTACGTGATGATGGGCGTGTTGTTTGCAGGTGAGTGGCTGGTGCGGCGTCGGGTCAAGGCAGCGCACGCGCATGGCTGAGTGGATTGCCCTGGACCGGCTGCTGGTGGACCCGCAGCCGCAGCGCAGCATCGGCGTGTGCGATGGCGAGGTGATCGACCATGCCCGCTTCCGCCAGCGGGTACTGGCCTGGCGTGCGGCCTTTGCTGCTGCCGATGGCCGTGACTGGGCCCTGTACTTCGATGATGCGGTGGCCTTCGCTGCTGCGCTGTTCGGCGCCTGGCATGCCGGCAAGCGGGTGTTTCTGGCTGCCGACAACCTGCCGGCCACGCTGCAGGCGCTGCAGCCACAGGTGAGCGGTTTCGCCGGCGATGTTTCCGCCGACTACCGAGCGCTGGTTGCCCCCACCGTTGGCGTGGACGGCGAACTGCAGGTGCTGGACGAGCGCGCCTGCGAGCTGTGCGTGTTCACCTCCGGCAGCACGGGCCAGCCCAGTGCGATCAACAAGCGCGTGGACCAGCTGGCGCGCGAGGTGGATGCGCTGCAGGCTGCGTTCGGCGCGCAGCTGGAAGGCGTGCAGGTGCATGGCACGGTGTCCCACCAGCACATCTACGGCCTGCTGTTCCGGGTGCTGTGGCCGCTGGCCGCCGGCCGCCTGATCCATCCGCGCCGGTTCTTCCACGAAGACCTGGTGGGCGCGCTGGCCGGTACCGACACGGTGCTGGTGGCGACGCCAGCCCACCTCAAGCGCCTGCCCGAGCAGCTCGACTGGGCCGGCCTGCACGGCCGCCTGCGCGCGGTGTTCTCCTCCGGTGGCCCGCTGCCCGAAGAAGCCGCACGCCAGGTACGGCAATGGCTGGGCGTGGCACCGACCGAGGTTTACGGCAGCAGCGAAACCGGGGGTATCGCCTGGCGCCGCTGGGATACCGACCTGCCGCCGTGGCAGCCGTTGCCGGGCGTGCAGTGGCGCATCGAGGATGGCTGCCTGGCCGTCGCCTCGGCGCATCTGGAAACCCTCGACTGGTGGCGCACCCAGGACCGCGTGGAAGCGTTGGCCGATGGCCGCTTCCGCCTGCTGGGCCGTGCCGACCGCATCGTCAAGATCGAGGAGCGCCGCGTTTCGCTGGATGCGCTGGAACGCGCGCTGCGCGAAGACACCGAAGTGGACGATGTGAGAGTACTGGTCCTGCCGGGACAGCGTGAGCAGCTGGCAGCGGTGGTGGTACCGGCCAACCTGGCGCTGCTGGAGGGCGGTGACGCCGCGCGCCGCGCGCTGGGCCAGCGCCTTGGCGCGCGCCTGGCACAGGCGCATGACGCGGTCACCCGGCCGCGCCGCTGGCGCCTGGTGAAGGCGCTGCCGATCAATGCACAGGGCAAGGTCACCCAGGCGGCACTGGCGGCGCTGTTCCAGCCGCTCATGCCGGTGCCGGTCTGGGATCACCGCGATGCTGCCAGCGCTACGTTGCGCATGACCCTCGACCCGGCGCTGCGGCCGTTCCAGGGCCACTTCCCGCAGGCGGCGATCCTGCCCGGCGTGGCGCAGCTGGACTGGGCCGTGCGTTTTGGCCGCCAGGCGTTCAGCATGCCGGCCGGATTCCTGCGCATGGATGCGGTGAAGTTCCAGCACGTGGCCCGCCCGGGCGATGAGCTGACCCTGCAGCTGGACTGGGATGCCACGCGCAATGTGCTGGCCTTCCGCTACACCTCCAGCCACGGCGTGCATGCCAGCGGCAAGGTGGTTTTCGCCGATGCGGACTGACCCGGCCGTTGCCGGTGCCGCGTTCGCGCCACTGGTGGTGATTCCCGTCTATGACCACGAGCACGCCATCGCGGCGGTGGTCGAAGGCGTGCAGGCCGCCGGGCTGCCGTGCCTGCTGGTCGACGATGGCTCGCATGAAGCGTGCGCGACGGTGCTGCGTTCGCTGGCACAGCGCCAGGGCGTCGACCTGCTGCGCCTGAACATCAACCAGGGCAAGGGTGGGGCGATGCTGGCCGGCTTTGCCGAGGCCGCTGCGCGTGGCTACAGCCACGTGCTGCAGATCGATGCCGACGGCCAGCACGATACCGCCGACCTGCCGCGTTTCGTCGAGGCGGCGCGTGCGCACCCGGGTGCGGTGATCTGCGGCATTCCGGCCTACGACGCCAGTGTTCCCAAGGCGCGCCTGTATGGCCGCTACGCGACCCACATCTGGGTCTGGATCAACACGCTGTCGCTGCACCTGCGCGACACCATGTGCGGCTTCCGCGTGTATCCGCTGCCGCCGGTGCTGCGCCTGGTCGGTGAAGAGACCATCGGCCGCCGCATGGATTTCGATACCGAGGTGATGGTGCGCCTGTACTGGCGGCAGCTGCCGGTCGAGCACCTGGCCACGCGCGTGACCTATCCTGCCGATGGCGTGTCGCACTTCGATGTGTGGCGCGACAACGTGCGCATCAGCCGCATGCACACCCGCCTGTTCTTCGGCATGCTCTGGCGCGCGCCGCGCCTGCTGTGGCGCCGCCTGCGCGGGCAGGGTTGAGATGGCGACCGGACCGCACGCTCCGCACTGGGCCGACATCGGCGAATCCACGTCGGTTGCCGGCGTGCTGTTCCTGTGCTGGGTGCACCGCTGGTTCGGGCGCTGGCCATTCCGCCTGTGCGTGTGGCCGGTGGTGGCCTGCCATTGGTTGGGCAACCGTGTCGGCCGCCAGGCCTCGATGCAGTACCTGCAGCGCCTGCAGGCACACAGCGGCGTGCTCGGCCGTGCGCCGACCCGGCGCGACAGCCTGCGCCATTTCTTCGCCTTCGCCGACACGATGCTGGACAAGATCCTCGGCCTCGGCGGGCGCTACCCCGCCGAACGCATCCACTTGCATCGCGACCTGGTACTGCAGAAGATAGCGCGCCGCGAAGGCGGGCTGATCCTGACCGCGCACATCGGCTGCCTGGAACTGTGCCAGGTGCTGGCCGAACAGGTGCCGGGGTTCCGCATCACCGTGCTGGTGCACACCGCGCATGCGCAGCGCTTCAACCGCCTGCTGCAACGGCTGGACCCGCTGGCGGCGGTGGAACTGGTGCAGGTAACCGAAATGGGC
The DNA here is from genome assembly GCF_059372275.1 of Stenotrophomonas sp. YJH_SMC_14-1. Classification (NCBI taxonomy): domain Bacteria; kingdom Pseudomonadati; phylum Pseudomonadota; class Gammaproteobacteria; order Lysobacterales; family Lysobacteraceae; genus Stenotrophomonas; species Stenotrophomonas sp. YJH_SMC_14-1. Next base: position 87,373 of record NZ_JCAFVK010000008.1, read on the forward strand.
CCGGCCACGGCAGTGATGCTGGCCGAGCGCGTCGCGGCGGGGGGCTTCGTCGCCATCGTCGGCGACCGCACGCCGGTGCAGGGCGGACGCAGCGTCACCGCCGATTTCCTTGGCCACCGCGCCCCGTTCCCGATCGGTGCCTATGTGCTCGCCGCCGCACTGGGCTGCCCGGTCTACACCATGGCCTGCCTGCACCAGGGCGAGGGCTACCGCGTGGCATTCGAACAGTTCGCCGAACGCATCGTGCTGCCGCGCGGCTCACGCGATGCGGCACTGGCCGAACAGGCACAGCGCTTCGCGCGCTGGCTGGAACTCCAGGTCATCCAGTCCCCGTTGGACTGGTTCAATTTCTTCCCTTTCTGGGATCAGGCTCCGCATGACGACTGACGCCGTACCCGTGTGCCGCTTTGGCGATGCACCGTTGACCATCGAAGACGTGGTTTCCCTGGCCCAGCGCCAGTGCGAGGCCGCACTGAGCGACGCGCCGGCATTCCGCGCCCACATCCAGCGTGGTGCCGACTTCCTCGACCGCCTGCTGCGCGAGGATGGCGTGATCTACGGTGTGACCACCGGCTATGGCGATTCGTGCACGGTGAACATCCCACCGGCACTGGTGGCTGAACTGCCGCACCACCTGTACACCTATCATGGCTGCGGCCTGGGCCGTTACCTGGACCCGGTCGAGACCCGTGCGGTGCTTGCGGCGCGCCTGGCCTCTCTGGTGCGCGGCATGTCCGGTGTAAGCCTGCCGCTGCTGGAAGGCCTGGCCACGCTGCTGCAGCACAACGTGCTGCCGATGATTCCGGCCGAAGGCTCGGTCGGTGCCAGTGGCGACCTGACGCCGCTGTCCTACGTGGCGGCGGTGCTGTGCGGCGAGCGCGAGGTGCTGCACGACGGCCGCGTGCAGCCGGCGGCGGACGTGCTGGCGAAGATCGGCATGACCCCGCTGAAGCTGCGGCCGAAGGAAGGCCTGGCGATCATGAACGGCACCGCGGTGATGACCGGCCTGGCCTGCCTGGCCTGGCAGCGCGCCGACTACCTGGCACGCATGGCTACGCGCCTGACCGCGTTCAACGTGCTGGCCAGCGACGGCAACGCGCACCACTTCGACGAAACCCTGTTCGCCGCCAAGCCGCACCCGGGCCAGGGCCGCATCGCCGCGCGCCTGCGCAGCGACCTGCACAGCGAGCGCCAGCCGCGCAATGAACAGCGCCTGCAGGATCGCTACTCGCTGCGCTGCGCACCGCATGTGATCGGCGTGCTGGAGGACAGCCTGCCGTTCCTGCGCCAGCTGATCGAGACCGAACTGAACAGCGCCAACGACAACCCGCTGATCGACGCCGACGGCGAGCGCATCCTGCATGGTGGCCACTTCTACGGGGGCCACATCGCGCTGGCGATGGACACCCTGAAGAACACCGTGGCCAACGTTGCCGATCTGCTCGACCGGCAGCTGGCGCTGGTGGTGGACGCCCGTTACAACCATGGCCTGCCGGCCAACCTGTCGGCGGCCACCGGTCCGCGCGCGGCCATCAACCATGGGCTGAAGGCACTGCAGATCAGCGTGTCGGCCTGGACTGCCGAAGCGCTGAAGCAGACCATGCCGGCCAGCGTGTTCTCGCGTTCCACCGAGTGCCACAACCAGGACAAGGTCAGCATGGGCACCATCGCCGCGCGCGACTGCCTGCGCGTGATCGAGCTGACCGAACAGGTGGTGGCGGCAATGCTGATCACCGCGCGCCAGGGCCTGGCCCTGCGTGAACGGGTTGGCCTGAATGCGCAGCTGCATGGCAGTCTGGCCGACATGTACGCCGACCTGGGGCAACGCATCGCCCTGGTCGAGGAAGACCGCGCGCTGGATCGCGAACTGCGGGAACTGCTGGTGGAGATCCGCGCGCAACGTTGGGAGCTGTATGCCGGTGAATGAGGCCATTGAACGGGTTGGCGAGATTGCGTTGACCCCCGCCTTCCATGACTGCGATCCGATGAACGTGGTCTGGCATGGCAACTACTTCAAGTACTTCGAGATCGCGCGCTGCGCGCTGCTCGGCCGCTACGACTACGACTACCCGCAGATGCTCGAATCAGGCTACCTGTGGCCGGTGGTCGATGCGCGGGTGAAGTACGTGCGCCCGCTGCTGTTCAACCAGGCGCTGCGCGTGGTCGCGCGCATCGTTGAATGGGAGAACCGGCTGAAGATCGAGTACGAAATCCTCGATGCGGAAAGCGGCCAGGTGCTGACCCGGGCGATGACCATTCAGGTCGCGGTGGACGCGGCCAGCAAGGAAATGCTGTACCAGTGCCCGCCGGTACTGTGGGAACGCCTGGGAGTGCCTGCGCCATGAACCGAGCGAACCGTTTCGCGCGTGCGCTGCTGTGCGCGCTGCTGCTGGTGGCCGCACCACTGGTGCAGGCGGCCGACCCCGCCGTCGATGCGATTACCCAGGCGGTGGCGCGGCCGGATGTGCTGCGTGGCCAGTTCAGCCAGGAAAAGCAGGTGAGTGGCTTCAGGAACTCGCTGCGCTCGCAGGGCCGGTTCGTGGTCGCGCGCCAGCACGGCGTGATCTGGACCACGCTCAAGCCGTTCCCCTCGGAAGTAGTGGTCACCGCCGACCGCATCCTCAGCCGGCAGCGTGATGGCAGCACCCGCGTCGAACTGGACGCGCGGCAGCAGCCGGCGATGCGTTCAGTGAATGCGATCATGTTCGCGTTGATGAGTGGCGACGTGCAGGCACTGTCCAGCCAGTTCAACGTGGCGGCCAGCCGTGAAGGGCAGGGCTGGCGGCTGCGCCTGACGCCGAAGTCGGCGATGCTGGCCAAGGCCTTCGAATCGCTGACCCTGCAGGGCGACCGCTACGTGCGCCAGGTCGAGATCGTCGAGGCCAACAAGGACCGCACGCAGATCCAGTTCAGCGCGTTGAGCGAGGCGCCGGCGACGCTCAATGCCGACGAGGCCCGCCGCTTTGAGTGAGGCCGTGGCATCGAACGCACCGGACCGGTTGCGGCGCTGGTGGCACTGGCTGGGCATTGCCTGGCTGCTGGTGCTGCTGGCGCTGGGCGCACAGCAGTGGCAGCTGTGGAGCCAGCAATCGCGGATCGACACCGACATCCTCGCCCTGCTGCCGCAGGATGCGCACGACCGCCTGTTGAGCGACGTCACCCGGCGCATTGCCGATGGCAGTTCGCGGCAGGTCGTGGTGCTGCTCGGCAGCAAGGACAGCGCGGCTGCCAAGCGCGCGCAGGCGGCCTTTGCGGCGGCCATGGCCAAGGATGCCGACCACGCCTTGCTGGTACCCAGCGGCTCGATCGAAGGCTGGTTTGACGAGGCGCGCGTGTTCTACGCGCCGTACCGCGACCGCCTGCTGACACCGGCCCAGCGCGAGCAGTTGGAGGGCAGCGAACCGGGCGTGTTGGCCGAGCAGGCGCTGGCTGCGCTGTATGGCCCGATGGGCGCGCCGCGATTGACTGAATGGCGCCAGGATCCGTTGTCGCTGTGGCCGCAGTGGTGGCAGCAGCAGGCGCAGGGTTCGGGCCTGCGGTTGGGCGATGACGGCCTGCTTGAAGCCGAGGGCAGGCATTGGGCCGTGCTGCAGTTCGATACGCCCGGCTCGGCGTTCCAGCTGGATGGCGAGCGCCACCTCGATGGCCTGCTGGAACGTGCCGGGCAGGCCGCCACGGCGGCGGCGCCTGAGCTTGAAATCCTGCATGCCGGCGTGCCGCTGCATGCCGAGGCCGCCGCGGTGCAGGCCAACCAGGAGATCAACACCATCGGTTGGGGGTCGCTGGCGGCGGTGCTGCTGCTCGTGTGGCTGGCATTCCGCTCGCTGCGCCCGATCCTGCTGGTGGCCGCCTCGCTGCTGATCGGCTGTGGCGTGGCGCTGGCGGTGACCGTGCTGGTGTTCGGCAAGGTGCACGTGCTGACCCTGGTGTTTGGTGCGTCGCTGGTGGGTGTGGCCGAGGATTACGGCATTCACTGGTTCGCCTCGCGCCAGGCCGAACCGGCCGATCGTCGCTGGAAACTGCTGCGGCATCTGCTGCCCGGCCTGTGGCTGGCCCTGTTGACCAGTGCGCTGGCCTACCTGGCATTGGGCCTGGCCCCGTTCCCCGGCCTGCGCCAGATGGCGCTGTTCTCGGTGGTGGGCCTGGCCGCAGCTTTCCTCACGGTGATCTTCTGGTTCCCGTGGCTCGACGGTGGCGAGATCCGCCAGACCCGCTTCTCGCAGTGGCTGGGCAATACGCTGGAGCGCTTCCCGCGCCTGCATGGCCGCCGCGCGGTGACGATGTTCGTGGTGATCACGCTGGCGCTGTCTGCCATCGGCATCGCGCGCCTGCAGAGCAACGACGACCTGCGCAGCCTGCAGTCGTCACCGCCGGCGTTGATGGCGCAGCAGATCCGCCTGAGCCAGTTGCTGGGCATGCCCAGCCCGGCGCAGTTCTACCTGGTGCAGGGTGCCGATGCCGCGCAGCTGCTGCAGCGCGAGGAAGCACTGACCGAGCGCCTGCGTGTATTGGCCACCGACAAGCGCATTGGTGGCTATCGCGCGATCAGCGATTGGCTGCCGTCGCCGGCGCGCCAGCAGGCCGATGCCGCGCTGACCGCGAAGGTGGAACCCGGCGTGCTGTCGGCCGTGTCCGAGGCGGTGGGCGAGCCGCTGCAGCGACCGCAGTTCGCCGCCGCGCCGCTCACCGCCGAAGCCTTCCTGGCCTCGCCGGCCTCGCAGCCGTTCCGCCACCTGTGGGTGGGTGAAGTCGGTGGGCAGATGATCAGCGTGGTGATGGTCGATGACCTGTCGCGCGCCGATGCCCTGGCCACGCTGGAGGGTGCCGCCGAAGGCCTGCCCGGCGTTCGCTGGGTAGACCGCACCTCCGATTTCTCCAAGCTGCTGGGCCACTACCGCAAGCTGATGGGCGGGCTGCTGCTGGTCGGCATCGCACTGGTGTTCGGTGCGCTGTGGCTGCGCTACCGCCGCCAGGCCTGGCGCGTATTTGCCCCCACCCTGATTGCCGGCGCACTGACCCTGGGCCTGCTGGGCCTGTTCGGCCAGCCGCTGCAGCTGTTCAACGTGCTGGCGCTGATGCTGCTGCTGGGCATGGGCATCGACTACGGCATCTTCCTGATCGAACACCGTGGCGATGCCAGCGCATGGCTGGCGGTCTGCGTGGGTGCGGCCAGCACCTGGCTGTCGTTCGGCCTGCTGGGCCTGTCGCAGACCCCGGCGCTGCGCGCGTTCGGCCTGACCCTGCTGTTCGGCATCGGCCTGGTCTGGCTGATCTCGCCACTGTTCCGGCCGCCACCGCATGACCTGCCGCCGGCCTGAGTCCGCCTTCCGCTTTTCTTCTTTCCCCTGATCGAGCAACAAGGACGCCCCGATGAGTACTGCTGTGGATGCTGTCGAACGCACTGAAATCCTGATCATCGGCGCAGGCCCGGCCGGCTCCGTGGCCGCGGCGATGCTGCGCCAGCAGGGCCGACAGGTGCTGATGCTGGAGCGCCAGCAGTTCCCGCGCTTCTCCATCGGCGAAAGCCTGCTGCCACAGAGCATGGAGTACATCGAAGCAGCCGGGCTGCTGCAGGATGTGGTCGAGGCTGGCTTCCAGTACAAGAACGGCGCGGCCTTCGTGCACGGTGAAGCGCGTACTGCCTTCGACTTCCGGAAGAAGTTCTCGCCGGGCTGGGGTACCACCTACCAGGTGCAGCGCGCCGACTTCGACAACGTGTTGGCACGCGGCGCCGAGCGCATGGGAACCACGCTGCGTTTCGGTGATGAAGTGCTGTCGGTCGAACCCGGTGAACAGCCTGCGGTGAGCGTGCGCCGCCCGGATGGCAGCGAGTACCGCATCGAGGCCGATTTCATCCTCGACGCATCGGGCTTCGCGCGCCTGCTGCCGCGCCTGCTGCAGCTGGAATCGCCATCCAATTTCCCGGTGCGCGGCGCGATCTTCTGCCACGTGCGCGACAACATTCCGGCCGAAGCCGACTTCGACCGCAACAAGATCCTGATCACCACCCATCCCGAACACATCGACGTCTGGTACTGGACGATTCCATTCTCCAACGGCTGCTGCTCGCTGGGCGTGGTCGCCGAGCCGTCGTTCTTCGAGCACTACGAAGGCGACGACCTGCAGAAGCTGCAGGCCATCGTCGGCGAGGACCCCAACCTGACCCGCCTGCTGGCCAATGCCGAATGGGCGGTGCTGCCGGTGCGCCGCATCACGGGTTACTCGGCCAATGTCAGCTCGCTGTGGGGACCCGGCTACGCGTTGCTGGGCAACGCCGGCGAGTTCCTCGACCCGGTGTTCTCGTCCGGTGTGACCATTGCCTTCAAGTCCGCGCAGCTGGCCAGCGAGTGCCTCAAGCGCCGTTATGCCGGCCAAACCGTCGACTGGGAAGCTGAATTCTCGATCCCGCTGCGCGCCGGCGTGAAGACCTTCCGCCGCTTCGTGGAAAGCTGGTACCAGGGCGGCTTCCAGAAGATCATCTACCACCCGCAGCAGCAGCCCGAAGTGCGCGACATGATCAGCTCCATCCTGGCCGGTTACGCCTGGGACACCAAGAATCCGTATGTGGCCGATGAAAGTGGTCGCCGCATGCGCGTGCTGGAGGAATTGTGCAGCGCCTGATCTTCCGTACTGCGGCCCTGCTGCTGTGCCTGCTGCTGGCCGCCTGTGCCGGGCGCATGCCCAAGCCCCAGGTGGAGCTGCCGCCGCTGCGGCTGTCGCCGGCCAGCCTGCCGGCGCCGCTGGCCCTGCAGCAGCAGCTGCATTTCCGCTTCGGCAGCCATGAGCGCGACCTCGACGCGCTGCTGGAGGCCGACGCGCAGCAGGTGCAGCTGGCGGTGCAGGCGATGGGCCAGACCGGCGTGCGCCTGCAGTGGGACGGCCAGCAGCTGACCCAGCAGCGCGCGCCGTGGCTGCCGCCGCAGGTACGTGCCGAGCGTGTGCTGGATGACCTGCAGTTCGCGCTGTGGCCGACCGCGGCCATCGCCGCCGCGCTGCCGGCCGACTGGCAGGTCAGCGACGACGGCCAGCAGCGCAGCCTGTCGCGCGATGGCACGGTGTGGCTGCAACTGCAGCGCCTGGACGATGGCAGCGTGCAGCTGGACAACCGTGCCGAAGGCTATGCGCTGCGCATCGAATCGATCGACATGGCCGGACAGGACCGATGAGTGCACCGATCTACCTGAACGACCTGGGCGTGGTCTGCGCGCTCGGCGATGGCCGCGCCGCTGTCGCGTCGGCGATGTTCGCCGACGTGCCGGGCGGGCTCAGTGACAACGACAGCCTGTTGCCGGGGCGCACCCTGGCGCTGGGAGAAGTACGCACGCCACTGCCGGCGCTGGAGGAACTGCCGGTGGCCCTGCGCGGGCGCAACAACGCCCTGCTGGACGTGGCACTGGCGCAGATCGCTCCAGCGGTGGCCGCCGCGATCACCCGCCATGGCGCCGAGCGCGTGGCGGTGGTGCTGGGCACCAGCACCTCGGGCATTGGTGAGTCCGAGCAGGCCCTGCGCACCCACGCCGAACAGGGCCAGTGGCCGCAGGGCTTCGATTACGCCCAGCAGGAAATGGGTACTGCCGCGCAGTTCGTGCGCCAGCGCAGCGGCGCTCAGGGGCCCGCGTGGACCCTGTCCACCGCCTGCTCGTCCAGTGCCAAGGCATTGATGTCGGCTGCACGCATGCTGCGAGCCGGTATCGTCGACGCCGTGATCGCAGGCGGCGCGGACTCGCTGTGCCGCTTCACCGTGGCCGGTTTCAGTGCGCTGGAATCGGTGTCGGCCCTGCGCTGCAATCCGTTCTCGCAGCACCGCGCCGGTATCAACATCGGCGAGGGCGCCGCGCTGTTCCTGCTCACCCGCGAGCCGGGCCCGGTGTGCCTGGCCGGGTGGGGCGAATCGGCCGACGCTCACCATATGTCCGCCCCCGATCCACAGGGCCTGGGTGCCATCGATGCCCTGCAGCAGGCGCTGCAGCGCGCCGGCTGGGCGGCCGATGAAGTGGACTACGTGAACCTGCATGGCACCGCCACCGGGCACAACGATGCGATGGAAAGCCTGGCGGTTTCGCAGGTGCTGGGCAACGGCATTCGGGCCAGTTCGACCAAGCCCCTGACCGGCCATACGCTGGGTGCGTCAGGCGCGATCGAAGCTGCATTGTGCTGGATCGTGCTGGCCGAGAACCCGCAGCAGCAACTGCCACCGCACTGGTGGGACGGCGTGGCAGACCCCGCGCTGCCGGCACTGCCGCTGGTCGCACCGGCCACCCGCCTGGCGCAGGCACCGCGGCGGGTGCTGAGCAATTCGTTCGCCTTCGGCGGCAGCAATGCCGTGCTGGCGCTGGAGCGTCGATGAACATGCTGTATGCAATTGAAGAGGTGGTACCGCACCGCCAGGACATGTGCCTGCTGGAGCGCATCACGCACTGGGACCAGGACACCATCGAGGCGGAACTGGTGGTGCCCGAGGCCGGCCTGTTCGTGGAAAACCACGAAGTGCCGGCCTGGGTGGGCATCGAATACATGGCACAGGCCATCGCGGCCTGGGCCGGCTGCCGTGCGCGTGCAGCGGGCAAGCCGCCGCAGCTGGGCTTCCTGCTCGGCAGCCGCCGCTACAACAGCGCGCGCTGCAGCTTCCCCAGCGGCTCGCGGCTGCGCGTACAGGCGCGCTGCGAGCTGTTGGGTGACAATGGATTGGGGATGTTCGCCTGCCGCATCCTGGCGGGCGAGGACGAATGGGCGACAGCCAACGTGTCGGTGTTCGAACCGGCCGATGCGATGGCCTATCTGGAGAGTGGACAGGCATGACAGGGAATCGAAGCGTGCTGGTGACCGGCGCCAGCCGGGGCATCGGCCGGGCCATCGCGCTGCGCATCGCGCGCGATGGCTTCGAGGTGGTGGTGCATTGCCGCAGCCGCCTGGATGAGGCACAGGCCGTGGTGGCCGAGATCCACGCGTTGGGCCAGCAGGCCCGTGTACTGATGTTCGACGTGGCCGACCGCGAGGCCGCACGCGCCGCGCTGGAGGCCGATGTCGAAGCGCACGGCGCGTACTACGGCGTGGTCTGCAATGCCGGCATCGCCCGCGACGGCGCCTTCCCGGCACTGTCGGCGGAGGATTGGGACCAGGTCATCCACACCAACCTGGATGGCTTCTACAACGTGCTGCATCCGCTGATCATGCCGATGGTGCGTCGGCGCAAGCCGGGCCGCATCGTCACCCTGTCGTCGGTGTCCGGACTGGCCGGCAACCGCGGGCAGGTCAATTACAGTGCCGCCAAGGCCGGCATCATCGGTGCCACCAAGGCCCTGGCGCTGGAACTGGCCAGCCGCCAGATCACCGTCAACTGCGTGGCCCCGGGCCTGATCGAGACCGAAATGCTCAACGATGAAGTGATCGAACACGCGCTCAAGCTGATTCCCGCCGGCCGCGTCGGCCGTCCCGACGAAGTGGCGGCCACGGTGGCGTTCCTGCTGTCCGAACCGGCCGGCTACATCACCCGCCAGGTGATCTCGGTGAACGGGGGCATGCTCTGATGGCCACCGATCGTCGCGTCGTGGTGACCGGTGCGTCCGCGATCAGTCCGCTCGGCCATGACTGGCCGACCATCGAGGCGCACCTGCGCAGCTGCCGCAACGCGGTGCGCGCGATGCCCGAGTGGGATGTCTATGCCGGGCTGAACACCAAGCTGGCTGCGCCGGCGCAGGACTTCGCGCTGCCGCCGAACTACAACCGCAAGACCACCCGCTCCATGGGCAAGGTCGCGATCATGTCGGTGCGTGCCACCGAAGTGGCGCTGCGCGAAGCTGGCCTGCACGAGCACCCGGTGCTGCGCAGCGGTCGCACCGGCGTGGCCTATGGTTCCTCGTCGGGCAGCCACGAAGCCACCGGCGAGTTCGGGCGCATGCTCAACGAGTTCACCACCGAAGGCATCAGCGCCACCACCTACCTGAAGATGATGAGCCATACCGCGCCGGTCAACATCGGCGTGTTCTTCGGCCTGTCCGGGCGTGTCTACACCACCTCCAGCGCCTGCACCTCGGGCAGCCAGGGCGTGGGCGCGGCCTATGAAGCGATCCGCAGCGGCAAGCAGACGGTGATGGTCGCAGGTGGTGCCGAGCAGCTCGACGCTACCGCTGCGGCGGTGTTCGATACTCTGTTCGCCACCAGCGTGCGCAACGACGCGCCGCAGACCACGCCGCGCCCGTTCGATGCCGGCCGCGATGGCCTGGTGCTGGGCGAGGGTGCCTGCACGCTGATCCTGGAAGACCTGGAGCACGCGCAGGCGCGCGGTGCCACCATCCTTGCCGAGGTGGTCGGCTACGGCACCAACAGCGACGGCCAGCACGTCACCCAGCCCAGCGCCGACACCATGGCCCAGGCCATGCGCCTGGCGCTGGATGATGCGGGCCTGGAGGCGGCGCAGATCGACTACGTCAACGCCCACGGCACCGCCACCGATCACGGCGACATCGCCGAGACCCAGGCCACCGCGCAGGTGTTCGGCAGCCGCGTACCGATCAGCTCGCTGAAGAGCTACGTCGGCCACATGCTCGGTGCCTGCGGTGCGTTCGAGGCCTGGCTGAGCATCGAGATGATGCGTGCCGGCTGGTTCGCCCCCACGCTGAACCTGGCCGAGGTTGACCCGCGCTGCGGCCAGCTCGACTTCATCACCGGGCAGGGCCGCGAATTGCAGGCCGAGTACGTGATGAGCAACAACTTCGCCTTCGGCGGCATCAACACCTCGCTGGTGTTCCGCCGCTGGAGCGAATGATCCACCGTCCCATCCCGCCTTTTTCCTCAACCCACCCGCACCACCGACAAGGAGATGTTCCGATGCGCCGCACCCTGATGATCGCCACGGCCACTGCACTGCTGGCCCTGACCTCCACCGCCTCCGCCCGCGACACCCGCGTTGAGCAGTCCCTGCAGGAGCTGGTCACCTCGCAGGCCGCCCGGGACGCCGGCATCGACGGCAGCGTGCGCTTCTACCTGGCCGGCCAGCCGGTCAGCGTGCAGCAGCGCCTGGGCGAGGACGTGACCAACAAGAAGACCAACGCCGCCAACAAGAGCGATGCCGAGGCCTGCCGCTGGGTCGCGCTGTCTGCGCTGCGCGCACTGCAGGACGGCGCCAAGTCGCGCGGTGCCAACGCGGTGGTCGACATCGTCAGCTACTACAAGAAGAACGAGTTCAAGAGCAGCACCAACTACGAATGCTATGCCGGTACGATCCTCGCTGGCGTGGCGCTGAAGGGCACCTACGCCAAGGTCAAGTAAGCGACCGCAGGGCAGCGGCGTTGCCTGAACGCCGCCGCCACATTGCTGAACCCCGTCGGGGAAACGCCGTCGATCACGCCGCCATCGTCGGCCGACGGCTTTCCCCGGTGTCGGCTTTCCGACACAATCATGGCTCTTCCCGGGTTATCGTCCCGCGGACATGCACGCCTACGTCTATAAAAGCCAACTCAAGCCTGACACCTACGTCTACGTTCCCCGACGCGATGATTTCAGCGCGCTGCCTGCGCCGCTGCTCACCTCGCTGGGTGCGCTCACCTTCGTCCTGGACGTGGCCCTGGATGCCCAGCGTCGCCTGGCCCAGGCCGACCCGGACAAGGTTCGCAGTGACATGAGCGAGCGCGGGTTCTACCTGCAGGTGCCGCCGTCGGTGGCCAGCCTGATGCCGCGCCACTATGACTGACGTCTCCCGTCCGCGCGCCCTGTCGATCGCCTTCGCCGTGGGCGCCTTGCTGGCACTGGGTGCTGCCGTGGGCGGCGTTGCCGGTGCCATCCTCGCCGCCCTGGCGCAACCGGCGTTCGCGCTGGGCGTATCGTGGTGGCGGCGCAGCCGTGCGCTGCTGCCGCTGAAGGTGGTTGCACGCCAGGACCTGCCGGCGCTGCTGGCACTGTGGGCGGCCGCACCGCTGCTGCTGGCGCTGCTGCTGGCCTGGCCGCTGGCGGCGCTGCGTGACAGCGGCAGCCTTGCGGCGGTGCTGGGCCTGAGCGTGCTGGTCAGTGCCGGCCTGCTCGCTGCCTGGCGCACCTGGCCGTTGTGGAACGATGTCGAACGGCTTGATGGCCGCCTGGCCCATCATTGGCAGGCGCTGGCCGGTCGCGACCTGACCGCCTGGCGCGGTCTCGGCGTGGCGGCGCTGGTGATCGCGCTGGCCGCGCTGGTGGTGCTGCCGGCCTGGCCCGGACTGCTGCCGGAGAGCGCGCGCTGGCCCGCTGCGCTGGCCGTGGTGGTGGTGTCTCCCGTGCTGCACCTGCTGCTGCAGCGGGTCGCGCCGGCGCCGCTGGTGTCGTTGCGACCCAGCCCGATGGCGACGTCCTGCGCAGAACACGAACCGATGTTCGCTGCCGCGGCCGAGACCGCGCCGCTGGAGGCGATGGCACCGCAGGAGCTGACCCCGGCCCTGTATGAAGCCGCCCGCCACGGCCGCATCGACCGCGGCCTGCAGCTGCTGCAGGCCGGCGCCGATCCGTATGCGCTGCCCGACCCGAACTGGCGCGACCAGCGCAGCCTGGCGGTGCTGGCGGCGGTGCTGCCGGACCTGCGCCTGCTGCGCGAACTGATTGCCCGCGGCGTTGACGTGAACGCGCCGCACCGGGGCATGACCCCGCTGCTGGCCGCCACCCGCGACAGCTGGCATGGCCGCCCCGAAGCCGTGATGACCCTGCTCGCCAACGGTGCCGATTCGCGTGCCACCGACAGCGATGGCAACACCCCGCTGCACCATGCCGCGCGCAGTTCCGACCCAGGCGTGGCCGCGCTGCTGCGCGATGCCGCCGCCGAAGTCGATGCGCTGAACAACGAGGGCTGGTCGCCGCTGGCCGTGGCCTGCCAGGTCGGCAACTGGCGCCTGGCCCGCTTCCTGCTCGAACGCGGTGCGCGCAGCGAACCGGCAGAGGGCACTCCGGTGCTGCTGGCCGCCGCCGCCACCGAAGACGACGATCCGGCTGGCGTGCAGCTGCTGCTCAAGCACAAGGCGCGTGCCGACGCGCGTGATCGCCAGCGCCGCAGCGCGCTGCACGAGGCGGCGCTGGCCGGCCACGTTGAAATCATCGGCGTGCTGCTGGCCGCCGGTGCCAACCTGGAAGCACGCGATGCACTGGGGCGTACGCCCTGGCTGGAAGCCGCCCGTGCCGGGCGTGCCGCGGTGGTCGAACACTTGCTGCCGCACAAGCCGGACCTGGTTGCCGTCGACGGCGAAGGGCGCAACGCAGTGCAGCTGGCGGTGATGGCAGAGGATGTCTCGCCGTTGCTGGTCAAGCGCCTGGTGGAGCTGGGCATCGCCGCCGACGCGACCGATCCGGTCGGTCGCCGTGCAGTGGACTACGCTGCCGAAGCCGGGCGCTGGGCGATTGTCGCGTTGCTGGATCCGTCCTATCCATTGCCGGCCGCGGTCAGTGACGGCCTGGCCGAGCGTGGCGAAGCCGCCAGTGCCAGCGGCCTGCTGCCGGACCGCCCGCCGCTGACCCTGCTGCGCGAAGCGCTGGGCTTCGGCAACACCGAAGGCATGGCCGCGCTGGCCAAGCTGTGCCAGCCGGAAGAACTGGGCGGCCTGCTGCTCGACCCCGAGCTGGCGCTGGAGCCGCGCGCGGTGGATTGGCTGCTGGGCCACGGCGCCGATCCCTACGTGCGCGACGCCTGTTCCGATACCCCCATGTTCGCGTTGCTGTCGCGCGGCATTGATGCGGTGCCGGCGTTGCAGGTGATGTTGCAGCGTGGCTTGTCGCCGGCCGGACGCGGTGGCCTGGCGCGCTTCCTGGCGGCCTGTGCGCAGCACGACCAGGCCGCCCGTGGCCTGGAACAGCTGGCGCTGGAATTGCTGGAGCGTGGCGCCGATCCGTTCGCGGCTTCGCCGGCCGGTGATCCGCCGTTGTCACTGGCGGTGCGCCTGGGCTGGCTGCGCCTGCAGCAGGCGCTGCTCAAGGCGGGCGTCGATCGTGAAGCGCGCGACAGCCATGGCATGACCGCATTGCATCTGGCCACCGCATTGGCCCGCGAAGGCGCGCTGAAGCTGCTGGTGCAGCACGGTGCCTCGCCGGAAGCACGCGCCGCCGATGGCCAGACGCCGCTGGGCGTGGCGCTGTCGATTGGTCGCCGCGATCTGGCCGACTGGCTGGACTGGCGGGTGTGGCCGTTGCCGCGCCGCACCCTGCGCGAGTCCGATCTGCCGGCCGCCGCAATGGCCGGTGACGTGGATGCGGTACGCCGCCTGATCGATCTGGGCTTCGCCGTCGATGCGGTTGATGCGCAGGGCTGCACCGCGCTGCTGCGCGCCGCCGGCGGTGGCCATCTGGCGGTGACCGACCTGTTGCTGGCGCGTGGCGCTGATCCGCAGCATGCAGCGGCCAGTGGTGCCACGCCGCTGTCGGCGGCGGTCAGCATGCGCCAGGTGGACATCGTCTCGGCCCTGCTCGACGCTGGCGCCAAGCTGGAACACCGCCTGCCGGGCGGCGTGACCGTGCTGATGCTGGCGTCCGCGCTGGGCCTGCCGGACATCGTTGCGCGCCTGCTCACCGCCGGTGCCGACGTGCACGCCGGTGACGCCCAGCAGCTGGGCCCTCTGCACTGTGCCGCGCTGTATGGCTTCAGTGCCCGCGACCGCTCGCGCCTGCTCGCCCTGCTCGACACCCTGCTGCTGGCCGGTGCCGAACCGGACCAGGCCGCGGCCGGTGCGGTCACGCCGCTGCTGCTGCTGCTGGGCGCACGCGCCGAGCCCGGCACCGCCTGCGACGAACAGGTGGTGATGGCTGCGGTGGAACGTCTGCTGGACGAAGACGTGAGCCTTGAGGTGCGTGATCCGCGCGGCTTCGGACCGCTGCACCTCGCGGCCCTGCACGGCCTGCCGCTGCTGGTGCAGCGCCTGCTGCGCGCTGGTGCCGATCCGGAGGCGCGCGACAGCCTCAACCGCAGCCCACGCGAGATCGCGGTGATGCGTGGCTTCATCGACGTGGCCGGCGAGTTCGAACCGCGCGTGCCGGGTGTCTCGTCGATGGCGCGGTTCCTGCGCGACAACGGTTGAGCACCGGGGTCGGATCCCTTTCCCACGGAAAGGGCTCTGACCCCGGCATCGCGTCATCCACGCATGGCGTGGATCCACTGCTGGAATCCGCAGTGGGTAGTGCCGGCCGCTGGCCGGCAACCTCCTGAAACCTTCGGGATCACGAGGCTGCCGGCCAGCGGCCGGCACTACCGGGTCCATCAGCCATCGGGTGGGTGCCGACCGTTGGTCGGCACGCCTACTTGCCGTCGCTTTCCGCGTCGGCCTCGAACAGATGCATCAGGTCGTTGCGTGCGTCGCGCGAGGTCTGGATCACCGCTGCCTCGTCGTCGTACACCAGGTACTGGTCGCGCAGCAGCTGCTCATCGTGCTCGCGGAAGCGCTGCACGTGGCGCTCGGCCACGTCCGGTGCCACGCCCAGCGCGGTCAGCACGCGGCCGCTCATCTCCAGGCTGGTGCCGAACACTTCGCGGAACGGCTCGGCCGACATGTCCATCAGGCGCCACGCATGCTGGCGGTTGCGTGCACGCGCCAGCACCGTCGCGTCCGGGTACAGCCGGCGCACCATGCGCACCGCGCGCAGGTTGGTTTCCGGGTCATCCACGGTGATCACGAACACATCGATGTGCTCGCCCCCGGCCGCGCGCAGCATCTCCGGCCGGGTCGGGTCGCCGTAATACAGCTGGTTGCCGAATCGGCGCAGGTCGGCCACGGTATCCGGGTTCGCCTCCAGCGCCACGAACGGCACCTTCTGCGCGGTCAGCAGGCGCGCGATCACCTGGCCGAAGCGGCCCATGCCGGCGATCAGCACCTTGGGCCGGTTGTCCGGCGCCACCTTGTCGGCCTCGGCCGGCTCGCGCGGAGTGGCTTTCTCCTGGCCGAGCAGTTTCAGCAGCGCGATCATCAACAGCGGCGTGATCGCCATTGACAGGCCGACGATCGCCACCAGCCGGTCGTGGTTGGCGTTGCCCAGCAGGTGCGCGCGCTGTGCCTCGTTGAACACCACGAAGGCGAACTCACCGCCCAGCCACAGGACGCTGCCCAGCAGCAGCGATTGCCGCGAGCTGAGCCGGGCGACACGTCCAACCGCGTAGAGCAGGCTGAACTTGACCACCAGCAGGATGCCGACACCTGCGGCGATCAGCCACGGCTCGGCGGCGATGCGGTCCAGGTCGATGCCCATGCCCACCGCGATGAAGAACAGGCCCAGCAGCAGCCCCTTGAACGGCTCGATCTGCGCTTCCAGCTCATGCCGGAACTCCGAATCGGACAGCAGCACGCCGGCCAGGAACGCGCCGAGGCTGGGGCTGAGGCCGGCTTCCTGCATGAACCAGGCGGTGCCCAGCACCACCAGCAGGGCGGTGGCAGTGAATACTTCCGGGCTGCGGGTGCGCGCAATGATGCTGAACACCTTGCGCAGCACCGGTCGTCCGCACAGGATCACCACCGACAGCGCACCCAGCGCCACGGCCGCATCTTCCCAGCGCAGGGTCTCGTTCTTGACCCCGCCCAGCAGCGGGATGGCCGCCAGCAGCGGGATCGCGATCAGGTCCTGGAACAGCAGGATGGCAAAGCCCAACCGGCCGTGGTCGCTGTTGATCGCCTTGTGCTCGGACAGCAGCTGCAGGCCCACCGCCGTGGATGACAGCGCCAGCGCCACGCCTACCACCAGCGCGCTCTTCCACTGGAAGTGGTCGAGCAGCAGCAGGCCGCCCAGCACCAGCCCGGACAGCGCCACCTGCGCCGCACCGGCACCGAACACCGAGCGCCGCATCACCTTCAGGCGTGCCGGCGACAGCTCCAGGCCGATCACGAACAGCAGCATCACCACGCCGATCTCGGCGGCGCCGAGGATGCGGTCGGCGTCCTGCACGAAGCCCAGCCCGTCCGGGCCGAGCACCACGCCCGCCGCCAGGTAGCCCAGTACCGCGCCGAAGCCGAACTTCTTGAACACCGGCACGGCGATGACCGCCGCCAGCAGCAGCACCAGGGCCAGTTCCAGACCACCGCTATGCATGGGAATACCTGGTCATCGGCGGAGCCCGCTGTGCGTCCATTCGGGTGGGGGAAGGGGTGGCGAGTGCCACCGCGTCATTATGCGCGCCGGCCTGTGTATGCACGAGAACAACCTGCCGGGCAGGCGCCCTGCGCACAGCGGCCGGGTTGACCTGCATGGTCCACGGGTCCAGACTGCCCGCCGCTGGCGGCGCGTCCGTCGGCACACGCATCCCGGAGTCCCCAACCCATGTCCAGCGACAGTAGAAGTCGACCTCGTTCGACGCCAGCGATGGCCACCGCCTGACATCGGGACGGTTTGCCTGCGTTGGCGTTGCGCGAGGTCGCACCCCACAAGGCAAACCCGATGAACCAGAAGCAATTGCTGCGCCCGGTGGCCGATGCCGCCGCACTGGCCGCGCCGCTGGCGAACTTCAACACCGCCGATGCGGTGGAATTCCTCAACACGCTGGAATTGACCCGCGCCGCGGAAACGCTGGCTGCGCTGCCGTTGCCGCGTGCAGTGAAAATGCTGGAAGCGCCGGAACTGCACCGCAGCGGCGAACTGGTGGCTGCGCTGCCGCCGGCGCGCGCTGCCGCCCTGCTCGGCTTGATGGCCGACGACCGCGCCACCGACATCGTCCATGAGCTGGATGAGGAAGAACGCGCGCGGTTGATCCCGCTGCTGGGCACCGACGCCCGCCAGGCCATCCAGAAGCTGCTCAGCTACCCGCCGAACACCGCCGGCGCGCTGATGACCACCGAGTACGTGGCGGTACCCGCCAGCTGGACCGTGGCGCAGACCCTGCAGCACATCCGCCAGGTCGAGCGCACCCGTGAAACGGTGTACGCGATCTACGTGCTGGACCCGGACAGCCAGCAGCTGCAGCAGGTGGTGACCATGCGCCGGCTGATCACCGGCCTGCCGGAGGAGTCGATCCTGGACGTGGCCCAGGTCAATCCACCGGTGACGGTGGACGCACTGATGGACCAGGAAGAAGTGGCACGGCTGATCCGTCGCCACGACCTGCTGGCGATCCCGGTGGTCGATGCGCAGCAGCAGATGCTCGGCATCGTCACCGTGGACGACGTGCTCGATGCGCTGATCGAGGAATCCACCGAGGACGCGCACAAGTTCGGCGGCATGGAAGCACTGGACAAGCCGTACATGCAGATCGGCTTCTTCGAGATGCTGCGCAAGCGCGCCGGCTGGCTGAGCGTGCTGTTCCTGGGCGAGATGCTGACCGCCAGCGCGATGCAGCACTATGAAGACGAACTGGCGCGCGCGGTGGTGCTGACCCTGTTCATTCCGCTCATCATGAGTTCGGGCGGCAACTCCGGTTCGCAGGCCACCTCGCTGCTGATCCGCAGCCTGGCGCTGCGCGAACTGCGCCTGCGCGACTGGTGGAAGGTGGCCCTGCGCGAAGTGCCCACCGGCATGGTGCTGGGCGCGATCCTCGGCTGCCTGGCCATCGTGCGCATCGTCATCTGGCAGCTGGGTGGCCTGCATGACTACGGCGAGCACTGGATCCTGCTGGCGATCACCATCGGTGCGGCGCTGGTCGGCATCGTCACGTTCGGCTCGCTGTCCGGATCGATGCTGCCGTTCATCCTGAAGCGGCTCGGCTTCGACCCGGCCAGTGCCTCGGCCCCGTTCGTGGCCACGCTGGTGGACGTGACCGGGCTGGTGATCTATTTCAGCATCGCCGCGATGATCCTGCACGGCACGCTGTTGTAGGCCGGGGTCGTTTACTGGGTCGGATCCCTTCGCGCAGCGAAGGGCTCGGACCCCTGAAGCAGCGTGCTCCGGTAGTTGCCGACCTTGGTCGACACGCAAGGGTCACGCAAGGGTCAGATCCCTTTCCTGGGGAAAGGGATCTGACCCCATCGCCATGGAATTTGGTTACCGTAGGCGCATGAGTACCTACCACCTGCAGTCCGTGTTCCGTCCGCAGTCGGTCGCGGTGATCGGCGGCAGCCCACGTCAGCGCTCGGCCGGACGTGCGGTGATGCGCAACCTGCGCGGCACCGGCTTCCCCGGCAAGGTGGCGTGGATCAACCCGCGGCATGCCGAAATCGATGGCATCCGCACCGTGAAGCGGCTGAAGGACCTGGACTGGGTGCCGGATCTGGTGGTGATCACTGCGCCGGCGTCGATCGTGCCGCAGGTGGTGCGCACCGCTGCCGAACGCGGCGTGCAGGCGGCAATCATCCTCACCGCGCACCTGGGTGAAGGCCCGAGCTCGCTGTCGGCGCAGGTGGAGGCGGTGGCGCGCAAGCATGGCCTGCGCATCCTCGGCCCACACTGCCTGGGTGTGATTGCACCGCACGCACGGCTCAATGCCAGCATCGCCGCGCACTTCCCGCAGGCCGGTGATCTTGCGTTGATCTCCGAATCCTCGGCCATTGCCGCCGCGCTGGTGGAGTGGGGCGTGGCCCGCTCGGTCGGGTTTTCCGCGGTGGTCTCGCTGGGCGACACGATGGACGTCGACTTCGGTGACCTGCTCGACTACTTCGCCACCGACTACCGCACCCGCGCCATCCTGCTCTACGTCGAGCAGATCAAGGATGCGCGCAAGTTCATGTCGGCCGCGCGTGCCGCCGCCCGCGCCAAGCCGGTGGTGGTGGTGAAGTCCGGCCGCGCCGAGCGCGTGCAGCCGGGCAGCCGCGATACCCATGTGCAGGCCCTGGCCCGCGCCGACGACGTGTATGGCGCCGCGTTCAACCGCGCCGGCCTGCTGCGCGTGGGCGCGCTGGACGAACTGTTCACGGCCGCCGAATCGCTGGGCCGGTTGGGGACCTTCCCCGGTCGTCGCCTGGCCATTCTCAGCAATGGTGGCGGTGTCGGCCGCCTGGCCGTGGACCAGCTCATTGCACTGCGTGGCACGCTGGCCAACCTGTCCGACAGCACGGTCGAGAAACTCGACGCCGTGCTGCCGCAGGGCTGGTCGCGCAGCAACCCGGTCGACATCGTGGTCGACGCCGATGGTGACCGCTATGCCGCCGCCATCGAGGCGCTGCTGGCTGACAACGAGAATGATGCGGTGATGGTGGTCAACGTGCCGACCGCATTCACTTCATCCGCAGACGCCGCACAGGCGCTTACCCGCACGCTCGGACTGCGCCCGCGCCATCACCGCGACAAGCCGGTATTCGCGGTGTGGCTGGGCAACGATGACCAGGCCACCGCCACGCTCAACGCGGCACGGGTGCCGACCTATCCGACCGAGGCCGAAGCGGTGCGCGGCTTCCAGCATCTGGTGCGTTACCGCGAAGCGCAGAACGCCCTGATGGAAACACCACCCAGCCTGCCGCAGGACTTCAGTGTCGACGCTGCGGCCGCACGCGCGCTGGTCGATGCGGCATTGGCCAACGGCCAGCAATGGCTGGACCCGTTGGCCACCCACGAACTGCTCAAGGCCTACGGCATTCCCTCCGCGCCGGTGATGCACGCGCGCGATGCGCACGAGGCAATGGACCTGGCGCAGCCGTTGCTGGAGCGTGGCGCCAGCGTGGCGCTGAAGATCCTGTCCCCGGACATTCCGCACAAGTCGGAAGTGGACGGCGTGCGCCTGAACCTGTCCACGCTGCCGGCGGTGCAGAGCGCGGCCAACGCGATCCTGTCGCGCGCACGCCAGCTGCGGCCGGATGCGCGCATCGATGGCCTGCTGGTGCAGCCGACCATCGTTCGCCCGAAGGCGCGCGAGTTGATCGTCGGCATTGCCGATGACGCGACGTTCGGCCCGGTGATCGTGGTCGGCCGTGGCGGTACCGCGGTTGAAGTGATCAATGACAAGGCGTTGGCGCTGCCGCCGCTGGACCTGCGCCTGGCCCACGAGCTGATCGGCCAGACCCGCGCCTCGCGCATCCTCAAGGCCTATGGCGATGTGCCTGCCGCCGACGAGCGCGCACTGGCGTTGGCGCTGGTCAAGCTGGCGCAGCTGGCCGCCGACATTCCCGAAGTGCGTACGCTGGACATCAATCCGCTGCTGGTCGACGGCAAGGGCATCCTCGCCCTCGACGCACGCGTGGCGGTGGCGCCGTCGCGCATCCTGCACAAGGGCCGTGGTCATCCGCGTTTTTCGGTGTTCCCGTACCCGAAGGAGTGGGAGCGCACCATCGAACTGTCCGATGGCGGCCGCGCCTTCGTGCGTCCGGTGCGGCCGGAGGATGACGCGTTGTTCCGTGCGTTCTTCGCCCGCGTCAGCGACGAGGACCTGCGCCTGCGCTTCTTCCAGTCGGTGAAGCACTTCAGCCACGAGTTCATCGCGCGCCTGACCCAGCTCGATTACGCACGCTCGATCGCACTGGTGGCGATCGAACCGCGCAGTGGCGAAATGCTCGGCGCGGTGCGCCTGCACGCCGATGCCGATTACCACCGTGGCGAGTACGGCATCCTGATCCGCTCGGACCTGAAGGGGCACGGCATCGGCTGGCGGCTGATGGCGATCATGATCGAGTACGCCAAGTGGCTGGGCCTGGACGTGGTCGAGGGCCAGGTACTGCGCGAGAACAGCACCATGCTGGCGATGTGCCAGAGCCTGGGCTTCAAGACGAAGCTGGACCCGGATGACCCGACGGTGATGATGGTGACCCTGCCGGTGCAGCAGGTCGAGGTGCCGGCGGCACCGCTGTAGAGTCGAGCTCGCTCGACTGTTGCCATCGAAAGCAGTCGAGCAAGCTCGACTCTACGACCAGGCTACCGCATCGGTTCCACCACCACTGCCGTGCCGTAGCACAGCACTTCGGTCAGCCCGGTCATCACATCGGTGGCGTCGTAGCGCATGCCGATGATCGCGTTGGCGCCCAGCTGCCGCGCGTGCTTGACCATGTCGCGGTAGGTTTCCTCGCGGGCCTGTTCGCACAGCTCGGTGTAGATGGTGATGTTGCCACCGAACAGGGTCTGGATGCCGCCGAGGAAATTGCCGACGATCGAGCGCGAGCGCACGGTGATGCCGCGCACCACGCCCAGGTTGCGCACCACGCGATGGCCGGGCAACTCGAAGGCGGTGGTGACCAGTGAATCGTCGAAACGTGTCAGCGAGGTCGTCGGGTTGCCGCTGTTGTAAGGGTCTGCCATGGCCGCATCCTTGGAACGGGTAGGGTCGAGGGCTGCATCCTAGCGTGTCGTCGCGCTGCTGGGCCGGTTCTGCAACGCACAGGGCCAGCCACGGCATGTCCTTGCCACCGCACCGGCGCGACAATACCCGCATGACCGACCGTATCCCCCTGCTGCTGCTGCCTGGCCTGCTCAACGATGCCGAACTGTGGCGCGCGCAGTTGGCCGATCTGGCCGACATCGCCGATTGCACGGTAGGCGACCAGACTCGCGGCGAGACCCTGCAGGCGGTGGCCGAGGACGTGCTGGCGCAGGCGCCGGAACGCTTCGCCCTCGCCGGTTTCTCGCTGGGTGGCTTCGTCGCCCAGCAGATCCTGCGCATCGCGCCGGAACGCGTGCTGCAGCTGGCGCTGGTCGATACCTCGATCCACGCCGATTCACCGGAACGTGCCGAACAGCGCCGCAGCCAGCGCGCCAGCGTGCGCCTGCCCGGCAAGTTCCATGGCTTCGGCGATGTGCTGATGCGCAGCTACATCGATGCCTCGCGGCTGGATGATTACGTGCTGGTGCAACGTGTGCGTGACATGACCGCCCGCCTGGGCGCGGACGTGTTCCTGCGCCAGAGTGCGCTGGAACGCCGTGACGGCCATGACGTGCTGGCTGGCTACCGCGATCCGCTGTTGATCATCTGCGGGGCCAACGACCGCATTACGCCACTCGCGGTCAGCGAGGAAATGCACGCCCTGGTGCCGCACTCGCAGCTGGTGGTGGTGCCGGACTGCGGGCACCTGGCCCCGATGGAGAAGCCGGACGAGGTCAGTGTGGCGATGCGCGGGTGGTTGCTGCAGGGCTAGGCCAAAGCCGCTTCTGGTGGGTGCGGACCTTGGTCCGCACGGTGTTTCAATGATCCATCAGAGGTCAGTGCCGACCAAGGGCGGCACCTACCGATTCCGATCCGCAACCGCGGTCGGGATCAATCCCAGGCGGGTGCAATCCCTTCCGGATTCGCCAGGCGATGGCCACGGTCCAGCTTGGCGATCTGCGCCATGTCTTCGTCGGTCAGGCGGATCGCTGCCGCTTCCAGGTTGCTCGACAGGTTCTCGCGCTTGGTCGACGACGGGATCACCGAGAAGCCCTGCTGCAGCGCCCAGGCCAGCGCGATCTGCGCCGGAGTGGCCTGGTGGCGGCCGGCAATGGCCTGGATCACCGGGTCCTTGATCACCTCGCCATAGGCCAGGCTCATGTAGGCGGTGACGTGGATGCCGTTGTCCTGCAGGAACTTCACCAGCAGGCGGTTCTGCAGGTAGGGATGGATCTCGATCTGGTTGGTGGCGATGGCATCGGCGCCAAGGATCTCGATGGCCTTGCGGGTCTGGGCGATGGTGAAGTTGGAGATGCCGATCGCCTTCGTCAGGCCCTGTGCCTTGGCCTCGGCCAGCGCCGGCAGGTACTCCTCCATCGGCACGTCGACCTTGTCGTTCGGCGACGGCCAGTGGATCAGCGTCAGGTCCACATGATCGGTGCGCAGCTTTTCCAGACTGGTACGCAGGCTGGCCAGCAGCGCTTCGCGCTTGAACGCGGTGATCCAGACCTTGGTGGTCAGGTAGATCTCTTCGCGCGGCACGCCGGAATCGGCGATGGCCTGGCCGACCTCGGCTTCATTGCCGTAGATCTGCGCGGTATCGATGGCGCGGTAGCCGACATCCAGCGCATTGCGCACCGAGTCGATCACGGTCTGGTCTTTCAGGCGGAAGGTGCCGAGACCGAAGGCGGGGACAGTCATGGGGAGCTCCAGCAGAGGGGAGGGATGCGAATATCCAGCAAAGGGTAGGCCAGTGGCCGCATGCGTGCCGGCAACGGTGCATTGCACCACCGTACCGGCAGGGCATGACCTATCTCAATGCGTGGCCACGGCGATGCCATCGGCGCGGTCATCGATGCCGTCGCGGCGGTCCAGGCGGCCGCTGAGCACGGTCAATGCATACGCACCCACCACCACCAGCGCGCCCAGCCACGGCGTGTGCATCAGGCCGATGTTCTCCACCACCAGGCCGCCGAGCGAGGCGCCCAGCGCGATGCCGATGTTGAAGGCGGCGATGTTCAGCCCCGATGCGACGTCGGTGGCCTGCGGCGCATAGCGCTGAGCCTGCTTGACCACATACACCTGCAGGCCGGGCACGTTGCCGAACGCCACCGCACCCAGTGCCAGTACCGTCAGCAGCATCAGCCAGGTGTTGTAGGCGGTGAAGGTGAGCACGAACAGCACGACGGCCAACAGGGCGAAGATGCGCTTCAGTGCGGGCACCGGGCCCATGCGGTCGGCCATGCGCCCGCCCCACAGGTTGCCGATCGCCACCGACACGCCGTACACCAGCAGCACCAGGCTGACTGCGTTTGCCGAGAAACCAGTGACGTCCTGCAGGATCGGCGCCAGATAGGTGAAGGCCAGGAAGGTGCCGCCGTAGCCCAGCGCGGTCATCGCATAGACCAGCAGCAGGCGGGGTTGGGCGAGTACGGCCAGCTGCTGGCGGAAGCTGGCCGGCGCACTCTGCGGCACGCTGCGCGGCACGAACAGCAGCGCGCCGAGCAGGGCGATCACGCCCAGCGCGGCCACCGCCAGGAAGGTGGCGCGCCAGCCCAGGTGCTGGCCGATGAAGGTGCCCAGCGGTACACCGGTCACCAGCGCCACGGTGAGGCCGGTGAACATGATGGCGATCGCGCTGGCGGCCTTCTCCTTCGGCACCACCGCGGTGGCGATGATCGAACCGATCGAGAAGAACACACCGTGGGCGAGGCCGGTGAGGATGCGGGCGACGATCAGCGAGGTGTAGCCCGGCGCCAGGAAGGCGATGACGTTGCCGAGGGTGAACAGCACCATCAGCGCCACCAGCAGCGACTTGCGCGGTACGCGGCCGGTGAGCGCGGTCAGCACCGGCGCACCGATGGCCACGCCGAGGGCATACAGCGAGACCAGCAGGCCGGCCGAGGGCAGGCTGACCTGAAGGTCGGCGGCAATGGTGGGAATCAGGCCGACGATGACGAACTCGGTGGTGCCGATGGCGAAGGCACCGAGGGTCAGCGCCAGCAGGGCGAGGGGAATGCCACGGATCATGACCGGCTCCGGAGGGAAGGAAGGCGCGCAGTGTGCGCGGCGCACCTTTGCCGAAAAACCGGTCTTCACGCCAATCACTATTGCCGTCCAGTCAATAATGGCGGCATGAAGACCACTCTCGATGAAATGCAGGCCTTCCTCGCGGTGATAGACAGCGGGTCGATCAGTGCTGCCGCCGAACAGCTGGGGCAGACGCCGTCGGGCGTGAGCCGGGCGCTGGGGCGTCTGGAAGACAAGCTCGGCACCACCCTGTTGACCCGTACCACCCGCCGCCTGCACCTGACCGCAGAGGGCGAGGCCTATCTGCGCCATGCACGGGCGATCATCGATGCGGTGGAGTCCGCCGAGGAACAGATGGCCGCCCGCCGCGAGCGCCCGGCCGGGCGCCTGCGCGTGGATGCGGCGATGCCGTTCGTGCTGCACGTGATCGCGCCGCTGGTGGCCGGGTACCGCGCGCGCTACCCGGAGGTGCAGCTGGAGTTGAACAGCTCCGAGCGCTACATCGACCTGCTGGAACGGCGCACCGACCTGGCGATCCGGATCGGGCCGCTGGCCGACTCCACCCTGCATGCGCGGCCGTTGGGTCGCTGCCAGCTGCGGCTGGTGGCCAGTCCGGCCTACCTGGCGGCACACGGCGAACCGGCCAGCGTCGCCGCGCTGGGCCAGCACACCCTGCTCAGCTTCAACGAACCGGAATCGTTGAATCACTGGCCGCTGCCGGGCGATGCCGATGGCCTGCTGCGGGTGCGTCCGGATATCGCGGTGTCCAGCGGCGAAACACTACGCCGACTGGCGGTGGAAGGCGTGGGCATCACCTGCCTGTCCGACTTCGTGACCGACCGCGACCGCGCCGCCGGCACTCTGGTGCCGGTGCTGGCGACGCAGACGCTGGATGTGTACCAGCCGATCCACGCGGTGTATTACCGCAACACGGCGGTGTCGGCGCGGATCAGCTCGTTCCTGGATTACCTGGCTGAAGCGATGGCGCGGAGCGATTACCTGCGCTGAGGTCGTGGTGGGGTTGCCGGGCAGCGGCCGGCACTACCGTTCATCGCGGGGTAGTGCCGGCCGCTGGCCGGCAACCGGATCAATCAGGCCGCGCGCGCCAGCGCGTCCTTCGCTGCGGCGGTGGTCGACAGATCGAACACATCCACCGCGTCGATCAACCGGTTCGCCTGCTGCTCCAGGCTGCGCGCGGCGGCGCTGGCTTCCTCCACCAACGCGGCATTCTGCTGGGTGGTGCCGTCCATCTGGATCACGGTCTGGCTGACCTGTTCGATGCCCGCGCTCTGCTCCTGCGATGCGGCGGAGATCTCGGCCATGATGTCGGTGACGCGCTGCACCGACGCCACGATCTCGGCCATGGTGTCACCGGCCTCGCGCACGCGCCGTGCACCGTGGCCGACCTGTTCCACCGACGCTTCGATCAACGCCTTGATCTCCTTCGCGGCTGCCGCCGAACGCTGTGCCAGGGTGCGCACTTCGCTGGCAACCACCGCGAAGCCGCGGCCCTGCTCGCCGGCGCGTGCCGCTTCCACCGCGGCGTTCAGCGCCAGGATGTTGGTCTGGAAGGCGATCCCGTCGATCACGCTGATGATCTCGGCGATCTGCCGCGACGAGGTTTCGATCGCGCCCATCGTCGTCACCACCTGGCCGACCACGCTGCCGCCGTGAGAGGCAACGGTGTGCGCGCCGATCGCCAGCTGGTTGGCCTGGCGCGCATGCTCGGCGTTCTGGCGCACGGTGGAGGTCAGTTCCTCCATCGATGCCGCCGTCTCTTCCAGGTTGGCGGCCTGCTGTTCGGTACGGCGCGACAGATCGTTGTTGCCGGCGGCGATCTCCGCCGCCGCCGTGTGGATGTTGCCGGAGGCGTGCTTGATGTCGGTGACGATGGTTGCCAGCTGCGTAGCGGTGGTGTTCGCGTCGCCGGCGATACGCGCGAACACGCCCTGGAAATCACCGTGCATGCGCGCGCCGAGGCGGCCATCGGCAATCGCGCGCAGCATGCTGGAGACCTCGCCGAGGTTCAGTTCGGTGGTCTGCATCAATCGGTTCAAGCCGTCGACCATTGCGCGGAAATCATGCTCGAAGCGTGCGCTGTCGCCGCGCTGGCTGAAGTCACCGGCGGCGGCGGCTTCGGCCAGGCGGCGGATCTCGCCGTTGATCATGCCGAGATTGGCCTTGGCCGTATCCAACGCGTTGGTGATCACGGCCTTTTCGCCGGGCAGGCGTTCCATGTCCTGGCTGAGGTCACCGACGGCATAGCGGCCCATGATCGAGATCGCGCGCATCTTCACCTGGATGTGCGCGTCAACCAGCGTGTTGCAATCGGCCACCATGGTGCCGAACGCGCCCGGGAACGCACTGGCATCCATGCGATGGCTTATGGTGCCGGCGTCATGCGCCTGCGCCATCGTCGCCTGTGCGTCCAGTACGCCGCGCAGCGTGGACTGCACCGCCTGCATCGCCTGCGCGAGGCGACCGATCTCGTCGCGGCTGCGCACCTGCACCACGTGCTGCAGATCACCGGCGGCCACGGCACGCGCAGCGGCTTCCACCGCCAGCACCGGCTGCACCACCGCGCGCCGCAGCCACCAGGCCAGGCCCATCAGCAGCAACACGGCGGCCAGCACGGTCAGCGCCGCGCACAGCAGCAGGGTCTGCCGCGCCTGCTGCGACCGCGCCGCTACGGTTGCTTCGGCCACCTGCGTGGCATGCGTGCTCAGCGCATCCAGTGCGGTCGCCACCGGGCGGTCCTTGCCACGCACCAGGTTGTCGCCGGCGGCGGGATCGTAGCCGGCTTCCGCAAACGCCTGCAGGGCGGCGTGGTAGTCCTTCTGCAGCTGCGTGTGCAGGCCGATGAAGGACTGTGCCAGTTCGCGCGTGCGTATGTCCGGGCTGGCTACGAGGCCCCTGGCCAGCTGCTCGACCAGGCGGCCCTCGCTGTCAAAGGCGTCCAGATGGCGCTGGCGCAGCGCGTCGTCGTGGCCGCGCAGCAGCACGTTCTTCCATTCCTGCACCTGGCCGCGGAACTCGCGCTGCAGGCGTTCGGCGTCGCGGCTGTGCGCGACTTCGGGTGGAACCTCGGTGGACAACTTCAACCAGGCGGAGGCCAGGCCCGCCAATGCGCACAGCAGGACCACGGCCAGACCAACAGAAACCGCGCCGAGCAGCTTGGACTGCAGGCGCGGAGCACGGACAGACGCTTTCATGGAAGGGACTCTCGGGAAGGGGCAATGCGGTATCGACCTGTCCCCTCGCGTCTGAAGTGCGACGCTCATCACATTACCGTTTCGTTTAGTGATGTGAAGGGGATGTTTCATAGGACAAATGTGTCCATATGGAACGAAAGAAGACTCTCGACAGAGAATTTAAATGTAACTATTGTTGTTACATGAAATCCGCGAATCCACTGTCCGACGCCCTGCATGTGATGGCGCATCTGGTCGGCCATGCCGCCCCGCGCACGTCCGAGCAGCTGGCGTCCTGCCTGCCGACGCATCCGGTGGTGATCCGTCGCCTGCTGGCGCAGCTGCACAAGGCCGGCCTGGTGCGCAGCACCCGCGGCCACGGCGGCGGCAGCCTGCTGGCACGCGATGCCGCGGCGATCACCCTGCATGACATCTACCTGGCGGTGGGCGCACCACCGCTGGTCCAGGTCGGCGCACGCGACTCCGGCGGTGGCTGCCCGATCCAGCAGCTGGTCAACAGCGCCCTGCTCGAGGGTGCACGCGAGGCGCAGCGCCTGCTCGAACAACGCTTGCAGGCGACCACCCTGGACCAGCTCGGCGCCGACTTCGCCCGCCATCTTGCCCATCACCGTTCCCTGGAAGGTCACCATGAATCCTGATGTGCTCATCGTCGGCGGCAGCTATGCCGGCATTGCCGCCGGCCTGATCCTGGCCCGTGCCCGTCGCCCGGTCACCGTCATCGACGCCGGTTCGCCGCGCAACCGTTTCGCCAGTCATTCGCACGGGGTGCTCGGGCTGGATGGCATCAGTGGCGCCGAGCTGCTGAAGACCGCGCGCCAGCAGCTGCTGGACTACCCCACGGTGCGTTGGGTGCATGCCGAAGCCGTGCAGGCCACCGCCCGCGCCGAAGGCGTGGAAGTGCGTACCGCCGATGGCCAGGCGCTGGCCGCGCGCAAGCTGCTGCTCGCCAGCGGTATTGCCGACCAGTTGCCGGCGTTGCCGGGCCTCGCCGAGCGCTGGGGCAGCACCGTGCTGCACTGCCCGTACTGTCATGGCTATGAAGTGGGTGGTGGTGCCATTGGCCTGCTTGGTGGTCATCCGATGTCCGCCAGCAAGGCGCCGCTGTTCGCGGACTGGGGCAATGTCACGTTCTTCAGCATGGGACTGGACATCACGGATGAGGAGCGCGCCGCCATGCAGCAGCGCGGCGTGCAGATCGAGACGTCACCCGTGCTGGGCGTGCAGGGCGACCAGCCGACCTGGCTGGAAGTGGAGCTGGCCGACGGCCGCCGAATCGCCCAGCGTGCGTTGTTCGTGCCGGCCACCCAGGCGATGGCCACGCCATTGGTGCAGCAGCTGGGCTGCACGTTGGTCGAGAGCCCGCTGGGCGTGCTGATCGAGGTCGATGCGATGAAGCACACCTCGGTGCCGAACGTGTATGCCGCAGGCGATGCGACCACGGTGGGCAACATCACCCTGGCCATGGCCGAAGGCGTGCGCGCGGGCATCGGCGTGCACCATGCGCTGGTGGCCGAGGACAGCGTGCCGCGCTGAATGTGCCGGGGTCAGATCCCTTTCGCAGAAAGGGATCTGACCCCCGACGCCACGTGTTGCTCTGGTAGAGGCCGGCCTTGGCCGGCACCGCTCCATTACCCCTTCACGCACAGCACCTGCCGCAGGGTGTGCACCACCTCGACCAGGTCCAGCTGCGCGGCCATCACATCGTCGATCGACTTGTACGCGGCCGGTGACTCGTCCAGCACGCCGCTGTCCTTGCGGCATTCCACGTGCGCGGTGGCCTCGCGGTGCTGGGCCAGCGTGATCTGCTGGCGCGCCGTGCCACGGCTCATCACCCGGCCGGCGCCGTGGCTGCAGCTGTGGAAGCTGTCCGCGTTGCCCTTGCCGCGCACGATGTAGCTGCGCGTGCCCATGCTGCCGGGAATGATGCCCAGCTCGCCCTCACGCGCGCTGACCGCACCCTTGCGCGTCACCAGCAGTTCCTGCCCGTGGTGCGTCTCCTTCTGCACGTAGTTGTGGTGGCAGTTCACCGCCATCGCCGCCAGCTGGAACTTCGGCAGCCGGTGGCGCATCTCGGCCAGCACGCGCGACATCATCGCCTCGCGGTTCTGCCGGGCGTAGTCCTGCGCCCACGACACCGCTTCAACGTAGTCATCGAACAGCGGCTCGCCTTCCATGAAGAACGCCAGGTCCTTGTCCGGCAGGTGGAAGCCCAGCACGCGCCGCGCCAGTTCCTCGCGCGCCTTCTCGATGAAGTAGGTGCCGATCAGGTTGCCGGTGCCGCGCGAGCCGCTGTGCAGCATCACCCACACCGTGTCCGTCTCGTCCAGGCACAGTTCGATGAAGTGGTTGCCGCCGCCCAGCGTACCCAGCTGGCGGTCGAGCTTGTCGGTGCGGATCCTGCGGTGCTTGTCCTTGATCTTCTCCAGGCCGGCGGCCAGCCCGGACTGCACCAGCCGGGTGTGGATGCTGTCGGGCATGCGGTGATGTTCGCCGCCACGGCCATTGCCGACCGGGATGCTGCGCTCGATGCTGTTGCGCAGCTGCCGCAGGTCATCGGGCAGGTCATCGGCGCGCAGCGTGGTACGCACCGCCGCCATGCCGCAGCCGATGTCGACGCCGACCGCGGCCGGGATGATCGCCCCGCGGGTCGGGATCACCGAGCCGACGGTCGCGCCCTTGCCCAGGTGCACGTCCGGCATCACGGCCACCCACGGCCCGACGAACGGGATCGCGGCGATGTTGCGCAGCTGCTCATGTGCCTGCGCTTCCAGCGGCACTCCGTTGACCCAGCCCTTGATCGGCGTGGTGCCCTCGGCATGCAGCCATTGATAGTTCTGTTGAGTGTCCATGTCTTCTTTAATGTCCTTGATGGGCCGGCGGCGCGTCCCTGCGCCACCGCGACCCCCTACCTGATCGTCACCAGCTGCTTCAGCACGCCATCCAGGCCGCCGAACACGGTGAGCGTGTCGATCTTCTCGGTGACCTTCTCCAGTGCCTCCAGCTCCTTCAAGCGCATCAGCACCGGGTTGTCCTCGATCAGCTTTGCGGTGTTGAGCTGCGAACGCGTGGCGTTGGCCTCCTCGCGGCGACGGATCACGCTGGCCTGGGCCTGCTTTTCGGCCAGCACCACGCCGTTGAGGATCTCCTTCATCTCGCCCGGCAGGATCACGTCCTTGATGCCGACGCCGAGCAAGCGCACGCCGTGGCCTTCGATCGCCGCCTGCACATGCGCAGCGATCTCGCCGTCCAGTGCCGCCTTGTCACCCAGCAGCTCGTCCAGGCTGCGCGCGGCAATTGCCTGGCGCAGGCCGAACTGCAGCTGCCGATAGACGAACTCATCGGCATTGCTGAGCGTGCGGTGCGCAAGCACCGGGTCGACCACCTGCACGGTCGCGGCCAGGTTCACCCGCAGGGTCACCTTGTCGCGGCTGAGCAGTTCCTGGCCGGACACGTCCAGTGAACGTGCACGCAGTTCCACACGCTCCACCGACACGTTGCCGTTGAAGTTCCAGAACGCGTGCAGGCCGGCGTCCAGCGTCTGCCGCAGCGTGCCATCGATGAACAGCAGGCCGACCGACTCGCTCGGCACCGTGCTGATCACCGCCACACGCGGCAGCACGCCCAATTGACCCAGCCGCTGCTGCACGTCGGCCGGAATGCGCGGCTGGTCACCCAACGCCATTACCTGCACCTGGGTATCGACCGAACCGCGCCAGTACAGACGGCGGCTGCCCGGCGGCAGCACTTCATCGATGCGGCCGTTGCGCAGCAACAGGCCGACCTCGCTGGCGCCGACGTTGGCCAGCACGAAGTGCGTGTCCAGCTGTGCGCCCAGCGCTTCGATCAGGCTGTCCTGGTCGCTGCCAGTGTAGGCCGCGCCCTTCGATGCAGTGTGGATGTCCACGTGCGGCCGGCCGCCGAACGGCGACAGGCGGTGCACGCCCGGCAGCAGGATCTGCTGGAAACGACGGTTGCGATACACCAGGCCGCGCTCGCCGTCGCCGATCACGACCTTGATGATCCAGAACATGGGAGTCTCTCCTTGTATGGCTCTGGTGGTTCGACCCGTTGCGGATGAATCGCCATGACCCGGGTCGATCCGGTCGTGGCGAGGCTGCCTGCACATCACGTGCAGGCAGCGGAAGAGGGCGGCCATCGGCGGACGGTCCGCGCGCGGAGCCTTCGGTGCGCCGGCAGTGCTGCCATCGTCGTTCCCGGCAGGCAGCACCGGTGCGGAACGTGGCTGGCAGTGGCGGCGGGCCGGGGCCCGGCGTGCGGTCCGTTGCCTTCCACGTTCCTGCCCGAAGGCGATGTCGGTGGACGGCGACGATGGCCGCTGGGGCTTGCACCCCGGGTGTTGCTTCAAGTCATGACGTGACAGGTCATGTGGTTTGGAGTGGGAATCGAACCCACGACAGACGGATTACGGATCCGTTGCTCTGACCAAGCTGAGCTATCCAGTTGGGGACCGCGCGGAATCGAACCGCGTACCGGCGAACCGGCGCCTGCCTCCAGCAGGCGATCCAGGCGATGGCATGTCCGCGACCTCCGGCATACGCCACGGCAACGCCGCGCGCACCAGCCCGTGGATGAAACGGGACCGTTGGAGAATCGAGGGTGCAGGCCAACGACATTA
Organism: Stenotrophomonas sp. YJH_SMC_14-1; assembly: GCF_059372275.1. Taxonomy (NCBI): domain Bacteria; kingdom Pseudomonadati; phylum Pseudomonadota; class Gammaproteobacteria; order Lysobacterales; family Lysobacteraceae; genus Stenotrophomonas; species Stenotrophomonas sp. YJH_SMC_14-1. The sequence continues at coordinate 120,386 of NZ_JCAFVK010000008.1, forward strand.
TCGCGAGCGATAATGTTTGGGTGCGATGCAGATAATGTCCAGGCGCTGCCAGTTGCGCGAAGTAAATCCTTCGGCGGGGTGGGAAAAGCCTGGGTCAGTGAGCGGCGGGTCGTCGCGCGGGGTGCAGTTCTGGCATCGCGGGTCCTTGTGTCGACGCAAACGAAAACGCCCCCGGGACTTGCGTTCCGAGGGCGTCGTCAGGCCTCGGAGATCGGGGTGGCCGATCTCCGCAGGGCGGGTATCAGGCCGTTGTCAGCTGGTCTTCCTTGCCGAACGCGCGCGCCGGCCCGTCCATGCGCAGGCATGGCAGCAGTTTGGCGATGGCGACGGAATGCGCGTTCAAGGGAAGTTTCCAGTGGTTGTTGAAACGAGGTGCGCACGATAAACCACGATTTAGTTGTGCGCAACCATTTTGTTCAATTATTTTCTTCGGTATGTGTGCAATGCCGGCCAGCGGCCGGCACTACCGGCCCTCAGGCTTCCGCGCTGGCGGCATCCAGCTGCGCGACATCCTGCACGCTCAGCGACACGTTTGCCGCCGCCAGCAGATCGTGCAGCTGCTCGACGCTGGTGGCGCTGACGATCGGTGCGGTGATCGACGGCCGTGCGATCTGCCATGCCAGTGCGATCTGCGCGGCACTGGCGTTGTGCTTGCTGGCCACGTCATCCAGTGCCTGCAGGATGCGCAGGCCACGCGGGTTCAGATAGCGCTTCACCACCATCTCGCCACGCGCCGGGCTCTTGGCCGCATCGGCCGGCGCGCGGTACTTGCCGCTGAGGAAGCCGCTGGCCAGCGCGTAGTAGCCGATCACGCCGATCTGTTCGCGCTGCACCAGCGGTTCCAGTTCCTTTTCGTAGCCGGCGCGGTCATACAGGTTGTACTCCGGCTGCAGCGTTTCGTAACGCGGCAGCCTGTAGTCGGTGGACACCTTCAGCGCATCGGCCAGGCGCGTGGCGCTGTAGTTGGAAGCACCGATCGCACGCACCTTGCCTGCTTCGATCAACCGGCCGAACGCAGCCAGGGTCGCTTCCAGCGGCGTCGACTCGTCATCCTCGTGGGCCTGGTACAGATCGATCACGTCGGTCTGCAGGCGGCGCAGCGAATCCTCGACCGCGGCATTGATGTTGTCCGGGGTCAGGCCGGGGCGTTCGGCCCACTTGGCCACCTTGGTCGCCAGCACCACCTTGTCGCGCTTGCCGCTGCGCGCGAACCACTTGCCGATCAGCGTTTCCGATTCGCCGCCGGCGTTGCCCGGCACCCAGGCCGAATACACATCGGCGGTGTCGACCAGGTTGAAGCCGGCGTCGACGAAGGCATCGAGCAGGGCGAAGCTGGCCTTTTCATCGGCGCTCCAGCCGAACACGTTGCCACCGAAGGCGAGCGGACGTACATGCAGGCCGGAACGGCCCAGTTCGCGGGTTGCCGTCATGGGCACGGACTCCTTGGGGGAAGTGCTCCAGAATAGAACGCGTAGTGTGACCGTGCTGCGGCGGTGACCACAAAACAGTGTTCCGCGCCGCGCACGCCGCTAACGTTTTGTGAACACCTGGGACGCCGCGGCTGCTAGTCTCGCCGCATCTTCCGCTGGAGTCGCTCCGATGATGCCTGCTTCGTCCCTGCGTGGTTGCCGCCTGCTGCTTGCTTCGGCCCTGCTTGCCGCCGTTCCCGCGTTCGCCGCACCGGCCACGGTGGCGCCGGCGAAGATCCAGGTCTCACCGGCCATCGATGCGGCGGTGAAGGCGTCGACCCGTGATGCCAACAACGTCAAGCGCGATGGCTTCCGTCATCCGGCGCAGACGCTGTCGTTCTTCAAGGTGGCACCGGAAAAGACCGTCATCGAGATCACCCCCGGCAACGGCTGGTACTCGGAGATCCTGGCGCCGCTGTTGCACGACAAGGGCCACTACGTTGCTGCGGTGGTCGATCCGATGGCGGTGCCCGAAGGCCGCGGCCGTGACTACCAGCAGCGCAGCCGCGACAGCCTGGAGAAGAAGTACGCCGGTGCGCCGGCACAGTTCGGCAAGACTGCCGTGGTCGCCTACGATCCGGCCAAGCCGGTGTTCGGCCCGGCCAATTCAGCCGATGTGGTGCTGACCTTCCGCAACGTGCACAACTGGCGCAAGGCCGGCCAGGCGCAGGGCATGTTCCAGGGCTTCTTCAACGTGCTCAAGCCGGGCGGCGTGCTGGGCGTGGTCGAGCATCGTGCCAAGGCCGACGTAGCCGACGATGATGACACCGGCTATGTCGGCCAGCAGCAGGTGATCGCGATGGCCGAGGCGGCTGGTTTCAAGCTGGATGCACGCAGCGAGGTCAACGCCAACCCGCGCGACACCAAGGACCACCCGAACGGCGTGTGGACGCTGCCGCCGACCAACCAGCACGACAAGGCCGATGATGCGAAGTACCAGGCGATCGGTGAAAGCGACCGCATGACCCTGCGCTTCATCAAGCCGTAGCGGGCGGCGCCGGGCTGCGCCCGGTGAGCGCTGCGGCGTCACAATGGACGTAACGTGTATCCGCCGGGCGTGGCCCGGCCCTGCTGCCAATGGAGTGGACAGTTGAAGAAGGTGTTCTATATCGCTGTTGCAGTGCTGGTGTTGGCGCGGCTGATTGACTTCGTGTTCTACGGTGGCCATGCCTACGACCTGGTGGCGACCGTGGGGTTTGCCGTGCTGTTTGCCGGTGCGCTGCTGGAGGAGCGTGCGCGTGCCATGAATCCGCCGCCGGTTCGCCTGCGGCGCCGGGCCAATGTCATCGCGGCGTGCGGCATCGCACTGGTGCTGGGCTCTTTCCTGCTGGAGTGGAAGGTCTTCGGTTGATCGCGCCGCAGCCTCGGCCGGCGTGATGCCCGGCAGCACCGGGGCCGCGCTCGGCCGAGGTTGCGCGGTATGGGACAATGCTGCACCTGCCGCCCGTAGTGCCCGCAATGCTGATCGCCTTCAACAAGCCCTTCAACGTGCTCTGCCAGTTCACCGACCGCAGCGTACCGCCGCGGCCGACGCTGGCCGGGTTCGGCCTGCCGCCGCGCGTGTATGCCGCCGGTCGCCTGGACCATGACAGCGAAGGCCTGCTGCTGCTGACGGATAACGGTGCGCTGGCGCACAAGCTGACCGACCCCAGGCACAAGGCCGACAAGACCTACTGGGTGCAGGTGGAAGGCACGCCCAGCGATGAGCAGCTGCAACGGCTGCGCGATAGGGTGGAGCTGAATGACGGACCGACCTTGCCGGCGAAGATCGAGCGCCTCGATCCGGCGCCGTCGCTGTGGACACGCGATCCGCCGGTGCGCTTCCGCAAGACCGTGCCCGACAGTTGGCTGGCGATCACGATCCGCGAGGGCCGCAACCGCCAGGTGCGGCGCATGACCGCGGCGGTGAACCTGCCGACGCTGCGGCTGGTCCGCGTGTCGATGGGACCCTACCGCCTGGACGACCTGCAGCCGGGGCAGTGGCGGCAGATCGGCTGAAACAGGAAGGGCCGGATACTCTACGGTATCCGGCCCTCATAGCGGGCTGATGGGCTCAGTTCCTGCGGAAGGAAGCCGACCCCGGCAGACTCAGGCGTCGCTGCCGATATCGCTGTGCTCGTCCACCACGGTGTCGTTGCGGCGGTCACGCGCATTGATGCGCTGCGCCTGGCCATTCACCACGTGGCCGTTGGCGGCCTTCTTCTTCTGCTGCTTGCGGTACAGCGCATAGCCGAGCAGGCCGACACCCACCGCAGCGGCGGCAATGGTCACCGCCGGGTTGCGCCGGGCGAACTTGGTGGCCACCTTGCCACCGGTCTTGACGGCGCCCAGCGCCGCGCCGGTCTTGATCCAGTCACTGGCCTGCGGCCCAAGGTGGCGCAGGCTGCCACCGGCACTCTTCAGGCCGTCGCCGGCGCTGTGGGCCAGGTCCAGGGCGCGCTCCAGAGCGCGGTCGGTGATTACGGTCAGCTTGCTCATGCGGGGGTCCTTTGCCTCGGGTCGAAGTCCAGTGTCGCGTGTTGCCCGTAAACGGTATGTCAGTCGAGGTGGCACGCGGTGTGACTTTACCGCAGCCATTCAGGATCAGGCAGGGTCCGGCTACGTCCCGCGCGGCTTGGCCCGATGCGTGGCCGTGGCCGTCCACGGGTCATCCGGCCACGGATGGCGCGGGTAACGGCCCTTCATCTCCTTTTTCACTTCGGCGTAGGTGCTTTCCCAGAAGTTGCGCAGATCCTGGGTGACCTGCAGCGGGCGGCCGCCGGGGGAGAGCAGGTGCAGGGTCAGCGGCACGCGGCCATCGGCGATGCGCGGCGTATCGGCCAGGCCGAACAGTTCCTGCAGCTTCACTGCCAGCACCGGCGGCAGCGGGTCGCCGCTCTCGCTGTCCAGCGCATAGGTGATCGGCCGCTCCAGTCCGGACGGCACGGTGATGCGGGTCGGCGCATGACGCTCGACCAGCTGCCGTTGTGGCCACTCCAGTGGTGATTTCAGCGCTTCGCCGAAGCTGGATTCGTCCAGCGCATCCAGTCGCGTCTTGCCGGCGAACGCGGGCTGCAGCCACTGCGCGCGATTGGCCAGCAGGGCGTCGTCGCTGCAGTCGGGCAGGCCGAGCTCGGGCATCCAGCGCCGCAGCGATTCCACCCGTGCCTGCCACTGGCGCAGGCCCTCGGTCCACGGCAGCGCCTGCAGGCCGAGCTCGGCCACCGCATCGGTCAGCGCCTGCGCGGCGTGCTGCGGATCGACCCGGCCGGCCGAGCGGCTGTCCAGCACGATCCGGTCGAAACGGGTCTCGCGCAGCGCCACCAAGGCGCGTCGCTCGCTGTCCCAGCGCACCACGTCTTCGGTGACGAAGCGCTCCGGCCATGCCTTGCGCAGCTGGCCTTCATCCACCGGTGCGGCACGCAGCAGCAGCGCATCGCGCGCCTCGAAGCGCAGTTCGCTGGCCACCAGCCACGGCTCACCGCGCAGGTCACTCAGTTCGTGCAGGCGCGCGCTGCGGCCATTGGCCAGCAGGTAGCGCAGCGGATCGCTGGGATGCTGGAAACCGATCCGGTCGGGAAAGGCGTGTGCAAGCAGATCGCCCAGTTCGTGCGCCTCGATGCTGGCCGGCGACGTGGCGTCGCAGCGCAGGCGGCGACGCCACTGCTTGGCGGCGGCATCAATGGCGGCCAGCCCGCTGCGGTTGGCATCGCCCGGTATGCGGCCATTGCGGAACGCAGCCAGTGCGCGCCAGCGGCTCGCCAGCGCGTCACCGCCCTGGCGCAGCGGGTCGCGCGCTTCCAGCAAGGCGGCCAGATCGGTGGCCAGCGCCTGCGCGCGGGCATCGGGCGCTGCCAGCAGCATCGCCGCCATCCGCGGGTGCGTACCCAGCGCCAGTACACGGTGCCCGAGTGCTGTGATCGCGCCCGAGTCCGACAGTGCACCCAGGCGTTGCAGCAGTTCGCGCGCCGCACCCATCGGGCCGGCCGGTGGCGGGTCGAGGAAGCGCAGGTCGCTGCTGCCCCACGCGGCCAGTTCCAGCGCCAGTCCGGCCAGTTCCACCTGGTCGATCTCGGCGCGGCGCTGCGGCTCCAATCGCTGCGACTGCGGCCACAGCCGCCAAGCCACGCCTTCGGCCACGCGACCGGCACGGCCCGCGCGCTGGTCGGCCGAGGCCTGTGCGATGGCCACCACGTCCAGCCGGGTGAAGCCGCTGTTGGGGTCGTAGCGCGGCTCGCGCGCCTGGCCGCTGTCGATCACCACGCGCACGCCGGGCAGGGTCACCGACGACTCGGCCACGTTGGTGGCCAGCACCACGCGGCGGCGGCCATCGCTGGCGGCCTGCAGCACGCGCGCCTGCTGTTCCACCGGCAGCTCACCATGCAGGGCCAGTACTTCGACGCCGGCATCCAGCGATTCCTGCAGGCCAGCCTGCACCCGAGCGATCTCGCGCTGGCCGGGCAGGAACACCAGCAGGTCACCGGGGTGATCGGCCAGGGCCTGCTGCACCGCGCGGCGCACCTGCAGTTCCAGCGTCTCATCGCGACGCGCCGGGAAATGGCTGACCGTCACCGGGTAGCTGCGGCCCTCGCTGCTCAGCCGCGGCGCATCGAGGAAGCGTGCCAGGCGCTCGCCATCCAGCGTGGCCGACATCACTACCAGGCGCAGGTCATCGCGCAGCTGCGCCTGCACGTCCAGCGCCAGCGCCAGCCCGAGGTCACCGCTGAGATGGCGCTCGTGGAATTCGTCGAACAGGATCGCACCGACTTCTTCCAGCATCGGGTCGTCCTGCAGCATGCGGGTCAGGATGCCCTCGGTGACGACTTCAATGCGGGTGCGTGCCGAGACCTTGTTCTCGAAGCGGATGCGGTAGCCGACCGTGCCGCCGACCTCTTCGCCCAGCTGCCGTGCCATGAACAGCGCGGCGCTGCGTGCGGCGACCCGGCGCGGCTCCAGCAGGATGATTTTCCGGCCTTGCAGCCATGGCGCTTCGAGCAGGGCCAGTGGTACCTGGGTGGTCTTGCCGGCGCCGGGCGGGGCTTCCAGCACCAGCCGTGGCTGCACGGCCAGGTGCTGCTGGATCTGCGGCAGCAGCGGGGAAATCGGGAAGAGCGGGGCATTCATGGGCAAAGGATAAGGGGCCATGGCGGCCGCAGGTACAATGCGCGGGCACTTTTCCCCCGCGATGACCATGCACCTGATCGATATCGGCGCCAACCTGACCCACGACTCCTTCGACCGCGACCGCGATGCCGTGCTGGACCGCGCGCGCCAGGCCGGCGTGGTACAGATGGTCATCACCGGCGCCAGCCGCGAGCACTCGCCGCTGGCCCTGCAGCTGGCGCAGCAGCACCCGGGCTTCCTGTACGCCACCGCCGGCGTGCACCCGCACCACGCGGTGGAATACACCGAGGAATGCGATGCTGAAATGCGCGCGCTGCATGCCCACCCCGAAGTGGTGGCGGTAGGCGAGTGCGGGCTGGACTACTTCCGTGATTTCTCGCCGCGTCCGGCCCAGCACCGTGCGTTCGAGCGCCAGCTGCAGCTGGCGGCAGACAACGGCAAGCCCCTGTTCCTGCACCAGCGCGACGCGCACGCCGATTTCATGTCGCAGATGAAGAACTTCGAAGGCCGCATCGGCCCGGCGGTGGTGCATTGCTTCACCGGCGAACGCGATGAGCTGTTCGACTACCTGGACCAGGACTGGTACATCGGCATCACTGGCTGGCTGTGTGACGAGCGCCGCGGCGCGCACCTGCGCGAACTGGTGAAGAACATCCCGGCCAACCGCCTGATGATCGAGACCGACGCGCCGTACCTGCTGCCGCGCACGCTGAAGCCGATGCCGAAGGACCGCCGCAATGAACCCATGTTCCTCTCGCACATCGTGGAAGAACTGGCCCGTGACCGGGGCGAGGACGTGGCCGTGACTGCGGCCAATGCCACTGCCGCCACGCGTGCGTTCTTCCGCCTGCCCGACGCGGGTTGATGGTAGTGCCGGCCGCTGGCCGGCAGCACATCCTGATTGCCGGCCAGCGGCCGGCACTACCGGAGCAGGTCGCGCAGGCCCTCACGGTAGCTGGGGAAGCGCGGCTGCCACGCCAGCGCTTCACGCGTGCCACGACTGTCGATGCGCTTGTTGCTCTCGTAGAAGCGGCGTAGCGTCGGGCTGAGTGCAGGGTCGTCCCATGCCACGGCAGGTGGCATCGCAAACCCGCCCAGCTGCGCGGCGAAGGCCAGCACGTCCTGCGGCGGTGCCGGCTCGTCATCGCTGGGCAGGTACATCCCCTGCGCTACCGGTCGCTGCATCGCCGCGATGATCACTGCCGCAAGATCCTCTACGTGCAGGCGGTTGAACGCCAGGCCCGGCCGAATCACATGGCGGGCACGGCCCTGTGACAGCTGCAGCAACGCATTGCGCCCCGGCCCGTACAGGCCGGGCAGGCGGAACACCGCTGAAGCGATGCCACGTTCCTCTGCAAGCGCACGCCATTGCGCTTCGGCACGCAGGCGCTGCACGCCGGCTGCTTCGGTGGCATCGGCTGCGCTGTGCTCGTCAACCCAGCCGCCGGCCCGATCGGCATACACCGACGTGGACGACAGATAGCCCACCCAGCGCAGTGCCGGACTGGCCCGCAGAGCCGGCAGCAGCAGGCGCAGTGCCGGGTCGCCCGCGGCATCTGGCGGCACGCTGCACAGCACGGCCTCGGCCTGCGCGACCTCATCGAGCAGGGCGGGCGACGGTGGGGAGTCAGCGTGCAGCTGATGCCGTAGCAGGCCATCGTCCGGCGCCGACGAGGGGTTACGCACCGTGCCGACGACGTGCACTCCCCGTGCTTGCAGCTGCGTGGCCAGCACGCATCCGCTCCAGCCCATACCGAGGATCAGCACCCGCGTAGGCAGCGCGCTGGCCCGCAACGGGAGGCTCACGCGCCGCGCAGTGCCTGGTAGGCCTGCAGGCTGCTGTGGGCGACCTGCAGCAGCAGGGCTTCCTGATCGGCCTTGCGTGCACGCGCCAGCATGTCGCCGACGATCTGTTCGGCCTCTACCTGCTGGCTGGCTTCCAGATCCCGCAGCATCGACGCCTTCAATGCCGAGCCCGCCTGGGTAAGGGTGCCGCGTGCGGTGTCCTGCGCGGCATCGGGAATCGGCTCACCGGCAGCTTCGGCCACGGCCAGGCATTCGTCGTACAGGCCGCGCACGATCGCCTCGCCATCATCGGTGGCGACGATGGTGCCGATATCCGCGCGAAGCAGGCAGGTAGCAGCGGCCAGCGCGGTCAGGAAGGTGTACTTGATCCACTGTTCCTGGCCGATGTGTTCGCTCGCCAGGTGATCAAGATGGGCCTGCGCGCAGGCAGCGGCGAAGGCACGCACGCGTGCGGACGCAGCGCCGCCATCGCGCTCGCCGAAGGTGAGCTTGGCCGGCTTGCCCAGGTGCAGCACCGCACCGTCGGGGGCCTTGGTGGCGCTGATGAAGCACAGGCCGCCGAGCACGGCGTCGCGGCCGAAGCGCAGGTCCAGCGCGTTGTAGTGGTGCAGGCCGTTGAGGATCGGCAGCACGGTGGTGTTCGCGCCCACGGCTGGAACAATGGCGTCGATCGAGCTGTCGAGGTCGTAGGCCTTGCAGCTGAGGATGACCAGATCGAACGGCTTCTGCGCGGCCAATGCGGGCAGCGCATCGGCGGTGACGTGCTGCACCGGGAAGCTGGCATCGCCGAGCGGGCTGCGGATGACCAGGCCATCGCGGTCCAGCTGTGCGGCGCGCGCGGGGCGCACGAGGAAGGTCACGTCCACACCGGCCTGGGCCAGGCGACCACCGAAGTAACCGCCGGTACCGCCGGCGCCGAGGATCAGGATGCGCATTGCACGTTCACCGCTTTCTGGGGGAATCAGATCTGCGATTGTGCCGGAGATTGCGGCCAACGGCGGAGCCCCTCGTGGTGGTTCGCGCAGTTGGTTTCATGAGCTGGGTCGTGTGCGATGGGTTCGCGGGGGACGCCGTGAACCCATCCTTGGGGGCTTAGCCGCGCCATCCATGGCGCGGATACCCCCGCGAGCCCATTGCACACGACCCCTGACAGTTTCCGGGTGCGGCCACCACGGAAAACAGATCAGGAGCGGAAGCGGGTCGCTCGCTGCGCTCGCTCGTGTAGAGCGGTGCTCAGGGCAGTTGTTCGCTGAAGTCTTCGGTGTAGCCCAACAGCAGCGTGGTGCGGGTGGCCAGGGTTGCAGCCAGTTTTGACCACGTGTCATGCGTTCCGGCCGCGTAGACGCGCTGCAGGTCCGCGACCAACGCATTTGCCTGTGCAGGCGACGGCGCGCTGTCGCGCTGGAAGCCGAGCCACGATGCGCCGAGTCCGAACAAGCGGTAGTCATGGTGTTCCTGCAGGTGCCGGATCAGGGCGTGATTCTGGAAGATGTCCCAGTCCGCGCTGAAGTAACCGTTGGGTAGGGCGGCGATCAGCAGGTCATCGCGGTCCACCGGCACCTGTTGCACGCAGACCACCTCGTCGACGATCAGGTCCGGCGTTGCATTGGCGGCGACCAGCGCCTCGATGTCCTCGTCGCTGCACATCAGCGTGCCCAGCAGCGCGCTCCATTCCAGCCGATGAGAGGAATGCTCGAGCTGCGCGACCACATGCGCCAGCAACCGCTCGCGTGCCGCCAATGCATCTTCGGGGGTTTCCGGATCTTCGTCCTCGTACAGCGCGATGCGCGCGTCGTCGGACGCATGCATGCTGGTGTAGCGGCATTGGCCGACATCATCGAGCGTGCACAGGTAGCGATACCGGGGATCAGCCGTTTGTAGTGACGCCAGGTATTCCAGCATCTCATCCAACGAGGGTGAATCGCCCAGCAACGCATGGCTGAAGGCATCGATGGGGCCGTCCGACACGGCCTTGTCCAATGGAGTGGAAGTGATCTTCATCGCCACAGCCTAGCCGCAATCCCGAACGAAAAGATCCGGGCGTCGGCCTTACCGTGAACGCTCCATCCACGCATGGCGTGGATCCATCGTGTCGACCAAGGTCGACACCCACCAACAGCAGCGGCAATTTGTCGAAGGCGGGGTGGGTCCGGTTGCGGGGGTGTCCGCGGCATGGATGCCGCGGCCAAGCCCCCAGGATGGGTTTACGGCGTCCCCCGCAACCGGACGCACCCCGCCATCCTCCGGCTAGTCAGCTTTTGCCGTTGAACTTGACGTTGACGTTGATTCAGCGGGTGCAGGGCCGCAGGCCCTGCAGGCAAAACTCAGCTGCGCATGCCCACGCCGCGACGCAGCAGCCACAGCGCCAACGCCGTCAGCACCACCACGAAACCGATCATCAGGCCGTAGGCCACCGGCAGCGGTACATCGCTGCTGCCCAGCAGGCCATAGCGGAACGCGTTGACCATGTAGAAGATCGGGTTGGCGTGCGTGGCCGCTTCGGCCCAGCCCGGCAGCAGCTTCACCGAATAGAACACGCCACCCAGGTAGGTCAGCGGGGTCAGGATGAAGGTCGGCACGATCGCCACGTCATCGAACTTCTTCGCATACACCGCGTTGATGAAGCCGGCCAGCGAGAAGATCGTCGCGCCCAGGATCACCGTGGTCAGCATCACCAGCGGGTGCGGGATGCGCACCGGGGTGAAGAACATCGCGATGATCAGCACGATCACGCCCACCATCAGGCCGCGCAGCACGGCGCCGGCCACGTAGCCCCACAGGATCACCCAGTTCGGCATCGGGCTGACCAGCAGTTCTTCCACGTGGCGACCGAACTTGGCGCCAAAGAACGAGGAACTGATGTTGCCGTAGCTGTTCTGGATCACGCTCATCATCACCAGGCCCGGCACGATGAACTGCATGTAGGTGTAGCCGCCCATGTCACCCACGCGCGACCCGATCAGGTTGCCGAAGATCAGGAAGTACAGGGTCATGGTGATCGCCGGTGGCACCAGGGTCTGGCCCCAGATGCGCATGATGCGGGCGACTTCGCGGCGCACGATGGTCATCAGCGCGATGCGGTTGCGCTGGCCGTCGGTCAGCTCGGTGGTGCTCATGCAGGCTTCTCCAGGTTGCCGGTGAGGCGCACGAACAGCTCCTCCAGGCGGTTGCTCTTGGTACGCATCGAACGCACGCGGATACCGGCCTCGTTGAGCGTGGCGAACACGCGGTTGAGGTCCATTGCGCGCGGCATGTCGATGTCCAGCGTGTGCGGGTCCGGCGCGGTCAGCGTCGCACCTTCGATCACCGGCAGCTGTGCCGGCAGGTCACCGTCGATGTCCAGCAGGAAGCCTTCCACGTCCAGCTTGGCCAGCAGGGTGCGCATCGGCCCCTGCTCGACGATCTGGCCATGGTTGATGATCGCCAGGTGGCGGCACAGGTACTCGGCTTCTTCCAGGTAGTGCGTGGTAAGGATGATCGTGGTGCCTGCGGCATTGATCTCCTTCAGCACGCGCCACATGTCGCGGCGGATCTCGATGTCCACGCCGGCGGTCGGCTCGTCCAGGATCAGCAGCCGCGGGCGGGTCATCATCGCGCGGGCGATCATCAGCCGGCGCTTCATGCCGCCGGACAGCGTGCGGCTCATCACCTGTGCCTTTTCCCACAGGTGCGCGCGCTTCAGTTCCTCTTCGGCGCGCTGCTCGGCTTCCTCGCGCGGTACGCCATAGAAGCCAGCGTAGTTCACCAGGATGTCGAAGGGCTTCTCGAACAGGTTGAAGTTGATTTCCTGGGGCACCAGCCCGATCAGGCGCATGGTGGCGCTGCGGTTGCGCACCAGGTCGCTGCCGAACACTTCCACCTGGCCCTCGCTGAGGTTGACCAGGGAGCTGATGATGCCGATCAGGGTCGACTTGCCGGCGCCATTGGGGCCGAGCAGGGCGAAGAAGTCGCCCGGGGCCACTTCCAGGGAAACCCCCTTCAGGGCCTGGGTGCCGTTGTCGTAGGTCTTGCGCAGGTCGCGCACGCGCAGGGCGGGCGCCGTATCGTTCTGGGATGCCAAGCTCGAAGCCTTCGCGCCCATGGGCTGGCGCTGGAGAGGGGCGGGGAGGGGCTATTATAGAAGACCCCGAGGGCTTGCCCCGGCTACACACTGTCCCGAAAAGTCGTGCCTGTTCAATTCCCCCTCAAGCTGGTCGGCTGCCGCATGCTGGCCCCGACCGTCGGCCACTACCAGTTCGTGCGTGACGATGGGCAGCCGCTGGATTTCCAGCCTGGCCAGTTCATCCAGGTCCATTTCAGCTACGCCGACGGCACCGAAACCAAGCGCAGCTACTCGCTGGCGACCATCCACGACCACGCGCTGGGCCCAGGCGAGGCGGTGGATATCGCCGTCAGTTTCGTGCCCGGTGGCGCCGCCACGGCCCTGTTCGAGGCACTGGAGCAGGGCGGCCAGATCAGTGCGTCCGGCCCCTATGGCCGGTTCTGCCTGAATCCCGGTGACCACAACGCCCGTTACCTGCTGATCGCCACCGGTACCGGCGTTACCCCGTACCGCTCGATGCTGCCGCTGCTGGAAAAGGCCATGGCCGAACGCGGTGTGCAGATCGTGCTGTTGCAGGGCGCGCGCAGCCCGGGCGAACTGCTGTACGGCGAAGATTTTTACAGCTTCGCCGAAAAGCACCCGAACTTCCGTTATGTTCCGTGCCTGTCGCGTGAACTCCCGGCTGATCCGCACCCGGACGTACAGCACGGCTACGTGCAGCAGGCGCTGGCCGGCTTCACGCCGGACCCGGCCACCGACATCGCCTACCTGTGCGGCAACCCGGACATGGTCGATGCCTGTGCCGAGCTGCTGAAGGCCGCCGGCCTGGGCAACCCGCAGATCCGCCGCGAGAAGTACGTCAGCAGCAAGTAAGTCAGGGTAGTGCCGGCCGCCGGCCGGCAGCCCCACGAACCTGGTAGTGCCGGCCGCTGGCCGGCAACTCCAAGAACCGGAGGCGGCGCCACGCCGCCCCCGGTGCCCGGCCTCAGTACGCGATCCAGGCATCACGCCAGGCAAAGCCGGTGCCCGGGCGATAGGGTTCGGCGTTGACGTTGCACCACGCGCCCTCCGGGAACGGGCGGCAGGCGTAGAATTTGCCGTCGGCGCCCTTGACCACGGTTTCGCCCGGCGTGTAGCTGCCGATACCGTCCGGATACACGAAGTCATAGTCGCCCGGTGGCGGATCGACCGGATCCGGCAGCTGCGTGTCGAGCTGGAAGCGATGGCCCGGCTTCAGGTAGACGCGGTTCTCGGTGGCCGAGGCGATGGGAGTGATGATTCCGTTCTTCAGCACGCCCACCCGGGCATGCTGGGCAGAAGCGTTGACCTGGTGGGCCAGCGCCAGCGGCCATTGCGTGGCGGAGGTCTGCCCGGTGGCGAGGGTGATCTTCGGGCTTTCCAGGTCATTGCCGTTGGCGTTGAACACGCGCAGGGTCAGGGTGGTACCGGTCTCCAGGTCACCCCGCGCGGTGATGGCCCCAGCGTCCTCCCACTCTGGTGGCGGAATGATGTCACCGCCTTCGAAACGTACGTCGGCACAGGTATAGAACGCTTCCTTCGAATCCGAGCGTTGCCAGGTGTTGTAGATGATGTGCTGGCCAGTACGCTTGGGCAGTGGGCAATCGAGTCGGTAGATGCCGTTGGCATCCTCGTCCACGTGACCCAGCGAGCAGAACTGCTCCAGATCGTCCCAACGCAGCGGGCTGCCCGGTTGCCAACCTTCGCGGGTTACATAGAAGACCCAGTCTCGGGTCTTGTGCGGAGCCGATGCGAGGTACTCGAAGGTGTAGCGACCGCGGGCATCGGCGCGGATCGGGCTGGTCGATCAGTCCGTGCGATTGAGGTTCATGCCGCGGTACTTTGCATTGCCGCCGCTGCACAGTTCGCCATCAGGCACGACCTGGCGATGGTTGCCGTCAGCCTCGGCCTGGTTGATGCCGGCCCAGTCGTAGAAGGGCTGCGCGCCACCGATGGCATTGGCTGCCGCACAGGCCGCATTGGTCGGATTCTCCGGATTGCCCTCGTGGCACTGCTTCACGCGGCTGAGCGGCTTGGACAGCGTGCCGTGGGCGAAGGCGTTGCCGGACAGTGCCAGGCCGACAACGGCGGACAGTGCGAGGACGGCCCGATGGGACAGATGCATGCAGGAACTCCTTTGCGAAGTGTTGGAAACCTCGCGGAGTCTTCCCATGTAGCCGCCATATGCCCATCAGACAAGTTTGAAAGGCTGCTGCGTTCCTCTGTTTCCGCAACGCGCGCCCCACTGCGCGGCAGGGGAGCCAGGAGGCGGTGTGCACCGCCTCCCACATCACTGCGTCAGTACGCGATCCACGCATCGCGCCAGGCCGCGCCCACGCCCGGCCGGTAGGCCTCGGCATTGACGTTGCACCATGCACCCTCCGGGAACGGGCGGCAGGCATACAGCTTGCCGTCGCTGCTCTTCACCACGGTCTGGCCCGGCACATAGCTGCCGATGCCCGCCGGGTACACGTGGTCGAAATCACCACCCGGCGATGGCGTACCCGGGTCCGGCACCTGGGTATCGAGCTGGAAGCGGTTGCCGTCCTTCAGGTACACGCGATTGTCGGTGGCCGACGCCGACGGCGTGATCACGCCATTGGCAAGCACGCCCACGCGCGCATGCCGGGCACTGGCATTGACCTTGCGGGCCAGCGCCAAGGGCCATTGCGCGGCCGAGGTCTGGCCGCTGGCCAGCGTCGCTTCCACACGTTCGACATCGTTGCCGCTGGCATTGAACACGCGCAGTGCCAGCGTCGTACCGACCGGCAATTCACCGCGGGCGGTGACCGGGCCGGCATCCTGCCATTGCGGTGCCGGCGCCGTACCACCGCCGCCGCCTTCAAAGCGTACGTCCATGCAGGTGTAGAACGCCTCGGTCGAATCCGAGCGCTGCCAGGTGTTGTAGATCACATGCTGGCCGGTGCGCTGCGGCAACGTGCATTGCAGCTTGTAGGTGCCATCGGCCGACAGCGGTGTATTGCCCAGGGTGCAGAACTCCTGCAGGTCGGCCCAGCGCAGCGGGCTGCCCGGCTGCCAGCCTTCGCGGGTGACGAAGAAGCGCCAGTCACGGGTGGCGTGCGGCGCGGTCGCCTTGAACACGAAGGTGAACTTGCCATTGGCATCGGCGTGGATCGGCGTGGTCTGCCAGTCACTGCGGTTCACGTCCAGGCCGCGGAAGGTGGGATTGTTGCCGCTGCACAGCTTGCCGTCGGGCACCACCGCCTGATGGTTGCCGTTGGCGTTGGCCTGGTTGATGCCGTTCCAGTCGTAGAACGCCTGCGATCCGCCCACCGCTTTCGCGGCAGCGCAGGCCGGGTTGGTCGGGTTCTCCGGATTGCCCTGGAAACAGGCATAGACGCGGCTGACCGGCGTGGTCATGGTGCCGTGGGCGAACGCGTTGCCGGCCAGGCACAGGCCTGCAGCGGCGAACGAGGTGGCCAGCAGCAGCGGTGTGGATTGGAATGACATGGCGCTTCCTTGTGGTCGTCGAAAGAGAGCGGTGACCGCAGAGTTGCGCTGCGCGGCGGACTTTCGGCGGCACCATGGCGAGTATCGAGTTGCGGTGCCGGGTGCGGAACCATGGAAATGCTGATCCGTGACTGTGGGTGTGAAGCCCTTCCCGCGGGCTTCACGTGGGCCTGAACGGATGCGCTGGCGATCACGTGTCCGGCGTGGCAACGATCACGTCGTGGAGATCCGGCCATGTCGGCGTCATGCCGACGCGATCTGCCTGGCACGAGAAGCAGCCGTGGGCCGCGTTGTGCAGCTGCACGAAGGCCACGGCAGTGTCGGCAAACAGCGCGTCCAGCCGAGCGCCGACATCCGTGCCTGCGCTGATCTCGGCGGCCAGCATCAATGCAGCCTGGTCATAGGCGCGCAACGAGATCATCCGGCGCTGCACGTACGGGGGTACTTCGCCCGGCGGCAGCACGCAGCGGGTCACGCCACGCTGCACGAAGATCGGGCCCGAAGCGTGATAGGGCGAGTGCAGGGGCAGGTGCACGTGGGACAACAGCAGCAGCTCGCTGCCACCGGGCGGATCGCTCAGGCTGATCCGGCAGGGGTGTCCTCCTGATTGGCCGGCCCAGCGACGCTGGATGCCCAGCGCAGCCAGTGCGGTGTCGCTCTTTTCGAACAGGTGCAGGAACGGGCGGTGGTCGATGCCACCGAGGTACCACGCATGCATGGGCGTCTCCTTGGCTTCCCACGGATTCTGCGCAGGCACCGGCCGCCGTGCTCGCCGTTTTCAGACCCCGCATCTCCATCGGGCCAGGCAGCGCCACGGGGAACGCAGCACAAGGCGCCAAGATGCGCGCGCCGCCCCGGCCGATGAGCGCCGCATGTTCCTGGATTTCCCCACCCTCACCGCGCTTGGCTTCCTGCTCTGCATCGCTGGGGCCACCTGGCCGGAGACGAGGTACTGCGCCACTTCGCTGCATTGATGCAGCACGGTTTGCAGGGCCATGACACGCTGCTGGGCCGCTACGGTGGCGAGGAGTTCGTGCTGGTGCTGGCCGGCAGCACGCAGGCGGAAGCGATGGCGCGGGCTGCGGCGATCCGTACCGCTCTGCAGCAGAAGCCGGCGCGGCTGGCCACCGGGCCGGTGACGTTCACTGCCAGCATCGGCCTGGCGATGGACGACGGCCAGGGCGAGCTGTCCACGCTGCTGGCAGCGGCAGACGCGGCGCTGTACCGGGCCAAGGCCGCCGGCCGCGATCGCCTGGCCTGCGCCACGCCGGCGGAGATTTCGCGTCTGCCCATCGCCGACGACGCCGTGCCCGTGTAAGTTGAGTCACATCTTCCGCGGCAGCCCGTCGTGGTTGCCAGGAACGTCCTCCAGGGGAAATGAGCACGATGCAAAGACACCACCTCGCGTTGGCCGCAGCGTTGGCCAGCCTGATGCTTGCCGGTTGCAGCCAGTCACCGTCACCCGGCGCCGAAGGCGCCAGCGATGCACCCAGCCGTCGTTTCGGCACGATCGACTTCCAGCCCTGCACGCTGTCCACGGTAGGTGCCAGTGCCAACGTGGAAGCGCAGTGCGCCACCCTGCAGGTGCCGGAGGACCGGGCCCAGCCCGCTGGCCGGCGCATCGGCCTGCGCATCGCCTGGCTGGAATCGGGCAGCAGCGGCTCCAGCCAGCCCGACCCGGTGTTCTTCCTGGCCGGTGGCCCCGGCCAGGCCGCCAGCGAAGTGGCCGTCATCGTCGATACCGCGCTGCGCCAGGTGCGCAAGCAGCGGGACATCTTCCTGGTCGACCAGCGCGGCACCGGCGGCTCCAACCCGCTCAGCTGCCTCGGCGCGGACGGAAAGGAACTGCCGATGGACGAGGACGCGGCGCCCTCCGAAGCCTTGCTGCGCGACTATGCCCAGCGATGCGCGGCTTCCCTGCGGGGACGTGCGGACGCACGTTTCTACACCACCACCGAAGCCATTGCCGACCTGGACGCGGTCCGCCAGGCCTTGGGCGTGGACCGGGTCAATCTGATCGGTGCGTCCTACGGCACCCGCGTGGCCCAGCGCTATGCGGGTACCTATCCACAGCACACCCGCAGCATCGTCATCGATGGCGTGGTGCCGAATGAGCTGGTGGTGGGCGGCGATTTCGCCAGGACGTTCGAAGACGCGATCGCCCTGCAGTCGGCGCAGTGCCGCAAGGACGCTGCCTGCAGCAGGCGCTTCCCGACCGATACCCGTGCGCAGCTGCGCAGCGTGGTCGAGACCCTGCGCCGTGCACCGGTTCCGGTCGAGTATCGCGATCCCGGCACCTACGACACCCGGAAGGATGTGCTGACACCGGACAGTGTGGTGGGCCTGGCGTTTGCGTTTTCCTACGTACCCCAGTACGCCTCATTGCTGCCGCTGGTTCTTGATGAAGCCGCGCACGGCCGCTACGCGCCGCTCGCCTCGTTGGCGCGCGGTGCGAACCGCAGCATGGATTTCCAGATCAACCGTGGCATGCACTGGTCGGTGATATGCAGCGAAGACGCGCCGCGCTACCAGGCGCCGGCCGAGGATCCCGGGCGCCTGTTCGGCAACGACGTGGCAAGTTCCTTCTTTGCCGCCTGCCCGGCATGGCCGCACCGGCCGGCACCGGCAGCCAATGCCGTGCCGCTGCGCAGTGACGTACCGGCGCTGCTGTTGTCTGGTGAACTGGATCCGGTGACCCCGCCGCGCTATGCCGAGCAGGTCCTCAAGGGCCTGCCCAATGGACGCGCGCTGGTCGCCCGTGGCCAAGGCCACGGCACGCTGACCGCCGGCTGCATGCCGCGCCTGCTCGGCCAGTTCATCGACACGACCGATGCGAAGGCGCTGGATGCCGGCTGCCTGGACACGCTGAGCTACGTGCCGGCGTTCACCTCGTTCAACGGATGGGAACCATGATCGTCGCCGACAACCTGCACAAGGCCTTCGACACCCGCACCGGCCGTATCCAGGCAGTGTCCAACGTCGGCTTCCGCGCCGAGGATGGCCGCATCACCGGCCTGCTGGGGCCCAATGGTGCTGGCAAGACCACCACCATGCGCATGCTGTACACGCTGATGACCCCCGACCAGGGCAGCATCAGCGTCGATGGTGTCGATGCTGCGCGCAATCCGGTGGAAGTGCGTCGCCATCTCGGCGTGCTGCCCGACGCGCGTGGCGTCTACAAGCGCCTGACCGCGCGTGAGAACATCGCCTACTTCGGCGAACTGCATGGCCTGTCGGCCGAGCGCATCCGCGAGCGCATCGAGGTGCTGTCGCACGCGCTGGACATGGGGGACATCCTCGACCGCCAGACCGATGGCTTCTCGCAGGGCCAGCGCACCAAGACCGCGATCGCCCGCGCACTGGTGCACGACCCGCGCAACGTCATTCTCGATGAACCGACCAACGGCCTGGACGTGATGACCACCCGCGCACTGCGCCGCTTCCTGCTGGGCCTGCGCGAAGAAGGCCGCTGCGTAATCCTGTCCAGCCACATCATGCAGGAGGTGGCCGCGCTGTGCGATCACATCGTGATCATCGCCAAGGGCACGGTGATGGCCGCCGGCAGCGCCGATGAACTGCGCGCGCAGTCCGGCGAATCCAACCTGGAGGATGCGTTCGTGAAACTGATCGGCAGCGAAGAGGGCCTGCACGCATGAGCATGATGTCGACCCTGATGACGGTGATGCGCAAGGAGCTGCGTGACCTGTCGCGCGACCGCCGTACGCTGGCGCTGACCCTGCTGTTCGGGCCGCTGCTGTACCCGCTGCTGATCCTGGGCATGGGCAAGCTGTCCGAAAGCCGCGTGCGCACGCAGATCGAGCAGCCGCTGCAGATTCCCACCATCGGCGCCGAACATGCGCCGAACCTGGTGCGCTTCCTGGCTGCCCAGGGCCTGAATACCGCTGCTGCGCCGAAGGACCTGGCCGAGGCCATCCGTTCGCAGGACATCGACGTGGCGCTGCGCATCAGCCCGGACTTCGGCAGGGACTGGGCCGATGGCAAGCCGGCGCTGGTGGAGGTGATCAGTGACAGCACACGACGTGCCGCCGAGGTGCCCACTGCGCGCCTGCAGGCGGCGTTGGCCACGTACAACGGGCAGGTAGGGGCGCTGCGGCTGATGGCGCGGGGCGTCGACGCCCAGGTCGCACGGCCGCTGGACGTGGCCAGCCAGGACATGGCCAGTGCCGAAGCCAAGCGTGGCCTGATGCTGTCGGCGTTGTTGCCGATCCTGCTGACCCTCACCTCGTTCCTCGGTGGTGCCTACCTGGTGATGGACACCACCGCCGGCGAGCGTGAGCGGCAGTCGCTGGAGCCGCTGCTGGCCACGCCGGGGTCGCGCAGTGCCATTGTCAGCGGCAAGATCGCCGCCGCCTGCATGGTCGGCTTTGCGTCGCTGCTGTTGACCCTGGCCGCGTTCAAGGTGAGCGCGCAGATCGCCCCCGGCAATATCGGCCGCCAGCTCAACATGAACATCATGGCGATGGTGCAGATGCTGCTGGTGATGCTGCCGATGCTGCTGATCGGCACCTCGCTGCTGACCTTCCTGGCCGCAGCGGCCAAGAGCATGAAGGAAGCGCAGAGCCACATGACCTGGTTGATGCTTCTGCCGATGCTGCCGGGCTATGCGCTGATCGCCTACCCGGTGAAGAGCCAGCTGTGGCAGTACGCCGTGCCGTTCCTGTCGCAGAACCAGATGCTGCTGAAGGTGATCCGCCACGAGACCATCACACCCGCGGTCTGGGCCATCTACCTCGGCGCCAGCCTCGGCCTGGCCGCCGTGCTGTGGTTCGCCGCCGTGCGCCGGTATCACAACGAGCGCCTGGCCATCTCCGGCTGACCGCAAAAGGGGACGGAGGGGATTAAGTCGTTTCTAACCCTCCACCCCCTTCTTCTGAGGGCGCCCACGCTTGCGCAGCATCACGGGGCGACCCAGGGTCTGTTCCACCATTCGCAGGTAAGCTGCATTTCCCAACGGATGCTGCCCGGCACTGTGCGCACGGATTGCCGGCAGGTCAGCGGACGCGTTCATGTCCTGCAGAAACTCCGCATAGAGCATTGCCCGCTGTCGCTTGGTCGGGGCGAGCGCCTGGAATGCGGGATGTTCTGTCAGCATCGGATCGTGGCGCCGCTGCAGGTTTCCATGCACGCTCGACCATGGGTGATCTTCCGGGGCGGCAGTCATGCCTGCACGAACCGGATTGAGTTCGATGTAGCGATAGACGCTGAGCAGATAGGCGTCGCTGCCCACCATCGAAGAATGGAAGCGGCCCTGCCAGAGCGGTCCGCTGCGCTCATGCCGCTGATTGAACGCCTGGACATAGTTGTTGCCCTGCATCCGCATCGCATTCGCCAAGCCAACACGCGTGGAAGGTGTGGCCAACAGATGAACGTGATTGCCCATCAATACGTAGGCATGCAGTGCGACCTGATGCTTCAGGAACGCGCTGTGCAACAGGTGCAGAAACAGCTGACGGTCGATATCGTCAACGAAGATCGCCCCCTTGTTCACACCGCGCTGGGTTACGTGGTACGGCTGTTCGGCCAACATCAGGCGCGCTTGTCGAGGCATGGCAGTTCGGGGCTTCAAGAATTCATCAGACTGCCGCCTCCGTGACCTTGAAGGGCATCAGGCGATGCCGCGAGATGGCGTGGGGGAGGGCAGAAGCGACTTAATCCCCTCCGTCCCCTTTTCCATACCGCGCAGGCGTCACCCCCATCTCGCGCTTGAACACGGCGATGAAGGCGCTGGGCGTGTCGTACCCCATCGACAGCGCGACGCTGATCACCGGCTCGCCGGACAGCAGGCGTGGCAGCGCCAGCAGCACCCGCAGGCGTTGCCGCCACTGGCTCAGCGTCATGCCGGTCTCGGCCAGCCAGTGGCGGGCCAGGCTGCGGCCGGACAGGCCACTGCTGGCGGCCCAGTCCTCGACGCTGCGGTTGTCGTGCGGCGCGCGAGCCAGCGCGGCGGCGATCCGGCCCAGGCGCCGGTCACGCGGTTGTGGCAGGGCCAGCGGCAGCGGCGTGCTGGCGGCAATCTCATCGGCGATCACGCCGGCCAGGCGTGCCTGCGCAGCATCCAGTGGCGCATGGGGCCATTGCAGCGCACGTGCTGTCGCCGCCTGCAGCAGCGCATTGGGCTGGAAGATGCGTGGTGTGGCGGGCAGACCCAGGCAGGCCTCCGCGTTGAAGTACAGGCTCCAGCCATTGAACCCGTCTGCGCCCAGCAGCGCGTGGGGCAGCAAGGGCGGTATCCAGGCGACGTGACCTGCGGGCAGCAGCCAGTGCAGGTCGTCGGCGGCGATCCGCAGCAGCCCCTGGTACGCACCCAGCAGCTGCCCACGCGCATGCCGGTGGCGGGCCGTGCGACGCTTGCCGAGCTGGCGCAGCCGGGCCGCCAGCACCGCCGGTCCATCGGTGGCATCGGCCAGCGCGGGGTCGAGCAATGCGGCGGTTGTCTGATCTGCCATATCGATTGGTAGTTATACGGCAGAAACGTCGCGTCCGTGCCCCGACACTGGAGCCCACCTCAACGGAGCGCTTCGCCATGCAGCCACAGGACATTCTTTCCGACCATCAGAACGACGTGCAGGTGAACGGCCTCACCGTGCGCAAGGGCAGTGTCGGCGCCTTCCTGGCCAGCGTCCGTGACTGGCAGGATCCCGCCAGCGATCCCGCCAGGCGTGCCACTGCCGAAGCCGATCTGCGTGCGCTGCTGCCGGGCCTGCACGCGCTGGGCCTGTTCCAGGTACTGACGGCGCGCGATCCGGCACTGCAACGACTGATCGATGGAGCGGCCTGAAACGGACAAGGCCCGGACATGCCGGGCCTTGGCGTCATTGCAGGGGCAGAAACGACTTAATCCCCTCCGTCCCCTTTTTCGTTCAGTTGTTGCCCGGCGCGAACACCAGCGTACGGCGGGTGGTCACCGGCGCGCTGACCGGCTCGAAGCGCCAACGCTTGACCGCGTTCAGGGCTTCACGGTCGAACACGCGTCCCGGCGTCGCGCGCAGCACGCGAGCGTTCACCACCGAGCCGTCAGTGCCGACGGTGATCTCCACCAGCACTTCGCCGGAGGTTCCCGAACGCAGCGCTTCGCCCGGATAGCGCGGCGCCGGTGTGCTGACCGGGCGCAGGGTGGGCGCTGCCGGTGCGGCGGCCTGGCGTGCGGCGCTGGCCTGCTGGGCGGCAGCCTGCTGCTGCTTCTGCTCGGCCTCGCGGCGGGCGGCGGCCTGGCGCTCGGCTTCCTGGCGCTCGTTGTCGCGGCGCGCGGCATCCTGCTGCGCGGCAATCTGCTTGGCGGCGTCGGCTTCCTTGGCGCGCTGCTCGCTCAGGCGCTGCTGCTCGGTCTGCTGCTTGCTGCGGTCCTCGGCGTCCTTCTTGGCCTTCTCGGCTTCCGCTTCGGTGCGCTTGGCTGCGTTCTGCACGCCCTTGGCCAGGCCGTCCTTCAGGCGCGGCAGGGCCGGCGCGGATGCATCCACCTTCTCGATCAGTGCCACCAGGCGCTGCGCTTCGGTGTAGTCCTCGCGGCCCAGGTGTTGCTCGGCGGCGATCAGGGTGTACGGCAGCAGGTCGGTCAGTGCGCTCTTCACCGAGGCGTCGTCCGGCGTCTTGTCACGCAGGGCGAGGTAGTACTCGATGGCGTTGTCGCCGGCCGGTGCATACATGCGGTTCTCGCGCAGCGCCTGGCTGGCCGACTCGCGCAGCTGCTCGGTGCCCATGGACTGCACCTTGGCAGCAACCGCCGGTGCGGCGGGTGCGGCAGCGGCAGGCGCCGTGGCGGCAGCAGGCGCTGCGGATTCTTCCTTGCCCGAGCAGGCGGCCAGTGCCAGTGCCAGGGCAACCGGCAGCCACCGGCGCGCGGCGGTGATCGTTGAGACGTGCGACATCCTGCTCCCCTCTAGAAGACGACGTGACGTAAATCATTGATACGCATGGCCGGGACCTGCGGTCCGGGCGCGGCAGGGTGACGTTTCCCGACGCCACCGCCGGCAACGGCGAGGGTGCAATCTAGCATCCCGGCCACCGCCGCGCACAAGGGACGGTGGCCGGAATGGGGCAGCGGCGGTCAAGCCGCTGGCGGCGGCGACCTCAGTGGTCGTGTGCCTTGTCGTGCGACCTGCTGTGGCTGTTGGACATCAGCTTGTCGGTCCAGGCGATGCCGATCGCCGACAGGATGAACACGCAGTGGATGATGGTCTGCCACAGCACGCCATCCTGGGTCAGCATCGAGCAGCGGGCGACACCGATGTTGGCAGCGGCCACGCTCATCTGCTCCGGCGTGCACAGCGGGATGCCGCCCAGCGCACCGCTGGCGATGAAGGTCTTCAGCAGGTGGATCGAGGAGATGCCGATGATCGCCATCGCCAGTTTCACCTTCAGCACGCTGGCATTGACGTGGCTCAGCCATTCCGGCTGGTCCGGGTGGCCTTCCAGGCGCAGGCGCGAGACGAAGGTCTCGTAGCCGCCGACGATCACCATCACCAGCAGGTTGGAGATCATCACCACGTCGATCAGGCCCAGCACGATCAGCATGATCTGCTGCTCGCCCATCGACACCGAGTGCGAGATCAGGTGCCACAGTTCCTTGCCGAACAGGAACACGTAGACGCACTGCGCCACGATCAGGCCCAGGTACAGCGGCAGCTGCAGCCAGCGCGAGGCGAAGATCAGCGTGGACAAGGGGGAGAGCGGCGGGCGGTTTGCACTCATGCGAGGGATGCTGCGTTGCGGGGGAGAGGCGAGGTTACCGGCCCGCCATGACGGTGCCAACCCAACTCACGCACTAGACTTCAGGTTCCTTTCCGCACCCCGAGCCGCCGCCATGATCGACCTGTATTACTGGCCCACCCCGAACGGCCACAAAGTGACCCTGCTGCTGGAAGAAACCGGCCTGGAATACCGCATCCACCCGGTCAACATCGGCTCGGGCGACCAGTTCAAGCCGGAATTCCTGGCGATCTCGCCGAACAACAAGATGCCGGCCATCGTCGACCAGGCCCCGGCCGATGGCGGTGCTCCCCAGAGCGTGTTCGAGTCCGGCGCGATCCTGCTGTACCTGGCCGAGAAGACCGGCCGCTTCCTGCCCAGCGACCCCCGCGGCCGCGTCACCACCCTGGAGTGGCTGTTCTGGCAGATGGCCGGCCTGGGCCCGATGAGCGGCCAGATGGGCCACTTCAACGTATACGCGCCTGAAAAGATCCCGTATGCCATCGAGCGCTATGACAACGAAGTGCGCCGCCTGCACGGGGTGATGGACAAGCGCCTGGCCCAGCACGCCTTCCTGGCCGGCGACGAGTACACCATCGCCGACATGGCCAGCTACCCGTGGATCGGCGCCTACGACAAGCTGCCGGTGGATTTCACCGCGTTCCCGAACCTCAAGCGCTGGCATGAAGCCATTGCCGCACGCCCGGCCACCCAGCGCGCCTATGCCCTGCGCCAGCAGGTGAACCCCAACGCCGGCAAGCCGCTCAGCGACGAGGAGCGCAAGCACCTGTTCGGCCAGCGCTGACCGCCTCGGGGTCGGATCCCTTTGCAGCGCGAAGGGCTCCGACCCCAGCACCGCGGCATGGGCAGAAGGTCATGCTGCCTTCCCGCACAGGCTTGGTTAGGATGGGGGACGACCGCTCCGCGTCCATCGCGGGGGCGGACCTGCCGTTTGCCGGGATCCTCCATGCGCCACCTGTTCGCTTCGCTCGCCCTCATGCTCGCCACCAGTACCGCCGCCCACGCTGAAAAGCTGACCCTGGAAGCCATCACCGGCCCGTTGCCGTTGTCCGGCCCGACCCTGATGAAGCCGAAGGTGGCGCCCGACGGTTCGCAGGTCAGCTTCCTGCGCGGCAAGGACAGCGACCGCAACCAGCTGGACCTGTGGACCTACGACATCGACAGTGGCCAGACCCGGTTGCTGGTTGATTCCAAGGTGGTGCTGCCCGGCACCGAGACCCTCAGCGACGAGGAGAAGGCCCGCCGCGAGCGCCAGCGCATCGCCGCGATGACCGGCATCGTCGATTACCAGTGGTCGCCGGACGCGCAGCGCCTGCTGTTCCCGCTGGGCGGCGAGCTGTACCTGTACGACCTCAAGCAGCAGGGCCAGGCGGCGGTGCGCCAGCTGACCCATGGTGAAGGCTTCGCCACCGACGCCAAGCTGTCGCCCAAGGGCGGCTTCGTCAGCTTCATCCGCGGCCGCAACCTGTGGGTGATCGACCTGGCCAGCGGCAGGCAGCTGCAGCTGACCCGCGACGGCAGCACCACCATCGGCAACGGCGTTGCCGAGTTCGTCGCCGACGAGGAAATGGATCGCCACACCGGTTACTGGTGGGCGCCGGACGATTCGGCGATTGCCTTTGCCCGCATCGACGAATCGCCGGTACCGGTGCAGAAGCGCTATGAGGTCTATGCCGACCGCACCGACGTGATCGAGCAGCGTTACCCGGCCGCCGGCGATGCCAACGTGCGCGTGCAGCTGGGCGTGATCGCACCGGCCGCCGATGCGCAGCCGCGCTGGGTCGACCTCGGCAAGGAACAGGACATCTACCTGGCCCGCGTGGACTGGCGCGATGCGCAGCACCTGAGCTTCCAGCGCCAGTCGCGTGACCAGAAGCAGCTGGACCTGGTGGAAGTGGCACTCGACTCCAACCGCCAGCGCGTGCTCGCCCACGAAACCAGCCCGACCTGGGTGCCGCTGCACAACAGCCTGCGTTTCCTCGACGATGGCAGCGTGCTGTGGTCGTCCGAACGCACCGGCTTCCAGCACCTTTACCGCATCGACAGCAAGGGCAAGGCCACTGCGCTGACCCACGGCAACTGGCCGGTGGACGAGCTGCTGGCGGTTGATGAAAAGGCTGGCAAGGCCTACTTCCGCGCCGGCATCGAGACCTCGCGCGAAAGCCAGATCTACGCGGTGTCGCTGCAGGGCGGTGAGCCGCAGCGCCTGTCGAAGGCGCCGGGCATGCACAGCGCCAGCTTCGCCCGCAACGCCAGCGTCTACGTGGACAGTTGGTCCAACAGCACCACGCCGCCGCAGATCGAACTGTTCCGCGCCAATGGCGAGAAGATCGCCACCCTGCTCGAGAACGACCTGGCCGATCCCAAGCATCCGTATGCGCGCTACCGCGATGCGCAGCGCCCGGTGGAGTTCGGCACGTTGATGGCTGCCGACGGCAAGACCCCGCTGAACTACAGCGTGATCAAGCCGGCCGGCTTCGATCCGTCCAAGCGCTACCCGGTGGCCGTGTACGTCTATGGTGGCCCGGCCAGCCAGACCGTCACCGACAGCTGGCCCGGCCGTGGCGACCACCTGTTCAACCAGTACCTGGCCCAGCAGGGCTACGTGGTGTTCTCGCTGGACAACCGTGGCACCCCGCGCCGTGGCCGCGACTTCGGTGGTGCGCTGTATGGCAAGCAGGGCACGGTGGAAGTGACCGACCAGCTGCGCGGCGTGGCCTGGCTGAAGCAGCAGCCATGGGTGGACCCGGCGCGCATCGGCGTGCAGGGCTGGTCCAACGGCGGCTACATGACCCTGATGCTGCTGGCCAAGGCTTCGAACCAGTACGCTTGTGGCGTGGCCGGTGCGCCGGTGACCGACTGGGGCCTGTACGACAGCCATTACACCGAACGCTACATGGACCTGCCGGCGCGCAATGAAGCGGGTTACCGCGAAGCGCGCGTGCTGACCCATATCGATGGCCTGCGCTCGCCGCTGCTGCTGATCCACGGCATGGCTGACGACAACGTGTTGTTCACCAATTCGACCAGCCTGATGAGCGCGTTGCAGAAGCGTGCACAGCCGTTCGAGCTGATGACCTACCCGGGTGCCAAGCATGGCCTGTCCGGCGCCGATGCCCTGCATCGCTACCGCGTGGCCGAAGCCTTCCTGGGACGTTGCCTCAAGCCCTGATCCAGCAACGGGAAGGAGCCCGCCGATGACCCTGCCACCGCCGATTCCCGCCCATGACCCGGCATCCGCCGGTTGGTGGTGCCGCCACTGGCGCTGGGCGATGCCGTTGATGGTGGTGCTGGTGCTGGGTGGTGCAGGGGGTGTGGTGACCTGGAGCGTGCTGCGCTGGAGCGAGGCGGCACGCGAGAGCCCGCCGATGCGCGAGGCGCTGCGGCGCGCGGGCTGCAGTATTGAACTGGTGGAAGCGTTCGGTGAGCCGTTGAACATCGAGTCGATGCCGCTGGGCAGCATGCAGACTGCGATCAACGGCCAGCGTGATGTCGGCCTGACCGTAGCCCTGGAAGGACCGCATGCGCACGGACGGTTGTTCGTGCAGGGTACCCGTCGCGATGACGTGTGGGACTACCCGGTGATGTACGTGTTGGGCGAGGACAAGCAGACCTTCGACCTGACGGCGCTGGATGACGACGAGGCCGCGCAGGAGTGCGAGCTGAAGGCCTGCCGTGATCGCGGCGAATGCCCGCTGACCGCCGCGCTGTGATCTCCGGGGGCAAGCGACTGCGGGACGTCGACTGGGTAGAGTCGACTGTCAGTCGACTGCTCTTCGATCAGACAGCGAAAAACCCCGCGCTGCGCGCGATAGTCGACTGACAGTCGACTCTACCCCCGCCAGGTTTCCGCGGAGCCCGGCTGCACAACCAGCCCGCCATGACTTCCCGCCGATTGTCGCCATCGCCGTGAGCGCGTAGGGTGCGGGCAACCCTTTGCTGGAGTGTCCCATGAAGCCGATTGCGCTCGCCGTTGCCCTGGCCCTGACTGCCGCACCGCTGCTGTCCGCACCACCGGCGCTGGCGGCACCCTCCGCCAAGGCCGCCACCCCGGCCAGCCCGGCCTGGGTCGCCCGCAGCAATGCGCTGGCGCAGATTCTGCTGGACGCCCAGGGCCCGTTCCAGCCGGAGGAAACCGGCTTCTTCGGCGTGCCCGGCTACGACGACAAGGTGGCCGATCTCGGCCCGGACAACGGCAAGCGCTACCGCGCTGCCATGGCCAAGGCACGTGACGAACTGAAGGCAAAGCTGGCCGTCGAGAAGGATCCCAATGTCCGCCAGGACCTGGAGATCATGATCCACGCCGCCAGCCAGAACATCGAAGGCAGCGAGCTCAACGAGAAGTACCTGCTGCCGTGGAGCGATGCGCCGCAGACCGTGTTCAGCGGCCTCAACCTGCTGCTGTCCGACCAGGTGCCAGCGGAGCGCCGGGCCAAGGCGGTCGACCGCCTCAAGGCCTATGCCGGCCTGCAGCCGGGCGGCACCGCCTTCACCACGCTGGCGCGCCAGCGCTACGAGGAACGGCTGAAGGACAGCAGCCTGTTGCAGCCGACGAAGATTGAAGTGCAGCAATCGCTGGACAACGTCGAGACCTACATCACCGGTATCGAGTCGCTGCTGAAGAAGTACCAGATTGCCGGCGCCGATGAAGCAATGAAGGCGCTGGCCGGGCAGATGAAGGACTACGCCGCCTGGACCCGCAAGGAGGTACTGCCGAAGTCACGTGCCGACGCACGCCTGCCGGCGCCGTTGTACGCCTACCAGCTCAAGCAGGTCGGCATCGACATCGACCCGAAGCTGCTGATGCAGCGCGCGCAGCTGGAGTTCATGGAAACCCGCTCGGCGATGCAGCAGCTGGCACCGCTGGTGGTGAAGGACAAGGGGCTGAAGGTGGCCGACCCGAGCGATCCGGTGGCGGTGATCCGCGCGCTGAAGGCCGACAAGATCGCCGACGACCATCTGGAAGGTCACTATCGCAAGGTGATCGATGCGATCGATCCGCTGATCCGCGAGCACGCCATCGTCGACGTGCCCAAGCGCGCCATGCAGATGCGCCTGGGCTCGGCCGCCGAGAGTGCGGCCAGCCCGGCTCCGCACTTCCTGCCGGCCCCGCTGGTCAACAACACCGGGCAGCAGGGCACCTTCGTGCTGCCGCTGGGCAACCCGGCAGCGGGCCCGGGCGCGCAGTACGACGACTTCAACTTCGGTGCGGCAGCATGGACGCTGAGCGCGCATGAAGGCCGCCCCGGCCACGAGCTGCAGTTCACCGCGATGGTCGAGCGTGGTGTGTCGCTGGCACGCACCATGTTCGCGTTCAATTCGGTGAACGTGGAAGGCTGGGCGCTGTACGCCGAAGCCGAGATGGTGCCGTACGAGCCGCTGGACGGGCAGATGATCGCCCTGCAGTTCCGCCTGCTGCGCGCCGCGCGCGCGATGCTCGACCCGATGCTCAACCTCGGCCTGACCGACCGTGCCAACGGCGAGCGCGTGCTGATGGAGCAGGTCGGCCTGTCCAAGGCGATGGCCACCCAGGAACTGGACCGCTACATGGTGCGGATGCCGGGCCAGGCAGGTAGCTACTTCTACGGCTACACCCGCATCCTGGAACTGCGCATGCAGACGGAACTGGCGCTGGGTGCGAAGTTCGACCGCCTGGCGTTCAACAACTTCCTGCTCGACCAGGGCCTGCTGCCGCCGGACCAGCTGGCCGACGCGGTGAACAAGGTGTTCGTGCCGAAGTACAAGCGCTGAGCATCACCGGGTAGTGCCGGCCGCTGGCCGGCAACCGGTGTGGGTAGATGCCGACCTTGGTCGGCGCTGTGGGTTCGTGCCAACCAAGGTTGGCACCCACCAGAGTGATGTGTTGGCTGTTGCAGGGATGTGCCGGCCAGCGGCCGGCACTACCTGCGGTGACGCTGCTGCGTCACCGCTGCGGGGTAATCACCTGTGTCGGCAACCGCGCCGGCGGTGCCGGATTCGGCACCCAGATCGCGACGCCTGCGGCGCGCTTCTGCGTGGTCGGAATCCCGATGCCGACGCCACCACCGACGTGCGAGCCGAACGTGCCCGCGCCCACCGACATGCCTACCGGCGAACCGCTGCTGCCCACGCCCATCAGCACCACGCCGTTGGCGCCCAGCGCTGCGGCTTCACGCTTCAGGCGGGCCACGGCGGCGTCGGTCTGGCCTTGGGTGCCGAAGCCGACGGCGGAAGACGATTCCAGCTGGGCGATTTCCTGGGAGCCGGCCGGTGGCGTCGAATAGATCTGCACCAGCGCCGGATCGATCGGTGCGCGCGCGCGGCCCAGCATCACCTTGGAGGTGCTGGCACAGCCGGCGGCGACCAGCAGCATGGCCGCCAACGCGGCCCAACGGATGTTCATGGCACTTCCCCTGCAGGACTGGTTGCGATGATCGGCGGGCCACTCTGAATCGGCGCCAACACCCGGGCCGGGGCACGCACGACAGCACGCTAGCACGGGCCGGGTGACAGCCCCGCCAATGGCAGTAGGCGGCGGCAACGGGAACGATTATGGTGGGGCCAGGAACCAACTGCGGGAGAGCGGCATGGGTGTGATCAGTCTGTTGTGGGGCGTATTGGCGCTGTTGTGGATGATCCTGGCGTTGATTCCGCTGCTGGGCTGGGGCAACTGGTTCCTGATCCCGTTCGCTGCGGTCGGTGCGGTGATCGCCGCGCTGGGCATCCTGTTCACCCACCCGAGCAAGCGTGGCCGGGCGTGGGCCGGGTTGGTCCTGAACGGTATCGTGGTGGTGGTCGGCATCCTGCGTCTTGGCCTGGGCGGCGGCGTGGTCTGAGCCCGGTCCCGGGTGCGACAGGGCGTCGCAGGCACACGGCCGATGGCCGGGCGGGGGCGTACAATGAATGGCTGCGCGAGCCCCCCGCGTGCCTGTGAATCCGCGCCCCGCGCGGCTGCCCCATGATCATCCGACCCCGTCCCCACGGCTGGCAACTGCTGTACATCCTGCGCGGTTCGATCGTCAAAGCGATCGCGCCGAAGGTGCTGGCCATCCTGATCCTGTCCATCGCC
Organism: Stenotrophomonas sp. YJH_SMC_14-1; assembly: GCF_059372275.1. Lineage (NCBI taxonomy): Bacteria > Pseudomonadati > Pseudomonadota > Gammaproteobacteria > Lysobacterales > Lysobacteraceae > Stenotrophomonas > Stenotrophomonas sp. YJH_SMC_14-1. The sequence continues at coordinate 152,070 of NZ_JCAFVK010000008.1, forward strand.
GTGGCTGCGGTGGTCGAACTGGCGCCCCCCACCGGCATCGAACGCGTGTCGGTGACCCCGTTCACCCTGCTTGGCCTGGTGCTGTCGATCTTCCTCAGCTTCCGCAACAGCGCCTGCTACGACCGCTGGTGGGAAGGACGCAAGCTGTGGGGCCAGCTGATCTACGAATCGCGTTCGCTGGCGCGCCAGGTAAACCTGCTGCTGGCCGACGACGCGGGCCGTCGTCGTCGCGTCGCCTACCTCACCACCGCGTTCGCCCATGCGCTGGCGGCGCGACTGCGTGGTCGCATCGTCGCCCTGGCAGCACTGCCGTGGCTGGACAAGCGCCAGCGCGAACAGCTGGGCCAGCGCGAGAACGTGCCCGATGCACTGCTGGCGATGATCGCGGCCGAACTGGCGCATGTGCTGCGCGCCGGCCAGCTCGAGCCCATCCTCTACACCCAGCTGGAAGAGCGCCTGCACGCGATGTCGTCGATCCAGGCCGGCTGCGAGCGCATCCTCACCACGCCGCTGCCGTTCGCCTACACCCTGCTGCTGCACCGCTGCGCGTGGATGTTCTGCGTGCTGCTGCCGTTCGGCCTGGCCAGTTCGCTGGGCTGGGGCACGCCGGTGCTGTCGGCGGTGCTGGCCTATGCCTTCTTCGGCCTGGACCAGCTGGGCGAAGAAATGGAAGACCCCTTCGGCCTTGAGCCGAACGATCTGCCGCTGGACGCGCTGGTGCGCACGATCGAGATCGACCAGCTCGATGCGCTCGGCGAACGCCCGTTGCCCGAACCCCTGCTGCCGCAGGGCTACCTGTTGCAATAGCCACTCCTCGGAGCCTGCCATGTCCCACCCACTGTATCGCCCGCGCCGCATGCGCCACGACGAGTTCTCGCGCCGCCTGATGCGCGAGAACACGCTGACCACCGACGACCTGATCTACCCGGTGTTCGTGCACGAACTGGCCGGCCGCGCCGCAGTGCCGTCGATGCCGGGCGTGGAGCGGCTGTCGATCGAAGAACTGCTGAAGGTGGCCGAAGAGGCGCTGGAGCTGGGCATTCCGGTGATCGACCTGTTTCCGGTGATCGACCCGTCGCTGAAATCGCTGGATGCATCGGCGGCGTGGGCCGAGGACGGCCTGGCGCAACGCGCGATCCGCGCGCTGAAGTCGCGCTTCCCGGAACTGGGGGTGATGACCGATGTGGCGCTGGACCCGTACACCACCCACGGCCAGGACGGCATCATCGACGACAAGGGCTATGTACTGAACGACATCACCGTCGAAGCGCTGGTCAAGCAGTCGGTGTCGCATGCCGAAGCCGGCGTCGACATCGTTTCGCCGTCGGACATGATGGATGGCCGCATCGGCGCGATCCGCCGTGCGCTGGATGCCGACAACCACGTCAACGTGCGCATCATGGCTTACTCGGCCAAGTACGCCTCGGCGTTCTACGGTCCGTTCCGTGATGCGGTGGGCAGCGCGGCCAGCCTCGGCAAGGCCGACAAGAAGACCTACCAGATGGACCCGGCCAACGGCGACGAGGCCCTGCGCGAGATCGCGCTGGACCTGGAAGAGGGCGCCGACATGGTGATGGTCAAGCCGGGCATGCCGTACCTGGACCTGGTGCGCCGGGTGAAGGAAAAATTCGGCGTGCCGACCTTCGCCTATCAGGTCAGTGGCGAGTACGCGATGATGAAGGCCGCCTTCGCCAACGGCTGGCTGGACGAGCGCGCCTGCGTGCTGGAGTCGCTGCTGGGCTTCAAGCGGGCCGGTGCCGATGGCGTGCTGACCTATTTCGCGCCGCAGGTGGCGCGATGGCTGCGCGAGCGCTGACAATAGCGCCACGATAGACGGAGGACTGCGCGATGGGACCCGAACTGGGATGGATGCAATGGCTGATCTGGGGCACCGGCACGCTGGTGTTCGGCGCCATCATCGTCGGTGTCTTCATCGCCGCCTGGCGCGCGGGCAAGCGCCCACCGGAGCAGCTCTCCGCCGCCCGCCACGTGGCCCGTGAGCAGGCCCTGCCGGACAGCGTGCAGGCCGAGCTGGCCGCGCTGAACCAGCGCAAGGACAATGGCCAGCTGAGCGAGATGGAGTACGAGCAGTTGCGCGCCAAGGTGTTGTCGCGCTGACGGGCAATGCCCGGGGTCGGATCCCTTTCCGCAGGAAAGGGCTCTGATCCCCTTCGCGGGCGCCATCCACGCGCGGCGTGGATCTACCGCACGCACCCGGCCACCGCCGCCACCTTCGGCACCGCCAACCGGTACACGTCCACGCCACCGGCACGCGGTGCCCTGGCCGCGCTGCTGGCCACCATCATTTCGCCTGGCTTGGCGTTGTCGATCACCGGCGCGCCGGTCCAGCCGCCGGTCTGGTTGAACGACAGTCCCAACGGTTGCAGGGCCGCGCCACTCCACGCGCAGCCGCTGCTCCACACCTGTGCGGTTGCGCCGTTGCCGCGGCTGAACACCACCGCGCCATCGTTGCCCAGCCAGTCGCCGTCGGTCTCGTCGTCGGCGCTGTTCAACGCTGTCAATGCGGTGGCCGGGCCGCGCATGCCCTGCGCATCCAGCGTCGCCACGAACAGGTTCCAGCCGGCGCCACGGCCCTGTTGGCGGGCAAACAGCAGCCGCGTGCCGTCCGCGCTCAGGGCCGGCCCGCGCTCTTCGTGGCGTCCACCGTCGCCGGCCATGGGGTGCGCCTTGCCCAGCCGGCCATCTGCTTCCACCGCAGCCCGGTACAGCGCCAGCGCGCCTTCGCGGCCGGCGGCGAACAACAGCCAGCGGCCGTCGCGGCTGAAGTAGGGATCGCGGGCCTCGCCGGCCACGCCTACCGGCAGGGCCTGCGCCTGCTGCCAGCGGCCATCGACCACGCGCGCCTCCCACAGGCCCCAGCCGGCTTCGCCGCGGCGGGCGAAGACGATGCGCCGGCCATCGGCACTGATCGTGGCGCGGCCCTCGTCGGCGCGGGTCGAGACCACGCCCATGCCTTCGATGCCGTACTCGTTCAACGCCATCGCCACGGGGGCAGAGAGTAGACTGGCGGCAAGCACCAGCAGGGGCGGGGTGATGCGCATCATCCGGGTCCGTGCACGAAAGAGCATCAGTCTAGCCAGCTTGAGGATTCCATGACCGACCGTTACGCCGTCTTCGGACACCCCGTTGCCCACTCGAAGTCGCCGCAGATCCACGCGACGTTCGGTCGCCAGGAAGGCATCGCGGTGGATTACCGCGCGATCGACCTGGCCCCGGAGGCGTTCCTGGCCGGCCTGGAGGCCTTCGCCGCCGACGGCGGTGTCGGCGCCAACGTCACCTCGCCGCACAAGGAGGCCGCGTTCTCGGTGTGCACCACCCTGACCGCACGCGCGCGCCGCGCCGGTTCGGTCAACACGCTGCTGCGCAAGGGCGACCGCTGGCATGGCGACACCACCGACGGCATCGGCCTGGTGCGTGACCTGACCGACCGCCATGGCCTGGACCTGCGTGGCCGCCGCATGTTGCTGATCGGTGCCGGTGGCTCCGCGCGCAGCGTCGCCCCGGCGCTGCTTGATGCCGGCATCACCGAGCTGGTGGTGGTCAACCGCACACCGGAACGCGCCGATGAACTGATCGATGCGATGGGTGAGCCGGGTCGCGCGATCAGCCGCTACTGGGAAGACCTGCGTGATCTGGGTGACTTCGAACTGATCGTCAACGCCACCTCGGCCGGCCGCGACCGCGACGTCGAGTTCAAGCTGCCGCTGTCGCTGGTCAACTCGATGACCACCGCCGTCGACCTCAACTACGGCGAAGCGGCGATCGCCTTCCTGGCCTGGGCGCGCGCCGCAGAGTGCCGCAATACGGTCGATGGCCTGGGCATGCTGGTCGAGCAGGCCGCTGAGAGTTTCCTGCAGTGGCACGGTGTGCGCCCGCAGACCGACGAGGTCTACCAGTCGCTGCGCCAGGGCTCGGCCGTGCTGGCCGGCGAGGACTGATCGATGGACGGCACAACCCTGCTGGTCACGGTGCTGAGCATGGTGGGCGTGCGCCTGCCGGTGCTGATCGCGCTGTGCGTGGGCCTGGTCTGGGTGGTCGGCGCACCGCGCGATGCCACCCGCACCGGTGCCCTGGTCGGCCTGCTGCTGTTGCTGCTGGCCAGCCTCGGCGGCATGGCGGCGGGCATCCTGCCGATGTGGATGGTCCGCAGCGGTGATTTCAGTGCCGTGTCGAGCTTGAGTGCCATCCTCGGCGTGCTGCATTTCGCGCTGGCGATGGTCGAGGCCATCGGTGTGGTGCTGGTGGTGTGGGCGCTGGTGCGCCTGCTGCGTACCCGTACGCTCCCGGCCGCCTGACCGGTCGCGCCGGGCCATGCCCGGCGTATCTGCCCCTTGGATGGTCCGGCCATTGGACCGGGACCGCCAGCGGGCGTCGTCGCTGGCCCGTTCAGGGTCCCAGCGGCGGTGAATGCGGCCGGCCATGCGACAATGCCCGGCCTGATCCAGCTACGGTAATTCCCGGCGTGACCGAAACCGTCGCCGCTCCGCGCACCCTCGATGACACCTTGAAGGACGCGATCCGCAAGGCGTACACGACGCTGCAGGCCAATACCCCCGGCTTCTCCACCCGTCGCTCGCAGAGCCAGATGATCGGCGTGGTGTCGCGTGCGCTGTCGAAAAGTGGTGGCGTCGGCGTGGTCGAGGCGCCCACCGGCGTCGGCAAGAGCCTGGGCTACCTCACCGCAGGCGTGCCGATCGCATTGGCCAGCAAGAAGAAGCTGGTGATCAGCACCGGCACCGTGGCGCTGCAGTCGCAGCTGGTCGAGCGCGATATCCCGAATTTCCTGAAAGCCACCGGCCTGGAGGCGACCGTGGCGCTGGCCAAGGGCCGTACCCGCTACCTGTGCACGCGCAATGCCGCCGAGGCGCAGGGCGAGGGCTCGCAGGGCGGCATGTTCGAGGACGACGCGCCCTTGTTCGACCGGCCACTGGCGCCGATCGAGATGGACATCGCCAAGCGCCTGACCGATGCCTTCACCGGCGGCAGCTGGGATGGCGACATCGACAACGCACCGGAGACGATCAGCCCCGGCCTGCGCAGCCGCATCACCACGCCGGCTTCGGGCTGCGCCGGGCGCCGTTGTGCCTATTCGGCGCAGTGTGCGGTGCTGCGTTCGCGCAACACCGTGCGTGACGCGCAGATCGTGGTCACCAACCACGCGCTGCTGCTGTCGGCGCTGTCGATCGGCGACAGCGACAACGGCCAGCCGTTGATCGCACCGCCGTCGGACATGCTGCTGGTGCTGGACGAAGGCCATCACATCGGCAACGTGGCGATCGACCAGGGCGCGGCCAGCCTGGCGCTGGACGAGATGGCCAAACGCACCGGTCGCCTGCAGATCCTGATCGCCGGCGCCTACCGCGCGGTCGACAAGGATCGCCTCGGCAACCTGCTGCCGAACGAAGCGATCGAGGTGGCCAGCAACGTGGCCAAGCAGCTGCGCGCGTTCCGCGATCATATCGAGCGCGTGTGGATGCCGGCGCCGGCGGACGAAGAGCCGATGTGGCGCGCGGCCAATGGGCGACTGCCCGAGGCCTGGCGCGAGCCGATCGAAGCACTGGCTGACGATACCCGCAGCCTCTACAACTGGGCGCACGCCGCCACCGCCCAGGTAGCCAAGGGCAAGCCGGACGATGCCGCGCGCGAGCGCCTGCAGCGCAACCTGGGCATGGCGCTGGAGATGATCGAGCAGCAGTACAACCTGTGGCAGGCCTGGCGCCGCGAAGACAAGGACGGTGCGCCGCCGATGGCGCGCTGGGTCACCGCCACCCGCGACGGCGATCTGGTGCTGCACGGCTCGCCGGTGTCGGCCGCGCACGTGCTGCGCAAGCTGCTGTGGGATGAAGTGGACTCGGTGGTGATGACCTCGGCGACGTTGACCGGTGGCGGCGATTTCCAGTCGCTGGCGATCGACAACGGCATCCCCGAAGAGGCCGAGATGGTCTCGCTGTCGTCACCGTTCGACCTGCCCAACCAGGCCGAACTGATCGTGCCGAAGTTCCCGGTCACTACGGACGACCGCGAAGGCCATCCGCGCGAAGTGGCGCGCTACCTCGACACCGAGCTGGACTGGGCCAAAGGCTCGATGGTGCTGTTCACCTCGCGCTGGAAGATGGAGAAGGTGGCCGGGCTGATGTCGGCCGCGCGCCGCAAGCAGGTGCTGGTTCAGGGCGAGATGTCCAAGACCCGCCTGATCGACGAGCACCTGCGCCGCGTGGCCGCAGGCGAGGGTTCGGTGCTGTTCGGGCTGAATTCGTTCGGCGAAGGCCTCGACCTGCCCGGTGAAGCCTGCACCACGGTGGTGATCACCCAGGTGCCGTTCGCGGTGCCGACCGATCCGCAGACCGCCACCCTCAGCGAATGGTTCGAGGGGCGTGGGCTGAATGCCTTCAACCTGATCGCCATTCCGCATGCGTTGCGCACGCTGACCCAGTTCGCAGGCCGCCTGATCCGCACTTCCACCGACACCGGCCGCGTGATCATCCTCGATTCGCGGCTGCTGACCCGCCGCTACGGCAAGCGCATCATCGACGCGCTGCCACCGTTCAAGCGTGTGATCGGCTGACCGGTAGTGCCGGCCGCTGGCCGGCAAAAAGGGGACGGAGGGGATTAAGTCGATTTAGGCACAAACGACTTAATTCCCTCAGCCCCTTTTCCCAGATGCCGGCCAGCGGCCGGCACTACCGTATGGCGGTCAATCGCCCAGAAGCGCGGTGTTGCGTACGGCACCCTTGTCGGCGCTGGTGGCCAGCAGTGCATAAGCCTTCAGCGCGCTGGTGACCTTGCGTGGGCGCGGTGCGCGCGGCTTCCAACCACGCGCATCGGCGTCGCTGCGGCGCTGGGCCAGCGTGGTCTCATCCAGCAGCAGGTCGATGCGGCGGGCCGGAATGTCGATGCGGATGCGGTCGCCATCTTCCACCAGGCCGATGACACCCCCGCTGGCGGCTTCCGGCGAGACATGGCCGATCGACAGGCCGGAGGTGCCGCCGGAGAAGCGGCCATCGGTGAGCAGTGCGCACTGCTTGCCCAGCCCCTTCGATTTCAGATAGCTGGTCGGGTACAGCATTTCCTGCATGCCGGGGCCGCCCTTCGGGCCTTCGTAGCGGATCACCACCACCTCGCCCGGCTGCACTTCGTCGGCGAGGATGCCGGCGACGGCGGCGTCCTGGCTTTCATAGACGCGCGCGGGGCCTTCGAACACATGGATCGACTCGTCCACGCCGGCGGTCTTCACCACGCAGCCATCCACGGCCAGGTTGCCGCGCAGCACGGCCAGCCCACCTTCCAGCGAATACGCATGCTGCAGCGAGCGGATGCAGCCCTCGGCGCGGTCTACGTCCAGCGTCGGCCAGCGCGTGGCCTGGCTGAAGGCCTCCTGGGTGGGGATGCCGGCCGGGCCGGCCTTGAAGAAGGTATGCAGGGTGTCGTTGTCGCTGCGCACCACGTCCCAGCGTTCCAGTGCTTCGGCCAGGCTGGCGCTGTGCACGGTCGGCACCGTGGTTTCGAGCAGGCCGGCGCGGTCCAGTTCACCGAGGATGCCGAACACACCGCCGGCGCGATGCACGTCCTCGATGTGGTACTTCGGCGTGTTCGGCGCCACTTTGCACAGCTGCGGGACGCGCCGCGACAGCGCGTCGATGTGGGTCAGGTTGAAGTCGACCTCCGCTTCCTGCGCGGCGGCCAGCAGGTGCAGGATGGTGTTGGTGGAGCCGCCCATGGCGATGTCGAGGGTCATCGCATTGGCAAACGCCGCCTGGGTGGCGATGCCGCGCGGCAGCGCGCTCGGGTCTTCGCCGCCATACCAGCGATGGCAGAGTTCGACGATCAGGCGGCCGGCACGGCGGAACAGCGCCTCACGGTCGGCGTGGGTGGCCAGCGTGGTGCCGTTGCCGGGCAATGACAGGCCCAGTGCTTCGGTCAGGCAGTTCATCGAGTTGGCGGTGAACATGCCCGAGCAGGAGCCGCAGGTGGGGCAGGCGCTGCGTTCGAACGCGGCCACCTTCTCGTCGGAAGCGCTGTCATCGGCAGCCACCACCATCGCATCGACCAGGTCCAGCTTGTGCTCGGACAGCTTGGTCTTGCCCGCTTCCATCGGTCCGCCGGAAACGAACACCACCGGGATGTTCAGGCGCAGCGCTGCCATCAGCATGCCGGGGGTGATCTTGTCGCAGTTGCTGATGCACACCAGCGCGTCGGCACAGTGCGCGTTGACCATGTACTCCACGGCGTCGGCGATGATCTCGCGGCTGGGCAGCGAATACAGCATGCCGTCGTGGCCCATCGCGATGCCGTCGTCCACGGCGATGGTGTTGAATTCCTTGGCGACGCCGCCGACCTGCTCGATCTCGCGCGCGACCAGCTGGCCGAGGTCCTTCAGGTGCACGTGGCCGGGCACGAACTGGGTGAAGGAGTTGGCGATGGCGATGATCGGCTTGTGGAAGTCTCCATCCTTCATGCCGGTGGCGCGCCACAGGGCGCGGGCGCCGGCCATGTTGCGGCCGGCGGTGGAGGTGCGGGAACGGTATTCGGGCATGGCTGGCGGAACGGGCGGGCCGTACGACGTGGGGGTCAGCCGATCATGGCCAATTTTTTCGGTTGCTGCTGCAACCACCGGATCACGCCCCCGCAACCGGACCCACCCCGCCTTCGACAGTCTGCTGCGATCTGTCGGGGCCGGCGCTCTGCTCCTGGTAGGTGTCGACCTTGGTCGACACGATGGATCCACGCCATGCGTGGATGATGGGGAACGACGAAAATGAAAGTCCGTTCATCTTTCGGACTTTGCCGATTCCGGTTGCTGGCCCGGATTTGGCATCATTGGGGCATTGATCCGTCGACAGGGCATGAGGCCATGAAACGTTCCCGCACCACCGCGCTGCTGCTGATGAGCGCCGCGCCGCTGCTGTTCACCGCCTGCCAGAAGGAGCCGGAGGTGAAGGTGCAGGAAGGCCTGTACACGTCGGTCGAGGCCTGCACCGAGGCCACCGGCGATCCGTCGTCGTGCCGCAATGCCTTCGCCGAAGCGCAGAAGCAGGCCGCCGATGCGGCGCCGAAGTACGCCAGCAGGGAAGCCTGCGAGAAGGATTACAAGCCGGAGCAGTGCGTGCAGCAGCACACCTCGGCCGGTACCTCGTTCATCGGCCCGATGATGATGGGCTTCTTCATGTCGCAGATGCTGAGTAACCGCGGAGGCCTGGCACCGCAGGCACCGGCGTCGGCGCCGGCCTACCAGGACAAGAACGCGGGTTGGGCGCGCCCGGCACCGGGTGGCACTGGTGGCCTGAACACCGCCAGCGGCATCGGCGCGGGCAAGGCCGGCCTGGCCCCGGTCACCAGCGAACCGAACCGTGCGGTCACTGCCAGCCGTGGTGGCTTCGGCAACACCAGCGCGCGCCGCAGCAGCAGCGGCAGCTACGGCGGCTGATCGACCCATGCAGCGCATCCGGATTGCCGAGCGTGCCCAATGGCGGGCGCGCGCGGAAGAGGCGGGTTTCCGCTTCCACACCATCGACGGCCAGCCGTACTGGGACGAAAGCGCGTACTACGCGTTCACCCTGCGCCAGATCGAGCAGGACATCGAAGACCCCAGCGCCGAGCTGCACCAGATGGCGCTGGACCTGGTCGGCGATGTCATCGCCAGCGAACGGCTGATGGACCAGCTGGCGATTCCGTCGCATTACCGCGACTGGATCGCCGACAGCTGGCGCCAGCGCCAGCCGCATCTGTACGGTCGTCTGGACCTGGCCTACGACGGTACCGGTCCGGCCAAGCTGTACGAACTGAACTACGACACGCCGACCTCGCTGTTCGAGGCCAGCTTCTTCCAATGGCAGTGGCTGGAAGACCAGCGCAACGCCGGTCGCCTGCCGCAGCACGCCGACCAGTTCAACGCGATCCACGAAACGCTGGTCGAGCGTTTCGGCGAACTGGCCACGCAGCTGCCGCCGCCGCTGTATTTCAGTGCCGTGGGCAGCTCCGAAGAAGACCGCGGCACCGTCGACTATCTGCGCGACTGTGCATCGCAGGCCGGCCTGCATGGCCAGGCCATCGCCATCGAGGACATTGGCCTGTCCGAGGACGGCCGCTTCACCGCGCTGGACGATTCGGTGATCGGCACGCTGTTCAAGCTGTACCCGCTGGAAGACCTGATGGCCGAGGAATTCGGTCGCGCGCTGCCCGGTTCGGGCGTGCAGCTGCTGGAGCCGGCGTGGAAGGCGGTGTTGAGCAACAAGGGCATCCTGCCGCTGCTGTGGCAGCGTAACGTGGGCCATCCGAACCTGCTGGAAGCGCATTTCGATGACGGCAGCACGCTGGCGTCGGGCTGGGTGCGCAAGCCGCTGTTCTCGCGCGAAGGCGCGAACATCGAGATGCATCTGGCCGATGGCAGCACCCAGCGCAGCGACGGTCCCTACGATGGCCCGGCGATCATCCAGCGCGCCCATCCGCTCACCCGCTTCGAAGGCGGCTATCCGCTGATCGGCAGCTGGGTGGTGGGTGACCACGCCTGCGGCATTGGCATCCGCGAGGACGACAGCGCGATCACCCGTGACAGTGCGCGCTTCGTGCCGCATGCGATCGTTGACGAGGCGCCGACGCGGATCTACGTCTGATGACGGTGCGGCGTTGGCCTGGCCGGCATGGGCGTCCCACGCCCGTGCCGGGCCGGCATTTCGATGACGGGCGCAGCCTGCAGGCCTTCGCGGACCGCGTCGCGGTGCGTTGCCATCGCTGCGATACCCCCGGCTGGGTGGTCGCCAGCTGGAAACCCTACCGGTGGACCGCGCGATTCCGCTGCACCGGCTGCAGTTCTGCACTGGACAGTGGTGACTGGGTCGGTGCGGTCTACATGCTGGGCCGCCAACCTTGTGGATTCTGTGGGCATCAGTGGCTGCACGTGCGTCGTCGGGTTCCCGCTGGCATCCCTGCGCCGGCGTCCTTCGCTGCTCGATGTGCGCAATGTGATCGCAGTACCGATGTTTCGGTCTCGGTGCGTCCGTTGCGTGATGCCGAGCCTGCCGATCCGCACTTCGGATTGCCGCTGTGCCTGGTCGAACCGACCCGCGCAGGCCTGCTCTGGGCCTATAACGCTGAACATCTGCAGGCATTGCACGAGTACGCGAGCGCGACATTGCGCGAAAGCCGCGGCCATCACCGATCCATGTTCTCGCGCCTGCCGCAGTGGATGAAGCTGGCCCGCAATCGGGTGTTGCTGCAGCGCGCGGTGGAGCGATTGCAGCGGCGATTGTTGCAGGGGTAGTGCCGGCCGCTGGCCGGCAACCGCCGTTGGTAGATGCCGACCCTGGTCGGCGCCGTGAGTTTCGTGCCAACCAAGGTAGGCACCCACCAGGGCGATGTGGCGGTTGTTACAGGGGGGGTAGTGCCGGCCGCTGGCCGGCAATCGTTCCTGGTATCAGAGCAACCCTTCGCGCTTCACCGCCAGATAGCGCTCCACCAGTGCACCGGGCAGGGCGTCGGCGGTCACGTCCAGAACCATCACCTTCTCGCTGCGCAGCGCTTCATGCGCTTTCGCGCGCTGCTGCAGGTACAGCGCCGCGGCGCCGGCCTGTGCCGCGTCCTCCAGCGACTGCACCTCATCATCGAGGACAGCATCCAGTTCGCGCTCGCGCAGGCTGGCCACGCACACCAGGTGGCGTTTCTGCAGCAGGCGCACCGCCGCCAGCAGGTCTTCGATGTCCTCATCGCGTACGTTGCTGACCAGCATCACCAGCGCGCGCCGGCGCTGGCGCAGCGACACTTCGGTGGCGGCGGCCAGGTAGTCGGTGGCCACCGCGCGCGGCTGCAGGTCGTAGCTGGCACGCAGCAGGTGCTCGACCGTGCCCATGCCACGCTGCGGTGCCACCCAGCGGCGCTCGCCACCGGTGGCGAACAGGCCGGCAGCATCGCCCTGGCGCAGCGCCAGGTAGGCCACCACCAGAGAGGCGTTCAATGCATGATCGAAGTGCGAGAGCCCGCCTTCGCTGGCCAGCATGCGGCGGCCACTGTCGAGCATCAGCAGCAGCTGCTGGTTCTTCTCGTCCTGGTACTCGCGCGAGACCAGCTTGCGCGCACGCGCGGTGGCCTTCCAGTCCAGCTGGCGCAGGCTGTCGCCGATGCGGTACTCGCGCATCTGGTGGAAGTCGGTGCCTTCACCGCGGCGGCGCTTCACGTGTGCACCGACCAGCCGCGAGGCCTGGTCGGCACTGAACAGGGCGAAGCGGGTGAGCGGTACGAAGTTCGGATAGACCCGCACGTCCAGCGCGGGAGGCAGCGTGCGTTGCTGCCACCACAGGCGCCATGGCGAGCGCATGCGCAGATGCACGCCGTCGAAGCGGAAGCGCCCACGCTGCAGCGGCTGCAGGTGGTAGTGCAGGGTGGAGGCGCTGCCAGGCTTCAGGCGCACGCGCTGCGGCAGCGATTCCAGCGGCCAGCCGCCGGGGACCAGGTCGAACACCTGCACCGTCATCGATGCGTCCGCCTGCAGCCGCAGCGCGGCCTCGCGGCGCACGCCCAGTGCCAGTGCTTCGGGCAGCTCACGCTGGATCTGCGGCGATGGACGCCGCGTCTGCCGCCACAGATCCATCAACGCTGGCACGGCAATCGCCACCGCGGCCAGCGCCCAGCTCCAGCGCGGCAGCATGCCGCCCAGCACCAGGCCACCCAGGGCGGCCCAGGCCAGCAGCAGCGCCAGCAGCAGCGGGGCCGGCCTCATCGGCGCGGTGCTTCCACCTTGGCCAGCAGTGCACCCAGCACGTCGTCGGCGTCCTGGCCTTCGATCTGCAGTTCCGGTGCCAGCGCGATGCGATGGCGCAGCGCGGGGCGCGCGATGTCGCGCACGTCGTCGGGGGTGACGAAGTCACGGCCGGCCAACACCGCCTGCGCGCGCGAGGCACGTACCAGCGCGATGCTGCCACGCGGGCCAGCGCCGACCGCGATACCCGGCCACTGCCTCGTGGCCGCCACAATCCGCACCGCGTAGTCGATCACTTCGTCATCGACGGTGATCGCCGCCGTGGCGCGCTGCAGTTCCAGCAGCTCACCGGCGCCGAGCACGCGCGGCACCTGGCTCAGGTCGAAATCGCTGGCGGCGCGGCCGCTGGTGATCGCGGTCACCATGCGCTTCTCGTCCTCCAGCTGCGGGTAGTCGATCAGCACCTTCAGCAGGAAGCGGTCCAGCTGCGCTTCCGGCAGCGGGTAGGTGCCTTCCTGTTCCAGCGGGTTCTGCGTGGCCAGCGCCATGAACGGCGGCGCCAGGGTGAAGGCCTTGCCTTCGATGGTCACCTGGCCTTCCTGCATCACTTCCAGCAGCGCCGACTGGGTCTTGGCCGGTGCGCGGTTGATCTCGTCGGCCAGCAGCAGATTGGTGAACACCGGGCCACGACGGATCTTGAAGCTCTCGGTCTTCGGGTCGTACACCGCGTGGCCGCTGACGTCGCTGGGCATCAGGTCGGGGGTGAACTGCACGCGACCGTAGTCCAGCTCAAGTGCCTGGGCCAGCGCGCGCACCAGCAGGGTCTTGCCCAGCCCGGGCACGCCCTCGATCAGCACGTGGCCACCGGCCAGCAGGGCCACCAGGATCTGGTCCAGCACATCAGCCTGGCCGATGAAGGCGTGGCCGACGGCATCGCGGATGGCATCGACGCGTTCGATCAGGCGGGCGTTGGCGGCCGCCGGCAGCTCGGGGACTTCGGTCATAGCAGGGATCTCATCTGGAGCAGCAAGCGGATGCGCTCGCGCAGGGCGGAGGAATCGTGCGGCGGAGGGGGCGTGAGCGCGCTGGCAACGCGGCCTTGCGGCCACTTCAGCAGCTCGGCGATGGCCTGATCGCGCGGCGCGCCATCGAGTGCGGCGGCAACCGGTGCGCGCAGGCGCAGGCGGTGCAGGAACAGGGCGAGTACGGCCTCGTACAGGCGCGCGCCGTGGCCGAAACGCAGCAGCAGTTCGCCACTGGCGCGCACGTGCTCCAGCAGCGAACGGCGTTCCAGAACCGGCGACGGCAGCAGGCTGCCGAAGCGCTGCGAGCGGCCCCACAGCCAACCCAGCAGGGCCAGCAGCAACGGTGCCCACAGCGGCCAACCCTGATAGAACATGCGCGACCACAGCGACGGCGGGCGGCTGGCATAGACCAGCCAGACCGCACCCTTGCCGTAGTTCGGATCGAGCAGGTAGCGGGTCAGGTCGCGATGCGACGCGTCGTGCAGGCCGTCGCTGGCCTTGCCCCCTGCGGAGGCCAGGCGCGCCGCCGGTGAGTCCACCTCGCTGCGCATGAACTCCATGTCGGCCAGCACGCTCACCTTGCCCTGGCCATGGCGCAGGCGCGCGAACACCAGGTCGCGATCCGTGCCCCAGCGACGTTCGGCCTGCGCACTGGCGGCAAAACCCAGGGTGAAGCGACGGCCACCGCAGAATTCGACGTGGCCAGGATCGTCGTCGACATGGAACGGCTGGCAGTCGCTGCGCTGGAACAGGCTGTCCACGCCCAGCCGGTCCAGCAAGGGGCCCTGCGTGCTGCCGGCATCGTCCTCGGCCGGCGGCGGTGTACGTACCAGCAGGTGGCCGCCACCGTCGACCCAGTCCAGCAGCGCGCTGGCAACGGGCGGCGGCAGTTCGCTGCTGTCCTGCAGCAGCACCACCGTATCGTTCGGCCCCAGTGCCATCTGCTGCAGTTCCAGCCGTGGCCGCGAGTGCACGTCAATGCCATCGGCGCGCAGGGCCTGGCCGAGTACGTACAGCGGGTTGTAGGCGGCTTCGCCCTGTGGCGGCAGCCGGATCGTCTCGGTCACCCGTTCGTGCGTGCGCAGGTAGAGGATGGTCAGCGGTACACCGAACAGCACCAATGCACCGAGCAGCAGCGACCAGAACAGGCGCGGACTCATGCCTGCCACCCGTACTGCTGGCGCAGGGTATCGGCCAATGCATCGAAATCGGCGCGGCTGGGCAGGCGGCCACCGTAGGCGGCGTACTGCCACATGCGCACGATGCGCGCGAACAGGTCACGATCGGTGGCATCAGGCATGCGCCGCGACGCGCGCAGGCATTGCGCTTCGGTGGCACCAGGTGGAAGCGCGATACCGCTGCGCTCGCCCACCGTGCGCACACTGGCGCGGTACAGCAGGGCCAGCGCCTGCCGCGGCCGGCCCTGGTCCCAGAGCAGGCCAGCCTGGGTGGCCACGTCCGGCGGCAGCACCACCGGCAACTCCACCTGTTCCTCCAGCACCTTCGGTGCAGCGTCGGCCTTGCGCCGGCCACTGCCACGCAGCCATGGCAGCCACAGCCGCGCGGTCAGCAGCAGCACCAGCAGCAGGATGCCGAGCAGGCCCCACAGGCCCCATTCGGCCAGCCGTGCCAGCCAGGCGATGCCGTCCCTGCGCGCTTTGCGTTCACCTTTGCTGTTGGTGTCACGCTGCAGCTGCTTGTCTTCCTTCTTTTTTTCCTCGGCCTGCTCGATCGGCTTCCAGCGGGTGACCTCGCGGGTCGGGCGCTGCAGCGGGTCCTCATAGGCGCGGTTAACCGCTTGACGGAAACCGGCGGTGTCCACCGGCGTGCCACCGAAGATGGTGGCCGGCGTGTTGGCCGGGTCGATGGTCGGTTCATCGTCGTCGTCTTCGGCGGCGATGTTATTGGCGTTGGGCTTGCCCATTGCGCGCCCGGGCTCGGCATCTGCGTCCTGCGCATGCACCGGGGCGGAGACCAGCGGCAGTGCCAGGCACAGCAGCAGCGCCAGCGTCGATGCCGCCGGCAGCAGGCGATCGCGCAGGCGGCGCAGGGCGATTTCGACGTCCCAGGCTTCCATCTGCGTACGCCGGTTCAAGTACAGGCCAAAGCCCGCACCGACGAAGAACGGGCCGATCAGCGCCGAGGCCAGCCAGCAGGCCAGATTGAAACCGAAGCGTGCCCATGCCGGCGTGTCCTTGCCGATCATGTCCCACGCCGCACGCCAGGATTCGGACATCAGGTCCAGTGGCATGAACATGAACACTGCACCGATGGCACCAGATACCAGCACCGCTTCGAACGCCATGCAGGTCACGGTCAGCACTGTCGCCGCACCTGCGGCGCCGGCAGCCACCGCACGGCGGCGTGGACCGCGCTGGCCCGGTGCGTTGCCTTCCAGCAGGTTCACCGGCAGGCACAGGCTGCGCAGCACGCTGAAGCGACGCCAGCCCAGGTAGCCCCAGGAACCAGTGTTGCCCCAGTGGCGCTGCGCACGCAGGGCCGAAAGTGTGCTGACCGGTTCGCCGAAGATGCCGCGCGACAGCACATACAGCGGCGCACGCTCGAACAGTGGCTTGCACCACCACATCGCCAGCCAGGCCCAGCCGAAGGCATCCAGCCACCATCCCAGCGCGTTGAAGATCACGAACAACGGAGCACTGGCCAGCAGCCAGCTGCCCCACACGGCGCGCGCATGGCGGCGGGCGAGGGCACTGCCCAGCTCCATCGCTTCCCAGCCGCTGCGTGCACGCAGCACTACGTCCAGACGGTCAATGCGCATGGCCGCCTCCACGCCCGCCACGCCATAGCCACAGCAGCACGCCGGCCCAGAGCACTCCGGCGACGCCGAGCTTGGTCCATGCGGGGACTTCCGCGATCGACGACCAGAACGCTTCGATGAAGGCTGCGACCAGCAGCATGAACGCCACGCCCAGGCACAGCCGCGCACCGATGCGGCCACCGTCGACCAGCGCGTCCAGGCGGCTGCGCCGGCCCGGTGCCAGCAGCTTCATGCCCAGCTGCAGGCCGGCACCGCCGGCGATCACGATCGCGGTCAGCTCGAACGCGCCATGGCCGGCCACGAAGCGCCAGAATGGTCCACCGTGTCCGATGTGCTGCAGGTGGCCGGCCACCGCGCCGATGGTGACGCCGTTGAACAGCAGCACCAGCAGCGTACCCAGCCCGGCCAGCAGGCCGCTGGCGAAGGTGCGCAGGGCAATGCTGATGTTGTTGAGGATGTAGTGGCCGAACATCATCCAGTCGGTACCGCTGTCGCGGCCCAGTCGTTCGGCGGCAGGGTCGTACATGCGCTCCATCGCGGCGATCTGGCGGTTGTCCATCAACGTGTGGATCAGGTCCGGGTAGACCTGTACAAGCACGAAGCAGGCGATTGCCGGCAGCGCGAACATCGCCAGCGCCACCCACATGCTGCGTGCCTGGCTGCGCACGAGCAGCGGGAAGTCGGCCACGAGGAATTCCAGCGCGGCGCGCCAGCGCGTCGGCCGTGTGCGGTACAGCACACTGTGGCCCTGCTGCATCAGCTGCTGCAGGCGCTGGAGCAGCTGCGGGCTGTAACCGCGCTCGCGGGCCAGCGCCAGCTGCTGGCACAGGCGCCGGTAGCGCTGCGGGACGGCGGTATCGTCCAGTGCCAGGCCGCTGGCCTTGCGGCGCGCGCGGCGCGAGGCGCCGGCACGCAGCAGCAGCCACTGTTCCAGCTCCTGCCATTCCTGCTGGTAGCGGGCGACGAACTGTTCCTGTTTCATCGCCGCCCCAGCAGCCAGTTGGCCATGGCGTACAGGCGCAGCACGGCGACCTGGCCGTGGGTACCGGTCAGGGGCTCGGCAATGCCGGCCAGCTCCTGCTGGCGGGCCGCCGACAGCCGTGGCGCGCGCTCGGCGAAGGCCATCAGCGCGGCCTGTTCCTCCGGCCGCAGTGGCTGCGGCGGGGCCAGCACGCTGTCGATGGTAGGTGGCGGCGGCAGGTACAGCACAGGCGCGTGCACCACCACGGTGCCGGCCACCAGGTCGCCGAGGCGGCGGCCGTGCGGATCGAACAGGCTGCTGACCAGGCCCAGTGCATAGCCGAACGGCAGCATGTCCACCGTGCGCAGCAGGTTGCGGGTGATCGCCGCCATCCAGCCCACGGGCGCGCCATCGCGGGACAGCACGCGCAGGCCCAGCGCGCGCTTGCCCAGTGTGCGGCCCCACAGTGCCTCGCACACGATCGGGTAGACCCAGTAGACCAGGAACATCAGCACCAGGTTGAGGCCGGAGCCGAATTCGTCCAGCACCGCCAGCGGAATCGCCATCAGCACCAGTACCGCGATGCGCACGCCAAGATCGACCAGCCAGGCCATGGCCCGCGGCAGCGGTCCGGCTACCGGCAACTGAAGCAGCACACCCTCTGGCGTCACCACCTCACGGTAGGTATCGAGCATCGGTGCGGCCATCAGCGCGGTGGCCTTCGTTGTGGGCGCCGGAGTCCTCTCCGGCTGGCAACCACAGGCATGGGGGTCTCGACAGATCCTGGTCGGGCCCAGACTTTAGCAGAGCCGCGCGGCAGCGTTGGCTGCTCAGCCCCGGTATTCGTCCTTCAGCCGCACGTAGTGGTCGGCCGAGTACTGCAGCGACTCGATCTCCTTGTCGCTCAGCGTGCGTGCCGGCCGGGCAGGGTTGCCGACCCACAGCTCGCCTTCGCCCACCACCTTGCCGGGGCCGATCACCGCACCGGCGCCGACGAAGCCATGGCGCTCCACGCGGGCACCGTCGAGGATGCAGGCGCCCATGCCGATCAGGCTGTAATCGCCGATCGTGCAGGCGTGGATGATGCAGCCGTGGCCGACGGTCACGCCTTCGCCGATCAGGGTCGGGTAGCCGGCCTTGTTGTACGGGCTGTGGTGGCTGACGTGGATGATGGTGCCGTCCTGCACGTTGGTGCGTGCACCGATGCGTACGTAATTGACGTCACCGCGGATGACCGTGCCCGGCCACACCGACACGTCGTCGCCCAGTTCCACGTCGCCGATGATCGTGCACGACGGGTCGATGTACACGCGCTCGCCGAGGACGGGCATCTTGTCGCGGAAGGGGCGCAGCGGGTTCATCGGGGTCTCCGGAAATCAGGGCGTTCGCGACGATGATACCCGCGTGGTCCGCACGCCGCGTGCCTGCCGCGGGTAGTGCCGGCCGCTGGCCGGCAACCACGGAAATCCAGGCGTGCCGCGCGGTTGCCGGCCAGCGGCCGGCACTACCAGAGGCAGGTGCGGCTCTTCATTCAGGCGCGTGCTCGGCCAGCATCTGCCGGAACAGCTCATCCAGCCACGCAGCATCACCTCGTCCGGCGGGCAGCTGTGGCGCCTGCGCAGTCCGGATGGCCAGTTCACGATCGATGTAGTCGCTGATCGCCGCAATGCGCGGCCCGGCGGCGACCTCGGCGCTGGCCCGCTTGACCGCCAGCAGGGCATCGATGACTTCACGCACCGCACCGTCTGGCAGCAGCCGGTCCAGCAGATCCTCGAAGGCCATCGGCGGGGGTGTCTGTTCGTGCTCTATCCACTGGCAGGCCAGCAGTGGGCGCAGCACGTACAGGTACTTCTTGGTGCGCACCGTTTCGCCACGCAGGTAGCCGCGATGGTTCGAGCGCGCCATGTTGAAGTAGTGCCACCAGGTGCCCAGCGGTGAATGGAACGCTTTCGCTGCTTCCCACAACTGTGACACCGCCGCCTGATCCTGCTGGTAGACGATCGGCGAGCGCAGCCACTCGATCAGTGTCGGATTGGATTTTGAAACCAGTCGCAGTGCCTTGCGCAGGTCCCAGCCGCTCACGTCGAGCTCATCGTCGATCGGCAGTTCGATCACATCGCGCTGCGCTTCGCCGGGACCGGTGCTCTCGTTGACGCTGAGATACCAAGGCTGGCGATGCACGTAGATGAAGCGCGCGTCGTAGTCGCTGTGGGGCGAGGAAAAGCCCCAGCCGCGGCTGCCCGACTCGCACGCCAGCAGCACGCGTACGTCGTAGCGCTGTTCGATGTCAGCCAGGGTGGAAAGGATGGCGGCGCGCTTGTCCGGCGCGATCGGGTGGATGTCGTCCATGCAGTTGTGTTCGTAATGTCGAGCGTGCTCGACTGTAACGCAGGTGCGCACCGGTAGTGCCGGCCGCTGGCCGGCAACCACGGAAATCCAGGCGTACCGCGCGGTTGCCGGCCAGCGGCCGGCACTACCGGCTAGGGTTCGTAGCTGTAGCCCATGCCGTACACCGAACGGATCGGCTCGCCTTCCATGCCGGCGTCGGCCAGCTTGCGGCGCAGGTTGCGCACATGGCTGTCGACGGTGCGGTCGACCACCACGCGATGGTCCAGGTACAGGCGGTCGAGCAGTTCATCGCGCGCCCAGATCCGGCCCGGGGTGGCCAGCAGCGTGCGCAGCAGGCGGTACTCCACCGGCGTCAGGTCCAGGCCCTTGCCGTTCCAGGTGGCGCGTGCGGCCGGCTCGTCGATGTGCAGGCCACCGTTGGCGCGCGCACCCGGGTCCGGGCGGTAGCGGCGCAGCACCGCCATTACCCGCGCGACCACTTCGCGCGGACTGAACGGCTTGCAGATGTAGTCGTCGGCGCCGATCTCCAGGCCCAGCAGGCGGTCGATCTCTTCCACCCGTGCGGTGACCATGATGACCGGTACATCGCTGCTGGCACGCAGTTCGCGGCACAGGTCCACACCGTCGCGCTGCGGCAGCATCAGGTCCAGCAGCACCAGGTCGGGCTGGTAGCGCGCGAATGCGTCGATCACCTGGCCACCGTCGTCCACCCACTCGCTGGCCATGCCGGCGGCGGCCAGGTAGTCGCGCAGTACCGAGGCCAGGCGCGGCTCGTCCTCGACGATCAGGATCTTCGTGGACGTGGCGGGCGACGTGCTCATGCAGGCTCCGGCAGGCTGATGACCACGCGCAGCCCGCCCAGCGGCGAGGGCGCGGCGTGGATGACGCCGTGGTGGGCGAGGATGATGTTGTGGCTGATGGCCAGGCCCAGCCCGCTGCCGCCACTGGCGCGGTTGCGCGAACTTTCCACGCGGTAGAAGCGTTCGAACAGCAGTGCACACTTGTCGGGCGGAACGCCCGGCGCGGTGTCTTCCACGACCAGCTGCACGCCGGCAGGCACGCGCGCTGCCTGCACGCGTACGCGGCCACCGGCATGGGTGTAGCGCAGTGCGTTTTCCAGCAGATTGGCCAGCACCTGCTGCAGGCGCCGTTCGTCACCGGACACCTGCAACGGCGTGGCGGGCAGGTCTTCTTCCAACGCCAGGCCTGCATTGGCGAAGCGCACGCGCATGCCATTGAGTTCGCTGCGCAGCAGCGCCACCAGGTCCAGTGGCGCGAAGCGGTACGCCAGGCCGCCGGACTGGGTCATCGACAGGTCGTGCAGGTCGTCGATCAGCTTGCCCAGCTGGCGGATCTCGCCCTGCAGGCCCACCAGGTTGGCCCGGTCCAGCGGACGGATGCCATCTTCGATCGCCTCCAGCTCGGCGCGCACCACGGCCAATGGCGTGCGCAGCTCATGCGAGATGTCGGCAATGAAGGCGCGGCGGTTGCGTTCGGTATCGTCCAGCGCCTGCGCCATCCGGTTGAAGTCGTTGACCAGCGCGTCCAGCTCATCGTCACTGGTGCGCTCGATGCGGGTGGCGTAGTCACCGGCGGCCAACCGGTGGGTGGCAGCGGCCAGCTTGGCAAGGCGCTGGCGCAGCGCACGCGATACCAGCCAGGCCAGCAGTACCGTCACCAGCAGTAGCGCGATGCCGATCACCCACCAGGCGCGCACCTGGGTGTTGTAGAAATTCAGGTCGTTGGTGGCGATGACGGTCTGGAACGGCACCATGCCCAGCCAACCGACGGTCTGCCCGTCCACCTGCACCGCATGCGGCTCGTCATCGCTGGTGGCGTCGGGGTTGCCGGCCACGAAACGGTGCTGCGCGTCGAACAGGCCCAGGCGCGACGGCACGCCGGTCTGGTCGGACAGCGACGGCACCGGTCCTTCGTGCCCATGGGCCAGGTCCGGGCGCAGCAGCCGCGCCCAGCGGTCGCCATCACCGTGCAGATGCTCCCAGCCACCGTGCTCGCGGTACTCGCGCTGCAGGTGTGGCATCAGCCGCTGCATGCGCAGGTCGCCCTGGTCGTTGAGGTAGTCCAGGAAGCCGGTCTGGAAGGCCACGCGGCTGGCAACACCGTTCACTGCCAGCACCAGCAGGCAGGCGGTGAAGATCGCGAGGAAGGTCTTCGCGGTCAGGCCGAATTTGAGTTGGAACTTCGCCATCGCGAAGGCCATTAGCGGCGCATGCGGCGCCGAAAGCAAGCGCCAGCTGAGCCCGTCGCACAATCTCCATATTCTCTGCACAGTTTCACGGCAGCGTGCACGGGTCAACGCAAGGCCCCCACACCCCCCATGTCCCTCCTGCGCACGCTGTCCCGTTCCCCGCGTCCCCTGCTGTTGCCCCTGCTGCTGGCTCTGGCGGCCTGTTCGGCGGGCAGGACCGATGCCCCGGCCATGCCCGAAGTGGGCGTCATCATCGCCCGCGCGCAGCCGCTGGCACTCCAGCAGACCTTGCCCGGCCGTGCCGTGCCGTTCGAGATCTCCGAGGTGCGGCCGCAGGTCGGCGGCCTGATCCGCCAGCGGTTGTTCACCGAAGGCCAGCAGGTCAAGGCAGGGCAGCTGCTGTACCAGGTCGACCCGGCACCGTACCAGGCGGCCTTCGATACCGCGCGCGGGCAGCTGGCGCAGGCCGAGGCTACCGTGTTGTCGGCACAGCCGAAGGCCGAGCGTACCCGCGCGCTGGTGAGCATGGATGCAGCCAGCAAGCAGGACGCCGACGATGCCACCTCGGCATTGAAGCAGGCGCAGGCCAACGTGATTGCCGCGCGCGCTGCATTGCAGGCTGCCCGCATCAACCTCGACTACACCCGGGTGACCGCCCCCATCGACGGCCGCATCGGCACCTCCAGCGTCACCGCCGGCGCGCTGGTCGCGGCCGGCCAGGATACGGCACTGGCCACCATCCAGCGGCTGGACCCGGTGTACCTGGATGTCACCCAGTCCAGCACGCAGATTCTGGCGCTGCGCAAGCAGCTCGATGCGGGCCTGGTGAAGGCCATCGATGGCAAGGCACAGGTAAAGGTGCTGCTGGAGGACGGCAGCACCTACGCGCATGAAGGCACCTTGGAGTTCGTCGGCAGCGCAGTGGATCCGGGCACCGGCAACGTGAAGCTGCGCGCGGTCATTCCGAACCCGGACGGCCTGCTGTTGCCGGGCATGTACCTGAAGGCGGTGCTGCCGATGGCCACCGACGCGCGTGCCCTGCTGGTGCCGCAGAAGGCGGTGGTGCGCAACGAACGCGGCGAACCGCTGCTGCGCCTGCTCGACGCCAAGGATCATGTGGTCGAGCGCCGTGTCAGCACCGGCCAGGTGGTCGGTAACCAGTGGCAGATCACCAGCGGCCTCAAGGCTGGCGAACGGGTGATCGTCAGCAACGGCAGCGCGGTATCGCTCGGCCAGCAGGTGAAAGCGGTGGCGGCCACGACGGCGCAGTTGGCGGCGATGCCGGCGGTCGATCCGAACGGCAACACCGACGAAAAGTCGCACTGAGGCCTGGCCCACATGGTTCGTTTCTTCATCGACCGGCCGATCTTCGCCTGGGTGATCGCCATCGCGGTCAGCCTGCTCGGCCTGCTCGCGATCCTGATCCTGCCGGTGGACCGCTACCCGCAGATCGCCCCGCCCACCATCACCATCCGCGCCACCTACACCGGCGCCTCGTCGCAGACCGTGGAAAACGCGGTCACCCAGGTCATCGAGCAGTCCCAGCAAAGCCTCGATCACCTGATGTACATGACCTCGACCAGTGCCTCCGACGGCTCGGCGCAGGTCAACCTGGTGTTCGCCACCGGTACCAATCCGGATACCGCGCAGGTGCAGGTGCAGAACCAGCTGCAGGCCGCCATGGCCACGCTGCCGCAGGCGGTGCAGCAGAACGGCCTGACCATCACCAAGTCCAGTGGTTCGATCTTCGAGGTGCTGTCGTTCACCAGCGAAGACGGCAGCATGGACAACTTCGATGTCGCCAACTTCATGGAAGCGCGCATCGATGACCAGATCAGCCGCGTCAGCGGTGTCGGCAACATCCAGCCGATCGGCCAGGAATACGCCATGCGCATCTGGCTGGATCCGGAGAAGATGCGCCAGTACGCGCTGATGCCGTCGGACATCGAGACCGCACTGCAGGCACAGAACACCGATGTCTCCGCCGGTGAGCTGGGTGGCCAGCCGGCGCTGAAGGGCCAGCAGCTCGACGCCACGGTAACCGCGCGCAGCCGCCTGCACACGCCCGAGCAGTTCGCGCAGGTGGTGCTCAAGGCCGATGCCAACGGCAGCGTGGTGCGTCTGGGCGACGTGGCGAAGATCGGCCTCGGGCCGGAAAGCTACGACAGCATCAGCACCTTCAATGGCAAGCCGTCGGCGTCGCTGGGCATTGAACTCAATGCCGGTGCCAACGCGATCGCCGTCTCCAAGGCCATCGATGCACGGCTTCAGCAGCTGCAGAAGTACTGGCCGCATGGCTACACCGCCCACGTGGCCTTCACCACCACGCCATTCGTGACCATTTCGCTGAAGGAAGTGGTGATCACCCTGATCGAAGCGATCATCCTGGTGGTGCTGGTGATGTACCTGTTCCTGCAGAACTGGCGCGCCACGCTGATCCCGACCATCGCGGTGCCGGTGGTGCTGCTGGGCACGTTCGGCGTGCTGGCTGCATTCGGGTATTCGATCAACACCCTGACCATGTTCGCACTGGTGCTGGCCATCGGCCTGCTGGTGGACGATGCCATCGTGGTGGTGGAGAACGTAGAGCGGGTGATGACCTTCGAAGGGCTGGCGCCGAAGCCGGCCACGCTGAAGGCGATGGGCCAGATCACCGGCGCGCTGGTCGGCATCGTGCTGGTGCTGACCGCGGTGTTCCTGCCGATGGCGTTCTTCAGCGGTGTAACCGGGGTGATCTATCGCCAGTTCTCGGTGACGATCGCCGCCGCGATGATCCTGTCGGTGCTGGTGGCGATGACCATCACCCCGGCACTGTGTGGCAGCATCCTGCACCAGATTCCCAAGGGCGGCCATCCGCATGGCGACCACGGTGGCGAGCCGAGCCTGCTGGGCAAGTTCTTCATCTGGTTCAACCACCGCTTCGAGCGTACCTCCAACGGCCTGCGTCACCGCGTGGATCGTTTCCTCGGCCGCCGCTCGCTGGGCGTGCTGTTCTACCTGGTGCTGAGCGTGGCCACCGGCCTGTTGCTGTGGCACCTGCCGGGCGCGTTCCTGCCCGATGAAGACCAGGGCATGCTCAACGCGCTGGTGAAGCTGCCGGCCGGTTCCACGCTGGAGCAGACGCGGGCGGTGATGGATCGTCTGAGTGCCGTCGCGGTGAAGGACGACGGCGTGCTCTCGATCCAGGCCACCGCCGGCTTCAGTGTTACCGGCAGCGGCCAGAACGTCGGCCAGGCCTTCATCCGCCTGAAGGACTGGGATGACCGCAAGGACGACGCCGATACCATCGCCGCACGCTTGACGCGGGCGATGGCCAGCGTGCCCGATGCGCAGGTGTTCATCACCTCGCCACCGGCCATCCTGGGCCTCGGCGATGCGGGTGGCTTCACCCTGGAACTGCAGGACGAAGGCGGTGCCGGCCATGCCGCCGCCGTGGCCGCGCGCAACACGCTGCTGAAAGAAGCCGCCAAGGACCCGAAGCTGGTCAACGTGCGCTACGCCAGCCTGGAAGACGCGCCGGTATACGCGGTGAAGGTGGACGACGCCAAGGCGCAGGCGATGGGCGTGAACCCGCAGGACGTCAATGACACCTTGAACGCGGCGTTGGGCGGCGACTTCGTCAACAACTTCATCTACAAGGGACGCATCAAGAAGGTGTTCATCCAGGGCACCGCCGAAGCACGCATGCAGCCGCAGGACATCGAGCGCTGGAGCGTGCGCAACCAGGCCGGGCAGATGGTGCCGCTGTCGTCGCTGATCAGCACGCATTGGACCAGTGCGCCGGCCGCACTGCAGCGCTACAACGGCGTATCAGCGATGGAAATCACCGGACAGCCGGCGCCGGGCGTCAGCTCCGGCGAGGCGATGGCCGAGATCGCGCGGCTGGCCGACACACTGCCGGAAGGCTTCAGCCATGCCTGGTCGGACATGGCCTACCAGGAACAGTTGTCGGGCAACCAGGCGCCAATGCTGTACGCCATCTCGCTGCTGTTCGTGTTCCTGTGCCTGGCCGCGCTGTATGAAAGCTGGGCGGTGCCGTTCGCGGTGATGCTGGCGGTGCCGGTGGGCGTGTTCGGTGCGGTGCTGATGATGAACCTGCGTGGCCTCAACAACGACGTGTACTTCCAGGTCGGCCTGCTGACCACGATTGGTCTGGCAGCGAAGAACGGCATCCTGATCGTCGAGTTCGCGCGCATCCTCGAACAGCAGGGCAGGGACACCCGCGACGCAATCCTGCAGGCGGTCTACCTGCGGCTGCGGCCGATCGTGATGACTTCGCTGGCGTTCCTGATGGGCGTGTTGCCGCTGGTGTTCGCCACCGGGGCCGGTTCGGCCGCGCGCCGTTCGCTGGGTACCGGCGTGGCCGGTGGTACGGTGGCCTCGATGGTGCTGGGCATGTTCTTCGTGCCGTTGTTCTACCTGCTGGTGCGCCGCCTGTTCCCGGGCCGCGCGTCGGCCGACGCCACTGTCCCGGAGACAAGCCCATGAAGCCGATGCTGCTGCGCGCCCTGGCGGCCGCAACGATGACCGCCGTGCTGGGCGGCTGCGTGAGCATGGCCCCGCACTACCAGCGACCCGAGGCGCCGGTGCCGGCACAGTTCGGCAATGCCGCCATCGGCGCGGCCGAACCGGCACTGGCGATGCCGGCCTGGCGCGACGTGTTCCTGGAACCGCGCCTGCAGCAGGTCATCGCGCTGGCGCTGCAGTACAACCGCGACCTGCGCGTGGCGGTGCTGCAGGTGGAGAAGGAGCGCGCGCAGTACCGCATCCAGCGCGCGGCACTGCTGCCGCCGGTGGATGCCAGCGGCAGTGTCACCCGTTCGCGGGTGAGCGATGCCAACAGCGAGACCGGCGTCACCCAGGTGACCGAATCCGATGCCGTGCAGGTGGGCATCAGCAGCTGGGAGCTGGACCTGTTCGGGCGTATCCGCAGCTTGAAGAACGAGGCGCTGCAGAACTGGCTGGCCAGCGCCGAGAACCAGCGCGCCGCGCGCACCAGCCTGGTGGCTGAAGTGGCGACGGCGTGGCTGGCGCTGGCGGCCGACGAGCAGTCGCTGGCATTCACGCAACAAACGCTGGACAGCCAGCAGCAGACCCTTCAGCGCACCGAGGCCCGCCATGCACAGGGGCTGGCCTCGGGCCTGGACCTGTCGCAGGTGCAGACCAGCGTGGAAGCCGCGCGCGGTGCGCTGGCGAAGCTGCAGGCCCAGCAGGCGCAGGATCGCGATGCATTGCAGCTGTTGGTGGGGGCACCGCTGGATCCGGCCCTGCTGCCAACCGCGCAGGCGCTGGGTGGCAGCGTCGCATTGGCGCCGCTGCCCGCCAACCTGCCGTCCAGCGTGTTGCTGCAGCGTCCGGACGTGCTGTCCGCCGAGCATGCATTGCAGGCAGCCAACGCCGATATCGGTGCCGCGCGCGCCGCATTCTTCCCGACGCTGGCGTTGACCGCCAACTACGGCCACAGTTCCACCGCGTTGTCGACGCTGTTCTCGGCCGGCACCCGTGGCTGGTCGTTCGCGCCCAGCATCACCGCGCCGATCTTCCATGCCGGTGCACTGAAGGCCTCGCTGGATGCCTCGAAGATCGGCAAGGACATCGGCATCGCGCAGTACGAGAAGGCGATCCAGCAGGCCTTCAGTGAGGTGGCCGATGCGCTGGCCACGCGCGATCACCTGACCGCGCAGCTGGACGCGCAACGCGCGTTGGTGGCTGACAGCCAGCGCAGCTACATCTTGGCCGATGCGCGCTACCGCACCGGACTGGATGGCTACCTGCAGTCGTTGGATGCGCAGCGCAGCCTGTATGCCGCGCAGCAGGACCTGATCGCCCTGCAGCAGCAGGAGGCGGGCAACCGGGTGACGCTGTTCAAGGTGTTGGGTGGCGGCGCCGACGCGCGGTAACGCGCCCGCCAATGTGGGTGTGTCTTCCGCTCCGGTAGGTGCCGACCTTGGTCGGCACAAATGCATGCAGCATCGCGATCTGATGATTCGTGCCGACCAGGGTCGGCACCCACCAGGGCAGACTCATGTGCCGACCCAGGTCGGCACCCACCAGAAGCAGGTGCGACCGCTTATGCCACGCGGCCGCGGCGCGCCCGCTCCAGATGCACCAGCAGCAGCGAGATCGCTGCCGGGGTCATGCCCGGGATGCGCTGCGCCTGGCCGATGGTCTGCGGGCGCACGCGCTCCAGCTTCTGCAGCGCTTCGGCCGACAGCCCGCGTACCGTCGCATAATCGAAGGCTTCAGCGATCGGCGTGGCTTCGTGCCGCTGCTGGCGCTCGATTTCCTCGCGCTGGCGATCCAGGTAGCCGGCGTACTTCACGCCGATCTCCACCTGCTCGGCCACCTTGGCGTCGGCCACGGCCGGGCCCAGCGACGGCACCTGCATCAGCTGCGCGTAATCCAGCTCGGGGCGCTTGATCAGGTCCAGCACATTGGTTTCGCGGCTGACCGCCACGCCCAGCGTGTCCTGTACCTCGCGGCCCAGCGCATTGGCCGGGGTCGCCCACAGTGCGCCCAGGCGCGCGCGCTCGGCGGCGACGGCAGCCTGCTTGGTCTCGAACGCGCTCCAGCGATGGTCATCCACCAGGCCCATTTCGCGGCCGGCGGGGGTCAGGCGCTGGTCGGCATTGTCCTCGCGCAGCTGCAGGCGGTATTCGGCGCGGCTGGTGAACATGCGGTAGGGCTCGTTGGTGCCGTGGGTGATCAGGTCATCCACCAGCACGCCCAGGTACGCCTCGTCGCGGCGCGGGCACCAGCCATCCAGTCCACGTACCTGGCGTGCGGCGTTGAGGCCGGCCAGCAGGCCCTGCGCGGCCGCTTCTTCATAGCCGGTGGTGCCGTTGATCTGGCCGGCGAAGAACAGGCCGTTGACCAGCTTGGTCTCCAGCGAGGCCTTCAGCCCGCGCGGATCGAAGAAGTCGTACTCGATCGCGTAGCCGGGGCGGGTGATGTGCGCGTTCTCGAAACCACGGATGCTGCGCACCATCTCCAGCTGCACGTCGAAGGGCAGCGAGGTGGAGATGCCGTTGGGGTAGATCTCGACGATGCCCAGGCCTTCGGGTTCGACGAAGATCTGGTGGCTGGCCTTCTCGGCGAAGCGCACCACCTTGTCCTCGATGGACGGGCAGTAGCGCGGGCCGATGCCTTCGATCTGGCCGCTGTACAGCGGCGAGCGATGCAGCGCGTCGCGGATGATCTGGTGGGTCTGTTCGGTGGTGTGGGTGATCCAGCAGCTGACCTGCTGCGGATGCTCGTCCACCGAGCCGAGGAAGGACATCACCGGGCGCGGCGAATCACCGGGCTGTTCGTCCATCACGCTGTAGTCCAGCGAGCGGCCATCGATGCGCGGCGGCGTGCCGGTCTTCAGGCGGTCCACCTGGAACGGGCGCTCGCGCAGGCGCGCGGCCAGCGTGGTGGCCGGCGGGTCGCCCATGCGGCCGGCGGCGTACTGGGTGGGGCCCACGTGGATCTTGCCGGCGAGGAAGGTACCGGCCGTCAGCACCACGGCCCCGGCGTCGAAACGCAGGCCGGTCTGGGTGATGACGCCGCGCACGGCGTCGCCTTCGATGACCAGATCGTCCACTGCGGCTTGGAACACGGTCAGGTTGGCCTGGCCTTCGACGATGGCGCGGATCGCCATGCGGTACAGGTTGCGATCGGCTTGGCAACGGGTGGCACGCACGGCCGGGCCCTTGGAGGCGTTCAACGTGCGCCACTGGATGCCGGCGCGGTCGGCGGCATGCGCCATCGCACCGCCCAGGGCGTCGATTTCCTTGACCAGGTGGCCCTTGCCGATGCCGCCGATGGCCGGGTTGCAGCTCATCGCGCCCACCGTTTCGATGTTGTGGGTCAGCAGCAGGGTGCGCACGCCGGTGCGGGCCGCGGCCAGCGCGGCTTCGGTGCCAGCGTGGCCACCGCCGATGACGATGACGTCGTAACGATGGAAGGACGGATTCATGGGGGCTGTTCAGCTGGGGGCGGGCGCGGCCGGGGGGCGGCGCCGGGGTGGCGATTTTAGCGCCATTCGGGTCCGGGACGTCGGCACCGGTCGGCCGGCGCCGAAATCAGCCCTAAAGTTGGCAGGATTTTTGCAGATAACCCAATAGCACCCACCGTGGCTGGCGCCGTAGGCGCCCGTGACCGGAATTGGAACAGGGGCCGGTACAGGCGCACGGTGGGGGAGCAGAGGGCCGGCAGTCGGGGGACTGTCCGGCCCTGTTTTTTTGGGGTGCCGGGAAAGGCCCTGTCCACGCATGGCGTGGATCTACTGACGCTGGGTCTCTCGCCGGTTGGCGGCCCGGCAAAACAAACGGCCCCGCATTGCGGGGCCGTCTGCCTTCAGAGGTGCCGACATCCGACAGGGCCGGAACAGGGGGGATCCAGATGTTCCTGTCGGATATCGACGTAGAGCTTTTTGCGGCGGCCCGTGTCGTTTTTGTCACTTTGTGACGCGGGCCGTCACTGTCCGCGTAGATTGCGGCTTGGACCGTGTGAAATGCAAGACGGTTCAGCGCTCAACTGTGCGCTGCGTCGCACGATCCATGTTGCGCCAGGGGGAACCGTTCATCCTCGGCGCACTCGGTGCCGGGGACGGGCGGGCCTGCGGCGCGGGCGACGGCGGCTGCATGTTCGATTGCGGCGGGCGGCGCATCGAATCCATGTTCCGCCACGGGGAACCGCCGTTGTACGACGGCCGCGGCGGCGGCGGCGGCGGCGGACGGTTCTCGCCACCGTTGCCGGGCGGACGCGGCGGCGGGCGGTGGTTGTGCGGCGGGCGGTAGATCGGGCGCGAGTAGTACGGGTTGCCATAGCCGCCGTAGTAGCCGCCATAGCCACCGTAGTACGGGTAGCCGTAGTTGTAGGGATAGCCGGCCGGGTAGCGGTACTCCACCGACGGCGCGCCGTGGTAGTAGCCGCCACCGCGGCCACCGCCTACATAATCGTAGGTGGTGCAGCCAGTCAGGCCCAACAACAGGCCACCGGCAAGCAACAGGCGCATTTTCATGGTGGGTCCCCCCAGAGGACGGATGTGCAGCCAGCTTCGTGCGCGGGCATTGAATCGGCCCTTAATTCGGCTGGCCAGGATGAATGGAGGCGTAGGCCTGCATGCTGGCATGACCTGTGCCCCGGTCGCCAGCGCGGGGGCATACGTTAATCTTGCGTCATGAGCGATTCACTGTTGCCCCGCGCCGATGATGTCCTGCTTGCTGCTGCGAGGATTGCCCCGCATGCCAGCGTGACCCCGGTGCTGCGCTCGCGCACCCTCGATGCAATGACCGGCGCGCAGTTGGCCTTCAAGGCCGAGCACCTGCAGCGTGGTGGCGCATTCAAGTTCCGTGGTGCCTGCAATGCGGTGTGGTCGCTGGATGCCGATCGCGCCAGTGCTGGCGTGGTGACCCATTCCTCCGGCAACCACGGCGCCGCGCTGGCCCTGGCCGCACGCACCCGGGGCATCCCCTGCCATGTGGTGGTGCCGGAGGGGGCGGTGGCCGCCAAGCTGGCCAACATCGCCCGCCACGGCGCCACGCTCTGGCGCTGCCCGCCGACCATCGCCGACCGCGAGGCCACCTGCGCCAGGGTGCAGGCCGATACCGGCGCAACCCTGGTGCATCCCTATACGAACCCGGCGGTGATGGCCGGGCAGGGCACCGCGGCCCTGGAACTGCTGCACAGCGACGGCCCGTTCGACGCGCTGGTGGTGCCGGTGGGCGGCGGTGGCCTGGCCAGCGGTACCGCGCTGGCCCTGCAGCATGCCAGTCCGCAGACCCGGCTGATCCTGGCCGAGCCGGCCGGCGCCGATGACACCGCGCGCTCGCTGGCCATCGGCGAGCGCCAGGGTGCGTTCACCCCGGACACCATCTGCGATGGCCTGCGTACTCTGATCGGCGCGCCCAATTTCGAGTTGCTGCGCGCCGCCGGTGCCGAGGCGATCGTGGTCGATGACGCCGCGACGCTGGCGGCGATGCGCCTGCTGTGGGACGTGCTCAAGCAGGTGGTGGAGCCCTCTTCGGCCACCGTGCTGGCTGCGGTGCTGGCGCAGCCGCAGCGCTTCGCCGGCCTGCGCGTGGGCCTGGTGTTGTCCGGCGGCAACGTCGACCTGCCAGCGCTGCGCTGGGGGGCGGCGTGAGCCGCGGGCGGCACCGCGAACGCACCGGCCTGCTGGGCTGGTTGTGGCGGCTGTTCGTGCTGCTGGTGATCTGGCTGCTGGGCGTGACCGCCTGGATCGTCTGGGTGGGTGAACGCGACCAGGCCGCCAAGGCCGACGCCATCATCGTGCTGGGTGCGGCCGCCTATGACGCCAAGCCGTCACCGGTGTTCGAAGAACGCATCCGCCACGGGCTGGATCTGTATGAAGCACGCTATGCGCCGCTGCTGATCTTCACCGGTGGCTATGGCGGCACCGGTGCGCGCTTCTCCGAGTCGCAGGTGGCGCGGCGCTACGCGCTGAAGCATGGCGTGCCGGACGATGCGATCCTGATCGAAACCGCTTCGCGCAATACCGTGCAGAACCTGGTTGAAGCCAAGCGGCTGATGGACCAGCGCGGCCTGCACCGGGTGATCGTCGTCAGCGATCCGCTGCACATGGCGCGCGCGCTGCGCCTGAGCAAGGCGCTCGGCATCGATGCGCTGGCCTCGTCCACGCCCAGCACGCGCTTCCGCAGCTTCCATACCAGCTGGCGCTTCCTGGTGCAGGAAATCTATTTCTTCCACCGCGACCTGGTGCGCCCGCCGTTGAGTTCGCCGGCCAATACCTGAGGGCGGAAGCCTGCGTTGGGCGCGGCGTCGCATTGGGTAGTGCCGGCCGCTGGCCGGCAGATGCCCACCATGGAATCGTGAGGTTGCCGGCCAGCGGCCGGCACTACCAGACGATCAGGTCTGCTTGCGGCGGATCGGAATCGCCGACACCGCCCGAATTTGGTGGGTGCCAACCTTGGTTGGCACCATCTGTCAGATCGCGATGCTGCCGGCACTGTGCCGACCAAGGGCGGCACCCACCAGAGCGATTCGCGTATGGCGTCGCATTTGGTAGTGCCGGCCGCTGGCCG
>NZ_JCAFVK010000009.1:0-155000 GCF_059372275.1 Stenotrophomonas sp. YJH_SMC_14-1
TGGCAACGTATCGCTTGCTTTAAAACAATTAATAGTTGCTTGATCAAACGTCTGCAAGATGGACAATCATCCTTCCTGCAGGCGCCTTCACAAGATACCTGCGCATACTTTCAAAGATCGAGGGAAGTGGCCTCAGCGCCGCTCCCGTGTGCTGCGAAGTTTCCTTCGTAGCGAGCCCCCCATTATGCCAGACTTTTTCAGTCCGTCAACACCTTCGTTCGATCATCTCGTTCGGCGGTAGTGGGCGCCCTGTTGTCGCTGAAGCCCCTTGGTGGCGACCCCTGCGACGGGGGAGGAGAAGTATGTCCCTATTCCCATCGTTTGTGAAGGGGGTGTGGCGATTTTTTTCACCGGATGTTGCATCCGTTCATCCGGCGCGCTGCGGTAGGTTCCCGCGAAGAGCAGCCAAGCGTGGGCTTGGCTCTACAAGAGCACAAGGAAGGGCCGGCTAGCGCCGGCCCTTCCTTTGTCTCAGGCAGCAACCAGGCGCACGCGGGCAAACGTACGCTTGCCGACCTGCAACAGGCCTTCGAAGCCCGGCTGCAGCACCTGCTGGCCGTCTTCGACCACTTCGCCATCCACCTTGACTGCGCGCTCCTTGAGCTTGCGGTTGGCTTCGGAGTTGCTCGGGGTCAGGCCGGCCGCGGTCAGCAGCGCAGCAATACGCAGGCCTTCGACCGGGATCGCCACGTCCTGCAGCGGCAGCTGGGTGATGTCGCCCTGCCCGGTCACCGCCGCTTCCCAGCCGGCGATCGCCTGCTCGGCCGCTGCGGCGTCGTGGAAGCGGGTCGCCAGTTCACGCGCCAGGCGCAGCTTGACCACGCGCGGGTTCAGGCCGCCATTGGCCACCTGCTCGCGCAGCTGCACGGCTTCGGCCTGGCTGATGTCGAAGGACAGCAGCTCGATCCAGCGCCACATCAGGGTGTCGTCCACCTTCATGGTCTTGGTGACGATGTCGATGGCCGGTTCGCTGATGCCAATGTAGTTGCCCAGCGACTTGGACATCTTGTTGACGCCGTCCAGGCCCTCCAACAGCGGCATGGTCAGCACCACCTGCGGCTTCTGGCCGTGATGCTCCTGCAGGCCACGGCCCATCAGCAGGTTGAACTTCTGGTCGGTACCGCCCAGCTCCACGTCGGCCTCCAGGGCCACGGAGTCGTAGCCCTGCACCAGCGGGTACAGGAACTCATGGATGGCGATGGACTGCTGGGCGGCGTAGCGCTTGGCGAAATCGTCGCGCTCGAGCATGCGTGCCACGGTGTGCTGGCCGGCCAGGCGGATCATGTCGGCCGCGCCCATCTTGCCGAACCACTCCGAGTTGAAGCGGACTTCGGTACGGCTGCGGTCCAGCACCTTGAACACCTGCTCCTCATAGGTACGCGCGTTGGCCAGCACGTCCTCGCGGCTGAGCGGCTTGCGGGTGAGGCTCTTGCCGGACGGGTCGCCGATCATGCCGGTGAAGTCGCCGATCAGGAAAATGACCTGGTGGCCGAGGTCCTGGAACTGGCGCATCTTGTTCAGCAGCACCGTGTGGCCTAGGTGCAGGTCGGGCGCGGTGGGGTCGAAGCCGGCCTTGATCCGCAGCGGGCGGCCCTCCTGCAGGCGCGCACGCAGATCCTCGAGCTTGAGGATCTCGTCGGCACCACGGCCGATCTGGGCAAGGGCTTCTTCAATCGAGGACACGTGACTACTCCCGGCAACGCCGATTCTTGTGTGGGGTGTTAAAGCAAAGTTAACCCGATTGGCTTCACAAAAGCCAATGGGCACAAGGGTTTGACGCGGTTTTCTCAGGTGTCTATGGTAACCGGCGATCAGGCCCCCGCTCCCGGGCCACCAGGAAAAAACCGCCGATGCACAATTCCGAACAAGGGCGCGCACGCAAGCAGCGCTTCCAGGAACGCCTCCACGTCCTGCACGACAACGCCCTGCATCGGAAGCTCAGGCAACATCTTCCCGCGGCCTTCAACGAGCGCTGGACCCGGCGCCATTGGATGCATGCCAGCCTGTTCGCGACCATCGGCGCCCTGGTGGCGACGATCGTGCCGGGCTTCTCGCACACCATCGACGCCCCCTTTGCCGACAGCCATACCAGCCTGGCACTGCCGTTGCCGCCGCTGGCCATGGCCCGCCAGCAGCAGGTGCCCGGTGACAGCTGGCAGGTGCTGCGCGTGGAACGCGGCCAGACCCTGAGCGATCTGTTCGACAAGGCCGGTATCCCGGCGACCACCCTGCACCGGGTACTGGACCACCCGGGGGCGCGCGAGGCGCTGACCAAGCTTCGCCCGGGCGCCGAGATCGCCTTCGACATGCCCCTGTCCGGCGACCTGCGCAGCATCCGCTTCGACCGCGATGCCGACAACCGGGTGGAGCTGAGCCTGGCAGGTGACGACATCAAGGAGAAGGTGACCAAGCGCGAGACCTCCACGCGCACGGTGGTCACCAGTGGCGAGATCACCAGCTCGCTGTATGCCGCGGCCCGCCGCGCCGGGCTGTCGCCGTCGGCGATCGCGACGATGACCGACGACATCTTCAAGTACGACATCGACTTCTCAAAGGACCTGCAGCCGGGCGACCGCTTCAGCGTGGTGATGGATGAAACCTGGCGCGAAGGCGAGAAGGTGGACACCAGCAAGATTCTGGCGGCGACGTTCACCACCGGTGGCAAGACCTATTCCGGCTTCCGCTTCGACCGCAACGGCAAGTCCGAGTACTACGACATCAACGGCCGTTCGCTGAAGAAGAGCTTCATCCGCATGCCGATCCCGTTCGCGCGGCTGAGCTCGACCTTCGGTGCGCGCAAGCACCCCGTGCTGGGCAAGATGCGCATGCACAAGGGCGTGGACTACGCCGCGCGCACCGGCACCCCGATCATGGCCGCCGGCGACGCCCGCGTGCAGTTCGCCGGCGTGCAGCGCGGTTACGGCAACGTGGTGATCCTCGACCACGGCCGTGGCCACACGACCCTGTATGGGCACATGTCGCGCTTTGCGAACATCAAGACCGGCCAGCGGGTGGCCCAGGGCACGGTGATCGGTTATGTCGGCTCGACCGGCCTGGCCACCGGCCCGCACCTGCACTACGAATTCCGCGTCAACGGCGAGCACCGCAACCCGCTGACCGTGACCATGCCGCCGCCGGAGCCGCTGAAGGGCGCCGAGCTGGTCGCCTTCCGCGCGCAGACCGCGCCGGCGATGGCCCGCATCCAGGGCATGGAGAAGCTGATCTACGCCGATGCCAGCCCGGCACCGACCAGCCGCGACGAGGCCGCCCCCGAGGTGGCCAGCGCCAAGGACAAGAGCAGCACCGGCCGCAAGCGCGGCTGAGCCCCTGCGTTGACGAAGAAGGACGCGGCAGCACAAGCTTGCCGCGTCCTTTTTTTATGCCCGCCATGAACACGACTGCCGACACTGACGCCCCCCTGTACCTTGGCCTGATGTCGGGCACCAGTGCCGACGGCATCGATGCCGCGCTGGTGCAGTTTCCTGCCGGCGGAGGCTGCCGCTTCGTGCACGGCCTGACCGCCCGCTGGGAGCCGGTGCTGCGTGCACGGCTGGTGGCGCTGGGCGAAGGTGGTCCACTGGATTCGCTGGAGGAGCTGGGCGAGCTGGACGCCCGGATCGCGATCAGCTTCGCTGGGGCCGCCAACCAGCTGCTGGCCGAGGCTGGCGTGGACCGCAGCCAGGTGCGCGCGATCGGCTCGCATGGGCAGACCGTGCGTCACCGGCCGCTGGCCGACCCCGCCTTCACCGTGCAGCTGGGCGACGGCAACCGCATCGCCGAATTGACCGGGATCACCACGGTCTCCGACTTCCGCCGACGCGACGTGGCGGCCGGGGGCCATGGTGCGCCACTGATGCCGGCCTTCCACCTGGCCATGCTGGGCACGACCGACGAAGACCGCGCCGTGCTCAATCTGGGCGGTATCGCCAACCTGACCCTGATTCCGCGCGAAGGTGCGGTACGTGGCTTCGATACCGGCCCGGCCAATGCGCTGATGGATGCCTGGTGCCAGCGCCACACCGGCCGCACCTTTGATGCCGACGGCGCGTACGCCGCCAGCGGCGCGGTGGACGAGGGCCTGCTGGCGGGCTGGCGCTCGGACCCGTGGTTCGCGCTGCCGCCGCCGAAGAGCACCGGCCGTGAGCAGTTCCACCTGGCCTGGGCCGAGGCGCACATGGCCGAGGGCCAGTACGCGGCGGCCGACGTGCAGGCGACCCTGTTGGAGCTGACCGTGGCAACGGTGGCCGACGCGCTGCTGGCGCAGCAGCCGCAGACCCGCCGCCTGCTGGTCTGTGGCGGCGGGGTACGCAACCGGCAGCTGATGAAGCGCCTGGCGGCGCGGCTGCCGGACGTGCAGGTGGAATCCAGCGCCGTGCACGGGCTGGACCCGGAGTACGTGGAGGCAATGGGCTTTGCATGGCTGGCGCAGCGGACGATGGACGGGCTGGCCGGCAACCTGCCAAGCGTGACCGGAGCTAAGGGCCCGCGGATCCTGGGTGCGATCCACCTGGCGTGAGGTGGCGCCATCCACGCGTGGCGTGGATCTACCGGGCAGCCGGGCGTGGGCTAGGCTCTACAGCATTGCGGCGCGGCCGCTAATCGAAGCCTTGCCCTGCGGGCAAGGCCTGCAGGGCGGCAATGGCATCGGACAGGGCATCCACTTCCGGATCGCCGAAGCCGGAGCGGACTTCCAGTTCACTGCTGAACAGGCCCTGCTCCAGCAAGGCGGCACAGGTCTGTTCGTGGGTCCAGCCGCGGGCGACCGCGACGCGTTTGATACGTTCCAGCAGCAGCGGGTCCAGGTCCCGCAGCACAACGTCGGCCATGCTCACTTCCCCGTTCGCAAGGCACCGCCCCCTCGGCGCGTCGGGGCGATGATCCCGCAGACCGGGCGGGCAGGCAATCAGGTCGAGCCGGCGGCCTGGCGACGGCGCTGCTGCAGGATCAGCAGGGCGCAGAGGATCACCACCGGGATCGCCACCAGCGCGGTACCGACGAAGAACAGCGCGTAGCCTTCCAGCAACGTCCGGCCCTGTGCGAGCGTCTGTACCGACCACCCCGAGAGCCCCTTGAGCGCCTTGCCGGGCATCGCGTAGAACGAACTCAGCAGTGCGTACTGGGTTGCGGTGTATCCGATGCTGGTCAGGCTCGACATGTAGGCGATCAGCGCCGTACCGGCGAAGCCGCTGGCGAAGTTGTCGATTGCCATGGCCACGGCGAAATGGGTTGTGTCCGGGCCGGAATAGGCCAGCCAGGCAAACGCCAGGTTGGAGGCCGGCCCCAGCACAGCGCCTACCATCAGCGCCGCCAGCACCCCCCAGCGGACCGAGACCAGGCCCGCTGCGGCAATACCGACGAAGGTCGCGACCAGCCCGACCGAACCACGCACCGCGCCCACGGTGTCCTCGTCCAGGCCGAGATCGACGTAGAACGGGTTGGCCATCGGTCCCATGACGAAGTCGGCCATGCGATAGACGCTGATGGCCACCAGGATCAGGATCGCGCCGCTGCGATGCTCGCGGACGAAGGCGATGAACGGTCCGGCTACGGCGTCGAACAATCCGCGCGGTGTCCACAGCGAGGTCGCCTGCGCCTGCACGGCAGCCACTTCCCGCGCGGGTTCGCGGGCCATGACCACGGCCACCACGCCAAGCGCCATCAGCACGGCCATGATCTCGTAGGAAACCTGCCAGCCGACACGGGCCGCGATGATCAGGATCAGCGCATCTGTGACCAGCAATGCAGTGCGGTAGCCCAGTGCCGAGGATGAGGTCAGCAGTCCAAGCTGCTCGCTGTTGTCAGCACTTTCAATGCGCCAGGCATCGATGACGATGTCCTGGGTGGCCGAAGCAAACGCCACGATCACAGCCATCACGCCGAACACGACGATGTGCTGCCATGCGATACCCAGGAACTGGATCTGGCCCCCCTTGGGCTGGACCAGCGCCATGCCGACCAGGCCCACCACCACAACCAGCTGCGACAGCAGCATCCAGCCACGGCGGCGGCCAAAGCGGCCGAACAGAGGCACGTCGGTCTTGTCGACGATCGGTGCCCACAGGAACTTCATGGTGTAGGCCAGCCCGACCCATGACAGGAAGCCGATCGTACTCAGCTCGATGCCTTCCTTGCGCATCCAGAAGCCGAGCGTGTTGCCCACCAGATAGATCGGCAGGCCGGAACTGAAGCCGAGCAGCAGCATCGCCAGCACCTTGCGCTGGCTCAGGTTGGACAACACCTGCTGCCACGGTCGGCGCGGCTTGGCAGCCTCGGTCACAGGTCGTAGTCCACGGTGAACGGGGCGTGGTCGGAGAAACGCTCGTCGCGGTAGATCGAGCAGCTTCGCAGGCGGTCACGCAGGCCC
The DNA here is from genome assembly GCF_059372275.1 of Stenotrophomonas sp. YJH_SMC_14-1. NCBI lineage: Bacteria > Pseudomonadati > Pseudomonadota > Gammaproteobacteria > Lysobacterales > Lysobacteraceae > Stenotrophomonas > Stenotrophomonas sp. YJH_SMC_14-1. The sequence goes on from NZ_JCAFVK010000009.1 coordinate 6,365, forward strand.
GGGGTGATGAACTGGTAGTCGATGCGCCAACCGACATTGTTGGCACGGGCGGCGCCGCGGTTGCTCCACCAGGTGTAGTCCTCTCCGGTGGGGTTGAGCAGGCGGTAGGCATCGGCCCAGCCGCGACCGGCGGCGACGTCGGTGGCCTGGCCGTGGTCGGCGCAGAGGGCGTTGAGCCAGTCGCGTTCCTCCGGCAGGCAGCCGGAATTCTTCTGGTTGGACTTCCAGTTCTTGATGTCCAGCGCCGAACGCACGATGTTCCAGTCGCCGCACAGCACGTAGTCGCGGCCGCTGCGCGCCCACTCCTCCAGGATCGGCCGCAGCCATTCCATCACTTCGAACTTGAAGCCCTGGCGCAGGTCGCCCGAGCTGCCGGACGGGATATAGAAGGAGACCACGCTGAGGTTGCCGTAGCGTGCCTCGATGTAGCGGCCTTCGTCGTCGAACGGGGCCCAGCCCAGCGAAGTGATGACCTGGTCCGGCTCGCGCTTGCTGTAGATCGCCACACCGCTGTAGCCCTTCTTGGTAATGGCGTCGCGGTAGAAGCAGTGGTGGCCGTCCGGGCGGAACATCGGGTCGCTCAGCTGGTCTTCCTGGGCCTTGGTTTCCTGGATGCACAGGACATCGGCATCCTGGGCACGGAACCAGTCGAGGAAGCCCTTGGTCGCGGCGGAACGGATGCCATTGGCGTTGAAACTGATGATGCGCATGCGGAAGACCTACGGCGGGAAACCGGGCAAGCATACCGGTTGACTGCAGGGCTGCGCAGTCCGCCGGGTGGGCCCGCCAGCGCCTTCACACGGGGCCGGACGAGCGCGAAACGCCCAGCTGGATTAGGATTTGTGCTCCAAATGAAGATGAATCGAGTTTTGATGAGCGACCACCGCCACCGTTTCCTGCAGTTGGCCCTGACCGCCGACGCCCTTCGCTTCGGCCAGTTCACCCTCAAGTCCGGCCGGCTGAGCCCCTATTTCTTCAACGCCGGGCGCTTCGACTCCGGCTCGCTGCTGTCCCAGCTCGGCGCGTGCTATGCCGATGCCATCGATGCCAGCGGGATCAAGTACGACGTGGTGTTCGGCCCGGCCTACAAGGGCATCCCGCTGGCCACCGCGATGGCCTGTGAGCTGGCCCAGCGTGGCCGCGACCTGCCGCTGTCGTTCAACCGCAAGGAAGCCAAGGACCATGGCGAGGGTGGCCAGCTGATCGGCGCCGACATGCAGGGCAAGCGCGTGCTGATCGTCGACGACGTGATCACCGCCGGTACGGCGATCCGCGAAGCGCTGGGCATCATCCGCGCCGCCGGTGGCACCCCGGCCGGCATCGTGGTGGCGCTGGACCGCCAGGAGATCGCTTCGGAGACCGACCGCCGTTCTGCCGCGCAGTCGGTGGCCGAAGAAGCCGGTATCCCGGTGATCGCCGTGGCATCGCTGGCCGATCTGCTTGATTTCGCCTCCGGCAACCCGGAACTTGTGGGTTACCGGCAGCCGCTGGAAGCCTACCGGGCCCAGTACGGCGTTCGTTCGATCCGCTGACCGACCCAGGGGAAAGGTCATGTCCCGAGTTCCTGCTGTCCTCTTCGCCGGCCTGCTGCTGGTCGTGCCATTCACCGTACCGGCGCAGTCGCGCGACAGCGGCAAGGCGGAAAAGAAGCTGTACTGCTGGAACGAGGGCAAGGAGCGGATCTGCAGTGATTCGCTGCCGGCCGACGCGGTCAACCATGCCCGCGAGGAATTCAATGCGAGCACGGGCCTGCGCAATGCGCAGGTCCAGCGCGCGTTGACCGACGAGGAGCGTGCCGCTGCCAGCACCGCTGCGCAGCAGCAACAGCTGGACCTGATGGCCGAGCAGACCCGCCAGCGCACCGAGCAGGCCATGTTGTCCACCTACGGCAGCGAGGCCGACCTGCGCCGGGTGTTTGCCGAGCGCCAGGAAGTGCTGGACAACAACCTGAAGACCGCCGAGTACAACGTCACCAGCCTGCGTGAGTCGCTGGTGGCGCTGCTGTCGGCGGCGGGAGACCGCGAGCTGGCCGGCGCCAAGGTGGTCGACAAGCAGGCCGAGGCGATCCGCAAGCGGCATGCGCAGCTGCAGGCGCAGCAGCGCCTGCAGGCCGGGCTGGTGCAGCAGCAGCAGGCGTTGAAGGCCGAGATCGACAGCACCCTGCAGCGCTATCGCGAGCTGAAGGGGCTGGTGCCGGCGGACGCTCCGGCGGGCTGACGGCGCGGCCTCCGCCGGGCATGGCCCGGCGCTACCCCGGGCCTGGTTACGGGTTGGCCCACGGAATTTATGCACTCTTTACGCGTCGGCCCGGTCCGGCGCGTAGTGCGTTTATGGGGGGTAGGACGACGATGGCGGCCTGAGGTGGAGGGGTTCCACCAGGACGCTATTGCAATGTCCCCCTGGCTGTCGTTGTTGTGTGGCGTGCTGGTGCTGGTTGCCGCCGCCTATCTCCTTTATGTCGTGCTGCGGCCCGAGTCGTTCTGAGCGGAGCCGGCCATGACTGAGATGCTTGTGATTATTGCCGCCAGCCTGCTGCTGGCGTGGCCGCTGGGCCTGTACCTGGCGCGCGTGATGCGCGGCACGCCGATGAAGGTCGACGTGCTGTTCCATTGGATCGAGAAGCCGCTGTACAAGGTGCTTGGCGTCGATCCATCGCGCGCCATGTCCTGGCGCGGCTATGTGCTGGCCTTCGTGCTGAGCAACGTGGTGGTCGCGGTGCTGACCCAGGCGGTGTTCATGACCCAGGCCTGGTTGCCGTTGAACCCGGACCAGATCCCGAACATGCGCTGGGACACCGCGCTGCACACGATGATCTCATTCCTGACCAACACCAACCAGCAGCACTATTCGGGCCAGGCGCAGCTGTCCTACTTCTCGCAGATGACCGGCATCACCGGCCTGCAGGTGGTGACGCCGATGATGGGCCTGGCGCTGGCGGTGGCGACGCTGCGCGCGTTGTTCTCGCGTGCGCCGCAGGCTGCGGCGACCACCGGGGCCGGCGATGACCGCCAGGTGGCGGTGGGCAACTACTACGTGGACGTGGTGCGCCTGTGCGTGCGCTTCCTGCTGCCGCTGTGCCTGGTGTGGACGCTGGTGCTGACCAGTCAGGGCGTGCCGTCGACGATGGCCGGTGGCCCACAGGCCACGCCGATCGATGCCAGCGCCGGCATGGCCGAACAGAAACTGCCGTTGGGACCGGTGGCGGCGATGGTCGCAGCCAAGCAGCTGGGCGCCAACGGCGGCGGCTGGTACGGCCCGAACAGCAGCTTCCCGCTGGAGAACCCGACCCCGCTGTCGAACGCGCTGGAGATCGTCGGCATCCTGCTGGTGCCGATGGCGGTGATCTTCATGATCGGCGCGTTCACCGGCCGGCGCCGCTTCGGCGCCCTGGTGTTCAGCTGCATGCTGGGCATGTCGCTGCTGTCCACCGGCGCGATGATGTGGAGCGAAGGGCATAGCGCCAGCGCCGCCACCCCGCTGCTGATGGAAGGCAAGGAAGTGCGCTTCGGCGCCGACGGCACTGCGCTGTGGGCGGCGGTGACCACCCAGGTCTCCAACGGCTCGGTCAACGGCATGCACGATTCGCTGGCGCCGCTCAGTGGCGGCATCGCGATGGTCAACATGCTGGTCAGCGCGATCTGGGGCGGCATCGGCTGCGGCCTGCAGCAGTTCATCGTGTACCTGCTGCTGGGCGTGTTCCTGGCCGGGTTGATGACCGGGCGTACGCCGGAACTGTTCGGCCGCAAGCTGGAGACGCCACAGGTACGCCTGCTGGCCCTGCTGGTGCTGCTGCAGCCGATCACCCTGCTGGTGTTCACCGCGATCACCCTGGCCGTACCCGGCCTGGCCGGCACCTCCAATCCCGGCTTCCATGGCATCAGCCAGGTGTTCTACGAGTATGTCTCGGCCTATGCCAACAACGGTTCGGGCTTCGAAGGGCTGGGTGACGCCACGCTGTGGTGGAACCTGAGCTGCTCGCTGGTGCTGCTGCTGGGCCGCTTCCCGCTGCTGATCATCCCGCTGGTGGTGGCCGCACAGCTGGCTGCCAAGCGCCAGGCGCCGGAGTCTGCCGGCAGCCTGCAGATCGAAACGCCGACCTTCGCCCTGACCCTGGTCTCGGTGATCGTCATCCTGACCGTGCTGCAGTTCATGCCGGCGCTGGTACTCGGCCCGATCGCCGACCACCTGAGCCTGGGACTGCACTGAGGACACCGCAATGAGTACCCACGCAAGTTCAACCCGTAGTTCCCTCGCACCGCGCCCTGCCCTGCTGGATGGCGCAGGCCTGCGCCGCGCACTGGTCGAGGCAGTGCGCAAGCTGTCGCCGATGCATCTGGTGCGCAGCCCGGTGATGGCGGTGGTGATGGCCGGCACGATCGTGGCCGCGATCGTCACCCTGACCGGCAATGCGCCGCTGGGCTTTGGCCTGGCGGTGACCGCGATCCTGCTGGTGACCGTGCTGTTCGGCAATTTCGCCGAAGCCGTGGCCGAAGCACGTGGCCGTGGCCAGGCCGCATCGCTGCGCCGCGCCCGCCAGGACCTGGTGGCGCGCCGCCTGGCCGCACCGCAGCCGGGTGCCGCGGAAACCCAGCTGCCAGCCGCCGAGCTGCGCCCGGGCGACCATGTAATCGTCAGTGCCGGTGAGCTGGTACCGGCCGATGGCGAGATCGTGCAGGGCCTGGCCACCATCAACGAAGCAGCGGTGACCGGCGAATCGGCACCGGTGCTGCGCGAAGCCGGTACCGACCGTTCCGGTGTGATCGGCGGAACCAAGGTGCTGTCCGACCAAATCATCGTGCGGGTGACCGCCGAGCCGGGCCACAGCTTCCTGGACCGGATGATCGCGCTGGTGGAAGGCGCCAACCGGCAGAAGACGCCGAACGAGATCGCACTGACCCTGCTGCTGGCGGCGATGACGCTGACCTTCCTGGTGGTGGTGGCGACGCTGCCGGCCATCGGCGCGGCGGTAGGCGTGCAGGTTGACCCGCTGCTGCTGATCGCACTTCTGGTCTGCCTGATCCCGACCACCATCGGCGGCCTGCTGCCGGCCATCGGCATCGCCGGCATGAACCGCGCGTTGGCCGCCAACGTGCTGGCCAAGTCGGGCAAGGCGGTGGAAGTCGCGGGAGACGTGGACGTGCTGCTGCTGGACAAGACCGGCACCATCACCTACGGCGACCGCCAGGCCAGCCACTTCCATCCGTTGGCCGGTATCGATGCCAGCCAGCTGCGTGAAGCGGCGCTGTTGTCCTCGCTGGCCGACCCGACCCCGGAAGGCAAGTCGATCGTGCGCCTGGCGCGCGAACAGGGCTGCGCCACCGCCGAACCGGACCACGCCGAGTACCTGGCGTTCAGTGCGCAGACCCGCATGTCCGGCGTGGATCTTGAACATGGGCGGCAGATCCGCAAGGGCGCCGCCGATGCGATCCGTGCCCACGTACAGGCGCTGGGCGGCAATGTACCGGCTGAACTGGCCGGCCGCGTCGAGCAGGTCGCACGCAACGGTGCCACCCCGCTGGTGGTGGCCGAGGGCCGCCACGTGCTGGGCGTGATCGAACTGTCGGACGTGGTCAAGCACGGCATGCGCGAGAAGTTCGCGCAGCTGCGGGCGATGGGCATCCGCACGGTGATGATCACCGGCGACAACCCGCTGACCGCCGCCGCGATCGCTGCCGAAGCCGGTGTCGACGACTACATCGCCGAGGCCCGCCCTGAAGACAAGCTGGCACGCATCCGCCAGGAGCAGGCCGGTGGCCGCCTGGTGGCGATGGTCGGTGACGGTACCAACGATGCCCCGGCACTGGCCCAGGCCGACATCGGCCTGGCGATGAACTCCGGTACGCAGGCGGCGAAAGAGGCCGGCAACATGGTCGACCTCGATTCGGACCCGGCCAAGCTGCTGGCAGTGGTGGAAGTAGGCAAGCAGCAGCTGATCACCCGCGGTGCGCTGACCACCTTCTCGCTGGCCAACGACGTGTCCAAGTACTTCGCGATCCTGCCGGCGCTGTTTGCCGCTGCGGTTCCGGCCATGGCCGCACTGAACGTGATGCAGCTGTCGAGCCCTCGCAACGCGGTGCTGGCGGCGCTGATCTTCAACGCCCTGGTGATTCCCGCCCTGATCCCGCTCGCCCTGCGTGGCGTGCGCTTCCGCCCGGCGACCGCAACGGCGCTGCTGCGCCGGAACATGCTGGTGTACGGCCTCGGCGGCGTGCTGCTGCCGTTCGCAGCGATCAAGCTGATCGACCTCCTTCTTGTCCTGGTATTCGGCGCATGAACCGTTCTGCTTCCAAATCCACTTCCCTGTCCCGCGAACCGAAGGCCGAGGCCTGCGTGGCCAGCCTGCAGGACGGCGCCAGCTGGCGCCCGGCGATCGGCCTGGGCCTGGCCACCCTGCTGCTGGCCGGTGCGGTCTACGCCGGTATCGCCACCGGTTTCGCCGGCCTGGCCTACCCGACCCAGGCCGAGGGCAGCCTGCTGCGCGATGGCAGCGGCCAGGTGCGCGGCTCGGCGTGGCTGTCGCAGCCGTTCGCCGGTGACGGCTACTTCCAGGCACGTCCGTCGGCGGCCAACTACGACCCGATGGCGGCAGCCGGTTCCAACATGGCGCGCAGCAACCCGGCGCTGGCCGAGCGTGTTGCCGCCAGCACCGCGGCGGTGGCCGCACGCGAAGGCGTTGCCCCGGCGCAGGTTCCTGCGGACCTGGTCACCCAGTCCGCCGGCGGCTTGGATCCTCAGCTGTCACCGGCTGCAGCGCAGTTGCAGGTAGCCCGCGTGGCGCGTGCCCGTGGCCTGCCGGTGGAACGCGTGCAGGCACTGGTGCAGGCGCATACCGAAGGTCGCCAGTGGGGCCTGTTCGGCCAGCCGCGGGTGAACGTGGTGACGCTGAACTTCGCGCTGGACCACGCGGCCAAGGCGCCGTGATGCCAGCCTGCACCGGCTGCGCGCACAATGGCACCCATGACTGATGCGCGTACCCGCCAGGCCGATGCCCTGGTCGAAGGCCTGCAACGCGAAGCCGGCGGCAAGCTGACCGTGTTCCTCGGCGCGGCGCCGGGCGTGGGCAAGACCTACACCATGCTGACCCGCGCGCAGGAACAGCTGCGCCGCGGCGTTGACCTGGTGGTCGGGCTGGTGGAAACCCATGGCCGCGCCGATACCCAGGCGCTGCTGGAGGGGCTGCCACAGCTGCCGCTGAAGGACGTGGACTACCACGGCCATGTGCTGCAGGAGATGGACCTGGATGCCGTGCTCGCACGGCATCCGGCGCTGGTGCTGGTGGACGAACTGGCACACCGCAATGCCCCGGGTAGCCGCCACGAGCGGCGCTGGCAGGATGTGATGGAGCTGCTGGATGCCGGCATCGACGTCTGGACCACGGTCAACATCCAGCATCTGGAAAGCCTCAATGACGTGGTGATGCGCATCACCGGTGTGCGGGTCAGCGAGACCGTGCCGGATGGGGTGCTCGACCGCCTGCATGACATCGTGCTGGTCGACCTGCCGCCGCGCGAGCTGATCGCGCGCCTGCAGCAGGGCAAGGTCTATGTGCCCGAACAGGCCGCGCAGGCGCTGCAGGCGTTCTTCTCGCCGGCCAACCTCACCGCACTGCGCGAGCTGGCCATGCAGGAGGCCGCCGACCGCGTCGACAGCAGCCTGCGTGAAGCGCGCGCCGCGCGCGGCGAGAGCAACCTGCCACTGCGTCGTGGCGTGCTGGTGGCCATTGATGGCGGCGGTCAGAGCGAGTACCTGGTGCGGGTGGCGCGGCGCATCGCCGAACGCCGCGATGCGCCGTGGACGGTGGTGACCGTGCAGGGCCGACGCCAGGACGAGGCGACCCGGCGCGAGATCGATGCGGCCTTCGCATTGGCACGGCGCCTCGGCGGCGACGCCGAACTGCTGCACGGATCAAGCATCGCCGATGCCCTGCTCGACCATGCCGCGCACAACGGCGTGTCGACCCTGGTGCTCGGCCGGACCCGCGAACGTCCACTGGCGCGGATGTTCAACCGCACCCTGACCCAGCAGCTGATCCAGCGCGGCGCGCATTACGAGATCACCATCATCAGCACCCCGCAGGCACGTGCGCGCTCGCGCCGGGAGGGCCTGCTGCCGCCGATGCGCGGCATCAGCTACGAACCGGTGCAGGCGCTGATCGCCACCGCGCTGGCCTGTGCGGTGGCATGGCTGGCCGAACGCTGGGTCGGCATGGCCGACCTGTCGATGGTGTTCATCGTGGCGGTGGTGCTGGTGGCCGCACGCACGCGTGCCAGCGTGGCGGTGATGGCGGCGATCCTGTGCTTCCTCGCCTACAACTTCCTGTTCATCGCGCCGCGCTTCACCTTCGCCATCGGCGCGCGCCAGGGCGTGATCACCGTGTTCCTGTTCCTGGCCGCCGCGCTGGTGGCCGGACGCCTGGCCTCGCGCCTGCGCATGCAGGTGATCGCGCTGCGTGCGGCGAATCGACATGCGCGTGCGCGCCAGCAGCTGGGACGGCAGCTGGCCAGCGCGGCCGGCAACGGCGAGGTGGCACAGGCGGGTCGGCATGCACTGGAACAGGCCATGGACGTTCCAGCGTGGCTACGGATCGGCGCCGATACCGCAACCGGTGGCCGCAGCCAGCCGGGCGATACCGACTTGGCCGCCGCCGATTGGGCACTGCGCCACGGCCAGCCGAGCGGGCGCTTCACCGACACCCTGGCCGGTGCGCAATGGTGGTTCCTGCCGCTGCTGGATGGCGAAGACCGCGCCATCGGCGTGGCGGGCCTTTACCTGCCCGGCGCACAGGCGCGCCTGCTGCCGGAGCAGCGGCAGCTGGCCGAGGCGATGGTCGACGACATCGCCCAGGCCGCGCTGCGCACGCGGCTGGTGGCCGAACTGGAGCAGGCCCACGTCAGCAACGAGACCGAGCGGCTGCGCTCGGCCCTGCTCTCTTCGGTGTCACACGACCTGCGCTCGCCGCTGGCGGCGATGATCGGTTCGGCCGACAGCCTGGCCAGCTACGGTGCGGCGATGGATACGGCTGATCGCCGTGCCCTGCTGGACACCATCCTGGTCGAAGGCGAGCGGCTGGACCGCTACATCCAGAACCTGCTGGACATGACCCGGCTCGGCCACGAAGGGTTGAAGATCAACCGCGACTGGATCGGCGTGGACGAGCTGATCGGCTCAGCGGCGCGGCGCCTGCAGCGCTACCAGCCCAAGGTGCGGCTGGAGCTGGATATTCCGGCCACGCTCGCGCCGATCTGGGTACACCCGGCGCTGGTTGAACAGGCGGTGTTCAACGTGATGGAGAACGCGGCCAAGTTCTCGCCACCCGATGCCGCCGTGCAGGTGCAGGCGCGCGAACTGGACGGACAGCTGCGCATCGATGTGATCGATGCCGGCCCCGGCATTCCCGATGACGAGCGCGCGCGCATCTTCGACATGTTCTACAGCGTCGAGCGCGGCGACCGTGGCCGCCACGGCACCGGCCTGGGCCTGACCATCTGCCAGGGCATGGTCGGTGCGCATGGCGGCAGCGTGCAGGCGCTGCCCGGACGCGACGGTCGCGGTACCCTGATCCGCATCACCCTGCCCCTGCTCAAGCCAGCCTCCCACGATGAGCCCGACTCCGATTGACGCCAGCGCGCCGGCCCCGCGCGTGCTGGTGATCGATGATGAAACCCAGATCCGCCGGTTCCTGGACATCAGCCTGCGCGCGCAGGGCTACCAGGTGCGGCAGGCGGCCACCGGCCAGGAAGGCCTGCAGCTGGCGGCCAGCGAGGACATGGACCTGGTGATCCTGGACATCGGCCTGCCGGACATGGAAGGCCATGAGGTGCTGGAGCAACTGCGGCAGTGGAGCCAGGTGCCGGTGATCATGCTGACCGTGCGTGCGGGTGAAGCCGAAAAGGTGCGCGCACTGGATACCGGCGCCAATGACTACGTGACCAAGCCGTTCGGCACCCAGGAGCTGATGGCGCGGGTGCGGGCGCTGCTGCGCACACGCAGCGTGCCCAGCGACGGCACGCCACCGGTGTTCGACGATGGCCATCTGCATGTGGATCTCGTACGCCGCGAAGTGGCGCTGGATGGCGAGCCGGTGGCGCTGACCCGCAAGGAGTACGCGCTGCTGTCGCTGCTGCTGCGCAATGCCGGGCGGGTGGTGACCCAGCCGCAGATCCTCCAGGAAATCTGGGGCCCGACCCACCAGCACGACACCCATTACCTGCGCATCCTGGTCGGCAAGCTGCGGCACAAGCTGGGTGATTCAGCGCTGGATTCGCGCTACCTGTTCACCGAGCCAGGCGTGGGCTTGCGTTTCAAGGGGTAGTGCCGGCCGCAGCCCGGCAACTGCAGGGTGTGTGAGGTTCATGGGCTTGCCGGCCAGCGGCCGGCACTACCCATTCTGCTGCAGCTTCCAAAGGGGTCAGAACCCCAGCGGGGTGTCGCCCAGCACCGGTTGCAGCTGGCTGCGGAACAGCGCCTGGATGCGCTCCAGTGCCGCCTCGTCGTTGCCCTCGAAGCGCAGCACCAGCACCGGCGTGGTGTTGGACGCGCGCACCAGGCCCCAACCATCGGGGAAGTCCACGCGCAGGCCGTCGATGGTCGACAGCCGCCCACCCACGTACGGATTCTCCGGCGACTGTGCCGCCGCCACCAGCATCGCCACCAGCGCGTGCGGCGTGCCTTCGGCCACCGGCACCTTCAGTTCCGGCGTGGCCACCATCTCCGGCAGCTCGGCCAGCACCTCGTCCGGGGTTTCCTCGCGCTGCGCCAGGATCTCCAGCAGTCGTGCGGCGGCATACAGGCCATCGTCGAAACCGAACCAGCGCTCCTTGAAGAAGAAGTGGCCGCTCATCTCGCCGGCCAGCTCGGCATCGGTCTCGCGCATCTTCGCCTTCATCAGCGAGTGCCCGGTCTTCCACATCAACGGGCTGCCACCATTGCGCAGCACGTGATCGGACAGCTTGCCGGTGCACTTCACGTCGTAGATCACCATCGCGCCGGGGTTGCGCATCAGCACATCGGCGGCAAACAGCATCAGCAGGCGGTCGGCATAGATGATCCTGCCTTCGCCGGTGACCACGCCCAACCGGTCTCCGTCGCCGTCGAAGGCGACGCCGAGGTCGGCGCCGAAGCGCTTGACCGTCTGCACCAGGTCTTCCAGGTTGGCCGGCTCGCTCGGGTCGGGATGATGGTTGGGGAAGGTACCGTCGACATCGCAGTACAGCGGGATGACTTCGGCGCCGATGGCTTCCAGCAGCTGTGGTGCAAGCGCACCGGCAACGCCGTTGCCGGCATCGGCCACGACCTTCAACGGGCGGTCCAGCTGCACGTCGTCGGCGATGCGCTGGATGTAGTCGGCACTGACATCGCGCTGCTGGTAATCGCCCGGCTCGGCCGCCTGCGCCAGGCGCCCCTCGACGATGCGCTGGTAGAGATCGGTGATGGCATCGCCTGACAGCGTCTCGCCGCCGATGACCACCTTGAAGCCGTTGTACTCGGGCGGGTTATGACTGCCGGTGACCGCCACGCAGGTGCCGGTACGCAGGTGGAAGGCGGCGTAATAGACGACCGGCGTCGGTGCCAGGCCGACGTCGATCACCGCGCAACCGGTGCGACGCAGGCCCTCGGCCAATCCCGCAGCCAGTTCCGGGCCGGACAGGCGGCCATCACGGCCGATCACCACCTCGCGCAGGCCCTGTTCCAGCGCCACGGTACCGATGGCCTGGCCGATCAGCGCGGCGGTCTTCGGCGTCAGTTCGCTGCCGACCACGCCACGGATGTCGTAGGCGCGGAAGATGCCGGCGGCCAGTTCCCCGGCAGGGACCGGTGGCGGCGGCGGCGCAGTGTCCGCGGCGCTGGCGGCGGCCACCGGTGGCGGCGCCATCTGCAGGCTCTCGCTCAGGGTCGGGCCATGATCCGCTTCCGCCACGGCCGCACGGCGCGGCAACGGCAGCGACTTCGGCAGCCGGCCGCGACCCACCACCAGCAGCACGGCGATGAACGCCAGCAGCAGCGCGACGATGGCACTGGCCAGCGAACCCAGGCCCAGTGGACCCGCTTCGACATTCGGTACGGCGGCCACCAGCCGCAACGGCGTGCCCGGAACCGGGCGCGCCAGCGCTTCGGCGCTCTCGGCCAGGCCGGCGTCGCCCTGGGCAACGAGGTCATGCGTGCCTTGGCGCAGGCCGAGGAAACCGGTGGACGGGGCGCTCACCTGGTCCAGCGGCGAGGTCAGCCGCAGCAATGGCTGGCGCACGTAGAGCACTGCCGGGCCAAGGCTGCCCAGCTGCACCGGAGCCGCCAGACCCAGGCGATTGCCACCTGCATCGCGCACCACGCGCAGGCCAGGCTTGCCCTCGGCCAGCGCTTGTTCCAGCAGGGCCAGGCGTGCGTAGCCGAAGGTGGCCGGGTCGGCATAGGCCGTGGCCAGATCGGCGGTCAGCACGTCAGCCTGCTCCACGCCGGTCCAGCTCTCGCGCACGGCCAGCGCCGCTGCCGCGGCGTCACCGGCCTGCAGTGCCTGCTGCACGCGTTCGTTCTTCAACTGCTGCTGCAGCTGCTTCAGCTGGCCGGCTGCGGCCTCCTGCAAGCCCTGCACGGCCTGGTCACGCGCTTCTTCCAGCGCCTGGCCATTGGACTCCTGCCGCCATTGCTGCACCGCGCTCCATCCGAACCAGCCGGCCAGCAGGACCAGCAGCACCCCCAGTAGTGGCGCACTGCGTCCCAACGACCGTTCCCGCTGCCCTTCCCCGATGCCGCTCATCAATGTCCCCCGTCAACGCACCCCGGTATGGCCGAATCCACCCGTTCCCCGCACGCTGTCGGTGAAAGTATCCACCACCTGCAGGCTGACGCGGGCAATCGGCACGACCACCAGCTGCGCGATGCGATCGCCCGGCTCGATGGTGAAGGCCTCGCGGCCACGGTTCCAGACGCTGATCAGCAACGGGCCCTGGTAATCGGCGTCGATCAGGCCGGTGCCGTTGCCGAGCACGATGCCGTGGCGGTGGCCCAGCCCGGAACGCGGCAGGATCACCGCGCACAGGTGCGGATCGGCGATATGGATGGCCAGGCCGCTGGGCACCAGCGCGGTGTCGCCCGGCTGCAGGGTCAGCGCGGTATCCAGCGCCGCGCGCAGGTCCATGCCGGCACTGGCTTCGGTGGCGTAGGCGGGCAGCGGCCAGCTGTCGCCGAAACGCTGATCAAGCAGCTTGACCTGCAGCGGTTGGGAAGTGAAAGCCTGGGTCATGCCTGGAGTCTCCGCGCGATCAGCGCCAGCAGTTGTTCGGCCAGCTCGCGCTTGGAGGTGGCCGGGAATACCTGTTCACCGTCCTGCCAGAAGGCCGTGGCGGCGTTGTTGTCACTCTCGAATCCACCACCGCTGATGCCGACCTGGTTGGCGATCACCAGGTCCAGGCGCTTGTCGACCAGCTTGCCACGCGCATATTTCTCCACGTCGTGGGTCTCGGCGGCGAAGCCGACCACCAGCTTCAGCGACTGCGTCTGTGCAGCGACTTCGGCGAGGATGTCCGGCGTGCGCACCAGCTCGATCACCAGCGACTGGCTGTCGGCGGTCTTCTTCAGCTTCTGCGGCGCGACCTGGCGTGGCGTGTAGTCGGACACCGCGGCGGCACCGATATAGATGTCGGCCGGCAACGACTTCAGCACGGCATCGCGCATCTGCGCGGCCGAGCGCACGTCCACGCGCTGCACGCCGGCTGGCGTCGGCAGCTGTACCGGACCGCTGACCAGCACCACCTGGGCGCCCATCGTCGCGGCGGCCGCGGCCAGGGCAAAGCCCATCTTGCCGCTGCTGCGGTTGCCGACGTAGCGCACCGGATCGATGTCTTCATAGGTCGGGCCAGCGCTGATCAGCAGGCGAAGGCCCTGCAGCGCGCGGGTTTCCGGTGCGACAACCGCCGCTGCAGCACTGCCATTGGCAGCCAGCGCGGCAACGATGTCGCCCGGTTCGGCCAGACGGCCGGGACCGGACTCGCCTTCGGCCAGCGGACCGTCGACCGGGCCGACCACCTGCGCGCCGCGCTGGCGCAGCAGGGCGATGTTGGCCTGGGTGGCCGGATGCAGCCACATGCGGTGGTTCATCGCCGGGCAGATCGTCAGTGGCGCGGTACTGGCCAGGCACAGGGTGCTGACCAGATCATCGGCGTGGCCCTGGGCCAGCCGGGACAGCAGATCGGCGGTACCCGGGGCGACCACGATGCGGTCGGCCCAGCGGGCCAGCTCGATGTGGCCCATGGCCTGTTCGGCGGCGCTGTCCCACAGCGTGGTGCGGGTGGGCTGCCCGGACAGGGCCTGGAAACTGAGCGGAGTGACGAACTGCTGTGCTCCGGCGGTCATCGCCACCTGCACCTGGGCACCGGCGTCGCGCAGGCGCCGCACCAGTTCCAGGGCCTTGTAGGCCGCGATCCCGCCTCCGACGCACAACAGCAGTTTCTGACCTTCCAGCGCGCGGGCCGGCGCGGGGGAAGCGTTGGGGGAGTCAGCCACCTGGAATTCCTGTGCAAACGAGGGCGCTAGCTTACCCGATGGCCGGTAATGTCCCGGTGCAGGGCGCACATAGCGGGCGGCTATCAGCAGATGGAGTCCGTCTCCGTTGACCCGGGATTCACCCGGTACCAGTTTCGGACCTTTCCTATACCTCTACGGGTCTGCGCTTTTGCAGAATCAGGCATTGGCTGCCGCCCGCCGTGGCCTGTCCGACCTTCGAGGAGCCGCGTGCATCCGCGCATCATCATCGCCGACGACCATCCCGTGGTCCTGCATGGCATCCGTATCGTGCTGCAGACCTACCTGATGGACATCGTCGGCAGTGCGCGCGACGGCGCCCAGCTGCTGGAGCTGGTGGATCACCACGACTGCGATGCGGTGCTGACCGACCTGTCGATGCCGGGTGCCGGTCCGGACGGTCCGGAGCTGATCGACGCGCTGCGCATGCGCCGCCCTGGCCTGCCGGTGGTGGTGCTGACCGGCGCCCGCCATCCCGGCCTGCTGGACAGCCTGCTGCGGGAGGGTATCAGTGGCCTGGTCGACAAGTGCGCCGATTTCGCCGAACTGCCCCACGCGCTGAACGCCGCGCTGGCCGGGCAGGTATTCGTCTCCCAGCAGTTGCGCCACCACCTGCAGGCGCGCGACCTGCTGTTTCCGCGTCAGCCGGCGCCGTTGTCGGCACGCGAACAGGAAGTGCTGGAGCTGCTGGCAGCCGGCCTCAGCGTGAACGAAGTCGCCGAGCGCTGCGGGCGCAGCCCGAAGACCATCAGCCGGCAGAAGGCCGAAGCCAAGCGCAAGCTGGGCCTGCAGAACAACCAGGAACTGTTCGACTACCTGCAGACCCGGCGCGGCTGAGGCAACCTCCGACCCCAGTCCGCGGCATGCCCCGATGGGAGCCACCGCAAGGTCTGGCGATGATGGGCCATGCCCATCCATGACTGGCCCGAACAGGAACGCCCCCGCGAGAAGCTGATCGCGCGCGGGCCCACGGCACTTTCCGACGCCGAACTGCTGGCCCTGTTTCTCGGCTCCGGGTTCGGTGGCCGCGATGCCGTGCAGACCGCGCGCGACCTGCTGCAGGCGCACGGCCCGTTGCGGGTACTGCTCGACCGCCCCGCCGCCGAGCTCGCCCGCCTGCCCGGGCTCGGCCCGGCACGCAGTTGCACGCTTGCTGCCGGGCTGGAACTGGCCCATCGCTACCTGGCGGCCGAGCTGGAGCACGGCGAGGCGGTTGGCAACAATCCGGCGGCGGTCGGCCGCTACCTGCAGCACCGGCTGCGTGGCCAGGCCCGCGAGGTCTTCATGGCCCTGTTCCTGGACAACCGCCACCGCCTGATCGCCTGTGAAGAGCTGTTCCACGGCACCATCAACGCCGCACCGGTCTACCCCCGCGAAGTGGTGCGGCGCGCTCTGCTGCACAACGCGGCGGCGGTGATCCTCAGCCACAACCACCCTTCCGGCGACCCGGAACCCTCCAGCGCCGATACCCGCATCACCGACGAACTGCAGCAGGCGCTGGCGATGGTGGACGTGCGCCTGCTGGACCACTTCGTGGTCGGCGAGGGCCGTCCCGTTTCATTTGCTGAACGGGGCCTGCTATCCCTGCCCCAGCCGCGGCTGTTCGGCTGAGCGCGGCCCTTCAGGCGCCATCGGCCGCCCCCACAGGCATGTTCTGGTCAGCGTGGGCGTGGGTATCTGCGCTAAAATGGGCGATTCCGCCGCTCATTCTCACAGCAGGCCTCGTGAAAAATCTCCTCCGCGCCCTGATCAGCCAAGGCATCGAAGCCTTGCGCGCCAATGGCACCCTGCCCGCCGACTCCCTGCCGCCGGACTTCGTGGTCGAGCGCCCGAAGACCCGCGACCACGGCGACTTCGCCACCAACGCCGCGATGCTGCTGGCCAAGGCCGCGCGCAGCAATCCGCGCGCACTGGCGCAGGCGCTGGTCGAGGCGCTGCCGCGCAGCGAGGACGTGAGCAAGGTCGAGATCGCCGGCCCCGGCTTCATCAACTTCCACCTGGCCCCGGCCGCGTACCAGCGCGAAGCCGCGTCGGTCATCAAGGAAGCCCACGACTACGGTCGCAACCTGTCCGGCAATGGCCGCACGGTGGGCGTGGAGTACGTGTCGGCCAACCCGACCGGCCCGCTGCATGTCGGCCATGGCCGCGCGGCGGCGATCGGCGACTGCGTGGCGCGCGTGCTCGATGCCAACGGCTGGAACGCCAAGCGTGAGTTCTACTACAACGACGCCGGCGTGCAGATCGAGAACCTGGCGCTGTCCACCCAGGCACGGATCAAAGGCATCGCGCCGGACCAGGACGGCTGGCCGGAAGGTGGCTACCGCGGCGAGTACATCGCCGACGTCGCCCGCGCCTACATGGCCGGCGCCAGCGTCGACCTGGAAGGCAGCACCGTGGTCGGCGCCAAGGACCCGGACGACATGCAGGCGATCCGCCGCTTCGCCGTGGCCTACCTGCGCAACGAGCAGAACCTGGACCTGGCCGCGTTCGGCGTCGACTTCGACATCTATTTCCTGGAAAGCTCGCTGTACGCCGACGGCAAGGTAGCCGAAGCGGTGGCCAAGCTGCAGGCGTCGGGTCATACCTATGAAGAAGGTGGCGCGCTGTGGCTGCGCAGCACCGACTTCGGTGACGACAAGGACCGCGTGATGCGCAAGTCCGACGGCACCTTCACCTACTTCGTGCCCGACGTGGCCTACCACCTGTCCAAGTGGCAGCGCGGCTACGAGCGCGCGATCACCGAGCTGGGCGCCGACCACCACGGCTCGCTGGCCCGCGTGCGCGCCGGCCTGCAGGCGATGGAAGTGGGCATCCCGCAGGGCTGGCCGGAATACGTGCTGCACCAGATGGTCACCGTCATGCGTGGCGGCGAGGAAGTGAAGCTGTCCAAGCGTGCCGGCAGCTACTTCACCCTGCGCGACCTGATCGAGGAAGCCGGCCGCGATGCCACCCGCTGGTTCCTGATCGCGCGCAAGCCAGATTCGCAGCTGACCTTCGACATCGACCTGGCCCGCCAGCAGAGCAACGACAACCCGGTGTTCTACGTGCAGTACGCGCATGCCCGCGTCTGCAGCCTGCTGCGCCAGGCGCAGGAGAAGGGCCTGGTGTATGAGCAGGGCAACGGCCTGGCCAACCTCGGCCGCCTGGCCGACGACGCCTCGCTGCTGCTGATGAACGAGATCTCGCGCTATCCGGAAGTGGTGGAAGCGGCCGGCGTGGCGCTGGAACCGCATCTGGTGGCGCAGTACCTGCGTGAATTGGCGCATGCGTTCCACACGTGGTATCACGGGACGCCGGTACTGGTGGATGACGCCGCCGACCGCAATGCCAAGCTGACCCTGGCCTGTGCGGCACGCCAGGTGCTGGCCAATGGCCTCGAACTCCTGGGCGTCAGCGCCCCGGAAAAAATGTAAGCATCAGGAGACGCAGTACACATGGCAGCACGACGCGGCAAAAGCCAGGCACGACGCAACAGCGGCAGCCAGGGCACCCCCGGATGGGTGTGGCTGGTGGCCGGTGTAGCGATCGCGGCCGTGGTGTTCCTGGCGGCGCCGAACCTGTTCAAGGGCGAGGGCGATGGCTTCCTGCGCGCCGGTCCGCAGCCGAACCCGAACGCGCAGCCGGCCCCGGTCGCCGATGCCGACAGCGATGTCGGTACCCAGCCGGCCGCGCAGCCGGCTGCGCCGAAGCAGGCCGAACCGAAAAAGCCGGCCGCCACCCAGTACGACTTCTACACCCTGCTGCCGGGCAAGGAAGTCGAGATGTCCGACGCCGAACTGGCCGCCAGCGCGCGTGCCGAAGACCAGCGCCGGGCCAAGGCCGAAGCACAGCGCGCGCAGGCGGCACTGGAAGGCAAGCCGGTTCCGCCGGCGACCACGACCGCACCGGCACCGGCGGCCACCGCCAGCGTGTCCAGCACCGCGCAGGTGACCGCCACCAGCCGTCCGCTGCCGGCACCGCTGAGTGAACGTCCGGCTGCGGCAACGCCGCCGGCCAGCACGGCCTCGACCAGCACCGCCGCCGCCACGCCGGCAGCGCGCGCGGAAACCGCAACGGCAACGGCGGGTACCCCGGCCACTGCCGCACCCGCGGCCGCCGACAACGCCCGCTATATCCTGCAGGCAGGCGCCTTCGGCGCCTCCGGCGATGCCGAAGCAACCAAGGCCAAGCTGGCGATGATGGGACTTGCGGCACGCGTGGAGTCAGCACAGATCAACGGCAAGACCGTGTACCGCGTGCGCATGGGGCCGTATGGCAGTGCCGGTGAACTGTCCGAAGCCAAGCAGAAGCTGGATGGCACCGGCCTGCAGGCGATGGCGATCAAGGCCCAGTAAGCCTGCCGCTGTGAATGAAAAAGCCGGGCATTGCCCGGCTTTTTCTTGTTTCTGCAGAGTCGAGCCATGCTCGACTCTACAAACGGCGGTCAGCCTTCGCGGGCGACCTGGAAACCGGCGAAGGACTGGCTGACCGGCATCAGTTCCAGGCGATTGATGTTCAGGTGCGGCGGCAGGCTGGCCACCCAGAAGATCTGTTCGGCGATGTCTTCGGCGGTCATCGGGTTGGCGCCGTTGTAGAGCTTGTCCGACGCCGCCTGGTCGCCGTGGGTGCGCACCACGGTGAACTCGGTTTCAGCCATGCCTGGCTCGATCGTGGTCACGCGCACGCCGGTGCCGTGCAGGTCCGAACGCAGGCCCAGCGAGAACTGGCTGACGAAAGCCTTGGTGCCACCGTAGGCGTTGCCACCCGGGTACGGGTAGACGCCGGCCACCGACGAAATATTGATGATCGCGCCCTTGCGCTCCACCAGCTGCGGCAGCAGGCGGTGGGTCAGGGTCACCAGCGCGGTGATGTTGGTGTCGATCATCGTGGTCCAGTCCGACAACTTGGCGCTCTGTGCCGGCGCGGTGCCCTGCGCCAGGCCGGCGTTGTTGACCAGCAGATCGATCTCGCCAAAGGCCGGCGGCAGTGCCAGCAGCGCCGCTTCCATCGCAACCGGATCGCGGATGTCGAAGGCGGCGGCATGCACCACGTCCTTGCCGTAGCGATCGACCAGCGGCTGCAGGCGTTCGCCGCGGCGGCCCGTGGCGATCACTTTCCAGCCGGCCTGGGCGAAGCGGTGGACGGCGGCGGCGCCGAAGCCGGACGTGGCGCCGGTAATCAGGACAGTGCGGGTCATCAGGCAACTCCAGGGGGAAAAACCGGACGCCCATTCTGGCACCGTCGGCCCGCCCTTGCGTTGTCGATGCCGGCTGACCACGCCCGAGGCGTGCGCGGCTCAGCGCACGCGGAATACCCGGGCCTTGGGCAGGTCTTCGTCGACCTGCAGGAACCAGCGCCCGGCAATTCCTGGAACAACGGCGATCTGCGGCGACTGCAGCACCTTGCGCAGCTTCATCTGCCCCTTCATCACCTGCCATTGCTGGCCGTTATCAAGGGTGAACAGCGTGCCGGGCTGCCAGCCTGCGACCTCTCCGACCACGCGTGCATTGACCGGTCCTTCTTCCAGGCCCAGATGCATTGCTGCCGGTGCCGGCACATTGGCAGGCAGCGGCGCAGCGGCGGGGGCCACCGCTGCCGTCGGCCCGGTGGCCGCGCGCTCTGCCTCGCGCAGTACCCGGTTCAGCGCCTGCAACTGCGCTGGACTGAGCCCGACCTCGGCCAGTTGAGATGCACTCAGGCGCCGCTCGACGGGTACGAAGCGGTCCTGGGCGAAGGCAGCGAAGCTGCTGGCGAGCAGCAGTGCGGAAAACAGATACCGGCGCATGCAAGGGTCTCAGCGAACGAGTGCCCACGATGCTGCAGTTCGATGACAGTCCGGTGACACGCCAGGGGCCGGTACAATGGGCCATGATCAACAACGATGTCCTGCGCAGCGTGCGCTATTCCCTGGACCTGGGCGACCACCACGTGGTGACCCTGTGCCAGATGGCCGACCCGGCCTTCGCCGTGGATCCCGAACAGGTGAAGGCCTGGCTGCGCCGCGAGGACGAAGCCGGCTTCGAAGCGATGAGCGACAGCGCGCTGGCGCACTTCCTCGATGGCCTGATCGTGCACCTGCGCGGTCGCGACGAGAGCCAGCCGCAGCGCGCGGTGGAAACCCGCATCGACAACAACCTGGTGCTGAAGAAGCTGCGCGTGGCGTTCCAGCTGCGCGACGTCGATCTGATGGAAATCTTCGCCAGCGCCGGTTTCAACGTCTCCAAGTCGGAAGTCGGTGCGCTGTTCCGCCAGCCCGGGCACACCAACTACCGGCGTTGCCTGGACCAGATGCTGCGCAACTTCCTCAAGGGCCTGAGCCTGCGCCTGCGCGGCTGAGCACGGCCTCGACGAACGCCCGCGCCGCCGGTGTCGGCAGCCGCTGCCAGACCAGGTGCACGCGGCGGGTCGGGGTTGGCTGCAGCGGAATCCGCACCACGCCCTGGAAGCCTTCGGCAATCAGCGCCGGCACGATGCCAACCGCCAGACCATGGCGGACGAAGCGCTCGACCAGTTCCATCAGGTTGACCTCGAAACGCACTGTGTGCGGCAGGCCAGCGGCGACGAAAGCATCGTCGGTCTGCCGCCGCGCACCGGTGCCGCGCGGGAAGTCGACCAGCGCCTCGTCCTGCAATTCGGTCAATGGCAGCCGCTTGCGCCGGGCCAAGCGGTGCGACGGCGCCAGCACCGCCACCAGGTCTTCTTCCTGCAGCATCTGGTGGCAGACCCCGTCCAGGCCGGCCGAGGGCGCCAACCCCACCAGTGCAACATCCAGGTCACGCGACTGCACCTGCGCGATCAGGTCCTCGCTCTTGTCCACCCGCAACTGGAATTCCACCTGCGGGTGCGCCTGCTGGAACGCGGCCAGCATCGCCACCACATCGATATCGGTCAGCGAGGAGATCTGCCCGATCGCCAGCAGCCCGCGCACCTCGCCACTGACTGCGGCCACGTCGGCGCGCAGATGGCGCAGGCTGACCAGCACCTGGCGTGCGTGCACCAGCAGCGCCTCACCCGCTGCCGTCGCCCTCACCTGCCGCGGCAGGCGCTCGAACAGCGGCGTGCCCAGTTCCTGCTCCAGGTAGGCAATCTGGTGGCTCAACGCGGACTGCACCACATGGCAGCGTTCGGCGGCACGGGTGAAATTGCCCTCCTCGGCCAAGGCAACGGCAAACTCGAGCTGTTTGAGATTCATCCAACTATCTCGTTTCCAGATGGCATGGATGATGATGATTCATTTCCATCATGGCCGCAGCAGGTGGACACTGTGCCCCCCGCTTCCTGGAACACCGCGTGAGCCCGTCCCTCCCCCCTCTGCACCGCTGGCAGGTGCTGCTGATGTCCGTGGCTACCGGCGTGGCCGTGGCCAGCAACTACTATGCGCAGCCACTGCTGCACACCATCGCCGACGCCTTCGGTGTGCCGTTCGGCCAGGTCGGCATGGTCGTTACCGCCGCGCAGCTGAGCTATGCCGCCGGACTGATCCTGCTGGTGCCGCTGGGAGACCTGTTCGAACGCCGCCGCCTGATCGTGGTGATGAGCCTGCTGTCGGCCGGCGGACTGGTGATCAGTGCCTGCGCACCGTCACTGACCTGGCTGCTGGTGGGCACCGCCATCACCGGCCTGTTCTCGGTGGTCGCCCAGGTGCTGGTGCCGTTCGCCGCTACGCTGGCCGCGCCGGAACATCGCGGTCGCGTGGTCGGCACGCTGATGAGTGGCCTGCTGCTGGGCATTCTGCTGGCGCGCACCGTGGCCGGCCTGCTTTCCAGCCTGGGCGACTGGCGCCTGGTGTATGCGATCGCCGCTGCCACCCTGGTGCTGACCGCACTGGCATTGCAGCGCGGTCTGCCGCGATTCCACCACAGCGCCGGCTTGGGCTATTTCGCATTGCTGCGCTCGATCGGCGTGCTGTTCGTGCAGGAACCGGTGCTGCGCCAGCGCACGCTGCTGGGCGCCTGCAGCTTCGCCATGTTCGCGATCTTCTGGACCCCGCTCGCGTTCCTGCTGGCACAGCCGCCGTATGCCTACAGCGACGCCACCATCGGGCTGTTCGGGCTGGTCGGCGCGGCCGGCACGCTGGCGGCCGCCCTGGCTGGCCGCATGTCCGACCGTGGCCAGACCGGGCGTGCCACCGCCATTGCACTGCTGCTGTTGCTGCTGTCGTGGTTGCCATTGGGGCTGTCGGCACACTCGCTGCTGGCGCTGCTGGTGGGCGTGGTGGTGCTGGACCTGGCCGCGCAGCTGTTGCACGTCAGCAACCAGAACCTGATCTACGCACTGCAACCGGCGGCACGCAACCGCCTCAATGCCGGCTACATGACCGGCTATTTCATCGGCGGTTCGCTGGGTTCGCTGCTGTCTGCGCAGGTCTACCAGCGCTTCGGCTGGACGGGCGTCTGCGTGGCCGGCGCTGCCGTGGCTGCGCTGGCCCTGCTGCTGTGGCTGCCCGGCGCGCTGCGCGCGCGCCAGGCGTCGCTGGCCGACTAGAAGCTGCCCTGCAGCGCCAGCTCCCATCGCCCACCGGCGTTGCCGGGGAACAGGCGCTTGGCTGCGTTGTCCGTGTCATGCACGGTGGCGCGCAGTTCCCATGCCGGGGTCAGCGAGGCGATGGCACTGAGCTGCCCATGCAGGTAGTCCGGGCCCTGCGCGGTGGCCAGCCAGTACTGGCCCACCGCTGCTTCCAGGCGGAGGCGTTCGTGCAACGGCACACGCACACCCAGCTGGGCATAGGTACCGCGATGGCCACCGGCCAACGCATCGTTGGAATGGGCGACCTGCAGCCAGGCGCGCTGCTTCCAGGTCACCGTGGTGTTGAGCTCGGTCCAGTCCAGCGCGCGGCCGGTGCCCGGGTACACGTAACGGGTCAGGTTGGCATCCAGGCTCCAGTCCGGTGCCAGTGCGCCGGACCAGCCCGCCACCAGGTCGAACTCGCTGCGCGCGCCATTGTCCGGCTTGAACGAAACGTTGGACCCCCACGCGCTGGCATACCAGCCCGATGGGATCGAGACCTTCGCGCCAGCCTGCACCGCCGGGTCGCCATCGCTCTGCGAGCTGCCACGCCATACGTAGTCACTGGTCAACGCCGCACTGCCACTGACCTGCACCTGTGCCTGCGCGCTGCCGATCCCGAGCAGCCCTGCCAGGGCGGCCACCAGCGCCGCCATCATCCCCTTGCTGTTCACTGCACTGTGTTCCTCGTCGAAGGCGGTCACGCCGCCGGGAACGCAGTGTCGAGGCGAGGGCCGTAACGGATCGAGGGTGCTGCCGGGCCCGTGGCGCAAATTCGGCGTAAATCCCGCGGATCGGGGCCACATGCCAGCAGCGCGGTATCATGGTGCCCTGTTTCCAGGAACCAACCGCGTGGACGCCATCCTGACCCCGGTATCGATCGGCGAGCTGATCGACAAGATCACCATTCTCCAGATCAAGGCCGAGCGCATCGACGATGCGGCCAAGCTGGCCAACGTGCGCACCGAACTGGACGGCCTGCTGCCCTTGTTGCAGCAGCAGCTGCAGGCACAGCCGGCCCTGGCCGCGCTGCAGCAGCAGCTGAAGGCGATCAACGAGCGCATGTGGGACATCCAGGACCAGCTGCGCGACAAGGAAGCGGCCCAGGTATTCGACGATGCCTTCATCCAGCTGGCACGCGGTGTCTATGGCACCAATGGTGAGCGCGTGCAGGTGAAGAACGAGATCAACCGCGTGGCCGGTTCGGCGCTGGTGGAAGAGAAACAGTACCAGGGCGAGTAAGCCCGCTCATCCGCATTCGAGCAGGTGCCGGATGCGGAACAGCTCACCATCGCTGTGGATGCCCAGCTTCTCGTAGGCGGTCCGCTTCTGCGTGCTGACCGTACTGGCCGTGCGCCCGAAGCGCCGCGCCACCTCCCCGGTGGTGCAGCCCTGCAGGACCAGCCGGAGCACCTCGCGCTCGCGTCGGCTCAAGGGCGTGAGCACCGGCGCCGGTGTGCGCCGCATGCGCGATCGGCTCAACTGCGTGCGCAACTCCGGGGGCACGAAGCGGCCGCCACGCGCCAGTACGTCAACTGCGCGCCGCAGCATCTCCGGCGTGGTTCCCTTGGACAGAAAGCCGCGCGCGCCGGCCTGCATCGCCATGGTCACCGTGCTGGCATTGCAGTGCGCAGACAGCACCAGCACCGGCAGCAGCGGCCAGCGCCGCGACAACAGCCGCAACAGGGCCAGGCCCTGTTCGGGTCCGCACGGCGCCAGCAGGTCGATCAGCAACAGGTCGATGCCATCCGGCTGGCGCTGCAGCAGATCGAGCAGATCACCTTCGCGGGTGAAGCTGCCACAGACCTGCACGCCACCGTGCTGGCAAAGCACCACCTCCACCCCCAGGCGCAGCACGGGATGCGGCGCCAGCATTGCCAGGCGGCGGGGCCGATCGAGGGGCAGAGCGGGAACGGCAGGCGGCATCACATGGATCCGACGGTACGAAGTGCCCACCGTAGGCCCGCGCCGGGAGCAGCGGAATCCAATTTATTGCAACGCAGCAGCGGCCCCGGAACATGCTCAGCTGCGGTTTCGGGTCGTCACAACGCAACAGGCCCGGCATGCGCCGGGCCTGTCGAGGCATCTTCAGCGCGCAGGCGCGCCGAGGTAGCTATTACCAGCTGAAACGCGGGCCGACGGTGTATTCCTTGTCGCCGTCGCGGTTCATCTTCAGCTCGCCATTGATGCCCCAGTTCTGGTTCAGCTTGACCTGGCCACCCAGGCGACCGTACCACTGGCCTTCCGGATTGATGCCGTGCTTCTTCGAGAAATCTTCGTAGCCGACCATGCCGTAGACTTCGGCGTGGGCACCGAAGGCGGTGCGGATACCCGCTTCAGCGTTGTAGCCGTTGAAGTCCAGGCCGTGCTTCTGGTCGCGCTTCTGGTAAGCAACGCGGGCAACGAAGTCGGTGGTCGGGGCGATTTCAACGTTGTAGCCGGCGCCGATCTTCCACTGGTCCAGCTTGATGTTGGTGTGGTCGATTTCCTGGCGGCTGTACTCACCGAAAGCGTGGAAGTTCGGCAGGAAGCCGTACGAACCCTTCACGCCCCAGCCGTCGGCCTTGAACGCGTCGATATCGGTCTTGGCGTAGTCGGCTTCGGCGTAGTTGTACGACAGGTTCTCAGCAGCCGAGGCGGTGAACGGCAGGGCAGCGGCCAGGGCCAGAGCAATCAGCGAATTCTTCATGGGGGTACACCTTTTACTTTCTTATGGTGTGCAGCAGCGCCAGGGCGCCATCGCATCGGGAATGTAAATTCTCCGTTATTCGCCACAACGCTCCCTGAAAACAGCGTTCTTCGCATTGCTGAATTTTTTGGCTTGATTCAGGCTGTCTCTGGCATACGCGCGCGGCGCGCGTGCATTTGTGGTTCGTCACCGACTGCAACAGGAGGTTGCCTTGCACGTTTCCGATCCGCTGCTGATGCCTGTTCGCGCCGCCCTCCTGGCCTGCGCTTCCCTGTTTCCGATCCATGCTGCGCACGCGCTGCAGGCGGCTGACTACCAGCGCGCCGAACGCGTGCATGACAGTCATCTGCGCGGTGCGCTGCGCAATGCATCGGTCCTGCCCCAGTGGCTGGCCGATGGGCGCTTCTGGTACGAACGCGAAGACACACAGGGCCGGCGCCAGGCGATACTGGTCGATCCAATCCAGGCTACGCGCCAGATCCTGTTCGAACCCGATGCGCTGGACGCCGCAGTTGCACCTCTGGGTGCCAGCGGGCCACGCCTGCGCTTGAACAACGTGCAGGTACTGGATGATGGCCTGCGCCTGCAGTTCAACGGCGAGGCGGAGATCAACTGCCAATGGCCACGCCTGCAGTGCACGGCCGCACAACAGGCATTGCCGCCGGCTGATGCACTGCCGTCGCCCGGCGGTGATGCCTGGCTGCAGGTACGCGACCACAACCTGTGGCTGCAGCGCTCTGGAGCGGCGCCGCAGCTACTGACCCAGGGCGGTGAAGCTGGGCATGGCTATGGCGTACTGCCGGACTTCACCCTGCGCGGCATTCCACGCCGTCAGGGCCGGATGCCGGCACGACCGTTTGCGGTGAGCTGGTCACCCGATGGCCGTTACGCAGCCGGCATCCGCTACGACGAGCGCGCGCTGCAGGACTATCCCTATCTGGAAAGCAGCCCGACCCACAGCGCGCGGCCGCGCGTGCATACCGTGAAGCTGGGGGTACTGGGCGATGCACAGCAGGTATGCGACAGCCTGTATGTGATCGATATCCCCAGCGGCAGGCAGCATGACATCGCGCTGCCCGAGGGCTGGAACACGCTCAGTGAGGCCGGCATCCTGGGTTGGGACGGCGATCGGTTATATGCCGTGATCGCGCACTTCGGCACGCCGCGCAGGCTGCGCCTGGTGGAGATCGATGCCAACAGCGGTGCATTGCGCACGGTTGTGGAAGAAGCCAGCGACACTCGCCTCCAGCTCAACGTGTATTCCTACAACCGGCCAGCGGTGGCCATCCTGCCCGGGCAGGACACCGCCGTGTGGTTCTCGCAGCGCGATGGCTGGGGCCATCTGTACCGGGTGCGCCTGTCCGATGGCAAGGTGCTGCGCCAGCTCACCCGCGGCAAATGGGTGGTGCGTGACCTGCTGGGTGTGGACGCTGCGGGTGGCTGGGCGTACTTCAGCGCCGGTGGCGTCGACGGTGGCGACCCCTACGTGCGCGGCCTGTACCGGGTATCGCTGCAGGGCGGTCCGATCCAGCGCCTGGCCGCCGATGGCAGCGACCACATGGCCGATGCGGGCACCGGTGCCCTGTTCGGCGGACGCGCGCCACAGGCACTGTCACCGCACGGTGGCTACCTGGTGGATACGGTCTCGCGCCTGGAACAGCCACCGCGCACGGTGCTGCGCGCCAGCGACGACGGACGTGAAGTGATGGTGCTGGAAACAGCCGATGACAGCGCGATCGTTGCTGCCGGCTGGCGCGCACCACGGCGCGAACGGCTGCTGGCCGCCGATGGACGCACGCCGATCTTCGCCACCGTCTACCTGCCCCGCGACTATCGCGATGATGGCAGCTTCCCGGTGATCGACGCGATGTACGGTGGTTCCTTCATCAGCAATGCGCCGGTGACCTACGCCGAGGCGGTGTCTGCCCTGAATCCGGTATCCCGCGCCAGCCTGGCCGAACTCGGCTTCATGGTGGTCAGCATCGATGCGCGCGGCACCGGTGGCCGCGACAAGGCGTTCCATGACAGCAGCTTCCTGCGCGCCGCCGATGTACAGCTGGATGACCATGTGGCTGCGCTGCGCCAGCTGGGCGAACGCTACCCGGGCATCGACCTGGAGCGGGTCGGCATCTACGGGCATTCGTTCGGCGGCTATAGTGCAGCGCGCGCCCTGCTGCGCTATCCCACGTTCTACAAGGTGGGCGTGGCCTCGGCTGGCAGCCACAATTTCCAGGGTATGTACGGCGGCGCCCTGCACGGCATGGACCGGCTGTTCGGTGGGGTGCTGCCGGCCACGCCCACTGCCGAAGGCGTGCCGGCGCCCTTTGCCGGGCTCGACAATGCGGCACTGGCCGGCAACCTGCGCGGGCATCTGCTGCTGGTCTATGGCGAACTGGACGAGAACGCGCCACCGGCGCTGACCCTGCAGCTGGCCGCCGCCCTGAACAAGGCCCAGCGCAGCTACGACCTGCTGTACCTGGCCCGGCAGGACCACGAACTGTTCCGCAACGACGCCACCTACACGCACCGCATGTGGGACTACTTCGTGCGCCACCTGGCCGGCCAGCAGCCACCGGATACGGTGCTGGCGCCGCTGCCCGGTGGCCCGGGCTGAACAGGCGCACACAGGATGTCGATCCACGACGCCCTGGTTCGTCGGGTACTTGAAGGCCGTGCATGCGGCACGGTCCATCCGGAGGCAGGCAATGAGCTACATCGATGGTTTCGTCCTGGCGGTGCCCACCGCCAACAAGGAGAAGTTCCTCGCCCACGCACGCACAGGAGATCCCGTTTTCATCGAATACGGCGCGCTGCGCGTGGTCGAGTGCTGGGGCGATGACGTGCCGCACGGCAAGACCACCGACTTCTTCGGCGCAGTGAAAGCCACGCCGGACGAGACGGTGGTGTTTTCCTGGATCGAATGGCCGGACAAGCCGACCCGCGACGCCGGCATGAAGAAGATGATGGAAGACCCAAGGTTTGATCCGGCGACAAATCCGATGCCGTTCGACGGCGCGCGGATGATCTACGGCGGCTTCGTGCCGCTCTACGAGCTGACGCGCTGAACCGGGCGGACGTGCTCAGCGCGCGTCCGTTTCATCGCTGGCAGACGCATGGCCGGCGCCCAGAGCGGCGCCGGCGCCGAGGCCGACCCCCCCCATGCCAGCGCCCATTCCGCCACCGCCACCTCCTCCACCCGCACGACCGCCCTTGGCATCGCCCTCGTTGCGGCCCTTGCCGCCGCCACTGGCGCCACCCGGCCGGGTCGGCCCCTGCGGCGGTATCTGCAGGTCGGCCGGAATCGGCGCCAGATCCAGCGCTTCGCGCACGAAGTCGCGCAGCGAGACCACCAGTTCGTGGGTATGTACCGGCCGCCCCTGTGCCAGTTCATTGGCGGCACGCGCGGCCAGCCGCACCTGTTCGTCGGTGCCCAGCAGCAGGATGTCCGACAACGCCGCTTCAACGGCATCGCGGATGCGGCGCGCGCGATCCGAGCGGGGTTCGGCGATGCCTTCGGCATCTTCGCGCTGGCGCAGGTCGCGGCGATGGCTGGGATCCACGCCCAGTTCGCCGGTGAACGAACCGCCTAGGGTCTTGTAGGCCGCCATCAGCGTGCGCAGCCGTTCGTTGATCTGCCGGTTCTCGCGTTCGCGGCGCTGTTGCAGGGTCTGCATCACCAGCAGGCGGATACCCACGCCCAGCAGGGTGATCAGGACCAGGCCGGCCAAGGTGGACAGCACGCCCTGCCAGGAACTGAAGTCGATACCGCGCATGCCCGGGGCTCCAGCGGAAAGAACCTGCATCTTGCCCCGGACAGTGTCCCGGAAACGCGAAAGGCCCCACCACCCGGTGGGTGGCAGGGCCTTTGGTCACGGCGCGATTACTTGCGCTTGGCGGCCTTGCGCACGGCCTTCTTGGCCGGAGCCTTCTTGGCGGCGACCTTCTTCAGCGGGGCAGCCTTCTTGGCAACCGTCTTGCGGGTAGCGGCAACCTTCTTGCCAACTGCCTTCTTGGCAACGGCGGTCTTCTTGCCGACAACCTTCCTGGCAGCAGCGGTCTTCTTGCCGACGGCCTTCTTGGCCACAGCAGCCTTCTTGCCGACAACCTTCTTGGCGGCGGCGGTCTTCTTGGTGGCGACCTTCCTGGTGGCGGCAACCTTCTTGCCGACAACCTTCTTCGCAGCCACGGCCTTCTTGCCAGCGACCTTCTTGGTGGCGACGGTCTTCTTGGCCACAGCCTTCTTGGCGGTGGCGACCTTCTTGCCGACCACCTTCTTGGCGGCCGCGGTCTTCTTGGCAACGGTCTTCTTGGCGACGGCGGCCTTCTTGGTGGCAGCCTTCTTCACGGTGGCGACCTTCTTGCCGGCAGCCTTGGTGGCGGCCTTGGTGGTCTTCTTGGCAGCGGCGGCCTTCTTGGTCACAGCCTTGCCTGCAGCGGCCTTCTTCTTGGCCACTTCCTTCTTCAGGGCAGCGGCTTCGGCCTTGGCGTTCTTCTTGGCCGCTTCCAGCTTCTTCTTGGCGTTGGCAACAGTCTTGCCGACCGACTTGGCAGCCTTTTCGGCCTTCTTGGCAACGGTCTTCTCGACCTTGGCCACGGCCTTCTTGGCCTTGGCAACGCGGGTACCGGCAGCCTTGGTGGCGCGCTTGACGGTCTTCTTGACCGACTTCACTGCGTCTTCGGCAGCGTGGGCGATGGTCTCGCCAACGTTGGTGGCGGTTTCTTTGACGTTCTCGACAGCGTCGGTCACGACCGA
The DNA here is from genome assembly GCF_059372275.1 of Stenotrophomonas sp. YJH_SMC_14-1. Taxonomy (NCBI): domain Bacteria; kingdom Pseudomonadati; phylum Pseudomonadota; class Gammaproteobacteria; order Lysobacterales; family Lysobacteraceae; genus Stenotrophomonas; species Stenotrophomonas sp. YJH_SMC_14-1. Next base: position 36,805 of record NZ_JCAFVK010000009.1, read on the forward strand.
CACACCATTACCGTTGCTCATGTTGCCCTCCTGGGGGCCTTAAGTATCAAAACGGGGCGATGCTATACCGACATTGACGATCGTGGAACGGGGCATGCGCCACCAATCGCATCTGCTGCGACGGCGATGGTGTAGTCGACCATCCCTGCAGGCACACCGTGTTTACAGGAAACCCCTTTTTTTCAGTGCTGCGCCGCATGATCCGCGTCGTGACAGGCCTTGGTTGTGTGCACCCGCCCGGATGCCGCGGAAGGCATGCAATATGGCGCGTCGCGGCACCGGGATGCGCAGAACTGCGCAAGTATCGTCCTGTATCCGCGCGACCTGCGGCTGACGTCCGCACACAGCCGGGCGCCGCCTCCGCTGTCGTCACCGGCCCAGCGCTGGTCGTCGCGATCCGCGCTCCCGACGCGCGGTTTTCATGGCGCATTTATCCAGATCGCGACACACTCATTCAGCTTGTTTTACCGTAGAGCCGAACCGCCCCCATTCCCGCCAGCAAACCGACTCCCATGCGACCGCTACCTACCCTGCTCACGCTCGCAATCGCCGCCGCCTTCGGTGGCTTCGTTGCCACCGGCATCAACGCCCACCTGGACAACCGTGCCGATGCCGCTCCGCTTCCAGCGGTGGTGCCGACCATGGCGGCACTGCCAGCCGCAGTGGCCGGGCAGCAGGTTCCGTCACTGGCACCGATGCTGGAGAAGGCGATGCCGGCCGTGGTCAGCGTCAACACCAAGCAGGTGGTGCGCGTACGCAATCCCTTCTTCAACGACCCGTTCTTCCGCCGCCTGTTCCCGGACATCCCGCAGGAACGCATCAACGAATCGCTGGGCTCGGGCGTGATCATCGACGCCAGGGAGGGCCTGGTGCTGACCAACCACCATGTCATCGACAACGCCGATGACGTACAGGTGACATTGGCCGACGGGCGCACGGTCAAGGCCGAATTCCTCGGCTCGGACCGCGATACCGACATCGCGCTGATCCGCATTCCGGCGCAGAACCTGACCGACATCAAGCTCGGCAACAGCGACCAGCTGCGGGTGGGCGACTTCGTGGTGGCCATCGGCAATCCGTTCGGCTTCAGCCAGACGGTCACTTCGGGCATCGTCTCGGCGGTGGGCCGCAGCGGCATCCGCGGGCTGGGCTACCAGAACTTCATCCAGACCGACGCGTCGATCAACCCGGGCAACTCGGGTGGCGCGCTGGTCGACCTGCAGGGCCAGCTGGTCGGCATCAACACTGCCAGCTTCAACCCGCAGGGCAGCATGGCCGGCAACATCGGCCTGGGCCTGGCGATTCCCTCGAACCTGGCGCGCAGCGTGGTCGACCAGCTGGTCAAGCACGGCGTGGTGGTGCGCGGCACGCTGGGCGTGGAAAGCCAGAACCTGACCGCGCAGATCGCGCAGGGCCTGGGCTTGGGCGAAACCCGCGGTGCGCTGATCACCCGCGTGCTGGCCGGTTCGGCGGCCGCCGCCGCCGGCCTGAAGCCGGGCGACGTGGTGGTGTCGGCCAATGGCCAGCGCGTGGACAGCGCCGAAGCCCTGCACAACGTGGAAGGCCTGGCGGCGGTCGGCAGCCCGATGACGCTGGACGTACGCCGCGAAGGCAAGCCGCTGCAGATCAAGGCGACGCTGAAGGAACAGGCACGCGCGGTCACCGGCGACAGCCTGGACCCGCGCTTGGGCGGGGCCACCTTCGTCGACCTGCCCGAGTCGCTGCGCCAGTCGGGCGCCAGCGGCGTGCTGGTCAGCGAGGTCAAGCGCGGCAGCCGCGCCGCCAGCAACGGCCTGCAGCAGGGCGACATCATCACCGATGCCACCGTCGGTGAATTCGCCGACCTGGCCAGCTGGCGCGCCAACTTCCAGCAGCGCCCGCCGACGCTGGTGCTGCGCGTGCTGCGCAACAATGGCCAGCAGCAGGGCCAGCTCGTGATGCGCTGATCGCCCTGCCGTAACACCCCCTATACCCCGGCAATGCTATTGCTGTCAGTCCAGGTCGGCACCGCCGACTCCCGTTCCCCCATCGCAACAGGAGTGATTCGATGAGCCCCACCAATACCGAGAACCTGAAGGAACACCTGGGTGAAGCCGGTTCCCACCTGAAGCAGGCCGCTACGGCCGCCGGCGGTGCGATCAAGGGTGCAACCGGTGCAGCGACCGACGAGCTTCGCATCGGCAAGGCCAACGTCAAGGCTGAATTGTCCGACAGTGCACTGTCCGGCCTGGCCGCCGCCGAGTTCGGCGGTGCCGCCGCCAAGGAACAGGTCGATGCGCTGATGGACAAGGGCAAGGACCTGATCGACAGCGCCGCCGAACTGATCCGCGAACGTCCGCTGGCCTCGTTCGGCGTCGCTTTCGCAGCCGGCTGGATCATCGCCAAGCTGGCCCGCGGCAGCAGCGACAAGTAAGCCGCAGCGTGAGCGAAGACAACACGCAAGCGCCTGATCCGGCGGCCACCCCGCCGCTGGATGAGAGCATCCGCCAGGTCGGCGCGGCCGGTCGTGCCGCTGCCGATTCGGCCAAGCACACGCTGCGTTCACTGCGCCGGCTGGCCTCGGCCGACTTCGCACTGGCGCGCAGCGCATTCGGTCGTGCGCTGGCCTGGGCCGGCGTGGCGATCGTGTTTGGTGCATCGGCGTGGCTGCTGATGGCCGCCACCCTCATCGCGCTGCTACAGAGCTGGGGCCTGAGTTGGCTGCAGGCCCTGCTGATCACCTCGCTGCTGAGCCTGGCCGTCACCGGCTATGCGATCTGGCGGGTGTCCTACTTCTTCCACCACACCGGCATGCACGCCACCCGGCGTCAGCTGTCACGCCTGGGCCTGTTTGACGAACCCAGCGAAAACGACCCTGATGCCGGCGTGCAGCTGCCCGAGGGCAAGCCATGAAGTTCGGCGCGCTGCAGCGGCGGGTAAAGCGCTGCGAACAGGTGGTGACCGTGCGTCTGGGCGAGACACAGGACCACTGGTCCACCCTCGGCCAGGTGTGGCGACAGGGCTGGTCGCCGTTGCGCATCGTAGTGGTCGGCCTTGCCGGTGGCTTCATCGCCGGCAAGCTGGAGGTACCGGGCAAGGTCAACGGTGCCCGCTGGCTGCAGATGGTCGGTTCGGTCTCGAACCTGTTCGCCAGTGCGCAGGCGGCGTTCGCCACGGCGATGGCGGCGCAGGCTGCGGCCACCGCCGACGATGCGGCCGAAGAAGCCGACGATGCCAGCGAGCAGGCACAGGCAGCGGCCTCCGCTGCCGGAGCACGGCCGGCACCGGCACCACGCTCCGTGCCGGAGCCAGAACCGGACCTGCGCGGACCACGTCCGGCCGAAGCGGCCACCGAGCTGTCCGAACGTTGATCCATGGAATCCGCCGCGCCGATCGCGGCCGGCGGATAATGCGCTCCCCTTTCCGGTTGATGCGTCGATGAGCGAGTCCCTCCTGTCCCCGCCACCGGCCGGCCCCGACGAGCCAGAGGCAGCGCTGCCACCACCGTCGCGCCCGCGCGGGCCGATGTCGCTGGTGGTGCTGGCGACCCTGGCGGTGGGCTACACGCTGTGGGCCGCGCAGGACATCATCCTGCCGGTGCTGCTGGCGATGTTCTTCGCCCTGGTCGGCAACCCGATCCTGCGCCTGCTGCAGAAGCTGTGGATTCCGCGCGCGCTGGGCGCACTGTTGATCCTCGGTGCGGGCCTGGGCGTGACCGGTTCGCTCGCCGTGCAGCTGATCGGCCCGGCAATGGAATGGGCGCAGGAAGCCCCACAGCAGCTGCGCAAGGTCGCCCGCCAGGTGCAGGACCTGACCAAGCCGGTGCAGCAGGCCAACCAAGCGGCGGAAAACTTCGCCCGTGTGGCCGGCGGTGACAGCAACCACAAGGTGCAGGTGATCCGTACCCAGCTGGACGACCCCTACCGCATGCTGACCCGTGCGCCGCGGCTGGCTGCCTCGGTGTTGGCCGTGGTGCTGCTGACGCTGTTCTTCATGATCTACGGGCAGAGCCTGCAGCGCGCGGCGATCGCCCTGTTCCCCAACCGCCAGCAGCAGCGCTTCACCACGGACATCCTGCGTTCGATCGAACGCGAGGTCTCGCGTTACGTGCTGACCATCAGCGTCATCAACACTCTGGTCGGGCTGGTGTTCGCCGGCGTGCTGATGCTGCTCGGTATCGGCCTGCAGGAAGCGCTGCTGTGGGGCACGGTGGCCGCGCTGCTGAATTTTGCGCCGTATGTGGGTCCGTTGATCGGCGTGGCGCTGATGCTGTTGATGGGCTTCGTCGAGTTCCGCGACCCGCTGCAGGCCCTGCTGCCAGCGGCCGCCTACCTGGGCCTGCACACACTGGAAGGGCAGATGGTGACCCCGATCGTGCTGGGTCGTCGGATGAAGCTGTCGCCGCTGGTGCTGATCCTGGCGCTGATGGTGTTCGGCTGGGCCTGGGGCATGATCGGGCTGCTGCTGGCGGTGCCGCTGCTGGTGTGCATCAAGCTGGTGCTGGCACGCTTGGACGGCATGCAGGGCTGGGCACGCCTGCTGGAATGAAAGCCCGCGCGGGCAGGGGTAGAATGGCGGGGTGAATTTCCCCGTCCAAGCCATCACCCTCGACCTTGACGACACGCTGTGGCCGTTCGCTCCGATCGGCGCCCGCATCGAACAGGTCCTGCACGCCTGGATGTGCGAACACAGCCCCGCTACCGCCGCGATGTATCCGGTGGAGGCGATGCGCGAACTGCGCGAGCGGCTGTACCACGCCCATCCGCACCTCCACCACGACCTGAGTGCGCTGCGCCGGCTGACCCTGCACGAAGCACTGCGCACCAGCGGTGCCAGCCTCGATCTGCTGGAGCCTGCGTATGAAGTGTTCTACGCCGCGCGCAACCAGGTGGAGTGCTATCCCGATGCGATCGACGCGCTGGCGCGCATTGCCGCACGGGTACCGGTGGCGGCGCTGAGCAACGGCAACGCCGACCTGGAGCGGATCGGCCTGGCCCATCATTTCGCCTTCCAGCTGGGTTCGCGCGAACACGGCGCGGCCAAGCCCGAAGCCAGCATCTTCCATGCCGCGTGCACCCGCCTGGGTGTGGCGCCGGCACAGGTGCTGCACGTCGGCGATCATGTCGACATGGACGTGGCCGGGGCGATTGCCGCCGGCCTGCGCGGCTGCTGGATCAACCGCGACGCAGCCACCTGGACCCATCCGCAGCTGCAGCCGGACCTGCAGTTCGACACCCTTACCGGCCTGGCCGACTGGTTGGATGCCAACCTCGACGCCGCCGCACCCCGGAGTACCTGACGCATGAGCGAGATCACTGGTTTCACCGCCGACACCGCTGCGGCGCTGCCGTTGTACGTGCTGGACCGCGAGCAGTTCACCGCCTGGAAGGACAGCCAGCCGGCTGCCACGCAGGCGTGGCTGGCATCGCAGGGCTTCAACGCCGGCGCCCACAGCGTGGCACTGCTACCGGGCGCCGATGGCCTGGCCGGTGCCGTGATGGGCGTGGGTGATCGTGCCGATGCCTACAGCTATGCGCATGCGCCGCACGCGCTGCCGGAAGGCAGCGTCTGGCAGCTGGCCAATGAACTGCCGGCCGCCGAACTGGCGCTGCTGCAGCTGGGCTGGGGCCTGGGCAGCTACCGCTTTGACCGCTACCGCAAGCGCAACCGCGCACCGGCGCAGCTGGTGGCCTCGCCGACCGGCGAAGTGGCCGACCTGATCGCCGCCAGCCTGCGCGTGCGCGACTGGGTCAACACCCCGACCGAAGACATGGGCCCGCAGCAGCTGGAAGACGCCGCGCGTGCGCTGGCCGACGCACATGGTGCGCAGGTCGAGGCGATTACCGGCGACGAACTGCTGAAGCAGAATTTCCCGGCCATCCACGCCGTGGGCCGCGCTTCGCATCGTGCGCCGCGCCTGGTCGTGCTGCGCTGGGGCAGGGAAACCGACCCGGCACTGGTGCTGGTGGGCAAGGGCGTGTGCTTCGATACCGGCGGGCTGGACATCAAGCCGGCCGACGGCATGCGCAACATGAAGAAGGACATGGGCGGCGCCGCGCACGCACTGGCCCTGGCCGGCCTGGTGATGGCGCGCGGGCTGCCGGTGCGCCTGACCCTGCTGGTGCCGGCAGTGGAAAACGCGATCGGCCCCGATGCGTTCCGTCCGGGCGAGGTCATCGCCACCCGCAAGGGCCTGAGCGTGGAGATCGACAACACCGACGCCGAGGGCCGCGTGATCCTGTGCGACGCATTGACCTTCGCCGGTGAGCAGAAACCGGACCTGGTGCTGGACTTCGCCACCCTCACCGGTGCCGCGCGCATCGCCCTGGGCCCGGACCTGCCGGCACTGTTCAGCAACGACGACACGGTGGCCCAGCAGTGGCTGCAGGCCGGTGACGCGACCCGCGACCCGGTCTGGCGCATGCCGCTGTGGCGCCCCTACCTGCGCTACCTGAGCAGCGGCATCGCCGACCTGGCCAACGCCGGTTCGCGCATGGCCGGCTCGGTGACCGCCGCGCTGTACCTGGAACGCTTCCTGGAAGACGGCCAGCGCTGGGCGCACCTGGACGTGTATGCCTGGAACGACGGCGAGCGCCCGGGTCGTCCGGCCGGTGGCGAAGCGCTGGCGCTGCGCTCGGCGTGGGCGATGCTGAAGCAGCGCTACAGCTGATCGGGTGGGTGCCGACCGTTGGTCGGCACGCCGTCCCCGGAAAATCTGACGAAAAATTGAATTTCGGCCCCGGCCGGGTTCTGCGAGGATGTGTGGGTCGACCACCCACACGCTCCGTGAAGGCAGGACTCCGACCATGTCGCTCTTTCGCTACACCCGCGCTGGCCAGACGCCGGGCGCGCCACGCAAGCATTCACCCCTGCTCTGGATCGCACTGATCGCACTCATCCTGGGTGCGGTCGCGCTGGCCTTCGCTTGGCTGGCCGGCTGGATTGGCGGCCGCCTGACCGCGCAGCGCTTCACCGACACCATCGAAGCCACCGGCCCGGCACATCCCGGGTTCCGCCGGGCGCACAGCAAGGGCATCTGCGTGAGCGGTTGGTTCGAACCCAGTGCACAGGCCCCTACCCTATCCAGTGCACGGGTTTTCTCGCAGCGCCGCGTGCCGGTGATGGGCCGCCTGTCGATCGGCGGCGGTGATCCCTACGGCGCCGACAACACCGCGCGCGTACGCAGCCTGGCGGTGCAGATGGTCAGCGATGACGGCCAGGAATGGCGCATGGCGATGAACAGCTTCCCGTTCTTCGCGGTGCCCGATGCCGAGGCGTTCTACGAGCAGACGCGCGCCTCCATTCCCGACCCGGCCACCGGCAAGCCCGACCCGCAGAAGATGGCCGCGGTGCTGGCGAAATACCCCAGTGCACAGGCGTTCCAGCAGTGGGCCAGGACGGCGCCGTGGACCAGCGGCTGGGCCGACACCACCTTCAACAGCGTCAACAGCTTCTGGTTCACCAACGCGCAGGGCCAGAAGCGTGCGGTGCGCTGGCGCTGGCAGCCGCAGGCGCCGGTGGTGGAGATAGATGCGGAAACGCGCAAGCAGGCCAGTGTCGATTTCCTCAGCCAGGAACTGCAGCAGCGCCTGGCCAGCGGCCCGGTGCGCTGGAACCTGGTCGTCACTACCGCCGCGCCCGGCGATGCCATCGATGATCCATCGGTGCCGTGGCCAGAGTCGCGTGATCAGGTGGTGGCCGGCGTACTCAGCCTGGACCGCATGCAGTCGCAGGAACAAGGCGCGTGCGGCCAGATCAACTTCGATCCGCTGATCCTGCCCAGCGGCGTGCGCGGCAGTGACGATCCGATCCTGGCCGCACGCTCTGCGGTGTACTCGCAGTCATTCAACCGCCGCGAGCGCGAGCGCGCCAGCGGCAACGTCGAGCAACCGAAGGAGGCCGCGCGATGAACACCCATAACGGCCACTTCAACCTGCTGGCGCGGGTGCTGCACTGGACCATGGCGCTGATGATCATCGCCATGCTGTTCATCGGCGTGACCATGGTCGCCTCGCTGCACCTGCGGCCGATGCTGATCGACCTGCACCGACCACTGGGCATCGCGATCCTGCTGCTGGTGCTGCTGCGCCTGTACAACCGGCTGCGCCATCGCCCGCCGCCGCTGCCTTCCGACCTGCCCGCCTGGCAGGTGCTGGCAGCGAAGGCCTCGCACTGGATGTTGTATGCGCTGATGCTGGCGATGCCGTTGATCGGCTGGGCGATGCTGTCGGCCGGCGGTTACCCGATCGTGCTGTGGGGTGGCCTGCACCTGCCGCCGATCGTGCCGCACACCCCGGCGTTGTATGCCGCGCTGCGCAATGCGCACAGCTTGTTGGCGTATGTGTTGTTCGCCACGGTGCTGATGCATGTGGGGGCGGCGCTGTTCCATTGGTGGGTGCGGCGGGATGGCGTGTTCCAGGCGATGGCGCGCGGGAAGGATTGATCGGGTTCGCCGGGTGTTCCCGGTGATGTCATTTCCGCGACCGCGGGTGGGTGTCACTTTCTTTGCTCGTGCACCACGCTGCAGGAGCAGCGTGGAACGGCGTAGCCGGCCCGTAGGGTGGCGCACATGGATGTGCGCCATCAAGAAAGTAACCAAAGAAACACGCCGCCAGATCGCGAGCCGGTGCTGCGCACCGGTGCCCTGCGCTTCTCGGTGAATCAGGGGACGGCGCCGAACTCGCTGCGCTCAGACATCGGCGCCTCTACGCCCCTGATTCCCCTGCGATGCTCGGCTCGCTAAAAGGCGGACCCGACGTCAAAGGCAAAAGCTGCACCCCGTAGATCCACGCCGCGCGTGAATGCTCTTGTTGTTGATCTTGCCCTTCAAGTCCGCCTTGAGCGAGCCGAGCACCGCAGGTCCGGCGAGGGCGAAGAGGTGCGGGTGTCTGAGCGCAGCGAGTTCCCGCGCCGTCCCTCGACGGACCGAGGAGCGCAGGGCACCGGCGTGCGAAGCACGCCGGCTCGCGGCCGGCGGAGCGTTTCTTTGGTTACTTTCTTTGCGCGCAAAGAAAGTGACACCCACCCGCGGTCGCGGAAACGACATCATTGGGAACAGCTGGGCGCCGCTACAACCATCCCTTCTGCCGCGCCAGCCGGTACGCCTCGATCCGGTTGGCCACGCCCAGCTTGCCGATGCACTCGGACAGGTAATTGCGCACCGTGCCATGCGACAACCCCAGCTGCTCGGCAATCTCGCTGGCGGTACGGCCCTCGCCCGCCAGCCGCAGCACGCGGCGTTCGCGGTCGGTCAGCGGGTCGGCCTGCGACCACGCATCCAGTGCCAGCTGTGGGTCGATCGCGCGGATGCCCTGTTTCACCTTGCGCAGGGCATCGGCCAGGTTCTCGGCCGGTGCGTCCTTCAGCAGGTAGCCCAGCACGCCCGCTTCCAGCGCGCGGCGCAGGAAGCCGGCACGGGCGAAGGTAGTCACGATCACGACCTTGATCGGCAACTCGTGGCGGGCGATGCGCTGGGCCAGTTCCAGCCCGGACAGGCCAGGCATTTCGATGTCAGTGACCAGGATGTCCGGCTGCAGCTGCTGCAGCATGCGCCACGCCGCCTCGCCGTCAGCAGCGCTGCCCAGCACCTCGATGTCCGGCTCCAGGCCCAGCAGCGCCGACAATGCACCGCGCACCATCGCCTGGTCTTCGGCCAGCAGGATGCGGATCATGCGGCACCATCCCGTGCCAATGACGCTGGCGACAGCGGCGTGGTCGCGGCCACCAGTGGCACGCGCACGGTCACTACCGTGCCTTCTCCGCGCGGCGACTGCAGTGACAACTGGCCGCCCAGCGCCATCGCCCGTTCGCGCATGCCACACAATCCGTTGCCCTCGGCCTGTACGCCACCGCGGCCGTCATCGCGTATCTGCATCGCCAACTGTCGTTCCTCAAGCATGAAATCCACCTGCACCCGGGTCGCCTGTGCGTGGCGCACGATGTTGGTCGCAGCCTCGCGCAGCACCAGCGCCAGCCCACGTTCCACGTCGACCGGCATCGGCGGCGGCGGTGTGTACTGCAGGTGTACCTGCTGGCATTCCAGCAGCAGGCGCGCCGAGGCCAGCTCGCCGGCCAGGTCGCTGGCGCGGATGCCGGTCACCGCACTGCGCACCTGGGCCAGCGCCTCGCGGGCGATCGCCTCGGCTTCGCCGATCTCCTGCCGCGCGCGCGCGTCATCACGGTCGTACAGCTTGCGCGCCAGTTCCAGCTTCAGCGTGATCAGCGACAGCGTGTGGCCCAGCAGGTCATGCAGATCGCGGCCGATGCGCTCGCGCTCGGCGGTAGTGGCCAGCCGCCGCACCTCGTCCTGGGACAGCTGCAGGGCAACGTCCCGTTGATGGCTCAAGGCCTCCACGTTCACCACCAGGCCGACGATGAACGACACGGCCGGCATCCACACCATGGCTTGCCACGGATAACCCACGTAGAGCGCAGCGCCGCAGAACAACAGGTTCAGGCCGGTGAGCTGCAACAGGTACACCCACCAGCCGCCACGGCTGCTCATGCGGATCATCACGCAACCGAACACGAAGTAGCTCAGTCCCGACGGATACCACGGCAGCAGCACCAGGGCCATCAGGATCATGCCCAGCGCATAGCGCCATGCGTGGTGCCGTGGCGCCAGCATCACCTTCGCATAGAGCAGCAGGAACAGCGGATAGCTGGCCACGGTCAGCAGCAGCCAGCGCACCGTGAAGCCATTGCCGAGCACCGGGGTGAGGAAGATCCAGACCGACCACAGCAGGTGGATCGCACCGCTCCAGGGCGACTTGCCACGCCGCAGCAGGTCGGCCACCGCCGAGTCCGGCGCGGGGCGCAGCAGGGACGCAAGCCAGCTCGACGACACGGAAGAATCCAGGCGGGAATGATCGCTGCCGATCATGCCAGTTCAGCCGATCCGGCGCAGGCGGCGGCGCGCCAGCAGCAGCGCCACCACCGTGACCGCCAGCAGCACCAGCAGGTGGCCAGCCATGCTGCCCACCGACGGCAGCCCGACCACCGGCAGCGCCAGCTGCGCCAGATGCCAGGTTGGCCACAGCGGTGCCATCATCGAGAACACCTTGGGCAGCGCCGACAACGGCAGCCACAGGCCCGACAGCAGGGCCAGCGGCAGGTAGACCAGGTTGACCATCGCCGGCGCCGCGCTGGCACTGACATGACCGCCGATCAGCAGGCCGATCGCCCCCAGCGGCAGCGCTGCCAGGCCCGCCACCGCCAGCAGCTGCAGCATCTGCACTGCCTGCAGCTGCACGCCACCCAGCGCGCGCGCCACCCCGATCAACAGGGCGGCTACCAGCAACGCGAACATCACGGCCATCGCCAGTCGCGCCAGCAACGGTGCCGCCGCCGGCATCGGCAGCGCTCGCTTGAGGGTCAGCAGGCCGCCTTCACGGTCCAGCGCCAGCTGCACGCCGAAGCCGAACAGGGCCGGGGCCATCGCACCGAACACGCAGTAGGTGGCCAGCAGGTAGAGCGGTGCATGGCCGCGGCCCAACAGCACGCCGAACAACAGGTAGAACAGCACCGGGAACAGCAGCGAAGGCACCGCGAAGGCGGGTGTACGCCAGGCGCGGCGCAGCTCGGCCACCAGTTCAGCGCCGTACGGGCGCAAGGCCTGGCGCCACGCCGATACCGGCGCGGGTGTAGTGCCGGTACGGGTCATCGTGTTCATGCGGCCTCCCGGGTCATGTCGAGGAAAGCGTCGGCCAGTGCCGCGCCCTGTACTTCCAGCTCACGCAGCTGTGCATCGGCGGCCAGCAGGCGCGCCACCACCGGCTCGGCCGGGCTTGCCATCAACTGCAGGTGCTCGCCATCACGCTGCACCTGCTGCACGCCCGGCCACTGCTGTACGTCTTCAACAGTCAACACGCTGCGGCAGCGGATGCGGCGCGGCCGATCGGACAGGCGCAGCTCGCTCAACGGTGCGTCGGCCAGCACCCGGCCCTGCTCCAGCACCACCACCTGCTGCGCCAGCGCTTCGGCCTCTTCCAGATAGTGGGTGGTCAGCAGCACGCCGCAGCCTTCGGCCACCAGCTGCCGGATCGCCTGCCACATCGCCTGCCGCGCCTGGATGTCCAGACCGGTGGTGGGCTCGTCCAGGAACAGCACGCGCGGGCGACCACACAGCGCGATGGCGAACTGCACCGCGCGCTGCTGGCCACCGGACAGCTGACCGTAGCGACGGCCTGCCAGTGCCTGCAGGCCTGCGCGCTGCAGCACCTCCTGCAGCGGCATCGGGTCCGGATAGCAGGCGCTGGCCTGCGCCACCAGTTCGTCCACCTGCAGCATCGGCGGCAGGCTGGTGCTCTGCAGCATCACGCCCAGGCCGAGGCGGCTGCTGCGCTGCTGCGGGTCGCCACCGAGCAGCTCGACCTGGCCGGCATCGGCGCGGCGCAGGCCCAACAGCACGCTGATCGCGGTACTCTTGCCGGCACCGTTGCGGCCCAGCAATGCCAGCACCTGGCCAGCGCGGACCTGCAGGTCGATGCCCTGCAGGGCGGTATGGTCGCGGTAGCGCACCTGCACCTGCTGCAGGCGGGCCAGCGACGGGGCGATCGGATCCATGGGCGGTACCGGTAGCGGGGACGTTGCCATCCTGTGCCGCCGTGGTCACATTTCGCAGTTGCCGCCGTCAGTGTCATCGGATGACAGCTGTCACTGCCGTCATCGCTGTGCCTGCCTTCATGCTGTGCCGCACGCTCCACCGCCGGAATCGCCGCCGTCCGCGCTTCCGGCCACACCCGCCCGAACGCCTGTGATGGAACGAATGAACGCTTCTGCCGAGCTGTTGAAGGAACTCCGTATCGACCGCAAGTCGCCGCCGCCCGCCTCCGGTGGTGGCAGCAATGGCGGTGGCCGTCGTTGGCTGTGGATCGCGATCATCGTGGTCGTGCTGCTGATCGCCGCTGCCGTGGCCTTCCTGTTCGGCCGCGCGCCGGCCGTGGAAGTGGAAACCGCGCCCGCAGTGGCCATCCAGCAGGGCAGCGCCAGCAGTTCGGTGCTCGATGCCAGTGGCTACGTGGTCGCCCGGCGCATGGCCACGGTCTCGGCCAAGATCACCGGCAAGGTGCGCGAGGTGATGATCGAGGAAGGCATGCGGGTCGAAGCCGGCCAGGTGATGGCCACCCTGGATCCGATCGATGCCGATGCGCAGCGCAGCCTGTATGCCTCGCAGTTGCAGGCCGCGCGCAGCCAGGTGGCCGGGCTGGAGGCACAGCAGAAGCAGGCCGCCGCAGAAGCCAGCCGCCTGCAGGCGCTGGTCGGCCAGCAACTGGTGTCACGTTCGCAGTACGACCAGGCCGTGGCCCAGCGTGACAGCCTGCGTGCGCAGCTGGAAACGGCCCAGCGCAACGTCAAGGTCGCCAACGACCAGCTGGCCATTGCCGATCTGGGCGTGGACAACAACATCGTGCGCGCGCCGTTCTCCGGCGTGGTCACCGCCAAGGCCGCGCAGCCGGGCGAAATCGTTTCGCCGCTGTCGGCGGGCGGTGGTTTCACCCGTACCGGCATCGGCACCATCGTCGACATGGACTCGCTGGAGATCGAAGTCGAGGTCGGTGAGGCATTCATCGGCCGCGTGCAACCGAAGATGCCGGTGGAAGCCACGCTCAACGCTTATCCGGAGTGGAAGATTCCGGGCGAGGTCATCGCCATCATCCCCACTGCCGACCGCGGCAAGGCCACGGTGAAGGTGCGCGTGGCGCTGAAGGTGAAGGACCCGCGCATCGTGCCGGAGATGGGCGTGCGGGTCAGCTTCCTGGAGCAGGCGCAGCCGCAGACGGCCGCCAAACCGCAAGGCGTGCGCGTGCCGGCTGGCGCGGTGGTCCAGCGCGAGGGCGCCTCGGTGACCTTCGTACTGGGCGACCAGAGCCGCGTGCAGCAGCGCACGGTCGAGGCCGGCCAGGCGATGGGCAAGGACCGCCAGATCCTCAAGGGCGTCAGCGCGGGTGAGTCGGTGGTGGTGAACCCGCCGGACACCCTGCGCGATGGCGCCAAGGTGCAACAGAAACAAGCGCAGTAACGGCCTGGCGCCCATGGGCGCCGCCGGCAACACCGCTCGACGCACGCCTGCGGCCACCGCAGGTGCGCTTCCCCGTTTCCCGCCTTCCGTGGAGAACCACCCATGTCGACCCTGGTTTCACTGCGCAACATCACCAAGACCTACCAGCGTGGCCCCGAGAAAGTGCAGGTGCTGCACGGCATCGACCTGGACATCGCCAGCGGCGACTTCGTCGCGCTGATGGGCCCGTCCGGCTCGGGCAAGACCACCCTGCTCAACCTGATCGGCGGCCTGGACAACCCCAGCGGCGGCGAGATCAGCATCGAAGGCGAGCGCATCGACCAGATGAGCGGCGGCCAGCTGTCGACCTGGCGCAGCCACCACGTCGGCTTCGTGTTCCAGTTCTACAACCTGATGCCGATGCTGACCGCGCAGAAGAACGTGGAGCTGCCGCTGCTGCTGACCCATCTCAATGCCGCGCAGCGCCGCCGCAATGCCGAAATCGCGCTGACCCTGGTCGGCCTGGCCGACCGCCGCAGCCATCGCCCCAATGAACTGTCCGGCGGCCAGCAGCAGCGCGTGGCGATCGCGCGGGCGATCGTTTCCGACCCGACCTTCCTGATCTGCGACGAACCCACCGGCGACCTCGACCGCCAGTCCGCCGAGGAGATCCTCGGCCTGCTGCAGCAGCTCAACCGCGAACACGGCAAGACCATCATCATGGTCACCCATGACCCGAAGGCCGCCGAGTACGCCACGCACACGGTGCACCTGGACAAGGGCGAGCTGGCCGACGCGCCGCTGGCCCACTGACGGAGGCCACGGCGATGAAATACTTCTCGTTGGTGTGGGCGCAGCTGTTCCGCAGCCGCACGCGCACCCTGTTGACCCTGCTGTCGGTGGTGGCCGCGTTCCTGCTGTTCGGCATGCTCGACTCGGTGCGCGTGGCGTTCTCGTCCGGCGGCAGCGTGGAAGGCGCCAACCGCCTGGTGGTGGCCTCGCGGCTGTCGATCACCCAGTCGCTGCCGATCCGCCTGGAAACCCAGATCCGCCAGGTGGCCGGCGTGCGCGACGTGGCCTACGGCATGTGGTTCGGCGGCATCTACCAGGATCCAAAGAACTTCTTCCCGAACTTCTCGGTGTCGCCCAACTACTTCGATGTCTACCGCGAGCTGCAGATCGATCCGGCCCAGCTGGAGGACTGGAAGCAGACCCGCACCGGCGCCATCGTCGGCGAATCGCTGGCCAAGCAGTTCGGCTGGAAGATCGGCGACACCATCCCGTTGCAGGCCACGATCTTCCCGCGCGGCGGCAGCAACGACTGGCCGCTGGAACTGAAGGGCATCTACCGTTCCAAGGACCGAGCGCTGGCGGCCAACGAAGAACGCCAGTTGATGATGAACTGGAAGTACTTCGATGAATCCAACGACTACATCAAGAACCAGGTGAGCTGGTACACGGTGACGCTGGACAACCCGGATCATTCCTCGCGGGTAGCGCAGGCCATTGATGCAATCTCGGCCAACTCCGACCACGAGACCAAGACCCAGACCGAGTCGGCGTTCCAGCAGGCCTTCGTCAAGCAGTTCGCCGACATCGGCATGATCGTCACTTCAATCATGGGCGCGGTGTTCTTCACCCTGCTGCTGTTGACCGGCAACACCATGGCGCAGGCGGTGCGCGAACGCGTGCCGGAGCTGGCCACGCTGAAGACGCTGGGCTTCAAGGACAGCACCGTGCTGACCCTGGTGATGGTGGAGTCGGTGCTGCTGATCGGCCTGGGCGGCCTGATCGGCATGGGCCTGGCCGCACTGATCCTGCCGGCGATCGGCCCGAAGAGCATGGGCATGCTGCCGCCACACGTACCGACGCCGACCTGGCTGATGGGGCTGGGCCTGATCGTGGTGATCGGCATCATCGTCGGGTTGTTGCCGGCGCTGCGTGCCAAGCGCCTGAAGATCGTCGACGCACTGGCCGGCCGCTGAGGAGGACACCGACATGTTCAAGAGCAAACTCAAGAAATGGCTGGGCAACGGCCTGACGGTGCTGCTGCTGGTGATCGGCCTGGTGCTGTGGATCAGCCTGCCGTGGTTCGGCGTGCTGGCCGTGGCCGTGCTGGTGGCACTGTGGCTGCTGCTGACCCGTGGCGGACGGTTGGCGCTGGCCGCCACCCGCATCGGCGTGGCCAGCCTGCCGCAGCGCTGGGGCGCGTCCTCGGTGATCGTGGTCGGCATCGCCGGCGTGGTCGGCGTGCTGGTGGCGATGCTGGCGATGGGCGAAGGCTTCCAGGCCACGCTCAACAACACCGGCGACGACACCACCGCCATCGTGCTGCGCGGCGGCTCGCAGGCCGAGACCAACTCGGTGATCACCCGCGAGCAGGTGCCGACGTTGTCCACCCTGCCCGGCATCAGCCGCGATGGCGAAGGCCGGCCGCTGCTGTCGCCGGAGCTGTCGCAGGTGGTCAACCTGGTATCGAAGTCCGACGGCACCGACGTCAACGCGCAGTTCCGCGGCGTTGGTCCGCAGGCCTGGGCCGTGCATGACAAGGTCAAGATCATCGAGGGCCGCAAGTTCGCAGCCGGCCTGCGCGAGATCGTGGTCGGCCAGGGTGCCAAGGGCCAGTTCCGCGACATGGACGTGGGCAGGACGCTGACCCTGGGCAACCAGACCTGGACCGTGGTCGGCGTGTTCGCCACCGGCGATGCGCACGATTCGGAGCTGTGGACCGACGCCGATACGCTGGCCACCACCTACCAGCGCAGCGCCTGGCAGTCGATCAGCGTGCGTACCGATGGCAAGGCCGGCTTCGAGCAGTTCAAGGCAGCGGTCGCCGCCGACCCGCGCCTGAAACTGGACGTGGAAACCACCCGTGTCTACTACAGCAAGCAGGGCGGCGGGCTGACCAAGCTGATCGACATCCTCGGCAAGGTCATCGGCACGATCATGGCGGTGGGTGCAGTGTTCGGCGCACTCAACACCATGTACGCGGCCGTGGCCACCCGTGCGCGCGAGATCGCCACCATGCGCGCGATCGGCTTCCGCGGCCTGCCGGTGGTGACGGCGGTGATGCTGGAGACCATGCTGCTGGCGTTGCTGGGTGGCCTTCTGGGGTGTGCGGTGGCGTGGCTGCTGTTCAATGGCTACAGCGTGTCCACCATCGGCAGCAACTTCAGCGCGGTGGTGTTCAAGTTCCATGTGTCGCCGGAACTGCTGTGGACCGGACTGAAATGGGCGCTGGGCATCGGCCTGGTCGGCGGCCTGTTCCCGGCGCTGCGCGCGGCCCGTTTGCCGATCACCACGGCGTTGCGAGAAACCTGAGCATCACGCAGCGGTGGACTGCGCATCACGCAGGGGACGGAGCGAAGACTCCGTCCCTTTTATTTTGCGCGTCATCCACGCTTGCTGGTGAGCCAGAACGTCCAGTAGATCCACGCCATGCGTGGATGGATGCCGGCGCACGCGCACGGCTACAGATTGCGGGAAATACGCCGCTATCGATGCCTCTGCCCATCGAAAGCGCAACGCGCGTGACGTCGCGCACATCCCATCTGTGGATTGTTGGTTGCGATTCATTTTCGCGCACATCCGCGGCGCAGAGGCAAACAGTTACGAATGGAAACATTCTAGAATCGCCCCCCCACGTTGGTTTGCAGCACCCCACGCGTCCATAGAACGGGCGCTTGTTTTCCTGAAACACGAGATTTCACGGATGTCCCTGAAAACCAATCCGCTGCGCAACGCGATCGTCATCGCGCTGGCCGCCAGCTGCACCACCCCCGCCTTCGCACAGAGCGCCGGCGATACCCCGACCAACCTCGATCGCATCGAGATCACCGGCTCGCGCATCCGCCAGGCCAGTGTCGAGACCGCACAGCCGGTCGTCGCGCTCAGCCGCGCCGAGATCGAGAAGAAGGGTTACATCAACGTCGCCGACATCCTGCAGGACGTCACCGCCGCCGGCGCACCGAGCCTGAGCCGCTCGTCGTCGCTGAGTTCTTCGCGCGACTTCGGCGGCACGTACGTCAGCCTGCGCAACCTCGGCCCGGAGCGCAGCCTGGTGCTGATCGACGGCCGCCGCATGGGCGTCAGCGCCGGTGGCTACTCCGACCTGGCTTCGATTCCCTCGGCGATTGTCGAGCGCGTGGAAGTGCTCACCGATGGCGCGTCCGCGCTGTACGGCTCGGACGCCATCGCCGGTGTGGTCAACATCATCACCCGCAAGAACTTCGACGGTGGCGAAGCCAGCGTCTACGTCGGCCAGTACGGTGAAGGTGACGGCCAGAAGCGCTCCTACAGCGCCACCTTCGGCAAGACCTTCGACCGCGGCTGGTTCAGCGTCGGCGCCGAGCGCACCAAGGAAGACGAGATCCTCGGCAGCGAGCGCGAGTTCAGCCGTTACCCGGGTGGCCCGCGCCATCCCGACGACGTCAAGGCACTGAACCAGACCACGCAGTGGGGCAGCGTCACTGTCGACGGCAAGTCGCTGACCGTGGGCCCGGGCGGCGACCCGAGCCAGAAGGGCAATTTCCACACGCCCAATCCGGCCGATGGTGCCAACACCAAGACCAACATGAGCCTGCTGAGCGGCCTGGAGCGCACTTCGGTGTTCGCCAACGGTGGCTTCTCGATCACCGATGACCTGCGCATCGTGGCCGACGCGCTGTACAGCAAGCGCGAGTCGACCAAGCACCTGGCCGGCTACCCCTACTCGGTGTCCACCGCACAGGCGCGCAACGGTTCCCGTGCTGCCCTGTCCAAGGACAGTGCGTTCAACCACTGGGGCCAGGACGTGCTGTTCTCGCACCGCACCGAAGAAATGCCGCGTGCGACCGAGAACAACCTGGACACCAAGCGCGCCAGCATCGGCCTGGAAGGCAGCTTCGAAACCGGTTCGCGTTACTGGGACTGGAACGTCAGCTACATGTACAACCGCAATGAAGGCGAGCGCATCGGTACCGGCAGCATGTACCAGCCGCACGTCGACCTGGCGGTCGGCCCATCCTTCATGGATGGCACCGTGGCACGCTGCGGCAGCCCGGGTGCAGTGATCGCCGGCTGCGTGCCGTGGAACCCGGCCGCGCCGATGGGCTATGCGGGCCCGGGCTCGCTGAGCAACCAGGACGTGCAGGACTACCTGTTCACCCGCTTCGTCGACAAGATGAAGAGCACCACGAAGGTCGCCAGCGCCAACATCTCCGGTTCGGTGTTCACCCTGCCGGCCGGCGACGTGATGGCCGCGATGGGCTTCGAGCACCGCAACGAAGAAGCCAGCTACACCCCGGACCTGATGGTGCAGAAGGGCCAGATTGCCGGCACCACCGGCCAGCCGACCCGTGGCGACTACTCGCTCAACGAGGTCTACCTGGAGCTGCAGGTACCGCTGCTGGCCGACATGCCGTTCGCGCGTGAACTGTCGCTGGACCTGGCCGGCCGCTACACCGACTACAACACCTTCGGTTCGACCACCAACAGCAAGTTCGGCCTGAAGTGGAAGCCGATCGACAGCCTGCTGGTACGCGCGACCTATGGCACCGGCTTCCGTGCGCCGACCGTGGACGACCTGTACGGCGGTGCGGTGAAGAGCCGTGATTCGTTCACCGATCCGTGCGATACCTCGTTCGGCATCGCTGCCAGCAGTGCGACCGTGGCCGCACGCTGCCAGGCGCTGAAGGTGCCGGCGGACTTCCGCCAGCAGACCGCGTCGGAAGGCAACGTCGCCAACCGTCCGGGCCAGCAGGGCATCGCCGATTTCGACTCCGGTTCCAATGCGAACCTGAAGCCGGAAACCGCCAAGACCTGGACCGTGGGCCTGGTGTACAGCCCCGAGTTCGTGCCGGGCCTGGACGTCAGCCTGGACTGGTGGAAGATCCGCATCGACAACGCGATCGTGGGTGAGTCGGCCACCGACATCCTCAACCAGTGCTACGTGCAGGGCGTGGATTCGGCGTGCGGCCGCTTCACCCGCTCCACCAGCGCCAAGACGCTGGGTCAGGTGACGTCGCTGGACCGCTCGCTGGTCAATGCGGGCTACCGCGAAACCGCCGGGTACGACTTCAGCCTGCGTTACCGCCTGCCGGAAACCGCGTTCGGCCGCTTTGCCGCCACCTGGAACACCACCTACACCGACTACCTGGCGCAGCGCAACGACAGCGCCGCCACCACGCCGGTGGAGCAGAAGACCGGCTGGCAGGGCAACTTCCGCGTGCGTTCGACCTTCAACCTGGATTGGCAGTACGGCGACCTGGGCATCGGCTGGACCGCCCGCTACTACTCGGGCATGAAGGAAGCCTGCTCGTATGACCTGGCCGGTGGCCCGGACTGCAACATGGCCGGCTTCGTCTCGCCGTACACCGATGCGCAGCCGAGCCGCAAGGTGGGCTCCAACACCTTCCACGACCTGCAGGTGCGTTACAGCCTGCCGTGGGACGGCACCGTGTCGCTGGGCGTGAACAACGTCTTCGACCACCAGGGTCCGATCATGTACAGCCAGCCGAACAGCAGCTTCACCTACTACGGTGGCTTCGACATCGGTCGTTTCATGTACATGAAGTACCAGCAGCGCTTCTAAGCCTGCAACCGCGTTCCCGCCACCGCCATCTCTCTCTCCTGGCGGTGGATGGAAGCAGAACGGCGCCCTTCGGGGCGCCGTTCTTTTTTGGGTGGAAGCGGGTCGGATCCCTTCACCCTGCGAAGGGCTCTGACCCCACGCGACGGATAGAACAGGGTCAGAGCCCTCCGCGTTGCGGAGGGATCCGACCCCGCAGCCCCGCCGGCGCTAGCGCTTGGCGCGCATCGTGCGGATGTTGTCACCGACGAACAGGATCAGGCC
Source organism: Stenotrophomonas sp. YJH_SMC_14-1 (assembly GCF_059372275.1). Taxonomy (NCBI): domain Bacteria; kingdom Pseudomonadati; phylum Pseudomonadota; class Gammaproteobacteria; order Lysobacterales; family Lysobacteraceae; genus Stenotrophomonas; species Stenotrophomonas sp. YJH_SMC_14-1. The sequence continues at coordinate 57,615 of NZ_JCAFVK010000009.1, forward strand.
GGCCCAGATCGCGGCGAAGCCGATCGCCTTGGCAGTATCGAACGCTTCGTGGAAGAAGAACACGCCCAGCAGCAGCTGCAGGCTCGGCGCGATGTACTGCAGGATGCCGACCAGCGACAGCGGGATGCGCTTCACGCCGTAGGCGAAACCGATCAGCGGCACTGCGGTCACTGCGCCACCGAAGACCAGCAGCAGGTCATTGCGCCAGCCCCAGCCATGGAAGAACGCGCCGCCATGGCCGTTTTCCGCCCAGATCGCGAAGGCCAGCGCCGGCAGGAACAGGTACATGCTCTCCACGCCCAGGCCGGCCACCGGATCGACCGAGACCAGCTTGCGCAGCAGGCCATACAGGCCGAACGAACAGGCCAGGCCCAGCGCGATCCACGGCGGCGTACCCGCGTCGATGGTCAGCCAGGCCACGCCCACCGCTGCCATCGCCACCGCCACCCACTGCAGGCGGCGCAGCCGCTCCTTCAGCACCAGCACGCCCAGCAGCACGTTCACCAGCGGGTTGATGAAGTAGCCCAGGCTGGTCTCGATCACATGGCCGGCGTTGACCGCCCAGATGTACAGGCCCCAGTTGAAGGCGATGGTCAGGCTCGACACCAGTAGGATCGGCAGCGCGCGCGGCTGCGCGGCGATCTTCTGCCACCAGCCCAGGCGCGAGCTGATCAAGAGCCAGCCCAGCACCATCACGGTGCTCCAGATGATGCGGTGGGCGATGATCTGGAACGAGGGTACCTCGTTGAGCAGGTGCCAATAGACCGGCACCAGGCCCCAGATCACGAAGGTGGATGCGGTGACCAGCAGGCCCCGGCGTTGTTCTTTCTCGTCCATGCTCACTTCTTTCTCGTCCTTGCCATTGTCAGCACCACCACACCCAGGAGAATCACCGCCATCGCCAGCAGGTCGCGCCAGCCGAAGCGCTCGCCGTTGAGCAGCGCGCCCAGCAGCACCGCGATCACCGGATTGACGTACGCATAGCTGCCGGCCAGCGCCGGCCGCACGTTCTGCAGCAGCCAGACGTAGGCGGTGAAGGCAACGATGGAACCGAACACGCACAGGTAGGCCATCGCCAGCAGGCCACCGGTATCGGGCAGCGTGGTCGGGCGCTCGCCGACCGCCAGGCCGATCAGCACCAGCAGCACGCCACCGCAGATCATCTGCCCGGCGGCGGTCATGAACGGGCCCGGCAGGTCCAGGCCGCGCGCCCACACCGAACCGAAGGCCCAGCCGATCGGCGCGATCAGCAGCAGCACCAGCCCGGTCGGCGAGGCCGTCAGGCTGCTGCCGGCGTTGAGCCAGACTACGCCGAGGAAGCCGATGGCGATGCCCAGCCACTCACCGCGGCTGGCATGCTGCCCGCGCAGCGCCGAGAACAGCGCCATCCACAGCGGCACCGAGGCCACCGCTGTCGCGGCCAGGCCCGAGGACACCTCACGCTCGGCCAGCACCACCATGCCGTTGCCCAGCACCAGCATGGTCACGCCCATCACCACCAGGTTGCGCCACTGCCGCAGGGTCGGGTTCGGCATCTTCCAGAACAGGCGCAAGGCCAGGAACATCAGGCCACCGGCAATGATGAACCGGCTGCCGGAAACCATCGTCAGCGGCAGCGCGCCGCCGTGCAGGGCCTTGGCGATGCCCAGGTAGGTCGAGCCCCAGACCACGTAGACCAGCAGCAATGCCAGCGCGACAAGGCCACCCCGGGGGGCAGCCGCAGACGAAGAGGGGGGAACCGACATGACACACCAGGGAGCCGGGGGAAGGCGGATTCTAGGACGTTTTGAGTATGGTCCGGCACCCCGGACGGTGGCACGCTGTCATCCATCCATGCACCCTGCTCTGGTCTGCTACCCCGTGTTGACGGCCGATGCAGTACCAAGAGGGCTGCCCGGCCGCGCCGCCCCAAGGCCGGGCGCCGTTTTCCCTGCGCACGGACGCGCCGCATCGAGGATTCCCACCCAGATGAGCACCACGTCCCAACCTGCCGTACCCGCGAACGACCGCGCTGCCCTGCGCAGGTCGATCTCCAACACCCTCAAAGGCTCCGCCGGCAACCTGGTGGAGTGGTATGACGTCTACGTGTACTCGGTGTTCGCCGTGTACTTCGAATCGCAGTTCTTCTCGCCGGACGACAAGAACTCCACGATGTACGTGTGGGCGATCTTCGCCGCCACGTTCCTGATGCGCCCGATCGGTGCCTGGTTCTTCGGCCGCTTCGCCGACCGCCACGGCCGTCGGTTGGCGCTGACTGTCTCGGTCACGCTGATGGCGCTGTGCTCGTTCCTGATCGCCATCACCCCCACCGCCGCCAGCATCGGCATCTGGGCCGCAGTCATCCTGCTGTTCGCGCGCCTGCTGCAGGGCTTCGCCACCGGCGGCGAGTACGGCGCCAGCGCCACCTACATGTCCGAGGCCGCCATTCCCGGCCGTCGCGGCTTCCTGTCCTCCTTCCACTACGTCACCCTGGTTGGCGGCCATGTGCTGGCCCAGCTGACCCTGCTGCTGATGCTGACCTTCTGGGGCAAGCCGGAGATCTCCGAGTGGGGCTGGCGCATCGCCTTCGGCATCGGTGGCATCGCCGCGGTGGTGGTGTTCTGGCTGCGCCGCGGCATGGACGAATCGCTGTCGGAGTCGTCGATCGAAGCTGCGCGCGAGGGCAAGGCGCAGAAGTCCGGCTCGATGTACGAGCTGTTCGTGCACCAGTGGCGGCCGCTGCTGCTGTGCTTCCTGATCACCGCCGGTGGCACCGTGGCCTTCTACACCTACTCGGTGAACGGCCCGAAAATGATCCAGAGCGCATTCGCGGGCAACGACCCGATGACCGGCACCCTGATCAACCTGGGCGTGCTGGCGTTCCTGATGGTGCTGCAGCCGATCGGCGGCTGGCTGTCGGACATCATCGGCCGCAAGACCCTGCTGGTGTTCTTCGGTGTCGGCGGCGTGCTGTACAGCTGGTACCTGATCACCCAGCTGCCGCACCAGCACGACGCCACGCTGGCGTTCCTGACCCTGGCACTGGCCTTCGTCATCCTCACCGGCTACACCTCGATCAATGCCGTGGTGAAGGCCGAGCTGTTCCCCACCCACGTGCGTGCGCTGGGCGTAGGCCTGGGTTACGCGCTGGCCAACTCGCTGTTCGGCGGCACCGCCCCGCTGCTGTACCAGGGCGCGCTGAAGACCGGCCACGTCGACTGGTTCGCCATCTACGTGACCGCCACGATCGCGGTATCGTTGGTGGTCTATGTGTTCTTCCTCACCAACAAGGGCCCGAACTGGCTCGACGGCACCCGCAAGTAAGCGCGTTGCCGTGATCGCGGCCACTGGTGCAATGCCGGTGGCCGCTACGTCTCCCGCCACCGCGCTGATGTGGATCGCGGTGACGCTGGCCGCAGCCACGGCATTGGCCTGGGTGCTGCGCCGCCCCAACGCGCAGGCCACGTGGCCGCGCACGGGGTTCGGGGTCGCCCTGCTGGTGTTCTGCGCCGCGCTGGCGCTGCAGCTGGCGATGGACCTGGGCAGCGGCCACAGCTCGCTGCACCTGCGGCTGCATCGCGGCATCAATGCGGGGTCGCCGGTTGGCCTGCGTACGATGGTGGCGTGCTATCTGGCAGCGCTCGCTGCCGCCGGCTGGGGCGCATGGACGCTGCTGCGCCGGCGCTGACGAACACCCGGTGGTGCCGGCCGCTGGCCGGCAATCCGCAATCCGCAATCCGCAATCGGTAGAGTCGACTGTTGGTCGACTGCTCTCTCTGTCGGCACCGGAAAACCCGCGCTGCGCGCGATAGTCGACTGGCAGTCGACTCTACCCCCGGCGGAATGACATGACACCCCGCCGGTCCCGAGCCTCAGCGGCGGGCCGCTTCGCTCTTGTCGCGCGCGCCGCGGAACTCCGATTCCTTCTCCCACGTCGGCCAGCGGCGGCTGTTGGCCAGCTCGGCACCCAGGTCGTAGACCAGCAGAGTGTCAGCCGCGTGGCCGCTCGGATCCCAGCTCGGGGTCCAGGCATCGCAGGCCTGGTGGTAGCAGTCGGCGAAGTACTTCTCGCGCAGCGCGCGGCCGGCTTCAACGCCGCCGTCCAGCTTGTCCAGGCCCGGGCCGATGGTGATCGCCGGCACGCCCAGGCGGGCAAAGGCGAAGTGGTCGGCGCGGTAGAAGAAGCCGGCCTCCAGGTTCGGGTCCGGGCTGTAGCTGCGACCGCGGGCCTTGGCCACGCGTTCCAGGTCGCCTTCCAGCGACACCCGGCCCTTGCCCCACGAAGCGATGTCGCGGGTCGCGCCATCCGGGCTGAACATCTCGATGTTCAGCACTGCAGCGGTCTTGTCCAGCGGCGCCAGCGGATGCGCGGCGTAGTAGCTGGCGCCCAGCAGGCCCTTCTCTTCGGCGGTGAGGGCCACGAAGTACAGCGTGCGCTGCGGCTGCGGGCCGGCGGCGAACACGCGGCCCAGTTCCAGCACCGTGGCCACGCCGGTGGCGTTGTCGATCGCACCACGGCGGATGCGGTCGCCCTTGGCGTCGGCCTGGCCGATTCCGAAGGCATCCCAGTGCGCGGAGAAGATCACCGCCTCGTCGCCATGCTCGCCGCCGGGCAGCTTGGCCACCACGTTGCGGGTGACCACCTGCTCGCGCTTGAGTGCGAAATCCACGCTCAGCTTCGCGTTGTCCAGTGCCACCGGGCGGAAGTCGGCACGCATCGCCTTGCGCTTCTCGGTATCGAAGTCGAGGCCGGCGTCGGCGAAGATCGCCTCGGCAAGTTCGCGCTGCATCCAGCCACGCAGCGGCGTGTGCTGCGCCATCGCCTCGGCCTGGCCGCGTTCGATGTCGAACAGCGGCGAGGTGCCCGAGCTCTTCACCGTGGCCCAGCCATAGGCGGCCGGCGCGGTCTCGTGCACGATCAGCACACCCTCGGCACCACGGCGCGCGGCTTCCTCGAACTTGTAGGTCCAGCGGCCGTAGTAGGTCACCGCCTTGCCATCGAACGCGCCCGGCGCATCGGCCTCGAAATCGGCGTCGTTGATCAGCACCACGGCGATCTTGCCGTGCAGGTCCACGTCCTTGTAATCGTTCCAGTGGCGTTCCGGTGCGTCGATGCCATAGCCGACGAACACCAGTGGCGCGTCCTTGATCTGCACGCGCTTGCGCGGCTGCAGGCTCTGCAGGGTCACGTCCACACCGTTGGCCAGCGCGCGCTTGCCCTGCTTCAGCGACAGGCTGGCCTTGGCCGGCCCGTCCAGCTGCGCGCGCACCAGCGGCACCGGCTGCACCCAGCTGCCATCCACGCCACCCGGCTGCAGGCCGTAGCTGCGGAACTGCTCGATCAGGTACTGCACCGTGCGCTCTTCGCCCTCGGTGGCCGGCGCGCGACCCTCGAATTCATCCGATGCCAGCACACGCACGTGGCGCGACAGAGCCTGCGGATCGATGCCGCCACCCGGGAGGTCGTTGGCCGCATGGGCCAGGCCACCGACAAACAGGCAGGACGACAGCAGCAACACGCGCATCGGATTCACGGCAGTACCACGGCTAGCTTGGAAGTCACCAGAGTGTAACGTGGTCGTGACATCACGGCGCAGCCTGGGCTCGCGTCATCCACGCATGGCATGGGTCTACCTGCTGATGCGGTCCAGCCAGCAGGCCAGGCCCTGCGCGTTGAGTTCGATGTCCATCGCCAGAACAGCGATCACCGCCGCATCGTCCAGCGCACAGCCATGCAGCTGTGCACGTTCCAGGTACAGCGCCTGCAGCGCGGCCAGCAGGCAGCGGTGGCGGTCCGGCCGGCCATCGCACTGGCGGCCGATGGTGGCCATCGCATCGATCTGTTCGAACAGGTCGTTGGCCAGTTTCTGCACCTGCTCCACGCGGCCGTAGTGGGTCAGGTACATCGCCTGCGGGCCATAGCCCAGCATGCGCTGGATCGAGGCCTTCATCGCTTCCGGGTCGAACTGCACCGGCGACGAGGTCGGGAAGATGAAGGCCCCCTGCGCACTGTCCAGCTCGCGGTAGGAAATGCCGAAGGTATCGCCGGTGAACCAGCTGCGGCTGCGCGCATCCCACACGCAGTAATGGTGCAGTGCGTGGCCCGGGGTGTGCAGCAGCACCAGCTCGCGGCCGGCCAGGTCGATACGGTGGCCGTCCTCGGCCACCACCACACGATGTTCGGGAATGGCCTCGATACGACCATAGCTGCGCGCGATTTCCTCGGCACCGTACACCGCCGTGGCACCGGCGATCAGCCGGGTCGGGTCGATCATGTGCGGCGCACCGCGCGGGTGCAGCACTGCCTTTGCGTTGGGCAGCTGCTGCATCAGCAGGCCGGCGCCGCCGGCGTGGTCCAGGTGCACGTGCGTGAGCAGCAGCCAGTCCACCGCGTCAACGGCCAGACCCGCGTTGGCCAGCGCCTGCAGCATCGCCGGCACCGACAGGCCGGTGCCACAGTCGACGAACGCGGCGCGGTCGCATTCAACGATCAGATAGGCCGCGTCGAAGTCGGGACGCTGGAAGCCGGTATCGATGGTGTGGATGCTGGGGTCGGCGATCATCGGCACGCACCTGGCAGGATCGGGAACAGACGCCCATGGTAGGCGCGCGGGCGGCCCGGGTTCGATGCGGCTTTGGTCGGGTAGTGCCGGGTTGTGGGCGGGTAGAGTCGACTGTCAGTCGACTGTCGCGCGCAGCGCGGGCTTCCAGAAGAGCAGTCGACTCACAGTCGACTCTAGCAAGGGCAAGCGCAGGCAAGGGCAAGCGCAGGCCAACCAACCGCAGGTCCATCGGGTGCGCAAGGGCCAGGTTCAGCGCAATGCGAACCGCGGCCGCAGCAGCAGGGCCAGCACCAGCACCGCCAGGAATGCGCCGTAGGCGTACAGCACCGCCAGTACCTGCGGCCAGATCGGGCCGGCGCCGGGCTGTGCCATGCCAAGTCGATACCCCCACAGCATCGAGGCGATGCTCAGGGCGAAGGCCAGCAACAGGGTGGAGCCATCGAACAGGCGCCGCCGCGGGGTGCGCGGCTGGCGCGGGAACAGCCAGTACAGGCTGCCCAGCAGCAGGAACCAGGGCAGGAACAGCAGCAGCGACAACCAGGCCATCGCAGACTCCATGTCATCGCGCCGGAGGCGCGCGGACATCATGCCATGACGTTCGTTCGCGGGTAGGGCCGACCGCTGGCCGGCGTTTTCCTATGCAGTGCCGTGGTAGTGCCGGCCGCTGGCCGGCATTTCCTATGCAGTTGCCGGCCAGCGGCCGGCACTACCCTTACGCTTCGCGCAGCATGGCCAGGGCCGCCAGCACGGCGTCCACTTCAGCGTCCAGCTTGAACAGTTCGCTCTGCAGCTGGTCACCCTGCTCCGCCTGCTTGATCACGGCAATCAACTGCCCCGCATCGCGCGGCGAATCGAAGCCTTCGCTCTGGATCAGCAGCGTGCCGTCACCGGCGGTCAGCTTGAAGTAGAAGCGGCCGTCCTTGTCGCGGTACTGCTTGAACTGCGGCGGTGCCACGCGGGCCACGCCGGCGTCCTCGCTGGCGATATCGCCTGCGGTGGACAGGTCACGCAGGCCCACCGCATGGCGCAGTTCGTCCAGCAGCGGTGCCGCCAGCTGCTCGCGCAGCTGCTGGCCACGGCGCTTGAGCAGCGCCTCGATCTTCTCCGGCTCGGCCATCAGCGCGTTGTAGCGCTCGCGCAGCGGCGACAGTTCGCTGTCGATGCGCTCGAACAGCTGCTGCTTGGCGTCACCCCAGCTGATGCCGGCGGCGAACGCCCTGGCGAATTCGGCGGTCTGTTCCGGGGTGGCGAAGGCCTGGTACATCTGGAACAGCGCCGAGCCCTCGGTGTCCTTCGGCTCGCCAGGTGCGCGCGAGTCGGTCAGGATCGAGAACACCAGCTTCTTCAGCTCCTCGCGCGGCACGAACAGCGGAATGGTGTTGTGGTAGCTCTTGCTCATCTTGCGGCCATCCAGGCCCGCCAGCGTCGCCACCTGCTCGTCGATCACCACGTCCGGCAGCGGGAAGTACTCCTTGCCATACACGTGGTTGAAGCGCTGGGCGAAGTCGCGCGCCATCTCGATGTGCTGGATCTGGTCACGGCCCACCGGTACCTGGTTGGCCTTGAAGATCAGGATATCGGCGGCCATCAGCACCGGATACATGAACAGGCCGGCGCTGACGCCTGCGTCCTCGTCCACGCCTTCCTCGCGGTTCTTGTCCACCGCCGCCTTGTAGGCGTGCGCGCGGTTGAGGATGCCCTTGCTGGCGATGGCGGTCAGGAACCACATCAGCTCGGTGGTCTCGCGGATGTCGCTCTGGCGGTAGAACCACACGTGTTCCGGGTCCAGGCCACAGGCCAGCCAGCTGGCCGCGATCTCCAGGGTCGCGCGCTGGGTGCGCTGCGGGTCCTGGGACTTGATCAGGCTGTGCAGGTCGGCCAGGAAGAAGAAGCTCTCGATCCCCGGCGCGCGGCTGGCCGCGATGGCCGGACGGATGGCGCCAACGTAGTTGCCCAGGTGGGGCGTGCCGGAGGGGGTGATGCCGGTAAGGACTCGGGTGGTCATGACTGCGTGGGGTAACCTTCGATGAACGGGGCCAGTTTACCTTGCACGCCACCAACCCCGTCAGGGCCTGCGGCGCGTTCATTCACGCAACCCCGCTGGAGACGCCCGATGAAACGCCTGCTGCCCCTGCTGCTGATCCTGCCCCTGGCCGGCTTCCGCCCCGCCCCGATGCCGCCGCCGGCCTACGAGGGCGGCCCCGTGCGCATGTCTCTGGTCGACCGCGACCGCGGCACCGAGTTGCGCAGCTACCCTGCCGAGGGCCAGCGCTGGGTGGCCGGCGAGCGCGGCCACCGCTACGCCGTGCGCCTGTACAACGACAGCCCGCGCCGGGTGCTGGTGGTGCTGTCGGTGGACGGCGTCAACGCCATCTCCGGCGAGGATGCCGATCCGTCGCAGACCGGCTACGTGCTCAACCCCGGCCAGCGCGCCGACATCACCGGCTGGCGCAAGAGCCAGGATGAAGTGGCGCAGTTCGTGTTCAGCAGCCCCAGCGGCAGCTATGCCAGCCGCACCGGTCGCCCGGACAACATCGGCGTGGTCGGCGTGGCGGTGTTCGAGGAAGCGCGCCGCTGGCGTCCGGATCCGATCCTGCGCCGGAGCCTGCCACTGCCGGCTCCGGCCCCGACGGCCGAAGCGGCGGCCGATGCCAGCGCCAGCAACAGCCGCATCGAGGGCTATGCCAGCAAGTCACAGACCCCTGCGCTGGGCACCGGCCACGGCGCACGCGAGCAGTCGTCGGTACGCGATACCGACTTCGAACGCGCCAGCCGCAGCCCGGCACAGGTTCTGCAGCTGCGCTACGACAGCGCCCGCAATCTGCGCGCGCGCGGCATCCTGGTCGATACGCCGCCGTCGCGCCTGCCGCGCGAACCGCAAGCGTTCCCGAACCGCTACGTGCCGGACCCCCCGGCGCGCTGAGCGCAGACAGCACGACGCCCGCAACCTCTCGGTGCGGGCGTTGTGCCGTGGGGGGAAAACCGTAGCGCTTACTTGTAGTCCGGGTAGTCCTTGCTCACGGCATCCTGGAACTCACGGACTTCCTTCTCAGCGCGATCCTTGGCCCAGCCATAACGTTCCTGCAGGCGGCCGGCCAGATACTCGGCATTGCCTTCAGCCACATCGAAGTCGTCGTTGGTCAGATCGCCCCACTTGGCCTGGGCCTTGCCCTTCAGCTGCGACCACTTGCCGGAAATGATGTCTTTGTTCATTGCTGGGAGTCCTTGGTTGCAACGGCGTTCTTACCGTGGCTACAGCTTCGCGCAGCGGCTGTTGAGTGCCGGTCAACCGACCATGAAAGCACTGCTCACCTGCTTGAATGGTTCACTACGCTTCGACACGTACGCTGCAGAAAAACGCGCAAGAAAAAAGGCCGGGGGGGTCCCCCCGGCCTTTTTGCTTTCCGTTCCACTTCAGGCTCAACGGCCCTTGGCGGCATCCTCAACCTTTTCGCCAGCCTTCTGCACGTCCTTGCCGGCACCGGCAACGGTGTTGCAACCGGCCAGCAGGGCCACCGAGAACATCGACAACAGCATCAGGGCAACTACGCGCTTCATGGGCTTCTCCTTGGGTTCGCCGCTATACCGCTTCATTCGCGGATGGGGTTCGGTCGCTCGGCGGAAGGAGCCAATGCCACTGCCGCCGCGTGATGTGCAATCTGGCGGCAGGGGCGTGGAGCGCGTGTGAACGGATCATCGATCCGTTCAGGCGGAGAGCTCAGTCGCGCATCAGGGTGGACTTGCCGAACAGGCTTTCGACCAGGTCCACGGCCAGTTCGGCGGTGGCATTCTGCTTGTCCAGCAAGGGGTTGAGCTCGACGATGTCCAGCGAACCCATGCGCCCGGTGTCGGCAATCATCTCCATCACCAGCTGCGCCTCGCGGTAGTTCACCCCGCCCGGCACGGTGGTGCCGACGCCCGGTGCGATGCTCGGGTCGAGGAAATCCACATCGAAGCTGACATGCAGGTGGGTGTTCTCGTCGATGCCCGCCAGTGCTGCTTCAACCGCGCGCTTCATGCCGTTCTCGTCGATGTAGCGCATGTCATAGACATCCACCTTGTGGGTCTTGATCAGGCGCTTCTCTTCCGGGTCCACCGAACGGATGCCGATCTGGTGCATCTGCGCCGGGGTGATCGCCGGTGCGGTACCACCGAGCTGGGTCAGTGCATCCGGGCCCAGGCCGCACAGGCAGGCCACCGGCATGCCGTGGATGTTGCCCGACGGAGTGACATCGCTGGTGTTGAAGTCCGAATGCGCATCCAGCCACAGCACGCGCAGGGTCTTGCCCTGCTCGCGGCACCAGCGCGCGACGGCGGTGATCGAACCGATGCCCAGGCAATGGTCGCCGCCGAGCATGATCGGCATGCGCCCGGCCTGAAGTTCGGCATAGCTGGCTTCCATCAGTGCATGGTTCCACGCCACCACTTCGCCCAGGTGGCGGTAGCCTTCCACCGGCGCAGTCCACGGGTTGCGCGGGCCATCCAGGTTGCCCACGTCGCGCACGTCCACGCCGCGCGCTTCCAGCGCCTCCGGCAGGCCGGCCACGCGCAGCGCTTCCGGGCCAAGCCGTGCACCGCGATGGCCGGCACCCACGTCGGTGGGAACGCCAATCAACGATACGGAAATGGGATGGGCCATGGGTGCCTCCTGCGGGGGAAAAAGAAGCACAGTCTAGCCAGAGCTGTGTGACACCACTCGCGGCGGTGCAGCAGGGCAATCACATGGCATGATGCCGCGCGGACCTGCCCCCGCTTCATGGAAGATTGCGATGTCGCCCTTCATCAATACGGCCTGGCCGCGCTTTTTCATCGGGGCGCTACCCATCGCCGCTCTTGCGGTTTTTTCAGCAGCTCGATCGATGCGTCGCAGAACGGCTGGTTGATGCAGGCGACGCTGCTGCTGGTGCCGTTCTCGACCCTGGTATTCCTCGGGTTGGGTTGGCAGCGTCTGCGCAAAGCACACGCCGAACACCCGATTCTGAAAAGCGAGCTGCCCCGTGTGGCGACGGCATTGATTGGCAACGTGAAGCTGGCGGCGCTATGGTTCGGCCTGACCTTCGTTGGTATGTTCACCCTGATCCTGGCGTGGGTGTTGCTGTATAGGTCCTGCGGCTGAAGCCTGCCCCAACCCGCTGCGCGCTCAGCGTCCGCTGCGGCGCACCGGCGTCACGCTCTGCACCTGGCCGTTGTTGCGCATCATGCACAGGAAGCGGCCATCGGGATAATCGATGATCAGTTCCTGGTAATCGCTGCCCACCGGCATCTGGGTCACCAGCGCGCCCTGCGCGCCCTTGCGCATGTTGCAGGCGCCCAACGCGGTATCGCCTGCCGGCGCGGGGGTAGTCACCGAGGACACATTGCGGAACACCGCGCGGCAGCCGCCATTGACCCATACCGAGTGCCGCGACAGGCCCCAGTTCTTGCCCTCCTCGCAGCGGGTACGGCTGAGCTGGCGCACGATTTCCACGTTGCCACGGGTGTTCAGATCGCAAGAGACCTGCTGCTGGCCGGTGGATTCGCAGGTGACTTCGCGCGGTAGTGCGGCATCTCCGGAGGCAGCGTCGCGAGCGCGTGCGCTGTTTGCGGTAAGCGCGGACGTGCCCCTGGCGCTGACCTGGCAGATGCCATTGGCGCCGCCACGGCCGGTGTAGCTGACCTGCGGCGCGCCGTCATCGTTGCGGCTGATCGACAGCGTGATGCCACTGTTGGCATCGCGTGCTTCGAAATAGCGGTCGTTGAAACGTTTCAGCGTGGCCTCGCGGCCCTGCACGTAGACGGGTCCACCATCGTCGGCGTGAACATCGATGCCGCCCGGGCAGCTGGCGTTGAAGAACGGCACAGCAGCCATGGCCGGGGCCACGAAGGCGGTGGACAACAGTGCGACGATGAGCGACAGGGCATGGCGACGCATGTGCTTATCCCGAAGGGGCCAAGGGCGGGCGTGTAGCGGCAGTATGCGGTGGGGCGCTGCGGGCTGTCCGTGAGGAATATCAAGATCCGGGGCGCGCGTTGGCACTTTTGGGTCTGGTATCGTTGCCTTGGTGCCTTGCCGAGGCTGTTAAGCCAGCTTTACGTCGCACGCTACTGTAAGCCGTGCGGCAACAGTGGAGCGGCCCGGATGGCCGATGATTAGGGCGCTGCGCGATATGTCGCTTCTGGCATTGCGATGCTCGAAACGGGCCAAACGCGATAATTCATTTTTCCTTTCAGATCACCCGATGCCATCGAAACAAACGACTGGCAGGCGGGGATTTCGCGTGCGCATGATGAATCGCCACCTGCAAAGGTGGTCGGGACTTCCAAGCCCGCGTTGTCAACGATGTATACGCTTGCCAGCCGGCGTCGTCCTTTCAGGGGCGGCGCCGGCTGGCAATCCGTTAGCCGATCGACGGCGGGCGGTGCGTGGGGGCCTCGTGCCCGCCGATTCGTTGACCCGGTCTTGGAAGCCACGCATCGCCCGCCACCCTCTTCGGGTGGCACCTCTGTTTCCGACGAGGACGCCCGCATGCCCAAGACCGATCACCCGTACCTGACCGCCACCCTGGGCGAGGCTGCGCTGCGCCTGCCGCCCGAACTGGCGCAGCCGTTGGAAGCCGCTTTCGCTGCCGCCAACGAGGCGCCCGCGCCCATCAACCTGCCCGGCTGCCTGCAACGCATCCAGGCCGGTGACGCCGCCGATGGACAGCCGTGGCAGGGACCGGCAGGCACACCTGGCGACGCCGTGGCTACCGCACGCAGGGACCGCGCCGCAGTGGGCCTGGTATCGCTGCTGGAGCTGTACCACGCCGCAGAGCGCGTGCGCGTGGATGGGGAAGAGAAGGACGACATCGGCGATGGCACGCGCGAGGGTCTGATGCTGGCCTGCCGGGGGCTGGCGGAGTATGTGGCGTTGCAGATGGGTGGGACTCAATAATGCGGAACGTTGAGATCCCCAACGCATAGGTTCAACACGCCGCAACCCAGCTAACGATTCAGGCAGACCCGCTGCTGGAATGAGCACACCCTACCCAAACCTGTCCTCGTTGAGCTGCGGCTGGACGAAGAGGATTCGCGTGGCGGCGCTGTTGCCGAGATGATCGCGTCCACCGCACGCCCCATGGCGCCTTCCATGAGTCCTGAACTCATGTGGTACAGCTTCGTCTTGAATGACAGAGCCATCACCCGGATCCGTCCTGGAACGCGGACGAATTGCACGATCTCATTCGTCAACCATGACGGTGCGAAAGAGGTATTCCCCTGTGGCACGGTGGCCGCCTTCGGAGACGGATCGTCGACAAGAGGGTTGATCCGCATCATTCGGTTTGATTAAGACTGATCGCACCGGACTTCTTGGAGCGGCGGAAGTGGAGCGCAGTGCCTTGACGCCTCACACGGCACTGGCATGCAGGCGCACACCCAAGGCACGGGTCACCTTCAGGATGGTGGCGAAATCGGGGCTGCGTTCGCCGGACAGTGCGCGGTAAAGGCTCTCGCGCGACAGGCCCGCCGCGCGCGCAACCTTGCTCATACCCTGAGCGCGCGCGATGTCGCCAAGCGCCTTAGCGATGAATGCGGAATCGCCGTCGCTTTCCTCGATGCAGGCGTCGAGATAGGCGGCCATTTCTTCGGGTGTCCGAAGGTGTTCGGCCACATCAAATGCTTTGAGTTCGACTTTTTTCTTAGTGGCCATGATGGAACAGCTCCAGTACTTGGGTATTGATTCGTTTCGACTACAGCCGGTTCGACGCTCACAGGGCACGTGCAATCTCCCTGGCCTTTTCGATATCGCGTTGCTGTGAGCTTTTGTCACCTCCGACCAAAAGAATCAGCAACTGCCTGCCGCGCTGGGTGTAGTACAGGCAGTAGCCCGGCCCTGCATCGACACGCAGTTCGGAAATACCGTCCCCCAGATAGCGGTGATCGCCCGGATGGCCTTCGGTGAGCCGACCGATGCGGGCCAGGATGCGAGCGCGCGCAGTTACGTCCTTGAGAGCGTCAATCCATGTCGCGAACTGACGGGTACGCTGGATCTTCATGGAAAAATGTAGCCTACTGACTACACATTTTCAACTACGAGAAACGCGTATCAACCACGAAGGACGCGCACAGACAGGTGGGACGCGCCTCGTCAGGTGCAAGATGAGATAACAGCAAGGCAGGAAAAGAAGGGGAGAGACGCAGCAGGGAGCAGTGCTCGACCGATTACTGCGCCGCCGTGTCGAGCTGCACAACTGGAGTGTGGTGGTGCCGCTTATCCGAATCGAACGGATGACCTACTGTTTACAAGACAGTTGCTCTACCAACTGAGCTAAAGCGGCATGGGGGATGCACCGGCGGCAGCGCCGCGGTCCGGGGATTCTAGCGCAACCGCGTGCATTCCAGCGACCGGCTCTGTGCCGCCCCGCTGCGCTGCTGGGCCTGGGCCGGCTGCGTGCCTGCCGCCAGCTGCCCTTCCAGCCACCACTGGCCGGCGTCGCCGCTGGCGACAAGGCGCGGCTGGAAGCCGGCGGCCTGCACCGCCGCCATGCGCCGCTCGGCGCCTTCGCGGTTGCGGTACTGGCCCAGCGCCACGGCGTTGGCCTCCTCGCCTTGGCTGATGATGTAGTAGTCGCTCAGGCCAGCGGCGACGATGCGTTTCACGGTGGCCTGGGCTTCTTCGCGGTTGGCGGCGGCCGGCAGCATCACCCGGTAACGGGCGCTGCCGCTGGCAGCGGGCTGTTCGCGCAGGCGCACCTGGCTGAGCAGCGTGCCGGCCTTGCCCTGCGCGCTGCTCGCGGTGGCGCGGTCGGCGAACGGGCCCAGCGCGACGCAGCGCGGCGGTTCGGCAGCCACGGGCGGGGTTACGGGCTTTTCCGGCGCCGGCGCCGGGGTCGGGGTCGGTGCAGGCGGTGTTGCCGGCTTGGCAGCGGCAGCAACCGGCGTAGCCTCAGCCGCCTGCGGCTTGGCAATCTCCGGCTTGGCCGGGGCGGCGGGCGCCGGCGTTACAGCCACGGCCGTATTGTCCGCCGGTTCGCGCTCCATCAACGGCGCGGTCGGCGCGGCGGCTGTGGCTTCGGCGGCCGCAGCGGCATCCACGCCACCGGGCACCCAGCGCAGCTCGGCCACGCCGGCCGGTTGCGGCGGCGGCGCAGGCTTCTGCGGCGCATCGCGCAGCAGCCACCAGCAGGCGACGCCAAGATTGAGGATGGCCAGTACGACGATCAGGGCACGGGTCAGCATGCGCGGATACTAGCCTGCGGGCTGGTGCACCGCCCAGCGGGCGAGGCCATCCAGCACCAGCGAGGGATGGTAATCCGCGCCGGGCAGCAACGGCATCAGCGCCGGTGCGCCGCCACCGTGCACCAGCAGCGACGGTGCCACGCCCAGCAGCGTGTGCGCCTGCTGTGCGCTGCGTTCGATCAGTGCCACGGCCGCACCATCGCAGCCGGAGGCCAGCGCGTCGGCGGTGTCGTTGGCGAATTCGCTGTAGTCACCGCCGGTAGCCGGCAGCTGCACCGCGCGGGCATGCAGTGCTTCGCGCATGGTGGTGGGCGATGCGGAAATGCGGCCACCGTGGTGTTGGCCGTCGGCGTCAAGCAGATCAATCGTCAGTGCGGTGCCCACCCCGACCACCAGCACCGGGCGCTGCGCCTTGGCCGCGGCCAGCAGGGCCAGGAAGCGGTCCACACCGAATTTTTCGGGCTTGGCATAGGCAATGCGCACACCGGCGCATTCGGCGCTGGTACGCACCACGTGCACGTGCTCGAAGCGACGTTGCAGCTGGTCCAGCATGGCGCTGGTCAGCGACGGTGCGGCCACGCTGGCCACGAACGCGGTGGTACCGCTGGGCAGGCTGTGCGGCGGCTGTCCGGCCATGCCTTCGGCGCCATGCGCCCAGGCCTGCACGTCACCGGCACGGTCACCCTGCAACGGCGCGAACTTGAAGCGCGAGTTGCCGAGGTCGAACAACCAATCGCTCATGCCGCCCTCACGCTGACTTCGCCGGCGTGCAGCAGGCGCTCACGGCCATCGATGCGCACGCGCAGTGCCCCGTCATCGGCCAGGCCAAGCGCGGTGCCATGCTGCCACTGCCCTTCCAGTTCCACCCGTACTTCTCGACCGGCCAGCATGTCGAACGCGGCGTAGCGCGGCAGGAAGGGAGCGAGGCCTTCGCGATCGAATTCTTCCAGTGCCGGCAGCAGGCGCGCCAGCACGGCAGCAACCACCACGTTGCGGTCCACCGGCTTGCCGGCCAGCGTGTCCAGGTCCACCCACGGCTGGGTGATCTGCTCGGCGAAGGACGGCGGCATGTGCGTGTTGATGCCGATGCCGATCACCGCGCGCGCCGGGCCGGCGTATTCGCCACCGCCTTCTGCGAGCAGGCCGACCAGCTTGCGCTTGCCATCGACGATCAGGTCATTCGGCCACTTCAGCTGCGCCTGGGTGTAGCCCAGGTCGTGCAGCGCTTCGGCCACGGCGATGCCGGCCACCAGGCTCAGCCCGGCCAGGCGACCGAGGCCACCGGAGAACAGCCGCAGCACCGACAGGTAGATATGCGCGGCCAGCGGCGACGCCCACGTACGGCCACGACGGCCGCGGCCACCGGTCTGGCGTTCGGCCAGCAGCACGCTCACCCCGCGCTGGGGCGCGCTGCACCGCAGCAATTCGGCATTGGTCGAGTCCACCGTCCAGGCCACCTGGAGGTCGTGCAGCAGCGCCTGGGCGTCGCCGGGCAGGCCGGCGCGGATCGCGGCCGGGTCCAGCAGGTCGACCGGGCGGGTCAGGCCATAGCCCTCACCTGCACGCCCCTCGATGTCTACACCGGCGGCTCTAAGTCCTTGAATACGCTTCCAAATGGCCGCCCGGGTCTGGCCCAGCTCACGGGCCAGGGCGTCGCCGGAGAGGCGACCGGCAGCGAGTTTGGCCAGCAATTGGCGGTCGTCCACGGCAGCTTCCACGAAGTCAGGAAGGAATTATGCGGGAAAGCCGCCAGCGGCGCCCGCCACGCTGGGTTCCGCGGGGGCTTCCAACGGGGCGCCGGGTTCGGGCTAGAATCGGGAACTCACCTTCCCTTAACGTGGATGTCGTCAATGCGCCGTTATGCCCATTGCCTGATCCTGCTGACGATGCCCTTCGCGGCGTCTGCGACGGCAGCGCTGGACGACAGCCGCGGCGCCTGCGTGTCCTCCAACGGCGATGCCGCTTCGCAGCGTGCACCGACCGCGACCGCTTCGGCCGCCACCACCAAGCCGGCACCGGTCCGCCCGGCAGCCAGCACCAGCACGGGCGGCGGTGGCAGCGATGACGACGTGCTGCAGCGCATCCGCGCACCGAAGTGGCACAGCTACCTGCCGGGAATGTTCCGCTGATCAAGTCGTTGCTGCAGTGGCTGCGGCCTGCGCCGCGGCCGATCGACGATGTACTGTGGGATGAGGCCTGCCGCCGTGCGGCTTGGATGCACGGTCTGGACGACGATCGCCGCGCGCGATTGCGCCTGCTGGCCACGCGCTTCCTGCACGAGAAGACCATTACCCCGATCGGCGAGCTGCAGCTGGAGGCCGGCGATGGCGTGCTGCTGGCGGCACTGTGCTGCCTGCCGCTGCTGGAGTTCGGCGAGGTGGGTCTGGAAGGCTGGTCGCAGCTGATCGTCTACCCCGATGCATTCCGCGTACATCGCAGCCACATGGATGCGGCCGGCGTACTGCATGAGTGGGATGACGAACTGATTGGCGAGTCGTGGGACAGCGGTCCGTTGATCCTGTCGTGGGCCGATGTGCAGGCCGACCTGGCGACGCCGCACGAGGGCTACTGCGTGGCGGTGCACGAGATGGTGCACAAGCTGGATGCGCTGGATGGCGCGATGGACGGCACGCCGCCACTGCCGCGCGAGTGGCAGCGCGAGTGGGCAGCCACCTTCCAGCGTTCCTACGACGCCTTCTGCGCGCAGGTGGATGCCGGCGAGGAGACGTTGATCGACCCGTACGCGGCCGAGGCGCCGGAAGAGTTCTTCGCGGTGGCCAGCGAGTATCACTTCTCGGCACCGGATCTGCTGCAGCAGGCGTTGCCGGAGGTCGCCGCGCAGCTGCAGCGGTTCTATGGCGAGCCGCCAAGGATCAAAACACGGTAGTGCCGGCCGCTGGCCGGCAACCTGGCAATGCCACCGAAGATCATGAGGGTGCCGGCCAGCGGCCGGCACTACCGGATTACGCACGCGTTATTACGTCAGGCGATGCCCGGCGGACGGGAACGCGCGGCTGCGGCGGTTCTACGGCGAGCCGCCGAAGATCGAAACACGGTAGTGCCGGCCGCTGGCCGGCGACCTGGCAATGCCACCGAAGATCATGAGGGTGACGGCCAGCGGCCGGCACTACCGGAATACCACGCGCTGTTGCGTCAGGCGATGCCCGGCGGACGGGAACGCGCGGCTGCGGCGGTGCTACGGCGCGCCGCCGAAGATCGAAACACGGTAGTGCCGGCCGCTGGCCGGCAACCTGGCAATGCCACCGAAGATCATGAGGATGCCGGCCAGCGGCCGGCACTAGATCATGAGGGTGCCGGCCAGCGGCCGGCACTACCGATTGCGAAGGTTTACGGCCCTGGCGGCAAACGCACTTCGAAACGGGCGCCGCCCAGTTCGCTGGAACGGCCGACGGCCAGTTCGCCGCGGTAATCCTTGATCAGGTCCTGCACGATCGACAGACCGATGCCGTGGCCCTGCACGCGCTCGTCGCCACGCACGCCACGCTGCAGCACCTTGCCGATGTCGTCCGGGGCGATACCCGGGCCATCGTCGTCCACCGCCAGCAGCAGGCCTGCGCGGCGCGCGTTCGGTGCCGGCAGCGGCTGCGCGGTCAGCAGCACGCGGCGGTTGGCCCACTTGAAGGCGTTTTCCAGCAGGTTGCCGAGCAGTTCCTGCAGGTCGCCCGGTTCGCCGTGGAAGCGCGCGGCCGGATCGATGTCGAACTCGCACAGCACGCCCTTGGAGGCGTAGACCTTCTCCAGGCCACGCACGATTTCCTCGGCGTTGGACTCGATCGGAAGCGGCGCGGAGAACAGCTTGTGGCCCGACGACGCAGCACGTGCCAGCTGGTACGAAACCAAGTTGTTCATGCGCTGCAGCTGCACGTCCAGCTCTTCTCGCAGCGCGCCATCGCCCGCGCCGCTGTCCATCTGCGTGCGCAGCACCGCAATGGGCGTCTTCAGGCTGTGTGCCAGGTCGGCCAGGGTGTTGCGCTGGCGCTCGAGGTTCTCGCGCTCGCTTTCGATGAAGGCGTTGATGCTGTCGGTCAGCGGTTCCAGCTCGCGCGGGTGGCGCTCGCTCATGCGCTCGGTCTCGCCGCGCTGCACCTTGGTCAGCTCGGTGATCACCCGACGCAGCGGACGCAGGCTCCACTGCAGGATGACGGTCTGCAGCAGCAGCAGGATCAGGCCGATGCCGCCCAGGTAGAACCAGACACGGCCACGGAACACGCGCAGCTGCGCGCCCAACGCGCGCGAGTCTTCCATCACATAGATGGTGTACGGGAATTCGGTGGCCGGGTCGGCGTCGGCGTCCCACACCAGGCCCAGGCCATAGCGGTACACCGAGCCCTGGCTGCCGTCGATCTGGATCATCGGCAGCGGGCCTTCGAACACTTCCTGGCGTGGCGCCAGCAGGCCGCCGCCGACGGTGGGCAGCATCGGGCCTTCGGCGGACATCGAATTGCCCTTGCCGTGCGGCATCACCACCTGCAGGTACAGGCCACTGCCCGGCACGTCGAAGCGCGAATCCGGCGGCTGCTCGCGGATGTACAGCGAGCGGTCGCGGGTGAAGTCGATGCCGGCCGCGTACGCGGTGGCGTAGTTCTTCAGGCGCTCACGCAGGTTCGCCTTCGCCGTATCGGCGAAGGCGGCGTCGAGTGCGTAACCGGCCAGGGCCAGGAACGCGACCAGGCCCACGGACGCGGCAAGCATCTGGCGCGCCTGCAGGGAGCGCGGCCGCCAGCGTCGGAAGAACCACAGACGGCCGGACATCATGGTCTCGCCAGGCTGAGCCGGCTCAGCCCTCGTTGCGCGGAATCGCGAAACGGTAGCCGCGGCCGCGCACGGTCTCGATCGGCTTCAGTTCGCCATCCGGGTCCAGCTTCTTGCGCAGGCGGCCGATGAACACTTCCAGCACGTTCGAGTCGCGGTCGAAGTCCTGCTGGTAGATGTGCTCGGTGAGGTCGGCCTTGGAGACCAGTTCACCGGCGTGCATCATCAGGTACTCCAGCACCTTGTATTCGTAGCTGGTCAGGTCGACATTGCTGCCGGCCACGCTGACGGTCTGCGCAGCCAGGTCCAGGGCGACCGGGCCGCATTCCAGGGTCGGCTTGCTCCAGCCGGCGGCGCGGCGCAGCAGCGCGTTGACGCGGGCCAGCAGCTCTTCAACGTGGAACGGCTTGACCAGGTAGTCGTCGGCGCCCTGCTTCAGGCCTTCGACCTTGTCCTGCCAGCTCGAACGCGCGGTCAGGATCAGCACCGGGAACTTCTTGCCTTCGTCACGCAGGGCCTTGATCAGCTCCATGCCCGACATCTTGGGCAGGCCGAGGTCGATGATGCCGACATCGAACGGAACTTCGCGCCCCATGTAGAGGCCTTCCTCGCCGTCCTGCGCAGCATCGACGGCAAAGCCTTCGCGCTTGAGCCGGGCTGCCAGGGTCTCACGCAGCGGGGCTTCGTCTTCGACCAGAAGGATACGCATGAACTCTCCCTAGTGTCCTGGGTGTGGCCCGGAGGCCTGTGGGGTACGGGTTGATAGCGACAACTATCCCTGTTCAGGGGTTATCGCCGCGTAGTGATGACATATCCGACCGCGGCGTGCGCGGCTGTGAACGCGACGGTGCGGGGTCGTCCATGTAGCGGACCCGGCCCCGGTCGTCCATGTACTTCACCCGGTTGATGTCACGCCCATCGAACGGCACGCGCTCGGCGCCGAGGATGTGGCCGCCGGTGGTGCGCTGCACGCGGCGCACGGCATCGGACAGCGAGCGCTCGTCGCCACGGCCACCGCGCTCGCCCCGCTCCATCATCTCCGCGCGCCCCTGATCGCCGCGCGGCGGCTGTTGCGCCAGCGCCGAAGACAGCGGCGCAGCCGCCAGCACCACGCAGGTGGCCAGGGCAATGCGGCGATGGAAGGGAGCGGAAGACATCGATGCGATCCTAGCCGAGCACGGCGATTCGTTCAAAAGTCGTAAATCCGGGAGCCGGGTTCGGGACCCGGCGCTTTACAAATCCTTTGCAAATTCTTGGTTTGGGGCAGTGAATCCGGTCTGAACTTTTCCGGCCCTGCGCTCGCGTCGTTCATCTAGGTGAACATTCGGGACGAATCGCCGCCCCTTGTCAAGTCAGGACCGTGACCGACGTCACGCCGCGGCGCGATCAGCTTCGCGTTCGGTGACCGCCAAGGCCTGTTCGATCAGGCTCCAGCCGGCGCCCGGGCGGTGTGCGCCCTCGCTCAGCACCTGGCGGAAGGCGCGACCACCGGGCTGGCCATGGAACAGGCCGAGCAGGTGGCGGGTGATGTGCTTCAGCGCCAGGCCTTCGCCCAGCCGCGCCTCGATGTAGGGGCGCATCGCGCGCAGCAGGTCACCACGTGCCTGTAGCGGGGCGCCGGTGTGCAGCGCCTCCAGCTGATGCAGCAGATAGGGGTCGTGATAGGCCGCCCGGCCCAGCATCACGCCATCGACGTGCGCGGCCTGCGCCTGTACCGCCTCGATGCTGGCCAGGCCACCGTTGATCACCACCGGCAGTGCTGGGCGTTCCTGCTTCAGGCGGTAGGCCCAGTCGTACTTCAGCGGCGGAACCTCGCGGTTCTCCTTCGGCGACAGGCCCTTCAGCCACGCGTTGCGGGCATGCACCACCACCATCGCCGCACCAGCGGCGACCTGGCGGTCGACGAAGCTGGCAAACACGTCGTAGTCGTTGTCCTCGTCCACGCCCAGGCGGCACTTTACCGTTACCGGGATGTCGGCCGCATCGACCATGGCCGCCACGCACTCGGCCACCAGCACCGGCTCGCGCATCAGGCAGGCGCCGAAACGCCCGGCCTGCACGCGGTCGGATGGGCAGCCGCAGTTGAGGTTGACCTCGTCGTATCCCCACTCGGCGGCAATGCGTGCAGCCTGCGCCAGCAGGGCCGGATCGCTGCCGCCCAGCTGCAGCGCCAGCGGCTGTTCGCTGCGGTCGAAGCCGAGCAGGCGCTCGCGGTCGCCGTGGATGACCGCGTTGGCGTGCACCATCTCCGTGTACAGGCGTGCACCCGGCGCCAGCACGCGATGGAACACGCGGCAATGGCGGTCGGTCCAGTCCATCATCGGGGCAACGGACAGGCGCAGGGAATCAGCGTAACGGGCGGTGGCGGACGTCATCGGGGTGTTGATCGTGGAGACTGGCATTGCCAGTGAGATCAATAGTTTACACCGCTCGGCTGAATGGCGGCGGCTGGCGCCCGGATAGCGCTGGGGCGCCCGGGCCCGAGGGCCGTCCGCAGGCCGGGCGGCGCCACCCCACAATGACGGGCAACCGGTCACAGTTGTCGCGATTCGTTGACGACGACGAAATATTGACGCCGTTATAGTCCGTCGCTCGCAATGGATTGGACGTGTGGAGCAGATGATGCAGCACAAGCGTTTGAGCAGGACCCTCGCCACCGCGCTGGCGGTCGCCGTACTGGCCATCGGCACGGCAACCGCAGCACCGGCGGCCACCGGGCTGAGCCCGGCCTTCACCACCTGCCGTGACAAGGCACAGGGTGCGATCGAGCAGGCCGCCTGCCTGACCTCGGAAAGCGCACGCCAGGATCAGCGCCTGAACCAGGCCTACCGCCAGCTGCAGGCAAAGCTGACTGGCGCAAAGAAGACCAAGCTGGTGAATGCCCAGCGCGCGTGGCTGCAGTCGCGCAGCCGCGATGGCGAACTGGATACCGCGCTGTACGACGATTCGCAGCCCGGCAACCTGCAGGGCGAGCTGAACGATGTGATGCGCCTGAGCGCGCGTGCCGACCAGCTGCAGAAGTATCTGCAGCTGCTGGACTGACCCTTGAGGGGCAAACCCTCTGACTGCACAAGGATGTAAGACATGCCAACCAACATCGATACCCATGATCTCGATGCCACCTCCGGCGCCGTGTATTTCGCCGTCGGCCGTGGTACCGAAGGGGGTCCCGCCTCCTACCATCTGGCCATCGCCGGCATCACCCAGGGCGTGACCGAACCGCACTGGGGCACAGTGAACAAAGTCGCGCAGAACAGCGGTTACAGCCTGGGCGCGATCCAGGTCGACTTCGGCCAGCGCGGCGAGTGGGCGCTGGGCGCCATCGACGGCCACGCACTGAAGGCGGGCGAGACGACCTATGTCGACGCCGTGATCGATCAGGCCAGCAGCTATGCCAAGGCGCACAACCTGCCGTTCACCCAGGACCACGCCGACCTGCGCCGCGACCTGCTCAGCCACGGCAATGGCCTGAGCGGGCGCAGCTCGATCCAGTTCATCGATACCAACACGCGCGACAGCATCAACGCCTGGGCCGGTTCGGCCGAGGGCAAGCAGTGGATCCACGCGAACATCGACTACCCGCAGGTGCGCAACGCCACCCGGATCGGCATGGCGATGGTGGACGCACACGGCAGCGGCATCGCCGAGGAAAACCGCTTCGAAGCGATCAGCCTGATCGCCAAGACCGCCAACCAGTTGCCCAGCCAGCTGCCCAAGCTGCAGAAGGTGCTGGAAGAAGGCGGTGACTACGAGGCGCTGCGCGCGAAGGCCGGGCAGATCCGCGAGACCTACCAGTACTTCGACGCGCCCAAGGCCGGCGACATCGCCGTGCGCTACGAAAATGCCTACGCCAACAACAAGGACGCAATGGACCGCGCCCATGCCAAGGTCAGCAGCCGCGACTACTCGCCCGCCGGTGAGCACAACGATGCAGACATCAAGGTGGCGCTGGACCAGATCGGCGCACCGCGCCAGCAGGCCGGTTCGCAGACGTTGAAGGAAGGGTCCAGCGGCCGTGACGTGCTGAAGCTGGAGAGCAATCTGGTCACGCTGGGCTATGCCAGTGCTGGCGGCCAGCAGACGCTGAATCCGGACCGGCGCTTCGATGCCACCACCCGCAAGGCGGTGGAAGACTTCCAGCGCGCACACAATCTGGACCCGGTGGACGGCAAGGCCGGGCCAGCCACGCTGGCCGCGATCGACCGCGACGCGCGCGAACTCCAGGGCAACCTGGCCGCGCTGGGGCTGACCGACGCCAAGGGTCAGGCCATCGGCAGCGACGGCTATCTGGGCGGTGGCAGCCGCCATGCGATCAACGCGTTCCAGCAGCAGCATGGCCTGCCTGCGACCGGCATTGCCGATGCGGAAACCCGCCAGGCGCTGGCCAATGAAGTGCAGCAGCGTGCGCAGGCACAGGGCAACACCCAGGAGCAGCAGGCCGCGGCCGAGCCTGCGCGCGAGACGGTGTACCCGATGTCCGACCCGCGCAGCCCGCAGAACTGGCTGTACACCGAGACCCTGGTGCAGGTGAAGTTCGCCGAGGAAGCGCGTGGCCTGCCCTCCGGCGAGCACAGCGAGAAGCTGGCCGCTGCGCTTACCGTGGAAGCTGCACGTGCCGGCCTGTACCGGGTTGATCGCGTTGAGCTGAACCAGGATGGCTCGATGGCGCGCGCGGTGCAGGCCAATGCGCTGCATGACGAAAGCGCGTTGAACCGCAATACCGCGCCGGTATCGACCGCTGACGCGATGCGCCAGAGCGTGCAGGAGAACAGCGAGCGGGCGTTGCAGGTGAGCGATCAGCAGCGCGAGCAGCAGAAGATCGACCAGCAGACCCAGCAGCACGGCCCGCGGGCCATGATGGCGTAAGAGAGCGGGCCCACGGGCCTGCGAGTGCCATTACCTTGCTCACCCCTCGTCGGCTTGAGGCCGACGGGGGCATTGGTTGAGGTGCGTCGAGGATTGTCGCAAATGCGAGGTCTTGCGCCTCGGAGCGTGCCCACGCTTCGAGGGAGTCGGCCTCGAGGTGTAGCCGATCCGGTTTGATCGCGTCGACGCTTTGACGACAGATAAGTCCGTCCGGAGCTTTCCCTAAGTGGTCAGTACCCGCCATCCATAGGCGGTCTGCTTCTTGAAACACTGCCGCCTCAGGCGGTCAGGTCTCACAGGTGGGCGTCGCGCAGATCAATCTGTACCTTCGGCGTCACGTGCGGGTAATCGAACACCGCACCCAGAGGGCCGGCCGAGGCAAAGAACACCTGCCCACGCACGCGGTAGACCTGCGTGTCACCGGCATCGTAGCGCTGCATATCCAGCATGCGGCCGAGGAGTTCGATGACCATGTTGGCCATGCCCTGGGCGACGAATCCGCGGTCACGCTCGCTGGGCGTCTCGGCGATGTCCTCGACGTTCTGCGACGATGCCGGACAGCGGAAGGCAGCGAAGCATGCCGCCGCCCTACAATCGGGCCATGGCCACCCACCGCCCGCAGTTCTTCGACCCCGCCACCGAACAGGGCGTGCTGCGCCTGTCGATCGCCGCCTCGCTGCTGCTGGCCGCCGCCGCAGTGGTATTCGGCCTGCTGGCCAATTCCTCGCTGATCATCTTCGACGGCATCTACGGCCTGATCGACGTGGTCATGACCTGGCTGTCGCTGCTGGTGGCACGCCTGATCGCGCTGTCCACCCAGACCGACGCGTTGCAGTCGAGGCTCAACCAGCGCTTCACCATGGGCTTCTGGCACCTGGAACCGATCGTGCTGGGGGTCAGCGGCACGCTGATGATCGGTGCGGCACTGTATGCCCTGGTCAATGCGGTGGATGCACTGATGTCCGGGGGCCGCCACATCGCACTGGGCCCGGCCATCGCCTTCGCCGGGCTGTCCATCGTCGGCGAAGGCGCGCTGGCCTGGTTCATCCTGCGCGCCAACCGCCGCATCGGCTCGGAGTTCATCGCACTGGATGCGAAAAACTGGGTGATCGCGGCCAGCATGTCAGCCTGCTACCTGCTGGCCTTCCTCGGCGGCGTGCTGGTGCAGGGCACCTCGTGGGCCTGGGTCGGGCCGTACATCGACCCGGCCATCCTCGCCTTCGTCTGCGTGCTGGTGATGATCGCCCCGCTCGGCACCGTGCGCCGGGCGCTGGCGGGCATCCTGCTGGTCACCCCGCCGGAGCTGCAGGCGCACGTGGATGCCGTGGCACGCGCGATCGTGGCCAAGCATGGCTTCGTCGAGCACCGCAGCTACGTGGCGCAGGTGGGGCGAGGCGAGCAGATCGAGCTGTTCTTCGTGGTGCCGGAAAACGACCCGCCGCGGCCGCTGGTGGAATGGGACCAGCTGCGCGACGAGATCGGCGACGCGCTGGGCGAGGCCTCGCCGGACCGCTGGTTGACCATCATGTTCACCACCGACCGCGAGTGGACGATCTAGGCCACCAGGACGATCGATCAAGTTTTTCGTACGCCCTGCAACCCAACGTACGCGGAAACCGGGCAAAGTACGCTCCAACGCACCACCCACCCACCGACCAGGAGCATCCCGATGTCCATCGAAAAGGTTCTGTACACCGCCCAGGCCACCTCCACCGGCGGCCGTGAAGGCCGTTCCGTCTCCTCCGACAACGTGCTGGACATCCAGCTGTCGACCCCGCGCGAGCTGGGCGGCGCCGGTGGCCCGGGCACCAACCCGGAACAGCTGTTCGCCGCCGGCTACTCGGCCTGCTTCCTGGGCGCGCTGAAGTTCGTGGCCGGCCAGGCCAAGGTCGCGCTGCCGGCCGACACCACCGTCACTGGCAAGGTCGGCATCGGCCAGATCCCGACCGGCTTCGGCATCGAAGCCGAGCTGACCATCAGCGCTCCGGGCGTGCCGCGCGAGCAGCTGGAAGAGCTGGTGCAGAAGGCGCACATCGTGTGCCCGTACTCGAATGCCACCCGCGGCAACATCGACGTGACGCTGATCGTTGCCTGATGGGGTGCTGCCGGCCAGCGGCCGGCACTACCAACGTAAAGAGCAAAAAAATGGGCGGATGCCGGTCGAAACCGAACATCCGCCCATCCCACCTTCGTTGTCCCACAGGGGGGCATGAGGTTGCCGGCCAGCGGCCGGCACTACCAGGTCACTTCTCGCTCGTGATGAGCTGCACGACGCTGGAGAAATCCAGCTTGCCGCGGCCGGCCTGGTGGTTCATCGAGTACAGGTTGCGGGCCACTTCGCCCAGCGGAATCGAGGCACCGACACTCATCGCCGCTTCCACCGCCAGGCCCATGTCCTTCAGCATCAGATCGC
This sequence comes from Stenotrophomonas sp. YJH_SMC_14-1, assembly GCF_059372275.1. NCBI lineage: Bacteria > Pseudomonadati > Pseudomonadota > Gammaproteobacteria > Lysobacterales > Lysobacteraceae > Stenotrophomonas > Stenotrophomonas sp. YJH_SMC_14-1. The sequence continues at coordinate 85,407 of NZ_JCAFVK010000009.1, forward strand.
TGCCGAAACCGCCGCTGTAGCCGCGCGAGGCCGGCGCGTTTTCCAGCACGCCCGGCCACGGGTTGCACACTTCAGTGGCCCAGCTGCGGCCGGTGCTGACCGCCATCATCTGCGACAGCACCTTCGGGTCCAGGCCGTGCGCCACGCCCAGCGCGATGGCTTCACCGGTCACCGCCATGATCACGCCCAGCGCCATGTTGTTGCACAGCTTGGCGACCTGGCCGGCGCCGCTGGCGCCGACATGGAAGATGTTCTTGCCCATCGCCTGCAGCACCGGGCGCGCGCGTTCCAGCGCGTCCTCTTCGCCACCGACGATGAAGGTCAGGGTGCCGGCCTGGGCACCGGCGGTACCGCCGGACACCGGTGCGTCGATCATCTGCAGGCCACGCGCGGCAGCGGCCTCGGAGACCTTGCGGGCGCTGGCCGGGGCGATCGTACTGCAGTCGATGACCAGCGCACCGGCCGGAATCGCGGCAAGGATGCCGTCATCGCCCAGGTACACGCCTTCGACGTGGCGGCTGGCCGGCAACATCGAGATCACCACTTCGGCATCGGCCAGGGTGTCGCGCGCCGACGACGCAGCACTGGCACCGGCGTCAACGGCGGCCTGCACCGCGGCCGGGACCAGATCGAACACGCGCACGCTGTGGCCGTTCTTGACCAGATTGGCGGCCATCGGGCCACCCATGTTGCCCAACCCGATGAATGCAATGCGGCTCATGCAAGGCTCCTTTCAACAAGGGGAGTGCCCAGGTCGGCCAGCGGATGCGCGGCAGCGGCCCAGGGGGAAGCGAAGAAGGTGTCGGCCCACGCGCCGGTGGCCTCGGCCAGGGTGGCCGGGTTCCACTGCGGATTGCGGTCCTTGTCGATCAGCAGCGCGCGGATGCCTTCGGCGAAATCACCGTGGGCGGCGCAGTGCAGGGCGACGATGTACTCCAGGCGATAGACCGCGGCCAGGTCCTGGCCGGTACTGCGGCGCTGCAGTTCGTACGCCAAGCGTGCCGAACCCGGTGCGCCGGCAGCCAGGGTCTTCTGTGCCGCCTGCAGCCAGGCATCGTCGGTCTGCAGCTTGCTGATGCGCTCGATGATCGCGGGCAGGTCATCGCCCTCGCACAGCGCCTCGACCTGCGCGGCATTGGCCAGCAGCGGGCCGGTGGCGGCATCGCTGGCATGCGACTGCAGCAGATGGGTCAGGCGTTCGTGGTTGTGTGCGGAATCACTGGACCAGGCCACCTGCAGCAGCGCATCGAACACTGCACTGCGGCGCTCTTCGGCCACGTGCACGTCGGCCAGGCCGGCGTAGATGGCATCGCCCGGGTTGAGCAGTGCGCCGGTCAGCGCCAGGAACAAGCCGCCCTTGCCCGGTACGCGCGGCAGCAGCCAGCTGCCACCGACATCGGGGAACAGGCCGACGGTGATTTCCGGGAAGGCCAGCTTGGAACGCTCGCTGACCACGCGGTGGCTGGCGCCGGACATCAGGCCGATGCCGCCACCCATCACGATGCCATGGCCCCAGCACAGGATCGGCTTGGCGTAGGTGTGGATGAGATGATCGACGCGGTATTCGACGTCGAAGAACTCGGCGGCGTAGTCGTTCTCGCGGATGTCGCTGCAGCCGGCCTCGCGGAAGGCGACCATGCTCTTGTACAGGCTGTGCAGGTCGCCGCCGGCGCAGAACGCCTTCTCACCGGCGCCCTGCAGCACCACCATGGCGATGCCGTCGTCATCGGCCCAGGCATTCAGCTGCTTCAGCAGCAGGTGCGCCATCGGCAGCGAGAAACCATTGAGCGTGCGCGGCGCGTTGAGCGTGGCGATGCCGATGCGCGCGCCGTTGCCGGCCACGCGCTCCTCGAACAGCACCGGTGCGTCGTCGGCAACGGTGTCGGTGCTCATGCGTTCTTCCACTGCGCGGTGCGCTTTTCCAGGAAGGCGGTCACGCCCTCGACCTGGTCGGCGGTGTCGAACAGGTCGACGAAGGCTTCACGCTCGGCCACCAGCGCCGAGGCGTGGGTGCCGGTGCGGGTGGACTGCACCAGGGTCTTGCAGGCGGCGATGCTGGTCGGGCTCTGCTTGCCGGCCTTCTTCGCCCATTCCAGGGCCAGTGCCTTGGCTTCGCCCTTGCCGACCTTTTCTTCGGCCAGGCCAATGCGCAGTGCGGTCTCGGCATTGATGCGCTCGCCCAGCAGGATCATGCGCTTGGCCCAGCCCTCGCCGACCAGGCGCGGCAGGTTCTGGGTGCCGCCAGCACACGGCAGCAGGCCGACGGTGGCCTCCGGCAGCGCGACCTGGGCGTGGTCTTCGATGATGCGCAGGTCGCAGGCCAGCGCGCATTCCAGGCCACCGCCCATGGCGTAGCCGTTGATCGCGGCGATCGACACGCCACGGAAACCGGACAGCGCTTCGAAGGCTTCACCGAAGCGGCGCGCGGCCTCGCGTGCAGCGGCCTTGTCGCCGGAGGCGAACTGGTTGAGGTCCGCACCGGCGGAGAAGAACTTCTCGCCGTCACCGGTGATCACCAGCGCGTAGATGTCGCGGTCTGCGTTGAGCGCGCCCACCAGGTCGCGCAGCGCCGACAGGCTGTGCACGGTCCAGGTGTGCGCCGGCGGGTTGTTCAGGGTGACCACGGCGGTGTGGCCATCCACCTCCACCTTCAGGCCCACGTGCTCCTGGGTACGCCAATCCTTCATCGCAGTTCCTCTTCGGTGTTGAGCAGGTGACGGGCAACGATCACCCGCATGATCTCGTTGGTGCCTTCCAGGATCTGGTGCACGCGGCAGTCACGCAGCAGGCGCTCGATCGGGTATTCGCGGATGTAGCCGTAGCCACCGTGGATCTGCAGCGCTTCGTTGCAGACGTTGAAGCCGGCATCGGTGGCGAAGCGCTTGGCCATCGCGCACCACACGTTGGCGTCGCTGGCACCGGCATCGAGCTTGCGCGCGGCGGTGTGCACCATCTGCCGGGCGGCGACCAGCTGGGTGACCATGTCGGCCAGCTTGAACTGCAGCGCCTGGAACTCGGCCAGCGCCTTGCCGAACTGGCGGCGCTCGCCCATGTAGCGGCGTGCGGCATCCAGCGCACCCTGCGCGGCACCCAGCGAGCAGGCGGCGATGTTGATGCGGCCGCCGTCCAGACCCTTCATCGCCAGCTTGAATCCGCCGCCTTCCTCTCCCAGAAGGTGGCTGACCGGCACGCGGACGTTTTCGAAGGTGATGCCACGGGTGGGCTGGCTGTTCCAGCCCATCTTCTCTTCCTTGCGGCCGAAGCTGATGCCCGGCAGGTCCGACGGCACCGCAATCGCGCTGACACCCCCGGCACCGGGGCCACCGGTGCGCGCCATCACCACCAGCAGCTCGGTGGCACCGGCGCCGGAAATGAAGGCCTTGGAGCCGTTCAGCACATAGAAGTCGCCATCGCGCACGGCGGTGGTCTTCAGCGACGCCGCATCGGAACCCGCACCCGGTTCGGTCAGGCAGTACGAGGCCAGCTTGCTGCCCGAGGACAGATCGGCGCCCCACGCATCGCGCAGGGCCGGCTGGCCCCACTTGGACACCATCCACGAGGCCATGTTGTGGATGCTGATGTACGCCGCGGTCGACGGATCGACGTTGGCGAGCTCCTCGATGACGACGGCGGCGTCCAGTCGGCTCAGGCCGCTGCCGCCCACTTCCGGGTCCATGTACAGGCCGCAGAAGCCCAGTTCACCGGCCTTGGCGATCGCCTCGCGCGGAAAGATGCCCTCCGCATCCCATCGCGCGGCGTGCGGCGCCAGTTCGGCCTGTGCGAAGTCGCGCGCCGCCTCGCGGTACGCCTGCTGCGCTTCTTCCAGTTCCGTCGTCATCGAGTGGCTCATGGCTGCTCCTGCCGTTACTTCAGGCTGATCGTGGTGTTGACGCCGTGGCTCAGCGTCTCGTCATCGAACCAGCGCGCGGTGACCGTCTTGGTCTGGGTGTAGAACAGCACCACCTGCTTGCCGTACGGGCCCAAGTCACCCAGCTTGGAGGCGCGCGAACCGGTGAACGAGAACAGCGGCACCGGCACCGGGATCGGCACGTTGATGCCGACCTGGCCGACGTCGATGTCTTCCTGGAACTTGCGCGCGGCCGCGCCGGACTGGGTGAACAGTGCGGTGCCGTTGCCGTTCGGGTTGCTGTTGACCATCGCGATGGCGTCTTCCAACGTTTCCGCTTCGAGGATGACCAGTACCGGCCCGAAGATTTCTTCCTGGTAGATGCGCATGTCGGTGGTGACACCGGCAAAGATGGTCGGGCCGACGAAGTTGCCCTTCTCGAAACCATCGACCTGCGGCTTGCGGCCGTCGAGTACCAGCTTGGCGCCCTGCTCCACGCCCGAGGCGATCAGGCCTTCCACGCGCTCACGGGCGCTGCAGGAAATGACCGGGCCGACGTCGGTGCCGGACACGGTGCCGGCGCTGACCTTCAACGTCTTGGCCTTTTCGACCAGGTCCTGCACCCAGTTGCGCGCCTCACCGACCAGCACCAGGGTGGAGGCGGCCATGCAGCGCTGGCCCGCGGCACCGAAGGCGGCACCGACCATCGCGTTGAGGGTCTGTTCCTTGTTGGCGTCCGGCAGCACCACGGCGTGGTTCTTGGCGCCCATCATGCACTGCACGCGCTTGCCGGCCAGCGAGGCGCGGTTGTAGACGTGGGTACCGACGCGGGTGGAGCCGACGAACGACACGGCCTTGATGTCCGGGTGGTCGCAGATCGCGTTGACCACTTCCTCGCCGCCGTGGACGACGTTCAGCACGCCCTTCGGAATGCCGGCTTCCAAGGCAAGCTCGACCAGGCGCATGGTGACCATCGGGTCCTGCTCGGACGGCTTGAGGATGAAGGTGTTGCCCGTTGCAATCGCCATAGGGAACATCCACAGCGGGATCATCGCCGGGAAGTTGAACGGGGTGATGCCAGCGCACACGCCCAGCGGCTGCATGATCGTGTAGGTGTCCACGCCATTGGCCACGTTGTTGGCCAGCTCGCCCAGCTGCAGGTTGCCGATGGCGGCGGCGTGCTCGACCACTTCCAGGCCACGGAACACATCGCCTTCGGCGTCTGGCAGGGTCTTGCCCTGTTCGGCGGTGAGGATGTGGGCCAGCTCGCTCATGTTCTCGCGGATCAGCTGCTGGTACTTCAGGAAGATGCGCGCGCGGGTACCGATCGGGGTCTTGCGCCAGGTCTTGAAGGCTTCCTTGGCGGCGGCGACGGCGGCGTCCACTTCGCCGGTGGTGGCGAACGGCACTTTGGCCAGCACGTCCTGGGTGGCCGGATTGATCACGTCCTGCCAGTGGGAGGTGGCCGATTCAACGAACTGGCCATCGATCAGCATGCGGATACGGGGCGCTGCAACAGTCATGACGACAATCCCACGGGGTGCGAAAGATGCTTGGCATTATTCACATCACCCGTCTCGATTTCCGGGCTGAATCCGCTTAATCTGGCCAACACGCCAGACGATTCATGTTAATTCTGTGAATTATTCAGCCACCCAGCGGCAGCTTGGCCTGCGCTTGCTACGGCTGCGCGAGCAACGCGGCTACAGCCAGGTGGACCTGGCCCGCGCCTTGGGCCTGTCGGCCAGTTACCTGAACCAGATCGAGCGCAACAAACGCCCACTCACCCCGGCCGTGCAGAAGAAGCTGGGCGAGGTATTGGGCGATGTTTCCTCACTGTTCGACGAAGATGAGCCCGCTGCCCTGCAGGAAGCCCTGGGCGAGACCCTGCGCGACCTCGGCTTGGCCGAAGTCAGCGCGACCGAGCTGCGCGCCCTGGCCGGCAACCTGCCGCAGGTCAGCCGCGCACTGCTGGACCTGCACCGCCGCCACCTGGCGCTGCGCGAGCATGCCGCCGCGCTGGAGTTCCAGCTGGGCGAGCCCGGTGCCGGCAGCACCCTGCCCGCCGGTGACCAGGTGCGCGAGTTCTTCAACCGCATGCACAACCACATCCCCGAACTGGACGAGCTGGCCGAGCAGCTGTTCGCCGAATGGGGGCTGTCGCCCGGGCATGTGGCACCGCGGCTGCGCCAGCTGCTGGCCGACCGCCATGGCGTGCTGGTGGAAGTGGCCGCACTGCAGGCCGGGCGCGAGAAACGGCAATACGATGCCGATGCGCGGCGGCTGTGGCTGCCCGATTACCTGGAGCCCGGCCAGCAGGCGTTCCAGATGGCGGCCGAGCTGGCCCTTCACGGCTACCTGCCGCAGATCGATGCGGTAGTGGCGCGCGCTGGCTTTACCGATGAGGCACGCATCGCGCAGGCGCGGATTGGCTTGTCGAATTACTTCGCCGGTGCGTTGGTGATGCCGTACATGCGTTTCCTGCGTGCGGCCGAGACCAGCAGTTACGACATCGAGCTGCTGGCGCACCAGTTCGGCGTGGGCTTCGAAGCGGTCTGCCATCGGCTGAGCACGCTGGCACGGCGCAGTGCGCCCGGGCTGCCGTTCTTCTTCATCCGCGTGGACCGTGCCGGCAACGTGTCCAAACGCCATTCGGCCACCGATTTCCACTTCTCGCAGGTGGGAGGGTCGTGCCCGCTGTGGATCGTCTACGAGGCGTTCAACCAGCCCGGGCGCATCCTCACCCAGACCGCGCGCATGCCCGATGGCCGCCGTCATTTCTGGCTGGCGCGGCAGGTCAGCAGCGGGCCGGTGGGCCATGGCCAGCCACGCAAGACGTTCGCGGTGGCGTTGGGCTGCGACCTGCAGCATGCCGAACGCCTGGTGTATTCGCTGGGGCTGGATGTACAGAGCCCGGGGAACTCGGTGTCGATCGGGCCGGGTTGCCGGGTGTGCCCGCGCGAGGACTGCATGCAGCGCGCGTTCGCGCAGTTGCCGGGGCGGTAGGGGGTTCTGCAGGGCTGCGCCCTGCACCTGCGGTAGTGCCGGCCGCTGGCCGGCAACCTCAAAAGCAACAGCGGGCTTTCCGTGGGATGGCGGGGTGGTGTCGGATTGCGGGGACGCCGTGAACCCGTCCCTGAAGTGACCCCCGGCATCCATGCCGCGGACACCCCGCAATCCGACACCAGCCCGCCTTCGACAGTTTCCTCCTGGTGCTGGAACCTGATGCTGATGGTGATGCTGATGGTGGGTGCCGACCGTTGGTCGGCACGCTCTGGCCCTGCGCGAAATGCATCCACGCATGGCGTGGATCTACTACCGGCTCAGTAGATCGGCGTCACCTTCATCTGCGGCAGCGGACGCGGTGCGCCGTCGGTAAGGTCCGGGCCGAGGTCTTCCCAGGTACGTCCCTGCTCGACCATCAACCCCCACAGCTGCTGCGCGGCCAGCCGCTTGTCTTCCGAGCCCAGCTTGTACGACGGCGGTGCCGGTTCCCCGCGGGCAACCATCGCGTACGCCGCGCGGTAGGCCAGTACCTGCTGCGCCGGATCATCGGTGCGTGCCACTTCCAGCGTGTAGCGCTGGTAGGCCGAGGCCAGGTTGCGCCAGCGGATCCAGTAGTGGTTCTCGAACGAGAACGAACAGAAGCGCGCACCGGCCAGGCTGCCCTTGTCGGCGATGCGGGTCAGCACCTCCTGCGGCATGTCCAGGTTCATGCCGCCTTCGTCGCCCTGCAGGCTGACGTGCACGATGCGGTCGCGGTAGCCCGGCGCGCGCGCCTGCAGCAGATCGCGCCAGTTCTGCATGGTCGCCACCACCGCGAACAGGAAGCGGCCCAGCTCGGCGGCCGCCAGCGGTGTGGCGATCGACTGGTAGGTGCGCTGCCAGCCGTGTCGGTTCTCGGTGGGCAGGAACACCGCGTGCTCCAGCGACTGGCGGCCACTGCTGCCGTGGTTCACCTCTTCGGCGTGCTGCGGGTAGACCAGATTGATGGCGAAGGTCGGCCAGCGCGGCAACGCGGCATCGAACAGATGGATCGGGAAATTGCTGCTGATGCCACCATCGGAGAACCAGCAGATGCGGAAGGCGGTGATCACCGGGCCGCAAGCCTGCCCGGCGCTGGTCAGCCCTTCCATGCTGTCGGCCACGTTGTGCTCGGGGTCGGCCGCCGGCGCGGTCGGCTCGCAGCGTCGTTCGCGGCGTGAGGGTTCATGCAGCGGCACCGCGCTGATCAGCAGCGGGAAGCTCAGGCTCATGCGCGTGGCCACCAGTACCGGCAGCTTCGGGCCCGGCGGCAGGTGGTAGTACTGCCGCCCTTCCACCTCCAGCGGCGGGCCGGCCTGCGTCACCAGCCACTGCACCACGCTGGCCGGGAACAGCTGCTCGAATTCCTCGCGCAGGAACCAGAACTGCGCGCCGCCCAGCGGCAGCGTGCGCGGCTCGTTGTGCGACACGCAGGTGGTGATCATCTGCAGGCTGATCGCATGCGGGCTGTCCGGCTCGCCGGCATAGCGTGGCGCATCGTGCAGGTCGGCGAAGGTGAGCGGTGCATCCAGCGGCTTGCCGGACAACTGCTGCAGGCATTCGTGCAGCCACTCGGTCAGTGCCGGCGTGCGTGCATCGCGGCCGAGGCCGCTGCACAGGCCCAGCAGATTGCGTCGCGCCACGCGTGCCACACGAAGCGCGGCACCGGCCACACCCGCACCGTACGCGCACAGCAGAGACGGCAGCAGCGTGGCCGCCACCCCGCTCCAACCACCGCCCCACCAGCCCAGGCCGAGCAGCAGCGCCAGCGACACCAGCACTTCCAGCGGCGCGATCTCGAACACGGCAACGGCCAGGCACAGCAGCTTGTGCGGCAGGCTGGCATTGCCGGTCAGCACCACCAGCAGGCGATAGGCCGCGCGTGCGCCGCGTGCGGGCTGGAACAGGCTGTAGATGAAGCCGCGCCGCGACAGCTGCGCCGACACCGCCGACAACCCGCCATAGCCTGCATCGCCGGGCAGGTGCTCGCCGGCCTGCTGGCGACGATCACCGCAGGCCGCCGCAGCCGCCACGGCGGCGGCGATGGCGCCGGCCGAAGTGCCGCCGATGCTCTTGAAGCGATACTCGCGCGCCAGCGCCAGTACCGCATTGGGGTACACGATGCCGCTGGTGATGCCGCCTTTCATGACCAGATCGCAGTACTTGTCCGCCACTGTCTTGCCCCCGAGCATGCCGTCCGCCGCGTGGGTGCCAGTATGGCGCAGGGGCTTCTCAGGGCCTGAGAACAACGGCGCAGTCCGCGCACGCAATGCGCCGTTCAGCAGAAAGCACGGCTGCAGGCTTGACCCGCCCCGCCATCGGCGTAGCATCTGCAGCAAGCCAAGGGACAGACCCGCGGCTGCCACAACGACATGAGGGATTCTCATGGAATTCGACTATCTCGTCTTCATCGGGCGATTCGAGCCCTTCCACAACGGCCACGCCGCCGTTGCCCGCCTGGCCCTGAGCCGGGCCCGCAAGCTGATCTTCCTGGTCGGCTCTGCCGATACCCCCCGCAGCCTGCGCAATCCCTGGACCGTGGCCGAACGCGCCGTGATGATCCAGGCCGCCCTCGATGGCCACACCGACCGTCTGCTGATCCGCCCGCTGCGTGACCACCTGTACAACGAAGCGCAGTGGATCGCCAACGTGCAGCGCCAGGTGGCTGAAGCCCTGCGCAACGACGGCGCCGCCGCCGATGCGAAGGTGGGCCTGATCGGCATGGACAAGGACGCGTCCAGCTACTACCTGCGCGAGTTCCCGCAGTGGCCGCTGGTGGACGTGCAGCATACCGCCACCCTGTCGGCCACCGAGCTGCGGCGCTACCTGTTCGAAGCCGGCGACGTCGACTTCCACGGCGCGCTGCTGATGCTGCGTGGCAATGTGCCGGCGCCGGTGTACGACATGCTCGAAGCGTTCCGCAAAAGCGCGCCTGCGTATGGCCAACTGGTGGCCGAGTACCGCTTCATCGAACAGTACAAGGCCGCCTGGAAGGATGCGCCCTACGCGCCCACCTTCGTCACCACCGATGCGGTGGTGGTGCATTCAGGCCACGTGCTGCTGGTGCGTCGCCGCTCGGAACCCGGCAAGGGGCTGTGGGCGCTGCCCGGCGGCTTCGTCGGCCAGGAACAGAGCCTGCTCGACAGCTGCCTGCGCGAACTGCGCGAGGAAACCCGGCTGAAGATTCCGCTGCCGGTGCTGAAGGGTTCGCTGAAGGGCCAGCAGGTCTTCGACCACCCCGACCGCAGCCAGCGCGGCCGCACCATCACCCACGGTTTCCACTTCGAATTCCCGGCCGGTGAACTGCCGCCGGTGCGCGGCGGCGACGACGCAGACAAGGCGCGCTGGATACCGGTGAGTGAAGCCCTGGACATGGGCCCGCAGCTGTTCGAAGACCACCTGCACATCCTGGAGTATTTCCTCGGCCGCGGCTGACAGGCCCGGCCCCCCCACTGGCGGATAGACCGCTGGTGTCACTCGACGCGAAGGAGCTTCCGTCATGCACTACCTCGATAATCTTCTCCTCAACACCGACAGCTACAAGGCCAGCCATTGGCTGCAGTACCCGCCGGGTACCGATGCCACGTTCTTCTACGTCGAATCACGTGGCGGCCTGCACGATCGCACGGTGTTCTTCGGCCTGCAGGCGATCCTCAAGGACGCGCTGGCACGACCGGTCACCCACGCCGACATCGACGACGCTGCTGCGGTATTCGCCGCCCATGGCGAACCGTTCAACGAGGCCGGCTGGCGCGATATCGTCGACCGGCTTGGCGGCCACCTGCCGGTGCGCATCCGCGCCGTTCCCGAGGGCAGCGTGGTGCCCACCCACCAGGCACTGATGACCATCGAGTCGACCGATCCGGCTGCGTTCTGGGTGCCGTCGTATCTGGAAACGCTGCTGCTGCGCGTGTGGTATCCGGTCACCGTGGCCACCATCAGCTGGCACGCACGGCAGACCATCGCCGCGTTCCTGCAGCAGACCAGCGACGACCCGCAGGGGCAGCTGCCGTTCAAGCTGCACGACTTCGGCGCGCGCGGTGTATCGAGCCTGGAATCGGCCGCGTTGGGCGGTGCCGCGCACCTGGTCAACTTCCTCGGCACCGATACCGTGTCGGCGCTGTGCCTGGCACGCGCGCACTACCACGCACCGATGGCCGGCTATTCGATTCCGGCCGCCGAGCACAGCACCATCACCAGTTGGGGCCGCGAACGCGAGGTGGACGCCTATCGCAACATGCTGCGCCAGTTCGGCAAGCCCGGTTCGATCGTGGCGGTGGTGTCGGACAGCTATGACATCTACCGCGCGATCAGCGAACACTGGGGCACCACCCTGCGCGATGACGTGATCGCGTCGGGCGCCACCCTGGTCATCCGTCCCGACTCGGGTGACCCGGTGGAGGTGGTGGCCGAAAGCCTGCGCCGGCTGGATGAAGCCTTCGGCCACAGCCTCAACGGCAAGGGCTATCGCGTGCTCAACCACGTGCGGGTGATCCAGGGCGATGGCATCAATCCGGACACCATCCGCGCGATCCTGCAGCGCATCACCGACGACGGCTACGCCGTCGACAACGTGGCCTTCGGCATGGGCGGTGCACTGCTGCAGCGGCTGGACCGCGATACGCAGAAGTTCGCGCTGAAGTGCTCGGCGGCGCGGGTCGAGGGTGAGTGGATCGACGTCTACAAGGATCCGGTCACCGACGCCGGCAAGGCCAGCAAGCGTGGCCGCATGCGCCTGCTGCGCCGCCTGGACGATGGCAGCCTGCATACGGTGCCACTGCCGGCCAATGGCGACGACACCCTGCCGGACGGCTTCGAGGACGCAATGGTGACCGTGTGGGAGAACGGCCGCCTGCTGCACGACCAGCGGCTGGACGACATCCGCACGCGGGCGGCCGTGGGGCATTGAAGGTGCATCCCGACCGGGGTTGGATCCCGTTGCAGCGCAGCGGGCTCTGCCCCCTGCGCTCTTGACCGGCGCCACCAACAGGTCCACCTTGCACACGCCGAAGGTATCCCTCCCATCGCTGCGGCGCGGGGAGGGATTTAAACGGGAATCCGGTGAAGGCGCCTCGCGCGTCCATTCCGGAGCTGCCCCGCAGCGGTGAATGGAAACGAATCCTGCCAACAGCACTGGGCTCGCGCCTGGGAAGCGGCAGGTAGTAGGTGGGCTGCGGCCCGAGTCCATCAGCCCGAATACCGGCCCCGGCCGGGGGACACGACCGTCCCCTGACTCGACCTGGAATCTCCGCGGGGAGGTTGCCGGGGCCGTCGTCGTCCTGCGCGTGCAGGCGATGTGGCCGCGCGCGTCCTGTTCACGGTATCCGGCCAGACCCGTTCACCCACGCGCTGATGCATGGGCCACCGCCGTTGCCGGCGGTCCATGCGGTACCTGACGATGACCGAGCTCCAACGCCCCACCCTGACCCTGCCCGCCGACGGCAAGCGCCTGCTGCTGCATTCGTGCTGCGCGCCCTGTTCCGGCGAAGTGATGGAGGCGATCACCGCCTCCGGGATCGACTACGCGATCTTCTTCTACAACCCCAACATCCACCCGGTGAAGGAGTACGAGCTGCGCAAGCAGGAGAACATCCGCTTCGCCGAGCAGCACGGCATTCCTTTCATCGACTGCGACTACGACACCGACAACTGGTTCAGCCGTGCACGCGGCATGGAAAACGAGCCCGAACGCGGCATCCGCTGCACGATGTGCTTCGACATGCGCTTCGAGCGCACTGCGCTGTACGCGCACGAGCACGGCTACGACACCATCAGTTCTTCGCTGGGCATCTCGCGCTGGAAGAACATGGCGCAGATCAACGACTGCGGCATCCGCGCCGCCTCGCGCTATGAAGGCCTGCAGTACTGGGACTACAACTGGCGCAAGGGCGGCGGTGCCAGCCGCATGATCGAGATCAGCAAGCGCGAGCAGTTCTACCAGCAGGAATACTGCGGCTGCGTGTACTCGCTGCGCGATGCCAACCGCCATCGCCGCGAGAATGGCCGCGAGCGGATCAAGATCGGCCTGTTGTACTACGGGCAGGACGCTGGGACGCCGCAGGACGATTGACGTGCAGGCATGGGGCGGCCACGCTGGTCGCCCCTTCTGTTGTACCGGAACTGCCATGACCGCCCTGCCCGCCGATGTCGCCCTGCTGGTGATCGACCTGCAGCCGGACTTCATGCCCGGTGGCGCCCTGGCCTGCGACCAGGGCGATGCGCTGGTGGCACCCATTGCCGATCTGCTGGCGCAGCGCCGCTACCGCACCGTGGTGGCAACACAGGACTGGCACCCGGCCGACCATGCCTCGTTCGCCAGCCAGCACCCCGGCCAACGCCCGTTCGAGACCATCCTGCTGCACGCGCAGCCGCAGACCCTGTGGCCGGACCACTGCGTGCAGGGCAGCGCCGGTGCCGCCCTGCACCCGGGCGTGGACTGGACCGTGGCCGACCTGATCCTGCGCAAGGGCACGCGCCAACAGGTGGATTCGTACAGCGCCTTCCGCGAGAACCACGGCCCCGAGGGCGAGCGCCCGGCCACCGGCCTGGCCGGCTGGCTGCATGAACGCCGCATCCGCGAAGTGCACGTATGCGGCCTGGCCCGTGACTACTGCGTGCTGTGGAGCGCGCAGGACGCGGTGAAGTCCGGCTTCCGGGTGAAGTTCCTGTGGGAGCTGACCAAGCCGGTGACCGAAGCCAACGACGTGATGGTGCGCGAGGCGCTGGGCAAGGCGGGGATCGCGATCGTCTGAGGCGTGACCGCCGGGCATGGCCCCGCGCTATCGCGCACGTCGCTTATGCTGCTTGCGCGCTCCTGCCCACAACAACACAATCGATTCATCCAGCCCCCTAACTACGCCCCCCTATAGATCGCGGGACGGCCGAACCGGGGACTTTTCATTGGATGAAATCAGGATTCGGTAGTGCCGGCCGCTGGCCGGCAACCTCGGGACCTCTGCAGTTGCCGGCCAGCGGCCGGTACTACCGGATAGCACCCGTGGTAGCGCCGGGCCATGCCCGGCGGACGCGGGATGGGCGATTACCGGAATACCACCGTGCGATGCCCGTTGAGCAGGATGCGGTGCTCCACATGGCGGCGAACCGCGCGTGCCAGCACCAGCGATTCGGTATCGCTGCCCAGCCGCACCAGTTCACGCGGTGCCATCGCGTGGTCCACGCGGGCCACGTCCTGTTCGATGATCGGGCCTTCGTCCAGGTCCTCGGTGACATAGTGCGCGGTGGCGCCGATGATCTTGACCCCACGCGCGTGTGCCTGGTGGTACGGCTGCGCGCCCTTGAAGCTGGGCAGGAAGCTGTGGTGGATGTTGATGGCACGGCCGGCCAGCGCGCGGCACAGCGTGGGTGACAGGATCTGCATGTAGCGCGCCAGCACCACCAGGTCGATGCGTTCGCGCTCGACGAGGTCGATGATCTGCTGCTCCTGCACCGCGCGTGTATCGGCGGTCACCGGCAGGTGGTGGAACGGCACCTGGTAGGACGCCGCCAGCGGCGCGAAGTCGGCGTGGTTGGACGCCACTGCTGCGATGTCCACCTTCAGCTGGCCGCTGTGGGCGCGGAACAGCAGGTCGTTGAGGCAATGCCCCTGTTTGCTGACCAGCACCAGCAGCCGCGCGCGGCGTCGGCCATCGTGCAGCTGCCAGTCCATGCCGAAGCCTTCGGCAAGCGTGGCCATGGCGGCGTGCACGGTCTCCAGCGGCAGGCCGGCATCGCGGTCGAAGTGCACGCGCAGGAAGAAGCGGCCACTCTCCTCATCGCCGAACTGCTGGGCGTCGAGGATGTTGCAGCCGTGGTCGAACAGCAGGCCGGACACGCGGTAGACGATGCCGGTGCGGTCGGGGCATGACAGGGTAAGAATGGAATCGGGGCGCATCGCCACAGTGTAGGGCAGCGCCCTGCCCAGCGGCCGGATGATCACGGGTGCAACCGACCTGCTTGGTTCAGTACCAAGCGATACTTGGACCTTCCCGTGGCAAGCTGGTCGGTCATGAACCTGTTGCAACTGATCCGCAGCTTCACCCGCACCGCAGAGACCGGCAGCATTGCCGCCGCGGCCCGCATCCTTGGCATCAGCGCCACCGCGGTCGGCCAGAACATCAACCGGCTGGAGGCCCATCTGGGCGTACGGTTGCTGAACCGGAGTACGCGGCAGCTGGCCCTCAGCGAGGCCGGCGCGCTGTACCTGGCGCAGGTGCGCCACATCGAAGCCGACCTGGCGCGCGCGCAGGCGATGGTCACCGCCGGTGACATCGAACCGGCCGGGCCGCTGCGCATCGCCAGCAGCAGCGCCTTCGGTCGCCACGTGCTTGCCCCCTTGTTGCCTTCACTGCAGCAGCGCTACCCACAACTGCAGCTGGAGCTGCGCCTGACCGACCGCGCCGTGCAGCATGGGCCGGAAGCGGTGGATGCCAGCATCCGCATCGGGGCGCAGCTGGAGGACGGCGTGGTCGCGCGGCAGCTGGCGCGTGTTCCGTTCGTGTTCTGTGCCTCGCCGGCCTACCTGAAGGCGCACGGCACCCCGCAACAGCCTTCCGAACTGGGCGGTCATCGCGGGTTGCTGCACCGCTTCCCCACCGATGGCCGGCCATTGCGCTGGGGCCTGCTGAAGGACGGCCAGCGCGTGGACGCCACGCTGCCACCGAGCATGGTCTGCGATGACATCGATGCGCTGGCGACGCTGGCGGCGGCCGGTGCCGGCATCACCCGGCTGGCCGCATTCGTGGCCGAGCCGTACCTGCGCGAGGGCCGCCTGCAGGCGGTGTTCGACGCCGACACCACGTGGCGCCCGGAACCGATGGAGGTCTACTTCTGCGTCAGCGACCGCCGCGATTTCACCGCCAAGATCCGCGCGCTGTTCGAACACCTTCAGGCCGGCATCGCGCCGGCCTGGCGGGTGTGAGCCTCAGCGCGTCTTGAACACGCCGCGCGCATCGCGCGGCTCGCAGCGCAGGTACTGTGGCGCCGGTTCCACGCTGTCGCGCAATGCGGCAGCGGCATGCCACGGCCAGCGCGGGTCGTAGAGGATGCCGCGCGCCAGGGCCACGGCATCGGCGTGGCGGTGGCGCAGGATCGATTCGGCCTGCTCGGGCTCGGTGATCATGCCCACGGCGATGACCGGCATGCGCACCTTGGCCTTGATCGCTGCCGCGAACGGCACCTGGTAGCCCGGACCGACGGTGATCTTCTGGCGTTCGTCCAGGCCACCGCTGGAGACATGCAGGAAATTGCAGCCGCGCGCGTCCAGCACCTGGGCCAGCGCTTCGCTCTGCACCAGATCCCAGCCGCCATCGACCCAGTCGCTGGCGGAGATGCGCACGCCCACGGCGACCTTGTCCGATACCGCCGCACGCACGGCGTCGAACACTTCCACCAGCAGGCGCAGGCGGTTCGGCAATGAGCCACCGTAGCCATCAGTGCGACGGTTGCTCAGCGGCGACAGGAACTGGTGCAGCAGGTAGCCGTGGGCGGCATGCATCTCGATCAGCTCGAAGCCGAGGCGCTCGGCACGCACCGCACTGGCGGCGAAGGCGGCGATGACCTCGGCGATGCCGGCCTCGTCCAGTTCCTGCGGTGCCGGATCGGCGGCGTGGAACGGCAGCGGCGACGGCGCCACGGTGGCCCAGCCACGCGCATCGTCGGCCGGCAGCTGGCCACCGCCGTCCCAAGGGCGGTTCACCGAGGCCTTGCGACCGGCATGGCCGAGCTGGATGCCCAGCGGCATCGGCGACCAGCGGCGGACGCTGGCCAGTACCTGTGCCAACGCGGCCTCGGTGCCGTCATCCCAAAGGCCCAGGTCGGCCCAGCTGATGCGGCCACGCGGCTCGACCGCGGTGGCTTCCAGGATCAGCAGGCCGGCGCCGGATTGCGCCAGGTTGCCCAGGTGCATGGCATGCCAGTCGCTGGCGCGGCCGTCTTCGGCGGAGTACTGGCACATCGGCGCGACGACGATGCGGTTGGACAGGGTCAGGGGGCCGAACGAGATCGGCGAAAACAGCTGGCTCAAGACAGTGATGGACGACGTAGGGGATGCGTATTGCACCGCCGCACGGCTCCGGGATCAACCATCTGGATGGATCGCTGTTTCGCGGCGGCGGGTGGCCTGTAGAGTCGACTGACAGTCGACTCTACCCAGCCGATGGTTCGATAACCGACGCCAGCGCCTCAGCACAATCGCGTTCATCCTTGAACTGCAGCAGGTCGTCTGCACGGGTGCGGCCACGGTTCAACGCCGCCACCGGCAGTCCTGCTTTGGCCGCCGCCTGCACGAAGCGGAAGCCGGAATAGACCATCAGCGACGAGCCCACCACCAGCACGGCGTCGGCCTGCTGCAGGTGCTCGTGCACCGCCTCCACCCGCTCGCGGGGCACGTTTTCGCCGAAAAATACCACGTCCGGCTTCAACACCCCGCCGCAGTGCGGGCACCCGGGTACCACGAAGCTGGAGAAATCGGTCTCCAGGTCGGCGTCGCCATCAGGCGCGACGCCGGCCTCCAGCGCATCCCAGCCGGGGTTGGCGTCCAGCAGGCGCTGCTGGAAGTCCTCGCGGCCACTGCGGCGCTCGCAGCCCATGCAGCGCACCAGGTCCAGGCGGCCATGCAGGTCGATCACGTTACGGCTGCCGGCGCGCTGGTGCAGGCCGTCCACGTTCTGGGTCAGCAGCACCTGCAGCTTGCCACGGCTTTCCAGTGCGGCCAGGGCCTGGTGGGTACCGTTGGGCCGGGCCAGGCCGAAGCGCGGCCAGCCCAGCAGGCTGCGCGCCCAGTAGCGCTGGCGGGTAGCCGTCTCGCCCATGAAGGCCTGGTAGGTCACCGGTGGCGTGCGTTTCCACTGGCCGTCGCTATCGCGGTAATCGGGAATGCCCGAGGCGGTGCTGCAGCCGGCGCCGGTCAGCACGAACAGGCGCTGGGCGCGGTCGATGAAGTCGGTCAGTGGCGGGGTCATGGCTGCCAGATGGGGGCGCCGCAGCGCCCCCGCAAGCGCCGGTCGGTTGTCCGGGTCAGGCCGCCGGCAGCGGCGGCACCGCGATCGGGTGGCCTTCCTCGTCCAGCGCGATCATCACGAAGTGGCCGCGGGTGCACAGCTTGCGCTCGCCGCTGTGCAGGTCTTCGGCGACCAGTTCCACCTCCACCTTCATCGAACTGCGGCCGACTTCGACGATGCGGCCGATGGTTTCCACCATCTGGCCGATGCGGATCGGCAGCTTGAAGTCGACCTGGTCGCTGCGCGCGGTCACCACGGTACGGCGCGAGTAGCGGGCGGCAGCCAGGAACGCGGCCTTGTCCATCCACGCCAGTGCCTGGCCACCGAACAGGGTGCCAAGGTGGTTGGTGTGGTTGGGGAAGACGATTTCGGCCATGCGCACTTCGATGGGCGGCACGGTCTCGGGGATCGGGGTCATGGGGGAGCTTCGGTGTGGGGTGCTGCGGATTCTAAGCGACCGGCGTGACGGCCATCGGAATGCACGTGCAACGGTCACCCGGCAGCGGTGCCTGCGCAGGCCGCGCCTGCAGCAGGCGTTACACTGCGCCACGCCCACTGCCAGGACCTCCCATGCCCGCCACTTCCGACCTGCTGGCCTTTGCGCTGGTTTCGCTGGCCATGGTGCTCACGCCCGGGCCGAACATGATCTACGTCATCTCGCGCTCGATCTGCCAGGGGCCGATGGCGGGACTGATCTCGCTGGGCGGAGTGGCACTGGGCTTCGTGTTCTACATGCTGTGCGCGGCATTGGGCATCACCGCCCTGCTGATGACGGTACCGTTCGCCTACGACGCGCTGCGCATCGGTGGCGCGCTGTACCTGCTGTACCTGGCCTGGCAGGCGCTCAAGCCCGGTGGCCGTTCGCCGTTCGCGGTGCGCGAACTGCCGCAGGACAGCCCGCGCAAGCTGTTCACGATGGGATTCCTGACCAATCTGCTGAACCCGAAAGTGGCGGTGATGTACCTGTCGCTGCTGCCGCAGTTCCTGCACCCGGACAGCGAAGGCAGCGTGCTGATGCAGTCGATCGTGCTGGGCTCCACCCAGATCCTGGTCAGCGTCAGCGTGAACGGCATGATCGCGCTGACCGCCGGCAGCATCGCCGGCTTCCTGGCCGCACGCCCGACCTGGCAGATGGTGCAGCGCTGGCTGATGGGCACGGTGCTGGCCGGACTGGCGGTGCGCATGGCGGTGGAAGGGCGGCGCTGATCGCGGCGTGCCCTCCAGGCGATACGCCCGGCCCCGTAATCAGAACAGTTCAGCGTGGTAGAAGCTTGGTTGTGCCGACCAGGCCTTGATATCGCCACATTGCGGCACGCTGGTGTAGTACAGGCGGATGGGTATGGCGGAGACCTTCGCACTCATCAGCATGGCGTAGGTTGCCTTGCAAACCTCGGGCGGCATGCTGAAGTCGCCTTTGCTGACGATGTTGCAGACCGCGTGGATGGGCGAGACGGTGGTCGCCACGAACACCTTGCCGCTGGCATCGATGGAAACGTTGGTCACCTTGGAATCGCAGTTCGTGCCATGGGCGAGGGGCGGACAGGCGACCAGGACGGCGAACAGTCCCCCCATCCACCCACGAAACACGGTCCTGCGGGTTGCTGTTCCAGGCACTGCAGTCTCCATTGCGACCTCCAGGGTCCATTCAGTTGCGCCACCATGGCAGGACCACGCGCACGGGAACCCGGCGCTGGGATTGTCCACGCGTCATTCCTGCAGTCGCTTCCCCTTTTCCTCCAGGCCCGGCAGGGGTACGACGCACTGCCGCCACTGGCGTCCAGCGAGAATAGCTCATCCTTCTGATGCGCAACGAAAAACCCCGGCATTGGCCGGGGTTCTTCGTTGCGACAGGCCGGGCCGGTTCGATCAGAAGTTCATGTCGAAGGCGACTTCGCCCTGCACGCCGACCTGGTAGGCCGAGACGCGGCGTTCGAAGAAGTTGGTCAGTTCCTGCACGTCCTGCAGTTCCATGAACGGCAGCGGGTTGCGCACGTTGTACTTCTTTTCCATGCCCAGCTTGGCGAAGTGCTGGTCGGCACAGTGCTGCAGGTACTGGCGCATGTCGCGGGTGGAGATGCCGGCCACGCCGCCGGACAGCACGTCCTCGGCGAACTGCACTTCGCATTCGATGGCTTCGGCCAGCATGTCGTAGACCTGCTGCTTCATCTCTTCGTCGAACAGGTCCGGTTCTTCCTCACGCACCACGCGCACCGACTCGAACGCGAACTCCATGTGCGCGCTCTCGTCGCGGAACACCCAGTTGGTGCCCGAGGCCAGGCCCGGCAGCAGGCCGCGCGAACGGAAGTAGTACACGTAGGCAAAGGCCGCGAAGAAGAACAGGCCTTCGATGCAGGCGGCGAAGCAGATCTGGTTGAGCAGGAACTGGCGGCGCTGTTCGCGGGTCTCGATGCGGGTCAGGCTCTGGATCGAGTCGATCCACTTGAAGCAGAAATCGGCCTTCTTCTTGATCGAGTCGATGTTCTCCACCGCCGAGAACGCCTTGGCGCGCTCTTCCGGATCCGGCAGGTAGTTGTCGAGCAGGGTCAGGTAGAACTGCACGTGCAGCGCTTCTTCATACAGCTGGCGCGACAGGTACATGCGCGCTTCCGGCGCATTGAGATGCTGGTACAGGTTCAGCACCAGGTTGTTGGAGACGATCGAGTCGCCGGTGGCGAAGAACGCGACCAGGCGGTGGATCAGGTGGCGCTCGCCCGGCGACATCTTGCTGTGCAGGTCGGTGATGTCGATCTGGAAGTTGATCTCTTCCACCGTCCAGGTGTTCTTGATCGCGTTCCGGTACATGTCATAGAACTGCGGGTAGCGCATCGGGCGCAGGGTCAGTTCAAAACCGGGATCGAGCAGCATCTGCTTGGGCTTGTCGGCCATGGGTGTTTCCTTGAATTCCTGGGTGAGCCGCCGGGCGTGGCCCGGCGCTACCGTGGGTGTTTTTCCGCAGCCGAGCATGGCTCGGCTCTACAGGTGCGAGGTGTTCGAGTGCCGACCAACGGTCGGCACCCACCGCGCGGTGTGTTACTGGCAGGCCTCGCAGGCTTCCGGGTTTTCCAGCGAGCAGGCGATGGCTTCGTCCGGGCTGAATACCTTGGCCGGGGCCGCAGCGCTCACCGTGGTCTTGGCGATCTTGGTGGCCGGGCGCGAACGCAGGTAGTAGGTGGTCTTGATGCCCTGCTTCCAGGCGTACATGTACATGGAGGACATCGCGCCGATGTTCGGGCTTTCCATGAACAGGTTGAGCGAGGCCGACTGGTCGATGAAGGCGCCACGTTCGGCGGCCATGTCGATCAGCGAACGCATCGGCAGTTCCCACGCGGTGCGGTAGACCTCGCGCAGCGTTTCCGGAATCTGCGCCACGCCGGCGATGGAACCTTCGGCCAGCTTGATGGCATCGCGCATTTCCGGCGTCCACAGGCCCAGCTTCTTCAGCTCGTTCACCAGGTAACGGTTGACCTGCAGGAAGTCACCGGACAGGGTTTCGCGCTTGAACAGGTTGGACACCTGCGGCTCGACGCACTCGTAGCAGCCGGCGATCGAGGCGATGGTCGCGGTCGGCGCAATCGCGATCATCAGCGAATTGCGCAGGCCGTGTTCCTTGATGCGGGCGCGCAGGGCGTCCCAGCGTGCGGTGTCTTCCGGCACCACGTTCCAGGCGTCGAACTGCAGTTCGCCACTGGCGGCGCGGGTGTCGTTGAACGACGGGTGCTTGCCACGTTCCTGGGCCAGCTCGCAGGAGGTTTCCAGCGCGTGGAAGTAGATCGCTTCGGCAATCTTCTTCGACAGGGCGCGGGCTTCGGCGCTGTCGAACGGCAGGCGCTTGCGGAAGAACACGTCCTGCAGGCCCATGCAGCCCAGGCCGACCGGACGCCAGCGCAGGTTGGCGCGGCGGGCGGTTTCGATCGGGTAGAAGTTCAGGTCGATGACGCGGTCGAGCTGGCGCACGGCCAGGCGCACGGTCTCGGCCAGCTTCTCGAAATCGAACTCGTTGTGCTCGTCGAAGTGGTTGCCCAGGTTGATCGAACCCAGGTTGCACACCGCGGTTTCATCGTTGGAGGTGACTTCCAGGATTTCCGTGCACAGGTTGGACAGGTGGATCACGTTGCCCGGACGCAGGGTCTGGTTGCTGGCGCGGTTGCACTTGTCCTTGAAGGTCATCCAGCCGTTGCCGGTCTCGGCCAGCGTACGCATCATGCGGGCGTACAGCTTGCGGGCGGAGATGGTGCGGTTGGCCTTGCCCTGGGCTTCGGCCTGCAGGTAGGCGGCCTCGAAGGCTTCGCCGAACAGGTCGGTGAACTCCGGCACGACGCGCGGATCGAACAGCGACCATTCCTGGTCGGCTTCGACGCGCTTCATGAACAGGTCCGGCACCCAGTTGGCCAGGTTCAGGTTGTGCGCGCGGCGGGCTTCGTCACCGGTGTTGTCACGCAGCTCGAGGAAGTCCTCGATGTCGGCGTGCCAGGTTTCCAGGTACACGCAGGCCGCGCCCTTGCGCTTGCCACCCTGGTTCACTGCGGCCACGGACGAATCCATGGTCTTCAGCCACGGCACGATGCCGTTGGAGTGGCCGTTGGTCGACTTGATGAGCGAACCACGCGAACGCACGCGGGTGTAGCTGACGCCGATGCCGCCGGAGAACTTCGACAGCTGGGCGATGTCGCCGTACTTGGAGTAGATCGACTCCAGCGAGTCCTGCGGCGAGTCCAGCAGGAAGCACGAGGACAGCTGCTCGTGGGTGGTGCCGGAATTGAACAGGGTCGGGCTGGACGGCAGGTAGTCCAGGTTGCCCATGCGCTTGTACAGCGCCAGGGTCTCGGACACGTCCTCGCTCAGCGCGCTGGCGATGCGCAGGAAGAACTGCTGCGGGGTCTCGATCACCTTGCGGGTGTGCGGGTGGCGCAGCAGGTAACGGTCGTACAGGGTACGCAGGCCGAAGTAATCGAAGTTCAGGTCCAGCGAGATGTCGATGGCATCGTTGAGCTTGCGCGCGTTGGTCTGCACGAAGTTCAGCAGGCGGTCGTTGATCAGGCCGACTTCATGGCCACGGCTGACCGACTGCGAGAAGGCGTAGATTTCCTGGCCCGAGACTTCCTTGGCAATGTAGTTGGCCAGCAGGCGCGCAGCCAGGCGGCCGTACTCGGGCTCTTCACCGATCAGCAGGGCGGCGGTGCGGATGGACAGTTCGTCCAGCTCGCGGGTGGTGGCGCCGTTGTACAGGCCGGAAATGGTGCGGGTGGCCACGCGCATCGGATCGACGGCGTGCAGGCCTTCGGAGGAACGCTGCACCGCGCGCACGATCTTGTTCAGGTCCACCAGTTCGGTCGTGCCATTGCGCTTGGTCACACTCATCGCGTTGGCCGTCGGCGGCGACGTCAACAGGAATTCGCTTTCCTTCTCGATGGTGGCGCTGGATTCGGTGGTCACGGCGTGTGTCCTCTTGGCGTGATTGGTGGGTGCTCGATGCATCGGGTGACGCAGCCCGGGACATGACGGCCCAGGATGGCAGGTCGGCGTCGCAGCGGATGAGACCCTGCGCCTGCCACTGCCGTTGACGATCGCGGATGGGTACCCGGGCCCCCCTGGAATTGGGGTTGCTGCGACCGACGGCCACAAGATAGTGGGGGTGATGGGGCCCGTCAACGCCAAATGTAGTGAAATTCGGCAATCCCTTGCGCCGCAAGGATCGTGCCGCCGGCGTCCGGATCAGACGCTTCAGACCTGCCGGAACGGGCTGCGCAGTCAAGCCCGAAAGGCGTCATTGCGGTGGTACAACGCACCGCGAAAACGGAACAATGACAGCTTCACATGACAGTGATGAAACTGGCTAGGGACAACCCTGTGGATAGGTGGTGGGCAGCCGGTGGGAATCCGGTGGACGCCGGGACCGCCCGCCGGGCAGCGACCCGAGGCTGCATGTGTCGGCCAGGCTGGAGCAGCGGCCGCAGGGAAACGCCGTTGCACCCTTCCCCCGATCATTGCCGGCCAGCGGCCGGCACTACCGGAATCCCAGGGTGGTCGTGCCGGCCGCTGGCCGGCAACGTACGCCCGCAGGCCCCTCACGCCCGGTGCGGGGTACCCAGGTACTCGGCGCTCTGCATTTCGATCAGGCGCGAGGCGGTACGCTCGAACGCGCCCTGCAGGCGCTGGCCGGTGTACAGCTCGATCGGCGAGGTGCTGGCGGTGCAGACCAGGTTGACGTGGCGGTCGTACAGCTCGTCGATCAGGTTGACGAAGCGGCGCGCGGCATCTTCGTTCAGGCGGTCGAAGGCGGGAATGCCGCCCAGCAGCACCGTGTTGAACTCGTGCGCGATCTCGATGTAATCCGAGGGCCCGCGCGGGCCTTCGCACAGCGCGGCGAAATCGAACCAGGCAATGCTCTTGCCACGGCCACGCACCGGGATCTTGCGGCCCTCGATCTCGATGTTGCCGGGCTTGGCCGGCTGGCCGCCGCTCAGCTCGTTCCAGCGCGTGGCCAGCCACTCATCGCTGTCGGCCGCCAGCGGTGCGCGGTATACCGGCGAGCGGGTCAGCGCGCGCATGCGGTAATCCTCGGTACCTTCGGCATACAGCTCGACGCAGAAGCGCTGCAGCAGGCCAATGGCCGGCAGGAAGCTCTCGCGCTGCAGGCCGTTGAGGTACAGGTTCTCCACTGCGGTGTTGGAGGTGGTGACCAGGGTCACGCCCTCGGCGAACAGGCGCTCCAGCAGCCGCGCCAGCAGCATCGCATCGCCGATGTCGGTGACGAAGAACTCGTCCAGCACCAGCACGCGCAGGTTGCTGCGCCATTCCTGGGCGATCTTCGCCAGCGGGTCGCTCTGGCCCTGGTGCTCGCGCAGGCGCTCGTGGACGCTGCGCATGAAGCGATGGAAGTGGGTCCGGTACTTCTGCTTGATCGGCAGCCCGTCGTAGAACAGGTCGACCAGGAAGGTCTTGCCGCGGCCGACGCCGCCCCAGAAGTACAGGCCCTTGACCGGCTCGGGCTTCTTCCAGAACGAGGACAGGCGGTCCAGCCAACCGTCCTCGGCACTGTCCAGCAGGCCCAGGTGGATGCGGTCCAGCTCGGCCAGCGCCGCATGCTGGGCCGGGTCGTTCTGCCAGTCGCCACGGGCAACCCCTTCCGCGTACCGCTGCGACGGGGTCAGTTCCACGTCGCTCATGCCGCCGCGCCCAGCCAGTGCTTGACGCCGTGGGTCAGCGCGCCGCGCAGGTCGATCAGCTTGCGGTGGAAGAAATGGCTGGTCTCGGGCATGCGCACCAGCTCATGCGGGAAATCCAGCGTGTCCAGCCACTGGTAGACGGCCTGCGGGTCGACGATCTCGTCCTGCTCGCCCTGGATCACCAGCCAGCGCGCCGGCGGTGCGATGCCATCGAAATCCCAGCGGCCGGCCGGCGGCGCGATCGAGATCAGCGCTTCGGGCTGCAGCGCGGCAGCGGCCTTCAGCGAAACGAACGAACCGAAACTGAAACCGGCCAGCCACAGGCGGTCGTCGGGGCGCTGGCTCTGCACCCAGGCAGCCACGGCCTTCAGGTCGTCCTGCTCGCCCACGCCATGGTCGAACTCACCGGCCGAACCACCCACGCTGCGGAAGTTGAAGCGCACCGTGGCGATGCCCAGCTCGCGCAGGGTGGTGGCGGTCATGGTGACCACTTTGTTGTGCAGGGTGCCGCCTTCGGTGGACAACGGGTGGCAGATGATGGCCACGATCGGCTGCACCGGCGCATCGGCCTTGGGCAGGTCGACGACCACTTCCAGCGGGCCGGCCGGGCCGTCCAGTTCAAGGCAGGCGGTTTCGCCGGGGGCAACGGGGAACAAGGGCTTGTGCATGGCACCATGATACCGTCCCCCGCCCCTGCCCTGTGCCCGCCCCATGCTCTACCTGTCTTTGGCCGTGATCTGCAGCGTGCTGGTTTCGGTGTTGTTGAAGGTGGCCGGACGCCGCCAGCTGGATGTTTCGCAGATGGTCACCTGGAACTATCTGGTGGCGGCAACGCTCACCGCCGTGGTGCTGCAGCCGCCGCTGGATTCGCTGCGCGCGCCGCACGCGCCGTGGCTGTCATTGCTGGCGCTGGCGGTGGTGCTGCCCTCGATTTTCCTGGTGCTGGGCCGCGCGGTGGCGGTGGCCGGCATCGTCCGCAGCGACGTGGCGCAGCGGCTGTCGCTGCTGCTGTCATTGGCCGCCGCCTTCCTGTTCTTCGGCCAGACTGCCACGCCGTGGAAGCTGGCCGGGCTCGGCCTGGGCCTGCTGGCGATGGTGGCGATCAGCCTGCGCCCACGCGGGCCGGTGGTCGCGTCCTCGCCCGGCGGCTGGGGCTGGCTGCTGGGGGTATGGGCTGGGTTTGCGGTGGTGGACGTGCTGCTCAAGCAGGTGGCGCTGTCCGGCACGCCGTCGATGGCGGCGGTGCTGGCCAGCTTCAGCGTGGCCTTCGTGCTGATGCTGGCGCTGCAGCTGTGGCGGCATGCGCGTGGCCGCAGCCGGCTGGCCTGGCGCAACCTGGGCGCGGGCGCGCTGCTGGGCCTGCTCAATGGCGGCAACATTCTCTTCTATGTGCACGCGCACCAGTCGATGCCGGACAGCCCGGCCACCGTGTTCGCCGGCATGAACATCGGCGTGGTGGTGCTGGGCGCGCTGGTGGGCGTGTTCGCCTTCGGCGAGGCGACCACCCGGTGGAACCGCGCCGGCCTGGCGCTGGCGGTGCTGGCGATCGGGTTGATCGCCTGGGGGTGAGCGTTGGTTGCGGCGGGCCATTTCCGCGCCCGCGGTGGGATGTCACTTTTCTTTTCGCGCGAAAAGAAAAGTAACCAAAAGAAACGCGCCGCCAGCCGCGAGCCGGTGCTGTGCACCGGTTCCCTGCGCTTCTCGGTGAATCAGGGGACGGCGCCGAACTCGCTGCGCTCAAACATCGGCGCCTCTTCGCCCCTGATTCACCTGCGATGCTCGGCTCGCTTGAAGACGGAGTGGAAGATCAAAAGCAACGGCAGGATCCGTGCCGATCAAGGTCCCGCCCAGAGCAGGTCCCCGCCGAACCTTATCTGTCGAAACCCAACAACAGCGGGTCGTGGTCGGAGCTGCGCCACGGGCCCTGCACGTTGCGGCCCTGGTAGCCGCTGGCATCCTGCTCGTCGGCGTTGCTGTGCCACTCGGCGGCACCGCGCAGGCGCTTGGCCATGCCCGGGCTCAGCAGCGCGTGGTCGAGGCGGCCGGTATAGCCGTTGTAGACGTAGCTGTAGGGATGCTCGATCTTGGCGACCTTGAACGCGTCCTGCCAGCCCAGGTCATGCAGGGTGCGGATCGGGTCTTCCATCGCGTAGGCATTGAAATCGCCGAGCAGCACCGCGTCCTTTGCACCGGTACCGGTCGGGTCGGTCTGCAGCCAGGCGTGCAGCTGCTGCGCCGAGGTCACGCGGGTGGCGTTCCAGCAGCCCTGGTTGTCGTTTTGGTCGGCGTCGGCACCGGCGGCGTCGCGGCAGCCCTTTGACTTGAAGTGGTTGGCCACCACCACGAACGGCGCGCCCTGCTTGCCCTGGAAGGCCTGCGCCAGCGGCACGCGGCTGTGCTCGACGAAGGGGCCACCGGTCAGCGTGGCCGGCTTGCCCACCGGCTGCAGGCGCGCGCTGCGGTAGATGATGCCGACCCGGATCGGGTTGTCACCGGGGCCGTTGCCCGCGTCGACAAAGCGCCAGTCGCCCTGCGCGCCACGGTCGCGGTTGAGCGCATCGACCAGTTCGGCGATGGCCGACTGCGGGCCGTAGCCGTCGTTCTCCAGCTCCATCAGCGCGGCGACATCGGCGCCCAGCGCGTTGACCGTGGTGACCAGCTTGGCCATCTGCGCCTTGTGTTCCTCCAGCGTGCGTGCGCCGCGCAGGGTCGGGAAGCCACCGCCCTGGCCGTCGCCGTTGAAGAAGTTCTCCAGGTTGAAGGCCGCCACATGCAGGTTGCCCGGCACGGTCGGCACCGCCGGGCGCTTCAGCTCCGGCAGCTTCAGCGCGCCTTCGACCTGCAGGCGCGGATGGCCATGCGCATCCATGCGCACGATGCCCTGCACATCGCGCAGCTGCATGCCGGTGCGCAGCACCGGGTTGCCCGGCAGGTAAGCCACGCTGGCCGGGTCGCGGGCATCGCTGCCATCTTCCAGCACCAGGCGGCGGCGCTGGTTGTCGGCCATCACCTGCTCATAGCCGGCAGTGCCCGGCGTGGCCACTTCGGTCGGCTGCCAGAGGCGGCCATCGAAGGCCACGGTGAGCTGGCCGAAGCGCTCCAGGCCGTCGGTACCGGCCAGGGTCAGCGGTGCGGCGATGCGCACGCGCTGGCCATCCAGTGCACGCCAGTCGGCCGGCGCGGCGGTCAGCACCACGGTGGCGCTGCTGCGCGCAGCGGAGGGCGCCGCGGCCGGTGCGGCCTGCGGCTGGGCCTGGGCAAAGGCGCCGGCCGGCAGCAGCAGGGACAGGGCAAGGGCGAGGGAACGGCGGCGCATCGGCGGGCGACTCCATGGAAGAGGCGCACAGACTAACCTTGAAATGCGAAACCCCAGCGACGCGCGCGGTTTTGGCCTTGGCCGGCAAAGCCGCCGGTGGCAGACGGAGAACGACCGCGGCGATTGGGGCGACCGGCGGGTAGAGTCGACTGTTAATCGACTATCGCGCGCAGCGCGGGCTTTTTCGGTGGCGTTGGGAAGAGCAGTCGACCAACAGTCGACTCTACCCCCGTTCCGCGGTTCCGCCATCCCGTTCGGCGGTTCCATGTTCCGACGTTTCCGACGTTTCCGCCGTTTCGCGGTTTGGCCGTCCCGGCGCCTACTTCAGGTTGCCCAGCATCCAGTCCACGGTGGCGTGGATCTGTTCCTCGGTCAGCGCCGGGTTGCCACCCTTGGGCGGCATGATGCCGCCATCCGGGCCGGTGTAGCCCTCGATGGCGTGCTTGTAGAGGGTGTCCTTGCCCTGCGCGATGCGCTTGTCCCAGTGCGAATGGTCCAGCGTCGGCGCCATGCCCACGCCGGTGGTGTGGCAGGCCGTGCACAGGTTGTCGAAGATGACCTTGCCGTCCTTGGTGCCACCGTAGGCCACCTGCGAGGCGGCCTTGGCCAGCGCGGCGGCCTTGGCCGCTGCCTGCGCGGCGGCGCCGGTGCTGCCGGCATAGACCGCGCCGGTGGGCGAAATGCGCTGTTCGGTGCGCTTGGCCGCCGTCGGCGACACCTCGGGCGGAATCCGGGTGTGGATGTAGGCGGCAAGGAGGATGAGGCCGAGGGTGATGGTCGCCAGCAGCGCGATCACCATGGAGAAGCGTTTCAGGAACTCCAGATCGTAATTCCGCACTCTTCGTTACCCCTGGCTGATAGTCGTTGGACCACGGCTGAGCGACTGCGTGATGGACCGAGTATAGAACGCGCTTTGCGTGCGACAACAGGCGTCACTGCTGGTGCGGCGCAACATGCCGGCCCGGTAGTGCCGGCCGCTGGCCGGCATCGCCATCCCGCCGGATGGATCGTGCAGAAACCGGCCAGCGGCCGGCTCTACCACGTTACCGGGCGCCGATTGCGCGCAGGCAGAAGCTGCAGATCGCATCCACCAGCGCGTCTTCGTCGCGGTGCGCTTCGCGGCTGGGTGCGGTCGGGCCGACCATCGCCTCGGTGAAGGCGCCGACCAGGCAGGCGGCGGCCACATGCGCGTCCTGCGCAGGCAGCTCACCGGCGGCCACGCCCTCCTCCACCAGCCGCAGGAACACGTCGCCGAAGGCGCGACGACCACGCATGCGCTCAGCCTCCACGTCCGGATCGACCGGTTCGACGATGAAGGCATGCGCCAGCCCCGGCCCGGCCAGGGCGCGGCGAACGAAGGCGGTGATCGCCAGCCGCAGGCGCTCGCTGGCCACCTCCGGACCACTGGCGATGCGCTCCATGATCGCGACCTCGTGGGCCACCGCGGCGTTGAGCACCTCCACGAACAGCTCGGCCTTGGACGGGAAATGGCGATAGATCAGGCCGGTGGATACCCCCGCCTGGGTCGCCACGGCGGTCACCGGGGCGTTGCGCCAGCCGCCGGTGGCGACCAGCTCACGGGTGGCCAGCAGGATCCGTTCACGGGCCCCGGCCAGGCGTTCTTCCATCAGTGCAGAGCGTTTGTAGGCCATGTTTTGATTCTGGTTTCAATTTTTGAATTTGTATTCACTTCTTATCCGAACCCCGCTACGCTGGGTCCAATCGCCCGTGCGGGCAGCGGTCCTGCAGACCGCCGCCCGCTCCCCCGCCGGGTGCGTCCATTTCCTGCCATCCCGTCGTGGAGCCACCACAATGCACGTGCCATCCCTGAACTTCGACCTTGGCGAAGACATCGACCTGCTGCGCCAGAGCGTGGCCCATTTTGCCGCCGCCGAGGTCGCACCGCTGGCCGCCGAGGCCGATGCCAGCAACCAGTTCCCGCTGGCCCTGTGGCCGAAGCTGGGCGAACAGGGCCTGCTCGGCCTCACCGTGGAAGAAGCATACGGCGGCACCGGCATGGGCTACCTGGCCCACGTGGTGGCGATGGAAGAAATCTCGCGTGCCTCCGGCGGCATCGGCCTGTCCTATGGCGCGCACTCCAACCTGTGCGTGAACCAGCTGCGCAAGAACGGCAACGAAGAACAGAAGCAGCGCTTCCTGCCCGGCCTGTGCGACGGCAGCCTGGTCGGCGCGCTGGCAATGAGCGAGCCGGGTGCCGGTTCGGACGTAGTGTCGATGAAGCTGCGCGCCGACAAGCGCGGCGACCGCTACGTGCTCAACGGCAACAAGATGTGGATCACCAACGGCCCGGATGCCGACGTGCTGGTGGTCTATGCCAAGACCGACATGGACGCCGGCGCCAAGGGCATCACCGCGTTCCTGGTCGAGAAGGGCATGAAGGGCTTCTCCACCGCGCAGAAGCTGGACAAGCTGGGCATGCGCTCCTCGCCCACCTGCGAGCTGGTGTTCCAGGACTGCGAAGTGCCGGAAGAAAACGTGCTGGGCCAGGTTGGCGGTGGCGTGCGCGTGCTGATGTCCGGCCTGGACTACGAGCGCGTGGTGCTGTCCGGCGGCCCGCTGGGCCTGATGGCCGCGGCGATGGACGTGGTGATGCCGTACGTGCACGAGCGCCACCAGTTCGGTGAGGCGATCGGCAGCTTCCAGCTGATCCAGGCCAAGATCGCCGACATGTACGTCGGCCTGGGCGCCTGCCGCGCCTATGTCTATGCCGTGGCGCGCGCCTGCGACCAGGGCCGCACCACCCGCCAGGACGCCGCCGGTGCCATCCTGTACGCCGCCGAGAAGGCCACCTGGCTGACCGGCCAGGCGATCCAGATCCTGGGCGGCAACGGCTACATCAACGAATACCCGACCGGCCGCTTGTGGCGCGACGCCAAGCTGTATGAAATCGGCGCCGGCACCTCGGAGATCCGCCGCATGCTGATCGGCCGCGAACTGTTCCAGCGCACCCTGTAAGGCCACCGCGATGACCGTCCTGAACAGCCAGCTGCAACCGGGCAGCGATACCTTTGAAGCCAACCGCGCGGCCATGCAGGCCGTGGTTGACGATCTGCACGCCACCCTGGCGCGCACCGCGCTGGGTGGCAGCGAGGCCGCGCGCGCCAAGCACACCGCACGCGGCAAGCTGCTGGTGCGTGACCGCATCGACACCCTGCTCGACCCCGGTAGCGCCTTCCTCGAAATCGCGCCGCTGGCCGCGCATGGCATGTACGAAGACGCCGTGCCGGCCGCCGGCGTGGTGGCCGGCATCGGCCGGGTGAGCGGCGTGGAGTGCGTGATCGTGGCCAACGATGCCACGGTCAAGGGCGGCACCTACTACCCGATGACGGTGAAGAAGCACCTGCGCGCGCAGGAGATTGCCGAACAGAACCACCTGCCGTGCATCTACCTGGTCGATTCCGGCGGCGCGTTCCTGCCGCTGCAGGACGAAGTCTTCCCCGACCGTGACCATTTCGGCCGCATCTTCTACAACCAGGCCAACCTGTCGGCGCAGGGCATTCCGCAGATCGCCTGCGTGATGGGCAGCTGCACCGCTGGTGGCGCCTACGTGCCGGCGATGAGCGACGAGACGGTGATCGTGCGCGAGCAGGGCACGATCTTCCTCGGCGGCCCGCCGCTGGTGAAGGCGGCCACCGGTGAAGTAGTGACCGCCGAGGAACTGGGCGGCGCCGACGTGCACACGCGCATATCCGGCGTGGCCGACCACATGGCTGACAACGATCTGCAGGCACTGGCACGGGTGCGTGCGATCATCGCGCAGCTGAACTGGCGCAAGCCGGAACCGGCGATGGCGGTGCAGGCCAGCGAAGAACCGCTGCTGCCGGCACACGAACTGTACGGTGTGATCCCGGCCGATACGCGCAAGCCCTACGACGTACGCGAGGTGATCGCGCGCCTGGTCGATGGCTCGCGCTTCGACGAATTCAAGCCGCGCTATGGCGCGACGCTGGTGACCGGCTTCGCCCATCTGAACGGCTACCCGATCGGCATCATCGCCAACAACGGCATCCTGTTCTCCGAGTCGGCGCTGAAGGGCGCGCACTTCATCGAGCTGTGCACCCAGCGCAACATTCCGCTGGTGTTCCTGCAGAACATCACCGGCTTCATGGTCGGCCGCAAGTACGAACAGGGCGGCATCGCCAAGGACGGCGCCAAGCTGGTGATGGCGGTGGCCTGCGCCAGGGTTCCCAAGTTCACCGTGGTGATCGGCGGTTCGTTCGGCGCCGGCAACTACGGCATGTGCGGCCGCGCGTACTCGCCGAACTTCCTGTGGATGTGGCCGAACGCACGCATCGGCGTGATGGGCGGCGAGCAGGCCGCCAGCGTGCTGGCCACGGTCAAGCGCGATGGCATCGAGGCCAAGGGCGGCCAGTGGCCGGCTGCGGAGGAAGACGCGTTCAAGGCGCCGATCCGCGACCAGTTCGAGCAGCAGGGCCACCCGTACTACGCCAGCGCGCGCCTGTGGGACGACGGCGTGATCGATCCGGCCGACACCCGCCGGGTGCTGGCCCTGGCGCTATCGGCCAGCCTCAACGCCGCCCCGCAGCAGACGCGCTTCGGCGTGTTCCGCATGTAATCCATGCCATGACCGAGCACGCTCCCATGAAGCCCGTTGCCATGTTCACCAAAGTCCTGATCGCCAACCGTGGCGAAATCGCCTGTCGCGTCATCGCCACCTGCCGCCGCCTCGGCATCGCCACCGTGGCGGTGTATTCCGATGCCGACCGCAACGCGCGCCACGTGCGCCTGGCCGACGAAGCCATCCGCATTGGTCCGGCCGCCGCGCGTGAGAGCTACCTGCGCGGCGATGCGCTGCTCGACGCGGCACGCGCGACCGGCGCGCAGGCCATCCACCCCGGCTACGGCTTCCTGTCCGAGAATGCCGACTTCGCCGATGCCTGCACCGCCGCCGGCATCACCTTCATCGGGCCGCCGGCCAGCGCCATCCGCGCGATGGGCGACAAGAGCGCGGCCAAGGCGCTGATGGCCAAGGCCGGCGTACCGCTGACCCCGGGCTACCACGGCGATCAGCAGGCACCGGACTTCCTGCGCACGCAGGCCGACGCCATCGGCTACCCGGTACTGATCAAGGCCAGCGCCGGTGGCGGTGGCAAGGGCATGCGCAAGGTCGAGCGCAGCGAGGACTTCGTCGATGCGCTGGCCAGCTGCCAGCGCGAGGCGGCCTCGGCGTTCGGCAACGACCACGTTCTGGTCGAGAAGTATGTCGAGCGCCCGCGTCATATCGAGATCCAGGTATTCGGCGACAGCCACGGTGACGCGGTGTACCTGTTCGAGCGCGACTGCTCGGTGCAGCGCCGCCACCAGAAGGTGCTGGAAGAAGCGCCGGCCCCGGGCATGAGCGCGGAACGTCGTGCGGCGATGGGCAAGGCGGCGGTCGATGCCGCGCGCGCGGTGGGCTATGAAGGTGCGGGCACGGTGGAGTTCATCGCCGGCCCGGACGGCGATTTCTACTTCATGGAAATGAACACCCGCCTGCAGGTCGAGCACCCGGTCACCGAGTACATCACCGGTACCGACCTGGTGGAATGGCAGCTGCGCGTGGCCTCGGGCCAGCCGCTGCCGCTGCGCCAGGAGCAGCTGGCCATCCACGGCCACGCGATCGAAGCGCGCCTGTATGCCGAAGATGCCGACCGTGGCTTCCTGCCCTCCACCGGCACCCTGCGCCGCCTGCGCCTGCCAATCCCGTCGGCCCATGTGCGCGTGGATACCGGCGTGGAGGAAGGCGACAGCATCACTCCGTACTACGACCCGATGATTGCCAAGCTGATCGTCTGGGACGTGGACCGCGATGCCGCGCTGCGCCGCATGAGCCAGGCGCTGGCCGACTGCCAGGTGGTAGGCGTGACCACCAATGCCGGCTTCCTGCGCCGGCTGGTGAATACCGATTCGTTCGCGCACGCCAGGCTGGATACCGCGCTGATCGAACGCGAACAGGCGGCATTGAGTGCAGTGGGCGAAACGGATGATGCCCTGTGGCAGCTGGCCGCCGTGGCCGCGGTTGCTGGCACTGCCGGTGCCAGCACCGACGCGCGCGACCCGCATTCGCCATGGCAGGCCCAGGATGGCTGGCGCCTCGGCGCATCGGCACCGCGCGTGCTGCCGCTGCAGCAGGGCGAACGCAAGCACACGCTCAAAGTGTGGGCACAGGCCGATGGCTGGCGCGTGCAGCGCGATGACGCCGCGCCGGTTCAGGTGATCGGCACAGCCGATGCGCAGCATCTTACCGTGCAGCTGGGCGAACGCCGCTGGTCGCTGCAGCTGCTGCGCAACGGTGACCAGCTGTACCTGTTCGGCGCCGACGGCCAGCACCGCTTCACCCTGCACGATCCGGTGGGCGAATCGGACCACGCCGTGGCGGATGCCGGCAGCCTGCTGGCGCCGATGCCGGGCAGGATCGTCGCCACGCTGGTCGCCGCCGGTACCGAGGTCAAGCGCGGCACGCCGCTGGTGGTGCTGGAAGCGATGAAGATGGAGCACACCCTGCAGGCACCGGCGGATGGGACGGTGAAGGGCTATCGCGCCAAGGCCGGCGACCAGGTGGGTGATGGTGCGGTGCTGGTGGACTTCGACGCGGCGTGATGCAGCAGAGGCCGCGCGGGGTCAGCCCGCGCGGTCTTCAAGGTTCCAGATCACGCCTGCCGGGTCCAGTTCGCTGGTCGTCATCCGTGATGCACGCCATCCGAAACCGCAGACCGCGAGTACCCCCTCATTGATCGTGTCCAGGCCCAGGGCACGTTCGATGGGCTTTTCGTTGATCGCTGCAGTAATGAATGCTCCCAGGCCGGCATCCGTGGCCGCCAGGTACAGCGTCTGGGATAGATGTCCCGCCTCCATCGCGACAACCCGATAGCTTTTCCCATGCTGGCGATACTTCCAGTACGTCCTGTTGAAACGTGGGGCCAGGACCACCAGCACGTGCGCATCCGCGAACCAGTGCTGCTGCCCGACCATGGACATCACGAAGTCGCGATCGATGGCCACGGGGCAATCAACCGGCATCAGTCCGTGGCCCTGCGCTCGATAGAGGTACATGCCCGCGGCAAGTCCATCGACATTGCGCACCAGCACGTAGGCTTCCACAGGATGCAGACCGCCGCCCGAAGGTACGTTCTTCTTCAGGAACACCAGATCATCGCCTTCGCGCTGGCAGCTGCTGCTGCCGAATGCCCGTTGCAGCATCTGGCTCAGCAGGGGCAGCGGCAGTGATCGGGTGACATCGAAGTTCCGGCAGGTGACGCGCCGCGCCAGCAGTGCGTCGAAATCGGTGGACTGCTGAGGCGGCAGTGGTACCAACCCAGCGTCGGCAGCGGCAGCGTGCGGTGGCGGCGGTCCCAATGTCCTGCGCATCTGCGAGGCCGTTTCGATCTGTGATTCACGCATGTTGCGAACGGCGTCAACATCCTCCCAGCGTGAGAAGGCATGCATGACCGCAGCCAGGGGGTGCCAATGCGTTGCACGCAGCCGCTCGTCACGAGCGGCAACATCGTCATCCTGTCCGCGAGTCAACACCAGGCCACTGGCGATCAGCAGGTCCATGGCAGGTGAACAGGCCTTCCCTGCCTCAAGCGTGGTCCATGCACTTGGGCTCAGGCTTCCCAGCAGTGCCTGTGCCGCAGCGTCCAGCACCACCGGTCCATCCAGGTGGGGGGCGAGTGCCTTCCAGGCAAGCGTGCGCACCAGCCCATCACCACCGCGCAGCAGGCCCTCAAACTCAAACCGGATCTGCTCGGTGGGCTGTACCACTACGATCGCGCAGCGCCTGACATCCATCGGATCAGCCCTTCCTTCATCGTGAATCCACGTTATCGAACCGCGACCCGATTCCTTTACATCTCCCGCTCTACCCTCTCAAGAACCGCTTTGCCAAGCCGACATCACCACTGCCCCTCGACACTCCATGGATGCAGGACACAATGCCCACGTTGACGCTCTCGCTGCCGGTCGCAAGGACGCTGGTTCAGCGCCTCGCCACCGATGACACCTTCCGCCAGCTCTTCGCTACCGACACGGCCGCCGCGATACTGCTGGCTGGACACGTTCCATCCAACCCGGCTGACCTTCAGCAGTTCGTCCAGGATTGCTGCAAGAACATCTGCCTGGCGGAGAAAGACGTCATCGCACAGGCCGAAGACCAGATCATCGCCATGCTGACCAGTGGTACCGGCTACTCCGTGCCGATGCTTGAGGACGGTTACGGCTCGCCGCGCACGCTGCGCTGAGGCATCGAGGCCATGGTGTCGGCAGCCTCGATTGCCGGCGCCGCCATGAGCCTCCGCACATCCACTACGTTAAGCGCCTGCAGGCAGAAGCTGCATTGCGCTTCTGCATATGCAAATCCGGGGCGATCACGCAGCCAACGCGTCTGCTCCTGGGCAACATCCTTCAGGCCCGCCTCCAGCGCCAGGTCACGCACTGCCAGCCGCACCTGCAGGCGTGGCTGCTTCTTCAGCAGCGGTACGAGCAGGTCCAGCCCGGCCTGGGGCCGGCCCTCATGCTGCATCATCCGCCCGGCCAACAGGGTGACGTACTGGCGCAACACGCTGCTGTCAGGGAGATCCTGAAGCGCGTTCATCCGGGCCTGGACCGCCTTGGCCGGTGCGGCATCGCCCAGTCTCAGTGCCAGCAAGGCTGCTGCGTGTGCTGCAACCAGGCGATCCACCACCTCCACCGCGGGTTCGCCGCTCAGCTCTGCGAACGGCGCGGTCGCGGCCACGCGCGCCACCATCAGCGCCTTCGACCTTCTGCCGGCCATCATGTAGGCGACGGCCAGGGGCATGTCGAAGTTGTACCGATCCATGCCCTGGCGCTGTCCGGCAAGCATCCTTCCCTGTTCGGCGAGCTTGATGGCGCCCTCGACATCGCCTTGGTCAAGCGCAATCGTGGTAGCGAAATTGCCAGCATGGAAGTTGCCTGGATCGATCCGCCCAAGCAGCGCATTGGCCTTCTCGAACTCGGAACGCGCTGCCGCCACCGTCGCCTGGCGCATCAATGCACCTTCCCAACCATTGCCGGCGGCACGGCTGAACGCGATGTCAGCCTCTGCGTAGCGCTCGCTGGCCAGCAAGGCGCGGCCGTACTGGTCCTGCGCGATCTCAGGCAGCTCGACCCTGCTTTGTGCAACACGCCGGGAAAGCGCCAGGGCCTCGGCAACGCGGTTCTCGTGGAAAAGATTCAGACCGGCGTTGTAGCTTGCAGGCATGTAATCCGGATACAGCTCCGCCATGCGCGCCCAGCCGTCGGTGGCGCGATCCGGATCACTGATCTGCAGCGCCCAGTTCTGCACGTACAGGCGCTCGCGTGGCGTAAGGTGCCCTGATCGACGGTCGGCCTCTGCCAGCAGACGCCGGGCATCGCGGTAATTCATCATGGCGAAGCGACAGCGGGCTTGGCCCAGCCATGCCAGGGCGAACTCAGGATCGACCTCGATCGCCTGCCCGAAGAACGCCATAGCGCCGTTGAAATCTCCTCGGCTGTAGCGCTTCTGGCCCAAGGCAAACGCACGCAACGCATCCATGCTGCCCGTGGTCACCTCCGGCAGGGATTGGCTGTCGCGCTGGATCAATGCGGGCTCTTCGCCCAGGCGATCACGCAGCTGGCGCGAAACATCGTCCACCGCCGCCAGTACTGCACCGGCCTTCGCATCGGCGGATACCACGGCCAGGGTGCGCAGCGTCGACGGCTCGACCACCTCCACGCTGAAGCGGGTTCGGCCGCCGACATCGGTCGCCGATGGCACGAACACCAGGCGGGCGCCCGTGCGCACCGCCACAGCGGCGGCATCGCCACGTTCACGGACACCGCGATCCGGCGGTTTCCGCATCATCTCAAGGGTGCGGCCGACGCGGTCGTCACTGACGACGTTGACGTAGCGGGACTGCTCGAGACTGATCCGGAACGCCTGGTCCAGGGCGTCATCGAGCAGTCGATTGCCGGTGAGGTTATGCAGCCCGCCGAGCACCACCCAGTCGCGTTCGGCGAACGCGATGGCCGGCTGTGGCCGGGTCAGCAACCAGACACCAAGCACTGCGGCCAGCAGTACGGCGGCCTGCGCCGCCATCGCCAGCGGACGGCGCCACAACGGAAGATCACGCCGGGCCTTGGCCGTGTGCCGCAGCCGCCCCGGGGTGGGCATGCCCGCCGCCTGCACGCCGTAGACTTCGGCTGGCTGGCTCACGCCCTTGAAGCGCCATCGCCCGAACGATCGCCATTGCAGGCCTTCAGCCATCGCGCCCAGCGACCCACTGGAGCGACGCACGATGGATTCGGCCACCGCCGAAAGCAGGATCTGGCCCGGACGTGCCAACTGCATCAGGCGCGCCGCCGTCGGCTTGGCCAGGCCTTCGACTTCAATCGCCTTGGCGCCAGCCCGCACTGCCTCGGCGCTGTTCTCCCAGGTCAGCACATCGCCCACATGCAGACCAGCCCGCGCCTGAAGATGGATCTCGTGTCTCTGCCCCAGCGGTTGCAGCCCACGCTGGTAATCCAATGCGAAGCCAAGCGCGTCGATCGGGCGCTCGAACAGCATGAACAGCCCGTCGGAGCGATCGATCAGCTGGCCGTTCCAGCGCTGCTGCAGCGCCAGCACCAGCCGGTCGTGTTCCTGGAACAGTTCGGCGGCAGCGACATCGCCGATGCGTTCGACCAGCAGCAGCGAGTCACACAGGTCGGTGAATAGCAGGGCGCGCAGTTGCTGGTTGTGCGGCGCCGACGTTCCGTTGTCGCCATTCATCGCCTCTGTCTCCCGATCTAGGGTGAGTCCACTGCGTCTGCCCAACGCAGGCAGTTGCCACCATCACGCTTGGCCTGGTACAGCGCACGATCCGCGCTGGCGTACCACTCGCTCCAGCCCGCATCCGGGTCCAGCAGGCTGGCGCCGATGCTGACCAGGCTGACGTGCGGCGTGCCGTGGCTGCGCTCGAGCAGGCCGTGTACCGCGCTGAGGATGAACTCTGCCGCGTGCTGCACGATCTCGTGGTTGCCACGACGCAGGATCAGGCAGAACTCGTCACCGCCGAGCCGGCAGGCCAGGTCCTGCTCACCGGCCATCGAGCGCAGGATGTTGCCCATGCTCTGCAGCACGCGATCGCCGGCCTGGTGGCCATGGCGGTCATTGATCTGCTTGAAGCGGTCGCAGTCGATGAGCAGCAGCGCCTGCGGCAGCCCACTGCCATCGGCGCGGCATTCCTGCAGGTACAGGGTGAGGCCACGGCGGTTGTGCAGCCCGGTCAGTTCATCGGTACGCACCAGTTCACGGGTGTGGGTCAGCTGGTGGGTAGTGATGTACAGATTGTCCAGCGCGGTTTCCAGATCATGGTTGCGCCGGCGCAGCTGGCTGATCAGCGCCTGTTCGTTGGTCAGCACGCGCATGATCGTGCGGCGCAGGAAGTAGGCGACCAGGCCCGGATCGGATTCCACCAGACGATGGAAGTCGGCGGGCCCCAGCTCAAGCACCTCGCAGTCCACCAGAGCGCGCGCACTGGCGCTGCGCGGGTGATCACCCACCAGCAGGCCCAGCTCACCGAAGAACTCCTGCTGCCCGAGGGTCTTGATCACCAGGTCCTCGCCGAAGTCCAGTTCGATCTGGCCTTCCAGGATCACGTACATGCGCTCGCCACGGTGGCCACGCTGGAACAGCCACTGCCCGGCATGAAGCTTGCGTGGACGGGCAAATCTGGCGAACAATGCGACCTCGGCATCGGACAGCAGCGCATGCACGATCTCGGCCATCGCCACCCGGGCGATACCTGACGTCACATCACTGTTCTCGGCCGCACCCCTGCCGGTCATTCCCTGCACCCGCCGCCAGCGTCCCCTGGTGAGCCGCGGAGCATAGCACCGCTTTAAAATGTGCGCCCTATCTCATTTTGAGCCGTGTGGTCCGCTTTCCCGATGTGAAGGCGCACGGTGGCCGTTCTGCCCGCCACGGTCCAGGGAAAAGTCGTTCCGGATCAATCTGATGGCCACCTTCACAGGGTTTCGGCCAAGTTGCCGGACTGTGGGGTGCGCTGGATTGACGCTGCATGCGTTCATCGAGTTTCCATCGATACAACAACGCCGGCAAGTCCCCCGACCGGCCGGCGTTGCCTGGCCCTTCCCTGGCCACCCTGATCGGATTCGCGACCCCGGTAGAGCCGGCCGCTGGCCGGCTTCTCCGTAGTGCCCGAAGGCGCACGTGGGTGTCGGCCAGCGGCCGGCACTACCGCATCACGCAGCGCGTTCGCTGCGCCCGCCGTGGAACTGTTCTTCTTCGGTCGAGCCGGTCAACGCGGTGGTCGACGACTGGCCCTGCTGGATCGCCTGGGTCACGGCATCGAAGTAGCCGGTGCCAACCTCGCGCTGGTGCTTGACCGCGGTGAAGCCACGCTCGGCGGCTTCGAACTCGGCTTCCTGCAGTTCCACGAACGCGCTCATCTGGCGGCGTGCGTAGCCGTGGGCCAGATTGAACATGCCGTAGTTCAGCGCGTGGAAGCCGGCCAGGGTGATGAACTGGAACTTGTAGCCATAGCTGCCCAGCTCACGCTGGAACTTGGCGATGGTGGCGTCGTCCAGGTTCTTCTTCCAGTTGAAGCTGGGCGAGCAGTTGTAGGCCAGCAGCTTGCCCGGGAACTTCGCATGGATCGCCTCGGCGAACCTGCGTGCGAATTCCAGGTCCGGCTTGCCGGTCTCGCACCACACCAGGTCGGCGTAGGGCGCGTAGGCCAGGCCACGGCTGATCGCCTGGTCCAGGCCATTGCGGGTCTTGTAGAAGCCCTCGACGGTGCGCTCGCCAGTGGTGAACGGGCGGTCGTTGCCGTCGATGTCACTGGTCAGCAGATCCGCGGCCTCGGCATCGGTGCGCGCGACCAGCAGGGTCGGCACGCCCAGCACGTCGGCGGCCAGGCGTGCGGCGTTGAGCTTCTCGATGGCCTCGCGGGTCGGCACCAGCACCTTGCCGCCCATGTGGCCGCACTTCTTCACCGACGCCAGCTGGTCTTCGAAATGCACGCCGGCGGCGCCGGCCTCGATCATCGCCTTCATCAGTTCGAAGGCGTTGAGTACGCCGCCGAAACCGGCTTCTGCGTCGGCCACGATGGGCTGCAGGAAGTCGATGTCATCCTTGCCTTCGGCGTGGTGCAGCTGATCGGCACGCAGCAGCGTGTTGTTGATGCGCTTGACCACCGCCGGCACCGAATCGGCCGGGTACAGCGACTGGTCCGGATACATCTGGCCGGCCAGGTTGGCGTCGGCCGCCACCTGCCAGCCGGACAGGTAGATCGCCTTCAGCCCGGCCTTGACCTGCTGCATGGCCTGGTTGCCGGTCAGTGCACCCAACGCGTTGACGAACTCGCGCTCATGCAGCGATGCCCACAGCTTCTCCGCACCCAGGCGGGCCAGCGAATGCTCGATGTGGACGGTGCCGCGCAGGCGGACCACGTCGGCGGCGCTGTAGTTACGCTGGATGCCTTCCCAACGCGGGTTGGTATCCCAGTCGTGCTGGATCTGTTCGGCAGTGGGCAGCTTGCTCATGTCTTTCTCCAGTTCGGTTCGTGCGTGCAACGGGGAGGGAAACGGCGGGTTTGCGGGCAGTCAGTCAGTCGATGCGCGCGTAGGCCGGCAGGGTCAGGAAATCGGTCAGTTCGTCGCTGCGGCTCAGTTCGCCGAGCAGGGCGATGGCCTCGCCGATGCGTGCGCCACCGGGCAGCGCGGCGGTATCGCCCAGCCGTGCCGGCAGCTGCGAGAGGGTGGAATCCAGCAGCGCGAGGTCGATCGCGGTGCCGTCGTCCAGCTGCTGGCCCGGCGTGTGCAGCCACTGCCACAGCTGGCTGCGACTGATCTCGGCGGTGGCCGCATCCTCCATCAGGTGGTGGATCGGCACGCAGCCGTTGCCATCCAGCCAAGCGGCCAGGTAGCGCACGCAGACTTCCACGTTGCCTTCGAAACCGGCGCGGGTGATGGTGCCCGGCGGCCGTGCGATCAGTTCGTCGCGGCCGACGCGCACGTCCTGGCGCAGCACGCTGTGCTGGTTCGCACCGGGCATGTGTTCGTCGAAGATCGCCATCGCCACCGGAATCAGCGCCGGGTGTGCAACCCAGGTGCCGTCATGGCCGGCGGTGACTTCGCGCAGCTTGTCGGCGCGCACACGGGCCATCGCCTGTTCGTTGGCGGCGGCATCGTTGTTGATCGGAATCTGCGCGGCCATGCCGCCCATCGCATGCGCACCGCGGCGGTGGCAGGTCTGGATCAGCAGCTCCGAATACGCTTTCAGGAACGGCTGGGTCATGGTCACCTGGCCGCGTTCGGGCAGCACGCGGTCGGCGTGGCGGCGGAAGGTCTTCAGGTACGAGAAGATGTAGTCCCAGCGCCCGCAGTTCAGGCCGACGATGCGGTCACGCAGCGCGTGCAGGATCTCGTCCATCTCGAACACCGCCGGCAGCGTTTCGATCAGCACCGTCACCTTGATCTGGCCATGCGGCAGGCCGAGCATGCCTTCGATGTGCGACAGCGCGGTCTCCCACAGCGCCGCCTCTTCCATGCTCTGCAGCTTGGGCAGGTAGAAGTACGGGCCGCGGTCCTTCGCCTGCAGGGTGCGGGCGTTGTGGAAGGCGAACACCGCCGCGTCGAACAGGCCACCGGCCAGCGGCTGGCCGTCGATGGCCACGTGCTTTTCGTCCAGGTGCCAGCCGCGCGGGCGCACGATCAGCACCGCCTGCTCGTCGTACGGGCGCAGGCTGTAGTGCTTGCCATTTGCAGCGGTGAATTGCAGGTCACCGCGCACCGCCGCCGCCAGCGACTGCTGGCCGGCCAGCAGGTTGCGCCAGGTCGGCGAGGTCGAATCCTCGAAGTCGGCCATGAACACCTTGGCGCCGGAGTTCAGCGCGTTGATGACCATCTTCGGGTCGGTCGGGCCGGTGATCTCGACGCGGCGGTCCTGCAGCGCGGCCGGCAGCGGGGCAACGCGCCAGTCGCCGTTGCGGATCGCGGTGGTGTCTTCCCGGAAGTCCGGCAGGCCGCCCTGGTCGAAGAACGCCTGGCGCTCGCGGCGGGCCTGCAGCCGTGCCTGCCGGCCCGGTTCCACCGCGCGGTGCAGCGACACCAGCAGGGCCAGCAACGGCGCCGGCAGCAGGGTGTCCTGGCCGGCCACGCGGGTCGCCAGGGCGATACCGGGGGTGGCCTTGCTGGCAGGGGTGGGAACAGCGGAAGCGACGGCGGACATGGGGCGACTCCAGCGGTGGGGGAACGACTCCACGGTGCCGCTGGGCCCGAGTATTTGGCAAAACAGTTTTTGCAATGTTCTACATAAGTTATGCTAATACTCGTGACACGATGAGCACACGCACCCCGCCAAGTCCGCGTTTTTCCTACAAATCCGACCGGCTGAAGCCGCTGCGCGCGTTCTGCCAGACCGTGCGCCTGGGTTCGGTCTCACGGGCGGCTGAGGCACTTTTCGTCAGCCAGCCGGCGATCAGCCTTCAGTTGCAGGCGCTGGAACGGGAGCTGGGGGTGCCGCTGTTCGAGCGCAGCGGGCGGCGCCTGGTGCCCAGCCGCGAGGGCCAGCTGCTGTATGAAATGGCGCAGCCACTGGTGGAAAACCTGGACGGGCTGGAGGCGCGCTTCCGCGACAAGGTGCGCGGACTGGATGCGGGCGAACTGAACATCGCCGCCAACAGTTCCACCATCCTCTACCTGCTGCCGAAGATCGTCGAACGCTTCCGCCTGCATCACCCGGACGTGCGCCTGACCCTGCACAACGCGATCAGCGCCGACGGCACCGACCTGCTGCGCGAGGATGCCGCCGACCTGGCGATCGGTTCGATGACCGATGTGCCGGCCGACCTGAGCTACGCCCCGGCCTATCGCTTCGAGCAGGTGCTGATCGCACCGCACGATCATCCGCTGGCCAGTGGCGGCGAGCTGGAGCTGGCCGACATCGCGCGCTATCCGCTGGTACTGCCGCCGAAGCGGCAGATCACCTATCGCCTGGTGGACCAGGTGTTCCAGCGCCACCGCATCGCCTACACCGTGGCACTGGAGGTCGGCGGCTGGGAGGTGATCAAGCAGTACGTGGCGATGGGCATGGGCATTTCGATCGTGCCGGCGCTGTGCCTGAACGAGGCCGACCGCGAGCGGTTGGCGGCGCGGTCGATGAAGCGCTGGTTCCCGGAACGCAGTTACGGGGTGATCGTGCGCCGGGGCAAGGCGCTGTCGGCGCAGGCGCGGGCGTTCATCGAGCTGATCCAGCCGGAGTTGTTCAGTCCGCGCGATTACGACCAGAGCGGGCATTCCGAGCGGTAGGGGTGTTCGGCAGGGCTGCGCCCTGCACCTGCCGAGGCCGAAGCAACGGCAACAGCGGGCTATCCGTGGGATGGCGGTGCGCTGTGGGTGGGCAGGACACGCCGTGAACCCATCCCTGGGGGCTCGATGGCGCCATCCATGGCGCCAACGGTCCTGCCCACCCACAGCGCACCGCCTCTGACAGATCTC
The DNA here is from genome assembly GCF_059372275.1 of Stenotrophomonas sp. YJH_SMC_14-1. NCBI lineage: Bacteria > Pseudomonadati > Pseudomonadota > Gammaproteobacteria > Lysobacterales > Lysobacteraceae > Stenotrophomonas > Stenotrophomonas sp. YJH_SMC_14-1. The sequence continues at coordinate 130,260 of NZ_JCAFVK010000009.1, forward strand.
CGCGGCTGTTGGTAGGTGTCGACCTTGGTCGACACGTCATCAATGATCGAAATGGGCTTTTGTAGAGTCGAGCCATGCTCGACTGGCGGAAAAACGATCAAAGAAGACGCCAGGCACGGTCCCGGTCTGGCTAGACTGGCCCCATGTCCATCGAACTCCGCCACCTGCGTTACTTCCTCGCCGTTGCCGATACGCTGCACTTCGGCCAGGCGGCGGAGCGGCTGGGCATGTCGCAGCCGCCGCTCAGCCAGCAGATCCGCCAGCTGGAGGACCTGATCGGTGCGCGTCTGTTCGTGCGCAGCCATCGTCGTGTGCAGCTGACGCCTGCGGGCGAGCTGCTGCAGGAACGTGCACGCGCCATCGTGCAGCAGGTGGAAGCGGCGGTGGACGAGGTACAGCGCGCGCAGCGCGGTGAGCAGGGTGAACTGCACATCGGCCTGACCCGCGCCACGCCGCTGTCGCCGCAGATTCCGCGTTCGATCCTGCACTACCGCCAGCAGTATCCGCAGGTGCGGCTGCAGCTGAGCGAGATGAACACCCTGCAGCAGATCGACGCGCTGCTCGACGGCTCACTGGACGTGGGCATCATCCGCAAGCGTGCGCTGCCGCCGGAACTGGTGGCGCACAGCCTGTTCGTCGATCCGCTGGCGTTGATCGTGCATGCCGACCATCCTGCCCTGCGCAGACTGTCGAAGCAGGGCACGCTGTCGCTGCGCGACTTCGCGCAGGAGCCATTCGTGGCGTTCCGCCGCAGTGCCGGTGCGGGCATCCATGACCACATGATCGCGTTGTGCGCGGCTGCCGGATTCACACCGCGCATCGTGCAGGAGGCGGGTGAAGCCTCGACGCTGATCAGCCTGGCCGCCGCGGGCCTGGGCGCCGCGATCCTGCCGTCTTCGTGCGATCACATCCGGGTGGAAGGATCGCGCTTCGTGGCGCTGGCCGATGCCGGTGCCCATTCGGAAGTGCAGCTGGCGTGGCATCGCGAACGGGTAACCCCGTTGATCCGCAATTTCGCCACGCTGCTGCGCGGGGCATTCGCCGGTAGAGCCGACTGTTAGTCGACTATCGCGCGCAGCGCGGGGTTTTCGCGATCTGATGGAAGAGCAGTCGACTAACAGTCGACTCTACCTCGGCAAACCCGCCACACCGTGGTTGCCGGCCAGCGGCCGGCACTACCGTGCGTTGGGTCACGCTGTGACCGGCTGTGGCGCGCGCTGCTGCAGCGCCCAGACGATGCCACCGCCGATCAGGGTCAGCGCGGCGGCGAACGCACACACGCCAAGCCAGTCCCAGGCTGCATAGGCCAGGCCACCCACACCGCCCAGCACGCTGGACCCCAGGTAGTAGGCGAACAGGTACAGCGCCGAGGCTTCCGCACGCATCGCACCGGCGCGGCTTCCAACCCAGCTGCTGGCCACGGAATGACCACCGAAGAAGCCGAAGGTCACCAGTGCGATACCCAGCGCCATCGTGCTCAGCCACGGCATCGCCAGCAGCGCGATGCCGGCGCCGATCAGCGCGAACGAGATCGACAGAATGCGGCCGCGTCCGTAGCGCGTGGCCTGCTGGCCCATCCACGCCGAACTGAAGGTACCCACCAGATAGACGCTGAAGATCAGCCCGACCACGGTCTGGCTGAGATGGTAGGGCGGCGCCAGCAGGTGATAGCCCAGGTAGTTGTAGAGGGTGACGAACACGCCCATCAGCACGAACGAGGTGGCGAACAGCCACGGCAGGCCCGGGTCAGCGAACAGCGTGCGCCAGCGCGACGGCAATTGGCGCAGGCCGCCGCGACGTGCATGGAAGTGCCGCGACGGTGGCAGCTGCAGCCACAGCAGCACGGTGCTGGCCACGGCGATGATCGAGACCACGCCGATGCCCCAGCGCCAGCCCCAATGGTCGGCGATGATGCCGGCCAGCAGGCGCCCGCTCATGCCACCGATGGCGTTGCCGCCGATGTACAGGCCCATCGCCAGGCCCAGCGCGCGGCTGTCCATTTCCTCGACCAGGTAGGTCATCGCTACCGCCGGCACGCCGCTCAGCGCCAGGCCAAGCAGGGTGCGCAGCACCAGCAGCGTGGTCCAGTCGTCCACCAGCGCGGTGCACAGCGACAGCATGGCCGACGCCAACAGCGCAACGATCATCAACGGGCGACGGCCGACCGCGTCGGACAGCAGGCCGGCCAGCAGCATCGCCACCGCCAGCATGCCGGTGGTCAACGACAGCGACATCGCGCTGCCGGCGGCGGACACACCGAAGTGACGGCTGAACTCGGGCAGCAGCGGCTGCACGGTGTACAGCAGGCCGAAGGTGGAGAAGCCGGCCAGGAACAGCGCCAGCGCGGTGCGGCGGAAGGCCGGGGTGCCCTGCTGGATGCAGGTGTCGGTGCCGGTATCGAGAATGGAGGGACGGCCTTCAACGGCCGCCGCAGTTTCGCCAGTCATGGAATCGAAGGGCCGGTGGGGACGGCCGGGCGTGGGAGGGAACGGGCCTCAGACTAGGCCCGTCCATCCAGTCGATCCATAACCTGATAAGTCAGGATTGATACTCAAGAAGTATCAATTCAGCTTACAGGCGCTGCCACTCGAAACCGTCGCCGCGGCGGTAGTACACCGCCACCGCACGGCCGTAGACCTTGTCGGCATCGACGAAGCCGAAGAAGCGGCCATCGAAGCTGTTGCCACGGTGGTCACCCAACACCAGCACCTTGCCGTCCGGCACCACCAGGTCGGCGATGTCCGGGCCGCCCCCCATGTCCAGATCGAGGCTGGCACGGCGTTCACCGAAGGCTTCCACATCCTGCAGGTCCGCAGTCTGCAGCGGCTGGCCGTTGATGGTCAGGTGCCCTTCGTGCAGCTGCACATGGTCACCGGCCACTGCGGCAACGCGCTTGATCAGGCGGGTGCCGTCGGCTGGCGAATCGAATACCGCCACTTCGCCGCGCTGCGGCGTGCCGGTGGACATCAGCTCCCTGCTGGTGAATGGCAGGCGCAGGCCGTAGGCGCGCATGTCCACCACCACCCGGTCGCCGGGCTGCAGGGTCGGCTGCATCGAACCGCTGGGCACCACGTAGTGGTTGGCGAGGGTATCGCGGGCGGCGGCGAGCAGGCCGAGCATCACCAGCAACGGCAGCGCCTCCTTTTTCAGCCAGGCCAGCGCGCGATCGGAAAAGGGAGGGCGGGCAACGGCGTCCATGGCAGGCTCCGGGTGGGTGGTAGCTGCATCAGACCACACATGGGGGGAGAGGTTCCCGGTAGCGCCGGGTTACGCAGGTTTTACGCGCGGGACCGGCCGCCGGCATCGCACCTTTACGGCCAGCGCGCGCATCGTGTGCCCACCGCGCCACAGGGCGCATTCCGCAAGGTGTTGTATGACCCTCCTGGTGATCCGCCACGCATCTTCGTCCGCGCCGCGCCCGCAATTGCCGGCGCAGCTGAGCGGCCATCGCGTACTGTGCAGCGACTGCGCCAGCCTGTCCGAAGTGCGCCAGTGCCTGTGCCAGCCGCAGGCGCGTTCGGCCGACTGGGTGCTGCTGGATGTCGGCGTGGCCGACGAGGCGCAATGGCAGGCCGAGGGCGGTGCGCTGCAGGCGGCGCTGGAACGGCTGCCGGCGCAGTACATCGAGTTGCAGGCACCCAGCGAGCCCGGCCTGGAGTCGCGCCTGCGACTGCAGCATGGCCCCGCGGCGGTGGTCATCGACCAGCGCAGCCAGCAGGCCGGTTATCCGTTGTCGCTGGCCATCGTCGGCCGCCGCCTGGCGCAGGAGGGCTGAGCCATGTCGATCTTCATCATCCGTGGCCCGGAAGCCGCCGGTGCGCTGATCCGTACCGCCATGCCGCTGCCGGCACCGGTACTGAAGTCGCTGGTGCACCGGGCGATCGACGCCGGCACCAGCGTGGCGATACGCGCCTGCGGCTCGGAACAGGAACTGCTGGACGCCCTGCGCGTGGCCGACCACAGCCGTGGCGAGGTGACGCTGCTGGACCCGGGTGCGTGTGCCAACAGCCTGCGTCTTCAGCGCCTGCTGCCCTACCTGCACAACGCCTACGTGGAAGTACATGACGACGGCGCGGTGGCCGAGCCGTGCCTGCCGGCCGGTGTCGGCCAGCGCCTGGGCATCGCCGCCGGCTACGGTGCGCAGAGCTATGTGCTGGCGCTGGACATCGCGCTGGATCACCTGGGGCTGGCCGAACAAGCCAACCGGGTACACGTGGGGACGTGATGGCCGGGCTGTGCCCGGCACCCGGTAGTGCCGGCCGCTGGCCGGCAACCTCATCAGCAACAGCAACAGCCAAAGCCGGTTTCCTGGGGGATGGCGGGGTGGGTCCGGTTGCGGGGGACGCTGCAAGTACGTCCCTGTAAGCTTGGCCGCGGCATCCATGCCGCGGACACCCCCGCAACCGGACCCACCCCGCCTTCGACAGATCTCCGCGAACTGTCGGAACAGCATGGCCTGCTTCTGGTGGGTGTCGACCTTGGTCGATACATGGATCCACGCCATGCGTGGATGAGCGGCACACTGCGGAATCTGTCGATGGCATCGATTCAACGAAAAACGGCGGGGTTTCCCCCGCCGTTATTTCTTTCGTACTTCAGGTCGCGCTTACTTCAGCCCGCGGAACTTCAGCAGCGGTTCCACCGACGGGTCCTTGCCGCGGAAATCGCGGTACAGGGTCGACAGCTCCACGCTGTTGCCGCGCGAGAGGATCTTGTCGCGGAATTCCTGGCCATTGGCGGCGGTCAGGCCACCGTGTTCGGTGAACCACTGGTAGGCGTCATGATCCAGCACTTCGGCCCAGAAGTAGGCGTAGTAGCCGGCCGAGTAACCGCCACCCCAGATGTGGTCGAAGTAGGTGGTGCGGTAACGCGGCGGCACCTGCAGCAGGTCGACCTTGAACTTCTTCAGCGCGCTCGCTTCAAAGGCGCCGACGTCCTGCAGCGGCGCGTCGGCCTTCTGCGTGTGCCAGGCCAGGTCCAGCAGTGCGGCCGACAGGTACTCGGTAGTCGCATAGCCCTGGTTGAAGCTGCGTGCCTTGAGGATCTTGTCGACCAGCTCCTGCGGCATCGCCTCGCCGGTCTTGTAGTGCTTGGCGTAGTTGGCGAACACCTTCGGGTCCAGCGCCCAGTGCTCGTTGAACTGCGACGGGAACTCGACGAAGTCGCGCGAGGTGGCGGTGCCGGCAATCGACGGATACTTCACGTTCGAGAACATGCCATGCAGTGCATGGCCGAACTCATGGAACATGGTGGTGACGTCGTCGAAGCTGATCAGCGCAGGCTGGCCGGCGGCCGGCTTGGTGAAGTTGCAGACGTTGTAGACCACCGGCTTGGCGCCGGTCAGGCCGTCCTGCTCGACGAACACGTCCATCCAGGCGCCGCCGGACTTGCTGTCACGCTTGAAGTAGTCGGTGTAGAACAGGGCCAGCGAGGTGCCGTCCTTGTCGAAGACTTCGTACACCTTCATGTCCGGGTTGTAGGTCGGAATGTCGGTACGCGGCTTGAAGGTGATGCCGTACAGCTGGGTGGCGGCGTAGAAGACGCCGTTCTGCAGCACGTTGTCCAGTTCGAAGTACGGCTTGATCTGCGACTCGTCCAGATCGTACTTGGCCTTGCGCACCTGCTCGGCGTAGAAATCCCAGTCCGAGGCGGCGACCTGGAAACCGCCCTTCTGCGCGTCGATCACCTTCTGGATCTCGCCGGCTTCTGCGCGGGCCTTGGCGGTGGCGGCCGGCACGGTGTCGGTCAGCAGCTTGAGCGCGGCGGCCGGGGTCTTGGCCATCTGGTCGCCCAGCTGGTAGTCGGCGAAGGTATCGAAGCCGAGCAGCTTGGCCTTCTGCGCGCGCAGCTGGGCCAGACGCTGCACGGTCTGCCGGGTGTCGTTGGCATCGCCACGCTCGGCACGGGTTTCCGAAGCCTTCAGCACGGCGGCACGCTGGTCACGATCACTCAGCGAACCGAGCACCGGCTGCTGGGTGGTGTTCTGCAGCGGCAGCAGGAACTTGCCATCCAGCTTGCGCTCCTTCGCTGCGTTGGCGGCGTTGTTGATCGCATCCTCGTCCAGGCCGGCCAGCTTGGCCTTGTCGTCAACGACAACGGCCGCAGCGGCGGTGGCAGCCACCAGGCGGGTATGGAACTGGGTGGAGAGCGTGGTCTCTTCCACGTTGAGCTTGCGCAGCGATGCCTTGTCGGCGTCGGACAGCTGTGCACCGGCGCGCACCAGGCCATCGTAGTAGTGCTCGACCAGGCGCTTCTGCACCGGATCCAGTTCAAGCGTGTCGCGCTGGTCATAGATCGACTTCACGCGCGCGAACAGCTTCGGGTCGAGGTTGATCTCGTCCTGGTGCGCGGCCAGCTTCGGCGCCACTTCTTCCTGGATCTTCTGGCGCGCATCGTTGGTATCGGCCTGGACCAGGCCGAAGAAGATGCGCGACACGCGGGTCAGGGTCTCGCCGCTGCGCTCCATCGCCACGATGGTGTTGTCGAAGGTGGCCGGCTCGCTGCTGTCGGCGATCTTGCGAACGTCGGCCAGGTGCTGGCGCATGCCTTCTTCGAAGGCCGGCAGGTAGTCGCTGTCCTTGATCTTGTCGAACTGCGGCGCCTGGAACGGCAGCGTGCTGGCGCTCAGCAGCGGATTGGTGGAGGCTTCGGCCGGCTGCTGGGCCGGGGCTTTCTGGGCATCGGACACGGGGGTGGACTCCTTGCCGGAACAGGCCGCCAGCGCCAGGCTGATGGCGGCGGCCAGGACTACGGTACGCGACATGTAAAACGCTCCTTGGGCAGACGGTATGGAATACCAGCCCTCCACCCTACTCCTGTCGCGCTCGCCCGGCATGTGCCGGACGTGGCGTCTATGCGACGGCCTGCGGCCGGCTCAGACCGTGCCGCGGGTCTTGCCGATCCACGGCCGGTAGAACTCGCGGATGGCAGCCATGTCGGCCACATCGTCGCCACTCGGGGTGAACAGCGGACCGATGCCGATGGTCTTTTCCGGATAGTGGAAATAGGCGGTCAGGATCGGCACGTCTGCCATCCGGGCGATCTTCAGGAAGCCGGCCTTCCACTCCTTCACCGCCTTGCGGGTGCCCTCGGGCGTGATGGCGAACCACATCTTCTCGTTGTTGCGCAGCAGGTCCACCGCCTGGCCCACCGTGCCCTGCGGCGAGCTGCGGTCCAGCGGGATCACGCCCAGCTTGTGCAGCAGCGGCCCCAGCGGCCACCAGAACAGCGAGGCCTTGCCCAGCACCTTCACCTTCATGCCCAGCGCGATCTTGGCCGCCATGCCCCACAGGCCGTCCCAGTTGGACGAATGCGGCGCGATGATGAATACCAGGCGCGGGATGTCAGGCAGGGTGCCGGTCACCTTCCAGCCGCCCATGCGCAGGGTGCAGCGCGCCAGCCAGCGCAGGAAGGCGTTGGGTTTGACCTGTGGCATCTGCGGCGGCACGGCCGGCAGCAGCGGAGTCGGGTTGTTCAAGCAATCACTCCCAGTCACGTGATGAGCGCCCGCGCTTGATCTGCGCGCGCCCGCGTTTGGCGTCCAGACGACGCAGTTTCGACCCGAGGGTCGGCTTGGTGGCCTTGCGCGGTTTGGGCACGCTCAGCCCGGCCTGGATGAAGGCCGCCAGCCGCTCGCGCGCATCCTCGCGATTGCGATCCTGGGTGCGGAAACGTTGCGCGTCGATGACCAGCACGCCTTCGCCGGTCATGCGCCGGTCACGCCGCGCCAGCAGGCGCGTGCGCAACGGTTCGGGCAACGAGGGCGAGTTGGCCACGTCGAAACGCAGTTCCACCGCAGTGGAGACCTTGTTGACGTTCTGGCCACCGGCACCGCTGGCACGCACGAACCGCTCGACGATCTCGCCGTCGGGGATTTCAAGCTGCGCGTTGATGGTGACCGGTCCACTGCCCATCCGCGCATTGTAGCGGCAGCCACGTGTCGGAGTGCGCATCGCGCGCCGTATGCCGCCGATCAGGTACCGAACACGCCGCCTTCGCCTTGGCTGCGGGTATGCTGGCCGTCCCATGTACCGCAGGAAGCTTCGCATGACCCGCTCCGCACCCGCCCTGCCCTCCCTGCTGCGCCGCGCCGCCCTGCTGCTGGCGCTGGCCGTGGCCAGTGTCCCCGCCCTGGCCGCGCCGCCGACCGATGGCGACATCAACCGTCTGCTGTCCGCGTCACGTGCGCAGAGCATGATCGACACCATGCTGCCGCAGATCGAGGCGATGCAGCAGCAGCAGTTCCAGCAGGTGGCCGCACAGCGCCAGCTCAATGCCCAGCAGCAGGAGCAGCTGAAGCGGATCCAGGCGCGGACCAGCCAGACCCTGCGGCAGGCACTGTCCTGGCAGCAGCTGCGGCCGATGTACGTGGACCTGTACAAGAAGACTTTCAGCAAGGAAGACGTGCTGGCGATGGCCGAGTTCTACGAGAGCGCGGCCGGCCAGAGCCTGCTGGACAAGACCCCGGCCCTGATGCAGAACGTGATGGTGGCGATCCAGGCGCGCATGCAGCCGCTGTTCGCGGACCTGCAGAAGGACCTGGAAGCGATCGTCAACGAGCCGGAAAAGAAGTGAGGTCGTGCCGGCCGCTGGCCGGCAACCTCGTACGGTTGGGATCAGGCAGATGCCGGCCAGCGGCCGGCACTACCGTCTATAGGTCCACCTGCCAGCCGAACAGGTCCAGCGCCTTCTGGAACTCACGATCCAGCGGCGCACTGACATCCACGTTGCCGCCCTCAGGATGCGGGAAGCGCAGGCGCTCGGCGTGCAGCAGCATGCGGTGCACACCCTGCATGCGGAAGATGCGGTTGTGGCGGCCATCACCATGGCTGGTGTCGCCGATCATGTGATGCGACAGGTGCTTGAGGTGCCGGCGGATCTGCCGGAAGCGCCCGGTCTGTGGCTGGCAGCGCAGCAACGCATAGCGCGAGCGGGTGAACTCGCCGACCGGCACCGACAGCTCGCCGGTGGCCAGGCGCTGGAAGTCGGTGACCGCCGGCTTTTTCACCGGTTTGCCCGGGCCGCCGTCCAGATCATGATCGACCTGCCAAGCGAGTTCGGCCGGCCAGCCCCGGCAGACGGTCAGGTAGTCCTTCAGCACCTCGCCACCCATCAGCGCCTTGCCCAGCGCACTGGCGGTCTCGCGGTCAAAGGCCAGCAGCAGGCAGCCACTGGTGGCCCGGTCCAGGCGATGCACGAGGAAGATCGGGCGGCCCAGCTGCTCGCGCAGGCGGTCGGCCAGGAAGTCGTCTTCGCCACGGGCCAGCTTGCTGTCGTGGACCATCAGCCCGGCAGGCTTGTTGACCACGGCCAGGCGCTCATCCAGGTGCAGCAGCTGCAGGGGCGCGGTTTCAGTCTCGACCGCGGCGAGGGTGTCAGGTTCGGTGCTCACGGCGGGATTATCGAGGCTGGGCACTGAATGCGGTAGAGCCGGCCGCTGGCCGGCTGCCTGCGGATCGTCTGGCTGCTGGGCTTGCCGGCCAGCGGCCGGCACTACCAGATCAGGCGCGGCCGGCACTACCAGATCAGCGCGGGCAGCGCGGCGGTCAGGCGTTGCGTACGGCCAGCAGCTCGCCGTTGCCCACCGGCACCAGGCTGGTGCTGAAGTCCGGATCAGCGTCCAGCAGCACGCGCAACGGTTCCATCTCTCCCGCATGCGAGGTGGCGTTGTCCACCACCAGCAGGCCGCCCGGGCGCAGCACGCGGCGCAGCTGCGGCCACCAGCCGGCGTATTGCCCGCGGTCCGAATCGAGGAACAGCAGGTCAATGCTGGCATCGGCGGCCTCTGCCAGCCACGGCCCGGCATCGTCGTGGACCAGCGTGATGCGATCGGCCAGGCCACTGCGCGCGAAGGTGTCACGCGCCATCGCCGCCTTGTCCTCGGCGTATTCCAGCGTGGTCACGTGGCCGTCGATGGCGGCGGCAGCCTCGGCCAGCCACAGCGTCGAATAGCCGTTGGAGGTACCGATCTCCAGTACGCGGCGCGCAGTGCCGAAGCGGACCAGCACCGCGAGGAATTCGCCCGTATCTGGCGTGATGTTGAGCATGCGGCGGCCACGCGCGCTTTCGCGGGCGTCGTTGTCGGCGCCGAAGCGGGCCAGTTCGTCCTTGAGTGCCTGCAGCATGGGGCCTACTTCCACCACGCGCGCAGCAGCGCCACTGCACCGACCGCACCGGACAGCCAGCTCCACGCCGGCACGTCGCCCCAGTACCAGCCCGGCGGCTGCAGCACATACATCAGTGCAGCGATGGCGAGCAGGCCGACGCCGGTGATCGCGCCCACGGCGCGCTTCTGCAGGCGCTGCAGGCTGGCGTCGAGCGCGACCAGATCGCGCGAACGCATCGCCAGTTCGTGGCGGCCTTCCACCTGCTGGGTCAGCCAGGCGTGCACCAGCCGCGGCATGTCCGGCGCATGGGTCATGATTTCCGGCAGGCGCTTGCCCAGCTCGCGCACCACCCGGCGCGGGCTGTAGCGCTCGCGCAGGATCTTCGCCAGCACCGGCTTGGCCACCGCCCAGATGTCGATCTGCGGGTCCAGCTGGCGGCCGACGCCCTCGATGTTCAGCAGGGTCTTCTGCAGCAGGATCAGCTGCGGCTGCAGCGTCAGCTGATAGCGCTGCGCCACCCGGAACAGCTTCATCAGCACTTCGGCCAGCGAGATCTGCGACAGCGGACGGGTGAAGTACGGCTCGCACACTGAACGCACGGCTGCTTCCAGATCGTCGATGCGTACGTGGTCGGGCATCCAGCGTGCCTGTACATGCAGTTCGGCGATGCGACGGTAATCGCGGTTGAAGATGGCCATGAAGTTCTCGGCCAGGTAGTACTGATCTTCCTGCGAGAGCTGGCCCATGATGCCGAAGTCCAGCGCGATGAAGCGCGGATTGGCACGGCGCGCCAGATCGGTGTCGACCCAGATGTTGCCGGCGTGCGCATCGGCGTGGAAGAAATTGTCGCGGAATACCTGGGTATAGAACACCCGCACGCCCTTGGCGGCCAGCGCCTTGCGGTCGATGCCGGCCTTGTCCAGTGCAGCGATGTCATCGGACGGAATGCCCCACACCCGCTCCAGGGTCAGCGCGCGCTCGGCGGTGTGGCTCCAGATCACTTCCGGCACGTACAGGTCGTCGGAGTTTTCCCAGAAGCGGCGCAGCACGCTGGCATTGGCGCCTTCGCGCTGCAGGTCCAGCTCGGCGGCCAGGGTGTTCTCGACCTCGGCCACCACTTCGCGCGGCCGGATCTTGTCGGCGCGCGGGTGGGTGCGCTCGACCAGGGCGGCCAGCGAATTGAGCAGGGCGATGTCGGCGTCGATCTGCTTCTCGATGCCCGGTCGAAGTACCTTGACCACCACCTGGCGACCATCAGCCAGCGTGGCCGCGTGCACCTGCGCGATCGAGGCCGAAGCCAGCGGTTCGGTGTCGAAGCTGGCGAAGGCCTCGCTGACCGGCAGGCCGAGCGCGTCCTCGACGATGCGGCGCGCGGTCTCGCCATCGAACGGCTTGACCCGGTCCTGCAGCAGGGTCAGCTCGTTGGCCACGTCCGGCGGCACCAGGTCGCGGCGGGTGGACAGGATCTGGCCAAACTTGACGAAGATCGGGCCGAGGTCCTGCAGCGCCAGGCGCAGGCGCGCACCGCGCGACTGCGAGGCGATGCTGGCCGAGGCGCGCGGCACGAACGGCTTGGCCAGGCGCAGCCAGCGCTCGGCCGGCGTGCCCTGCAGCAGGTCGTCGAGGCGGTAACGCAGGATCACCCGGCCAATGCGGCTGGCCCGCAGCACGGCCTTCATGCGGCACCCCGCAGGCGCTGCACGCGTGCACCAAGGCGCTCCACGTCATCGCGCAGCACATCCACGTCGTCGTGGAAGGCATCCAGCTCGGCGCGCGGCACCACATCGCGCGACTCCTCGGTGATGAACTCAGCGGCGCTGTGGGCCAGGTCGATCGCCCCCTGGCGCGCGTGCTGCAGGGCGCTGCGCAGGGTGTTGGCGACCTGCACGCCCAGTACTTCGCCGAATACGCTGACGAAAGGCTGCTGCCAGTCCGGATCGAAGCCCTTGGCCAGCTGCTGCAGGCGGCGCGCCAGCTCGGCATCGCCGGCCACGCGCACACGGCCCTTGCCGTTGTTGTCGCCGCGCCGCGCGTTGGCCAGCAGCGGCAGCTGCGCCAGCACGCCGGCCAGGCTGCTGCGCACGGCCAGGTCGGCTTCCTGCGCATCCACCGGGCCGACCCGCAGCTGGTCGCCGTCGACGCGGATGCGCATGGCCAGCGACGGCGCTTCCAGGGTCAGGTCGATATGCCGGCCGTCGAGGCTGGCCAATGCATGGCGGGTATCCGGATCCAGCGCCAGCGCGCGGTTCAGGGCGATCTGCAGGGCGCGGCCAGCGACCGGCTTGAGGGACTTGAGCAGGGAGAGAGCCATGTGCGCATTCTACCTGCGTGGGTGGGGGGCTTGGGCCGGGCTGCCGCCCGGCACCCGCAGATGCAACGGCAACGGCAATAGCCGAAGCAACAGCAACAGCGGGCATTCCGTGGGTTGGCGGGACGGGGCCGGTTGCGGGGGACGCCGTAAACCCGTCCGTGGGGGCTTGGCCGCGGCATCCATGCCGCGGACACCCCCGCAACCGGCCCACCCCGCCTTCGACAGGTTCCTGCTGCTCTTGGTGGGTGTCGACCTTGGTCGACACGGTAGATCCACGCCATGCGTGGATGGATTTCTGGTTCACCTGTGCCTCACGCGGATGGCCGATGAAGGTTCATGCTATGGGGCCACGCAACGCACAGGACATCGCACTCCCCATGGCACGGACCCGGGTCGGCATCATTTTCGGGGGCAAGTCCTCCGAGCACGAAGTTTCGCTGCAGTCGGCGAAGAACATCCTCGATGCGCTTGATCGCGAGCGCTTCGAGCCGGTGCTGGTCGGCATCGACAAGCAGGGCCAGTGGCATCTGAGCCAGCCGGATACGTTCCTGATCAATGCCGATGATCCGTCGCGCATCGCGCTGCATCGCTCGGGCCAGTCGCTGGCGGTGCGCCCGGGCGCCGAGCAGGCGCAGCTGCAGCCGTGCGATGCGGCCAGCGCGCTGGGCCAGATCGATGTGGTGTTGCCGATCCTGCATGGGCCACTCGGCGAAGACGGTGCGCTGCAGGGGCTGCTGCGCATGGCCAATCTGCCCTTCGTCGGTTCGCCGGTACTGGGCTCGGCGGTGGCGATGGACAAGGACGTGACCAAGCGCCTGCTGCGCGACGCGGGGCTGCAGGTGGCGCCGTGGCTGTGCATCCGTCGCCATCAGGCCGCGGAGGTCGATGCCGACGCGGTGATCGCCCAGCTCGGCCTGCCGCTGTTCGTGAAGCCGGCCAACCAGGGTTCGTCGGTGGGTGTGAGCAAGGTCAAGGATGCGGCGGGCTTCGCCGAGGCACTGGCATTGGCGCTGCGCTACGACCACAAGGTGCTGGTGGAATCGGCGGTGGTCGGCCGCGAGATCGAATGCGCAGTGCTGGGCAACGAGCACCCGCAGGCCAGCGTATGCGGCGAGGTGGTGGTGCACGACGAGTTCTACGCCTACGACACCAAGTACATCAATGACTATGGCGCTGAAGTGGTGGTGCCGGCCGACATCGACGCCGCCACCCAGGCGCGCATCCAGCAGATCGCGCGGCAGGCCTACCTGGCGCTGGAGTGTGCGGGCATGGCGCGCGTGGATGTGTTCCTCACCGCAGACGGCGAGATCGTCATCAACGAGGTCAACACGCTGCCGGGCTTCACCCGCATCAGCATGTACCCGAAGTTGTGGGGCGCCAGCGGTGTCGACTACACCGCTCTGATCACGCGCCTGATCGAGCTGGCGCTGGAACGCCACGAAGCTGATCGCGGGCTGCAGAGCGCTGTGTAACGTGGTGATCGCCCGCAGAGTCGAGCATGGCTCGACTCTGCGGAAAGCGATGCCGGCCAGCGGCCGGCACTACCGGCTAGCCGCGCTTGCGGAACATCGAGATCACCGCAAGGATCAGGAACACCACGAACAGGATCCAGGCGATGTTCGTTGCGGCGCCGGCGATACCGGAGAAACCCAGAACGGCGGCGATGATGGCGATGACAAAGAAAATGATGGCGTAGTGCAGCATGGCGCTCCTCGCGGGTGGTCGAGCCTTGGATGGCGTGGGTCCATCCTCCCGATCCTGCGGTGTGCAACCAGTGATGGCGATCTATGCAGCAGATGAAGCCTTCAGCCTGCGCAGCCCTTCTTCGATGCTGACCTGCGGCACGTAGCCGAAGTCACGGCGCGCCGGTTCCATGCTGTACCAGTGCGGCGTGCACAACTGCTCGGCCAGGAAGCGGGTCAGCGGCGGCTCGCCACGCAGGCGCAGCAGCGGCCACAGCCGCTCGCAGATGGCGCCGACACGGTACGCGGTCTTGAAGCTGATCGCCTTGTCCACGGTCGGTGCACCCGCCGCCTGCAGCAGCTTGTTGACCAGCTCGCGCATCGGCAGCGGTTCGCCGTTGGAAATGAAGTAGGCCTTGCCTGCACATGCGGCACCGGGCGCCAGTGCCTCGAAGGCGAGGAAGTGGGCAAGCGCGGCGTTGTCGATGTAGGTGGTATCGACCTTGTTGCTGCCATCGCCCACCAGGCGCAGGCGGCCCTGTCGTGCACGTTCGGCCAGGCGCGGTACCAGCTGCTGGTCGCCAGGGCCCCAGATCAGGCGCGGACGCAGCGCCACCGTCGCCAGCGAGGCGTCATTGGCTGCCAGCACGCGCTGTTCGGCAATCGCCTTGGTGGCCGCATAGGGCGCCTGGAAATCTTCGCCGTACGGCACTTCGTCGGCGCCGAGGCCTTCTACGGGGTGCGTGGCCCGGTGCGTCACGCTGGGCGTGGAGGTGTAGACCAGCCGGTTGATGCCATGCGCGCGGCAGGCCGCGAGGACGTTGTCGGTGCCGACCACGTTGGCCTGGTGGTAGCTGTCATAGCTGCCCCATGCGCCGGCCTTGGCGCCGTTGTGGAACACCGCATCGACGCCGGCCACCGCATGCAGGACCGCCTGCGCATCGGCCAGATCACCGCGGATCTGGCCCACGCCCATCGCCTGCAGTTCCGGGTAATGACTGCGGTTGAACGCCAGCACCTGGTGGCCACGCTCGACCAGCCCGCGGCACAGCGCCTGCCCAAGGAAACCACCGCCACCGGTGACCAGGATCTTCATGCGCGCTTCTCCAGTTCGGCGCTGGCCCAGACGGCGAGCTTCTCGCGGCCGATCTTGGCGTTATGACGGATATCGACGGGGAACGAAGGGTGTACCAGGAAGTGCTCCAGCCCGGCTCCGGCCAGGCATGCGGCGGCCTTGGCACGCAGCGCTTCCTGCAGTGCCGGGCTGTCGGACCGGCCACGCTGCAGCTCCACGCACAGCACCGGCACCTGCGCACCGGCGGCCCCCACGCCAACCAGCGCAGTGCGCGCCACGCCGGCCACGGTGTTGAACATCGGCTCGACCTGCTCGGTGTACAGCGGCCCGCGCGCGGTTTCCACGCGCTGCGTCTTGCGCCCGCAGAACCACAGGCGGCCCTGCACATCGAAATAACCAACGTCGCCCATGCGATGCACCACGCGGGTGCTGCCATCGGCCAGCGTCTCGCGGATCTTCGCCGCCGCAGTGGCCTGCGGGCGGTTGAAGTAGCTGTCGGTGGCGGTCGGCCCGGCCACGGTGATCTCGCCCACCTCGCCGGTGGCCAGCACACGTGCCTGCGACCAGTCAGCCAACGGTGCGTCGTCGATGGCGATGATGCGCACCTCGTTGGGGGCCACCACGTTGCCCACGCAGGTGCCGGCACCGGCCTCGGTCGCCGCGCGGGTGCGCTCCAGTTCGCGGCCTTCGACCACCGCCACCGGCAGGCACTCAGTGGCGCCATAGGGAGTCCAGAACTGCGCATCGGCCGGCAGCAGGCTGCGGATGGTGGCGACCACGTCCGGCGGCACCGGTGCCCCGGCCGAGGTCACCCGGGTCACCGTCGGCAGTGGCCGCCCGTGCCGAGCCAGCACCCGCATCAGCGCTGGCGAGCCGAACAGCTGGGTTACGCCGAAGCGCTGGATGGCATCGTGCAGGCGTCCCGGGTCGGCCTGCGCCGGCCGCGTCGGGTCCATGTCCGGGATCACCGAAGTCAGGCCCAACGCCGGGTCGAACAGCGCGAACGGTGGGAAGGTCGGCAGGTCCACCCCACCCGCTTCCATGCCGAAGGCACTGCCCAGCAGCTGGATCTGGCCGACGAAGTGGCGGTGGCGGTAGACCACGCCCTTGGGCACGCCGGTGGAGCCGCTGGTGAACAGGATCGCCGCCATGTCCTCGCCATCGGTATCGGCCAGCATGGCCCCCCCCTTGGCACCGGCACGTTCCAGCGCGGCCAGGCTGGTACCGCCCCAGCCGAGGCGGCGGCCGACCGTCACCAGCCGGGTGGCCGACGGCGCCCAGCGCAGCACCAGCCGCGCCACATGCGCCAGCGGAATGCCGATGAAGGCCTGCGGCTGCGCCTCGTCCAGGCACTGCTTAAGCGCGCGCCGGTCGATGCCCGGATCGACCAGCACCGGCACTGCGCCCAGCTTGAACAGCGCGAACATCAGCAGGAAGAACTCCGGAGAGGGCCGCACCATCACCACCGTGCGCACGCCACGGCCGATCCCGTAGCCGGCCAGGCCGGCGGCCATGGCATCACTGCGGGCGTCCAGCTGACGGTAATCGAGGGTGACATCGTAGGCGGCCATGCCGTTGCCGGCGCCGCGGCGGCCCGGGCAGCGGATGGCGATCTGGTCGGGGCGTTCACGCGCCAGTTCAGGCAAACGGGCCGCAATGTTGCAGGGTCGGTTCATCCGTTCATTGTCGCCGCTTACGGAATTTCTTGCGCGGCGGCCCACTTCGTGGAAAATCCGCACCCTCGTTCCCGATTCCGACTGCCGCCCGAGGCGGCTTGCCCATGCAACATCCCTGCATGACCTGCGGCGCCTGCTGCACCCAGTACCGCGTGGCCTTCCACTGGATGGAATCGGACGAGGTCACCCCCGGCGGCGTGCCGCATCAGCTCACTGAGGTGCTGGATCCGCACCGCCTGTGCATGCGCGGCACCCATTCCAAGCCGGTGCGCTGCGTCGCGCTGGATGCGCAGATCGGCGTGTATTCACGCTGCACGATCCACCCCAACCGGCCCAGCGTGTGCCGTGAGGTGGATGCATCGTGGGAATACGGCAAGGCCAGCCCGCAGTGCGACAAGGCGCGCATTGCCTATGGCCTGGATCCGCTGACGCCGGCCGACTGGCGCTGGCGCGATGACGCCGACAATGACGACGATCACCCGGACGACAACGGCAACAGCCCGTCCTCGCCGCCGCAGGCGCCGGTCGCCGCGTAATGGTAGTGCCGGCCGCTGGCCGGCAACCTCATCAACCCTTCGGGTGTGCCGACCAACGGTCGGCACCCACCGGAAGAGGAAGGGGTGGATGCCGACCGTTGGTCGGCACACCGATCAGATCGGGTTCTTGTCCAGAAAGGCGCGGATCTCCGGCACCAGCACTTCGTGCTTGTCTTCCAGCACGTAGTGGCCGGCGTCCTCGAACGCATGTACCTGGGCCTGCGGCAGCGCGGCCTGGAAGCCCTTCAGGAAGTGGTGGTCGAACACGAAGTCGCGCAGGCCCCAGCCGAGGAAGGCCGGCCGGTCGGCGAACGACGGCAGCGCCTTGCCGGCACGTTCCAGCAGCGACCACGCCTTGTCGGCCGGCGACAGCGGGATGTCCTGCATGAAGCGGATGGTGCTGATGCGGTTGGCGTAGCTGTTGTACGGCGACACGTAGGCGCGGCGCACGTCGGCCGGCATCTTCCGCTCCACGCCCAGCCACGAGGCACCTGACGAGAACGCGTTGAAGGTGCGGATGATCCACTCGCCGATCTTCCAGTGGCGGCCCAGCGCGATCTGCCACGGCATCTTCTTCGCCGCCGGCATCGGGAACGCGGCGGTGTTGAGCACCACCAGGCGCTTCACCTGGTCGTGATGCGACAGCGCCCAGCCGAAACCGATCATGCCGCCCCAGTCGTGCACCGCCAGGGTCACCGGACCGGTGATGCCCAGGTGCTTGAGCAGCGCATCGAGGTCGTCAACGCGCGACTGCAGCGTGTACTCGTAGCGGCTGTCATCGGGCTTGTCCGACAGGCCCATGCCGATGTGGTCCGGCACGATGCAGCGGTACGTGTCCGACAGGCCGGCGACCAGCGTGCGCCAGTAATAGCTCCACGACGGGTTGCCATGCACCATCACCACCACCTCGCCGTCGCGCGGGCCTTCGTCGAGATAGTTCATCGACAGGCCGGGGCGTACCTCGAAGCGCTGCGGGTGGGCGGGGTAACCGGGAAGCTGGGACATCGGATCGCACCTGTAGAAAGGGCCGGTAAACCGGCCCTTGAACACTTGGAAAAATCATCGCTGCCCGTCGTGCAGCAGGTCAGCGGTGACTCTTTTACCAGACCACTTCAGCCATCGAGCAGTTCAGGCCCGAGCCGATACCCAGAAGCGCGATGCGATCGCCCTTCTTCAGCTTGCCCAGCTGCTTGAGCTTGCTCAGCACGATCGGCACCGAGGCCGGGCCGATGTTGCCGTGCTCGCCGAAGATGGTCATCACCTTCTTCGGGTCGATGCCGAAGTTCTTGATGAACGCCGCGGTGTGCGGCTGGCTGACCTGGTGGATCACGAACTGGTCCAGCTCTTCCACGGCCCAGCCCAAGGCGATCTTGGCAGCGGTGAAGGTCTTCTGTGCCAGCTTGATGCCTTCGATCAGCAGCAGGCGGGTGTCGGTGACCATGCGGTCCAGGTTGCCCAGGCACAGCTGGTTCCACTCGGTGGCCGAGCGCGTCACGCCGCCCTTGTAGCGCGGCGCGTCCGGCACCAGCTCCGAGCGCGCCATCACCATCGCCGCGGCACCCGAACCGGTGGTCAGGGCGGCCAGCTCGTTGCGGAAATCGTCGGCGGTGACGTCCGGGGCGGTCATGCGCTCCAGGGTCTTCTCGTACACCAGGTTGGCGGTCTCGCCGTCCACCACCAGCGCGTAGTCGATGTCACCGCGCTCGATCATGCGCGCGGCGATGTCCATGCCGTTGATGAAGGCCAGGCAGGCATTGGCGACGTCGAAGGTCATGCACTCGTCGCTGACGCCGAGGTTGCCCGAGACGATGGAGGCCGTGGACGGCTCCAGGTAGTCGCGGCTGACCGAGGTGTTGACCAGCAGGCCAACCTGCGTCGCATTGATGCCTGCGTCTTCCAGTGCCTTGCGGCCTGCCATGGTGGCAGCGTCGGACGCCAGCACGCCGTTGTCCCACAGGCGGCGCGCGTGGATGCCGGCGATGTCGCCGAGCACGTCGGTGCGGATACCCAGGCGATCCAACGTCGGCTGCAGGCGTTCGTTGATTTCCTTGGTGGTCAGCGTATGCGGCGCGTCGACGTGTGCCAGGCCGGCGATCGAGACATTCTTGAAGAGCATCGAGGTTAGCGCCAAGGCTCAGGCAAAAGGGGGCGCTATTCTATAACCCCCGGGGCCTTCACCGCATCTTTACGAATTCAGCCTTGGCCGTATGGTGAAGCGTTCAGCGCGGCGGGCACTGGAATGCGGCGAAGCGCTGGCTGCCATCGGCCGGGGCCGCGGCGGCCTGCACGGCATTGGCGCCGGCGCTCGGGGCCTCGTTGCGGGCCAGGGTTTCCAGCTCTTCCTGCACGCGCAGCGGGTTGCGGTTGTAGAAGCCGACCTTGCTCTTCACGGTCACCACCACCTCGCCCTTGGCAATGCAGCCAGCGGGAACCGGGCCTGCCGGCAGCACGCGGGTCGCCTTGCCGGCCGGTTCGATCGGCACCCAGGTACAGGCGGTGACGGTGAGCAGCAGGGAGGAAAGCAGCAGAACGCGCATGGGCAGATCCTGGAAGGGTATGGAGGGATTCTGCCTGAACCGCCTGAATCGGGGGTAGCCGGTGGGGGGACGGATCCCCCGCAGCGGGCTCTGACCCCGCCTTCGGGTCACGGCGTTGCCGGCCAGCGGCCGGCACTACCTGGGGAGGCCTGCCCGCGGGGGCGGGCAGGCGCATCCCTTATTTCTTGACCGGGTTGCCTTCGGCGTCGATCACCGTCACCTCGCCCAGGTTCAGCGCACGCACGGCCGCTTCGGTCTGCTTGAGATCACCCACCACCACCCAGGTCAGCGCCTGTGGCTTGATCTCGGCGGCGGCCTGCTGCACCTGCGCCGGGGTCATCGCCTCGATCTCGGCCTTGCGACGCAGCACGTAGTCGTCCGGACGCTTGAACTGCACGATCGAACCGATGGTCGAGGCGACCGCGCTGGCGGTCTCGTAGGCACCGGGCAGGCTCAGGGTCTGGATGTTGCGGATGCGGTTGACCTCGGCGGCGGTGGCCGGCTTGCTGCCATCGGCGAACGCGGCGATTTCCTTGCGCATTTCCGCCATCGCCGGGCCGGTCTTGTCGATCTGCACCGGCGCGCTGGCCATCCACGGGCGCTGGCCCACCGAGTTGATCGCGCTGCTGCGCGCACCGTACGACCAGTGCTTGTCCTCACGCAGGTTCATGTTCAGGCGCGAGGTGAAGTCGCCGCCGATCACGCCGTTGGCAATATCGAAGCGGGTCGAGCTGGTGGCGCTGGACGGCGCCACCACCTGCCCCGCGAACAGGTTGGCCTGCACCGCACCCGGCTGGTCGATCAGGAACACGCGCGGGCCCTTGGGCAGCGCGACATCGGTAGCCGCCTTCACCTGCGGCGCCTCGCCGGTCGCCTTCCAGTCGCCCAGCTGCTTGTCCAGCAGCGGCACGATCTCGGCCAGGGTGGTGTCACCGACCACGATCAGGGTGCCGTTCTGCGGGCGCAGCCAGTCGCGGTGGAAGTCGACCAGGTCTTCGCGGGTCAGGCCGTTGATCGCTGCTTCGTCACCGCTGCCGGTGAACGGAATGGCATACGGGTGGCCCTTGCCGTACAGCAGCGGCGGCAGCACGCGCATCGCCACCGCACCCGGGTTGACCTTCTCCTGCTGGATGCCGGCAATCCAGCTCGCCTTGACCCGGTCGATCTCGCCCTGCTCGAAGCGCGGTTCGCGCAGCAGGTCCCGATACAGCGCCAGCGACGGTGCCAGGTTTTCCTTCAGCGCCGACAGGTCCACGCTCATGGAGTCCAGGCCGGCCGAGGCATCCAGGCTGGCGCCCAGTGCGTCTGCGGCATCGGCGAAGGCCAGCGAGCCGAGCTTGCCGGCGCCTTCGGTCATCAGGCTCATGGTGAAGTTGGCGGTGCCCGGCTTGCGGCCCTGGTCGGCGCTGAAGCCACCCGGGAACTGGTAGCTGAACTGCACCACCGGAATCTCGTGGCGCTCGGCCAGGATCACCTGGGTGCCGTTCTTCAGCGTGGCGCGCTGCAGCGCCGGGAACTTCAGCTGCGGGAACTCGCGGGTCTGCGGCACGCCGGCCTTGCGGTCGACCTGCTCGGGCAGGGTGCTGTACTTCGGGTCCACCGCCGGCACGTTGAAGGGCTTCGGCGCTTGGCTCGGGTCTTCCTTCAGCGCCACGCGCTCACCCGGTGCAATCACCAGGGTGTGGCTGCCCTTGTCCAGCCACTGCGCGCCCAGACGGCTCAGATCAGCAGCACTGGCCTTCTCGATGTTGGCCAGCGAGGTGCGGAAGCAGCCCGGGTCGCCGGTGAACACCGCGCACTCGGCCAGTGCGTCGGCCTTGCCGCCGAAGCCGCCGATGCGTTCG
The DNA here is from genome assembly GCF_059372275.1 of Stenotrophomonas sp. YJH_SMC_14-1. Classification (NCBI taxonomy): domain Bacteria; kingdom Pseudomonadati; phylum Pseudomonadota; class Gammaproteobacteria; order Lysobacterales; family Lysobacteraceae; genus Stenotrophomonas; species Stenotrophomonas sp. YJH_SMC_14-1. The sequence continues at coordinate 152,027 of NZ_JCAFVK010000009.1, forward strand.
ATGCCGCGGATGAAACCGGCGCGGGCACCGGTCTTGGCGCGTTCCAGCTCGGCCGCGGTCGGGCCCTGCTTGATCAGCCGGTCCAGTTCCTCGTCGATGATCTTCTCGACCTTGGCAGGGTCCTGGCCCTGCTTGACCGTCGCCATGATCACGAAGTTCGAACCCAGCTGCGACGTCGACAGGCCTGCCGCGATGCTGTCCACCAGCTTGTCCTGGTGCTGCAGGCGCTGGCTCAGCCGCGAGGACTTGGCACCGCCCAGTACCTGCGCGAACAGCTGCAGCTGATCGACCTCGGTGGTACCGACCTGCGGCACGTTCCAGGCGCGGTAGATACGCGCCTGCGGCACCTTGTCGGTCATCGTCTCGCGCGTGTCGGCGCTGCGCTTGGCCACGTTCACCGCCGGCTGCGCCATGGTCGGGCCGGCCGGGATGCTGCCGAAGTACTTGCCAACCTTTTCCTTGGCGGTGGCCAGGTCGATGTCGCCAGCCAGCACCAGCACGGCGTTGTTCGGGCCGTACCAGGTGCGGAACCAGGTCTTCACGTCATCCAGCGACGCCGCGTTCAGATCGTTCATCGAACCGATCACGCCGTGGTGGTACGGGTGGCCAACTGGATACAGCGCCTTGTTGAGCTGGTCCCAGGCCTGGCCGTAGGGCTGGTTCTCGCCCTGGCGCTTCTCGTTCTGCACCACGCCACGCTGCTCGTCCAGCGCCGCCTGGTCGATCGCACCGACGAGATGGCCCATGCGGTCCGATTCCATCCACAGCGCCATGTCCAGCGCAGTGGTGGGCACGTTCTCGAAGTAGTTGGTGCGGTCGGTATTGGTGGTGCCGTTCTGGTTGGTGGCACCCACCTGCTTGAACGGCTCGAAGAACTCGCCATCGTGGTTTTCGCTGCCCTGGAACATCAGGTGTTCGAACAGGTGCGCGAAGCCGGTGCGGCCGGCCGGTTCGTCCTTGCTGCCGACGTGATACCAGACGTTAACCGCGACGATCGGCGCCTTGCGATCGGTGTGCACGATCACGCGCAGGCCGTTGGGCAGGGTGAACTGCTCATACGGGATATCGACCTTGGCCGGTGCGGCCGGCTTTGCCGCCAACGCATGGGAAGGCACAAGCGTGCCCAGGGCGGTGCTGAGGGCAACGGCCAGCAGCGCAGTGCGCGGGCGAAGGGCGAGAGACATATCCGGATCCTTGGTCACATAGGTGAACCCCGATCCTAGCGTGCGCGCGCAACGGCAGGAATCGGTCGCCAGTCACTGGGGGTGTTTGCCCCTGTGCGCCATCCGCGGAGCCGATCTGCCCTGTCCGGGCCGTCACAAGCACCCGCCGGCGACGTCCGGACAGTGTCCGCAGCACATCGAATGGACAGGTGTCCGCCCGCCGGACACTTTTCGATGACCATAAAACCCTTGCAAATCAATAATTAAAAGTTGGCACGGGGATTGCTTGGTAGTTTCTGCACCAGGAAGGGCTTCAGACAAAAGCTGACTGAAGGATGAACAAACGCAGGAAATCGAAAATTTTCCTTGCAAGCCCAGAATTGGTGTACTACCTTACTACCACACCACTGATCACCAACACTAAACAGGCCCCGTCATGAACGCCAAGACCATTGCCATCGCCATCGCCCTGATCGCCGGCACCGCGGTTGTTTCGTCGGTGCAGGCCTCCGAATCCATCAAGACCCTGTCCACCGTGCAGGTTCGTCCGGCCGCCGACCAGCTGGCCCAGCAGGCCTGGGAACAGGCCAGCGGCATCCCGACCCTGGCCACCGTGGAAGTGCGCCCAAGCGCCGACCAGCTGGCCGAGCGCAGCGGCTACGTCGCCGCCCCGGTCGCCGCCGCGATGCCCATCACCACCCTGGCCTCGGTGGAAGTGCGCCCGAGCCTGGAACAGCGCGTCGCCCTGGCCGCCGAACTGGAAGCCCAGCGCTACGCCGCCACCCTGGCCGCCGCCGCCACCAACGTCGCCAACTCGGTCATCGTCAACCTGCCGGCCCTGCAGGTGCGCCCGAGCGCTGCCGACCTGCAGGCACTGGCCACCGAAACCGCCCAGGTCCTGCTGCGCCCGTAAGCGGTGCCGCCCTGCCCAGCGCAGGGCGCGCGCCGTAAAGCCGGCCGCCGTCGCAGGTACACTGCGCCGATGAATGCCGCGCCCCCGTTCCACGTGATCCTGTTCCAACCGGAAATCCCGCCCAACACGGGCAATGTGATCCGGCTCTGTGCCAACACCGGCGCGCAGCTGCACCTGGTCGAGCCGCTCGGCTTCGCACTGGAAGACAAGCAGCTCAAGCGCGCCGGCCTGGACTACCACGAGTACTCGCGCCTGCAGGTGCACCCCGACCTGAACACCGCGCTGGCGCGGATCGCACCGAATCGGTTGTTCGCACTCAGTACCCGCGCCAGCGTGCGCTACGACAGCGTGGCCTTTGAAGAGGGCGATGCCTTCCTGTCCGGCCCGGAAAGCCGTGGCCTGCCGCAGGACGTGCTCGATGCACTGCCGGATGGCCGCCGCCTGCGCCTGCCGATGCGGCCGGACAACCGCAGCCTCAATCTTTCCAACACCGTTGCCGTGGTGATGTACGAGGCGTGGCGGCAGCACGGGTTTGCCGGTGGGGCGTAGCTCACGTGTGTCACTTTCTTTGCTCGCGCAAAGAAAGTAACCAAAGAAACGCGCCGCCGCCCGCGAGCCGGTGCTGTGCACCGGTACCCTGCGCTCCTCGGTCCACCGGGGGACGGCGCGGAACTCGCTGCGCTCAGACACCCGCGCCTCTTCGCCCCCGCCGGACCTGCGGTGCTCGGCTCGCTTCAAGGCGGACCCAACAGCCGCGCAGTAGCAACTGTCTTGTCAGGGGCAGCCGAGGGCCACCTCGGCGTCTCGCTTACGGGCGTTGAGGATCACCAGCATTTTGCGCATGACCGCCACGAGCGCCACCTTGCTCGCTTTGCCCTTGGCCTTCAGGCCAGCGTAA
>NZ_JCAFVK010000010.1:0-140943 GCF_059372275.1 Stenotrophomonas sp. YJH_SMC_14-1
CTCGACTAAACGGCGTCAAACGGGCATTTTTATGGTGGTTCATCCGGGCTCTTTGGGGACTGGATAGGTGTGGTAACCACCATTTTCCAAAGATGCCCCGGATGAACAACCTACCGAGAGATCACAGTTAGTCGACTGCTTTTCGCACGCGGAAACGATCTGAATGCACTCGATCTCCGCGCTAGTCGACTAACAGTCGACTCTACCTGTGATGCGCGTTGCGCATCACTGCACCAACTGGTTCATTTCCATGATCGGCATCAGCACCGCCAGCACGATCGTCAGCACCACGCCGCCCATCACCAGGATCATGGTCGGCTCCAGCAACGCAGTCAGTGCCATCGCGCGACGCTCGATCTCGCGCGAGATCGTCTGCGCGGCGCGATCCAGCAGCGGCGCCAGCGAACCGGTCTTCTCGCCACTGGCCACCAGGTGCACCAGGATCGGCGGATACACCTTCTGCACCTTCAGCGCAGAGCCAAGCGCGGCACCTTCGCGCACTCGCGCGGACACATCATCTGCACAACGCGCCAGCAGCGCATTGCGCAGGGTCTGCCGCGCCGCCTCCAGTGCACGCAGCAGCGGCACGCCAGCATCCAGCAGGATCGCCAATGTCGAGGCGAAGCGCGCACTGTTCACGCCCAGCACGAAGCGCCCGACCATCGGCACCCGCAGCAGCATCGCGTCCCATCGCAGGCGCAGCTCGGGCTTGCGCAGGGCCAACCGCCATGCAACCACCAGCGCAGCGATGCCCAGCCCCACCCACACGCCCCAGCTGCGCACGAACGCGCTGGCGGCCAGCATCACCTGGGTCAGCATCGGCAGCGTCTGCCGCGCCTGCACGAACGCGGTCACCACCTGCGGCACCACGTAGCTGAGCAGGAAGATCACGATCGCCACCGATACCAGGCTGATCGCCGCTGGATAGATGAAGGCTGTCAGTACCTTGGCCTGCAGCGCATTACGTTCTTCGATGTAGTCGGCCAGGCGCTCCATCACCCGCGCCAGGTCACCGGAGTCTTCACCTGCGCCCACCAGCGCCCGATAGATCGGCGGGAAGTCGCGCGGCCGCGCGGCCAGCGCAACGGTCAGGCGCTGGCCGGCACGCACGTCGGCGCGTACGGCGGTGAGTGCCTGGGCCACGTGCGGGCGCTCGGCCTGTTCAATCACCGCACTCAATGCTGCTTCCAACGGCAGGCTGGCGGCCAGCAGGCTGGCCAGCTGGCGCGTGGCCCAGGCCATCTCGCTGGCAGACAACCGGCGGGCGCCCCAGCCACCGCCGGCACTGCGCGCGGCGCTTACCTGCACAGGGGTCAGCCCGCGCCCGCGCAGCAGCTGACGCGCACCGAGCGGGCTGTCGGCGTCCAGCTGGCCTTTCTCGATGCGGCCCTGCGCGTTGGCGGCCTGGTAGTCGAACAGTGCCATGCAGGCCTCAATCGTCGCCGGTGACGCGCAGGATCTCTTCCAGCGTGGTTACCCCGCTGTCGACCCAGCGCTGGCCGTCCTGCCGCAGGGTCCGCATGCCGGCCCGCCGGGCCGCCTCGCGTAGCGCAGGCTCGCCCTGCCCTTCATGGATCAGTGCGCGCACGCGGTCGTCGACCACGAACAGTTCATGGATGCCTGTTCGCCCCCGATAGCCGCTGTTGGCGCAGGCCGCGCAGCCCACCGCGCGCCATACGGTGCGACCCTCGCCGTCCACCTCGGCACGACGGCACTGCGTGCACAGCCGCCGCACCAACCGCTGCGCCAGCACGCCGCGCAGCGACGAGGCCAGCAGGAAGGGCTCCACGCCCATGTCAGCCAGGCGGGTCACCGCCGAGATCGCATCGTTGGTGTGCAGCGAGGCCAGCACGCCATGCCCGGTCAGCGACGACTGCACCGCAATCTGCGCGGTCTCCAGGTCGCGGATCTCACCGATCATGATGGTGTCCGGGTCCTGGCGCAGGATCGCACGCAGCGCGGTGCCAAAGCTCATGCCGATGCGCGCGTTAACCTGGATCTGGCCGATGCCGGCGAAGTCGTACTCCACCGGGTCTTCCACGGTGAGGATGTTGCTGGTGCTGCTGTCGAGCTGGCCCAACGCGGCGTACAGCGAGGTGGTCTTGCCGCTGCCGGTCGGGCCGGTGACCAGCACGATGCCGTGCGGTTGCCGGATCAATCCGGTGAACGTGGCCAGGGTGTCATCGGCCATGCCCAGGCGCTGCAGCTGCAGGCGGCCGGCGTCCTTTTCCAACAATCGCAGCACGGCGCGTTCGCCATGCCCGGTCGGCACCGTGGAGACACGGATATCCAGCGGCCGCCCGCCCACTCGGATCGCAATGCGCCCATCCTGCGGCAAGCGCTTCTCGGCAATGTCCAGGTGCGCCATGATCTTGATACGTGATACCAGCGCCGCATGCAGTGCGCGCCGTGGCTGCACCATGTCGCGCAGGGTGCCGTCCACGCGGTAGCGCACCACCGAGTGGGTCTCGAATGGTTCGATGTGCAGGTCGCTAGCGCCATCGCGTGCGGCCTGTGCCAGCAGCGCGTTGATCATGCGGATCACCGGCGCATCGTCCTGCGCGTCCAGCAGGTCGGTGACTTCCGGCATGTCCTGCATCAGCCGGTCCAGATCGACTTCGCTTTCGGCGGCACCCACTACCGCAGCGGCATCGCCGCCGTCACGGTACTGCTCACCCAGCCGCTGCTGCCAGGTCGCAGCATCCAGCGCCTGGAACGGCAGCGGGCCATGCCGACGGCGCAGTTCGGCCACGGCCCACGCTGCGGTGTCGGCGGTGCCCAGCAACACGGGCTCGCCGCCAACTTCGGACAGCATCACGCCATGGCTGCGCACCCAGGCGTACGGCAGCGGCGCGGAAGCGCTCACGGCCCGATCACCAGTTCCGGCGTGTAGCCCAGCCCGCGCAGCTGCTGCAGCGCAGGGTCCAGCGTCGCCGGATCGCGCGGCAATCGCACGCGCAGGCGTTGCCCGCTCTCGCCGGGCGTCGCTTCGGCATAGGCCTGCAGGCCCAGTGCACGCACCTGCGCCACGCCCTGGCTGGCACGCGCCGGGTCCAGCCCCTGCGCGAACTGCACCAGCTGCGCGTCGCCGTCACCGGACGGGTACAGCGCCGCCAGGCTGCTGCTCTGCAGCGGCTGGCCCTGGTCATCGCGTGCATTGCCCTGGCCGAGTACAGACAGGTCCTGCGGTGGCAGCTGCGGTGCCGACAGCGCCGGCAAGGCCCAGCTCTGTGCCGGCTGCGCGCCCGCCTGCGCGTTGCGCATGTAGTCGTAGCGGTCGCGGGTCAGGCGCTGGCCGGCGGCCGGGTCACGCACCACGTGCGGGCGCAGGAACACCATCAGGTTGGTCTTGGAGCGCTTGCGCGTATCACTGCGGAACAGCGCCCCCAGCACCGGGATCCTGCCCAGGCCCGGCACCGCATCACGGCCATGGCTGACGTTGTCCTCCAGCAGGCCACCGAGCACCATGATCTGGCCATCGTCCAGCAGCACACTGGTATCCAGCGCACGCTTGTTGGTGATGATGCCGGCGGCACTGTTGGCACTCTGCGCATCGATGCTGCTGACTTCCTGGTAGATGTCCAGCTTCACCGTGCCGCCCTCGGAAATCTGCGGGCGTACGCGCAGCTTCAGGCCCACGTCCTCGCGCACGATGGTCTGGAACGGGTTGTTGCTGCCGCCACCGCCGTCGGTGACGTAGCGGCCGCTGACGAACGGCACGGTCTGGCCGACCATGATGCTGGCCGCCTCGTTGTCCAGCGTCATCAGGTTCGGCGTGGACAGGATGTTGGCACCGCCCTTGCTCTGCAGCGCAGTGGCCAGCGCTTTCATGTTGAGGATCTGGCCGACACCGGGCAGGTTGATGGTGCCGTCGATCACACCGATCTTCAGGCCGTCCTTGGGCAGCACGTCCAGGGTGGTGCGCGCGGTGGTGCTCAACCCGCTGCCGCCGGTGGCGCCACCGAAATGGGTGCCGCCGAAGGTTCGCCCGTTGCCCAGCATCCACTGCACGCCCAGCTCGGCCGCATCGGTCTGGTTGACCTCCACGATCAGGCTCTCGACCAGCACCTGCGCACGGCGCTGGTCGAGCTGATCGATCACCCGTCGCAGGTTGCGGTACACCGGCTCCGGCGCCGAGATCAGCAGCGTGTTGGTGGCCACGTCCGCCTGCACCGAAATGCCGTTCTGGCTGAAGCCGGTGCTTCCCGCATCGATCGGGTCGCGGCGGCTCGGGTCCAGACGCTGTGATTCCAGCGCATTGCCCCCGGTCTTGGCCTGCTGCGGCTGCGACGGCTGCGCGGGCGTGGAACGGTTGGCGTCACCCGGCAGTGGCGTGATGCCTTCGTTGCTGCCCATTGCCGGTGCATCGCTCTGCCCGGCCACCACGCCTCGCAGCACCCCCGCGAGCTGGTTGGCCTGGGCATTGCGCAGGTAGACCACATGCAGGTTGCCGGACTCGTCCTGGGCGCGGTCCAGCTTCTCCACCAGCTGCCGCGCCAGACGGGTGCGTCCGGGACTGCTGGAGCGCAGCAGCACGCTGTTGCTGCGCGGGTCGGCCATCACCACCACCTTCTGGGTGGGCTCGGCGCCCTGCGCATCCAGCAGCGGCGCGACCATCGCCGCGACGTCAACGGCAATGCCCTGCTGCAGCTTCACCACGTCGGTGTCCATGCCGGCCGGTGTATCAACGCTGGCGATCACCCGCGCGATGCGCTCCAGGTTATCGGCATAGTCGGTGATCACCAGGGTGTTGTTGCCCGGATTGGCAGTGATCGGATTGTCCGGGCTGATCATCGGCCGCAGCACCGCCACCAGCGCGGCCGCGTTCTCGTAGCGCAGCGCGAAGGTGCGCGTGGCAACCTCGCCCCCCGCACCGCCGCTGCCAACGCGGCCACCGAGCAGCTTGGCATCGGCCTGCGGCACCACGCGACTGACGCCGCCGTTCTCGACCACGGCGAAGCCGCGCATGCGCAGTGCGCCCAGCAGCAACTGGTAGGCCTGGGTACGGCTGACCGGGCCATCGGAAACCACTGTCATCTTGCCGGTCACCCGTGGATCGACCAGGAACTGGCGCCCGGTGAAGCGCGCTGCCATGCGCAGTACGCCACCGATATCGGTGTCGACCAGGTTCAACTGCACCGGCTCATCACGGGCGTCCTGCGCCAGTACCAGCGCCGGTGCGTGGGCCATGCACACGATCAGGGCCAGTGCGGTACTGCAGGCAAGGCTGCGCATCGCCCTCATGGATGGGCACCCGCGGTGGCCACCATCACGATGTTTCCGGAAATCCGTGCCGCAGGCATGTTCGCATCCCCTGTGCGTGTCAGTTGCAGCTGCTGCAGCTCGATGGCCGGGTCGGCCAGTAGCGGCAGCAGCCAGTTCCATAGCGCATCTGCGGGCACCGCCTGCACCTGCAGGTGCCAGCGCCCGTCGCGCGCTTCGATATGCAGGCCGGCGGCAAGGCCGGCGGTCTTGATGCCATCGCGCAGCCCGGCCAGTGTCGGGTGCTGGCCCTGCGCCAGCTGCTGGCGCTCTCGGGCGAGCAGCAGCGGTGCCAGTGCGCGGGACTGCGCCTGCAGCCGCGGCAGCTCGGCCTGCCAATACGTGCGCTGCTTCAGCAGTGGCCCCAGCCACAACGACCACAGGCCCGCCACCAGCAGCGCCACCACCATCACCCACAGCATCAGCCGGTCGCGCGGTGGCAGGCGTTGCCAGCGCTGCTGCAGGCCCACCAGCCCCTCGCCCGGCCGTAGGGTGCGGGTCGTCACTGCCCAGCTCCGCTCACTCGCAGGTGTCCACCGGCTTCGCGCGCCAGCTGCAGGCCCTGTGCCTGAACTGCTTGCTGCCAGTGCTCAAGCCGCTGCGGATCGTCGGCCAATGCCTGGGCATCGGCATCCAGCTCCATGTCCAGCTGCCCGGGTTGGTAATGCAGGCTGCGCACTTGCCCGGCCAGCTCCGGAACAGCCTGCAGCGTGCTGGCAACCTGACGCTGCAGCGCCGGCAACGGCGGCGCCGGCAGCGGCACCGCAAGTGCTCGCCTTGCCTGCAACACCGGGTCCACCACATCGGTGATCTCCGGGAAGCGCGCGCTGAACTGGCGCGCCATGTCCTGTTGCAGGGCCTCGCCCTCGATCCGCCAACGCGAGACCTGCAGCTGCAGGCCGAGTGCAGCCAGCAGCACTGCTACCAGTGCCAGGCCGATCGCGAGCCGCGGTGCTTGCCGGCCTGCGCCGGGCAGCGGCAATGACCAGCCTGGCAAGGGGCCAGAGGTCTGCCGTTCATGCGTGACGGCGGTGGCCGGGAGGCTGTCCGGCCACGTCGGCGGCACACTATCGATCCACTGCACGGCCTGCACGCCGGCCTGTTGCAGGCGCACGGCCAGCGCCTGCATCACCGCACAGGCGTCACGTCCGCCATACCATTGAACGAAACCCCGATCGCGCCCGCTGCGTACCAGCAGGTGCTCGCCGCTGACCTGCAGCGTGGCCTGGCCGTCCTGCCAGGGCAGCAGCAGTGGCGTCGGATAGAGCGCCTGCAGCTGCAGCGCACACGAGGCCAGCAGCTGCTGCGCCTGCGCGATGGCCTGCTGGCCGAGCCAGGCCACCGGAACCGTGCCGTCTGCCGCCTGCGCGCCGTGGGCCAGCGCCACCTCCTGCAGGTCATCCAGCAGCATCGCCTCCACCTCACCCTGCAGCGCCGACTGCAGGCGGCGCCCGGACAACGGCGGCAGCTGCAGTTCCAGCAGGATCAGGTCGTTCGGATCGAGGCAGGCACGAACCGCAGCCTGCGGATGCCGCAGGCCCAGCGTCGCCAGTGTGTCGCGGCCATGCGCCAACATCTCGCCCTTGTGCAGCTGCGCCCAGTCCACCGCGCTGTCGGCGCGCAGGTGCTCCAGCGCCGGAAGGCGCACGCGAAGCTGCACATTCATGCGCCGATCCTCGTCCACACCCGTTGCACACGCACCCCATCGTCGCGGTATTCGCGCCACAACAGCGCGCGAAAATCGACCGCACTGCCGTCAGCCTGCACCTGGCCGACGGCCAGGAACCATTCGCTATGGATACCCAGGGGAAGCACGGCCATCTGTTCGTTGCTCAGTTGGAGTCGGTTGGCGATGTCGCCGCGATTGAGCAGCCAATGGCCAGCATCGCGCTCACCGAGCAGCGCCTGCAGCCGTGCCGGCTCGACCACCGGCGTCACCGCCTGCAGAACGCGCAGGTCGCTGGTGTTGGCGTTGACCAGGGTCTGCGCCGGCAACACCACGGTGCGCCGCGCCAGCGCCCGCAACGCCACCGGATCGGCACCAGGTAGCGCTTGTTCGATCAGTGATTCGCGCGGCAGCGGCGCCTGCGCCTGCATGTCGCCATCGCGCAGGCGCGCCTGGATGTGGTCGGCGGCGGACGCGCAGGCGCCCTGGCCCAGCCCCTGCCCGGCACACAACGCGATGAACGCGCGCCGCGCCTCGGGGTCCGGCCTGCCATGCGCAAGAAGGTTGCGCAGGTTGAACATCGACTGGGCATCGACCAGCTGCAGCTGCACCGGCAACGGCGCCTGCAGCTCCAATGGGCGCGCCCAGCGCCCGCTGCGCACCGTGGTCAGCTGTTCCTTTACATCCTCACGCAGCTGTTGCGCCGCACGCTCCAGCGTTGCGTCCACCGCCATGCGTACCTGTGCGCGCAGCTGATCGCCACGCAGCGCACGCAGCTGGGCCGACTGCCGGGTCAGCAGTGCCGTGGCAATCACCGCCACCAGCGCCACCACCAGCATGGCGACGATCACCGCCATGCCACGTTGACGGACACTCGAAACAGAACGCATCCGGGCTGACATCGGTCTGCCTCACAGCTGCCAGGAGCCGATGTCCGCGTTCCCGGCGTCGCCACCGGGCTTGCTGTCCGCACCCAGCGAGAACACATCGATGTCGCCGTGGGTGCCTGGTATCTGATACTGGTACGGTTGGCCCCATGGATCATTGGGCAGGCGATCCAGATAGGGCGTGACCGGCATCGCGCCACCGCCCTGCGGTGGCTTCACCAGCGCCTGCAGCCCCTGCTCGGCACTGGGATAGCGCCCGTTGTCCAGCTTGAACAGTTTCAACGCCTGCATCAATGCAGCGATGTCCTGGCGCGCCGCCACTACGCGCGCCTGGTCGGGGCGGTCCATCAACCGCGGTACGATCAATGCAGCGAGGATGCCGATGATCACCACCACCACCATGATCTCGATCAGGCTGAAACCCTGCTGCCGAGCCCTGCGACCACGAACCTGCCTTGCCATTGTTCCGCCCTCGTCATCCTGGAAGAGACCGCTGCGCCATGGTCAGCGGTGCATGTGTCAGTACGATAAACATCCGCTGGAAATCCGCTGCGCGTGTCCCTGTGCAGGCGCAATACGTGCAGCCGGGGCACATGCGGACTCGAACAGGTGCTGCGGCACGCTGGCCAGCGCATCGTCGATGCAGCCGCGCAGCAACGGATGCGCGCAGGCCTGCAGCAGGCGCACGCACTGCATCGGCGACCATGCCGTTCCATGATCGAGGCCGATGAACATCCGATAGGCCTGGTGATAGCGCAGGTCGTCGTACACGCGCTGGGCACTGTTCAAATCGCGCACGACCACCAGCAGAGCCGCGCGCTGCAGCAGCCGCGCATCGCCTGCATCAAGCGGTAGCGGGCTCATCGCCGCCTCGGGCCAGGGCCGCAGCTGCAGGTCGAGGGCTTTTCGCAGCGCCGCCAGTGGGTGCGCACTACCATCCAGTGCCGCCCAGCGCGCCGCGTCCGCCCAGGCGTCGCTGGACAGCACCCAGACCCACGAGCGCCCATAGCGCTGCACGTTCAATGGTGCATGCCGTGCCTGCTCCAGTGACTGGCTCAGGTGACGATCCAGCTCCAGCATGCTGATCCTGCGACTGTCTGCCATCGGCGCCGCCCGTGCTCCACGACGCGTGGTGCGTCGTACTCTGGAGAAGACGTCAGCAAGGCAGGTGAAGCGACAGCGCGCATGCAGCTCTGTGCACTACGTGGCGCTTCATCGACAACGTCATCGCAGCGTCATCTGCCTGCAGGCTTCGCGTTCCAGCCGCGGCGCTTCGCCTCCACAACGGCGTGCCAATATCGCCACGTCGCTGCGCGCGGCGAATGTTGCCAGCGCATTGGACATGTCCACGTCATCGAACCATGACGCCATCGCAACGCGCAGCGCCGGCAGCTGCCAGCCGTCCATCACACCATGGGTGCCTGCTACGAACCAATGCCAGAGGCGATGGTGAAGCACCTGGTCGTGCAGCTGTGCGAGATTCTCAATGCGATGCACGTCCATCAACAGCAGTGCGCGTGCAACCGCCGCGGGCGGCAACGCACCAGCTTCAGACAGCGGAAGCGACTGCTGCTGCAGGCGCAGCAGCATCGCCAGCGGGTGCGACTGCGGATCAAAGTCCAGCAGCACCGCCTGTTGCTGCCACTGCGCATCGGACACCACGCACACCCAAGGTGAGCCATAGCGATGCACCATCAATGGCCGTCGCTGCGTGGTTTCCAGCAGCGCCGACAGATTGCGACGCAGATCCAGCACACCGATGGTCTCGTTGCGCATCCTTGGCCTCTCCTCGCTTGCAACAGCCCTGCGCGGCGCGCAGGGCCAGCGTCTTCATCTATCCAAGGACGGCAATGCCACCCGGAAAGCGACGCAGATCCAGCGACATCGTCAGTCGCAGCTGCTCCAGTGCCGCGTCTGGATCATCAATACGGAAGCGACCGCTGACCGGCGCGCGCGCCAACGCCGATTCTCCCAGCAGCACCTTGCCGCGGCGGTAGCGGTTGATCTCGTCCACCACCTCACGCAGCGGTGCGCGGCGGAACACCAGCATGCCTTCGGTCCAGGCGCTAACCTCCGAAGCCACGGCTTCGGCCACCACGCCACTGAGGCGCTCGTCGTACTGGGTCTGCTGACCCGCCTGTAGCTGCAGCCGGCCCTGCGGATGCTCGATGCGGGCGCTGCCCTGCAGGCAGGTCACCCGTACCTGGCCTTGGGTGTTGCGCACATCCAGGCGCACCGCGCCTTCATCGGCAATCACGCAACCAGGGCCCGCGAACAGCGCCAGGCGCAGGCCAGCCCCGGTTTCGATCGCGGCTTGGCCCTGCATCAGCTCGAAGCCTTCGCCCTGCGCGTCCGCGCGGCGGCGCAGGCTGCTCTGCGTATCCAGTTCGATCTTCAGCTGCGGCAAGGGCGCGATCTGCAGCCGTTCACCGGTGCCGGTGTGGAAATCGGCCGTCATCGCCGTCACCGAGGGCCACAATCCCAGCGGCGGGCGGATCGCCGCCACCACCACCAGGCTGGCCGGGGCGGCAATCGCCGCGCCCAGGAAGGCGCGCCGGCTCCAGCGCTGGGCCGGCGTCGGCGCCACCGGTTGGCGGGCGGCGGCGGGCAGCTGCTCGCCGGCCAGCCGTACCTGCTCCCATTGCCGGCGCGCACGGCCGAACGCCTCACGATGACGCGGATCCGACTCGCACCACGCACGGAACCTGCGCCCGTCGGCGGCGGTCGCCTCGCCCGAGGTCAGGCGCACCACCCACGCGTGCGCCTGACGCTCGACGGCATCCAGCGGGCGTTGCGGGCGATCGTCAGGATCCATGGGGGCTCATGCCGGACCCGCACGCTGCGGGGTTCTGCTCGGCGTCAAAGTGTAGACGGATGCCGCCGTTCAGAACCGCACCTGGCGCCCCTGCCCGCTGCGCTCGGCCAGGTAGTCCTGGGCCGCCTTCAGCTCACGCTGCACCAGCCGCAGCGACACACCGAGGTGGTCGGCCACGTCGCGCTGCTGCAGGCCGTCGACGCGGATCGCCAGCAGGATGCGGCGACGGCGCTCGGGCATGCGCTGCAGCAGGCCGACCATGTCTTCCAGCGCGAAGTCCAGTTCGGCCGCCTGCGCCGGGCCGGGTGCAGGGTCGGCCATGTCCATCAGCGTATCCACCTCCTCCAGGCTCAGCAGACGGTGGTCAGCACGTTGGCGGTCGATCACGGTATTCATTGCCATGCGCAGCAGGTAGGCCGCGGGGTTCTGCACGGCATCCAAGCGGTCACGCCGCGCGCTCAGGCGCATCCACGTGTCCTGCAGCGCGTCGCCGGCCAGCTCCTCCGAGCCCAGCTTGCGCACCAGCCGGCGCTTCAGCTCATCGTAGGCACCCAGAAGGTGGTCCATCAGGTCAACTGCCCCAGCCGTACCGTTGCTCATGTTCGAATCCTTGAAGTCATGGAAGGGGCGCGCGCCGGCCACAGTCGTGGTCGGTCCCGGAAGGACGGATCTGCAGCGTCACCGGCTGCGGCAGCGCAGCGGCATCGGGCGCCAGCACCAGGCCCTGCAGCGCCTGCAGCAGGCGCGCATCGCGGCGGGCGCTGCCACTGCCTGACAGCAGCTCGGGCTCGCTCACCTGGCCCGCGCCGTCGATGCGGAAGTGCAGCGTCGCGGCATAGCGGCCGGGCGCGATCTCCGGGTCGTCACAGAACGCCGCACGCAGCCGCTGCTGCAGGCCGCCGTAGCGACGCCGACGCTCGGCCTCGGGAAGTTCGGCGCCAACACCGGGTTCGGCTGCCGAGGGCGCGCCCCGGCGCAGCACCACGCGCTGCTCGCCGATCACCTCGGCCTCGATACCGGAGTCCTGCAGCAGCACCTGCAACGCAGGCAGCGGCGCCAGGCTGCCGCGCAGTGCATGGCTGCTGCGGCCGGCGGCCAGGTCACCCGGGTACATCACTGACCACCCACTGATGACGCTGAAGCGCTCGACCGCCTGTTCCAGCGGCTGCGCAGGGATGTCGTAGGCATGAACAGCGTCCTGCGCGGCAGCGGCAAAGGACAGCAGCAGCCATGCGGCGATGGCCACCTTCCAAGTTCTGACCGCATGGTGTCCATTCAGCCCCCTGACGTAGAACACATGACCCTCGGCAGCGACAGCAGCTGCAGTGGACGCGCGCCACCACCGGAACCCCGGCCCGCGCGCGACCCGCAAGCGGGCTCAAACCGTACCGGCGCCACATGTCATTGCGATGACCGCCGCCCACGGCCTGGCATCGAGCCAGGCTCCGTAAAGCCAGTCACGCATCAGGAATCAATGAATCGAACAGACCTGTTCATTTGCTCACAGGGTCAGAGCCCGTTGCGCAGCAACGGGATCCGACCCCGTACCGACCCAAACGTGTCGACCAAGGTCGACACCCACCAGGAGCAGCTCATGCCGTTCCGGCAGATCGTGGAAATCTGTCGAAGGCGGGGTGGGTCCGGTTGCGGGGGCGTGAGCCGCATGGATGCGGCGACCGAGCTACATGGACGTACTTGCAGCGTCCCCCGCAACCGGACCCACCCCGCCATCCCTCAGCAGGCCCGCTGTTGCTGTTGCTGTTGCTTCTGAGGTTGCCGGCCAGCGGCCGGCACTACCCGCGGGTGCCGGGTGCAACCCGGCCGCAAACCCCATCCCTCAAAGCGGCAGCTGGGTCGTCTGCTTGATCCGCTGCATCGGAATCTCGGTCTTGGTGTTCTGCACCCCCGCAATCCGGTTCAGGTGCTGCATCTGGAACTGCCGGTAGGCATCCAGGTCGGCCACCGCCACCCGCAGCAGGAAATCGCAGTCACCGGCCATCAGATGGCATTCAAGCACTTCCGGGAACGACTTGATGCTGTTGATGAAATGATTGGTAGTGTCCTCGTCCTGCCCGCGCAGCCACACCCGCACGAACACCGTGAAGCCACGGGCCACCTTGGCCTCGTTCAACAAGGCCACATAGCGGTCGATGTAGCCGCCCTCCTCCAGCAGACGCACCCGGCGCAGGCAGGCCGACGGCGACAGCCCGACCAGGCGTGCCAGCTCCAGGTTCTGCAGGCGGCCGTCGCGCTGCAGGGCGTCGAGGATGCGCCGATCGAGGTTGTCCAGCTGGTACTGCATGGAATTTCACCTCTTTCACTTTTGACCGCATGGAATATCAATCATCCAGAATCAAGTGGTATCAACGCAACCCGATTTCGCGATTGGACCGCTAGCATGGGCCACCCCCACCTTGTTGTGCCGTTCGATGGACGCCCGTACCACCCTCCCCCTGCCTGACACCTGCGATACCGCGCCGCGTGCCGAATTCCTGCGCGGCCTGCGCGCCGCCGTGCCGGTGATGATCGGCTTCATTCCCTTCGCCCTGGTGCTCGGCGCGCAGGCAGCCCAGAAAGGCCTGAGCGCACTGGAAGTGCCGCTGATGACCGGCCTCAACTTCGCTGGCGGCTCGGAGTTCGCCGCCGTCGAACTGTGGACCTCGCCACCGCACATTGCACTGATCGTGGCCATCACCGCGCTGGTCAACAGCCGTCACCTGCTGATGGGCGCCAGCCTGGCCCCGCTGCTGCAGCACCTGCCGCGCCGCCGGGTGCTGCCGGCCCTGTTCTTCATGTGCGACGAAAGCTGGGCGATGGGCGTGGCCGATGCGCGCAGACGCGCGCTTGGCTTCAGCCTGGCCTACTACCTGGGCGTATCGGCAGGCCTGTACACGGTCTGGGTGGCCTGCACCACGCTCGGCGCGATCGTTGGCCCGATGCTGGGCGACATCCACGCCTATGGTTTCGACATGGCCTTCCCCGCCGTGTTCCTGGTGCTGCTGCGCGGCATGTGGCAGGGCATGAAGGCCGCGCGACCGTGGCTGGTCAGCCTGGCTGTAGCCGCTGCTACCTACCTGCTGGTGCCAGGTGCGTGGTACGTGGCCAGCGGCGCACTGGCCGGCCTGGCCGCAGCCTGGCTGCTGGCGGAGGACGCAGCATGATCTTCAATGGCCTGATCCACTGGACCTCGGTACTGACCATCGTGCTGATGGCCGCCGCCACCTACCTGACCCGCATCGTCGGCTTCCTCGCGCTGCGCAACCGCACACTGAGCAAACGCGCAGTGACGGTGATGGAAGCCGCGCCGGGCTGCGTGCTGATCTCGGTGATCGCCCCGGACTTCGTGGCCGACAAGCCGGCCGACCTGGCCGCACTGGCCATCACCCTGCTGGCCGCCACGCGGCTGTCGATGCTGCCGACCGTGCTGATCGGCGTGGTCTCGGCGGGTGTGTTGCGCTATCTGATGGGGTAGCTACCGGTACGCCGGGCAATGCCCGGCAGTCCGTAGTGGCGCAGCAGTGCAATCACGCGCTGCTGCTTGCCGCCAGCAGGCACAGGCTGCGCGGCGGCAGCGTCCAGGCGCCTTCCTCATCCGGCTCCAACGGCGTTTCGTCGGTCTGCAGGAGCACGCGCCGGAACGACAGGGCGTCGTCTGACACACAGAACCGCTGCGGCTGCTCCCCGGCGTTCAACAGCAGGGCCAGGCTGACATGCCGCCCGGGCTCGCGCAGGCCACTGTCCGGACTGCGACCGTCCAGCACGATCGCCAGCGCACGCAGCCCTGCGTCATGCCAGTCCGCTTCCTCCATGCCGCGACCATCGGGATGCCGCCAGTCGATATCGCGCAGGCCCAGTGCCTCATCGTACTCGCCGCGCAGGAACCGGTTCCGGCGCAGCAGGCCGTAGCGCCGGCGCAGCGACAGCGCCCGCCGCACGAACGCCACCTGCGCCTGTGCAGCCGGCAATGCTGCGCGCTCCCAGTCGATCCAGCTCAGTGGATTGTCCTGGCAGTAGGCGTTGTTGTTGCCCTGCTGCGAATGGCCGAACTCATCGCCTGCCAGCAGCATCGGCGTCCCCTGCGCCAGCAGCAGCGTGGCCAGCAGGTTGCGCATCTGCCGCGCACGCAACGAAAGGATCGCCGCATCATCGGTGTCTCCCTCCACGCCGTGGTTACTGGAAAGGTTGTGTGAGTGGCCGTCACGGTTGTCCTCGCCGTTGGCCTCGTTGTGGCGATCGTTGTAGCTGACCAGATCGTGCAGGGTGAATCCATCATGCGCGGTCACCAGATTGATGCTGGCCGACGGTCGCCTGCCGTGGTGTTCGAACAGGTCGGCCGAGCCGGTGAAGCGCGTGGCAAACTCTGGCAGCTGCCCGCCATCGCCACGCCACAGCGCGCGCACCGTGTCGCGGAAGCGGTCGTTCCACTCGGCCCAGCCCGGCGGAAACTGGCCCAGCTGGTAGCCGCCCGGGCCGATGTCCCATGGCTCGGCAATCAGCTTCACCTGGCTCAGGATCGGGTCCTGGCGTACCGCATCGAGGAAGCTGCCCGAGGCGTCGAAGCCATGCCGTTCGCGGCCGAGGATGGTTGCCAAGTCGAAGCGGAACCCATCCACCCGCATCTCGGTCACCCAGTAGCGCAGGGAGTCCATGACCATGCGCAGCGCACCGGCATTGGTCAGGTCGAACGTATTGCCGGTACCCGTATCGTTGATGTAATAGCGGCGATCATCGGCCAAACGGTAGTAGCTGGCGTTGTCGATGCCCTTGAACGACAGCGTAGGGCCCAGCTCGTTGCCTTCGGCCGTGTGGTTGTAGACCACGTCCAGGATGACCTCGATGCCCGCGTTGTGCAGGCGCGCGACCATCTGCTTGAACTCGGCCACGGTGCCCAGCGACAGATAGCGTGCCTGCGGCGCGAAGAAGCCGATGGTGTTGTATCCCCAGTAGTTGCGCAGCCCGCGCTCGAGCAGCTGCTGGTCATCCACGTAGGCATGCACCGGCAGCAGCTCGATGGCGGTCACCCCCAGATGGCTGAGGTGGTCGACCACCGCATCGTGCCGCAACGCGGAGAAGGTACCGCGCTCGGCCTGCGGGACGTCGGGATGCTGCATGGTCAGTCCGCGCACGTGGGCTTCGTAGATCACGGTCCGGTCCCAGGGCGTGGCAGGTGCACGCTCGACGCCCCAGCTGAAAGCCGGATCGATCACGGCACAGCGTGGCATGTAACCGGCGCTGTCGCGGCGGTCGAAACTGAGATCGCCATCGCGGTGACCCAGGGTGTAGCCGAACAGGTGTGGGGCCCACTTCAGTTCGCCGACGATCTGCTTGGCGTAGGGGTCCAGCAGCAGCTTGTTGGGATTGAAGCGATGGCCCTCTTCCGGCGCATACGGGCCGTGCACCCGGTAGCCGTAACGTTGCCCGGGCCGCACGTCCGGCAGGTAGCCGTGCCAGATCTCGTTGGTGTACTCGGGCAGCGCGATACGCTCGACTTCACGGTTGCGCGCGTCGAACAGGCAGAGTTCCACCCGGGTGGCGTGCCGCGAGTACAGCGCGAAGTTCACACCCAATCCGTCCCAGGTCGCCCCCAGCGGGAACGGCCGGCCTTCGCGCACCCGCGAGGTCTGCGTCCACTTACGGCTGGCCATCGGTTCCCTCCTCGTCGCGCGCAGCGGCAATCTCGGCTTCCACCAGGCGCTCGGCCATGTGCCAATGCCGCTGCTGCTGGTCGTCCGGCCGCCCTTCCGCTTCCCATATCTGGTGGGCCAGTGCCTCAATCCGCTGCCGTCGTTCCCTGCTGTCCATTCCTGTCCGTCTCCTCGTTGATCCATACCGCCAACGGGCTGCCAGCCAGAAGCCGTGCCGCGTCCTCGGTTGCCTTGAAATGTTCGATGCGCCCGTCCAGCAGGTTGCGCATGGGACCTGTCGGCAGCCCGTGCAGCATCACGCCAGTGCCGACGTCGTGTGCTGCGTGCAGGCTGGGCCCGGGCACGGCGGTGGGCGAACCACGCCGCACGATCACCAGCAGCACCTGCGCCTGATGCCTGCGCGCGAATGCCAGCCAGGGCGAACGGGCCGGTGCGGACAGCGGCTGCAGTTGGCCGTGCAGGAACAGCTGCGGGTGCCTGCGGCGGCACTCCAGCAAGCGCCTGAGCAGAAATGCCTTGATGCCACCGTCCCGCCAGTCCTCCAGCAGGGCGGGCCACCCGCGCGTATCACGCAGCCACGCCTGCCGCACTGGATAGTCCACGGCACGACGGTTGTCCGGGTCCACCAGGCTCAGGTCCCAGCCTTCTCCGCCCTGGTAGAGGTCGGGCACGCCGGGCAGGCAGTGCTGCAGGCACAGCTGTGCCAGGCCGTTGCAGGCGCCGGCCGGCGCAATGCGCGCCACGAACGTCGCCAGCGCCTCCCGCACCGGCTGCAATGGCGCTCCATCCAGCAGTGCGTGCAGCCACTGCGCGGCGGCCTCCTCCACCGCCACGTTGGGATCGGACCAGCTGCTGACCCGT
This sequence comes from Stenotrophomonas sp. YJH_SMC_14-1, assembly GCF_059372275.1. NCBI lineage: Bacteria > Pseudomonadati > Pseudomonadota > Gammaproteobacteria > Lysobacterales > Lysobacteraceae > Stenotrophomonas > Stenotrophomonas sp. YJH_SMC_14-1. Next base: position 17,137 of record NZ_JCAFVK010000010.1, read on the forward strand.
TTGCCCTCGCGCAACGCCTTGGTCAGCCATTGCACCATCCTCGATGCGAAGTCGGCGCCCGGGTTACCGTGCATCGGCCACGCGGCCACGAGCGCCTGCCACAGCGCATAGGCCTCGGCACCCGGCAACGGCATCGACGCGCCCGCGCGGGTCGACATCCGGCTCCAGCGCCGCACAGCCTCCCGCCACTCGACCGTGCAGGTGCTGATAACCGCCAGCCGCGCCCGGCTGTCGGCCCCGCGCTTGTGATCGTGGGTCGCCAGCGCAAGCAATGCCCGCGGATGGCGCTGCAGGCGTCCCACTGCGTGTTCCAGCAGCTCGCGTCCCTCCATGCCCAGCCGCTGCGGATCACTTCCGACTTCGTTGCGCGACAGCAGCCTGAAGTAACGATAGAAGCCTGTGTCCTCCACCGACTTGGCATTCAACGGCGCGGCCAATTGCCCGAATCTCACCCGCAGCGCGCGCTCGGCCTCCGCCTCGCCGGGAAGTGCCCGCAGCAGCAGATCCAGTGCCGCGTGTGCCGTACCGTCCAGTGCCTCGCGTGCTGCCACGGCAGCGTCCACCAAGGCCTTCCGTTCACCTGCATCCTGCAGCGAATAGGGGCGGTAGGTACGGTAGTGCCGCAGCAGCGCGGCCAATGCACGGGCCAGCGCAGCGGCTCCGATATCGGCTTCGGCCAGCCGGGGCTGCAGGACCCGCTGCGCGCTGCGCAGCAGTCGCTGGAAGTCGGTGTGAAGCGACGTGCGCAGCAGCATGCCGCGGGCATCCTGCTGCAGGTCGTCAAAGCTGCGCGCGTCGGCACTCGCCGCTTGCCAGGCGCGGGAGAGCGCGGGTGCAGCTGCCGGATCATGCAGCCACGCGCCAACCTGGTCCATGAAGTCATAGCCCGTCGTGCCGTCGCAGGCCCAGCCATCGGGCAGCTGTTCGTCCTCCGCCAGTATCTTCTCCACATGCACGCTCACTGCCTGTGGGTCGCGACCGCCTGCCGCGCAGGCCGCGTCGAGCGCCGCACGCAGGTGTTGCAGGTACGGCCCGGGTGACGACAGGCCATCCACATGGTCAATGCGCAGGCCGTCAACCCATCCCTCACGCACCAGCCGCAACGGCAGCACATGCACCGCCGCGAACACACCGTCGCGCTCTACCCGCAGTGCGGCCAGTTCGTTGATGTCGAAGAAGCGCCGGTAGTTCACCTGATCGCCCGCCGTGCGCCACCAAGCCAGCCGGTAGTGCTGACGCCGCAGCAGCGTGTGCAACCGTTCCACGCTGCGGTTGCAGCGTTCCGCCCATGCCGGCCACTGCGCGGGTGCCAGCGGATGGCTGCGCGGAGACAACGGCAATGCCAGCCCGTGATGACGCAGCGTCGGCCGCTCATCGTCCACTGCTACGCGCAACACGCCATCGCGCACGGCGTCGTGCAGTGGCCGGTCCAGCACTGGCAGCCAGAGCCGGCCCTCGCAGCCCGGCGCCTCCCAGTCAATGTCGAACCATCCGGCATGGGGACTTCTGCACCCGTGCAGCAGCACATCGTTCCACCAGGGCGTCTGCGGGGATGCCGCAAGATGGTTGGGTACGATGTCCAGGATCAGGCCCATGCCATGCGCACGCGCCGCTGTCGCCAGCCGCTGGAAGCCTTCTTCGCCGCCCAGTTCCGGATTGATGCGGGCCGGGTCGATGCCATCGTAGCCATGCATGGACCCTGGCATCGCAGCGCTGATCGGCGACAGGTAAAGGTGGCTGACGCCCAGCGCGGTGTAGTACGGCAGCTGCGCCGCAGCGGCCTCGAAGTTGAAGCCTGCATGCAGCTGCAGGCGTGCGGTGGCACGCAACCGGGTCATCGTCCCGCCTTGCGTCGCGTGGCGCTGAACCGGGCAATGCGCGCGTCGGCCGCGTCCGGATCCCACGCAAGCGGCAAGCGTCGGCGCCAGTTCGGGTGACCGTTGACGGTACCCGGCAGGTTCACCTGCGCGCGGCTGCCCAGCGCGTCTTCCAGCGGGAGCAGCGCCAGCCGTGAAGGTGCGTGCGCCATCAGTGACAGCGCACGCGCTTCCAGCGTCGCGCCCTCGCCCCGGGCGACTGCGGACAGCGCCTGTACCTCGCTGGCACGCGCGTGCAGCGCCGCGGGAAGCTCGGTCAGCTCACTTAGGCGTGCACGCCAGCGCAGGTCGCGCCCACGCAGCCAGCCGGCCAGCGGCGGCAGATCATGGGTGGAGGGCATGGCCACCGCATCGCGGCGCCACCGTGGCGCCGGCAGGAAGCGCTCACCGTTGCGGGCGAACGGCAGCACCTCAAGCCCCAGCACGCCACGGGCTGCCAGTCGCTGGCGGATACCCGGAGGAACCACCCCAAGGTCCTCACCGATCAGCACGCAGCGATGGCGCCACGATTCCAGCACCAGCAGGTTGATCAGATCATCGAACGGATAGCGCAGGTACACCCCCTGCCCGGCGCCTGCGCCACGAGGCAGCACCCACAGCCGCTGCAGGCCCAGGATGTGGTCGATGCGCAATCCACCGCGACCCGCCATCACGGCGCGCAACACGCGGATGAACGGTTCAAACCCCTCACGCTGCAACGCAGAGGGTGACCAGCTGGTGATACCCCAGGCCTGGCCCAGCGGATTGAACGCATCCGGCGGCGCGCCCAGCTCGAGGCCCTGCAGCAGGCGGTCGCCGCCGGTCCGGGCCTCGACGCCCTGCGGTGCGCAACCCACTGCCAGATCCGCGATCAGTCCGATCGACGCGCCGTCGCTACGCAGTCCCGCCTGCACCTGCGCCCAGCCTTGCCGCGCCAACCACTGCGCAAACGCATGGTCGTCGGCGCTTCCAGTGAAGCGATCGGCGGCGTGCTCGCAGTACTGCAGCAGGGGTTCGCCCTGCGCATCGCACCACGTCTGCAACTGTTCGTACTGTGCCGGCGCCTGCTGCCGCAGCCATTGGCGCCCTTGGCGCAGCCAGCGCCACTTCACTGCCGCCGAGTGCGGCCAGTCGATGCGGCGTGCTGCGGTAGCCGCTTCAACGGCCATCGCCAGTGCTTCGTCCTCGCGCAACACGCTGCTGGCGGCCTCCGGCAGAACCTGCGGCAGCGACACCTGCAGCGGGTCAAGCCAGCGCCGGTCGCTGGGTGAGTAAGGACTGTAGCCCGGACCCGGTGGCAGGCCGGCGTGCAGCGGACTCAACGCCAGTGCATCGCCGCCGTGACGGTGCAGCAGCTCGCGCCACCGCGCACAGCCGGCGCTGTCACCGATGCCGGCATCATCGGGCGCGCGCAGGCTGTACACCTGCGCCGACAGACCCCAACCGCGCAGCAGGCCCTGCGGCCACCAGGCACGCTGCGGTGCCACCGCAACCGCCTGTTGCTGCCCGCCCTGGCGCCACTGCCAATAGCCTGGCTGATCCGGAACCCGCCAGCGCCCTTGCGCATCCGCACGTGCAGGCAACGCTGTGCCCTGCTCGTCCACCCAGCACGCCGCGCCCGTTGCCTCAGGCATGGCCAGGAGCTGACCACAGCAGGCGGTGAGCAACGGGTGGACCACCGGCACACCGTCGCACGCGAACTCCGACAGCACGGCGCGCAGCACGTCGGGCGCAACCTCGCGCTCTGCTCCGGCCACGTCGGTCCAGCGGACCAGCAGGCCCGCACGGCGAGCCGCCTCCCGCACCGCCGCATCCGTATTCATGCGGCGATCCAGCGCGCAAGCGCACCGCCGCCTGCCGGCAGCATCGCGGCCGCATCCGGCCCCACGACGCACTCGCCGGCCGGCATCGCGTGGGCCACCGGCGACGGACCCACGTTGATCGCGATCCACCACTGGCCCGATGGCAACTGCCAGCCCGCCTGCACCGCGCCATGGCCCAGCACGCGCGCGCCCAGCGACCGCGCCTGCAGCAGGCCAGGCTGCAGATAGCGCCTGCGCAGGCCGAGGAACTCACCCGTGCAGCGCAGCCAGTGCTGCGACCAGGGATCATCGCCGGGTGGCAGTGTGTACGAGGCCTGCAGGGTCGCCGGATCGTTCGGGTCCGGAATGCACGCGCGCGAGGCGACATCGGCAAAGGCGCTGAAACCCGCGAATTCACGGCGACGTCCCTCGCGCACGGCTTCGTCCAGCGGTGGCGCGTAGTCGGTGAAGAACAGGAATGGCGATTGCGCCTGCCACGGTTCGCCCATGAACAGCAGCGGGATCATCGGCGTCAGCAGGGTCAGGGCCAGCGCCGCGCGCAGCGGCGCAGGATCGGTCAGCATCGACAGGCGCTCGCCGAAGGCGCGGTTGCCCACCTGGTCGTGGTTCTGCGCGAATACCACAAAACGCGCAGGCGACAGGTCGACGCTGGGCTCGCCACGGGGATGGCCGTGCAGGTCCGGCTCGCCCTGCCAGGCGAATCCTTCGGCCAGGCACCGCGCCAGGAGTGCTTCGGCGCGACCGGCATAGGCCGCGTAATAGCCTTCCTGCTCGCCGGTCAGCATCACATGCAGCGCGTTGTGGAAGTCGTCGTTCCACTGCCCCTGATAGGCGCCGCGCAGCCACCGCGCCTGGTTGCGTTCGTTCTCCAGCACCAGGTGCGCCTGCGGCACCGCAGCGCGTACCTCATCGGCCAGCTGCTGCAGGAACCGGTCATCGTCAATGGCGTGCACAGCATCCAGGCGCAGGCCGTCGAAGCCGTAATCGCGCAACCACATCAACGCATTGTCGACGAAGAAGCGCCGCACCCATGGCTGGCGGAAGTCGATGGCCTCGCCCCAAGGGGTGGTGCGATCGTCACGGAAGAACCCCCGTGCATAGTCGCGCAGACGGTTCCCCTGCGGCCCGAAGTGGTTGTAGACCACATCCAGCAGCACCGAGAGCCCTGCATCGTGCGCCGCGTCGACAAAGGCCTTCAGCGCGGACGGACCGCCATAGGCCTGCGCGGGTGCATACGGGAACACGCCGTCGTAGCCCCAGTTGCGGCCACCGGGAAACTGCGCGACCGGCATCAGTTCAATGGCGGTGATGCCCAGGGCCGCCAGCATCGGCAGCTGCGCGGTCAACGCCGCGAACCCGCCGCCGGCCTCGATGTGCACTTCATAGATCACCAGGTCCTGCCAGGCATGCCCCTGCCAGGTGGGCTGTGCTCCATCCGTGCCAAGCACCACCGCGCTGTCACCATCGACGCCGTCCGGTTGCCAGCGCGAGGCGGGGTCGGGCACGTCCTGGCCGGACGGCAGGCGGAACCGGTAGCGGTCACCATGCGACGCCTGCGTCCGCAGCCAGTGGCAGCCGTCCGGGTCGCGGTGCATCGGCCGCAGCACGCCCTGCAGGCACAGCGCCACGGTGCCTGCGTCCGGTGCCCACACGCGGAACTCGACACCTTCACCGGCCACCGGCCAAGCGCCCAGGCGCGGCGCCACTGTGGTCATGCATCAACCTGCAGATACAGCGTGGACAGCGGCGGCAGGGTCAGCCGCAGCGACTGCGCGTGACCATGCATCGGCCTCGGCTCGGTATGCACTGCGCCGAGGTTTCCCGCATTGCCGCCACCGTAGTAACCGCTGTCGGTGTTGAGCCGTTCGGTCCAACACCCCGATTGCGGCACGCCGACCCGGTAACCGTCGCGACGTACCGGAGTGAAGTTGCTCACCACCAGAAGGGTGCGGCCGCTACCGGCCGGATCCCGGCGGATGAAGGCGTAGACGCTGTTGCGGCTGTCGTCGGCCACGCTCCAGTCGAAACCGCGTTCGTCGCGTTCGTCGCGATGCAACGCAGGTTCGGCGCGCAGCACGGCATTGAGGTCGCCCACCAGGCGCGACATGCCCTGGCCCTCGTTGCTTGCCGCCCGTGCCCAGTCCAGTGCCGCATCGTGCGACCACTCCTGTCCCTGACCGAACTCGCCGCCCATGAACAGCAGTTTGCTGCCCGGGTGCGCCCACATGAAACCGTAGTACGCGCGGAGCTGGGCCAGCCGCTGCGCCGGCTCGCCCGCCATCTTGGCCAGCAGCGCTCCCTTGCCGTGCACCACCTCGTCATGCGAAAGCGGAAGCACAAACCGTTCGGAGAAGGCGTAGACCAGGCCGAAGCTGATCTCACTATGGTGATGCTGGCGATGAACCGGATCGCGCCCGAGGTACTGCAGGGTGTCGTGCATCCAGCCCATGTTCCATTTGTGGGTGAAACCAAGCCCGCCCTGCTCCACCGGCGCGGTCACCCCTGGCCATGCGGTGGATTCCTCGGCGATCACCAGCACGTCCGGGAAGCGCTCCCTCAGCGTCTGGTTCATCCGCCGTAGAAAAGCGACCGCCTGCAGGTTCTCGCGCCCGCCCTGCTCGTTGGGTATCCACTGGCCCTCGGCACGGCTGTAATCCCGGTACAGCATCGACGCCACGGCATCCACGCGCAGACCATCGATGTGGAACCGCTCCACCCACTCCAATGCACTGCCGATCAGGTAGGCGGCCACTTCGTTGCGGCCATAGTTGTAGATCAGCGTGTCCCAGTCGGCGTGCACCCCTTCGCGCGGGTCGGCATGCTCGTACAGCGCGGTGCCATCGAACCCGGCCAGGCCATGCGCATCGTTCGGGAAGTGCGCGCTCACCCAGTCCACGATCACCCCTACGCCGGCCTGATGACAGCGGTCCACGAAGCGTGCGAAGGCCTGTGGCGTGCCATGGCGCGCCGTTGGCGCGTAGATCCCCAGTGGCTGATAGCCCCAGGAACCGCCAAAGGGATGCTCGCTGACCGGCAGCAGCTCGATGTGGGTGAAACCAAGTCCTGCCACGTACGGAATCAACCGGTCGGCCAAGGCATCCCAGTCCAGCGGCGAACCATCGTCGCTGCGCTGCCAGGAGCCCGCATGCACTTCGTAGATGGACAGCGGCGTGCAGGTTCCGGCCTGCCGCCGCGCCGCCAACCATGCATCATCGTGCCACTGCATCGGCGCGGCCGAAGGCACCCGCGAGGCGGTGGCCGGTGGCAGCTCGGCCCAGCGCGCCATCGGATCGAACTTGTCGGGCATCACCCGACCGTCGGCGCCGACAATGCGGAACTTGTAACGGGCACCGGCCTGCACGTCAGGCAGGAACAGCTCCCACACGCCAGCGGTGTGGCGCAGCCGCATCGGATGGCGCCGACCATCCCACCCGTTGAAATCGCCGACCACGGCAACCCTTCGTGCGTTGGGGGCCCACACCGCGAAGCGCACGCCGTCGATACCCTGTACCTGCATCGCTACTGCGCCCAGCTGCCGCGCTGCATCAGCGTCACCGGCATGGAAATGCTGCAGCAGCGCCTCATCCAGCAGCGGACCGAAGGAATAGGCATCGTGCACCTGCTCCACACCCTGCTCGAAATGCAGGGCGAGCAACGGCACGGGCGCGTCACCTGCTGCACCTTCGAACAGGCCGGGCAAGGGGCCCGGTTGCAGATCCCAGCGCCGCTCCGGGCCCGCAATCACCTCCACGCGACGCGCGTGGGGCACCAGAACGCGCAGCTGGCGCTGGCCATCGGGCTGTTGGTGCGGCCCGAGCCAGGCAAACGCATCGGCCGGCCGTGCATGAACCAGGTCGTCCAGGGCCGGGGCCACCACGCCCTCCTCCCGTCCGGCAGTCGCCAAGGGCTCGTCCTCGAGGGCGATCGGCTGCAGGCTGTCGTGACTCATGCGGCCACCTGGCAGGTCTGCTGGTACAGGGCCAGATATGCGCGCCCCGCCGCATCCCAACCGCCCGGCCGCAGCATGGCCGCGCGGCGCATGGCCTGCAGCAGGCCGGGCAGGCGGAAGGTGCGCATCGCCCGTTCCACGCAGCGGCGCAGGCCATCGGCATTCGCGCCGTGGAACAGGAATCCGGTCACGCCATCCTCGACGGTATCGACCAGCCCGCCGGTCGCGTGCGCGATGGGCAGGCAGCCGAAGCGCTGCGCGTACATCTGGCTCAGCCCGCAGGGTTCGAAGCGTGAGGGCATCAGCAGGAAGTCGGCGCCGGCAAACATCTGGCGGGCCAGCGCCTCTTCGAAACCGATGAATGCGCCCACCCGTCCGGGGTAGCGCCGGGCCAGCGCCTGCACCTGCGCTTCCACCTGCGGCTCGCCGCCACCGATGATGCACAACTGGCCGCCGGCCGCCACGATCTGTGGCGCCACGTCGCAGGTGATGTCCAGGCCTTTCTGGTGCACCAGGCGGGAGACCACCGCGAACAGCGGGCCGGTCGACGGCGCCAGGCCGAACGCCTTGCGCACCGCATGCGCATTGGTGGCGCGCCCGGTCCACTCACCAATGCCGAAGTGGGCCTTGAGATGGATATCGCGGCGCGGGTCCCAGCTGGCGTCGATGCCGTTGACGATGCCACTCAGGTGTCCGCCGGCCGCGCGACGCGCCAACAGATCATGCAGCCCGCAGCCGTCATCCGGGGCGGTGATCTGCTGCGCGTAGCGCAGGCTGACCGTGTTCAGGCGCGTGGCGTTGGTGATCCCGCCCTGCAGGAACGACATCTGCCCGTGGAAGTGCAGTTCATCCAGGTGTTCGGCCGGTACGCCCAGCACCGGTGCAAGCGCGTACGGAAACAACCCCTGGTAAGCCAGGTTGTGGATGGTCAGCAGGGTCGGCACGGTGGTCCGGTCCCAACGCACGTAGGCGGCCGCCATGGCCACCGGCCAATCATTCAGGTGCAGCAGCTGCGGCGACCAGTCCAGCCCGGCACGCCCGGCCGCAATCTCCGCCGCCGCGTGTGAGAGCGTGGCGAAGCGAACCGCATTGTCCTTCCACTCCTGGCCCTGCCCATCGACGTAAGGCGAACCTTCGCGCTCGTACAGCTCTGGCGAGAGCAGCACGTAGATCGGTAGGCCGTCGGCCTGCACTGCCATGCCGATCCCGCACGCAGGCAGGCCCGCTCTCGCGTTGACCTGTCCCACCCGCCGCAGCTGTGGCAGGCGCTGCAGTACTTCCGGGTAGCCGGGCAGCAGCACGCGCGAATCACAGGCGCCGCGCACCGCACGCGGCAGGGCTGCGGCCACGTCGCCCAGGCCTCCGGCCTTGATGAAGTCGGCCATCTCGGTCGCGACGAACAACACACGCTGTACCAGTTCCGGCAGCTGCAGTGGTTGCGAGTGGCCACGGCGGGTGCCGATCGGCACGGGCGTGACCGGAGAGATCGCAACGGGTGAAGCGGACTGGGCGGCGCGGGCCATGGGGATGATCTCGGATGCTTCAGGCAGACAGACGCCAGCGGCGCCCGGACGGGCGCTGATGCTGGGAAGGAAGTCGACGCAGGACGTGGGGGACGCCAGCGAGAGGCTCAGGACGACAATAGCCCTGCATGCGATCAATCAACCGTGAAGCCATGGCGATTTCTTTGTGACAAGGCGTCATGAGCTCAGTACACATGACAGGCGCCCGCCTCCCGCACGTGTCTCCTGCCATGGGGCCGAGCCCACGCCCGGCTGCTGGGAATCCTGCTTGCCGCCTGAGCCGGGCTGGGTTGATCTCCAAAGAGACTCACCCTGCGACACCCGGTCGCAGGCCTTCGCGCTACGCGCTTGACCAATGTCAAACCGCCCGCTCCCGTGCGGGCGTATCTCTACGCAGGACCCGAACACGCCGGCGTTACCGGCATCCACAAGGACCCTGCGATGAGCTACACCCCCGACAACACCCAGCTGCTGAACGCCATGCAGAACGTCATGGTGATCTCCACCACCGACCTGCAGGGCAACATCACCTATGCCAACGACCTGTTCTGCACGCTCACCGGCTTCGCCCGCGAGGAACTGATCGGCCAGCCGCACAGCATCGTGCGCCACCCGGATGTGCCCAAGGCGGTCTACAAGGACATGTGGGACACCATCAAGGCCGGCAAGACCTGGACCGGCATCGTGCCCAACCTCGGCAAGGGCGGCGTGCTCTACGTGGTCGACACCACCGTGCAACCGCTGTTCGACGCCGACGGCAACATCACCTCCTACATCAGCATCCGCCGCGTGGTGAACGACCTGATGCAGAACTACGACCTGGTCGAGTTCAGCAAGGAAAAGTTCGACGACTTCTACGAGGCCGCGTGAACGCTCTCCCGACCAGTGCGCCCTTCAGCCGTCTGCTGGTGGGTTTCGCGTCCGAGTCGGGCAATGCCCGCGCCCTGGCCCAGCGCCTGGGCGCGGACCTGCAGCCGCACGCGCCGCAGGTGCTCCCGTTCAACGACATCGAGGTGGCCAGTCTCGGTCACGGCGACGTGCTGCTGGCGATCTCCAGCTCGTTCGGCGATGGCGAACCGCCGGCCAATGGCGAACAGTTCTTCGAAACACTGCGCCAGACCCCGACGCTGGCTGGGCTGCGCTATGCAGTGTTCGGCCTCGGTGACACCGGCTACCCGAGCTTCTGCGGCTTCACCAAGGCGCTGGATGCTGCACTGAGCGAGCGCCAGGCGCAGCCGCTGCTGCATCGGGTGGACGCCGACCTGGGCTACGAGCAGTTCTTCCAGCAATGGCGGCCGGTGCTCGGCCAGGTGCTGGAGGGCGACCTCAACGCTGGCCAGGACCTGCGCCTGCAGGTCACCGCCTATGGCGAAGACAATGCGTTTGCCGCCCCCATTCTCGAACGTCGCCGCTTGAACAGCAGCGACCCCGCTGCCTGGCACCTGCAGCTGGACATTGCCGGCAGTGGCATGGCCTACCGCGCAGGTGACACCCTGCACGTGGTGCCCGAGAACGATCCCGCCCTGCTGCAGGCATTGGCTGCCTGGTATGGCGACACCGCCGCCGTGGCCGCCCTGCACGACCGCGAGCTGCGCCTGCTGAGCAAGGGCGTACTGCGCGAACTGGCCAGGCTCGGCGGCAGCGAGGTACTGAAGGGCCTGTTGAAGGTCAGCCAGAAGCGCGAGCTGGACGCCTACCTGCACGGCCTGGACCTGCTGGACGTGCTGCAGGACCACGCCACCCCGCACAGCGTGCCGCTGGCCAGGCTGCGCGAACTGCTGTCACCGCGGCTGCCGCGTGCCTATTCGATCGCCTCGCACCCGTTCAACGACCAGCTGAGCCTGTGCGTGCGCGAAGTGCGCTACACCCTGCGCGGCCGCGAGCGCTTCGGCACTGCCACCGGCAGCCTGCTGCATGGCGGCGACCACGCCCGGGTGTACTGCCGTTCCAACCCCGGCTTCCACCTGCCCGATACCGGCCAGGCACCGCTGCTGCTGGTCGGCACCGGCACCGGCATCGCACCGTTGATGGGCCTGATGCAGGAACTGCAGGCCAACGGCTGCGAACGCGAGGTGCACCTGGTGTTTGGCGAGAAGCACCGCCAGCACGACTACCTGTACCGCGACCAGCTGCAGGACTGGCACACGCGAGGCGTGCTGGCCGGCCTGCATACCGCGTTCTCGCGCGATGGCGCTGAAAAGATCTATGTGCAGCATGTGCTGCAGCAGCGCGCCAGCGAAGTGCGCGACGTGCTGGCCCGCGGCGGGCATCTTTACCTGTGCGGCAACAAGCGCCATCTGGAAGGCGCGGTGCGCGAGGCCATCGATGCCATTGGTGGCGAAGGGCGCTGGGATGCGCTGCGCAGTGAAGGCCGCACGCACTGTGAGTTGTATTGATCCCTCCCATTGGACCGCACGAATCCTGGACCGGTAGAGCCGGCCGCTGGCCGGCTGCCCAGTATCCCTTGGTTCCCGGCCAGCGGCCGGCACTACCAGAACATGTAGCCAATCATCGCCTGTGCATCACGGTAGAGCCGGCCGCTGACCGGCATTACCAGAATATGTAGCCAACCATCGCCCGTGCATCACGGTAGAGCCGGCCGCTGGCCGGCTGCTCAGGATACCGAGGTTGCCGGCCAGCGGCCGGCACTACCATCAGATGTGACCAACCATCGCCGGTGCGTCCATCACGGGTCAACCGCCGACAATGCGACCATCCACCATGCGCGCCACCTGCTGACCGAACATGGCCACGTCCTGTGGATCGTGGCTGATCAACAGCAGCGGGATGCCGGTCCGGTCCAGCACCGTCTCCAGCTCCTGGCGCAAATGCTGGCGCAGGTCATGGTCCAGTGCGGAGAACGGCTCATCCAGCAGCAGCGCCTGCGGCTGCGTCACCAGGGCGCGCGCCAATGCAGTGCGCTGGCGCTGGCCACCGGAGACCTGCGAGGGCAGCAGATCGCCCACCGTGTCGATGCGGAATGCGTGCAGCCACTGCTCCACCGCATCGAAACGCTGGCCGACCCGCGGATTCAGCCATCCCTTCTGCAGCCCGAACGCCACGTTCTGGCGCACGCTCAGGTGCGGGAACAACGCGTAATCCTGGAACACGTAGCCCAGCCGGCGGCGCTGCGGCGGCAGATCCACAGCGGTGGCCGCGTCGAACAGGGTCCGCCCCTGCACGCGCACATGGCCCTGGTCCGGCCGCAGCAGACCGGCCACCGCCTTCAGGGTCAGGCTCTTGCCGGCGCCTGAAGGCCCGAACAGTACCACCTGCCGCTGCGTGCACTGCAGCGATACGTCCAACACGAAATCCTGGCCGGCCGCCTGCAGGCGGCGCTGCACCTGCAGGTCAAGCCACATCGCGCAGCTCCCGGCGACGCCCGCCCACCAGCCGCGCTGCCAGCAACAGGATCACGATGCACACCACCGAAGTCAGGATCACCAGCGCATTGGCCTTGCCATCCTGACCGGCCTGCACCGCCTCGTAGATGGCGATCGACAGCGTCTGCGTCCGGCCCGGAATGCTGCCGGCCACCATCAGCGTCGCGCCGAATTCACCCATCGCGCGCGCAAACGCCAGCAACAGGCCGGCCAGGATGCCACGCCATGCCAGCGGCAGTGTGACGCGGAAGAACACCGCTGCTTCGGACACACCCAGCGTGCGTGCAGCCTGTTCCAGCTGCCCGTCCACTTCTTCGAACGCCGCGCGTGCCGGCTTGAACACCAGCGGCAGCGAAGCCACCGCCGCGGCGATCACCGCGGCCTGCCAGGTGAACACCAGGTTGATGCCGAACCACGACTGCAGCCACGCGCCGATCGGGCCGTTGCGGCCGATCAGCACCAGCAGGTAATAGCCCAGCACCGTCGGTGGCAGCACCATCGGCAGGGTCAGCAGCGAATCCAGCAGCTCGCGGCCGGGAAAGCGCCGCCGCGCCAGCAGCGCGCCCAGTGCCACGCCCAGCACCAGATTGATCGCGGTGGCCCAGCCGGCCACCTTCAGCGACAACCCCAGTGCGCTCCAGTCCAGATCCATGCGTCAGGGCTTGCCGAACCCGTGCTTGGCCAGGATCGCCTGGCCCTGCGCCGAACGCACGAAGGCGGTGAAGCGCCTGGCTTCGGCCGACTGCGCGCTGGCCCTGGTCACCGCCAGCGGATAGGCAATGCGCCCCGCCACCGGAACCGCGAAGGCACGGCGCACCCGGTCGGGCATCGCCCGTGCGTCGGTGGCATAGACGAAGCCGGCGTCCACTTCACCGCGCGCCACGTAATCCAGCGACTGGCGCACGTTCTGCGTGGTGATGGTCTTGCCCTGCACCGACGGCCAAAGGCCCGCTGCTTCCAGCGCGCCCTTGGCATAGCGGCCAACCGGTACGCTGTCCGGGTTGCCCAGTGCGATGCGTTGCACGCCGGCACCGGCCAGGTCCTTCAAGGTACGCGGTGCAGCCTTGGCCTGCGGCGGTACCACCACCCACAGCGCGTTCACCGCGAACACCTCGCGGGTACCGGCCGCCAGCAGGCCCTGCTGCTGGGCCTGGTCCATCGTGGCTTCATCGGCCGACGCGAACACATCCACCGGCGCACCGCGGCTGATCTGCTGCAGCAGCACGCCGGACGCGGCGAAGTTGAAATCCACCTTGGTTCCCGGGTGTGCCTTCTCGTAGGCGGTGCCCAGTTCGCGGAAGCTCTCGGTCAGGCTCGACGCCGCCGACACCGTCAAGTCGGCCGACCAGGCCGGTACTGCAGCCACTATTCCCAGCACCAACAGCCCCGCTCGCATCATGGGTCGGCCCCTCGCTTGCCTGATCAGTCCAGTCCGGATTCCCGAGCCACGGCCAACGCCGCCAGCCGTTCGGGTTGCAGCAACAGCATCTCACGTTGGTTCACCGCAATCACACCCTCGTCGCTCAAGCGGCGCAGTACCCGGCTCACTGTCTCCGGCGCCATCCGCAGGTAGTTGGCAATCTCGGTACGGGCCATGCTCAGGTTGAAACGGGTGGCGGAGAATCCGCGCCGGGCATAGCGCTCGGAAAGATCCAGCAGGAACGCCGCCATGCGCTCCTCGGTGCGATGGTTGGCAGCCAGCGTGGCCACCTTGCCGATCTCGGCACTGAGCAGGCTGAACAGCCGCGCCTGCAACCCCGGCATGCGGGTGGCCAGCAGGCTCAGTCGCGGGAACGAGATCCGGCACAGGTAGACGGTGTCCAGCGCCACGGCGTTGCAGGGAAAGCGCGCACCATGGATGGCATTGAGCCCGATCACCTCGCCCGGCAGGCTGAAACCCAGCACCTGCTCGTTGCCCTGGCTGTCATCGACAAAGGTCTTGACCATGCCCGCGCGGACCGCTGCGATCGAGTCGAACGGATCGCCCGCACGGAAAAGATAGTCGCCGGCCTGGAACGGGCCGACGTGATCGACCAGCACATGCAGTTCACCCAACGCGGCCTTGTCGTAACCCTGCGACATGCAGGCGTCGGAGAACGCACAGGTACTGCAGAAGTGCAGCGCGTCTCCGTCATCGGCCGCTGCCGGATTGGGCGTGGCCGGTCGGGACGCAGAGGGAGCGGAGGGGTCCAGGGGCATTGCAGCAACGCAGGAACGAAGGCCCCCATCATACGACAGCGCGCCACCCGGCCCTGCGCAACCTGCGCCTACTCCGGCGCAGGTTCAGCACGTCGTTGCGGGCCACGCTGGCGTACGCTGTCGCGCACGTCCACATCGAACTGCAGCTGAAGCATGCTGTCGTCATCCAACGCGATACCAAAGCCCAGCCCATCGCGGCAGGGCAGCCGACCCGCCAGCGACTCAACGGCCTGGCGCGGCAGTACCAACCGGCAGAATGCCCCACCATCGAGCAGCACGGCCTGGTCGCCGGCATGCAGCGACAGCGCCACGCCCCAGCCACCGCTGCCACCAAAGCGCGTCAGGTTCTCAACCGATTCACCGGCCAGCAATCGTGCCAGTTCTTCTTCATCCACGCGCAGGCGCATCGATTGCTGTTGCAGCTGGACCTTCATGCTGTGATGGACTCCCATTCCGACGGGGTATTGCAGTTGAGCAGCAACGCCTGATCCTCCGGCGCCAGTGGCAACCGTGTCACGCCCAGGCGTTCCTGCAGGGCGCGCAGTGAACGGCGCGCCGTCGGGTCATCGATCAAGGCCTGCAGCACGCGGCGGCAATGATCATCGATCTGCAACCGCATCGGCAACGGTTCATCGTCGAATACCGTGCAGGCGCGCGCTTGATCGGCCTGCAGGCGCTGCAACAGCGCGGGTGTCACCCGCGGCGTATCGACCGGCACCACCCAGGCGGGGCCATCGGGCATCTGCATCGCCACACTGTAGAGGCCGCCCAGTGGGCCGCAGCGTGCGACCCGGTCCGGGATGCCACCAAACGCCGGGTAGTCACCGCTCACCCACACCCGCCCGGCGCCCGCCTGCAGCAACAGCCCCCGCATGTGTTCCAGCAATGTACGGCCCTGCCAGGGCAGCAGTGCCTTGTCGCGGCCCATGCGGGCGGACAGGCCACCGGCCAACACGATGCCGTTGATGGTCATCGCAGTAGAGCCACGCCATGCGTGGCTGCGCCGGCCGGATGCGCGGGAAAGGCCTCTTCCACGCATGGCGTGGATCTACTGAATCCCGCGCCCTGAAGGGCGCGGTCAATGCCCGTGGTCATGCGTATGGTCATGGGAGTGCGAAGGTTCACTTTCCGCATGGCACAGACTGCAACCTTCGCTCCACTGGCTGTCGCCGTCCTCGTAATGCTCCTGCTTCCAGATCGGGCACTGGTGCTTGACCACCTCGATCAACTGCCGGCAGGCCCGGAACGCTTCGTCACGGTGCGGGCTGCCGGCGGCCACCACCACCGCCACATCGCCGATGCCGAGCCGGCCCTTGGCATGCGCCACATACAGCTTCAGCTTCGGACCGAACGTGGCTTCGACCTCGGCGGCCAGGCGCTTGAACTCGTTCAGCACCAGCGGTTCGAACAGATCGTAGGTGATCCCGGTCACCCGTCGGCCCACATTGACATCGCGCACCTTGCCGATGAACACGTTGATGCCGCCGAAGCCAGGATCGGACACTGCCGCGATGCCCTCGGCCGGATCGATCGCCGCCTGCGCGCGATCCACCACCTTGGCGATGATCATCTCGCTCATCGCTCAGCCCCCACTCACCGGCGGCAGGATCGCCACCCGGCCATCGTCGGGCAGCGCCTCGTGGTCGCGCAGCACGCGTTGCTGGTCGGCGAACGCCGAATAATCCAGCAGGCCGGCACGGAAACCCGGCCAACGCAGCGGCAGCAGCTCGCGCAGCGCCTGGCGCAGATCGGCCACGGTGCCACCGGCCACGTCCACGGCAATCTCGCGGCTGGCATCCAGATCGGAAAACGCACCGAACAATTGCAGATTCACCTGTCTCATCACGGCTCCTGGCTCGCCAGCTGCACAGGGTCCTGATGACCCCAGCCCTGCACGCGCACTGGCGTGCCGGCAGGGGCGAGACCGCCCTCGCCTTCCAGCACCACCCAGGCGTTGGCCTGCAGCATGGACATCAAACGGAACGACTCCTGCCCGGCCAGCACGCGCGCACTCAGGCGGCCCTGCGCGTCCACTTCCACCCGGGCCCGCGCATGAAAGCGCAGGCCCGGCGGCGTGCGCACGTCGGCCTGCAGCGGCAACGTCAGCACCTGCTCGGGTGCCAGCCCCAGCAGGCGGCGCAGCACCGGCTCGACAAAGAAGCGCTGGCCCACGGCAGCGGAGACCGGGTTGCCCGGCAGGCCAAAATACAGCGCGCCATTGGGCAGCACCGCGAACAGCAACGGCTTGCCGGGGCGGATCGCCACCTTGTGGAACACGATGCGCGCCCCCCGGCCGCGCAGCGCGTCGGGAATGAAATCGTAGCGGCCGGCCGACACCGCGCCCGTGCTGATCAACAGCTGCGCACCCGCGTCCAGCGCTGCATCCAGCACCGCATTGAACGCGGCCACGTCATCGCCCACCGTGCCCTGCCAGACCACCTCGGCACCGGCGGCCTGCAGGCGGCCGACCAGGTACGGCCGGTTGCTGTCACGGATCTGACCGGATTCCAGCGCCTGCGCCGCCTCGGTCACCAGTTCCCTGCCGGTGGCGATCACCGCCGCCTTCGGCCGTGCCACCACTGCCACCTCGCCCACGCCGATGGCATGCAGCAGGGTGCGCGCGTTGATGCCCAGCAGCTGCCCGGCCCGCAGCACGCGCTCGCCGTCGCTCACATCCTCGCCGCGCAGGCGCACGTTCTGGCCCGGCTTCACCGATGTCTTCAGGGCGATGCGGGTCGGGCGGCCGTCCTCGCTGGCGAGGATCTCCACATTCTCGACCGGCACCACCGTATCCAGCCCAACCGGCATGCGCGCACCGGTCATGATTTCCCAGGCACCCTCGCCGCCTTCGGCGCCAGCATCGCCGGCCGCCTGCCAACCCTGCACGGCAAATTCGGTACCGGCCTCGAACGTCGCGCCGTTGGCGCGCAGCGCGAAGCCGTCCATCGCCGAATTGTCGAACGGCGGCAGCGACTGCCCACTGAGGATGTCGCTGGCCAGGGTACGGCCTCTGGCCTCATGCAGCGGCAGACGTTCGGCCGGCAGCGGCGTGGCCGCGTCCAGCAGGTGCTGCAGGGCTTCGCTGTAGGTGATCATGCGTGGCCATCCCCCTCGACCATCGCCAGGGCATGGCCCAGTACCGGCGCCAGGATATCCAGGCACTGCGCCGCCGCCTTCGGGCTGCCCGGCAATGCAAACACCAGCATGTTGCCCAGCTGTACCACCTCGGCGCGGCTCAGCCAGGCCATCGGCGTGTGCTGTGCGCTCAGCGCCCGCACCATCTGCGCCAGGCCATGCACCGGCCGCGCGTTCAAGGAACGCAGCGCTTCCGGGGTCAGGTCACGCGGGCCCAGCCCGGTACCACCGGTACACAGGCACAGGCGCACGCCCTCGGCAGCCAAGGCCTGCAGGCGGCCCGCCAACGGCTCGATGCCATCGGGCAGCACTTCGGCGGCCACTACGTCGCCATCCAGCTTTCTCAGGCCGGTCACCAGGGTCGGGCCGGACACATCCTCATAAGTGCCTTCGCTGGCGCGATCGCTCAGCGTAATCACCGCGCAGGCCGCACCCTCCAACCCCTTAGGTGCACGTGGGTTGAAACGCACGCGCTCGGTCTCGTCCATGCCATCCGGGTGCAGCCAGACGCCGCGCTTGCCGCCCTCCTTGAACAGCAGGCGGATGCCTTCGATGCGCAACGCCGGCTCCACCGGCTTGCTCAGGTCGTACAGGGTCAGCAGCGCCGCGTTGACGCCGGCCAACGCTTCCATTTCCACGCCGGTGCGCGCCTCGCTGGCGCACTCGCACCACACGCGGATCGCCTGCCGCTCCGGCACCGGCGCGCAGAACACCTGCACCAGTTCCAGCGGCAGCGGATGGCACAGCGGCATCAGCATCGAGGCCATCTTCGCGCCCTGCAGGCCGGCAATCTCGGCCATCACCAGCGCATCGCCCTTGGGCAGGCGGCGCTCGACGATCAGCGGATAGGCCACCGGACCGGCATGCAGCTCGCCCACCGCCACCGCACGGCGGCGGCTGATGCGCTTGTTGCGCACATCGGCCATATGGAAGGCCGCATTCAATTCCCCACTCATCGTGTTGCTCATCCTCCGATGGAGGCCAGGTGCGGGGTCAGCCCGGTCTGGCCCTGGTGCAGTCCATGCCCGGCCGCTTTCAGGCCAAGCTGGGCGGTGATGCGTGCCAGCAGCGCGTCATGGTCCTCGTCGCGCTGCAGCAGCGGGCGCAGCGGCACGCCGAACTCGCCGAACAGGCACAGCCGCAGGTCGCCCTTGGCGGTCACCCGCAGGCGGTTGCAGCCCTTGCAGAAGTCACGCGAATACGGGGCAATGATGCCGATGCTGCCGCGATGGTCGGGGTGGCCGAACTCGCGCGCCGGGCCGGCGTCGGCGGCGCGCGGCCGCTCCTGCCAGCCAGCGGCCAGCAACTGCTCGATCACCCGATCGGCGCGCAGGTGATGGCGCTGGAAGTAGGTTTCGTTGTCGCCGGTGCGCATCAGTTCAATGAAGCGCACGCTGAAGGGGCGGTCACGCAGGTAATCCATCCACTGCGGCAGCTCGTCGTCGTTCAGGCCGCGCAGCAGCACCGCGTTGAGCTTGATCGCCGGCAGGCCCAGCGCCTGCGCCAGGGCCAGGCCCTGCTTTATCTCCGGCAGGCGATCATGCCCGGTGATGGTGTGGAAACGCTCGCGCTGCAGGCTGTCCATGCTCACATTCAGCGCGGTCAGCCCGGCCCGGTGCCAGCCCGGCAGGCGCCGCGGCAGCAGCGTGCCATTGGTAGTGATGGCCACCTTGCGGATGCCCGGCACCGCCGCCACGGTGGCGATGATCTCGTCCAGATCCTTGCGCAGGCTGGGCTCGCCACCGGTCAGGCGGATCTTGCTCATGCCCAGCGCGGCAAAGGCCCGCACCAGGCGGCCGATCTCCTCCACCTGCAGGAAACGCGGGCGGCCATCGGCCTGGTACCCGTCGGGCAGGCAGTAGCTGCACCGGAAGTTGCAGGCTTCGGTGAGCGACAAGCGCAGGTACGGAAAGCTGCGTCCGAAGCTGTCGGTGAGTTGGCTCATGGCTGTTCCGCCTCCTGGTACCACCCTGCAGCCCTGCCCCTGATCGGGTTGTCGACCCCAGCCCGCAGAGTGCGCTGGGGCGTTGAAAGCGTCAACCCGGGACAGCCCGCAGCCTGAATTGGCACCGCCTGTCGTGATAGGCCCTCCCCGCCCGTCCCGTTCGCCGTGGCAACCTCGACACCTGTCGCAGATTGCACGGTGCGGGCGGATCCCCACGCCAGCCAGCGCTGGCGGTGCTCAACTGCATGTGAGAATGCCAAAAGCGTCTCCAATCGAGTGATGTTTGCAACTCTTCTGATTGGCATTGCACAGCGCCAGGGGCTCAGATGGCGTGCCACCGGAAAAGGGTGCCCGGGCTTCGAACACCCGAGTTGATGTTGATGTATGCGCTTGCCAGCCGGCGCCACCTTAGCGTGGCGCCGGCTGGCAATCCGTCTGCCGGCTATGGCGGGCGGTGCGTGGGGGCCTTCGGGCCCGCCGGACTGACATCAACCCGGTGTTCGAACCACGTACCGTCCGCCACTTTTATGGGTGGCGGCTACCGATTGCCCTGCACGGAGCCTTGCCATGAACGAATCGGACTTCCCGCATCTGCACGCCTACCGCAGCACCGCCGGCGACGACGGTTCGCCACAGGCTGCGCCAACAGTGGACAGGAACACCTTCATTGCCAATCTCCACCGCATCGGCTCCGGTGCGGCGGCTGATGGGCAGCCGTGGCCGGAGCGGCATCAGCTGCCCGGGCGCTGCCTGGCCCTGGCCGATGCCGATTGCGCGTTGAGCGGGTTGCGGGTGGTGCTGGAAATGCTGCTGGCGGCCAAACGCACCCGGCAGAACGGCGAACCCGAAGAGTACGTGGGCGACCGAGTGATGGAGGGGTTGGTCATGGCCTGCCAGTCGTTGTGCGCGCAGGCGGTGGGGCGCTTGCAGCCCGAAGGGTGAAGGCGATGCGCAACGCCCTTCAGCTTGGATCGCTTTCAGCAGGCGTCAGTACTCGCTGAAAGCGCTCCTCAGATCGACGCCGATGATCGGCGAGAAGTCCACCTTGCACAGCTCCAGCTCGAAGAGCTGATCGTGATTGTCCAGGCACAAGGTGACCCTCACCGGTACGCCGTCGGCATCGGCAAGCATGGCCGTGGCAATGTCGCTTCCGAAAACCTGGGTCGTGCTGGACAGGAACACCACGCCCCCGAATCCGACGACCTCCACGTCCTCCACCTGGGCGAGTGCCAGATCCTTCAACAACCGTTCGGACAGCTCGGTCGTCTCGGGCAGAAGCCTGTGGATGAGGGAGACCTCGTCGGGGGTGAGGAATCTGGGCACGGAATGTCCTTCAGGGCACTGCATCCGCCATCGGCAGATGCTCGATCCGCCATGTCCTGGCGTAGATGAGAATGACGCTTCCGGTCGAGCTGGTCTCGATACGGAAACACTTCAGACCGGACAGCGGATAGCCGACCGCCTTCCAACGATCAAGAAGATGAGCAAGTCCCGGCTCGTCATCGTCCACCATGGCGAACTCTATTCCCTCCTCCCCCAGTACGCCGAAGTTTATGAGCGCGGAGCAACCGTAGGCTTCCGGGAAGCAAACGATTGACTCCCGACCATCCGGCCAGCGCACCCGGACCTTTACCTCATCGCACACACCAGGATTGCTCCTGTCAATGTTGAAGGCCAGCAACGTGGCGTCACACCATTCAAGGGAGTTGAAATCTTGGTTCATCTACTGGAATCCGCCAGATTCATACGACGGTGGTGCGACCTCATCCGCCCCTTCCTCTCTCTCCCCGCTCCTGAAGCTCCCCAAGGTTGAGGTCCCGGGCATAGGACCGCCGACTACTGATCCGTACTTCCTTGGATGCGAACCTTCGACCGTCCCTGCATTCGACTGCGAATTGGTAGCTTCTGGGTTCCGGCCCTGCAACGACCATCATGGGGACCGAGAATGTGCTTCCAACCGGTTTCGACGAAACTACACCTTCGCCCTCCCCGAGCATGCTCAGCTCACAATCGAGAGCGCGAACGTCACCCTGACCTGGCGGCACGCTTCCCGAGACGCGCACGATCATATCGCCACCCGATGTTGCACAGCCGGCCAGAACCAGACCGGCAATGACAGCTGCGGCATACCTCACCTTCGCCCCTTCTTCGCATTGTTAATGCACCTGTTGAGCGCACTGACGTTCGCATTCACCACGGTCAACAGTTGCCGGATGGTGTAGCTGGCGGTACCTGCCGAGGTGACCAGCGCGATGCGATTACCTATGACGTCATAATCTCAAGCTCCCTTGCAAAGAGGTGGTTGAGAAGGCCCGCTATTCCGGGGACCCGTCTGCAAAATGCCGCTTTCTCCTAAAGGCAACGAGAACGAAGGCTGTCGCAGCCAGGAAGGCACCAAACGCATCCCAGATTCGGCCCAGCCACAGCATCAAAGCGGAAATGGCCAGCCACATTACAGATAGTGCAAGAAACCATCCGCGCGTCAGCTTCATAGGGCTCAATACACAGTTTGAGTTCCAACCATAGCGCAGACGATAGCCAATGCAACCTAATAGATTGCCGGCATCCCTTCCTCCAAATGCTGCAACGCCGGCGACAATGGGCAAAAGCAGCGTCAGATCCGACGCACCAGATGCCGGCAAGGTCAGCCGCGTTGATAGGCGGGCGGAACAACCCGCAGCACAGGCGCAGCGACCTCATGCACCATGACTTCCTGCACAGGGATTAGGTGTTATACCTCACTACATTACCAGCACGACCTGTCGCGAGGTCGGCAGGCTGTGGCACTCCGCTGCAGACCTGGCCCATCGGAAGGGCTGGCACGCGTCACGGCCCAAGGGAATGGCAATGAAAAGCAGCCGAGTGACGTTGTGGGCGCTGGCCGCCATGATGGCCGCAGTGGGCACCGCGCACGCAGGGGAAATCCAGGTGGATCGAGGCGCTTACACACTGCAGGCCGAAGAGATGGGGGCCGGCCCGATCACCGTGGTCTTTGAATCCGGTTTCGGGCAGGGCGCGGGGGCCTGGAAGGAGGTGGTTGCCGGTCTGGGGCGCGACTACCACAGCATCGCCTACGCCCGTGCGGGACTCGGCAAGTCCGGCAGCGACGGTCACCCCAAGCGCATCGATGCGCATCTGGCCGACCTCACGGCCGTGATCGATACGCTCGCTCCCGGTCGCCGCGTTGTGCTGGTGGGTCACTCCTATGGCGGCCTGCTGGCCACGGAGTTTGCACGCCGCCATCCGGAGCGCCTGCAGGGCCTGGTGCTGGTGGACCCGGCCACGATGGGTCAGCGCCATGCGTTCAAGCAGGCCGACAGTGCCCGCGTGCAGGCAGATGATGCCCAGCTGCGGGCGATGCTGCCGCCAGCCATGGCCGCCGACTACGCCGTGCTGACCGAACAGCTGGATGCACCCGGTGCGGAAACCCCGCGCACGATGCCGGACGTGCCGGTAGCGCTGCTGACTGCAACGCAGCTGGCTGCCGAACCGCTGTTCTTCGAGGAAACCGCAGCGGGCAAGGCGCTCTGGAAGGCGCAGCACGCCCTGCTCTTCTCGGGGTTCACGCGCGGCTCGCACCGCTACCTGGCAACCGGCCACACCCTCCAGCGCGAGGATCCCGCTGCGGTGGTGGCCGCGATTCAATCAGTCTCCGGCACCTTGAAGTAGCCGTTCCAGGCAACGGCCTCCCCCGTTGTTCCCGGCTACTGCCCACGCAGGCGCACCGCAAAGTACCGCGCCGGGGAAAGGCCAAGCGCTTTCTTGAACATCGTGATGAAGGCCGTCACCGACTCATAGCCCAGCGTCTCGGAAACGCGTTGTACCGGTGCACCGGCGGCGAGTTCACGAATGGCGATGAGCAGGTGCAGCTGCTGCCGCCAGCGCCCGAAGGACAATCCCGTTTCCCGTTCGATGAGGCGGGTCAACGTGCGCTCGCCCAGGGCCAGGCGCACGGCCCACTGGCCGATGGTGCTGCGGTCTGCCGGATCCGCCGACAGCGCCGCCGCCAGCGCACGCACCTTCGGGTGATGGCTGACCGGCAGCGACAGATGCTCGGCCGGCATCTGTACCAGCTCGTCCAGCAACACCCGCGCCAGCCGGTCGGTGTGGCTGCCATGCGGATAGTCCAGCGGCGCGTCGGCCAGGTGCAGGATCATCTCGCGCAGCATCGGCGAGATGGCCAGCGTCACGCACTGCGCCGGCAGGTCGACGATGCCGGGCTCGACGAACAGGTAGCACAGGCGCGCGTTGGCGGTGGCGCGGTTGCTGTGCGGCATGCCGCCCGGAATCCAGACGCCACACTGGGGCGGCACGATCCACAGCGCATTGGCCACTTCGCAGGTCACCGCCCCATGCAGCGCAAGAATGAGCTGACCCTTTCGATGCTCATGCACCGGAATTTCCGCGTCGTGCTCGGCCACCTGCAGGCGGCTGGCAACCGCCGGGCGATCGGTCTCGTCCGGGTCCAGGTCAAAGCCGGGGAGCGAAATGCGAGCCATTCTCACATTGACCGGTTTTAGTGATTGATTGTCATTGTAGCGAAATTCGCCATGCCGGCCGATCACTAGGATGAGCCGCATGCACTCCTCCAGCCCGCTCCGCCCCCACCTGCTCCAGGCATTTGCGCGGTTTAAAAGCCCTGCCGTCAGGACCGACCAGGAGGCGGTGCTGTTCTCGCTCAAATGCCTGCTCGCCGCGTCGCTGGGGCTCTATGTCTCTCTAAGGGTCGGCCTGAACCGCCCGTTCTGGGTGATCGGCACGGTCTATCTGGTATCACAGCCTCTTTCCGGGGCAACGCTCAGCCGCGGCCTGTTCCGCCTGCTCGGTACCGTGGGCGGGGCCGTCGCCACCGTCGCGCTGGTGCCACGCTTCGCCAATGCGCCCTTGGTGCTGAGCGCCGCGCTCGCCACCTGGATGGCGCTGTGCCTGTACCTGGCGATGCTCGACCGCACGCCACGTGCGTACGCGTTCCTGCTGGCCGGCTATACCACCAGCCTGATCGGGTTTCCTGCGGTCATGGTGCCGGGAGAAGTGTTCACCATTGCCGTCACGCGGGTGCAGGAAATCGCCATCGGCATCCTGGCCGCAACGCTGGTACATGGACTGGTGCTGCCGCGCCGGGTTTCGATGCGCGTGCACGCACGGGTTGCTGCGGTGCTGGAAGATGCGGAACGATGGACACGCGACATGCGCGCCAGTGCATCGGACACGGTGCTGGCGACGGACCGCTCGAAAGTGGCCGCCGACCTGCTCGAGCTGCATGTGCTGTCGATCCACCTGCCCTTCGACAGCGCCCACGGCGTCGCCCAGGTGCAGATCCTGCGTGCCCTGCATGACCGGATGCTGGACGTACTGATGCTGTCCAGCGCGGTGGAAGATTCCATCGCTCCGCTGCGTTCACCGCAGGCCGGCACAATGGATGCAAGCGGCTGGCGCGATCTGCTGCAGGCCAGCCTCGCCGCTCAACAGGCCGAGCTCGACCTCGCCCACGCCGACTGCCGCGTGCTGCAGGCACAACTGCACACTGCCCGCCCCGACTGGCGCCTGCATGTGCCTGACCGTCTTGCGCGGAATGTGCAGGGCGCAGTGATTCACCGGGATCACAGGAACGCCGCGCGCAGCGCGCTGGGCGCGTTCGTCGGCATCCTGCTGAGCTGCGTGCTGTGGATCATCACGGGCTGGTCGGACGGCGCCACGGCGGTGTCCATCATCGGCACGGCGTGCGTGCTGTTCGGCACGATCGAAGCGCCGGCACCGCATGTCATGCGCTACCTG
Source organism: Stenotrophomonas sp. YJH_SMC_14-1 (assembly GCF_059372275.1). Taxonomy (NCBI): domain Bacteria; kingdom Pseudomonadati; phylum Pseudomonadota; class Gammaproteobacteria; order Lysobacterales; family Lysobacteraceae; genus Stenotrophomonas; species Stenotrophomonas sp. YJH_SMC_14-1. The sequence goes on from NZ_JCAFVK010000010.1 coordinate 42,725, forward strand.
GTGGGATCGTGCATCGGCGTTGCCGTCGGCCTGCTCTACGGTCTGCTGATCTTCCCCGCGCTGTCCGATTTCGTCGGCCTGATGGCCGCGCTGGCGCCTGCGCTGCTGCTATGCGGATCGTTCCTGGCCCGGCCGCCCTTCATCATGGCTGCGCTGGGCGTGGTGCTGACGTTTCCGCTCATCGCCGGCCTGGGCGCGACCAATTCGACCAACATCGTCGGCGCACTCAACAACAGCGTTGCGTTGTTCGTCGGTACGGCAATGGCACTGTGCAGCATGCAGTTGTTCCAGACCGCCGATGCGGGCCGCAACCGCACGCGGTTGGAGGGTTCCATCCGTCGGGATATCGCACGACACGCCGCCGGACAAGGTGATGTGACCCGCGCGTGGCTTAGCCGAATGCTGGATCGAATCGGGCTGCTCGCTCCCAGGTTGCAGGGCCGTTCCAGCGCCGCGCACGACCTGCGGGCGTTGTTTGCGGACGTTCGTGCGGCACGTGCATCCAGCCAACTCCGCGCGCTGGAAAAGCGGCTGCACAACCCGCAGGTTCGGGCGCTTCATGCTGCGCTGGTCGAACGCATCGCTGCACATTTCGGGGTTCGCGCCCACACGGCACGCAGTGTCGACATCCATCTTCTGGAACTGCTGGACCGCATGCGCGAGGCAGCTGCGGCCAGCACCGGGGCTGATCGTGAGCATCTGTCGCACCTGCTCAGCGGGTTGCGCCGCGACCTGCTGGCATCCCCGCTTAACCATCGGCACTGACCACATGCTCTCTGATCTTTCCATTGATGGCGTGCTCATTCCCGGCCTGCTCGCCGTGGCCGCCGCCGCGCTGGCGCTGTCGATGCTGACCTCACGCCTGCTCGCCAGCCTCGGCCTGTACCGGTTGTTCGCCGCGCGGCCCTTGGTGGGCCTGTCCCTGTTCGTGACCCTGGTGGAGCTGATGATCCGGCTCTCGCCCCTGCTCGAGAAATGAAATGAAACACCTGCTTGCCGTCATCGGGCGCTGGAGCGCTACGCTGGTTGTATTCGCGATTGCTGTCGTCGCCGCACTGTCCATCTGGAAGCGTTACGAAATGCGCCCGTGGACGCGGGATGGGCGGGTGCGCGCCGATGTGGTGCGCGTTGCATCGGACATGGGGGGGCTGGTCACCCAGGTGCTGGTGCACGACAACCAGCGGGTCAGCGCCGGACAGCTGCTGCTGGTGCTGGATCAACCGCGCTTCACTGCCGCGCTTGAGAAGGCCGATGCAGCGGTCAGCAGCGCTCGCGCCACGCTGGCGCTGGCCCGCCGCGAATCGACACGGGACAACGCACTTGGCAACCTGGTCGCCTCGGAAACACGCGAACGCAATGCCGCCAAGGTCGATACCGAACTGGCCGCCCTGGCCCAGGCACGAGCCGAACAGCGCGTCGCCCAGCTCAACGTGCAACGCACCGAGGTGCGCGCAACCACCGACGGCATCGTCACCAACCTGGACCTGCACGCGGGCGACTACCTGCAACCCGGTGCGCAGGCACTGGCGCTGATCGACACCCACAGCCTGCGTATCGAAGGCTACTTCGAGGAAACCAAACTGACCTGCATCACCGAGGGCGATGCCGCCGTGGCCCGGCTGATGGGCGACACCCGCGATGTCCGCGGACACGTTGACAGCATCGCCGCCGGCATTGCCGACGATCAGCGCTCAAGCACGCACAACCTGCTGCCCGCCGTGGCGCCGACCTATACCTGGGTGAGGCTGGCACAGCGCATCCCGGTACGCATCCGTATCGATGATGCGCCGCCGGATACGCGCCTGATCGTAGGTCGCACCGCAAATGTGACCATCACGCCCTCGGCAGCGGGAGCCTGCAAGTGAGCGTGCGGACAGTACGTTGTGGGTTGTTTGCCCTGCTGCTGCCGATGACGGCCTGCGTGTCCGGCCCCGACTATCACCTGCCGGCGAGCGCTGTCGCAGCCTCCCCACGAGCGGCGCGGGCGTTCGTCTCGGGCCAGGACGCATCGTTCAGCCACGACGCGCCACCGGATCGGTGGTGGCGACTGTATGGCGACCCTCAGCTTGACGCCTACGTACGCGATGCTCTGGCGGCCAATACCGACCTGCGCGCCGCCGATGCCAACCTCCGGCGCGCCAGCGCGACCGTGCTGGAGTACCGCGCGCGCGGTGCCGTGCAAGGGGACGTGGATGCATCGGGCACGCTCGTCCATGCCGGTGGCTACACCCAGGCGTCGGCCGCGCCGCAGTCGTACGCGCTGGGCCTCCACCTCTCCTATCCGCTGGATCTCGCAGGTGGCATCCGCCGCGGCATCGAAGCCGCCAACGCGGACACGGAGGCGATTGCTGCGGCACGCGACCAGGTCCGCGTGGTCGTCGCTGCGGCCGTCACCCGTGCCTATCTCCAGGTGTGCACAAGCAATCACACGCTCACTGCAACCCGGCAAGTGCTGGCAATACAGCGCGCCACGCTGGAGGCAACCCGACGGCTGGCTGCCGGCGGGCGCGGAACGGACTTCGATGTCAGCCGTGCCGGTGCCGCCGTCAATCGCAGCGCGGCGGCGATACCGCACCTGCTGGCGGAACGGCAGGCCTCGCTGTTCGAACTGGCCGCATTGATGGGCAGGCTCCCGGCAGATTATCCCAGGGAGGCAGAAGCGTGCCCGCGTGCCCCGGAGCTGGAGCAGGCGCTGCCGGTCGGTGATGGCTGGCAGCTGCTCCAGCGACGCCCTGACGTACGCGCAGCCGAACGCAGCCTGGCCGCCGCGACTGCAATGATCGGTGTCGAGACGGCGGGTCTCTATCCGCAGATCACCCTGGGCGCCTCTTCGGGCGTGGCCGGCACACCGGCGCATCTGCTGTCGGCCGACGGCTTCGGTGCGAGCATCGGTCCCGTGCTGTCATGGCACTGGCCCAACCGCCGCGTAGCCAAGGCCCGCATCGCGGCGGCCGGTGCCAATGCGGAGACCGCTCTCGCTTCCCTTGACGGAGTCGTGCTGCAGGCACTGCGCCAGACCCAGACCGCGCTTTCTGCCTGCACGCAGGAGCTTGAACGCGAGCGCAGCCTGGCGCACGCGCGTCGGGACGCAGCCCGGGCCACCGAACAGGCACAGCAACTCTACCGCTTCGGCAGGATCGATTTTCTCGACGTGCTTTCGGCCCAGGCCGAGCTGGCAGATGCGGAGTCCGCATTGGCCGCGTCGCGCGCGGCGCGCATTGACCGGCAGATGGATCTTTTCCTGTCGTTGGGCGGAGGCTGGGCCGCAACGGATTCGGCCCCGGGCGCGGTCCAATGACCCGTTGTCTGGCCACGACTGCAGGCCGCGCCGTCTGTTCAGGAAATTACCGCCTACACCCGCATTCATTCACATGGATTGCCCTATATTCCCGCCACAGCGCCGCATGCTGCGGCCATGACGGAGGCATCCCCATGAAGACCACACGTTTGCTTGCCATCGCATTGAGCGCAGCCACCGCGTTGGCCGCGGCCCCCGCCTTCGCCGATCCGCCGCACCACGCCCGAGGCAACGGCCCGCCGCCGCACGCAGGCGGCCCGCACCGCCGCGATGCGCCGCCGCCGGGCTGGCAGAAGAAGGCCTGGCGACGTGGCGAGCGCCTTCCGTGGGCCGAAGTGGACCGCCGCTACTGGGTGAACGATTACGCGCGCTATGACCTGCGCGAGCCGGGCCGCGACCGGCGCTGGGTGCGCCAGTCCGACAACGAGTACCTGTTGGTGGAGATCGCCACCGGCTTGATTGTTGACGCGCTGCATCGTTGAATGCGGAGCGCGCCGGGGCCCTGTAGCCGTGGCCCTGGCGCGCTCCCACCACACTGCGGCCGACATGAATGATGCGAACCACCGGATTCCAGAGCGCGTTTCTCATTGTTGGCCTCATCGCAGGCCAGCCGGCCCACGCAAGCCAGCAGCCATCAGCGGCGGATGTAAAAGCGATCGAACAGGTGGTCGAAGCGTTCCGTACTTCGCTGATCAACAAGGACAAGCCGACCTACATGGGCCTGTTCTTCTCGGACAAACCAGAAGACATCGGCTGGCAGTTCGTTTCCGAGGATGTGCGCCTGCAGGACATCCGCAAGGCCAAGCCCGATGCAATCAAGGCGCGGCAGATTCCTGCAAACAACTTCATCGCGCTGATCGACGGGGCGGTGGCCTCGCCGAAGCCGAAGGAAGAGAAGTTCTCCAACACGAAGATCGAGACGGATGGTGATGTGGCTTCGGTCTCGTTTGACTACAGCTTCCACGACGATGGGGTGAAGACCAACTGGGGCAAGGAAATGTGGCAGCTGATCCGCACCGAGCAGGGCTGGAAGATCTTCTCGGTGATCTACTCGGTCCGCGATTCACGCAGCCCGGCCGATTGAGCAGGGCTTGATGCGGGCGCCCTCACCCGCGATCCATTCAGCAAGGGCATTGGCATTCGGCCAGCGATCGGGCAGAGTTCGGCCACGCGCAAGGACGCATGCCATGACCCGCCTGCTGATCATCGAAGACAACCCCGAGCTGGTTGCCAACCTGTATGCCTTCTTTGAACCGCTGGGTTACGTACTGGACGACGCCCGCGACGGCGCCAGCGGACTGCGCCGGGCCACGCAGCACGACTACGACGCCATCCTGCTGGACCTGATGCTGCCGCGGCTGGACGGCATGACGCTGTGCCAGAAGCTGCGCCAGGAGTTCCAGAACCCGGTGCCGATCCTGATGCTGACCGCGCGCGATCCGGTCGAAGACCGCGTGCAGGGCCTGGCCCTGGGCGCGGATGACTACCTGGTCAAACCGTTCTCGCTGACGGAACTGGATGCGCGGATCAAGGCCCTCGTACGACGGGCGCAGGGTCGCCAGGTCCAGAGCGTGCTGGCGTGGAAGGACCTGCAGGTGGACACGCGCTCGCCACAAGCCTGGCGGCAAGGCCGCTGCATTGCGCTGACGCCCACGTCGCACAAGCTGCTGATGTGCCTGGTGCGTGCGGCGCCGGCCGTGGTGCGCAAGCAGGAGATGGAATACCTGGTCTGGGGCGACGAGCCACCGGACAGCGGTGCGCTGCGAACCCACATCCATGAGCTGCGCCTGCAGGTGGACCGCAGCTTCGACACCGCGCTGATCACCACGGTGCACAGCGTCGGCTGGCGCATGCAGGCGTGACCCCTGCCTCCCTCTACCGCCGCCTGAGCCTGCGTACCCGCATCACGATCTCGTTCGTGCTGTTGATGGCCGGTGCCATGGGCTTCATCGTACTGGCCGAACAGGTGGACTACGATCAGGTCCGGGCCGCTGTCGTCGCGCGGACCCAGGATAGTGCCGTGCGGAAGCTGCAGGGAGCACTGGCCCGTGGCGAACACCCCGCCCTGCCCTCGGGTAGCCAGTTGTACGACAGCCATAGCGTGCCGATGGTCCTGCGCCAGTACGGTCCGGGCTACCACGGCGAAGCAGCACCCAACGAGTGGCACCTGCGCGTCTTCGACAGTGCCGGCCAACGTTACTACCTGCTGCAGGACGCAGCCCCCTATGGCTATCTGGAATACCTGATCAGTGCCTTTGCGGCACTGGTCATTTCGATCTGCGTGCTTGGCGCCTTCCTGATCGGTCGCAAGGTAGCGACCCACGTCATCGCACCCATCACACGATTGGCCGATGCGGTGCAGGACGGCCAGAAGCCCTTTCCCTATCAGGACGCGCGCGACGAGATTGGTGTACTCGCCCGCGCCTTCGCCCGGCACAGCGACGAGCTCGAACGGTTCCTGCATCGCGAGCAGTGCTTCAGTGGCGATGCCAGCCACGAGCTGCGCACGCCGCTGGCCATCATCGGTGGTGCTGCCGAGACGCTGGCCTGCCAGCTTCCGGCCGACAGCCACCTGGTTCCCAGTGCCGAGCGCATCCTGCGCACCACCCAGGAGATGCAGCGCCAGCTGACCTGCCTGCTGCTGCTCTCTCGCGCCCCCAGCACCGTGCCACGCAACGAGGTGGCCCTGCGTGCGCTGGTTGAATGCTGCATGGAGCGGTGCCAGCCCTGGCTTTCCGGCAAGCCGGTGATCGTTGCGTTTGATGCCCTGCATGACACCGTGCTGCACACCAACGCGGATCTTGCGCACAGCGTGATCTGGAACCTTCTGCGCAACGCCTGCCAGTACACCGAAAGCGGCGAAGTCCGGATCTCCCTTCACGACGCCGCACTCGTCGTCGCCGACACGGGGCCCGGCCTGCCCTCCAGTATCGATCCACAGCTGTTCCAGCGCTTCGTGCCCGGCAGCGTGCACAGCGGCGAGGGGCTGGGGTTGTCGATCGTGCAGCGCATCGTCGAGCACCTGGGTTGGAGGATGACGGTGCATTCATCGCAGCAGGGATGCCGGTTCAGCCTGGAGTGGCCCCTCTGACGATTTCCTGACGCACGCGCGCACATGCTGGGAATTGCTCACTTCACGGCGGAAAACCGCATGCAGCACCCCAAGGACAGCGGCAAGTACCCGCACGGGAAGACCGGCCTGAGCCGCATCTTCCACACCCTCATCCATTCGCGCGATGGATTCGTCGCCACCTTCCGCGGCGAGGCAGCCTTTCGTCAGCTGCTGCTTCTGCACGCGCTGTTGATCATTGCAGCGTTCGTACTGGACATCAGCGCGGTCGAGCGCGCGATAGTGCTGGCGGTCTGCTTCATCAGCCTGCTGGTGGAACTGCTCAACTCGGCGATCGAAGCGGTGGTTGATCGCATCTCCCTGGAACAGCATCCCCTGTCAAAGAACGCCAAGGATATGGGCAGCGCCGCGCAGACCACCGCACTGTTGATGGTGGGCGCGGTGTGGGGCGTGATCCTGCTGGGCTAGTCCGCCCAACCTGACAACTTCCTGATAAAGCGGTTTCGATACTGCGCGCACTCCCGCTCCACGGAACCTGCTCGTGCGTCAATGCCGCCGTTTTCCACGGCCCCATCCGATCGTTCTGGTCTGGGCCGTCGCACTGTTCTTCACCACGATTGGAAACATCGCCCTCTGGAAGACGCTGTGGGGGCTGGTCGACCTCAACAGCGTGCGCAGCGTGCTGTTCCTGGTCAGCCTGCCGGTGGTGCTGTTCTGCCTGTTCAACCTGATGCTGACGCCACTGCTGGCACTGCCATTCCTGCGCAGGCCGCTGCTGGTGCTGCTCGTTGTCGTCAGCGCCGCCTGCAGTTACTTCATGCTGCACTACAACGTGCTGATCGATCGCAGCATGGTGCAGAACGTGTTCGAGACCAACCAGGCCGAACTGAACGCCTATCTGTCGCTGCCACTACTGTTGACCCTGCTGGCGCTGGGCGTGCTGCCTGCTGCCGGGCTCGCCCTGGTGCGCACCACCAGCGGGGCCGGTTCGATACGTTCGCTGCTGGTGTGGCCGGCCAGCGCTCTGGCGTCATTGCTGGTACTGCTGGCAATCGGCTTCGCGTTCTACAAGGACTACTCCTCGCTGCTGCGCAACAACCGCTATCTCCGTGACCAAGTGCTGCCGTTGAATGTCGTGCGCCATACCCACGATTATCTGAAAGGCCTCTACAGCGCCCGCCAGCAACCCTTGCGCCCGATCGGCATGGACGCACGGCGCGTACCGGGCCCGCGTCCGAAGCTTGTGGTCATGGTCGTCGGCGAGACCGCGCGATCACAGAACTTCCAGCTCAACGGCTACCCACGCGCGACCAATCCCCGGCTCTCGCGCAAGGAAGGCGTCATCAGCTTCAGTGATGTTTCCTCATGCGGAACCGCAACGGCGATCTCGGTGCCGTGCATGTTCTCGCAGATGACCCGCCGCCAGTATGACGATGTACGCGCAGCGACCGAGGAGAACGTGCTCGACATCCTGCAGCGCACCGGCATCAGCGTGCTCTGGCGCAACAACAACAACGGTGGCTGCAAAGGCGTGTGCGAACGCGTGCCGACCGAGGACATGCCCGCGCTGAAGGTGGCCGGCCAATGTGTCAATGCCGACGGCACCTGCTATGACGAGGTGCTGCTGCATCAGCTCGGTACCCGCATTGATGCCATGAACGGCGACGCCCTGGTCGTGCTGCACCAGCTTGGCAGCCACGGCCCGACCTACTTCGAACGCTACCCGGCACAGTCGCGGGCATTCAGTCCGACCTGCGACAGCAACCAGATCCAGCAGTGCAGCAACGAGGCGCTGGTCAACACCTATGACAACACCCTGGTCCACACCGACCGCATGCTTGGCAAGACCATCGACCTGCTGCAGGGCTATTCGGACCAGCGTGATGTCGCGCTGATCTATGTGTCCGACCATGGCGAGTCGCTCGGCGAACGTGGCATGTACCTTCACGGCACGCCTTACTTCATCGCGCCGCGCGAGCAGACCCAGGTGCCGATGGTGATGTGGTTCTCACCGGAGTTCAGCCGCAACGCGGGCGTGGACCTGGCCTGCCTGCGCGGGAATGCCCTGCACCGGGCGCACAGCCACGACAATGTCTTCCACTCACTGCTGGGCCTGTTCGGGGTCAACAGTACGGTTTACCGGCGCGATCTGGATGTCTTCGCCGGCTGCCGCGCGTCGGCTTCGCCGGCTGTGGCCACCTCGCCAGCCAAAGAACGGCGCCGGTTGATGCCGGTCGCTGCCCGCAACGTGGCGCGTTACTGCGCCGCCAGGGCGAAATCCAGACCCGCGCACACCGCCGCCACCTGGGCGTCGTTGCATTCCTGCGGGTTGGTGCGCGGGCTGTCCGGGTAGACCTCGGTGGTGGTGGCAAAGCGCGCGTCGGTGAAGCCGGCGCAGGCGCCGATCGAGCGCGACTCACCCCACACCACGCCCGGCGACTGCAGCGGCAGGCCGACCAGGTTGCCCTCGGCGTCGGCCGGGGCGATATGGGTGACCGGGGCGACGGCGGCGATCAGGGCCTTCTGGAACTCGGCCTGCGGATCCTCGCTGTTGCCGATCACGTAGAAGCCGTCCGGAATCGTGTCGCGCTCGAACGGCTTGCCGTCGCGGGCGCAGCGGGCCGGATCGAACTCGTGCAGGTCGCTGTCGGTGGTCTCGTGCAGGTCCAGGTGCACCAGCAGGTTCGGCTTGCGCTCGGCCACCCAGCGCATCAGCGCGGCGGCTTCCTCGATCTGGCCGCCGTCACGGAAGCTGCGGTTCGGGTCGACGGCATCCGGGTTCCAGCGCTGGATGCGCTCGTAGCCCCATGGGCTGACGCACGGCGCCACGATCAGGTTCAGCCGGCCCAGGTAGCGCTCGGCCTGCTGTTCCAGGAACTGCAGGGCGCCATGCACGCCACTGGTCTCATAGCCGTGCACGCCGCCGGTGATCAGCGCGGTCGGCAGCGCCGGGTTCCAGTCGTGGTTGACCACGGCGAACAGCGGGTAATGGTCCGGCGCATAGTCCAGCTGGCCGTACTGGATCACATCGAAGCTGTCGTCCAGGCGCTCGAGCGCGGCCACAACGTCATCGTGGTAGCTGCGCTGGCGCTGCTGGCGGGCCCGCCACTGTGCGCGTTCCGCGTCGCCCCAGGGCTGTCCGGGGGTGCCGATCGGGTAGAACTGCGCAACAGTCATTGGGTACTCCAGGGGTCGAACGGGATGGGTGCAGCCGGTCATTCTAAGCCTTGTCGCGCCCGCGGGTCCCCTCCCCCGGCCCCGCCTTCATCCAGCCAAGGTCATCTGGTTGTAAAATCAATGGTTTTTGGCCCCTCACCCCTTGATGGCGAAAGCAGCGCAGCCGGTCCTGGGTGGACCGGAATTCCTCCGCCTGCTCGCCCGTCTCAGCGACGGCGCGATGCCGGCCAGCAGTCCCGCCCTGACCGATCGCCTCGGCCAGTGGGTGGACTGGAGCCGTGCCGTGGCCCTGTCCGGGGCGCTCGGCGGACGCCTGCCCGAGCCCGGTGAAGCCGCCGAGGCGGTCGAGGATGTGCTGGCCGACTGCGCGCAGGCGCACGCCAGCCTGCTGGCCTCGATCAGTGAGGACGCCGAGGCCGAGCGCCTGCTGGATCTGGCCGAAGCTGCCGCTGCACCCAACTTCGCCTCGCTGCGCCAGCGCTATCGGGTACTGCAGCAGGCCATCCAGACCGCCACCGGGCGCCTGCGCGGCCGCCTGCGCGACCAGCTGGTGCAGGTTTCGCCCGAGCTGGCGCGGCTGGCCGAGGTCGATGCGGTGATGGAACAGACCCTCACCCCGCGCGAGCACAGCCTGCTGGCCACTGCGCCGGCCGTGCTCGGTGCCCGTTTTGAACGCGTGCACGGCCAGCCCGGCTGGCGCGCGGCCTTCCGCCATGACATGCGCACCCTGCTGCTCGCCGAGCTGCAGCTGCGCTTCCACCCGATCGAAGGGCTGCAAGACGCCCTGCGCTCCCACTGACCGGAACACCATGTCCAGAACTGCTTTCCATGTCGTTGTTTTCCTTGTCGGCCTGCTGGCCGTGTGCTGGATCGGCATTGGCTATGTTTCGGTGCATCCGCTGGGTGCAGCGGTGGCGGCGATCATCGCGGCCTGCTACATCGCCGGTGGCGTGGAGCTGTACCGCTACCGCCAGGCCAGCAACGGCCTGCGCAGCGCACTGAACGACCTGTCCAGCGCGAAGGAGAGCCTCGCTCCCTGGCTGGAGCGCGTACCGGTAGGCCTGCGCAACGCCGTGCGCCTGCGCGTGGAAGGCGAGCGTACCGCCCTGCCCGCTCCGGTGCTGACCCCTTACCTGGTCGGCCTGCTGGTGCTGCTGGGCATGCTCGGCACCCTGCTGGGCATGATGGACACGCTGCGTGGCACCGGACTGGCCCTGCAGAGCGCGACCGACATGGCCGCGATCCGCGGCTCGCTGGCCTCGCCGGTGCAGGGTCTGGCGGTGGCATTCGGCACCTCGATCGCCGGTGTGGCCAGCTCGGCCATGCTCGGTCTACTGGCCGCGCTGATGCGTCGTGACCGCCTGCAGGCCGTGCAGCAGCTGGACCGCGCCATTTCCGGCGACCTGCATCCGTACTCGCAGGCTTGGCAGCGTGCCGAATCGCTGCGCCTGCTGCAGGCGCAGTCCGCGGCGCTGCCGGCGCTGGTCGACCGCCTGCAGGCGATGACCAGCACCTTTGAACAGCACAGTGCGGCCGCCAATGAGCGCCTGCTGGCCGGCCAGGCCGAGTTCCTGACCCAGAGCCAGGCACTGCAGGAACGCCTGGCGGTCTCGCTGCAGCAGTCGCTGCGCGAAGGGGCTGAAGCCAGCGCCGCCGCCATCGGTGGCGCGCTGCAGCCGATGGCCGAGACCACCCTGGCAGGCCTGGCCCATCACGGCGAAGCACTGCATGCCCGCGTCGAGCAGGCCGTGCAGCAGCAGCTGGCCGGCCTGAGCGACGGTTTCGAACGCAGTCGCGTCGCCACCAAGGCCAGCTGGGCCAAGGTGGTGAGTGAACAGACCCAGGCACAGCAGGCACTGGTGAGCGACCTGCGCCAGCACCTGCAGGCCTTCAGCGATGGACAGGCCACGCATGCCGAAGCGCTGGTCACACGTATCGGCGAGCGCCTGCAGGCCGATGCACAGGACAATGCGGAGGCCTTGCGTGCTGCCGCCGAACAGCAGCAGGCCCTGAACAGCGCGCTGGTCGAGCGCCAGCAGCAGGCGTTGATCGCCGCCAGCGAGCATCTGGACGCGCGTGCGCAGGCGCTGCTGCAGGCACTGGAGCAGCAGCACAGCGCCAGCCAGTCGCTGCTGCAGGACCACGAACAGCAGCGTTTGCAGGATTGGCAGGCCGCGCAGGCCGCCGCTGCCACCGCGCACGCCGAACTGCAGGCCAGCCTGGACAGCCGCGAGCAGCAACGCCAGGCGCGCTGGGACGCGGTCAGCGCCGAGTTGCAGCAGGCCCACGCCGCCCTGCAGGCGCAGCTGCAGGCCGGCGACGAACAGCGCCTGCAGCGCTGGAGCGATGCTCTGCAGCACGTTTCCACCGAGCTGGCCGAGCGCCTGCAGGCCAATGGCGAACGCCTGGCCTCGCAGCAGCAGCGCGTCTGCGACACGCTGGCGGAGACCGCACAGCAGATCGGCGAGAACGGTCGCGCACAGGCCAGCGCCACGCTGGCCGAAGTGTCCACCCTGCTGCAGACCGCCGCCGCCGCGCCCAAGGCCGCTGCCGACGTCATCAACGAGCTGCGCAGTACGCTGTCCGAGAGCCTGGTGCGTGACAACGCGATGCTGGAGGAACGCGGACGCCTGCTGGCCACCGTGCAGACCCTGCTGGATGCGATCAACCACGCCTCGCACGAACAGCGCACCGCTGTGGACGCACTGGTCGGTGGCTCGGCCGAGCTGCTGGAACGCGTCGGCAACCGCTTCACCGACCATATCGCCGCCGAGACCGGCAAGCTGGATGGCATTGCCGCAGCGCTCCACGGCAGCGCGGGCGACGTCGGACAGCTGGCCAGCAGCTTCGGCGAAGCGGTCGCGCAGTTCGGCAGCGCCTCCACCGAGCTGTCCGGCCGCCTGGAACAGATCGGCGGCGCACTGGATGCCTCGCTGGCCCGCAGCGATGAGCAGCTGGCCTACTACGTGGCGCAGGCGCGCGAGGTGGTCGACCTCAGCCTGCTGTCGCAGAAGCAGGTGATGGAAGAACTGCAGCAGCTGGCCGCGCGCCGCGGCAAGGCCGGTAGCGCATGAGCGACGAGTTGGAGGTCGACGGCGGTTCGCACGCCCCGATCTGGGCCGCCTTCGGCGACCTGATGTCGGTGCTGCTGGGCGCGTTCGTGCTGATACTGGTCGGTGTGGTCGCGGTGCAGCTGGAGCTGTCGCAGCGGCTGGACCAGGAAGTGAAGCAGCGCCAGGCCGAAGCCAAGCGCCTGCAGACACTGGAGCAGGCACTGGCTGGCCCGCTGGCCGCCGGTCGCGTGACCCTGGTCGACGGCCGCATCGGCATCAGCGGCAGCGTGTTGTTCGCGCTGAACTCCGACCAGCTGCAGCCGGAAGGCCAGGAGCTGCTGCGCAGCCTGGCCGCACCGCTGGCCGCCTATCTGGGCAGCCGCGAAGAGATCCTGATGGTCAGCGGCTTCACCGATGACGCACCGGTGCGCGAAGGCAATCGGCGTTTCGCCGACAACTGGGAGCTGTCCGCGCAGCGCTCGCTGACCGTGACGCGTACGCTCATCGCCGATGGCGTACCGGCCGACGCCGTGTTCGCCGCCGCATTCGGCAGCGAGCAGCCGGTCAGTTCCAATGCAAGCGAAGACGGCCGCGCACGTAACCGTCGCGTGGAAATCGCGCCGATTCCCAAGCCCAAGGCGCCGGATGCCAAGTAAGCCGCCAGCGCTCGAAGGCCTGCGCGCACTGGTGCGCGACCTCGATGCGGGGTCGCGCTCGCTGCCGCATTACCCGCAGGTGCCGATGCTGCAGCAGGTGCAGCGCGAGTGGTCGGAGCTGCGCAGCGAACTGCAGGTGCGCCGCTCACTGCGCACCGAGGCCCCTGCCGACGGCGGCCCGCTGAACTCGGCGGTGCTGGTGCAGCGCATGCTGGACACGATGCAGGCCACCAGCCCCGGCTACCTGCGGCACTTCATCGACTATGTGGATACGTTGTCGTGGCTGCAGGCGCTGCAGGACGGTGCCGCCAGCGGTGCAGATACCGCGAAGCCGAAGCGGACACGCAAGCCGCGCTGAACATTCACTGGTAGTGCCGGCCGCTGGCCGGCAGCCATGCATCTCCGCGCAGGTCATGAGGTTGCCGGCCAGCGGCCGGCACTACCACCGAGGGTGCTCTGTGCGCCGGAACGCGATCTGAGCTGCGCTGCGCTTCGCCTTTGCTGTGGTAGTGCCGGCCGCTGGCCGGCATCACAACCAGACCGACCACGGCCGAGGCGCGCGCAAGCGGCGCTGAACAGCGAATGGCCGTGCTGAACATTGACTGGTAGTGCCGGCCGCTGGCCGGCAGCCATGCATCTCCGCGCGGGTCATGGGGTTGCCGGCCAGCGGCCGGCACTACCACCGAGGATGCTCTGTGCGCCGGAACGCAATCTGCGCTGCGCTTCGCCTTTGCTTTGGTAGTGCCGGCCGCTGGCCGGCATCACAACCAGACCGACCACGGCCGAGGCGCGCACAAGCGGCGCTGAACAGCGAATGGCCGCGCTGAACATCGACTGGTAGTGCCGGCTGCCGGCCGGTAGCCATGCATCTCTGCGCGGGTCATGGGGTTGCCGGCCAGCGGCCGGCACTACCATCGAGGGTGCTCTCTGCGCCGGAACGCAATCTGCGCTGCGCTTCGCCTTTGCTTTGGTAGTGCCGGCCGCTGGCCGGCATCACAACCAGACCGACCACGCATACGGATACTCACCAATCTGCCCAGCAATACCGGCGCGTACCGGATTCCCCAGGATGTACAGCGCCTGTCGCGCCAGCGACTCCTCGGCCCTCACTGCGTGATCGAAGTAACCAGGCTGCCAGACCGTACATCGACGCCCCACCAAGCGATTCAGCGCAAGCGCGCTCGACGACTTCATCCGGCGCGCGATGTCGGGAAGGTGAGCTGCGCGCAGCTCGAACATGCAGTGGACGTGATCCGGCATGACGACCCATGCGTGTGACTGTACGAGCCCGCGCTGTTCGATGTAGTGGAACTGGTCGATTACACATGCTGCTGCAGCTTCGCTTTCAAAGAGCCGGCGGCGCTGGTGTGTCGTGGTTGTCAGAACGTAGGACTGGCCGATGATCGAGTGACGGCCCAGACGGAGGCGATGGCTGCTCATGCGCCATGGTGGGTCGATCATTGCGCGTTGGCTGTCGGGCCATGCCTCGATGGGGGTTGGGAGATGTCTGAAGTTGAATGAGGTTGCCGGCCAGCGGCCGGCACTACCGGGACTATGGATTGCCGGCCAGCGGCCGGCACTACCGGGGCTATGGATTGCCGGCCAGCGGCCGGCACTACCGGGACTATGGATTGCCGGCCAGCGGCCGGCACTACCGGGGCCATGGATTGCCGGCCAGCGGCCGGCACTACCGGGGCTATGGGTTGCCGGCCAGCGGCCGGCACTACCGGTGCTGTGGGTTGCCGGCCAGCGGCCGGCACTACCGGTGCTGTGGGTTGCCGGCCAGCGGCCGGCACTACCATTGCCCGCAGGCGGCGGTCGGGGCTCAGCCGCGCAGGGTGGCGCCGCCGTCCACGTACAGGTCGCTCATCGCCACATGCCCGGCCTGTTCGGAGAGCAGGAACATCACCGAGTGCGCGATGTCCTCGGGGGTGGCCAGCTTGCGCAGCGGGATGCCGGCCTTGTACGTCTCCAGGCTGCCGGCGATCACCCGCTCGGCACCGTGCGCGTCCTGCCACATGCCGGTCTGCATCGGGGTCAACGTGGACCCCGGGGCGACGATGTTGCAGCGGATGCCCAGCGGCGCCAGCTCCAGCCCGAGGCAGCGGGTGAACATGGTGGCGGCGGCCTTGGACGCGGCATAGGCGGCCATGCCGTGCCGCGGCACGCCGGCGGCATTCGAACTGACGGTGACGATCGCGCCCCGCTGGCGCGGCGACATCACCCGCGCCAAGGCACGCCCGACATGGAACACGCCGTCGGTGTTCACCGCGAACACCCGGCGCCAGTCGTCATCGCCGGTCTCGGTCACGCCGCCCATGTGCAGCACACCGGCCACGCTGGCGGCCAGCATGATCGGTCCGATGCTGGACTCGACCCGATCCACCAAGGCGCCGACGGCCGCACTGTCGGTCACGTCGAGTGCGAACGACCTGACCCGCGTATCGGCCACGTGTGGCGTCTCGCGATCGGTCGCCACCACGGTGCAGCCGGCCTCGGCCAACAGCCTTACCAGTGCCTCGCCGATGCCGCCAGCGGCACCGGTCACCAGTGCCACGCGGCCTTCAAAGCCGGTCAACTGCATGTTGCGATCTCCTGTTGCTCATCCCATTGGCGCAGTCGCGCCGACAACCACGGCGCCAGCTGCGCCACCGCATCGCGGCCGGTCAGCTCGGCGTGCAGGAACGGCAGTTCCAAGGCCTGCACCTTGCGCGCGTGGGTCCGCCACAACGCCGACTGCAGCTGTGGCCGCGCCTGATGATCCCGGCCCGCGCGGACGTGCACCAGCGTGCCGTCGAACGGTTGGTGAATGTGTTCGCGGATCAGTCGATTGGTGCCGGTCACTGCGCGCACCACGCCATCGAGCACCACATCCGGCAGGCTGCCGAGTGCACTACCGCCACGTCGCAGGAACGCCAGAATGCGTTCACGGCTGTCCAGTTCCGGATGCGCATCCGGGTCATGACCGGCAATCGCCAGCAGTGCCCGCAATGCAGCGATGGCATCGGGTTCCGGCTCGGCCCGCCAGCACTCGCTGGGATAGGCGTCCAGCAGTACCAGCTCGCCGACGTCGCGGCCGATCTCATGCAGGCGCACCGCCATCGCCTGGGCGAGGATGCCGCCCACCGACCAGCCCAGCAGATGCACCGGCCCCTTCGGCTGCAATGCGACCACGCGCTGTACGTAGTCGTTGGCCATCGCCTCGATGCTGCTCGGCAGTGGTTGCCGCGCATCCAGTGCCGGCGACTGCAGGCCATACACCGGGCGTGCCGGCTGCAGTGCCCTGGCCAGGGTGCGGTAGTTCCAGGCGATGCCCCCGGCCGGGTGCAGCACGAACAGCGGCGTGGGCCCGGCAGCGTCGGTCGCGGCCAGCGCGATCACTGGCCCCAGGGCGTGATCGGCCAGCGCGGGCGGCTCGGCAATGCGTACGGCCAGTGCGGCCACGGTGGGCTGCGCAAACAAGGCCCCCAGACCCAGATCGCAGCGCCAGCGCTGTTCGATCGCCAGCAGCAGGTGCACCGCCGACAGCGAATCACCGCCGAGACTGAAGAAATCCGCATCCACCGCAACTGGCACTTCACGCCTGAGTGCCTGGGCAAACAGCAACGCCAGTTCCTGTTCCAACGGCGTGCGCGGTGCCAATCCGGCAACTTCAAGTTGCGGTGGTTTCGGCAAGGCGTTGCGATCGAGCTTGCCGTTGGCGGTCACGGGCCAGTGGTCCACGCCGACAAACGCCGAGGGCACCATGTAGTCCGGCACACGCGTGGCCAGGTGGCTGCGCAGCGTTACGGCATCGGCAAGCGCCGCTGGCACATAGGCCACCAACCGAGCATCGCCGGGCGCGTCCTGGCGCAGCAGCACTTCCACCCGCTCCATGCCAGGCAGCTCGCGCAGTGACGCCTCGATCTCGCCCAGCTCGATGCGCAGGCCGCGCAGTTTCACCTGGTGGTCGCTGCGGCCCAGGTACTCGACCGCGCCATCGCGCCGCCAGCGTGCCACGTCGCCGGCGCGGTAGATACGCTCGCCCGGCAGGAAAGGATCGGCAAGGAAGCGTTCGGCGGTCAGATCGTCGCGACCGAGATAGCCACGTGCCAGCTGCACGCCCCCCAGGTACAGGTCACCGGCCACGCCTATCGGCACCGGCTGCATCCGCGCGTCCAGCACGTACAGGCGGGTGTTCCAGACCGGGAATCCGATCGGCACCGGCCGCGAGCGATCCTGCGCCGACGCCGGCCAGTAGCTGACATCCACCGCAGCTTCGGTCGGGCCATACAGGTTATGCAGTTCTGCGTGCACACGCGTGTGGAAACGATCGCGCAGCGATGCGTCCAGCGCTTCGCCACTGGTGAACACGCGGCGCAGCTGCAGGCCCTCGGAGGCTGGTGAGGCGAGGAAGGCATCGAGCATCGACGGCACGAAATGCGCCGTGGTGACGCCATGCCCACGGATCAAGCGCGCCAGTTCGGTAGGATCACGATGCGCGTCCGGCCCGGCGACCACCAGCGTGGCTCCACACAGCAGCGGCAGGAAGAACTCCCAGACCGAGACATCGAAGGTGGCCGGGGTCTTCTGCAGCACGCGGTCATCGGCGCGGATGCCGTAGTGCTCGCGCATCCACAGCAGGCGGTTGACGATGGCACGGTGTTCGATGACCACGCCCTTCGGCTCTCCGGTCGAACCGGAGGTGTAGATCACATAGGCCGCATCGCTGGGCGCCGGATCGGCCCATGGCGCGGCGAAGCTCAGCGCGGTCCACTGTTCCGGCGCGAGCATCGGTACGCCAGCCATGCGCGCCGAATCCTCGGCCGCAGCCAGTACGCACACAGGCTGTGCCGAGGCGAGAATACGCGCCAGTCGCTCATCGGGATGGGCAAGGTCCAGCGGAAGATAGGCCGCGCCTGCGCGCAGCACCGCGACCAGCGCGATCACCAGCTCCAGCGAGCGCGGCAATGCCACCGCCACCACGCTGCCCGGGCCGACATCCATCGCCCGCAGCTGCGCCGCCAGCGCGAAACTGCGCGCTTCCAGCGTTGCGTAATCCAAAGCAGCGTCGCCGAACACCAGCGCAGGCGCGTGTGGGTCCCGATCCATGCCCTGCTGCAGCAGCTCGACCAGGGTCGTCTCCGGCAGTGCGTGCGCGGTGGCGTTGAATTCCTGCAGCACCTGCTGCGCCTCCTCGGGCGTCGCAAGGGGCACGGCTGCGATATCGTCAGCCTGCAGCGCCGCCGATACGAAATGCAGCAGCCGCGCTGCGTGCGCCTCGACATCCTCGCGACTGTACAGCGCGGGATTGGCCTCGATTTCCAGATCCAGCAGCGACTGGCCATCGCCACGGAAGCCCAGCGTCAGGTCATCCACCGGCCCGGTGCACAGCACCTCCAGCGTCGCCTGCACGCCGGCCAGCGTCAGCGCCTTGTAGAACGGCTGCACATTCACCAGCGGACCGTGCAGGCGCTGCTGCGCGCCGACCAGGCCCAGGTCCCGGCGCAGCTGCTCACCGCGGTAACGGCCGTGCTTGCGACCCTGGCTGAGCTGCCGGCCCAGGCCGCGGGTGAAGGCCTCCACGCTGCCCTCGCCGGCCGCCACGCGCAGCGGCAACACATTCATCACCATCGCCGGCACCCGCGCCGACGCGTTGCCGAGCCGCCCCATGTAGGGCACGCCCAGCACCACTTCATCGGCCGCGCTCATCCGCCGCAGGTACTCGGCCGACAACGCGGCCAGCACATCCGGCCAGGGCTGCAGCCAACGCACCGATGCCTGCAGCAGCTGCTCACGGAAGGCCGCATCGAGCGGCTGCACCCAGCGCAGCGCGTCGTCACTGGCCGCGAGCGTGCCGGCCAGGCCCACGCCTGCCGGTGCGCCCTGCATGTGCTCACGCCACCACTGCCCGGCCAGCGCGCGGCGCGGATCGGCACGATAAGCGGCATCATCGGCCAGCACGCCCGCCAGCCCCGGCAGTGGCTCACCCATGCGGCCGGCGTACAACGCGCACACGCGATCAGTGAACAGCGCCATGCCGTAGCCATCGGCGGCCAGATGATGCACCCGCAGGTACCAGACCCAGCGCTGCCCGCCCAGCTCAAGCAGCACCTGCTGGCTGATCCGGTCGCGGGTGGGGTCGACCGGGCTCATCCGGTCGGCGTGCATCAGGCTGCGTGCCGCAGCAGCAGCGTCCGCCTCGGCGGAAACATCACGTACCGAAAGCAGCGGCACGTGCGCCGGGTCATGCCACTGCAGCGGCTGGCCATCGGCCCCTTCGGCAAAGCGCAGTGCAAAGGCCTCGGCCTCGCCCGCAGCCTGGTCTGCCGCTGCGACGAACGCGGCCACGTCCAGCGGGCCGTCGATCCACACCGCGTGCGCGGTATTGAATGACGGGTTGTCCGGTGCCAACCGCTGTGCGAACCACAGTCCAGCCTGGGCCTCGGTCAATGCCACCGGCGTGGCCAGCGCGACGGCGTTCATGCGTTCTGCGCGGCCTGCAGCGTCTGCACCACGTTCCACCACTGGCGCAGCGTGGTGTGCTCGGCCAACTGCGAGAACTCAATCGGCAGGCCGGTGTTGCCCCAGGCCAGGACCAGGCCGAGCATGCGCATCGAGTCCAGGTCCAGGTCGATCAGGTTGTCGTCGTCACCGATCTCGGCCGGCGTACATTCCAGAACGCGCGCCACGTCGGCACGCATCCGCTCCAGATCCAGCATCTCAGCGGTGGCAGCCATCACAGCACCTCCAGCAACTGGTCGGTGGTCATCGGCACGCCACAGGTGCGTGCGATCCAATGCAGCGCCTGATCGTGATCGGCGCGCGAGAAGTCCGCCACGGCATCGGCGGCAATGAAGGCCTCGATATCACGCTGGAACGCCTCGACCACGGTCGCGGTGCAGCCGATATGGGCGTACACGCCGGTCACCAGCAACTGGTCGCGGCCACGCACCCGCATCAGCGTCTCCAGGTTGCTGCGCTGGAACGCACTGTAACGGTGCTTGACTAGCACGTGCTCGCCCGGCTGCGGTGCCAGCGCGTCGATGATCGGTTCATGGTCGGCGCTGCGGCGCATGCCCGGTCCCCACAGGTCGGCCTGCAGGCCACGGTCACGGCGATCCTGGTCGCCATGCTGGGCGGTGTAGAACACCGGAATACCGCGCGCGCGGCAATGCGCCAGAAGGCGTGCGATGTTGTCCACGGCCGGCCGCAGCGGTGCATTGCCGGCGTCGAATGCGGCCAGGAAGTAGCGCTGCATGTCGTGCACCAGCAAGGCGACACGATCGCGCTGCGGGCGCCACGGGCCGCGTGCCTGCGGCAGTTCGGCGGCGGTCGGCAAGGGGTAATCGGTGATACGGGGCAGCGCCATCAGCGCGTTCCTCCTGTCTGTTGCAGATGACGCGCACGCAACTGCGCGCGCAGTTCGCGGCGGCTGATCTTGCCGACCGCGGTGGTATCGAAACTGTCGACGAACACGACCTGGTCGGGCACCTTGAACGCCGCCAGGCCGCGCCCGCGCATCCAGGACTTCAGCGCCGGCGCCTTGAACGGTTCGCCCTGCGGAATCACGAAGGCACAGCTGCGCTCGCCCAGATACTCGTCGGGAATGGAGACCACGGCCGCATCGAACACACCGGGGTGGGCCAGCAGGTGATCTTCGATCTCTTCGGCGGAGATCTTCTCGCCGGCACGGTTGATGTGGTCACCGGCGCGGCCCTGCACCACCAGGTAGCCTCCGGGCAGCTGCTGCACACGGTCACCGGTACGATAGAAGCCGTCATCGGTGAACGAGCGCGCATTGGCCACCGCGTCGTTGTGGTAGCCGCGGATGGTGTACGGCCCACGGGTGAGCAGATGCCCTACCTCGCCTTCGGCCACCGGCTGGTCGTGATCATCGACCACGCGCACTTCATCATCCGGACTGATCGGCCTGCCCTGGCAGGCCACGATCAGTTCCTCCGGGTCATCCAGCCGTGTGTAGTTGACCAGGCCTTCGGCCATGCCGAACACCTGCTGCAGCGTGCAGCCAAGGCCATCGATCACCCGTCGTGCGGCTTCCGGCACCAGTTTGGCGCCGCCTACCTGCAGTACCTGCAGGCTGGACAGATCATGCTTGCTGGTGGCGGCGGCCTGTGCCCACAGCAACGCCAGCGGCGGCACCAGCCCGCAGCAGGTCACCTGCTCGCGGGCGATCAGCGGGAAGGCCGCATCCGGACCGGGGCCGGGACTGAGCACCACGCGGGCGCCGGCATACAGTGCGCCGAAGAAGCCCGGCGAACTCATCGGGAAATTGTGCGCGGCCGGCAGCGCGACCAGATAGACGCTGTCGCGGTCGATGCCGCAGAGGTCATTGCTGGCGCGGAACGAGTAGATGTAGTCGTCGTGGGTACGCGGAATCAGCTTGGACAGCCCGGTGCTGCCTCCGGATATCTGCAGGAACGCCACCGACTGCGGGTCCGGATCGGACGGCAGCTGGCTGCGATCGCCCTGCAGTGCCTCCAGCGCGATGAACTCCGCCGCATCGCCGTCGATCACCACATGGCGAACCGCCGGCACTTCGGCCTGCAGCGCCCTTGCCAACGCGCGATGATCGAAGCCATCGTGCAGTGCGGTGGTGATGTAGGCACTGGCTTCCGCCTTGCTGGCGAAGTGGACCAGCTCGGTGATGCGGTGCGCCGGCAACGCATACACCGGCACCAGGCCGGCGCGGAACAGGCCGCAGACCATGGTGATGAACCCGGCGGTATTGCCCAGCTGCACCAGCACCCGTTCGCCAGGCTGCAGGCCAAGCGCCAGCAGGCCCGCACCGATGCGGCCTGCCTCATTCCACAGCTGCGCATAGCTCAGGCGTACGTCGCCGGCGACTACCGCGATGTCATCGGCGTAGCGTTCTGCACGCTCGCGCAGGAAACCCGGGAAGGTCTCGCCACGCCAGTGACCGGCTTCGCGATAGCGCGCCACCAGCGTGTCGGGCCACACCTGCTGCAGTGGCAGGCGGGAAGAGTCAGTGGAGGTACTCATGCGGCAGGCTCGATGGCGGGCGCGGATTCATGGACACCCAGCGCGTTCAACAGGGCAGCGAACTTCGCTGCGGTTTCGGCCACCTCGGCCTCGGGGTGTGACTCGGCGACGATGCCGGCACCGGCATACAGGCGCAGCTGCGTGCCCTGCAGGCGCGCGCAGCGGATCGCCACGTACCAGTCGCCGTCACCCTGCGCGTCCAACCAGCCCACGGCACCGGCGTAGAAGCCGCGCGGCACCGGTTCCAGCTCGCGGATGCGCTGCAGCGCCGCCAACCGTGGCGTACCGCAGACTGCCGGCGTGGGGTGCAGCTGCGCCAGCAGTTCGGCGGCAGACGCCTGCGGATCCTTCAGGGTGGCGTGGATGCGGGTGCCCAGGTGCCACATGCTGGCGGTGGCATGCAGCACCGGGCGCGGCTGCGCATCGATGTGGCTGCAGTACGGTGCCAGGCCCTCGACGATGGCTTCGACCACGTGGCGGTGCTCGTCGTGGTCCTTGGCCGAGGCCAGCAGCGCCTGCGCCGCACGCTCGTCCTCGGCGGCATCGGCGCTGCGCCGCGCGGAACCGGCCAGCGGATGCGACAACAGCTCGGCGCCGCGCTTGCGCAGCAGCAGCTCCGGCGTCGCCCCCACCAGCCAGGCCGGTGCCTGGCCCAGCTCCACCGGCAACGGCACCGCGTAGGTCGCCACCGACGGATCCGCGCCCAGGCGTGCCAGCAGCACGTCCGGAGACAGCGCCTGGCGGGTGCGTGCCAGCAGGCTGCGCGCCAGCACCACCTTCTGCAGGCTCAGTTCGGGCGCGCGCAGTACCTGCACCGCCGCGGCAACCGCTGACGCATAGTCCTGCGGCGCAGGCTCGGCGCGCAGGGCACCGTCCAGCGGCGGTGCGGCCTGCGGCTGCAGTGCCAGCGCCGGCAGCAGGCGCTCGGGCTGGAACAGCGCATCGTCCGCACGCGGTTCGAACGGCACTGCGCCAACCAGCAGGCCCGGGCCGCCACGCTGCCGGGCAAAGAACGCCGAGACGCGTTCTGCCAATGTCGCCAGTGCACCGGCCGGCAGCGTGGCGCGGCAGCCGCGTGCATGCACGTGCTGGCCGGCATGCTGCAGCAGGAACAGCGACGCGTCGTCGGTGCTGTCCAGCGGCGCTGGCGCAGCCTCCGGCCACGCGCCCTGCATCAGGGAATCGTTCATGGGGTCTCCTTCATCCGATGCGCTGCAGCCAGCGCGCACAGCAACAGCAGCAGCGCACCGACCAGCAGGTAAGGCAGGCTTGGCCCGCCGCGATACAACAGCGTGCCGAGCATCGGCCCGGCCACCATGCCCAGCCCCTGCGCGGCAGCGACGGTGCCGGCGGCGGCGCCCTGCTCGTGCGCCTCCACCGCATCGGCGGCCAGCGCCTGGAACGAGGGGAATACGAAGCCCATGCCAAACGCGGCCAACGCGTACGCCGCCGGCAACTGCCAGCCCTGCTGCACGCCCGCCACCGAAGCAAAGCCAATGCCGGAAATCAGGGCGCCAAGGACGATCCAACGGCGTGGATGTACCTCCAGCTTCATCACCAGCGCCTGCGCCAGGATCAGGCCGACACCAACGGCGGTAAGTGCGATGCCGGCCATGCGTGCACCGGCCGCCGCATCCAGGCCCAGGCGATCAATCGCGAAGAAGCCGACCGTGACCTGCGCGATGGTCACCGAGACCATCGCGATGAACGCTGCCAGCTGCGGCAGGCGCAGGCGCGCGTCGAGACGGCTCATCGGCGTGCGGCGCTGTGCGGACGCGCCCACCACCGGTGGTGTAGCCGGCAGCCGCCAGGCCAGCAATGCCAGTGCCAGCAACGGCAGCAACGCGGCCACGTACAGCGCCAGCGAAAGATTGGTATAGGCCAGCCAGCCGGCAGCGGCCGGACCCAGTACCATGCCCAGCGCGTTGGCACTGCCCAGCCGGGCGAGGAAACTGGCGCGCTGCCCGGTCGGTGCCTTGTCGGCAATCAGCGCAGCGGCCGTGGGCGGCACGGCCGCGTAGAACAGCCCGATCAAGCCGCGCGCGCCCACCAGCACCAGCACCGACATCAGTACCGGCGGCACCGCCTGCAGGGCGACGTCGATGAACACCGCCAGTGCGATGTAGACCGCCGTATAGGCACTCATCGCCAGGATCAGCACGCGCTTGCGCCCAATGCGGTCGCTGAGCTGGCCCCAGGGGCGCGCGGCCAGCATCCACAACACACCTGCGGCGGTGACCGACAGGCCGGCATGCCACTCGGACAAGCCGAGCATGCGGACCACCGGGCCGATCACGGCGACGAAGGACATCATCGCCATGGTGCCGATCAGGGCAGCCAACACCAGCGCCGGCAAGCCGGGAACGACGGGACGTGCATGCATGGAACACCAGCCGTAACAGGAAAGGATGGCCAGGCGCACCTGCGCGCCCCACCCGGCACCGGCCCTGCTCAGGACCAGGCACCACCCTTAAATGATAACGGCTCGTATTTGCATTTGATACCCATTCTCTTGAATGGGCATGCAACAGCGGCTTCAGCGCATTGCACGCAGGCCGAGCAGGCCACGGCGCTTGAACCACCACTCCAGCGGCAGCGTCACCAGCGGCGGGATCGCCGCCAACAGGGCCAGGGCACTGGCCCACCACGGCCAGCGCAGGCGCACCGCCGCGAACAGGGTGACTGCCACATAGACCAGGAAGGCCACGCCGTGCAGCGGCCCGAACACCTTCACCAGCGCCACGTTGGCCATCGGGCCGTACTTCATCCACATGCCGATGAGCAGGCCGGCCCAGGTCACGGCCTCGATGAAAGCGACCGCGGCGAACAGACGTCCGGTCGGGTGCATGGGGGAACGTTGGGTCACGCGGGGCTCCGGCATCGGGGTATCAAATGCGAATGATACGCAGATGCGAACCCCATGTAGAGTCGAGCCGTGCTCGACCGCTGGAGCCCACCGAGGTGGACAGCTACCGGAGCGCGTGTGGCAGAACGTGCTCCCCGATCTCACGCAGCACCGCGTCCATCGGCCGCCCGTTGTCGACCAGGTTGAACATCACGTGCGCCACGCCCTGCGCATGCACGCGCAGCAGGTAGTCACGCAGGCCATCGCGGCCGACCTTCAGGCCCAGCGGCAGCGGCTCGGCTGGCGCCTGCGGATCGGCCTGCAGGTCCAGCAGCATCGACTGCACGAACGGCTTGCCTGGCCCACCACGCTGCACCAGCGCCTGCTGCCACAGGCCGATGCGTCCTTCCTGCGCGGCCTCCTCGCGATGATAGGTGGCCCAGCCTTCAGCCTCGCGCGCGATCCACTGCAGGCTCTGCCGCGCGGTACCCACCACCAGCATCGGGATGCGGGTTGCCGGCGCCGGCAGCACGTCGAAGCCACCCGTCGCCTGCAGTACGGCGGTCCGCTCATCGGCCTCCGGTGACAGCGCCGCGCGCAACAAGGTCCAACGCGCACGGAAGGTCGCCGCCCTGCCCTCCAGATCCTCGCCGAATGCGGCGAACTCTTCCGGGCGGTCCCCCGAACCCAGGCCCAGCACGAACCGTCCGCCGCTGATCCGGTCCAGGCTCAAGGCCGACTTCGCCACCTGCAGCGGCTGCCGCAATGGCAGCACGATGGCCGCGCTGCCTACCACGATGCGTCCGGTCGCGGCAGCCAGCATGCCCAGCCACAGAAACGGGTCATCCAGCGCGCTTGCTGTCTCGTCCGGACCCTGCGGCACCATCAGTGGTACATCACGCGTCCACAATGCAGCAAAGCCCAGATCATCGGCCAGTCGCGCAATGCGCCGCGCCTCATGCGGATCGGCCAGTCCATGCGCGGCGACAGGCGTCATCAGGCCCAGGCTCAGGCCCTGTTGCGGAAACAAGGCAGCGTAAGCAGGATTGAAATCACTCATGCCGCCAGCTTAGCGTGCAGGCCTGCGGCAACGATGACGTGCCGCCCACTACCGGAAGAACACTGCATGCCGACGATCCGCCCTGCCCACGTCGATGACCTGCCCGCGATCAGTGCGGTGTGCCTGGCTGCGTTCACTGCGGCGGTCGCGCCTTCGCTCAGCGCGGCCGGCATCGCCACCTTCGGCAGTGTCGCCGCTGCCGAAGCATTCGGCGCGCGCCTGCAGGGCGACAACCACATCCTGGTGGCAGAGCAGAACGGCCGTGTCGTCGGCGTGATCGAACTGAAGGAGGGCCGGCACCTTGCGATGCTGTTCGTCGATCCCGCCTGCCAGCGCCAGGGCATTGGCCATGCTTTGTTCGAGGCGGTGCTTCCACAGGTGCGCGAGCCGGTCCTGACCGTGCGCGCTTCGCTCAATGCAGTGCCGACCTACCTGCGCTATGGCTTCGCGCTGGACGGTGACGTCGGCGAGTTCAATGGGTTGGTGTATCAGCAGATGGTGCGGGCAGCGGTCTGAAGGCAACCGCCCGGCGTTGCCCGGCAATGCCCGGCAATGCCCGGCAATGCCCGGTGGGCGTTATGCCCTGCAGCACGCCCGTCATGAGCAAACTGAATCAGCGGGCTCCCCGGCGGTTCCTACAATGGCCTGTCACCCTGCCCTTCGAGATGCTGCTGATGCGCGTCGCGCTTTCCGTGTTGCTGCTGGCTTCGGCGCTGAGCGCCTGCACCCCGGCCCCGGTTTCCACCGCCAACTCCGCCGAGGCACCTGCGCCGGCCAAGGGAATCGCCTGGCGCCAGGGCGATGTGGACGATGCCTTCGCCGAAGCCGCCGACAGCGGCAAGCCGGTGCTGCTGTACTGGGGCGCGGTCTGGTGCCCGCCGTGCAACCAGCTCAAGGCGGGCCTGTTCAAGGACCCGGCCTTCATCGCGCTGACCAGCAAATTCGTGCCCGTCTATCTGGATGGCGACGAGGAAGGAGCGCAGGCCTGGGGTGAGCGCTTCGGCGTACGCGGCTATCCGACCCTGATCGTGCTGGACCCACAGCGCAACGAAATCACCCGCGTGGCCGGCGGCAACGACGCCGCCGAACTGACCCGTGCACTGACCGTTGCCGCAGGCCGCCGCAGTGCCGTCGCCGCCACCTTGGCCACCGCGCTGGCGACGCCGGACCGCCTGGCCGCCGAAGACTGGCAGGTGCTGGGCGACTACGGCTGGGAAGTCGACGCCAACCGCCTGGCCGACGAGCGCAAGAGCCAGGATGTGCTGCGCCAGCTGTCCAAGGCGGCACCGGATGCCGCCCTGCAACGCCGCTTCGCCCTGCTCGCCCTGGCAACGGCTGAAAAGCCTGATGCCTCGCCTACCGAGGTACGTGAGCTGCTGCAGGCAGTACTGGCGCAACCGGCGGAAGTCCGTCGCAACCGCGAACTGCTGGGCTACGCGGGCGCCTCGCTGGTCAAGCAGGCCAGCGCCGGCCCAGCCACCAGCAACACGCTTGGGCAGCAGCTGCTGGTCGCACTGGAGCGCGCAGATGCCGAGCGCGGTGACCGCGCCGACGACGCGTTGTCGCGTGCGCTGACCGAAGTATCGCTGGCCCGCCAGCAGCAGCCGAAGGGCGCACTGCCCGTGGCCCTGGTTGATCGGGTCAAGCAGCGCGTGGCCGCTGCCGATGCCGCCGCCACCGATGCGCATGCACGCCAGGCCACGATCAGCAGCGCGGTTTATGCCCTGCGCGAGGTCGGCGACGACGCGGGCGCCGAAGCGCTGTTGCTGGCCGAGCTGAAGCGCAGCGAACAGCCGTACTACTACATGCCCGAGCTGGCCGAGCTGGCCGAACAGCGCGGCGACACCGCCGGGGCACTGGAGTGGCTGAAGCGTGCCTACGATGGCGCGCAGGGCCCGGCCACCCGCGTGCAGTGGGGCGTGCTGTACGTGGAGGGCCTGCTGAAGCTGGCGCCGGACGACGCACCACGCATCGAGCAGGCCACGGCCTCGCTGATCGCCGAACTGGAAGCGCAGCCGTCGGGCTACCACCAGCGCACCCGCCAGCGCTTCGAGCGCTTGGCCGGGCAGTTGAAGACGTGGAGCGGCAAGCACCAGGGCGCCGAAACACTGGCGCGACTGCAGCAGCGGATGCAGCAGGCCTGCGGCGATCAGGTGGATGGCGCGTGCAAGGATTGGTTGAGTTGATGAAAACGCTGGCGGCGGGCACGTCACCGCGGCGGTGAGGATTCGAAAAGCGGGTTCTGGTAGTGCCGGCCGCTGGCCGGCAACCCGACCTTCGCTGATTGCCGGCCAGCGCCCGGCACTACCATGCCGCTCCTGCTCCCTTTCACGCATTTCCTCCCCCCGCCCCTTGACCTCAACCAATGTTGAGGTGCGATAACAGTCTCCCCACGGCCAGCCCTCTGGCCTTCCCCACGGAGATTGCTTCGATGTCGTACTCGCTTCCCCCGCTCCCCTACGCCTACGACGCCCTTGAGCCGCATTTCGATGCGCGCACGATGGAAATCCACCACAGCAAGCACCACCAGACCTACGTCAACAATCTCAACGCCGCCATCGAGCAGGCTGGCATCGCCGAGCAGCCGGTCGAGGCGCTGATCGCCAACCTCGATGCCGTGCCCGAGGCCCAGCGTGGCGCGGTCCGCAACAACGGCGGTGGCCACGCCAACCACAGCCTGTTCTGGACCGTGCTCAGCCCCCACGGTGGTGCACCCGATGGTGAGCTGGCCGCCGCCATCGACCGCGATCTTGGCGGCTTCGATGCCTTCAAGGACGCCTTCACCAAGGCGGCTCAGACCCGCTTCGGCAGCGGCTGGGCCTGGCTGACCAGCGATCGCGATGGCCGCCTGCAGGTGGAAAGCAGCGCCAACCAGGACAGCCCGTTGATGGGTGCAGCCGTGGGCCTGTCGGGCAACACCCCGATCCTCGCACTGGATGTCTGGGAACACGCCTACTACCTGCACTACCAGAACCGTCGCCCGGACTACATCGGTGCGTTCTTCAACATCATCAACTGGGCCGAGGTCGGCCGGCGCTACCGCCAGGCCAGGGCCTCATGAGCGGCGAGACACTGCCGTACGCCGGGCCGTGGGCGGGAGTATTCCCCGCCCCGGCGCCGGTGCCGTCGGTCGAGATGCCGCCGCGCGCACTGCGGCGGCTGCTCGGCCACTTTCCTACCGGCGTGGCCATCGTCTGCGCACGCGATGCGCAGGGCAAGCCCATCGGCCTGACCATCAATTCGTTCGTGCCGCTGTCATTGCAGCCGCCCCTGGTGCTGTGGAACCTGGCATTGCACGCGCAGAGCCTGTCCACCTTCCAGCGCGCCACCCGCTTTGCGATCAGCGTGCTGGCGGCCGACCAGGAAGCGCTGGCCCGGCGCTTTGCCGATCCGCAGGTCCGCAACCGCTTCGATGGCCTGGCATTGCTGGATGACGACGAGGACGCCCCACCGCGCATCGCCAGTGCGGTCGCCCATCTCACCTGTACCCGCCACGCACAGTGGCCGGTGGGCGATCACCTGCTGCTGGCCGGCCGCATCATCGAAGTGCACGAGAACGGCGGCGCGCCGCTGCTGTTTCATCGCGGCCGCTTCCAGCCCGGCCCGGCCGAGCTGCTGGTGGAGGTGCGCTGATGAACATCGAGGCTCTGGAATGCATGCTCGCCGCCGGCAAGGACGGCGCGCTGCTGCGCTTCGGCCTGGGCAAGGGCTGGCTGGACGCCGGCAACCCGGTGCGCGCGGCCACCCATCTGGGCCGTTGCGTGGTGCTTGATCCGCAGTACTCGGCGGCGTGGAAGCTGCTGGGCAAGGCCTGGCTGGCCAGTGGCCAGCCGCAGGCGGCGCGCGAAGCATGGCGACGCGGCCTGAGCGTGGCCGGCAGCAAGGGCGACCAGCAGGCACGCAAGGAAATGCAGGTGTTCCTGCAACGCCTGGACCGCGAGCAGGCGGACCTGGCGAAAGCGGGCTGAGTCGATCAGCCCGCGTTGGCCGATGCCGGTGCGGACATGATGTCCGACATCGGCAGGCGGCGCGGCTTGCTCGGGAACGCGTGACGCAGGATGCGCCAGACCACCTGGCCGAACTGGCGCGGCAGCGAGCCGTTGTTGTAGTGCTGGCCGTAACGGCGGCAGATGTCCTTCACTTCCTTGGCAATGGCCGCATAGCGGTTGGCCGGCAGGTCCGGGTAGAAGTGGTGCTCGATCTGGTGGCTGAGGTTGCCCGACAGCACGTTGATCAGGAAGCCGCCGCTGATGTTGGACGAACCCCGCAGCTGGCGCAGGTACCAGTGACCGCGCGATTCATTGCGCAGGCATTCCTTCGGGAAGGTTTCCGATTCGGCGGTGAAGTGGCCGCAGAAGATGATCACGTAGGTCCAGATGTTGCGCAGGCCGTTGGCCACCATGTTGCCCAGCATCACGGTGAGGAAGAACGGGCCGGCCAGCAGCGGGAAGAACACGTAGTCCTTCAGCACCTGGCGGGCCATTTTCCGCGCCACCGGGCGGGTCTGCATCCACATCGCACGGCCGCTGATGCGGCCCTTCAACCAACGGCCCAGGCGCAGGTCCTGCGCGGCCACGCCCCACTGGAACAGCAGCGCGAAGATCGGTGCGATGATCGGCTGCAGCAGGTAGAACGGCTTCCAGCGCTGTTCCGGGAAGATGCGCAGCAGGCCATAGCCGATGTCATCGTCCATGCCACGCACGTTGGTGTAGGTGTGGTGGCGGAAATTGTGGGTCTTGCGCCAGTTGTCGGCGGTGGCAACGATGTCCCACTCGTAGGTGTTGCCGTTGAGCTTGGGGTCGCCGGTCCAGTCGAACTGGCCATGCATGACGTTGTGGCCCAGCTCCATGTTCTCCAGGATCTTCGACAGCGCCAGCAGCAGCGTGCCGGTGATCGCAGCCGGCCACAGCAGCGGCATCCAGAACAGCGGCGAGAATGCCGCCAGGAACAGCAGGCCACGGCCGCCCACGCCGAACCAGCGCACGGCGGCAGCCACCCGGCGGATGTAGCGGGTATCGGAAGCGCCGAGGCTGCCGATCACACGGTCGCGGATCGCGTCGAGTTCCTCACCGAAGGCATGCATCTCGGCAGTACTCAGGGCACGGTCGGTAGCGCGGGTCATGGCAGGCGTCCTCAGAGATCCAAAGTCAGGTCGGTGGTCGGTGCGCTCACGCAGATCCGCACCGGCTGTGCCGATTCGGACTGCAGGTCGCCGGTGCGCAGATGGCGGGTGGCGCCACTGACGCGATCACAGGTGCAGGTATTGCAGATGCCCATGCGGCAACCATGCTTGGGCTTGATGCCATGGGCTTCGAGGCTTTCCAGCAGCGAGCGGCCACGCGGCACGCTCAGCTGGCGCCCACTGCGCGCAAGCGTCAGCGACACTTCGCCTTCGCTGCTGGCATCGCGCAGCGGCGCCGGCGGGGTGAAGGCTTCGGCCTGGAAGCCAGCCACCTGGTGCGCCAGGCGCTCACGCGCGGCAGCAACGAAGCCGTCCGGGCCGCAGGCCAGCACATGGCGCTGCGCCAGCGGCGTGTCATCGCCGGCCACCTGCAGATCATGGGTATCGATTCGCGCGGCCGGCGCCTCACCCTCGCGGGTGGTCAGCAGGTGCACGCGCAGGTTCGGATGGGCCGCGGCCAGCGCCTGCAGTTCATCACGGAACTGCAGATGGGCGGCGGTGCGCTCCCAGTAGAACAGATCCACCGGCGCTGCCAGCGGGCGCTGGCAGGCGTCGCGCAACAGGCTGCGCATCGGCGTGACGCCGCTGCCGGCCGCCAGCAGCAGCACCGGCGCCGCGGCCGGCATATGGAACTCGCCGAAGGCGGCATCGAGGCGGAACAGTTCGCCCGGCTGCGCGTGGTTGACCAGGTGCTGGCTGACCCGGCCGCCATCGACCGCCTTGACGGTGATCGCCAGCTCGCGCCGACCCAGTGCGGTGGGGCTGTAGCTGCGCTGCCACAGGCGTCCTTCAATCTCGACGCCGAGGGTGACGTGCTGGCCAGCGCGCATGCCGGCCCAGTGCCGGTTGGTGCGCAGGACCAGGGTCGCCGCGCCCTCGCCTGCCGGCTCACGCCGGACCAGGCGGGCCACCGGCTCGCGCAAGGTCCACAGGGGATTGAGCTGGCCCGCCCAGAAATCGAACAGCGACGGCGAGACCCAGCGGTACGGAGAGAACAGGGACGGACGGACGACAGCGCTCATGAGCGAACTATACGGGCGCACATACACCTGTGTATACACGTGTATATTGAACCGGATTGGGTATGATTCAGCCTCGCCCCACCGGAACCCCCATGGCCGCTGCCACCGCCTTGTCGACGCCCGAAGATGCCAACAGCCCGGCCCGCCGTACGGTGAGCCGCGAGGATCTGCTGGCCGCCGCCCTGAAACTGATCGGGCCGCACCGCAGCCTGTCCACGCTCAGCCTGCGCGAAGTGGCACGTGAGGCCGGCATCGCGCCGAACAGCTTCTACCGTCAGTTCCGCGACATGGATGAACTGGCCGTGGCGCTGATCGACGCCGCCGGCCGCTCGCTGCGCACCATCATCGGCGAGGCCCGCCAGCGCGCCACCTCCACCGCCACCAGCGTGGTGCGGGTCTCGGTGGAGACCTTCATGGAGCAGCTGCGCGCCGACGACAAGCTGCTGCACGTGCTGCTGCGCGAAGGCGCGGTCGGCTCGGACGACTTCAAGCACGCGGTCGAACGCGAGCTGCACTACTTCGAAGAAGAGTTGCAGCACGACCTGGTGCGACTGGCCGCACTGGATGGCGCCGTACTGCATGCCCCGGAACTGGTGGCCAAGGCCATCACCCGGCTGGTGTTCGCGATGGGCGCGACCGCCATGGACCTGCCGCCGGAGAAGGATCCGGAACTGGTCGAACAGATTTCCACGATGATCCGCATGATCATCGTCGGCGCCCGCACCCCCGCCGCGTTCCGCCGCGGCTGACGATCCGACCCCGCCTCCCCGCCTGTACGGCAACTCCATCCTGCGGACATGACCACCGGCAGGGTTGCGGTCGTTTTATGTAATGTTATAACACAGCCATAATCTGACTCGACCAGCGCCCAGTCGTAATTGCTGCGGCTTCCTTATATAGCACTTGCTATCTTCATGAGCCGCTGCTTTCATATGCGTCAGCCAGGTCGCCCTCGCCGCCTTTCTTCCCCCAGGGACGACGCCCTCATGTGCTCCATGCCCCACCGCTTCCGTCGGTTGCCGCTGGCCGCCGCCATTGCCCTGACTCTGCCGCTGCCTGCACTGGCCGACACTCCGAAACCGACCGAACTGGACCGTGTGCAGGTCAAGGTCAGCACTGCCACGCGCAGCGAACGCCTGCTGTCGGACGTGCCGATCCGCACCGAAGTGCTGCGCAAGGAAGACATCGCGCTGCGCGCGGCCACCGACTTCTCGCGCGCCGCCGAGCTGATCAACGGCCTGCGCGTGGAAAGCAACTGCCAGAACTGCAACACCAGCGAAGTACAGCTGCTGGGCCTGCCCGGCGCCTACAACCAGCTCCTGTTCGATGGCATTCCGCTGCTGTCCACGCTGGGCAGCGTGTACGGTCTGGAACAGATCCCGGCCGGGTTCGTCGACCGCATCGAAGTGGTCAAGGGCGGCGGCTCGGCGCTGTACGGCCCGGGCGCGGTTGCCGGTGTGATCAACCTGGTTCCGCCGCTGCCGGCGCGCAGCGGTGGCCATGTACAGGCCGGCGTGGATGTGCTGAAGGGTACGCCGCAGAAGAACGCCGACGTGCGGCTGGACCTGGTTGCCAAGGACGCAGACGCCGGTCTGTCGGTGATTGCCCAGCGCAACTGGAACAGTGGCATCGACTACAACGGCGACGGCTACACCGAAATCACCCGCAAGAACCTCAAGGTCGGCGGACTGCAGGCCTGGTACGCGCCCACGCCGGGCACGCGGCTGCGCCTGGACCTACAGATGACCGATGAAACCCGCCGCGGCGGCAACCGCCTGGACCAGCCCGAATACCTGGCCAACATCGCCGAATCGCTGGATACGAAATACCGGCGCGGCAGCGTGTCGTGGGACCAGGAGATCACTGCCGACGTCGATTTCCGCCTGGCCTATGCCTTCGCCGACATCGACCGCGACAGTTTCTATGGCGGCCTGGGCGACGTGGTCACCGATCCCTCGGCGCCCGGCTATGACCCGTTGCAGCTGGACCCCGACGTGGCCGGCAGTGCGGCCTCGCGTTCGTGGCGCCAGTACGGCCGCACCCACAACCCGCTGCACTACATCGACAGCCAGTTTAACTGGCGGCGGGGCGCGCATGCGCTGGCCTTCGGTGTGCAGTACAAGCACGAGGCGCTGCGCGACGACAACCGTACCGGTGACGGGCAGCGTCTCGCGACGCTGGAGGATGCGACCTTCCACAACCTGGGCGCCTTCATCCAGGACGAGTGGAGCCTGCGCGACAACGTCGACCTGGTGCTGGGCGCACGCGTGGACAAGAGCTCGGAACTGGACAACGCGGTGTTCTCACCACGCATCGCGCTGGCCTGGCAGGCCACGCCGAACCTGAAGTGGCGCGCCGGCATCGCCACCGGCTTCCGTGCGCCGGAGATCTTCGTCGAGGATGTGCATGTCGATACGCTGGGCGGCGAACAGGTGCGCGTGCGCAACGCGGACGGTCTGAAAGAAGAGCGCGCGTTGACCACCCTGTTCGGCTTCGACTGGCGTTCGGACCCGGCCGATCCGGTGTGGAGCTGGGATGCCACCGCCTCCTATGCACGCATCCGCGACACCTTCGCGCTGGGCGAGATCCAGCGCGGCGATGACGGCCAGCTGAGCCAGCTGCGCTACAACGCCTCCGGCTCGAACGTGATGGGCGCGGAAACCAACCTCGGCTGGCAACCCTCGCCGCAGTGGCGCCTGACCGCCGGTGCCTCGTGGTACCGCTCGCGCTTCCGCGAGCCGCAACGCATCTTCGACGACAGCGGCGACGGTGGCGACACCGTGATCGAAAGCCGCGATTACCTGAAGACACCGCGCTGGACCGGCCTGGCGCAGCTCAGCTGGATGCCGGCCGAACCGTGGGAAACCTTCGTCGCGCTGCGCCATACCGGGCCGATGTCGGTGCTGAACAACCGGCTGGGCGAGCTGCACCGCACGCGGTCATTCCTGGTCACCGACCTCGGGGCGCGCTGGCACCGGCATCTGGGGGCGCAGGCGCAGCAGGAAGTGTCGGTAGCCGCAGGCGTCAAGAACGTGTTCGATCAGCGCCAGAAGGATCTGGAAGTGGGCGCGCTGCGCGACAGCGACTATGTCTACGGGCCGCGTTTCGCGCGCTCGTGGTACGTCAACCTGCGCTATGCGTTCTGAGCTGCTGCGAACGTTGTCGCTGGTCAGCGCCCTGCTGCTGGGCGCACACGCAATGGCCACGGACCTGCATGCGCAGGTTTCGGCCTCGCTGATGCGGCCGGAACAGCGCTCGCTGCGGCCGATGCAGTGGACACCGCCGCCGCGGCTGGTGGCGCTGTACTTCGGCGCCGACTGGTGCGCACCGTGCCATGCCTTTGTACCCACCTTGCGCAGCGTACGCGACGCGTTGCGCGAGGCCGGCGCCGATACCGAAGTGGTGTACGTCAGCCTGGATGAGAGCGAGGCTGCATTGCGCCGCTACATGTACACGCAGGACATGCCGTGGCCGGTACTGGACCCGCGCCGCGCCGCGCGAATGCCGGCACTGCAGGCATTGGCCGGGCTGGCACCGCCGAATCTGGTACTGATCAATGCCGACGGCCAGGTGCTGGCCAATGGCTGGCAAGGCCGGCGCTATGAAGGCCTGCAGCCGGTGTTGAAGGAATGGACGAAACGGGCGTGCGCGCAGGAACAGGCACGCTGCCCGCCTGGATTGTAGGGTCGCGCGAAATGCCGCCGGGCATGGCCGGCGCTACCGTTACGGCGCCCCGCCCTCGGCCTTGCGCACGAACGCTTCAAACAACGCCAGCGTCTGCTCGCTCACATGGTGCTCGATGCCCTCGGCATCGCGCCGCGCGGTATCCGCGTCCACGCCCAGCGCCAGCAGGAAACGCTCCACGGTCTGATGACGCTGGCGGCTGGCATGGGCCAGCGCCTCGCCTTCCGGGGTCAGGAACACGCCGCGGTACGGCCGCTGCACCACCCAGCCATCGCGGGCCAGGCGCCGCAGCATCTTCGCCACGGTGGGCTGGGCCACGCCCAGGCGGGTGGCGATGTCGACCTGGCGGGCCTCGCCGCCGTCGGCCAGCAGGTCCGAGATCAGCTCGACATAGTCCTCCACCAGCTCCATCCGGTGCGCCTCGCGCACTTGCCGGAAGCTCTCGACCTGGCGCTCGGCCTCGATCAAGGGGGTGCTTTTCAGCGATGTCGAATCGTCGGTCTTGCCCACGCCTGCGCCTGTCCTTCCGGGGTGATCCGGTGTTGAACCTGAATTCTGGACCAGTAACGTGATAAAGACGATTGTTTCACATTGCTAATGACTATAGCAGGAGCTATATTCGGACCCATGAACACCCTGGCACCCCGCGACCCTTCGGCCTCCACTCCGGCCAGCCTGGGTGCGCTCAACGCCTCGGTGGCGGTGCCCGACAAGGGCCATTGGTGGTTCCGCCTGCTGGCCTTCCTCGGCCCGGGCTACATGATCTCTGTCGGCTACATGGACCCGGGTAACTGGGCCACCGACCTCGCCGGCGGTTCGCGCTTCGGCTACCTGCTGCTGTCGGTCATCCTCATCTCCAACCTGATGGCGGTGATCCTGCAGGCGCTTTCGGCGCGGCTGGGCATCGCCACCGGCGTGGACCTGGCGCAGGCCTGCCGCGCGCGCTACCCGAAACCGGTGAACCTGGCGCTGTGGGCGCTGTGCGAGGCGGCGATCATCGCCTGCGACCTGGCCGAGGTGATCGGCACCGCGATCGCACTGAAACTGCTGTTCGATCTGCCGCTGCTGTGGGGCGCGGTGATCACCGCCCTCGACACGCTGCTGGTACTGCTGCTGATGAACCGCGGCTTCCGGGCGCTGGAAGCCTTCGTGATCGCGCTGCTGATGGTGATCTTCGGCTGCTTCATGGTGCAGATCGCGCTGGCCGCACCGCCGGTGATGGACGTGCTGGGCGGATTCATTCCGCGCGCGCAGGTAGTGACCGATCCGCACGCGCTGTATATCGCGATCGGCATCATTGGTGCCACGGTGATGCCACACAACCTGTACCTGCATTCGTCCATCGTGCAGACCCGCGCCTACCCGCGCACCGATGAGGGCCGTCGCAGCGCGCTGCGCTGGGCGGTGACCGACAGCACCCTCGCGCTGACCCTGGCACTGTTCATCAACGCCAGCATCCTGATCCTGGCGGCGGCGGTGTTCCATGCCAATGGCCGTTTCGACGTGGAAGACATCGAGCAGGCCCACCAGCTGCTGGCGCCAATGCTGGGCGTGGGCGCGGCGGCGACGTTGTTCGCAGTGGCCCTGCTGGCGTCGGGCCTGAATTCGACAGTGACCGCCACGCTGGCCGGCCAGATCGTGATGGAAGGTTTCCTGCACCTGCGACTGCCGCCGTGGCTGCGGCGGCTGATCACGCGCGCACTGGCAATCATTCCGGTGGTGGTGGTGATCATGCTGTTCGGCGACCAAGGCGCGGTAAAGCTGCTGGTGCTGAGCCAGGTGGTGCTGTCGATGCAGCTGCCGTTCGCGATCATCCCGCTGGTGCGGATCGTAACCGACAAGGTGACGATGGGCGCCTTGGTCGCACCGCGCTGGCTGGGCGCGATCGCCTGGGTGATCGCGCTGGTGATCGTGGGGTTGAACGCGAAGCTGCTGGTCGACACCTTCAGCGGCGGGTAATGCCAGATCCAGGGGTTGGACCCAGTAGATCCACGCCATGCGTGGATGCCTTTACACGATGCGGGGCCAGAGCCCTTGCCTCTGGCAAGGGATCCGCCCCCGCCATCTCCACGCTACAGATGCAACGCGATCGCGGCCTCGATCTGTTGCGGCGACTGGAATCCGGCCAGGCGCGTACGTTCGTCACCGTCACGGAACAGCGACAGCGTCGGCGTCTGCCGCAGCCCCAGCTCCCTGAAGAACGCCTCACCCAGCACTTCCAGCTGCACGCGCAGCAGGGTCGTGCCCTGCCCCGCCACGCTGTTGGCCACCCGGTGCAACGACATCTCCAGCATCCGGCACCCCGGGCACTGGCCCTTGTGGAAATCCACCAGCACCCGCGGGTGCTCGGCCAGCAGCTGATGGAACTGCTCAGGCGTGGTGGCGTCGATGATCTGCATCGGTGTTGCTCCAATAGTGGGCCAGGACCGCGTCGGTCCAGGCCTCGATGGCCCCCGCATGGCGTTGACCATGCGGCATCTGTTCGATTTCCAGCGGCGGATAGTCGCTGCGGAAGTAGCGGATCAGGCGGTGCACGGCGCCGCAGTAGTACTCCTGCCCCCACTGCGTTTCGCCGGTGCCGAACACCGCCAGCTGCCGCGGCCGCTCGCCGCGCTCGGCGATGCCGGCCACCCATGCCTTCATCTCCGACGGCGTGCGGCCGGCGTTGTCGGTCCAGCAGCCCAGCAGCACCAGGTCGGCCTCATCGGCCGCCAGCGGCGGCGCCTGGCGCAGGTCGTCAGCCTCCTGCCAGTGAACCGCATGGCCGGAAGCGCGGCAGCGCTCGGCAATCTGCCGGCCAAGTTCGCGGGTATTGCCGCTCAACGAGGCGACCACCACCAGGATGCTCAGCGCGGCGCCGGGCTCACAGGTCGTCGAAGCCGTTGTCGACGTTGGTCTTCTTGTAACTTGCATTGCGCATCTCGAAGAAGTCGGTCTTGGTTTCGGTGAAGTTGTCGGCGTAGGCCTTGATCCACGGCATCACGTTGTCGGTGGTGTCGCTGTACAGGCGTTCGATGCCGAGCATGCCGGCCATCTTGTTGGCGCGGTACTTCACGTAGCGCACCATCTCGTCCACGTCGATGCCGTCGATACCATCCAGCACCTCCGACGACCACTGCGTCTCCAGCTCGATGGCATGCTCGAACGATTGGTGTACGTAGGCGGTCAGCTCATTGGTCTGCAGCTCCGGGTTCTCGCCGATGATGGCGCGGATCAGCTCGCTGATGAATTTGGTATGCGCCAGCTCGTCGCGGTTGATGAAGCTGATGATCTTGCCGGTGCCGTTCATGCGGTTCTGCCGCACCATGTTGTAGAAGTACGCGAACCCGGAATAGAAATTGATGCCCTCCAGGATGGACGACTGGATCAACGACTTGAGCAGGGTCTCGGCGGTCTTCTCGCGCATGAAATCGTCATACGCCCCCATGATCGGCGCATTGCGCCTGATGATGGTCGGGTGGGTGCGGGCGATCTCGAAGATGCGGTTCTGGTTCGGCAGGTCGGTGATCGAGGCCAGCACGTAGCTGTAGCTCTCGTTGTGGATCACTTCCTGCTGCCCGATGATCGCCGCATTGGCGTGCGCGGCCGGGTCGGTGATGTACTCCGCGACGTTGTAGATGAAGCGCGTCTGCGGTGAATCCAGCGTGGCGAGCAGGCCGATGATCGAGTCGTAGGCGTTCTTCTCGCGTGCGTTCAGCTCGCCGTACTGGCGGGCGTCCAGCTTCATGTCGACCTCGTCGGGAATCCAGAAGTTGGTGGACAGCTCCTTGTAGGCCCGATAGAACGACGGGTACGGGATGTCGTTCCAGTTGAGGATGCCGCTGGTCTGGCCGTTGATGATGCCGGTGCTGCGGTTGGGATGGCGAGGTTCGAGGATCTTGATGCGGTCGAGGTCAGTTGCCATGGTTTTCTGCCTTCGTTCTCTTTCTATCGTGTTGCCGGCCAGCGGCCGGCACTACCGAAGATCGCGGGGTTGCCGGCCAGCGGACGGCACTACCATTGATCAGCTGGAGCACCACTCGCATTCGCTGATGTCGATGTCGTTGGAGCGCACGTAGTAGGTGGTCTTCAGGCCTTCGCGCCAGGCGCTCAGGTGCAGCTCCAGCAACGTGCTGGCGCGGATGGTGCTGGGCACGTACAGGTTGAAGCTGATCGACTGGTCGACATGGCGCTGGCGGCGCGCGTTCTGGCGCACGCTGGCGAACTGGTCGACCTTGTAGGCCCCCTTCTCGTAGTACGGCCAGGTTTCCAGCGACAGTCCCGGCGCCGCCACCGGCCGCCGGAAGTCCTTCTTTTCCTCGTAGTAGAACGCGCTGTAGATCGGGTCGATCGAGGCCGTGGAGCCTGCAATCTGCGCGGTGCTCATGTTCGGCGCCACCGCCAGCAGCCAGCCGTTGCGCAGGCCGTGCGTGGCCACCTCGTGGGCCAGGCTGTCCCACGCGGCGCCACTGTAGTCGCGGTCACGGAAGTAACGCCCGTTGTGCCAGTCACTACCCGCGAACATCGGGTAGCTGCCCTTCTCCTTCGCCAGCTGCGCGCTGGCCTGGATGGTCAGGAAATTGATGCGTTCGTAGAGCCGGTCGGCCAACGCCTCGGCATCCGGTGATTCCCATTGGATTGCCTGCTGCGCCAGCAGGTGGTGCCAACCGAACGTGCCCAGGCCGATGGCGCGATACTTGCGATTGGTGATCGTGGCCTGCGGCACCGGCAACGCATTGAGGTCGATCACGTTGTCGAGCATGCGCACCTGGATCGGGATCAGGCGCTCCAGTACATCGGTGGCCAGCAGGTCATCCGGTGCGCCGATCGCCCGGCCGAGGTTGATCGAGGACAGGTTGCAGACCACGAAATCACCGGCACGGCGTGTGGTGACGATCTGGTCGCCGCTGACGATCTCCTGGATCATCCGCGTCGGGCTCATGTTCTGCAGGATCTCGGTGCACAGGTTGCTGGAATAGATCATGCCCGCGTGCTTGTTCGGGTTCCGGCGGTTGACCTCGTCGCGGTAGAACAGGAACGGGTTGCCTGTTTCCAGCTGGCTGAGCATGATCCGCTTGAACAGATCGATGGCCTTCACCGTGCGGCGGCTGATGCGCTCGTCGGCCACCAGTTCGGCGTAGCGGTCGCGGAAGCTGCCCGCGCCGCGCTTCTCGTCGTAGAAGTCCTGCAGGTACCAGCCCTTGGCCTGCTTCACCTCGTGCGGGTCGAACAGGTACCAGTCGGCGCGGCGCTCCACCGCCTCCATGAACAGGTCGGGCACGCACACCGAGGTGAACACATCGTGCGCGCGCAGGCGCTGGTCGCCGTTGTTGAGGCGCAGGTCCATGAACGCTTCGATGTCGCGGTGCCAGATGTCCAGGTACACCGCCACCGCGCCCTTGCGCTGGCCAAGCTGGTCGACCGACACCGCGGTGTTGTTGAGCTGCTTGATCCACGGCACCACGCCGCCAGAGGAATTGGCCACGCCACGGATCGGTGCGCCACTGCTGCGCACATAGCCCAGGTAGGCGCCAACGCCGCCGCCATGCTTGGACACACGGGCGATATCGGTGTTGGAGTCATAGATGCCCTGCAGGCTGTCATCCACCGTGTCGATGAAGCAACTGGACAGTTGCCCACCCACCTTGCCGGCATTGGCCAACGTTGGTGTGGCGACCGTCATGTACAGGTTGGACAGCGCCCAGTACGCCTCGCCGACCAGCTGCATGCGCCGCTCACGCGGTTTTTCTTCCTGCATGAGGTACAGCGCGATGGTCAGCCAACGCTCCTGCGGCAGCTCGTAGACCTCGCGGCTGCGATCGCTGGCCAGATAGCGCGTGGCCAGCAGGTACAGGCCGTTGTAGGCGAACAGTCGGTCGCGCTCCGGATCGATCATCTCGCCGGCCTGCTGCAGCTCTTCCTTCGAATAGCAGCGCAGGATGTCGTTGCTGTAGATCCCGCGGTCGGCCAGGCTTTCCTGCAGGCCCACATACGAGCCGTACTTCAGGCCGACGTCGTAGAAGCGGTTGCGGCTGGCGCGCTTGTACAGGCGGCGCAGGTAGATGCGCGCGGCAAACTGTTCCCACTCGGGTGCGACCAGGTCCACCCGCGACTCGGCCTCGCGGATCAGCAGATCGACCAGGTCATCGGCGCTGATGCTGGGCTTGCGCTCGACCATCGCCTGCACCACGCGGCGGTAGTCGCTCACGTCCAGCTGCGGGAACTCGGCATGCACGGCGTCGATGCTGCGCTGCAGGCGTTCGGCCTCGAACGGCAGGCGGCGGTTGCCGGCCTCCTTGGTGATCCAGGTCGGCACGCGCTCGCCACCGGCGCGCAAGGCGTCGCCAGCGCCGGCCAGATCGGCCACGCGGAAGGTACTGTCGGTCATGGTGGTGAAACTCCAGGCTCGCGCGCGCGTTGGCGGTCGATGCCATGGCGGCCCTGAACGCGATACCGGCGCACGGGGCGAACGGGTGGATTGCCAGGGCACGGGAACGTAGGTCGTCGGCATCTGCCTGCGCCTGCGGCCGGTATCCGGGCCGTGGGGGCGACCTGCGTCCGCACTATGGCGGCCGCGTCGACACGGCAAGCCTCAGGGCGGGCCGCGGGACGTTTGCTGCATGTCCG
The DNA here is from genome assembly GCF_059372275.1 of Stenotrophomonas sp. YJH_SMC_14-1. Classification (NCBI taxonomy): domain Bacteria; kingdom Pseudomonadati; phylum Pseudomonadota; class Gammaproteobacteria; order Lysobacterales; family Lysobacteraceae; genus Stenotrophomonas; species Stenotrophomonas sp. YJH_SMC_14-1. The sequence goes on from NZ_JCAFVK010000010.1 coordinate 85,381, forward strand.
GCGGCGGCGGCTGACCGGGAGTGACCGCCACAACATAGTGGGGATATCCGAACTCGTCAACACAAGATGCGGTAATCAACACATGTCGCGACGATCAGTCGCAGGATGCCGTGTTGCACCTGCGGCGCCTTGTCGACAGCGCCTGCGTCCCCAGTTCGGTACAACATCAACTTTCCCCGGAACACCGCCCATGCGCGCTGCCCAGTACCCCTCCTTCGGCGATCCGGCCGACGTCCTTGCCATCGCCGACGCCGCCCTGCCCGAGCCCGGCCCCGGCGAGGTGCGCATCCGCACCGTGCTGGCCTCGATCCACAACCACGACCTGCTGACCGTGCGCGGCCTGTACGGCTACAAGCCGACCCTGCCGGCGATCGGTGGCAGTGAAGCACTGGGCGTGATCGATGCACTCGGCGATGGCGTCGACGGCCTTCAGGTCGGCCAGCGGGTGGCCGCTGCCTCGGTGCACGGCACTTGGGCCGAAGCGTTCATTGCACCGGCACGCATGGTGATTCCGATGCCGGAAGCGATCCCGGACGAAATGGCCGCGCAGCTGATTGCCATGCCGCTGAGCGCGTTGATGCTGCTGGAGTTCCTGCACGTCGAGCCGGGCCAGTGGATCGTTCAGAACACCGCCAACGGCGCGGTGGGCAAGTCGCTGGCGATGCTGGCGCGGGCGCGTGGCGTGCATGTGGCCAACCTGGTGCGCAATGCCGATGCGGTCGCGCAGCTGCAGGCGCTGGGCATCGATCACGTATTCGACACCTCGCTGGACGGCTGGAAGGATCGCGTGCGTGAGGCGACCGGCGAAGCACAGGCTGCGGCCGCGGTGGATTCCATCGGCGGCGACGCCAGCGGTGACCTGGTCGACCTGCTCGGCCACCACGGCACGCTGGTGTCGTTCGGAGTGATGAGCGGCGAACCGATGCGCATTCCCGCGGGCGGACTGATCTACAAGGAAGCCACGGTGAAGGGTTTCTGGGGCAGCAAGGTCAGCCAGGCGATGGCGGTGGAGGACAAGCGCCGGCTGGTCGGCGAACTGCTGAAGCGTGCGGCGAGCGGCGAACTGACCCTGCCGGTGGAGCAGATCTTCGCACTGGACGACATCGCCCAGGCAGCGAAGGCTGGCGCCGGTTCGGGCCGTAACGGCAAGGTGCTGCTGCGGCCTTGATGCCTCAGCGGATGGCGCTGTCCCGGTGGTGGCGCAGTCCCGGTAGTGGCGCAGTCCCGGTAGAGTCGACTGTCAGTCGACTCTCGCGCGTAGCGCGGGGGGATGAGGCTTCTTTCCACAGGGAAAGGGCTCTGCCCCTGCAGGGTGTGCGGACCAACGGTCCGCACCCACCAAAGATCGGTCCCGCACCCACCGAGTGGGTCTGCTCCAACGGAGGCACCGACTTTCGTTAAGAACCCGTGATGTATAACTGAATGCGCTTTCGTCATTGGAAGGCGCACGTGCCTGCGTGCGGTACTGACGGCTCCTCCCCCGTTCGGCGTTGTCGCTTCCATGTACCGTACCACCCTGAACCTGCTTGCCGGCGCGATCGCGCTGGGCCTCACCGCCGGCGCTGCCGGCGCCGCTGAAACCGCCGATACCGGCAAGGACAGCACCACCTTGGGCGCCGTGCTGGTGACCGGCTCTAACATCAAGCGCAGCGATACCGCCGGGCCGAACCCGGTGCAGATCGTCAGCCGCGAACAGATCGAGCAGACCGGCCGCTCCACCCTCACCGACGTGCTGCGCAACCTGTCGGCCAATGCCGGCAACAGCTTCGACGAGCAGTACACCGGCAGTTTCGCCGCCGGCTCGGCCTCGATCGGCCTGCGTGGCCTGTCCCCGAAGAACACGCTGGTGCTGGTCAACGGCTACCGCGTCTCCAACTTCGGTTTCGCGCTCAACACCCAGGACACCTTCGTCGACCTCAATGCGCTGCCGATCAGCGCGGTCGAACGCATCGAAGTGCTGAAGGATGGCGCCTCGGCGGTGTACGGTTCCGATGCCATCGCCGGCGTCATCAACATCATCCTGCGAAAGAACTTCCAGGGCGTGGAAGTCGGCGGCGGCTTCGGTACCGCCACCCAGGGCGGCCTGAACGAGCGCAAGGCCAACCTGCTGGCCGGCTTCGGTGATCTCGAACAGCAGGGCTGGAACGTGCTGTTCGGGTTGGACCTGCTCAAGCGTGGTCGCCTCGACGCCGACCAGCGTGCCTACACCCGCAGCGGCGATTTCCGCGACAAGCCCGGCGGTCGCCTGGCCGGTTGGTCCACCGCCGGTGGCAACTGGCTGTCCAACCCGCGCGCACCGCAACCGTTCGCCAACTGCCCGGATGGCAGCCAGCTGCGCCCGTACAGCGATTTCGGCAGCACCCTGCCCGGCCAGGCCTGCGCCTTCAACGCCCAGCCGTTCAAGACCCTGCAGCCCGGCGCCGAGCGCCTGCAGGCGTCGTTGAGCGCGACCTACCGCTTCAACGACAGCGTCGAGGCGTTCGCCGATGTGCTGTACAGCCACAACAAGGCCGACCAGATCTTCAGCGCGCCGCTGACCGTCGGCCCGGGCCTGCGTGCCTACAACCCGGCCACCGGCACCCTGATCGACGTGCCGGCGGTGCTGCCGGTCGGCCACCCGAACAACCCGGGCAGCGCGCCGCTGCCGTTCGAGTACACCTTCTTCGATCTCGGCCCGCGCCTGAAGGACAACACCCAGGTGTTCTACCGTGCGCTGGCCGGCGTGCGCGGCAGCGGCGAGCGATGGGACTGGGAAGTGGCGGCGCTGACCTCGCAGAGCGCGCAGCGCGAATACGTCGACAACTTCGTCAACCGCTACGCGTTCGAGCAGATCCTGCGCGATGGCAGTTACAACTTCCTCAACCCGTCCGCCACGCCGGGGGCACTGGATGCACTGCGCCTGCAGACCAAGCGTCCGGGCTGGTACAAGCTGCATTCGTTGAACGTGAAGGCCTCGACCTCGCTGTGGGAGCTGCCGGCCGGTGCGGTCGGCTTCGCCTGGGGTGCCGAGTTCCGCAAGGAATCACTGGACGCGCGCACCAGTGCGCAGGTGCTGTCGGGCACCGAACTGCGCCCGGCCATCAACGTGGTCAACGGCGAGCGCCAGGTCAGCGCCGCCTACGCCGAACTGAGCGTGCCGCTGCACCGCACGCTGGAGCTGCAGGTGGCCGGTCGTGGCGATCACTATGACGACTTCGGCAACGCGTTCTCGCCGAAGGTGGCGCTGCGCTGGCAGCCGCTGGACAGCCTGCTGCTGCGTGGTTCGTTCTCGCGTGGCTTCCGTGCACCGTCGCTGCCGGAGATCGCGCCGGGCCAGACCGTCAGCTACGGCTCGGTGATCGATCCGCTGGATCCGTTGCAGCCCGGTGGCAGCCGTGGCGTCACCAACATCCGCACCGGCAATCCGGACCTGAAGGCCGAACGCTCGCGCAACTTCAACGTGGGCGCGGTGTGGTCGCCCGATGGCGATACCAGCATCGGCCTGGACTGGTACCGCATCGAGCAGGACAACCTGGTCAAGCCGGACAGCGCACAGTTCATCGTCGACAACCCGACACTGTTCCCCGGACGCGTGCAGCGTGATGCACAGGGGCGCATCCAGTTCATCACCAACCAGTACGCCAACCAGGGCGAGCTGACCACCTCGGGTCTGGACCTGGAAGCCAACCGCACCTTCCGCACCGAGGGCTGGGGCAACTTCACCGTGGCCGGCAGCTGGACCCACCTGCTCAGCTTCAAGCAGCCGCTGGTGGCCGGCCAGGCACCGTATGAAGGGGCCGGCAACAACCGCCACGGCGCACTGCCGCGCACCCGCGGCACCACGTCGTTGAACTGGGCAGTGGGCGACTGGAGCAGCACGCTGAGCCTGCAGTACGTGAGCGGCTATGACCAGCGTGTGGCGACAGCGACCAGCAACCCGGGCCTGCGCGACCGCATCAAGCCTCATCACCAGCTGGACCTGTACGTGGCCTACGAAGGGATTCCCAACACCACGCTGTCGCTGTCGGTGCTGAACCTGACCGACAAGGACCCGCCGTTCGACCCGGCCGGTGGCTCCAACGGTTTCGACATCAGCCAGTACAACCTGCGCGGGCAGTTCGTCTCGCTGGGGGCGCGCTACCGGTTCTGATGGTCGCTGTAGAGCCGAGCCATGCTCGGCTGCTCTTCCGGCATCACGCAGCCGAGCGTGGGCTCGGCTCTACAGGGTGTGCGGACCAACGGTCCGCACCCACCGCATCACCGGCTCAGGTGCAGGAACTGCAGGTGCCGTTCGTACTGGCTGATGATGTCGTTGATGATCTGCTTGCGGCTGTAGCCGACCAGGTCGTAATCCTGGCTGCCTTCGAACAGGTGCACCTCGGCGCGGTAGTAGCGCTGGTTGCGCAGCTGCTGCGCGGCGAACGACGGGGTCAGGTAGCCGCTGAGGATCACCCGGTACAGGAAGTCCTGCTGCTCGCCATGGTTGACCGTCAGCTCCATGTCGCCCGCTTCGAAGCGCGTCGCCACATCCCAGCCCTGCCCACGCAGCTGCTCGGCCACCGCCTCCATCGCCGGCTTCACCGTGTCATCCATGAAGCGGTAGACCTGGTCGCGTACCGGGAAGTGCATGGCCTGGCTCAGGCGCTGGCGCCAGCCCTGGTGGTGGCGATCGTCTCCGATCAACGGCGACGGCCGGTACTGCAGCGCGCGCTTGCGGTGCGACTCGTCACTGAAGGCGCGGGTCAGCCCCCACATCATCAACAACAGGATCGCCGAGAACGGCAGCGACGCCAGCACCACCGCAGATTTGAGCGCATCGATGCTCCCAGCCAGCAGCAGCCCGGCGGTCAGTACGGCGATCACCGTGCCCCAGAACACACGCAGCCAACGCGGACCATCATCCTCCGGTGCACCGCCATGCGAGGACAGCGTGGACAACACCACCGCCCCCGAGTCGGCCGAGGTCACAAAGAAAATGAAGCTGACCAGCACCGTCACCGCGATCACCGTGCGGCTCCACGGGTAGCCATCCAGCAGTGCATACAGCACCGTCGGTGGATCATCCACCGCCAGCTGCGCCAACTGCTGCTGGCCGTGGTGCAGCACCTGGTCCAGCGCGCTGTTGCCGAAGATCGACAGCCAGGCCAGGGTGAAGCCCAGCGGGATCAGCAGCACGCCGAACACGAATTCGCGGATGGTGCGGCCACGCGAGATGCGCGCGATGAACAGGCCGACGAACGGCGCCCAGCCGATCCACCAGGCCCAGTAGAACACCGTCCAGCCACCCAGCCATTCCGGCCGGCCGCCATAGGCGTACACATCGAAACTCTTGCCGACCACGCTGCCCAGGTAGTCGCCCAGGTTCTGCATCAACGTGCTGAGCAGGTACTGGGTGGGGCCGGCGCACAGCATGAACAGCACCAGCGCGATCGCCAGCAGCATGTTGATGTTGGCCATCCAGCGCACGCCCTTCTCCACGCCGGAGACGGCCACGGCCACCGCCGCGCCCATCATGCTGACCACCAGGATGATCTGCACCAGATTGGAGTGCGGGATGTTGAACAGGTGCGACAGGCCGGCGTTGAGGTGCAGCACGCCGAAGCCCATGTCCGCACCGATGCCGAACACGGTGGCGACGATGCCCAGCGCATCCACGGTGTAGCCGATCGGGCCATTGATGCGCTTGCCGATCAACGGGTACAGCGCCGAACGCAGCGCCAGCGGCAGGTTGTGGCGGTAGGCGAAGTAGGCCATCGCCATCGCCGCCAGCGCGAACACGCCCCAGCCATGCAGGCCCCAATGGAGGAACAGCAGCTGCATGGCCTGGCGCGCACCGGCCTCGCCCGCAGCCGGATCGCCCTGCGGCGGCTGCAGGTAGTGGGTCAGCGGTTCGGAAACGCAGAAGAAGAACAGCGTGATGCTGATGCCCGCCGCGAACAGCATGCCGGCCCAGGAAAGGTAGCTGAACTCCGGCTCGTCATGGTCGGCGCCGAGCTTGATGCCACCGTACTTGGACAGCGCCACGCCGACCACGAACACCAGGTAGAGGGTCATGGCCAGCAGATAGTACCAGCCGACGTTGAGGGCGGCCCAGTCCTGTGCCTTGAGCAGAAGGCGGCCCGCGCCGAGCGGGAACAGGCTGACGAACAGCGCGAACGCCACGACAACGATCGCCGCGAAGGCGAACACAGGCCGAAGGGTGCGCACCGGGGATTGTTGCGGCTCCAGTACTTCCATGGGGCGGCGTTCTCCGGTAGATCAATGGGTTAGCCGACCGATTCTGGCTGAACCGCAGTGGACAGAGCATGAAGTTGCGGCCTGTGGTCGCAGGCCCGTCCGCTCATTCCGTGGTATCACGCGCGCGCTGCGACGCACCCTTGCTTGCGCGGGCCGCGCGCACCGCCTGCGGCGCGGCCACGCGCATCCTGTCCGATCACGACATTACATGCACCGCACACAGCTTGTTGCCATCCGGGTCACGCAGATAGGCCAGGAACACCTGCCGACCGGACATGTTGCGGACGCCGGGCGGATCTTCGATGGCGGTACCACCGTGAGCCACTCCAGCTTCCTGCCAGGCACGCACGGCCTCTGCACTGCCCAGACTGAAACCGATGGTGCCACCGTTGGCATGGCACGCTGGCTGCCCATCGATCGGCGCGGTTACACCGAACATCCGTCCATCCTTGAAGTACAGCAGCCGTCCCTTCTCGTCGAATACGCCCGCACGCGCGGCCATCGCAGCGAACAGGGCGTCGTAGAAGCGACGCGCGGCATCCATGTCGTTCGTTCCTACGGTGATGTGGCTGAACATGCGGGCACTCCATGTGGAAAACCGCAGTGTCGATGAGCGCGGGCGACTTCGCAAATCGCTGCATCATCGCCGCCCCGCTCGCGACCGGGCGTGCTGCTACTTAGCGGTGCTGAGCAGCAGTACCGCCGCCGTGACCAGGGCGATGCCAACCCAGCCGATCGGCCGCAGGCGGTTACCGAACAACAGGCGGCCGCAGGTGGCGGTGCCGATCACGCCGATCGCCCCCCACATCGCATAGGCCGTGGCCAGATCCATGTAGCGTACGGCCTGGCCCAGCAGGGCGAAGGCGATCCAGACCATGACGATCGCACCGACGCCCCAGCGCCAGCGGCGGAAGCCCTCCGACTTGGCCACCATCATGTTGGCGGCGACGTCGATCAGCGCCGAACAGATCACGAAAAACAGGGCCAGGGTGTTCATCAGTGTGCCTCCCCGAGAGTGACGCAGACGATGCCGACCACCGCCAGCACCAGGCCGGCCAGCTGCTGCAGCGACAGGCTTTCACCGAAGACGGTGAGGCCGACCACGGTCAGCAGGGTCAGGCCCAGGCCTTCCCATACCGCGTAGGCCACGCCCACCGCGATGCGGCGCACCGACTGCGCCAGGAAGAAATAGGACAGCGCCAGCGCGCCGGCCATGACCAGATAGCCGGTCCAGCCGCCATCGCGGGCGGCGTGGGCCATGAACGAGGTGCCGACCACTTCGGCGACGATCGCCACGGTCAGGCAGGCCCAGGCGACCAGCGCGCCACGGGCGGGAACAGTACGGGACATGTGAAGCTCCTTGCAGGGCGGGGACCACGCCGCCTCATCAATGGATCCACGCCGAGCGTGGAGGATCCGGAACGCCCAGCAGACAGGGGCGACGGCGACTAGTATCATCGCCTTTTACGGTGGGATCAAAATGGATTCCATCGACAGGAGCGATGGATAAATGCCCTACTCCCCTGAATCCCTGCAGGCCTTCGTGGAAGCCGCGGCGCTGGGCTCGTTCTCGGCCGCCGCGCGACGGCTGCGCAAGACCCAGTCGACGGTCAGTACCGCCATTGCCCACCTGGAAACCGACCTGGGCGTGAGCCTGTTCGATCGCAGCGGGCGCTACCCCCAGCTGACCGAGGCCGGGCGCCAGGTGCTGGGGCACGCGCAGGAGATCCTGGCTGCCGATGCACGCCTGCAACAGTTGAGCGTGCGCCTGGCCGCACCGGTCGAAGCGCGACTGACCGTGGTGTTCTCCGATGTCTACCAGCTTGATCCCGAACAGCGGATCCTGCAGCGCTTCTCCGAGGCGTTCCCGGAGATCGAACTGGAATGGCTGGATGCCGAGGGCGAGGACGTGCTGGAACTGGTGAGCAACGGACGCGCCGCGCTCGGGCTGCTGCCACGGCAGGAACACTATCCAGATGGCCTGATGGCCCGGCCGCTGGCCCATCACAGCGAACTGTCGGTATACGTGGCGCGCGAACATCCGCTGGCCAGCGCCGGGCGTCGCGCCGCCGCACAACTGGCGCGGCATCGGCAGGTGCGCCTGAGCGCGGAAGTCGATCAGTCCCGCGTGGTCACCGGCCTGGCCTGGACCGCCACCGACTACCTGATGGTGATGGAGATGGCCGAGGACGGCATCGGCTGGGCCGAACTGCCCCGCGCGCTGGTGCAACGCTACGACCGCGGGCAACTGGTGGAACTGACGCTGCCCGGGTGGCCGCGGCGCATCCACAGCGACCTGCTGTGGCGCCGCGACACGCCGCCCGGACCGGCCGCACTGTGGTGGGCCGACGCGCTTGGATGAGGTAGTGCCGGGCGCTGGCCGGCAATCCCAGTGTCCCGTGGTTGCCGGCCAGCGGCCGGCACTACCGATCAACGATGGGCGAGCGCGTAATCCAGCGCCGAGCACACCGCCGCCACCTGTGCGTCGTTGCACTGCTGTGGCGTCGCCCGCGGGCTGTCCGGGTAGACCTCGGTGGTGGTGGTGTACTTGGCGCCGGTAATGCCGGCGCACAGGCCCAGCTTCACCAGCGGGTACTCGATCACGCCATGGGCCACCACCAGCGAACCGATGATCTCGCCCTTGTCGTCGGCCGGCGCGATATGGGTGACCTTCTCCACCGCGGCGATGACCGCCTGCTGGAAGGCCGGTTGTGGGTTCCCGCTGTCGTCCACCAGGTAGAACCCATCGGGAATCCGGCCCGGCTCGAACGGCTTGCCGTCACGCGCGGCCAGCGCCGGGCGGAACTCGCTCTCGTCGCTGTCTGTGGTTTCGTGCAGGTCGATGTGCAGCACGAACTGGCCCCTGTACGGCGCGATCAGTTCGATGACGGCGGTCGATTCGCGGGCCGGGCCGTCGGCCCGGAAGTTGCGGTTCGGGTCGATCGCATCGAAGTTCCAGCGGTTGATGCGCTCGAAGCCCCACGGATTCACGCACGGCGCCACCAGCAGGTTGGCCTTGCCGGCATAGTCGGCGGCGTGCTTTTCGAGGAACTCCAGCGCGCCCACCACGCCGCTGGTCTCATAGCCGTGCACGCCACCGGTGACCAGCGCGGCCGGCAGCGCCGGGTTCCAGTCGCGGCTGCGCAGGGCCAACAAGGTGTACGTCTCGCCCGCGTAGTCGAGCTGGCCGTAGGCCACCTTGTCAAAGCGCGAAGCCAACGCCTCGATGCGCGGCAGCACCTCTTCGTCATAGCGACGCAGGCGCTGCTGGCGGCCACGCCACGCCTCCCGCTCCGCCGCTCCCCACGGCTGGCCAGGGGTTCCGACGGGGTAGAAAGCAGCTTGGGACATGGCGGATCTCAGCGGGTCAGGAAGCAATCGCCCACTCTACCACCGGGGCATCGGCATGAACCGGAGGCGCATTTCAATAGCGAATGGGATCAGCAATAATTCTCATTTACGACCTTCCACAACCCGCACCGATGCCCATCCACGCCCTGCAACCGGCCCGCCTGCCCCTGGCTGCCGCCCTCGCCCTGTGCCTGCTCCCGGCCACCCGCGTCCTCGCCCAGGACAGCGCCACCACGCTGGACAGCATCCAGGTTTCCGGCAGCTGGCTGGGCACCGGCCTGCATGACAGCGTCAAGAGCTTCGCCGGCGCGCGCACGGTGGTCGACCGCCAGCGCATCGAGGCCAGCGGCGCGGCCAGCATCGGCGATGCCATGCGCCGCATCCCCGGCGTGCAGGTCACCGACAACTCCGGCACGGCCGGCAGCTCGGTCTCGCTGAACATCGGCGTGCGCGGCCTGACCGGGCGCTACTCGCCACGCTCGACCGTACTGCTGGACGGCGTGCCGCTGGCGGTGGCGCCGTATGGCCAGCCACAGCTGTCGTTCGCACCGACCAGCCTGTCCAACATCGAATCGATCGACGTGGTGCGCGGCGGCGGCGCGGTGCGCTACGGCCCACAGAACGTGGGCGGCATCATCAACTTCAGCACCCGCGCCATTCCGACCGGCGCGGGCCTGCACGGCGAAGCGGGTGTGCGCTACAGCGCCTACGACCATGGCGGCGGTGTCAGCACCCAGTACAACGCCTTCCTCGGCGGCACCGGCGGCAACGGCCTCGGCGCGGCGCTGCTCTACTCCGGCCAGGACGGGCGTGGCTGGCGCCAGGGCAGCGATGACCGCTTCAACGACCTCGCGCTGAAGTTCGCCTACGCCATCGACGAACAGCAGGAGCTGCGTGCCAAGCTGTCCTACTACGACGTACGCTCGCTGACGCCGGGCGGCCTGACCCGTGCGCAGTACGAGGCCGATCCGTTCCAGAACACCCGCCCCACCGATTTCTGGAAGGGCCACCGCACCGGCATCGACCTGGGCTACACCAACACGCTGTCGGCCAACAGCGAGTTCGAGGTGCTGGCCTATTACAACGAAAGCAGCCGCGCCAGCTCGCTGATCAACGCCGCCAACACCCAGCTGACCGTGCAGCCGCGTGACTACCGCGTGCTCGGCATCGAGCCGCGCTACACCCAGCGCCTGCACTGGGGCGCCAGCGTGCACGACATCACCGCCGGCTACCGCTTCCTGCGCGAACGTGGCAACGACCGCAGCTACACCGTCACCCGCCGCACCGGCGTGGCCAGCGCCACCAACCGCTTCGACAACGCCACCGACGCCCACGCGTTCTACATCGACGACCGCATTGCGATCGGCCAGTGGCGGATCACCCCGGGCGTGCGCATGGAATGGATCGACATGGACCGCCGCCAGGCCGGTGGCACGGCGACCTTCAGCAGCCGCAACGACAAGGCCCTGCCCTCGCTCAACATCGCCTACCTGCTGACCCCGCAGCTGACCGTGTTCGGCAACTACACCACCTCGTTCGGGCCGGTGCAGAACATCCAGCTGAATTCGCAGACCGCCAGCAATCCGCTGAACCCGGAAGTTGCAAAGACCACCGAACTCGGTGCGCGCTGGCAGGACGGGGCACTGCGCGCGGAAGTAACCGTGTTCAAGATGCGCTTCGACAACCAGATCCTGCAGGTGCCGGGGATCACTCCGCCGACTTTCCAGAACATCGGCGCCACCGATCACAAGGGTGTGGAGAGCGCACTGGAATACCGCTTCGCCGAGGACAGCGCGCTGGCCGGGCTGGAGCTGTACGCCAACTACACCTGGACCAAGGCGATCCAGCAGTCCGGCGACAACCGTGGCCTGGACGTGCCCTTCTACGCGCGCGACACCGACAGCGTCGGCGCCCGCTACGCACTGGCCGGCTGGACCTTCAATGTCTCCAGCACCCACCAGAGCAGCCAGTACGCCGACGCCGCCAACACCTGGGCCGAGAGCGCCGATGCGCGCGTGGGCCGCGTGCCGGGTGTTCGCCTGTGGAACGCGCAGGTGGCCTGGCAGGTGCCGGGACTGGGTGACAGCGAGATCGCGCTGGGCGTGAACAACCTGGCCGACAAGCGCTGGTACACCCGCAACGTCGATGGCAACGCCGGCCGCATGGTGGCCGCGCCGCGCACCTTCTACGTGCAGGGCCGCTACCGCTTCTGAAGCGGTAATCGCCCGATGCAGTGACGGTGGCGATCACGGTGGCGGCGTATCATGCCGCCACCATGTCACTGCCTGTTTCGCCATCGCGCCTGCACTCAGCTTTCCAGGGCCTGCGCCTGCGGCTGCGCGGCAGTGATCTGTGGTTCATCGCGCTTGCCCTGCTGGTCGGCCTGATCGCCGGCTACCTGACCCTGCTGCAGTCCGGCATCGCACGTTGGTTGCAGGGCACGCTGTATGGGCTGGACGAAGGCATGCGCCTGAGCTCCCTGCCCTCGCTGACCTGGACCGCGCTGCTGGTGCTGCCACTGGGCGGGCTGCTGGTCGGCCTGGTCAGCCTTGCGGCGACGCGGCTTAAGCGCCCCCTGCTCGATGCGGTCGAAGCCAATGCCCTGCACGGCGGCCGCATGTCGATGCGCGACAACCTGATCGTGCTGACCCAGACCCTGCTGTCCAACGGCTGCGGCGCGTCGGTCGGGCTGGAGGCCTCGTATACGCAGATGGGCGCGGGCAGCGGCTCGCAGCTGGGCCGGGTGATGCGCCTGCGTCGCAACGACGTGCGCATCCTGGTCGGTGCCGGTGCCGCCGGTGCCATCGCCGCCGCCTTCGGTGCGCCATTGGCTGGTGCGTTCTATGCCTTCGAGATCGTCATCGGCGCCTACACCCCGGCCGCACTGGCACCGGTGGCCGTCGCCGCGCTGGCCGGTGCGTTCGTGGCCGACCAGGCTGGCATCGAGGCCTACCTGCTGCCCGCTGCCTCTACCATCGACGTGCGCGCCGCCGACTACGCCATTTACGGCCTGCTCGGCTGCTGCTGCGCGATGGTCGGCATTGTCATCATGCGCCTGATCGCTTCGATCGAAGGCACGGTCAAGCGCAGTCCATTGCCGCTGTGGGGTCGCCCGGTGGTGGGCGGCCTGCTGCTGATCCCTCTGGCCCTGGCCAGCCCGCAGGTGCTCTCGTCCGGCCATGGCGCGCTGCACCTGGACCTGACTACCCACCTGCCGTTGATCTGGATCGGCGGCCTGCTGACCCTGAAGTGCCTGGCCTCCGGCATCTCTCTCGGGTTTGGTTTCCGTGGCGGCCTGTTCTTCGCCTCGCTGTTCATGGGCACCCTGGTCGGCGCCCTGTTCGCCGGCCTGCTGGCGATGGCCACCGGCGTGCCGGTGGTCGACGCCACGTCCGCCGCGCTGGCCGGCATGGCAGCGCTGGCCGCGGCGGTGGTCGGCGCGCCGATGACCATGGCCATGCTGGTGCTGGAAGGCACCCACGACTTCCTGCTGACCAGCGTGGTGATGAGTGCGGTGCTGGTGTCCAGCACGCTGGTGCGGCAGTGGTTCGGCTATTCGTTCTCGACCTGGCGCATGCACCTGCGCGGCGAGACCATCAAGAGCGCCCGCGACGTCGGCTGGGTGCAGAACCTCAACGCCGGCCGGCTGATGCGCAAGGGCGTGGCCACCGCGCCGGCCGATCTCGATGCCGCCGCGTTCCGCCAGCGCTTCCCGCTGGGTTCGGGCAGCCGGGTGATCCTGATCGACAGCGAAGGCCACTACGCCGGCATCGTGCAGATTCCGCGCGTCTACGGCGACGGCGTGAAGCCGGAGACCACGATTGGCGAGCTGGCCGAGAACCGAGATGTGTCGCTGCCGCCAGCGGCGGACGTGGTCAGCGTGATGCAGCGCTTCGACCAGACCCAGGCCGACGAACTGGCCGTGGTCGCCGCCGACGGCCAGGTGCTGGGCGTGGTCTCTGAAGCCTTCGTACGCAAGCGCTACGCCGAGGAACTGGACAAGCGCCAGCGCGAACTGATGGGCGAGCGCGTCGAGGACACCGACTGATCCCGCAAAAAGGGGACGGAGGGGATTAAGTCGTTTCTGGCACCTGACTAACCACGCGTGGCGTGGACCGCTGGAAATCCACGCGTGGCGTGGATCTACTGTCACCATGACCGGGTAGACTCCGGCCATGCGCTTCATTGAGACCTTCCAGGCCGGTCCCTTCGCCGACACCGTGGTGAGCCTGCTGGCCGCCTTCGTGCTGGGCACGCTGATCGGCGCCGAGCGCCAGTACCGGCAACGCACCGCCGGCCTGCGCACCAACGTGCTGGTCGCCGTCGGCGCCGCGGCCTTCGTCGACCTGGGCATGCGCATCGCCGGCAGCGCCGAGGCGGTGCGGGTGATCTCCTACGTGGTCTCCGGCGTCGGCTTCCTAGGTGCCGGCGTGATCATGAAGGAAGGCATGAACGTTCGCGGCCTCAACACCGCCGCCACCCTGTGGTGCTCGGCGGCGGTGGGCAGCTGCACCGGCGCGGACATGCTGGCCGAAGGCGTGCTGCTGACCGTGCTGATCATCGCCGGCAACACCCTGCTGCGGCCGCTGGTCAATGCGATCAACCGCATCCCGATCAACGAGGCCGCCACCGAAGCCACCTACGAAGTGCGCCTGAGCGTGGATGCCGAAGCCGTGCCGCGGGTGCGCGAGCGCCTCGTCGATGCGCTGGAGGCTGCGCAGTATCCGGTCGGCGACGTGCAGGTGGTCGAGCATGCCGATGCACCCACCGATGTGATCGCGGTGCTGGTCAGTACCGCCGTGAGTGCCGATGAGCTGGATGTGGTGCTGGCGCGGATGGAACACGTGCCGGGCGTGCTGCACGCCACCTGGGAAGTCAGCACCCGCGATTGATTCATCCACGCATGGCGTGGATCTACCGAGGTCGCGGTGAAGTAGATCCACGCCATGCGTGGATGCTTCTCTCACCCACCCGCCATGCGCTGCTGTGCGCGCAGCAGCTTGCGGAATGAACCGCACTGCCGCGCGTCCTGCGCTTCTGGGCAGGCCGCCGCGCGCTGCAGGTGCCGGCGCACCCGCTGCAACTGGGTGATCTGCCGCTGGAGCACATCGGCCTGTGCCAGCAGCGCCTCACGGTCCAGCGAGATACATCCATCCTGCGGCGGCAGCGACAACCCGATCTGCTGCAGCGACAACCCGGCCGCCTGGCCAAGACCGATCAGCGCCAGCCGTTCCAGCACGCGCTCGTCGTACTGCCGGCGCAGGCCGCGACGGCCCAGTGTCTGCAGCAGCCCAAGCTGTTCGTAGTAGCGCAGGGTCGAGGCCGGCACGCCACTGCGCTTGACCACCTCGCCGATATCCAGTTCACGCACGGGCTTGACCTCAAGTGACCTTCAAGCGTCAACCTATGGGCGACTTCCCCGCAAGGCAAGACCATGACCAGTACATCCCCCGTTGATCAGAACGCGCTGTGGAACGGCCCCGGCGGTCAGATCTGGGTTGCGCAGCAGGCCATCCTCGACGGCCTGTTCCAACCCCTGGCCGACCTGCTGGTCGACGAACTGCCCGACACCGTCACGCAACTGCTGGATGTAGGCTGCGGGACCGGTGCCAGCCTGCTGGCCTCAGCCGCCGCACGCCCGTCGGCGCACTGCACCGGCCTGGACATCTCCGCGCCGATGCTGGCGCTGGCCCGTCAACGCGCCGAGGCGGCAGGACTGGACGCAGACTTCATCGTCGCCGACGCACAGCAGCATCCGCTGCCCACCGCGCACTTCGACTGGATCCAATCGCGGCTGGGTGTGATGTTCTTCGAAGACAGCCAGGCCGCCTTCGCCAACCTGCACCGTGCCGCGCGACCGGGTGCCGGCCTGCGTTTCATCGCCTGGCGCAGCGCAGCGGAGAACCCGTTCATGACAACGGCCGAGCGCGCCATCGGCGATGCACTGGATCTTCCGCCCCGCGCGCCCGGCGCACCGGGCCAGTTCGCCTTTGCCGATGGCGAGCGTGTGCGGCACCTGCTGCAGGCCGCCGGCTGGAAGGACGTGGAGGTTGTTGCGGTCGACCTGCCCTGCTCGCTCGCCCGCGAAGGCCTGCCGACCTACGTCGGCCAGCTGGGCCCACTGGGCCTGGCGCTGCGCGCGATGCCGGAAGACCGGGCCACCTCGCTCCGGAACAAGGCGGTAGCGGCATTCACCCCGTTCATCGAGGGCGACCGCGTACGCGTGGATGCCGCCTGCTGGCTGGTCCGCGCCCGCGCCTAGGAAAAGGGGACGGAGGGGATTAAGTCGCTCTTGCCCCAAGTGTGCCGGAAACGACTTAATCCCCTCCGTCCCCTTTTCCCTACAGCGCCTCGCCGGCGTCGGCCAGGCGCGATTCTATCAGCGCATACCACTGCTGCAGCACGTCGATCAGCATGTCCAGCTCGGCGTCGGTACGCTGTGCGCGGCCACTGCGCAGGCAGGCCTGGGCTTCCTGCAGCTGGGCCAGGAACCCGGCCACGGTGTCTGCCTGCAGGATCAGCCCCGGCAGACGCCGCCCGGGAATGCGTACCACGGCATGGTTGCCGAGCTGGCCGTACACGCTGAGTGTGGTTTCCGTCTTCATGGAAAGAGGCAGGAATTGAGCGTTCATCGCGTGCACCATGGGAAACCTGAGCCGCCGGCAGGCGTGGTCAACGGGGGAGACGTAACCACGTCCTGCCGACGGTCAGGGGGGACTCGGGATACCGGGGCATGGCCCCGGTGCGGGACTCTCAGCGCGGTTGGGCGATCCCAGCGATCTGCACGCGACGGTTCGGCGCCAGGCAGGCGATCAGCTCGCGCCGATTGCGCTGCTCGCACTGCACGATCGGCTCGGCTGCGCCCCGCCCTTCGGCGCTGATGCTGGCCGCAGGCACCCCGCCCTGCACCAGCGCGCTGCGTACGGCCTCGGCACGTCGCTGCGACAGGGTCTGGTTGTAGCTGGCACTGCCGATACGGTCGGTGTACCCGGTCACCCGGATCGACTGCACCTGCGCGGCCTCGCGCACCTGCGCCAGGATGCCCTGCACCGCCTGCTGGCCTTCGGCACTGAGTACCGCGCTGTCGAATCCGAACAGCGCGTCGGCCGACAGCCGCAGGGGTTGCTCCGGCAGCGGTGCCGGTGCAGGCGGCGCCGGTGGCCGTGGCGGTTCGATCACCGCCGCGCACGATTCCGGCTTCCAGTAGCCCCCCTGGGCGATGCCCTTGCTGTCGAAGCGCACCTGGAACTGGCAGGTGAAATACTCCGCGCCCTGCGCGGTGCGGAAGTTGAACAGGTAGTTCCACTCGCGCACGCCCCACATGCCTTCGTTGAAGTGCGGCGTGCCCAGCAAGGTATACAGCTGCCGCTTGCTCATGCCCGGCGCGAATCTGCGCAGGTCGGCGACGTCGGGATAGATGCCCTCCTTCAACGAAGCCTTCGACGCCTCCGGGAACTGCACGGCGGTGGTGTCGGCAGGACGGTCGGCGGCCGGCGCATGGCTGCGGCAAGCAGCCAGCAGGCCCATCCCCAGGACCAGGCCCAGCACTGCGGCCATCTGGCCGGTGCGGGCGATGCGATGCTGTTTCATGTCATTCCCCCCTTTGGACGTTTCCGCGATGCCGGGCCGCACGTGCGGCCCGGCCGCGGGGATCACCACTGGATGCCGGCACCGACGGCCACACCGGCCTCGCCACGGCTGTTGGTGGAGCCGCTGAACTTGTAGATCCAGCGACCACCTTCAGAGACACCGGAGATACCGATCGCCACGCCCGACTCGCCGTTGTAGCTGCCAGCGGCGACCGAGGCCATGCTGCGGCCCGCTTCGCTGGGCTGCGGCAGCGCTGCGGTGGCCATCGCCGACGCGATACCGGCCGAGGCGCGGTTGTCGGTCTTGCGCAGGTCGCGCTCGAAGCCGCCCATGCGCTCGTCGGTGTACGCCTTCGACCAATCCAGGGTCTGCGCCATGCCCGACTTCAGCTGGTCCACGTTGACCGCGTCGGTACCGGCGGTGCCGGCGGCGACGTTGCGCACCGTGGTCGGGCCGCTGCTGGTGCTGCCCAGGGTGACGCTGTTGTAGTTGGTCGCACCGTTCACCGTGGTGTCGTAGCGGATCGTGCCCTGCTGCGAGGCCTGCAGCTGGCGTACGTTGACCGCATCGGTGGCCTGCGAACCGTCGGCCACGTTGACCACCTGGCGTTCGGCACCAGCGGCACCCACCGAGACCGTGTTGGCCCGGTTCGCCACCGAACCCGCACCCACCGCCACCGAGTTGTCGGCCTGCGCCTGCGAACCATTGCCCAGCGCGGTCGAGTTGGCGCCGGCTGCGGTTGAGCCTGCACCACCGGCGGCCGAGTTGGCACCGCTGGCGGACGGGTCGGCCAGGTTGTTGGTGTTGTTGGCACGGAAGCTGCCGGCCACGTTGGTGATGTTCTGGATCTTCTGGTCGGTGTACTTCTTCGATTCGTCGATGGCGTAGTTCACGCCGTTCTTCAGCTGGCCGACATTGGTTGCGTCGTACGTATCGGAACCGTCGGCGACATGCGTGATCTTGCGCTCGCTGCCAGTACTGCCGACCGAGACCTCACCGGCCGAGTTGCTGGCACCGGTCTGGCCGTAGGCACCGGTGTAGCCGCTCTGCGCACCGACGCTGGCCACCGAACCTGCACCCAGTGCCACGCTGTTGCCGGCACTGGCGCTGGCGCCGTTGCCGACCGCCACGCTGTTGGCACCGGCCGCACTGGCCTGCGGGCCGACCGCCACCGCCTCCGCCCCGGCCGCCGTTGCGGCCGCTGCCGTCGAGTTCACCGCCAGGTAGGCACTGCCACCGCCGCCGTTGGTGATGCGCTGGTTGAGGACCTTCAGCGAGCCGTCCACCGCAGTGAAGGCGGCGGTGACATTGTTGTAGTCGCCGCTGGTGAAAGTGCCATCGGTGGCGATGCTGGAGATGCTGAACTTCGGCGCGGTCCACACGTTGGTGGTGCCGTTGTACGCGGTGGTGCCACCGAAGTAGTTGGCGATGGTGCTGTGGGTGCTGAACAGCTGGTCGCCGGTGATGGCATCGCTGCTGCCAGCCAGGATGCTGCCGGCGGCGACGTTGGTGATCTTCACCGCGCCGGTGCCGGTGCCGGTCAGCGTCACGCTGTTGAGCACGTTGCCGCTGGCGTCGACGTCGTACTTCACGGCCAGCTTGTCGATCTCGCCGGTCTGGTCGGCAACGTTGGCCAGCGAATTGCTGACCGCGTCGAAGGCGGTACCGACGTCGTTGTAGTTGCCCTTGGTAATCGTGCCGTTGGCGGCCACGTTGTTGATCGAGTAGGTCGGTGCGGTCAGCACGCCGCTGGCGTTGACCGCCGCGCCACCACCGAGGTGGGTGGCAACGGCCTGGTTGGCCGCAAACAGCTGGGCACCGTTGATGGCCTCGCTGCTGGTGGCACTGACCTGGCCCGGGCCCAGGTTGCGCAGCGTGGTGGCGGTGCCGCTCTGGCCCAGCGTGGCACTGGCGTAGTTGACGCTGCCGTCGCCGTTGAGGTCATAGCGCAGGGCGCCCTGCTCCGACGCCTGCAGCTGGCCCAGGTTGACCGCATCGGTCGCGGCGGTACCGGCGGCCATGTTGGTGACCTGGCGTTCGGCACCCGCCGCACCAATGGACACGCTGTTGGCACGGTCGGCCAGGCTGCCGGCACCCACCGCGATACTGTTGGCGGCGGTGGCGCGGGCGTTGGTACCGACCGCGATCGAGTCGGCGCCGGTGGCCAGCGCCTCGGTACCGGTCGAGTTCACCCGCAGGTACTTGGTGCCACCGTTGCGGATATCGGTGATCTGCGTGTTGAGATTGACCAGCGAGCCGTCGACCGCGGCGAAAGCATCGGTGGCATTCTCATACAGGCCCTTGGCGATGGCGCCGCCGGTGGAGATGGTGCTGATCTCGAACAGCGGTGCAGTGAACGCGCCGCTGGCCGGATCGAAGGCCGCGCGGCCGCCGAAGAAGCTGGCGATGGCAGCATTGGTCGCCGCCAGCTGGCCGCCATTGACCGCTTCCAGACTGCCGGCAGTGACTGCGCCGCCGGCCAGGTTGCCGATGGTGGTGGTGCCGGTGCCCGCCCCGAGCGTGACACGGCGATAGTTCGGGTTGCCGCCGGCATCCAGGTCGTAGGTCACGGCGGCATCGGCCACGCCGTTGATCAGGCTGATCGCGCCCTTCAGCTGGGCTACGTTGACCGCATCGGTGTTGACGCTACCGGCAGCCACGTTGGTGATCTGGCGCTCGCCACCACCGGCGGTGCCCACCGACACTTCGCCCGCCGAAACCTGCGGAGCAGTCAGGCCGTAAGCACTGTAGCTGGCCTGCGCGCCGCGCAGTGCGGCCGAGCGGTAACCCAGTGCGACCGAGTTGGCCTGGTTGGAGGTGGCTTCAGCACCGAGCAGGGTCTGCCCGTTTGCGGTACCGACGGCACTGTCGCCGACGATCACCGAATGGCCCATGCGCGCAGCGTAGTCGGCGGTCGGCACACCGGTCGGATTGCTCGGGTCGTTGACCCCATCACCCGGGAAGGCGACGTTGGCATCGACCTTCGGCAGTTCGTGCCGTGCATTGGCACCGATCACCACTTCCTTCGAACCGTTGGCGAAGGCGCCATCGCCCATCAGCACCTGGTAGTCCTGCGCGGCGTTCACGGCCCAGCACGAGATGTCAGCCAGGGCGACGTCCAGGCACTTGGCGGCCCACGCCGGCGAGTCCTTCGGCAGCAGCAGGCCCAGCAGGCCACCCGGATTGCCGTTGTTGATGTTGTAGATGTAGCTGTCGGAGGTGACGCCACCGATCAGGGTCAGGTGCGAGCTGCCACCGGTAGCGGCACCGCCCAGCCCGTTGAGGGTGCTGCCGACCGGCGACAGGTTGACCACCGGCAGGCCCAGCACATTGACCGTCGAGTAGGTCTGCATCACGTTGGCATTGCTGAGCTTGAGGTTGCCGTTGCTCAGGTAGCCATCGCCACCGAACAGGCTGGTGGTGGTCGGGCCGATCAGTTGCCCGACATTGCCGACCAGGCCGCCGGTGCCGATGATCAGGCCCGCGTTCGGATCGGCCGGAGCCGGCGCCTTCGGGCTGGTGGGCGGGATCGCCGAGGGCTTGGTCAGGCCGAGGCCGCCGAGCGTGCCGCCGACCAGGCCGCCGACCGCGCTGCCCAGATTGCCGAGGGTGCCATTGAGGTTGCCGTTGAGCAGGTTGCCCACGGCACTGCCGACGTTGCCGAGCGTGTTGCCCAGCAGGCCACCCAGGCCAGTGCCGGAGCCGGTGGCGCCATTGAGCAGACCGCCGACGGAACCGACGGTGTTGTTGAGCGTGCCGCCGAGCGCGGTGCCGACGCTGCCCACGGCGCCGTTCAGTGCGCCGCCTACGGCGCCCACGGTGTTGTTGAGCGTGCCGCCCACGGCGCCGCCCACGCTGCCAACCGTGCCATTCAGGGCACCACCGACCGTACCACCGACGCTGCCTACGGCGCCGTTCAGTGCGCCGCCCACGGCGCCTGCAGTGTTGTTGAGCGTGCCGCCTACGGCACCGCCGACGCTGCCGACCGTGCCATTCAGGGCTCCGCCTACCGCACCACCGACGGTGCCTACGGCGCCGTTCAGTGCGCCGCCTACGGCGCCTACAGTGTTGTTGAGCGTGCCGCCTACGGCGCCGCCCACGCTGCCGACCGTGCCATTCAGGGCACCACCGACCGTACCACCGATGCTGCCTACGGTACCGTTCAGTGCGCCGCCAACGGCGGCCACGGTGTTGTTGAGCGTTCCGCCCACGGCGCCGCCCACGCTGCCGACCGTGCCATTGAGGGCGCCGCCGACGGCACCACCGACGGTGCCTACGGTGCCGTTCAGTGCGCCGCCTACGGCGCCCACGGTGTTGTTGAGCGTGCCGCCTACGGCGCCGCCCACGCTGCCAACCGTGCCATTCAGGGCACCACCGACCGCGCTGCCGACCGTACCGACGGTGCCGTTGAGCGCCCCACCGACGGCATTGCCTGCGGCGCCGACCACACTACTCACCAGCCCACCGACACCCAGCGCGCTGTTCTGCGCCGCAACGGTTGCCTGGCCGGCCAGTTTCAGATTGCGATCGGCAACCACTTCCTGGCCATTCGGCGCCTGCACGCGCACCTTGCCGGCAGCACCAGCATCGAATGCTGCGGTGATCGCGCGATCGTGGGTTTCTCCCGGCAGTTCCTCCTTGGCGGGCAGCGTGATCGCCGCCGTCGCCTTTACCTGGCCCTGGGCGTCGATCTGGTGGCCTGCCACCTTCAGCTTCGAATCCAGCGCCCCATCCACAGAAGCCTTCAGACCCCGCAGTGCGCCCGCCGGCGCGCCGCTGATGCCGGCGGCCGCCTTTGCACCGGTATCGATTGATGCCACCTGCGCGCCGCCAAGACCGATGTTGGCATTCGCTCGGACATCAGCGGCAAGCCTTGGCACGGCGACCTGCTTCGGCGCCGTGTTCGCGGCCAGCTTGACCTGCACGGAGGCCGGCAGCACGTCACGCACCACCGGCAGCGACGCGGTGCTCAACTGCAGGCCGACGCGCGCATCCGCACTGATCGCCGGGCTGCTCTGGGCCTGGCTTGCGGCAGCCGCGAGGGCTACCTCGGCATCGACCTTGACTGGCATCGGCTGGGTATACTTGGCTGCAAGAGCCTGCAGATCACGCAGCGATTGATTCGATTCGGATGCTCCCGCGTGGCCACTGGCCAGCACACACAGCAGTGCCAGGGCGAGCGTGGTGGGCATCAGCAGGAAGGCGCGCGGATCCCGCGCGGCGCTGCCGCCGCTGTCGCCGGTGGCCAGTTCCGAGGCCACAACCAGAGCATTGAGCTGGCGGTTCCATACACGCCGGTAGATGCGATTCATGAGCACTTCCCCCGTAGGCGAACAACTTGAATGTCAGTGGACTTGCCGTTAGGCAGGTGACTGACATTTCAGCGTTTGCAACGGTGGCTGCGCACTTCATTCCGGCACGGCAATCGCGCATTCCGGCAAATCCACGGCCGGAATCGGCAGCGGGCTATGCAGAAGCGGCAACGATATCGGCAAGCGCATGGGCAATTCCGGCAGAAACCACCCCGAAACCCTTGCGGCGCTTGATTCAGGCCGGCTGGCCGATCTGCGCGGGAGCGCGCATCAGCGTATCGCGCGGCAGCTCGCCGAAAACCTTGCGGTAGTTGTCGGCAAAGCGGGAGAGGTCCCACAGGCCACAGCTGAGGGCGATCGCCTTCACCGAACGGCGGCTGGAATCGGCCATGGACAGGCTGCGGCAGGCAGCGCACAGGCGCAGCATCGACAGATAACGGTTGGGCGAAGTTCCGAACAGATCCTCGAAGGCATAGCGCAGGCCGCGTTCGCTGACACCCGCCGCGTCGCATATCTCGTTCATGTAGATATTGCGGCGCAGGTTGAGCCGCATGAAGTTCTCCGCCCGCTGTGCGATCAGATAATGCGTGCGCCGGGCGCGGCTGCAACCGGGCCGATCGGCGGCGCCTGCGCCGAGCAGGGCCTGCACGTGCTCGTGCAGCAATCGTTCGGTTTCCTGCGGCTGCAGGCCAGCGCCCTGGCCGAGCTGAAGATGCAGCTGCTGATAATGATGGGCGAGTGGTGCCGAATCGTTCGCCAGATTGAACAGTGAAAGTGCCTGACCCGCGGGCGGTGTGCTGCGCAGGCTCAGTTCGGTCAACTTGCGTTGCACCCGTGCGACCGGCACCAGCATCAGGGTCATGTGCGTACCGGGGCTGAGCGTAAACTCGCTAATGCCTTCGGGCATCACCGTCAGCGCCATCCCCGGTGCAAGCGGCACCCCGTGGCACCAGCTCAGTGTTTCATCGGTGGCGTGCAGATACCCCAGCATCGCCCAGTCGGGTGGCAGCATGAAGCGGCCACGGCAGTGGAAACCGCAACTGATGCTGCAGAACAGGGCTTCCTCATGCACGCGCGAAGCGAAGGCCGCCCGCGGCCCGTTGCCATCGAGCAGCAGCAGTTCGACATCGCACACGCGAAGTACGCCGCCCAGCGTCGCCAGATCGATCGATCGCAGGCCGCTGTCGTCGCTGTCTTCTACCCCACCATCGACCATGACAGTGTCGTCCCCCCGTTGATCCGCAACTCGCTGCGGCCCCCACTGCCTGACAGGGCCACACCATTCCTCCAGGAACCTTCGCCATTGCCGGGATGGCCTCGGCCGGTGCCGCGCGACCAACCCGGTTGAAAGCAGCAACGTGAGAGCGAGTATGCCCGATAATCATCGAAGGTAAACCCGAACTCCGTATTGAAGAAAATAGATACAGAGATGAAGAAAATGTCGTCGCCAGTGGCACGATATTCGCATGCACCATTTGCGCCATCACAATATCTGCACGTCGATGAATCGTTTTGCCAGCGAACGGATACGCGTCACAGAAACAACCTGAAAGTTTAAGGGCTGCCGCGTTTCTGCCGAATTTGCATATAGGTTCCAGTTGCAGCCAACCGCCATTCAGGCAAAGTCGACGACACGGTGATCCGGTCGCTTCAAAAACGACCACACCTGGGGGAGCGTATGACCACGACCGTATCGCAGAACAGTTCGACCGCCGGCGCATCGCCGCGTGGTTGCGACGTTGCGGCCGGCATTTCCCCCGGGGCAGATCACCAGGAATGAGCACGGCGGGTCATTCCCGTCATGCCACCCCGCCAGGATGTGCGGGGCCCACGGACGATCCCGGCGGAGCCGGGCCACCGCCCAACAGGTGTCCTGCATCTGCAGACAACAAGTAGAGGGAGACAAGGCCATGAACGCATCCATCCGCAAGTTCCTGAAGGAAGAAGATGGCGTCACCGCGCTCGAGTACGGGCTGCTGGCCGCCGTCATCGCCGGCATCCTGATCGCGGTCGGCAACAAGGAGATCAAGGGGTTCTTCGAGACGCTGTTCAAGAACCTCTCCGACCTTGCCACCAAGGCCTCCGGGTCGGCACCTGCGACCGGCGGTGGCGGCTGAGCCTGCGCGCATCGCACATCCCTGCAGCAGTGCTGGGATGTGCCGGTGGCAACTGCAGGCTGTCCAATGACGGACGACGGAGTGTGCGATGACGTTGCTGGGACTATTGGCCATCGGCGTATGCCTGCGGATCGCGATCAGCGATCTGTATGCCCGCCGGGTGCCCAATGCCTGGCTGTTGTCTGCGTCCATCATTGCCGTCGCATTGATCATCGCGGGGCAGTTCAGCACGCCGCGCCAGCCGTGGCTTGCCCACGCAGCGGGCGCGGCGCTCGGCCTGGTGGCCCTGCTGCCGTTCTATGCCATCCGCTGGATGGGCGCCGGTGACGTCAAGTTCTTCGCGGTACTGGGGCTGATGCTGGGCTGGAAAGCCCTGCTGCCGATCTGGATGGTGGCCAGTCTCGCGGCCGGCCTGCACGCGGCAGTGATCATTGTCGGCCGCCGCCTGGGCGTGATGCTGCCCACGGGCCTTCAGATGCAGGTCAACCGCGCCAGCAGCCAATGGCAATCGCACCCCGCCCTGCGCGACATGCAGGCCGCGCGCCAGGGACGACATGGCATTCCCTACGCAGCCTACCTGGCCATCACCGGCATCGGCTGGGTCCTGGCAAGCGTCTATGGAGGTGTGGCATGAACATCCGCGATCCACGGCGTCAACGTGGTGCAGCCAGCATCGAATTTGCCCTGATGCTCATGCTGGGCCTGCTGCCACTGCTGCTGTTCACGTTCTCCGGCGTGATGATCATGGCCGCGCAACAGACATTGGCGACGGCCTCGGCCGAGGGCGCTCGCGCTTCGTTGCGCTATGGCAGCGCCAATGAACGGCGTACCGCAGCCTGCGTAGCAGCCCGCAGTTCGATGCAGTGGCTGTTGAAATTCTCTGGACAGGGTGTCGACTGCAGCAATGGCGGCAGCAACGCAATCGTTGTCTCCGCGCAGGCACCCTGCGCCGGCCTGGCCACTGCCCAGTGCATGACGGTGACCGTCAGCTACGACTACGCCAGCCATCCCTTCCTGCCGGGCACCGCCACGCTTTACAAGTGGGTGATGCAGGCCCCCATCCGTAGTGTCGCGGTCGCCCAGCTCGACCTCGGCAGCGGCAACTGACCATCGGCACAGGAGACGGTTCCATGCTCAAGTTGACCCGCATCGCTGCCGTCGCCCTGATCGGGCTGGCCGTGCTGCTGGCGGTGATCGCCTTGATGATCGGGCGCAAGCAGGCCGCGCCGGCCACGGTTGCCCCGGTCGCGCAGAGCGAAGCCTCGGCGATCACCGTGGTAGAGGCGGTGGCCCGACTGCCGGCCGGCGAACCGATCTCTGCCAATGGAGTGCGCCTTGCGCAGCGGACCACGGCGGTAGCCGGTGCTGCCACCAGCATCTCGGCCGTGGTCGGCAAGGTGCCGGTGCAGGACATCGCCGAGGGCACCGCCATCAGCAGCGGCACCCTGGCACAGGGATTCTCGCTGCAGCTGCGCCCCGGCGAACGCGCGCTGGCCGTCCCGGTGGACGAACTGGTCGGCGCCGGAAACCGCATCCTGCCGGGTGATTTCGTCGATGTCTTCCTCAACCTGCGCAATGCCCAGCCCAACGCCAGCGGTCCGGCAGAGGCCGCGCAGACCCGCCTGCTGCTGTCGCGGCTGCGCGTACTCAGCTACGGTCAACAGGACATCGCTCCGGTCACCAGCGATGCCGTCGCCGGCAACGAAGGCGATACCCGCAACGATCCCCGCGCCGCCGACATCACCGGCAATGGCAGCAATCATGGCTCGGGCAACGAGGCCACCCAGCCGGCACGCAGTGCGGTGCTGGCAGTGCCGGTGGCCGATGCCAACCGGCTGCTGCTGGGTGCGCAGCAGGGAAAGCTGTTCCTTGCCCTGCGCAACCCGGCCGATACGGGGCAACCCGACCTTGCACTGTTCCCACAGGCGCGTGGCGTGATCGATCCCGTGCGTGGCCTCGATGCCGAACAGCAGCTCGCACTGCAGCGGCCGGAGAACCACGCCTTCGCCGGCATCGATGGTGATGCCCTGGCCGGCCGCGGCAACAGCGCAGCCCGCAGCAACCCGCAGCCGCCGGTGCATGCGCCGGCGGCTCGACGCAGCGCACCGCGTGCGTCGGGCATCGAGATCATCCGTGGCGACAGCTCCGCCCCACGCGGTTCCCTTTGACCTGCATCGAGCGCATCCATGACCGAACGCCGCCACCCACGCCCCTCCCCCCGCCAGCGCTGGCTGGCCCTGCTGCTGGTGCTGCTGGCTCCGGCAACAAGCGTGGCCGCAGACGATCTCGTGTTGCAGGCGCGTGAGCAGCGCCCGTGGACGCTTCCGACCGATCTGGAACGGGTCGCCATCGCCGACCCAGGCGTCGCCGACATCGTGATGCTGCGTGGGCAGCGCCAGGCCCTGCTGGTCGGAAAAGCGCCGGGTACGACGACCCTCCTGCTGTGGCACCGCAAGCAGGCCGAGCCGCAACGTCTGCAGGTGCGGGTGCAGAGTGCCGTGCAGGGCGCGGCAGACGCGGGCTCCAACGGGCTGGTGTTCACCCAGCAGGACAACCAGGGCCTGCTGCAGGGAAGCACCGATAGCGTGCTCTCGCACATGCAGGAACAGAAGACCGCGGCCATGGCGCTGGGCAAGGACGGGCTGCTTGCCGACGCGTCGACGGTCAGCAGCGGCGGCGTGGTGCAGGTCGAGGTCAAGGTGGTCGAATTCAACAAGACCGCGTTGAAGCAGATCGGCATCAGCTTCCAGAACCGCAATGGCAGCTTCGCCTACGGCTTCGCCCGCCCGGGCGGCCAGTTGCCGGGCAACACCGGCATCCTGCCGGGCATGAAGGAAGGCAACTCCGGCAACGAGGCCGAGTCGCCCATTTCTTCGGCGTTCCGGCTGGTGTTCGGCTCGACCAAGGGCCTGTGGAACGCCGATGTCGACCTGTTGCAGAGCAACGGCATGGCGCGCGTGCTGGCCGAACCGACCCTGGTCGCATTATCCGGCCAGAGCGCCAGCTTCCTGGCTGGCGGCGAACTGCCGATCCTGGAACCGCAGGGCCTGGGCACCACCACCATCACCTATAAACCGTTCGGCATCGGCCTGACGGTGACACCAACGGTACTGGCTCCCAACCGCATCGCGCTGAAGGTTGCACCGGAAGCCAGTGATCTGGACTACAGCAACGCCATTGCCCTCAATGGCGTGCAGATTCCCTCGATCACCACGCGCCGTGCCGACACCACGGTCGAACTGGGCGATGGCGAGAGCTTCGTGATCGGCGGCCTGGTCAGCTCCAATGTCGTCTCCAACGTCGGCAAGATCCCGCTGTTGGGCGACCTGCCGATCATCGGCTCGTTCTTCCGCAACTTCGACTACAAGCGCCAGGACAAGGAGCTGGTGATCATCGTCACGCCGCGGCTGGTGCAGCCGCTGGCGCGCAACACCGAGCTGCCGCTGCCTGGCGAACGCGAGGCCAAGCCGCACATGCCCGAATGGGGCGCCTGGCTGCTGGGTCCCATCAGCCAGGACCCGGTACCCGGCTTCTCACGCTGATTCCATGATGCCTGCGATACCACGCCCATGCCCTACGCCACTGCCCAGCCGCTGCATCCGCAAGGACCGCCGATGAATCTGGTCCTGTACGGAATGGATCGCGAACTGCTGCCCCGGCTGGCGGCCAAACTGCCGCCGACCACTACCCTGCACTGGCAGGACAGCAGCGCGCCGACCTCCGCTCTGGACCTGCAACGCGGGCCGCAGAGCCTTGTGCTGCTGGATTTCCGCCCTGAACATGCCGCCGCCTCCAGCGTGCTGGCGCAGCAACTGCAACAGACCGAACCGGATCTTGCATTGGTTGCCGTCGGTGCCACCAGTACCGGCCAGGTGGAAGGCATCGTCATTGCACTGCGGGCGGGCCTGCGCGACGTGCTGGACCTGGACAGCGACAACGTCGGCATCGAGGCCGCGCTGCGCCGCGCCCTGTCGCCACGACCGGCTGCCGCCGCGCAGCACGCGCACAAGGCGCGCCTGATCGTACTGCTGGGCGTGCGCGCCGGAGTGGGCACCAGTACGCTGGCCGCGCATCTTTCGGTGCTGGCACAGCAGACCCGTGCGCTGGCGCAAGGCGAGGCGCTGCAGCAGGACGGCCTGCTGATGGAGCTGGCCCAGCCTTCGGGTGACCTCGCGCTGTACCTCAACCTGGACAGCCGCTTCCATTACGAAGATGCGCTGCGCAACGCCAGTCGCATCGACGCCACCCTCGCCCGCACTGCGATGGCTCGCCATGACACCGGCCTGGTGCTGCTGGACCGCGCCAGCGGCAGCGATGCGGTGCCGCCATCCGATCCGGCTGCGCTGCTGCAGCGCCTGCGCCACGTATTCGCCAGCGTGCTGTGCGATGCCGGTGGCTGCCCGCTGCGGCAGCTACCGCCGCTGTTGCTGGACCAGGCCGACGAGATCTGGCTGGTCACGGACGCTTCGATCGCCACGCTGGTATCGCTCGACCAGGCCTTGAAGCACCTGGCCGGCCAGCGCGAACGGGAGAAGCGCCTGCAGCTGGTGATCAACCGCCACGACGACAGCAGCGGCATGAGTCCCGACCAGATCGCACGCCGATTCGAAGTGCCACTGCTGGCCACGCTGCCCGAACGCCCGCGCGTGCGCCTGGCGGCCAGCCAGGGACATCTGCTGCTGCAGGACGCACCGCGCGACCCCTACCTGCGTGCCCTCGCCCCGCTTGTATCGCGCCTGGATCCGGCTGCCTGCCCGGTCCAGGCCCATGGCCTGCGGGAAAGACTCTCCCTTGCCCTGGGTGGATCGCAATGGAAGACAAGGTAACCCCGTTCCCGCATGCCGCCACCCGCCCGGTGCTGCCCGACAGCGCCCCGGCCCACCTGCCGTTCGCGCAGACCGAGCAGTACCAGAAGGTGCTGTCGGCCGCCCATGAGCACCTGCTCAACAGCATCGAGGACGAGCGCATCGATATCGATTCCTGGGCCCCTGACACCATCGCCCGCTGGGTGCAGGTGCAGACGGTGGGCTTCATCCAGGAATGGCGCATCCCGATCAACGAGGAGGAGATGCAGGTGGTGGCCGAAGGCCTGGTCAAGGAGCTGACCGGCTTCGGCCCGCTCGACGACCTGCTGCACGACCCGACGATCGAGGACATCCTGATCAATGGGTTCAAGGATGTGCATGTCTCGCAGGGAGGACAGCTCAAGCGCGCCACCCAGCGTTTCACCGACGACACCCACCTGCTGCGCATCCTTCGCCGCATCCTCGCGCCGCTGGGCCGCCGACTGGACGACTCCAACCCGATGGTCGATGCGCGCCTGCCCAACGGCGGCCGCCTCAACGCGATCATCTCGCCGCTGGCGGTGGATGGCCCGATGGTGTCCATCCGTAAGTTCCGCAAGGATCCGTTCACCCCCGACGAGCTGCTGGCCAAGGGCACCTTCGATGCGCCGATGCAAGCGCTGCTGAAGGCCATGGTGCTGGGCCGCTGCAACATCCTGGTGTCTGGCGGCACCAGTTCCGGCAAGACTTCACTGCTGAACGCACTGGCCAGCTACGTGCCGCCGAACGAACGCGTGATCACCGTCGAGGACACCGCCGAACTGTCACTCAACCACCCGCACGTGGTCCGCCTGGAAAGCCGCATCGGTGGCGCCGAAGGCCATGGCGCGGTGAGCATCCGCGACCTGGTCCGTAACAGCCTGCGCATGCGCCCGGACCGTATCGTGGTCGGCGAGGTGCGCGGCGCCGAGGTACTGGAAATGCTGCAGGCGATGAACACCGGCCATGACGGCTCGATGGCGACCATCCATGCCAACTCTCCGCGCGACTGCCTGTACCGCATCGAGATGCTGGCCGGGTTCGCCGGATTCCAGGGCAGCGAGGACAGCCTGCGCCGGCAGATCGCCAGCGCCATCGACTTCATCGTGCAGATCTCGCGGCTGGGCAGCGGCCGGCGCGTGCTGGTCTCGATCACGGAAATCACCGGTGTCAGTGACAACCTGATCACGACCCAGGAAATGTTCCGTCACGAACTGCAGATCGATGGCAACGGCAAGGAAATCGATCGCTGGATCGGACTGGGCTTCCACCCGCATTCGCACAAGCTGGAGCCGTTCCGGCAGCAGTTGCGCGAATCGTTGTACGGAGACTTCTGAGCATGGGCACGGGCCTGCTGCTGGGTGTACTGAGCATCATCTCGGTGCTGCTGGCGCTTGCGGTATGGCTGTGGGGCACCGCCAGCAACCGGGAGCAACGCCAGGCTTCGCTACAGCACGCCGAGCAGCAGCTGGCTCGCGGAGGCGCCAGTGGCGGAGCCCCGGCCGGGGCATCCGTAGCCGCCGCCAACGACCCGGCGCGACCGGCAAGTGCCGGGCGCCGGGTGTTGCCGCTGGACGGCCTGCTGCAACGTGCGGGCCTGCAGACGGGTTGGAAGCTGCCCATCATGATGCTGGTGCCGGGACTGGTGCTTTCGGTCGTGGCCATGCTCAGGCTCGGTACGGCGTGGATGTTCCCCCTGACCCTGCTGCTGTACCTGCTGGCCTGCTGGCTGTGGGTCATGCGCCGCACCACGAAACTGCGCGCACAGCTGCTGCACCAGCTGCCCGACTTCCTCGACAACCTGGTGCGGCTGACCGCGCTCGGCAACAGCCTGCAGGCTGCCTTCCAGGTGGCATCGATGCAGACCAGCGCGCCGCTGCGCGGACTGCTGGACACCACCGTGCGCTACGCGCGCAGCGGCATGGACCTGGACCGTGCCCTGAGCCTGGCGGCACAGCCCTACCGGATGGATGTGCTCAAGGTGCTGTCCGTCGTGATCGGTGTCAGCGTACGCATCGGCGGACGCTCCGATCAGATCCTACAGCGCATGGGCGATTTCATGCGCGACCTGGAGCAGGCCCAGCAGGAGCTGGCCGCGACCACGTCGGAAACGCGCATGTCAGCCTGGGTGCTCGGCCTGCTGCCACCGGCCAGCGCGGTGCTGATGGCCATATCAAGCCCCGAATTCTTCCAGCCGGTGCTGCACGATCCGCTGGGTCACAAGATCCTGTTGATCGCGCTGGGGCTGGAGCTGTTTGGCGCTTTCCTGCTCTACCGCCTGGCCAAGTCGCTATGACCACCCGGATCCGCCACGGAGGTGCCCGATGAGTGCCAGCACCTGGTTTGCCCTGTCGCTGCTGGTTCTGGCCGCCGGTGTTGCCCTGCTGGGCATCGCCGGATGGGTACGCAGCCATCGCGAACAGCGCACTTCGGCCACTTTGAAGACCGCACTGCAACCGCGGGATGAGGCGCGCGACACGGAGGCCGCGCGCCGTGATTCGCTGGGTTGGCTGGAACGCTTCGGGCGCGCGCTCAGTGGCGGCCGCCTGGAATCTGCATTGCTGGCCAATGAAGACCGGCTGCTGCTGGACCTGGCGGGCTGGAACACACGTCGTGGCACCGCCATCTATCTTGGCCTGCGCCTGCTGCTGGGCGTGCTGGTGCTGATGCTGGCCCTGGCGTTCAGCAGCGCCCAAGGGCTGGCCAGGATGATGGTCGTGATCGGTGCGCTCGCGGCAGGCCTGCTGCTGCCGAAGTTCATCCTCTCTTCGTGGGTGAAGCGGCGCCGGCGCGCCGTCGACAACGAGCTGCCCCTGCTGATCGACCTGCTGCGCCTGCTGCAGGGCGTGGGCTTCAGCATGGACCAGAGCCTGCAGACGCTGGGCGACAAGCTGCGCGACGCGTTGCCGGTGCTTGGCGGCGAGTTGCAGGAGGCCAACGTCGCGTACACCCATGGCCGCACGCGCGCGCAGTCCCTGCGCCGGCTGAGCGAGGTCTACGCCGATGATGACCTGACCAGCCTGATGCAGTTGATCCTGCAGGTGCACGCGCATGGCGGCGCAGTGCAGGAACCACTGCGGCAGTTCAGCATCCGGTTGCGCGAACAGCGCCGCAACACCCTGAAGGAAAAGGTTGGCAAGCTCTCGGTGAAAATGACCGTGGTGATGATGCTGACCCTGCTGCCATCGCTGATGCTGGTTCTTGCCGGACCGGCGCTGGTCGCGCTGGCCACCACCATGTCCAAGATGGGATCGCCCTGATGCCTGCCCTGCGCACCTCCTGCCTGTTGCTCGCCCTTGCCGCCGTCGCCAGTGGTTGTGCGTCGACCACGCCGAAGTACCTGCGCGCGCCCAGCCTGGCCGCGCCCGAACCGGCGCCGCAGGACAGCCGCAATGCCTACCTGGAACTGATCGGGCGCATGCAGCAGCAGGGTGCCTGGTATGCCTCGCTGGCCCACGTCGATGCCTTCCGCCAGCGCTATGGCAACCCGCCGGCGTTGCGCCTGCTGCAGGCCGACGCCCTGCGCGAGACCGGCCAGGCAGACGCTGCCATCGCCCTGTACCGCGAGCTCTCCAGTGGCCCGCAGGCCGCTGCAGCCGCACACGGCCTGGGCCTGATCGCCGCGCGCCGAGACGATGATGGCGGCAGCGAGGAGGCACTGGCCCGAGCCACGCTGCTGCAGCCATTGAACACCGATTACCTGGGCGATCTCGGCTATGCACGTCTGCGTGCAGGTCAGTTCGAACAGGCGCGTGAACCGTTAGCCAAGGCGCTGGAGCTGTCTCCAGGCAATCCCAAGGCCACCGCCAACCTCGCCCTGTGGGCGGTGCTGCGTGGCGACACCACCACTGCAGAGCGCCTCGCCGGACAGGCCAATCTCAACGAGGACACCCGCCGCAGCATCCAGCAACAGGCCGCGCAGATCCGTGCCCGCCTGCAGCAGCGCCAGGCCGCCGCGGCAGCTGCCGCAGTCGTGCCGGCCCCTGCGCGTGCTACCGCCAGCGATGCCGGCAGCAACCGGCCCGGCGCTACGCGACTGGCGGCGGAACCACGCCGCGACAGCCGCGATGAGCGCGATCCGCAGCGCCTGCCGCCCTCGATGCTGGAACGCTTCAGCACCTCCGATCAGCCGAACGGAAACACTCCATGAGCGCCATGCCCCTGACCCGACATCTGTTGCCTGCACTGGCCTGCCTGCTGTTGACCGGCGGCGCGCAGGCGCAGCAGCAACCCCTGACCGGGCAGATGCTTGGCGGCAGCACGCCCGCTGCGCCGCCTTCGCAGCCGCTGCAGTCCGAGTCACTGACCACCGTGGATCTGGCGACCCCGCCGGCACCGGTGCCGCAGGCGGCGCCTGCAGCGGTCGCCACCACCGACGGCAACGCTGCAGCCGCGCGACCCGGCCGCAGCCGGATCGGCGACACCACGCGCGACCTGTTCCGCCTGCAGGCATCAGGGCAGCAGGCCGGGCAACGCCTGCCGATCCTCGGCGACCAGGCCACGTTGAGCTACGCCCGCTACATGAAGAGCTTCGAACACGAGATCCCGGACTTCTTTGAAACCGATGTCGCCAAGTCCAAGGGATCATCCTCATCGGGACGCTGAGGTAGGCCATGAAACGCCCACGCCAGTTCAGTTTCGGCCGCCCACGCGGCGGCATGTCGGTCACCATGATGCTGGTCATGCTGGCGCTGCTCGCCATGCTGGGCCTGGTAGAGATCGGCTATCTGTTCTGGGCCAAGCGTGACGCACAGAAAGTCGCGGACCTCGCTGCACTGGCCGGTGCACAACGGCTGGAGCTGTGCACGTCTGACAACAGCGACAACAGTGCAGCGCGGCAGAGCGCGGTCACCCAGAACAGGTTTGCAGGCACCGTGCAGATCCGCTGCGGCAACTGGAGCGCCACACGCAGCACGTCGAACCGCTTCGTCACCACCATCGATGCCAGCAACCCGCGCAATGCCGTGCAGGTAGTCGCGCAGCGCAGCGTGCTGCCGTTCTTCGGCCAGAACACCGGCCTGCCCACCGTCAGCGTGGAGGCCGTAGCCCGCCGTTCGGAGCCCACTGCAGTATTCGCGGTCGGTTCGCAGCTGCTGCGCACCAATGGCGACTCGGTACTGTTGTCGACCCTGCGCCTGGTCGGCCTGGATGTGACCAACGCCACCGTGCTCTCCTATGACGGCCTCGCCCAGGCCAACATCACGCCGTCGGGCCTGCTCAAGGCGTTGAACATCCCGGTCAGCGCCAACCTCAGCGTGGCTGACTTCAACCGGCTGCTGTCGGTCAACAAGGTCTCGCTGGCACGGCTGGTCGATGCCACCGCCACCGTGGTCGGCCGCGACAGCACCGTGGGCGTACAGCTGCGTGCACTGTCCGATCTGGTCGCCACCCAGCTGGACATCAACAAGCTCAACATCGTGCTGGGCAGCCAGTCCGGTGGCGGCGGTCTGTTCGCCGAAGTGGTCTCGCCCGATGGCACGATCGGCAGCGCGCTGGAAGCGAAGGTCAACGTGCTCAACCTGATCAGTACCGCCATCTCCATCGCCAACGACGGCAATGGCGTTGCGGTGAAGGGACTGGACCTGCTGGGCATCAACATCCAGGCCGGCGTGGTGGAACCGCCCTCGATCGCCATCGGTGGCGTCGGCACACGCGCGTACAACGCGCAGGTGCGGCTGATGGTGGACGTGGACAGCAACAACCTGTTCGCGGTGGGCCCGTTGCTGAACCTGCTCGGCACGCGCCTGCACCTGCCACTGCATGTCGATGTCGCCAACGCGATGGGCACGCTGACCGGTATCCAGTGCGGCGCCAGTCCACCCAAGGCCACCATCCAGGTCGATTCGTCGGTGCTGCGCGCCTGCGTCGGTAATGTCGACCCGGCGCAACGCTTTTCCAGGAGCAATGTCTGCGACGCCACCCTGAAGAACGAGCAGTTGCTGAGACTACTCGGACAACCCCTGATCAATGACAGGATCACCCTGCCCGCCCTGACCGGCTCCCAGAACCTGACCCTGGCCGCCGGCGAGACCGCCTCGACCCGGATCAACCCGCTGGCAGTAGGCAACGCGGTGTCGGACCTGGTCAACGAACTGCTGCGCGTGCTGTCAGGCATGCTCAACTCACCCAAGCAGGGCATGAGCACCAACGACACTGCCAAGGCACTGGCCGACCGCTACCTGCAGGCGGCCTTTCCCACTGGCGGGCGCTACAACGTCGATCAGGTCATTCCGTTGCTGCGCGATGGCGACCCGGCACGCAACCTTGCCCCGCTGGGCAACTGGACGGTGAAGAATGGCGTCCCCAAGCCCTGCCTGCTGGGCTTGACCACCTGCTGGGAAGACGGTTCGGTGTGGACCGGCTACAGGACCACGGTCACCGGCCAGGGCCTGGGCCTGCTCGATGGCCTGCTCGGCTCGCTGGTCGGTGGCCTGCTGATCAACCGCTGCGACAGCCTGCTCGGCAACCTGATCGACTACAACGGCTGCGTGCGCAACAACCTGGCCTCGTACATCCAGACCGCGCCGGCCGGCTTCCTCGATGGTGCAGGGGGGACAGGTGTCACCAATCCCGATGGCAGCATCAGCTGCAGCGGCCTGCTGTGCACGCTGCTCAAGCCGATCCTGGCCGCCCTGCGGCCGGTGCTCAACAGCGTCGGCACCCTGCTGACCAACCTGCTGGCCAGCGTGCTGGGCCTGGAACTGGGCCGCACCGACGTCAACGTGCAGTCCATCCAGTGCAGCGCGGCGCAACTGGTCTACTGACCCGTGACCGGCGCCCTTGGCGGCGCCTGCGCCCATGCTAGACTCCCGGCGGGGAACCACCTTCATCTCAACCCACACTCATCCGTGGATGGTCTAGACATGCGAGAAACTTCAGGGGGCGCGGTCTTCGCCCGGCACGCGCGCGGCGCGGCACTGCTGGCCGTGGCCATGATGCTGGTGGCACCGGCGGCCATGGCTGCCCGTGGCGACCGCGAAGCAGCAGAGCCGGCCGCACGCAGCGCGCCGGTGGTGCGCAACACCGTTGACGAGCTCAAGCAGCTGATGGATTCGCGCCAGCTGACCGAGCTGCGCACGACCTACAACGGCAACTATGGCGCCAGCCTGCTGTTCAACGCCAACACCCTGACCTACTACGTCGCCCTGTTCCAGGAGAAGAACTTCTGGCGGGTGATCAAGACCGATGCGGTCGACAACGCCGAGCGCGTCTACCGTACCTTTGCCCAGCAATCGGAACAGCTGGCGCAGGTCTACATCGATACGACCCGCCTGGAAGCCGGCAAGCGCTACACCGAGCGCCTGATGGCCTACAACGAGGAGCGCCTGCGCGCCCTGCAGCAGGAAATGGAACAGCAGCAGGCGCAGTCGGCCCAGGTCAGCGCCGCCCTGCAGCAGGCGCAGCAGCAGGCAGTCAGCCTCAGCACCGACGTGCAGAGCACCAACAGCCAGCTGGATGCCCTGCAGCGCCGCATCCAGATCCTGCAGGCCGAACAGGGCAACCCGGAGCTGAGCCTGCCCAAGCCGGAAGGCGTTCCCTCGCCGGCACCGGCTGCCGCCAGCGACGGGCGCTGAAGGCCAGCGCACAGTAGTCCCGCACGACGGCGCCCTTGGGCGCCGTTGTCGTTTCCATCATTACCGGATTCAGCGGCACGCGTCGTACACCGCGTCGTCGAGCTGCCGACGCTGTACGAAGTCCAGGCGCTTGGCCTTGGCCAGCACCTCCCCGCGGCGCTGTCGTGCGCGCTCACAGGCCCTGGGGTCCGTGCTGATGGGTATCAGCGCGGCCTGCGGCCGCCCCGAGCGCACGGTGCGCGGTCGCGCCGGCACCGCGCTGCCCGCGCCGGCCGGCTTTGGCACCGGTCCGCGTGACAGCGACTGCTCCTCGGGCACCTCCCAGCGCCATTCCGCATGCCCCTGGCAGGGTGTCTGCTGATAGACCGGATGTGGCCCGTCCACGCATTTGTAGACGTTGGTCTGCGCATGAACCGCCGTGACCAGCATCAGGCACAACAGTGGGCTGCATCGCATTCTCGGCATCGGGGGCTCCTCGACCAGCTGCCGCCATCGTCTGTGCGGTGGCCGCTTCATGCCAGAGCGATACGCGTCACAGTCCGGGCGATCCAGCACAGCCGTGCAAGCCGTCCGATGTGCACTGCGATGTACTGCCGAAGGCACCGGCACCGCTGCCAGTGCCTTCCCTCCCTTCCGCCAAGGAACCCGCAATGAGCAATTACGTCACCGTCGCCGATGGCGCCCGCATTTTCTACAAGGATTGGGGGACCGGCCAGCCGGTCGTGTTCGCCCACGGCTGGCCGTTGTCGTCCGATGCCTGGGACCCGCAGATGCTGTTCATGGGCCAGAACGGCTTCCGCGTGATCGCCCACGACCGTCGCAGCCACGGCCGTTCCAGCCAGACCTGGGATGGCAACAACATGGACACCTACGCCGATGACCTGGCCGCGGTGATCGAGGCGCTGGACCTGAAGGACGCGATCCTGGTCGGTCATTCCACCGGCGGCGGCGAAGTGGCCCACTACATCGGCCGCCACGGCAGC
Organism: Stenotrophomonas sp. YJH_SMC_14-1; assembly: GCF_059372275.1. NCBI lineage: Bacteria > Pseudomonadati > Pseudomonadota > Gammaproteobacteria > Lysobacterales > Lysobacteraceae > Stenotrophomonas > Stenotrophomonas sp. YJH_SMC_14-1. The sequence continues at coordinate 123,347 of NZ_JCAFVK010000010.1, forward strand.
AAGCGCGTGTCAAAAGTGGTGCTGGTCGGCGCCGTGCCGCCGCTGATGCTGAAAACCGACGCCAATCCGGCCGGTACCCCGCTGGACGTCTTCGACGGCATCCGCAAGGGCACGGGCGGTGACCGCTCGCAGTTCTTCAAGGACCTGACCGCACCGTTCTTCGGTGCCAACCGCGATGGCAATACCGTTACCCAGGGCATGCGTGATTCGTTCTGGCTGCAGGGCATGCTCGGCGGCGTCAAGGGCCAGTACGACTGCGTGCACGAATTCTCGGAAGTGGACTACACCGAGGACCTGAAGAAGATCGACGTGCCGGCGCTGGTGGTGCACGGCGATGACGACCAGATCGTCCCGTTCGATGCCTCGGCGAAGCTGTCCTCGCAGATCATCAAGAATGCCGAGCTGAAGGTGTACGTCGGTGCGCCGCATGGCCTGACCGTCACCCACGCCGACCAGTTCAACGCCGACCTGCTCGCGTTCGCGCGCAGCTGATGTGCCGCGGCGGCGCCGCACCGGTGCCGCCGCCCCTTCGGTAGTGCCGGCCGCTGGCCGGCAACCCGATCACCATCGTGATCACGCGCAGCCGGCCAGCCGCCGGCTCTACCACCGGCGGGTCAAACGCCTCTGCTTCGGTAGTGCCGGCCGCTGGCCGGCAACCCGATCACCATCGTGATCACACAGCCGGCCAGCGGCCGGCTCTACCACCGGCGGGTCAAACGCCTCTGCTTCGGTGGTGCCGGCCGCTGGCCGGCAACCCCATCATCCATCGTGATCACGCACAGCCGGCCAGCGGCCGGCTCTACCACCGGCGGGTCAGATGTCGGTGTGGTGATGCGGCACAGCGGCAGGCAGCGGGTCATGCCCACCCACGAAGTGACGCACCACGGGTGCACGCTCACCGCGATGCAGCTCCCGCAACACTTCCTGGATGGCCTTGTCATCAGCGGTGATGCGTTCGTGCTGGCGCAGGTGCTCCAGCCACGACGGGGTCACGAAATACTCCAGGTGGATGCCTGGACTGGCCACGTCCTCGACCACGCCCCAGACCACCGCGCCATCGCGGCGGCGGATCGTGCCCAGCGCGCGCATCTGCGACTGGAACGCGGCGCGATCAGCACCGTCGATGCGGTACTCGATGGTGACCAGCACCGGGCCGCGATCGTTCGACACCGGCACCGACAGCTCGGGTGCGGGCCAGTGCCCGGCCGGACGCAGGTTCAGATCCTCGGTGCCAGCAATCCGCACGCGCCACACCAGCAGTCCGCCGATCACCGCACCTGCGGCAGCCACCAGCAACGCCAGCTCCGGCGAGGTGCGCTGTGCCAGCGCGCCCCAGCTCAGGCCACCGGCCGCCATGCCTGCCGAGAACACCATGATGTACAGCGCCAGCGCACGCGCACGTACCCATGCCGGCACCGCCGTCTGCGCGGCGATCTGCAGCGACGACAGCACGGTGATCCAGGCGAAGCCATTGACCAGCATCACAGCCGGAAGCACGTACCAGCTGCGGGTCAGCGCTAGCCCGACCAGGCTGAGCGCCAGCGACAGCGTGGCCAGCAGCACCAGCAGGTCGCGATCCAACTGCGCGCGCAGCTTCGGCAGCAGCAAGGCACCACCTACGGCACCGATACCGATGCAGCCCAGCAGCATGCCGTACTGCCCCGCCCCGCCCTGCATCTGGCCGCGTACCACCACCGGCAGCAGTGCATTCATCGCCGCAGCAAAGAAGAAGAAGCCCACCGACTTGATCAGCACGGCCTGCAGGCGTCCAGCGCGGCTGGCATAGCGCAGGCCCGCCTTCAACCCGGCACCGAAACCTTCCGGCGGAAGGCTGGACTGCTTGGGATCACGCTTCCAGCCCCACACCACGAACAGCATCGCGGCAAAGGTGATGGCATTGAAGCCGAACGCCCACACCGCACCCAGCTGCGCCACGATCACGCCACCAATGGCCGGGCCGATCGAGCGGGCGATGTTGATGCCGATCGAGTTCAGCGCCACCGCCGAGGCCAGCATCGGCTGCGGCACCAGCTCGGAGACGATCGCTGCCTGCGCCGGCATTGCCATCGCTGCACCGCAACCCATGCAGAAGGTCAGCAGTACCAGCAGCTGCGGAGTCAGCATGTCCATCGCAGTCAGCGCCGCCATCACGGCCGCGACCAGCAGCATCCAGCCCTGGGTCGCCAACAGGTACCTGCGGCGATCGACGATGTCGGCCAGCGTTCCGGCGGCGAGTGCCAGCAGCACGATCGGCACCGTGGTGGCCGACTGCACCAGCGCCACCATCAACGGCGAACCGGTACGTTCGGCCATGACCCAGGCGGCCGCCACGTCATTGACCCAGGTGCCGATGTTGCTGGCCAGGATCGCCAGCCAGATCGAGCGGAACATCTGGATCTTCAGCGGGGACCAGGCGCCTGCGGCCTGTACGGGGGGTTGCGACGCGCTTGCGTTCACCATTGCCATGCTCCAACGATCGAGGCGAACAGCGTGTCCTGGCCACCGGCCTGCTTCAGCGCAGGACCGGCATCGACCCAGGCCAGCTGCAGCTGCCATTGCCAGTGTTCGCTGGCCTGCCAGCAGGTTTCGGATTTGTATTGATTACCGATGCGGCGCGCAGCACCGGCACTGCCTGGCAACGCCACCAACGGCGCCGGCGTGGTATAGACCGCGTCGGCGCGACGATGCTTCCAGGCCATCTGTACGCCCAGCTCCGTCGTCACCGTGTCGTGCAGGCGCAGGGTCAGGGTCGGCTGGACGTCCATCAGGTTGGCCGGGGTCAGCAGGCTGGCCTCGCTGAAGTAGGCCGATTTCGGGAACAGTGCATTGAAGGTCTCCAGGCGGCCGTCACGCGGATTGCCATCGCCACTGGCGATGTCGGCCTTCAGCCCCAGACGCGGCTGCAGCGGCAGCTCCGCCCAGCGCCACCCTGTATCGGTGGCCAGCGTCCAGGCGCGGATATCGAGCGTGCCGACGGCCGTTCGCAGTTCACCGCCCTGCGCCACCAGCTCGCTGTTCCAGTCCAGTGCACCGGCCTGGCCGAACCAGCGTGTACCCACGGTCTGCCGGCGTTCGATGCCGGAGCCCGCCGCGAAGCGCGCACCCTCGCGGCGATAGTCGAGCAGATACAGGTCCCACTGTCCCGCGCCCTGCCCGCGTGCCGTGGTGGCGTAGGCGCCCCACAGGTGGGCACCGTGTTCCCCTCGATCATCAAAGGCGCCCGGCCGGTTCTGCACCGGTCGCAGTGCCATCAGATCAAGCGTGCCGAGGCGGCCCTTCCAGCCCAGGCGCGCACCATCGAAGGCCAGGCGGATGTTCGGCCCATCGCGCACCGACAACAGCCGTGAGCTTCCGTAGCCGGCTTCCTGCCGACCGAGCTGCAGGTGGAAGCCGCTGCGCTGCCAGCGCCAGTACGCCTGCTGCACGTCCAATGCGCTGCGGTCGGTGCGGCCCGGGCCGCCGGCCTTGCCATTCTCGGCATGCACGCCCAGCTGCAGCTTTGCCTGCCAGCGGTCCTCCACATAGGTGGCCGAGGCCAGCGCACGCAGCAGGCCATGGCCATCTTCGCTGCCACCGATACCGAACCGCGTCGGATCGTAGTACAGGCCACGCAGGCGCAGTGACGCATCCCACTGCAATTGGCCGTCACCGGCGTCAGTGCAGCGGCCACCCCCGCACGCCAGCGCCAGCGATGGCACGGTCAGCAGCGCCAGGCTCAGAACGCGAAGCACGAGCATCCCATCGCGCCCCAGAACGCGGTCAGGTCATCGGTGGGCGCCGCATGCTGTGCGGCGTGACCGTGAGCGCCATGCGTACTGCAGGCCACGCCGTGATGGTGGCGATGGGCGGTGGCCAACCCGGGGGCGGCACCGCCGACGTGGTAGCCACCGAACCGGTTGACCGGCGACCAGTCCGGCATCGCCGGCGGCAGCTGCGGCGCCAGCCCTGCATAGTCGGCATCTGCATGCACGATGCGTCCGCCGACCACGGTCAGCACGCTGGTGATGTCGGCGATCTGCGCGTCATCCACGCGGAAGAAGTCGGCCGAGAGCAAAATGAAATCAGCCAGCTGACCGGCTTTCAGCGTGCCCTTCACCGCTTCGTCGCCGGAGAACCAGGCGCTGCCCTGGGTCCACAGGCGCAGGGCCTGCTCGCGTTCAAGCAGGTTTTCCTCGCCATACAGGGCCAGCCCACCCACGGTGCGCCCGGTCACCAGCCAGGACAACGCCACCCACGGGTTGTAGCTGGCCACGCGGGTGGCGTCGGTACCGGCACCGACCGGCACGCCTTCGGCCAGCATGCGCTTGACCGGCGGTGTGTGCCGCGCGGCCTGCACGCCATAGCGCTCGACGAAGGCTTCGCCCTGGTAGGCCATGCGGTGCTGCACGGCAATGCCGCCACCCAGCGCACGGATGCGTTCGATGTTGCGCGGGGTGATGGTCTCGGCGTGGTCGATGAACCAGTGCAGGCCATCGAACGGCACCTCGCGGTTGACCTGTTCGTACACATCCAGGATGCGGGTGATGCTCTCGTCGTAGGTGGCGTGGATGCGGAACGGCCAGCGCTTCTCGACCAGCAGCTTCACCACGTCGTGCAGTTCCGGCTCAAGCTCCGGCGGCAGTTCCGGGCGGGGCTCGTTGAACAGTTCGAAGTCGGCGGCGGAGAACACCAGCATCTCGCCGGCACCGTTGTGGCGCAGCAGGTCATCGCCCTGGCGCGGCTGCAGGATCTCGCTCCAGCCACGGAAGTCATCCACTTCCTTGCCCTTGTTCTGGGTGAACAGGTTGTAGGCAATGCGCACCGTCAGCTGGTCATCGCGGTGCAGCTGTTCGATGACCTGGTAATCCTCGGGATAGTTCTGGAAGCCACCGCCGGCGTCGATCACCGAGGTGATGCCAAGCCGGTTCAGTTCGCGCATGAAGTGGCGCGTCGAGTTCGCCTGGTACTCGATCGGCAGGCGCGGTCCCTTGGCCAGCGTCGCGTACAGGATCAACGCATTCGGCTTGGCCAGCAGCAGCCCGGTCGGGTTGCCCAGCGAGTCACGCACGATCTGCCCGCCCGGCGGATCCGGCGTGTCCTTGGTGTAGCCGCAGGCGCGCAGCGCGGCACGGTTGAGGAGTGCGCGGTCATACAGGTGCAGCAGGAACACCGGTGTATCCGGCGCGATGTCGTTGAGCTCCTGCAGGGTCGGCAAGCGCTTCTCGTTGAACTGCGCGGCAGTGAAGCCACCAACCACGCGTACCCACTGCGGTGCGGGCGTGCGGTCGACCTGGGCCTTCAGCATGTCCAGGGCGTCGCCAAGCGAACGCAGGCCGTCCCAGCGCAGTTCCAGGTTGTAGTTCAGGCCGCCGCGGATCAGGTGGGTGTGGCTGTCGTTGAGGCCGGGCAACAGGCGCCGGCCCTCGGCATCGATCAAGGTCGCTTCGTTGCCCCAGCCACGCATGATCTCCTCGTCGCTGCCGACGGCGACGATGCGGCCTTCCTGCACGGCCAGCGCCTGCGCATGCGGCTGCTGCGGGTCGAGGGTGGTGATGCGGGCATTGCGGATGACCAGCGTGCTCATGCGACGCTCCTTGGAAGTGGAATCGAGTGCGGCACCGGCACGGCCGGCCAGACCGAGCGCAACAGCGGCGCCGCTGGCCAGCAGCACGTTGCGGCGGCCGTGATCTCGGGGATCGTGACTCATGCGAGGTCTCCCGGAAGACGGTGGACGTCCAGTGCCCAGGTGCCGGGCCCGGCCAGCGCGATGGCCAGCAGTACCGTGGTCCACATCAACGGGTACTCACTGCCACCGCGCATCCAGAACCAGCCCCTGGGCAGGGCCAACAGGACGGTGAAGCCGATGAAAGCAGCCGCTGCAAGCGCGGCGATGCGGGTCTGCCATCCCAGCAGCACGGCCAGCCCGGACAGCACCTGCAGCAGGGCCAGCAACAGCGGCAACGGTGCCACCGCTGGCAGCCCGAAGCCGCGCAGCTCGGTAGCGAAGCCGGACAGCCCCGGTCCACCGAACCAGCCGAACAGCTTGCCCAGTGCGTGCGGCAGCAGGAAGCCTCCTGCCGCCACGCGCAGCATCAGCAGGGCCAGGTCGAGGCCATGGCCAGCCAGCATGCTCAGTGCCCGCCTTCCTGCGCGCCGAACATGCGCTTGGCGTACTGGATGCCGATGCCGTAGCCGCCGGCATGGTCGCGGGCAATGCCGGTGGTCAGGTCGTAGGTTCCACCGCGTGCCCAGTCGCGCTGCAGTTCGAGCAGGTACTGCACGCTGGTCATCGGCACCGCGCCGGCCTGCACCATGCGGGTGATCGCACGCTCGTGCGCTTCTTCGCTGACATCGCCGCAGGCATCGGTGATCACGTAGACCTCGAAACCCTGCGCCAGCGCCGACAGCGCCGGCCCGACGATGCAGACGCTGGTCCAGAGGCCGGCAAGCACCAGGCGGCGCTTGCCGATGCGGTTGATCTCGTCGATCACCGCCCGGTCTTCCCAGGTATTCATCGAGGTGCGGTCGAACACCGGCTGGCCTGGGAAGATCTGCGGAAGTTCCGGGAACATCGGGCCGGAGAACGACGCTTCTGCAACCGTGGTCAGCACCACCGGCACATTGAAGCCCTTGGCACCCTTGCTGATCAACGACACGTTGTTGCGCAGCGCGGAGATGTCGATGGTGTGGGTAGCGAATGCCATCTGTGACTGGAAGTCGATCAGCACCAGGGCATGGTCGGTGGGCGACAACAGGGCCGGGGCGGGCGTGGCGGTGGCAAGGCTCATGGGTGGACTCCGTTGGAAACACGATCAGGGGGAAGCAACAGGGCCGCATCGCCGGCCAGGTACTGGCCGGGGCTGCAGCCGGTCTCGGCGCGGAAGCTGCGGACGAAATGGCTCTGGTCGAAGAAGCCGAGCTGCTGCGCCAGGCAGGACATCGGCAGGTGCTGGGCCGACAACAACTGGCGCGCACGTTCGATACGGCGACGGCGTACATAGCGCAGCGGGCTGGCGCCGGTACCGCTGCGGAACAGGCGCACCAGATGGAAGCGACTGACGCAGGCGACGGCCGCCAGTTCGGTGACCCGCAGCGGCTGTGACAGGTGTTCATCGACATAGCGCAATGCACGCTGCAATGCGGCGACCTGCTGCGGCGCCAGTGAAGCGGCGGGCGGATCAGGCGGAAGGATGGTGGCCATGCGGGACGCCGCGAAGAGATGCCCCATGGTGCGTGACCCCTGCGTGATGCCCTACCCCCGTCGGTCGAGGCCAGCACCTACCCGAATGGGGGAGGCCGACGGCCGAGCAGGCGGCGCCCGAACAACCGCGCATCGAGTGAATAGGCGCCAGGGCCCAGCGCCAGCAAGGCCAGCGGCAACACCACCAGTGGCCACGGCAGTGCCTGTGCATACAGGCCCAGTGTTGCCGGCACTACCGCCAGCGGCGTCAAGACGCCCAGTGCAAGCATCACCACCGCCAGCAGGCATAGCGCCGACAGCCAGCCCGCGTGCGTGCCCGGCGTGCACAATGCAGCGGCCACGCACAGCCGCAGCCACAGCAGGCCGATGCCCGGCCCGCGGTCGGGGAACATCACGAACAGGCGCTGCATGGCCGGACTCCACAGGACATGCCGGCGTGATAGCCGACCACGGCACCAGGCGCCTACCCCGTTCGGGTCACCCGCGGCTGCCCCGCACCTGCCAGAATGCGCGCCATGCACCGCCGCCCCTTCCCGTTCCTGCGTCGCCTGCCGGCGCTGCTGGCGTGCCTGCTGCTGTGGACCGCCCTGCCCGCCCTCGCCGTGCAGCGGCCGGCCGTGAGCAGCGGGTTGCCCGGCTACGAGCACACCGCCTGGCGGGTCGGCCAGGGTGCACCCGGTGACATCTGGGACATCAGCCAGGACCGTGACGGCCTGTTGTGGTTGGCTACCGGTTCGGGCCTGTACCGATTCGACGGACGTCGCTTCGAACGGCAGGCGCCACCGGCTGGCACCCGCTACCCGTCCACCAACATGGTCACGTTGGAACACAGCGCCGATGGCGCACTGTGGATCGGCTACTTCCAGGCAGGCATCAGCCAGTTCGCGCGCGGCCAGCTGTACAACTACGGCCGCGGCCAGGGCGTGCCGGTTGGCGTGGTACCGCACTTCAGCCAGGACCGCGACGGCCGCATGTGGGCAGCCATCAATGGAGGGCTGCGCGAGTTCGATGGCCAGCGCTGGCAGCCGCTGCCCGCAGACACGGGCGTTCCGGAACACCGCGTTCAATGGGTGCTGCACGACAGCCGTGGCACCTTCTGGGTACTGGCCAACCTCAGGATCTGGATGCGTCCTGCAGGCCAACCGCGTTTCGAGGACACCGGCATTGCTGTATCCCAGATGGCGACGCTGACCGAGAGCCCGCAGGGCGAAGTCTGGCTGGCCGACCGTGTGCGCGGCACCTCGCCGCTGGCCAATGCGCAGGGCCTGCTGCCGGACAGCGAACGCGAAGCGCGACGCCTGCCGGACCTGGTCGCCGCACGCCTGCAGTTCACTGCCGACGGCGCGTTATGGGCCACGATGAGCCCGCATGGCGGTGTGGCCCGGGTCACGTTCGACGGCAGCCGCGCCGTGCGCATGGAGCGTTTCGATTCGCCGCACGGGCTGACCGCCACCTCGGCCGTGCCGATCATCGCCGACCGCGAAGGCAATCTCTGGGTCGGCACCAATCTGGGCCTCAACCGCTTCCGCGTGCGCAGCGTGCACACGCTGGCGGTCGGCCCCAGTGATCCCTATCGCTCGCTGGTGCGGGCCAGCGATGGGCGTGTGTACGGCTACGGCGAGGACCTCAAGCCGTACGACCTGCGCCGGCCACTGCTGGAAGGCAGCGCCGCACAACTGCAGGCGGCCGCGCGCCGGGCGCCCACGCCGATCTGGCAGTTCGACTGGGTCAACCTGGCACGCACGGTGGCCGGCCACACCACGCTGATTCCGCTGCCCGAGCCCTTCACCGGGCAACCGCTGCATGCCCTGCTGTTCGCCGATGACGACCAGGCCTGGGTCTGCACCGGTGAACGTGGCGTGCTGCACTATCTGCACGGCCAGTGGCAGCGCGAAACGCGCCTGCCCGAACAGGCCTGCTCATCACTGGCGCTGGATGCCAATGGCCAGCTGCTGCTCGGCTATGCCGACGGCCGGCTGCGCAGCATGGGCGCGACCCGCATCGAAACCTTCGATGCCAACCACGGGCTGTTGGTCGGCCCGGTCACCGCGCTGCTGCACCACCAGGACCTGTTGCTGGTGGCCGGTGAGGCCGGGCTGGCCGCCCGCCTCGGCAATGGCCGCTTCATGCCGGTCAACACCGACATGGCCGGCGTGCTGGAGGGCATCACCGGCATGGTTGCCGATGCGCACGGTCACCTGTGGCTCAATGGCAGTCGTGGCCTGGTCCGGTTGGGGAGCGATCAGTTGCGGCGGGCGCTGCGTACCGGGCAGCCGGTGACGCCACGCCTGTTCGATGCGGTGGATGGCATGCCGGGCATCGCCCTGCAGAGCGGACCGATCCCCACCGCCGTGCTGGCCGACGACGGCCTGCTATGGCTGGCCACCAACCAGGGCCTGGCCTGGCTGGACACCACCCGGTCGCACGTCAATGCGATGGCTCCCAGCGTGCGCATCGGCGACGTGCTGCATGGCAGCGAACAGCAACCACTGCGGGACGGCCTGCGCCTGCCGGCCGGCACCAGCCAGCTGCAGATCGACTACGTGGCGCTGTCGCTGGCACGCCCGGAACGCAACCGCTATCGCTATCGCCTGTCCGGCGTTGACGATGGCTGGCAGGACGCGGGCAGCAGCACCCGCGCGTATTACACCAACCTCGCGCCAGGCAACTACCGGTTCGAGGTGGAAGCGGCCAACGAGGACGGCATCTGGAGCACCGCACCGGCCAGCCGCAGCTTCCGCATCGCGCCTACCTTCATCCAGACCGTGTGGTTCAAACTGCTGTGCACCGCCGCCGTGCTCGCACTACTGGTGCTGGCGGTACGCATCCGCAGCGGGCAGCTGGCCGCGCTGTTCCGTGCGCGCCTGCAGGAACGCAATGGCGAACGCGAACGCATCGCGCGCGACCTGCACGACACCCTGCTGCAGGGCAGCCAGGGCCTGATCCTGCGGCTGCATGCGATCAGCCAGTCACCCCAGACCCCCGAGCCGGTGCGCAGCCAGCTGGAGTCGGCGATGCAGCTGGCCGAGCGCAACCTGGCCGAGGGCCGCGAGCGGGTCAATGCGCTGCGCGAGGGGCCGTTCGCGGGTCGCGACCTCGCTTCGGCACTGGCCGATGTGCACGCCGAGTATGCCGGGCACGGCACCAATCCGCTGCGCCTGACCGTGGAAGGCACCCCTCCACCGCTGCAGGCCGATGCCGCCGAGGAAGTGTTCCTGATCGGACGCGAGGCGATCCGCAATGCGCTGCGCCATGCCAATGCCAGCGCCATCGAAGTGGAGCTGTCCTACGGCACGCGGTGCTTCCTTCTACACGTGCGCGATGATGGCGTGGGCATCGCCGACGAAAATGCCGGCCATGGCCATTGGGGCCTGCAGGGCATGCGCGAGCGCGCGCAGCGCCTTGGCGCGGAACTGCAGCTGTGGACCCGCGCCGGGCTGGGGACCGAAGTCGCGCTGGCGGTTCCCGCCCGGCGCCTGTATCACCGCCGCCCATCGCGTTGGCGCTGGCCCTGGAGTAAAGCAAACCATGACTGAGTCCCCTGCCCCGATCGGCGTGCTGGTGGTCGACGACCACCCGTTGCTGCGTGACGGCCTGGCGGCGCTGCTGGGCGCCCATTCCGACCTGCGCCTGCTCGGCGAAGCCGCCGATGGCGAGGAAGCCATCGCACGCTACCAGCAGCTGCAGCCCGACGTGGTGCTGATGGACCTGCAGATGCCACGCCTGGATGGCGTCGAAGCGATCGTACGGATCCGCGCGATGGACCCGCGTGCGCGCATCATCGTGCTGACCACCTACCGCGGCGATGTACGCGCGGTGCGGGCCCTGCAGGCGGGTGCCAGCGCTTATCTGCTGAAGGACATGCTGCGCCACGAACTGGTCGACACCATCCGCATGGTGGCCGGTGGCCGCCGTGCGCCGATTCCTCCAGCGGTGGCCGCCAGCATCGCCGCGCATGTGATCGAAGACCGCCTGTCACCGCGCGAGACCGAGGTACTGCGGCACGTGGCCGGTGGCCTGTCGAACAAGCGCATCGGCGAACGCATGCAGATTTCCGAGCAGACGGTGAAGGCCCACATGAAGAGCCTGATGGACAAGCTGGGCGTGGGTGATCGCACGCATGCGGTAACCCAGGCGCTGCGCCGCGGCATCATCAGCCTGGACGACAGCGGTCACGATTAGGGAGTGTTCGGCAGGGCCTGCGGCCCTGCACCCACGGTAGTGCCGGCCGCGGGCCGGCAACCTCAACAGCAAAAGCGGGCTTTCCGTGAGATGGCGGGGCGGTGTCGGAGTGCGGGGACGCCGTGAACCCATCCTTGGGGGCTTGGCCGCGGCATCCATGCCGCGGACACCCCGCACTCCGACACCGCCCCACCTCTGACAGATTCCGATGGCTGTTGGTAGGTGTCGACCTTGGTCGACATGCTAGATCCACGCCACGCGTGGCTGAAAGCGGTCAGATATCGAAATCAATCAGGGGTCAGATCCGTTTTCCTCCGGAAAACGGATCTGACCCCAAGAGCCGTTCCAACAGACCGCAGGAAACTGTCGAAGGCGGGGTGGGTCCGGTTGCGGGGGTGTCCGAGGCATGGATGCCGCGGCCAAGCCCCGATGGGTGAGGGCGCTTTGCTTGCGGAGCACTGCTTCGCAAGCGCCCGAACGCACAGCCGCCAGCGGTTGGGCCGGACAGGGGATTCACGGCGTCCCCCGCAACCGGACCCACCCCGCCTACCTACAGGAACCCCGCCGTTGCCGTTGCTGTTGCCGTTGCTGTTGCTGTTGCCTCCAGCAGGTGCAGGGCTGCAAGCCCTGCCGAACACCATCCCTACTTCAAACGCAGCAGCAGGCTGCCGCCCGCACACACCACCGCCAGCCAGGCCACGCCGTGCCACCCCCACTGCGCCAGCGCCAGGCTGCCCAGCGCACCACCGGCAGCCATGCCGATGAACATGCCGGTGAACAGCAACGCATTGAGCCGGCTGCGTGCCGGCGGCACCAGGCCGTAGACCAGCGTCTGGTGCGCCACCAGCGCCGACTGGAAGCCGAAGTCGAACAGCAGCGCACTCACCACCAGCAGCGGCAGCAGCGCGGCGGCCGGCAGCCAGGACTCGGCCAGCAGCAGGCCGAAGCCCAGCAACGCCACCGCGATCGCCAGCCGCGTCACTGCATGGCAACCCAAGCGATCGGCGAATCGACCCGCAAATGGTGCGGCCAGTGCACCGGCCGCACCCGCAATACCGAACGCACCCGCCGCCGCACTGCCCAGGCCCAGACGAGCATGCAGCATCAGCGCCAGGGTCGACCAGAATGCACTGAAACCCACCGCCAGCAGCGACTGGCTGGCCACCGCACGGCGCAGCTGCGGCTGCTCGCGCCACAACGCCAGCAATGAGCCCAGCAACGCCGGATAGCGCAGCGTGCTGGTCGGTGCGAAACGCGGCAGCGCGCGCGCCATCACCGCACCCATCGCCGCCACCGATACTGCAGCAAGCACAAACTGCGTGCGCCAGCCCCACGCTTCAGCCACCACGCCACTGACCACGCGCGACAACAGGATGCCCAGCAACAAGCCGGTCATCACCCGGCCGACGATCTGCCCGCGCTGCGCATCCGGTGCCAGCACCGCAGCGGCCGGCACGATGTCCTGCGCCAGCGTGGCCATCAGCCCGACCAGCAGGCTGGCCATCAGCAGCCCGGGCAGGTGCCCGGCCATCGCTGCGGCGCCCAGTGCCAGCGCCAGCAACGCGGACTTCAACAGGATCAAGGTGCGACGGTCGAAGCGGTCGCCCAGCGGTGCCAGCAGCAGGATGCCCAGTGCATAGCCGAGCTGGGTCAGGGTCGGTACCAGGCCGGCGGCGCGCTCGCCTGCGCCGAGGTCCTGGGCGATCAGGCCCAGCATCGGCTGGCTGTAGTAGAGGGAGGCGACCGAGAAGCCGGCGCCGGCCGCCATTGCCAGCACCAGCGGGGTGGAGGGTGCGGTCGCGGGTGCGGCGGCGACGGACAGCGAAGGGGTAGACATGGGGGAGTCCGGTGGAAGAAGTGGGCGTATCCTGCCCGCATTCGCCCAACGTCTGTAGTAGGCTGAAATACATATCATTCATACGACCTACGCATGACCGAGCTCACCGCTGGCGCCGATCGCCTGGATCTGCTGCGCACCTTCCTGCGCATCGTCGATGCCGGCAGCCTGTCTGCCGCAGCCGCGCAGCTGGGCACCACCCAGCCAACGGTCAGCCGACGCCTGCAGGCATTGGAGCGGCAGCTCGGCCTGCGCCTGCTGCTGCGCTCCACCCATGGCCTGCAACTGACCGAGGATGGCCTGCGCTGCCAGCGCCATGCGCAACGCGTGGTCGACGAATGGGAGTCGCTGCAGGCCGAACTCCACGGCGAGCCGGAAACACTGCGCGGCCGTCTGCGGGTGATGGTGCCGCATGCCTTCGGCCAGGCGCAGCTGCTGCCGACCATGCTCGCATTCCTCGCCCGGCATCCGCAGCTGAGCCTGGAGTGGATCCTTGAAGATCGGCGTCCGGATTTCATTGCAGAAGGCATCGACTGCGCGGTGCGGGTGGGCCCGGTCGACGAACCGCGCATGGTCGCGCTGCCACTGGCCGAAGTACCGCGCATCGTCGTGGCGGCGCCCTCGCTGGTGGACGCCACGGCAGTCAATACGCCGGAGCAGGCGCAGTCACTGCCGTGGATCTCGCTGGTCACCTACTACCGCGAACGACTGCTGCTGCATGACGCGCAGGGGCACGCGCATACCCTTTCGATCAGCCCGCGCCTGCTCAGCGACAACCTGTTCGTGGTGCAGCAGGCCGCATGTGCCGGGCTGGGAGCGGCCGTGGTCTCGGCCTGGCTGGTGGCCGACGACCTCGCACAAGGGCGGCTGGTGCAGCTGCTGCCGGACTGGCAGGCACCGCCACTGCCGGTACACGTGGTATTTCCCGCAGCGCGCCAGCAGCCGCCGCGGCTGCGCGCCTTCATCGATGCGATGAAGGCCGCACTACCGCAGCTGCACGGCATGCGGCCGGCGCCGCGCTAGGTCACCGGCCGCACCATCAATTGGCCTTCGTCGCCTCGGCATTCCACGCCGCGACCTTGGCCTTGGTGTCGGCCAGCATCTTGTCCAGCGCGGCGCGGTCATACACGTTGCCGCGCAGGATCACGCTGTCGATCTTCTCGGTGGCAGCGATGTCCTGCAGCGGGTTGGCGGTCAGCAGCACCAGATCGGCGGCCTTGCCCTGCGCGACACCACCGTAACGGTCCATCTGGCCGAACCAGGCGGGGCCGGAACGGGTTGCGGCCGACAGTGCCTGCGGTGCGCTCAGGCCTTCCTTCACGAACAGCTGCAGTTCCTGGTGCAGGGCGATGCCCGGGAAGTTGAACGAGTTGAGGAAGCCCGCATCAGTACCGGCAATGATCGTCACACCCGCTTCCTGCAGCAGCGGCAGCACGGCGGCCACCTGGTGGTACTGCGCGTGGCGCGCTTCGATCTGCGCCGGCGTCGCCTTCGCCGCGCGGTCCACGCGCCACTGGTAGGTCGCGCGCAGGCCCGGGCCGATGTAGGCCAGGTACGGGTCGTTGGCGTGGTCATCCTGGTCGAGGAAGTCGAGGATGCGACCGCCGTTGAGGGTCGGGGTCACGAATACGCCACGCTTGGCGAAATCACGGTAGGCCCGCATTGCGGTGTCACGGTCGAAGCTGGCGTCGAGGCGGCGGTTGGCTTCGGCACGGTCGATGCGGCCAGCTCCGAAGTCGGCGGCAATCTGCGCCTCGTCCTTGCTGCCGGCCTTGAACGCGTAGTCCAGGTGCTCGATCGAGGCCAGGCCGGCATCGACCGCCTGCTCCACGGTCAGCGCCATCGGGATGTGGCCCGACGCCTTGAATCCGGCCTTGCGCGCGGCACTGGCCGAGTACAGGAACAGTTCCGGCTTCAGCGTGCTGTCGGTGATCTTCACGAAATCGACCTTGTCGTGCTGCAGGCGGGCGATTGCCTTGTCGGCGTCGGCCTCGCTGCCCACTTCGATCGTGCCCTTCCAGACCGGCTTGATGCCTTCGATCTTCGCGCCGGAACTCAGCAGGCGCGGGCCGAACAGGGTGCCCTTGGCGATCTCGCCACGCCACTGCAGCACCTGCTCGGGCAGATCGCCGGAACAGTCACGCACCGTGGTGATGCCATGCGCGATGTACAGCGGCAGCAGTGCCTTGTTCTCTTCGATCAGCGCGGGGCCACCACCGAAGTGCACGTGCATGTCCCACAGCCCCGGGATCAGGTATTTGCCCTTGGCATCGATCTGGCGGGTCGCGCTCCACTGGCTGCGCAGCTGCGCGTCCGGGCCGACAGCGACGATGTCGTCGCCGCGGATCACCACGCTCTGACCAGCCAGGGTACTGGCGTGCTCGACGTCGACCACGGTGGCATTACGGATCAGCAGGTCGGCGCGCTCGGCAGCAGATGCCGACAGCGGCGCCACCACAAAGAGGATGGCAAGGGACAACGGACGGGAACGGAACATGGACAGCATCCTGGTGGGCACGCCTAGCGTGCGGGTGGAAGGGGTTGCGGCTCAGCGCACCGCGCCGTGCTGGCGCAGCAGGGATTCAATTCCGGTATAGCCGCGCTGGCGCGCGTGCGCCAGCGGCGTCACGCCGTCGCCGTCGGCAAGCTCCGGGTCGGCACCGGCCTCCAGCAGCAGCTGCACGATCTGCACCTGGCGCGCACCGCCATCGCCAAGCAGGATCGCTTCCAGCAGCGCGGTCCAGTGCAGCCGGTTGACATGGTCCACCGCCACACCGGCCCGCAGCAGCGTGCGCACAGTGGCGACGTGACCGCGCTCGGCGGCCGGAATCAGCGCGGTGCCGCCATAGCGGTTGGTGCTGCGCAGATCGGCGCCATGCGCCAGGGTCATCGCCAGGATCTCGTCCAGGCCGCGCGCACCGGCGTACAGGTAGGCGCTGTCCTGCAACGCGTCCTTGGCGTTGACGTCTGCCCCGGCCTCGATCAGCTCACGCGCGGCATCCACGTTGTTGCCATGCGTGGCCAGCAGCAGCGCGGTGCGGCCCTGGCCATCGCGCGCCTCCAGCGTGGCGCCATCCTCGATCGCCTGTCGCACCGCATCGGCGTCGCCGCGGCTGGCAGCATCCTGCAGGCGCGCGTCTGCGTCGGCTCTGGACGTGGCGGTGCAGGCGGGGGTGACCATGGCCAGCAGGCACAACAGCAGCACGCGCGTGAACGGCGCAGGCCAGCCAGCGGAATGATGGACGCGCATGACAGTGTCTCCTCATGTCCGTCGCCACGGAACGCCGTGCGACGGTAGCAACAGCCGGGCGTTGCCGGCCCCTGCCCTGCATGGTAGAAGTCGGCCTGGGTATCCAGAAGTGAAATGTTCAAATGCAAGACAGTGCCAAATCGAATAGAACCCTGTTCGAACTGGACCTGCTGCGGGCGCTGGTGATGGTGGCCGACTGCGGCAGCTTCACCACGGCGGCCACGCGCCTGCATTCGACCCAGTCCACGGTCAGCCAGAAGGTGCGCCGGCTGGAGGAACTGGCCGGGCATCGCCTGCTTGAACGCGGCCATCGCGACGTGCACCCCACTGATGCCGGCCACACCCTGCTCGGCTACGCGCGGCGCATGCTCGACCTGAACGAGGAAATGGCGCAGGCGCTGGCCGGTGCAACGGTGGAGACCGCGGTCCGCATCGGTGTTCCCGAGGACTTCGTCAACGCACAGACCACGCGTATGCTGGCCGCCTTCAGCCGTCGCCACCCGCAGGTGAAGCTGGAGATCAGCAGCGGCCTCAGCCGCGATCTGGCGCAGGGCTTCGACCACGGCGAGCTGGACCTGGTGCTGGTCAAGCAACGCCGCAACAGCCGCCAGGCGGTGCATTGCCGGCGCGAGCCGATGCACTGGATCGACAGCCTGCGCAGCAGCTGCCTGCAGCAGGACCCGCTGCCGCTGGTCACCTTCCCCCCGCGCGGGCTGTACCGCGACGAGATGATCCATGCCGTGGAAGCGCTGGGCCTGCGCTGGCGCATCGCCTTCACCAGCTCGTCGCTGAGCGGCATCCAGGGCGCGGTGGCCGATGGCATCGGCATCAGCCTGCTGCCGCGCCGCGCGGTCAGCCGCGAGCACCGCATCATCGATGGAGAGCGCGAGCTGCCGGTGATCGACAACTACGAGATCGGCCTGCTGCATCGCGCGGACGCCGATGATGCCGTGCGCGCACTGGCCAGCGAGCTGTGGCGGCAGGTGCAACGCGAACCGGACTGACCACAGTAGCAACTGTCTTGTCAGGGGCAGCCGAGGGCCACCTCGGCGTCTCGCTTACGGGCGTTGAGGATCACCAGCATTTTGCGCATGACCGCCACGAGCGCCACCTTGCTCGCTTTGCCCTTGGCCTTCAGGCCAGCGTAA
>NZ_JCAFVK010000011.1:0-128571 GCF_059372275.1 Stenotrophomonas sp. YJH_SMC_14-1
CAACTGTTCGGGCGGTTCAGGGAGAATCCGGCGTGGGGACCCAAGCTACTTCTCGGTCGCAAGACCTGGATCCACACGGTCGCCCACGCCGGGCTCTCGGCACCCAAGGTGCCAGATTGGCAAGAGATAAGATCCACGCCAAGCGTGGATGAGGGGCAGTGCCGGCCGCTGGCCGGCAACCCCAGAAGCATCAGATGCCGGCCAGCGGCCGGCACTACCGGGTGCCAGGGTCCACCCCTTCTGCACACAGCAGGGGGATAATGAAGGCCCACGCCGGGCCGGTCGCCGCCATGAAAGAACTCACCCTGGACTCTGCTGTCGCCACGCTCCGCGCGGGCGGCGTGATCGCCTACCCGACCGAAGCGGTCTGGGGCCTGGGCTGTGACCCTTCGCACGAGGCGGCGGTGCACATGGTGCTGCGACTGAAACAGCGCCCGATCGAAAAAGGCATGATTCTGGTCGCGGCCGATCTGGCGCAGCTGGAAGGCTGGGTGCGCCTGCAGGCCCTGCCGGACGCACGCCAGCGCGCGGTGCTGGCCAGCTGGCCCGGCGCCAACACCTGGATCCTGCCGGCCGGACCCCGTGCCCAGCCGTGGGTCACCGGGGAGCACAGCGGCATCGCCGTGCGCATCAGCGCCCACCCGCTGGTGGCCGAACTCTGCCGTGCCTGGGGAGGCCCGCTGGTCTCCACCAGCGCCAACCTGGCCGGCGAACCACCGGCGCGCCGCCGCGAAGAACTGGATCCCCGCCTGCTGCGCCTGCTTGATGGCATCCTGGATGGCGAAACCGGCGGCCTGGCCCAGCCCACCCCGATCCGCGACGCGCTCAGCGGCAACGTGCTGCGCTCCTGAGCGGCCGATTGCGCTGCCCCGGACAATCGCGCACCCTGCCGTCATGAACCTGCTGCGCACCGCTTTGGGCCTGTGCCTGCTGCTGCCATCGACGGCACCGGCGGCCGAGGACGTGCGGGTCTACCGCTGCGTCGCCAGCAACGGCGGCGTGGCCCTGCAGGACAGGCCCTGCAACAGCGGCCGCCAGGAAGTCCGCGACCTGCAGCGCCCGCGCGATCCAGCGCCGCAGGTGGTGCGCAGCGATGCGGCCCCCGCACCGCCGGACGAATCTCCGGTGATGCGTGACCGCGAGGTCCGCCACGTCTACATCCAGCCGCCGCAGCCGCTGTACGAATGCGTGCGCGACGATGGCCAGCGCTATACCAGCGACAGCAACGAGGGCAATCCGCGTTGGGTGCCGTTGTGGACCAGCGTCTGGCTGCCACACGGGCATCGGGGCCCATCGTACCCGGGTCCGCGCCCGGCCATCGGCACACCGATCGGTCCGCCCGTCGGCGAGGGCGCCGGTTACCGGCCGCCCGCCGTCGGCGTAGGCGTGCAGGCCCCGGCCGGCAGCGTGCTGGTGCGCGACAGCTGCCACGCGCTGCCGCCACAGGAGGTCTGTGCGCGCCTGCGCGACCGCCGCTGGGAACTGGACCGTCGCTACAACAGCGCATTGCAGAGCGAGCGCACCGCCATCAACAACGAACAGCGTGGCATCGACGCGCGCCTGTCACGCGACTGCCAGCGTTGAGCGCAGCCTGTACGCTGTGAGCATGAACAGACTGATCTGGTTGCTTCTGGCGCTGCTGCCCGGAAGCGCGTTGGCCGAAGAGGGCGTGATCTACCGCTGCACCTCCAGCAGTAGTGACGTCCCTACCCTGCAGCGCACGCCGTGCCCCACCGGCAGCAAGCAGCAGGTGCTGCGCGTGCCCGGCCCGGCCAACCCGCAGCCGGCTGCCGCTGCACCTGTGGCTGCGGAACCTGCACCCACCCCCGTCGAAACACCCGCGCCGGTGCCGGCCGGACCGGCCGTTGCCCCTGCGGCCCCAGCGAAACCACGACGCGCGGACGAAGGACGCACCATCATGGAAGCGGGAATGGTTGAACGCGAAGGTGCCAACCAGATTCTCGACAGTGCGACCCTGCGCCGTGATGCCGATGCCCGTGCCGAAGCAGGCAACGGTCCACCGAAGCCGCCGCTTCCCCCGATCTTCCAGTGCACCGACGGACAGGGCGGTGGTTATCTGCACGAGTACGAGGCATCACCTGGTCGCTGCGAACCGATGACGGTGCAGGGCCTGGGCGGGGTCACGCCGATGAACGCGGCCGGCTGCGAAGTCGTACGCGACCGCTGCGAGGAACTTCCCGAAGCACAGCGATGCGGCAGCTGGCAGCAGCGCTTCCGTGATGCCCGCGGCCGTGAACGCTTCGCCGCACCGGAAAACCGCGATACCGCGCGCGGTGAACGCGAGCGGCTGCAGGCGGTGTTGGAGGCCAGCAACTGCCCGGTACCGGGGTGACCGCCACCCGGTAGTGCCGGCCGCTGGCCGGCAACCACAGGATCTTCAGATGATTGCAGTTGCCGGCCAGCGGCCGGCACTACCCGCTGAAAGATCAGAACCCGTAACGCAGGAAGCCGCCATCCACCGCGATGCACTCACCGGTGACATAGCTGGCCGCCGGCAGGCACAGGAAGCCCACCGCGGCGGCCACTTCCTCCGGCTCGCCGATACGACGCATCGGCGTGCGGTTGATCACTTCCTCGTAGTAATCCGGGTCCGACAACGGACCGGAAGTCCGCCGCGTGCGGATGTACCACGGCGCCACTGCATTGACCCGGATGCCATCCTCGGCCCACTCGACGGCCAGGTTGCGGGTCATCTGGTGCATCGCGGCCTTGCTCATGCCGTAGACCACGCCGCTGCGCACATGGGTCAGGCCGGACACGCTGCCGACGTTGACGATCGACGACGATGCGTGGCGAGCCAGCAGCGGATGCGCGTAGCGCGACAGCTCGAACGCCGAGAACAGGTTGGTCTCGAAGATCTTCCGCCATTCGTCCTCTGAATACTCCGTGGCCGCCTTGGTGACGTTGCCGCCAGCGTTGTTGACCAGGATGTGCAGGCCATCACTGTGGTCTTCCACCCAGTCCAGGATCTGCCGGCGGTCCTCGTCGTCGGAGACATCGGCGGCCAGCGCGTGCACCTGCATCTGCGGATACACGTCCAGCAGCTCGTCGCGCGCAGTCTCCAGCATGTCGATATCGCGCCCGACGATCATCAGGTCCGCGCCGAAGCCGGCCAGTTCGTGCGCGATGGCCAGGCCGATACCGGCGCTGGCACCGGTGATCAGGGCGGTCTGCCCGTCCAGGCGCCACCGTTGCTGGGTCATGTGTCCTCCGGGGCCGCGCCCGCTGCATTTCGATGCGGCAAGGATACGCGCTCACGGCGGCCCTCTGCCGAGGATGCGACACTGCACGTACGCCCACTGCGGAGAGCCGCCATGCGCATCCTGACCCTGTTCTCGTCCCTGCTGGCCGGCGTGCTGCTGGTGGCCTGCCACCGGCCGCCGACGCCGAACCCGGAGAAGCCACCGGTGCCCAAAGCGATGTCGCGTGCGATGCAGGAACCGCTGGACCGCGCCAAGGGCGCGCAGAAAGCGGTGGAAGAAGCCGCCGCACGCGAACGCAAGGCCGAGGCCGACGCGACGCAGTGACCTGTGGGGTCAGAGCCCTTTGCGGGGCAAAGGGATCCGACTCCCACCAACGAAAACGCCCGGCCAGGGCCGGGCGTTTTCATTCGTCACCGTTGCCGATCAGAACCCGCAGAAGCAGTAGGCCAGCGCCTTCACCGGCGTGCCGTTGCCCTTCTCGCGCGCCGCGTTCTCGACAAAGCGCAGCTGCGTATCCACTTCCGGCATCGTGCGCGCCAGCACCATCCGCGCCATGCCCGAGTCGGACAGCATCCAGGCGCCGGCGCGGCTGCCGGCGAAACCGCTGACGAACTGCGCGAACGGCGTCGCCGCCTTCTCGATGTAGCGCACGCGGTAGGCATCAGCCTTGCCCAGCTTGGCACGGCTGGCGGCATCGGCCACGGCATCCTTCAGGCCACCGAAGGCATCGACCAGGCCACGTTCCTTGGCCTGCGCACCGCTCCACACGCGGCCACGCGCCACTTCGTCGACGGCCTCGACCGGCTTCTTGCGGGCGTCGGCGACGCGACCGGTGAAGTCGGCGTAACCCTTGTTGATCACCGACTGGATGACCTGGCCCACGGCCGGATCCATCGGGCGGGTGACATCGAACGCACCCGCGAAACGGGTGGTGCCGACACCATCGGTGTGCACGCCGATCTTGTCCAGCGCGCGGCTGAAGTTCGGCACCATGCCGAAGATGCCGATCGAACCGGTGATGGTCGACGGATCGGCATAGATGCGATCGGCATTCATGCTGATCCAGTAGCCACCGGAGGCGGCCAGGTCGCCCATCGACACCACCACCGGCTTGCCGGCGGCCTGCAGGGCCACCACTTCGCGGCGGATCTGCTCGGAGGCGAACACTTCACCACCCGGCGAATCCACGCGCAGCACCACCGCCTTCACGTTCTCGTCGTCACGCGCGGCACGCAGCAGCGCCGAGGTCGATTCGCCACCGATGCGGCCGGCCGGGAGATCGCCGCCGCTGATTTCGCCGGCGGCCACAACCACCGCTACCTGCGGACGGTTGTCCACCGGGTTGCGGCGCGCATCGAGCTGGCCCAGGTAGGTGCCGAAGTCGACGTTGCGGAAACCACCGTCGGCATCGTCGTCGGCCACGCCGCGCTCGATCATCAGATCCTCGAACTCCTCGCGGGTCTTCAGCGCGGTCACCAGCTTCTGCTGCAGGGCGAACTTGGCCAGGTCGCCACCGGCGGCGGCGATGCCTTCCGGCAGCGTGTCGATGCCGGCGGCCAGCTGTGCCGGGTCCAGACGACGCGCCTTGGCGATGTCCGCCAGATAGCGCTGCCACACGTCGTTCATCCAGAACAGGTCGGCTTCCTTGGAGGCCGGCGAGGCCGCATCGAGCACGTACGGCTCGGCCGCGGACTTGTACTCGCCCACCTTGAACAGGTGCACGTCCACGCCCAGCTTGTCCTGCAGGCCGGTGCGGAAGTACTGGCGGTAGCGGCCCAGGCCCTCGAGCACCACCGACCCCATCGGATCCAGGTAGACCTCGTCGGCCTGTGCGGCCAGCAGGTACTGCGACTGGCCCATGCTCTCGCTGTAGGCCACCAGCTGCTTGCCGGAGGCACGCAGGTCCTGCAGCGCGGTGGCCACTTCACGCAGCGAAGCGAAGCCGGACGGCTGCAGCTTGTCCAGCTCCAGCACCACGCGCTCGATCTTCTTGTCTTCCTTGGCCGACTCGATCACCCGCAGCAGGTCGCGCAGCTGGATCTCTTCGGCGCCGTTGTCGCCCACCGCCTTGGCCAGTGCGCGGCTGACCGGGTCGGCGCTGAACTGCTCGACCAGGCGACCTTCCGGGGCGATCACCAGGGTGGTGCGATCCTGCAGTGACTTGCTGGCACCGGCACCCATGCCCGCCGCGATGACGAACATCACCAGCAGCAGGAACAGCAGGCCGAAGAACAGCAGGTTGAGGATCAACCGGCGGGTGAAGTTCATGACGTCCCACAGCCCGATGAAGAAACTGGCGACGGGGTTGCGACGCGCCGGGGGCAGCGGGGGCACGGGTTGATTCATGGAACGCTCCGGATGGCTTCTTGCCGTGGTACCAGCATAGCCGGTGCCGCGTGATGCGGCATCGGACACAAGTCAGGGGATCGCCCGCCATGGGTCGGCATGACGGGCGCAAAGGTCAGGACAACATCGACTGGCCGATGCGCAGGCTGCTGCGGCGCAGGCGCCAGCCCATCAGGATGGCAGCGGCGGTCAGGCCAACGATCAGGCCGATCCACATGCCCTGCGGGCCCATGCCCAGACCCAGGCCGAGCCCGGCGCCGAGCGGCATGCCCAGGCCCCAGTAAGCGAACATGGCGATGAACATCGGCACGCGGGTGTCTTTCAGGCCGCGCAGCGCGCCGGCCGACAGCACCTGGATGCCATCCGGGAACTGGAAGGTGGCCGCGTACAGCAGCAGGGTCGAGGCCAGGCCGGCCACCGCCAGGTCGTTGGTGTAGACACCGACGATGGCATCGTGGCCGAACAGCAGCACCGCCGCCGACAGCGTCTGCGTGCCCATGATGATCGCGTAGCCGGCCCAGGCCGCACGCCGTACGCCGAAGCCATCGCCACGGCCAACCGCATGGCCGACGCGCACGGTGGTGGCCTCGGCCACGCCCATCGGGATCATGAAGCACAGCTGCGCCACGTTGATCGCGATCTGGTGCGCGGCCGCTTCATTCGCACCCAGGCGGCCGATCAGCAGCGCGGTGACGATGAACAGGCCGCCTTCCATCAGCACGGTAATGCCGATCGGCAGGCCGGTGCGCAGCAGGTCCCAGATCGCCTTCCAGCGCGGTCCTTCGAAGTGCGAGAACAGCTGCAGGTGGGCGAAGCGCTTGGTGCGCCACAGGTAGAGGGCAAACGCCGTGGCCTGCAGCCACATCATCACCGCCGAAGCGATGCCCAGGCCTTCAGCACCCAGTTCCGGGAAACCGAGCTTGCCGTTGGCCAGCACGTAGCCCATCGGCGCCAGCACCAGCAGGCCGCCGAAGCCGAGCAGCATGGTCGGCAACGTCCAGTGCATGCCTTCGCTCAGGTAACGCATGCAGAAGTACAGGGTCAGCGCGGGCCCACCCCAGCGCACCGCGTGCAGGAACGCGGTCGCCCCCGGCACGATGTCCGGCGCGATGCCGAACGATGGCAGCAGCGGCGGCACCACCGTGAGGAAGGTGAACATGATCAGCCCCAGCCCCAGCGCCAGCCACAGTGCCTGGCGGAACAGCGGGCCGATCTCGCGCTCGCGGCCGGCGCCGTGCAGCTGCGATACCGAGGCGGTGAGCGAGATCAGGGTGCCGATCGGGATCAGCATCGGCAGCCACAACAGCGCCGTGCCGATGGTCACCGCGGCCAGGGTCGCGGTGGCGTGGTGGCCGGCAATGACGTTGTCGACGAAGGAGATCAGACCGGTGGACACATGCCCGAGCACAAGCGGCAGGGCGAGCAGACCGGTGGCGCCGACTTCCTTGCTGAAGCGCGGCGTGGAGGTTGCAGTAGACATAAGGTGCTTGACGCGAACTACGGTTGCGCGCGAAGGGCACAGGCACCGGGTTGCGGCCGGTCATCTTACGCGCGCAGCGCGCGCATTCCCATGACATGGCGTGAATGCTGGGTTCCGGCAGGCCTCGGCATCACGCGTTGCGATCGCGTTACCGGGAAAATCGCCCGCCCTGTAGAGTCGACTGTCAGTCGACTTCCGCGCGCAGCGCGGATTTTTCGCGGATCAGTATGAAGATCAGTCGACCAACAGTCGACGCTACCCCTGGACGCTACGCCTTCCGGTTTACTGACCCGCCTGGCGCT
Source organism: Stenotrophomonas sp. YJH_SMC_14-1 (assembly GCF_059372275.1). Taxonomy (NCBI): domain Bacteria; kingdom Pseudomonadati; phylum Pseudomonadota; class Gammaproteobacteria; order Lysobacterales; family Lysobacteraceae; genus Stenotrophomonas; species Stenotrophomonas sp. YJH_SMC_14-1. Next base: position 7,353 of record NZ_JCAFVK010000011.1, read on the forward strand.
TGAGCCAGGCATCGCGCTCGGCGGCCGGCACGGCGAGGAACGCGCCTCGCACCGTGTCACGCTCCTGCGGTGGCGTGCGCTGCGCGACCAGGGTCAGTTGGGCCAGCTGCGCTGGGCTGAGCTGGCGCAGCACGGCCAGCGCGGCCTCGCGCTGTTCCGGTGGCACGAAGCCGAACAGGCCGTGCAGCTTGGGGAACTCCAGTCCCAGCTGCGGGCCCAGCCGCCAGCCCTCACGGAAGGCCTGGTCCTGCGCCTGGAACTGCTCGCGCAGGCGCTGCTGCTGGTCCGCCGGCAGCGCATTGAACCGCGCCGCAGCCTGCCGGATGCGCTCCCGCTCGCTCTCCGGCAGGGCGCGCCAGGCCGCGTAGTCGGCACGGCGCTGACGCTGCTGCTGGGCGTCGAGCTGGGTGAACGCAGCGGGCGTCGTGTTTGTGGTGGCCGGAGCGGGAGCCGCCGGTGAACTGCCCGGCACTGGCGGCGGCAGCGGCACGCTCAAGGTCTGCGGCGCGGCGGACAGCGACAACGGCAGGGCCAGCAGCAGGCTGGCGAACAGGGTCTTATTCATCGGCGGCAGCGGTTTCCAGCGTGGCGCTGGCCGGCTCGGGCCGGCTCGGCCTGGATTGCGATTCGTCCACCGGCAACGGGCCGCCGGCGGCGGTCCAGGCATACAGATCGGCATCGGCCACCAGCGGATAGTCGCGGTCGGCCAGCATCATGGCGTCGTCGGAGGCTTGGGCCGGGGTCGCATCCGGCGTGGCATTGACCTTGCTCGGCGGAAGCGCTTCCACCGTGACCGGGCCAGCTTCGCCCACTACCCCTTCCGGCAGTGGAGCGTCGCTACCGGATGAATGTCCTTGCCAGTAGCGCCAGCCCAGTGCCGCGGCCAACAGCACCGCCACCGTCACCAGCAGGATCACCGGGCCGCGCCAGCGCGGCCTGGCATTGGGACGCCGCCGCTTGCCCTGGGCGGCCGCACGATCATCGCGCTGCGGTGCGCGCCAGCTGGTCGCGGGAGCTTCATTGCTGGCGGCCGACGCAGCCGGCTGTTGCAGCTGCTGCAGGCGCTTGGCCGGCAGGTCGCGGATGCGCAGCTGCACCTGTTCGGCCAGCTGGCGCCATGCCGACGCATCGGGTTGGCCGTGCGCATCACGGGGGCAGGCATCAGCCAGCAGGTGCTGGTAGCCCGCTTCGTCCTGGTCGAGCACGCGCATGGCGATACCCTCGTCCAGACTGCCGCCCACCCGCAGCAGGAGCGCCAAGCGCGGCAGCGGCCCCATTTCGCCCAGCGCGGCCAAGGGCGGCAGCCACTGGCCGCCCACCGGCTCGCGCAGCGCCTGGCGCTGGCCCAGCAGGGTCCAGAAGCGGGTCGGCCACTGCGCCATCGGCAGGTCGCTGGCGACCGCGGCGAAGGCACGCATCACCGCCACCAGGGTCTGCTCGGCTCGCGCGGCATCGCCGCACTGCAGCTCAGCCACCACCAGGGCGCGGCGCTCGACGCCGCGCAGGAACGCCGACAGCGCGCCGGCCGCGGTCGAGGAAACAGGGGCGGGCACAGCCGTCATCGGTCACTCCAAAGGTCTGCCGGCATGATAGCGGCAGCCCATCGGCACCCGTAGGACTTGCGCGCGCAGGCACTTCGTGCTGCAGGTTGTGCACAGCACCACGCCCGCCTCGGGGAAAACTGCGGCATCCAGCTGAATTCACTCTGTTTCAGCAATGTTTCACACTCAAGTTGTTGATTTTGAATGACTTTGAACTGTGGCGATTTTTTGACCAACCCAAGCGTGAGCTCGTCGCCATCGGCCTCCTGCGTTCCCGTCGACCGGTAACGCACAACGTTATCCACAGAACATGTGGATAAGACTGAATCTCCAATGGACACCGATATTTAGGTGACATTTAAGATTCGACGGAGGCCCCCCGGCAGTCTCTGGCCCCTGCCATCCGCGCGCGCATGGCCCGTTACACTGGCCCGATGCTTTCACCCATTCCGACCCTGCAGGTCGCCCTGCCCGTCCCGCTGCCGCGCCTGTTCGACTACCTGTCACCAGAGCGCGATGGCCCCACGGTCGCGGTCGGCTGCCGCCTGAAGGTGCCGTTCGGCAACCGCGAGCTGGTCGGCGTGGTGGTGGGGCACGGCCAGACCGATGACGGCCAGGGACTGCGCCAGGCCTTGGCCTGGTGCGACCCGCAACCGCTGCTCCAGGGCGAGCTGTGGCACAGCCTGCAGTGGCTGGCGCGCTACACCCATGCGCCACTGGGCGAGGTGCTGAGCACCGCCCTGCCGGGCCCGCTGCGCCATGGCGACGCCCTGCCCGACACCCATCACTGGGGCTGGCAGCTGACCGCCGAAGGCCGCGCCCAGCGCGAAAAACTGCGCGCCGGCAGCCGCCCCCGGCAGCTGGCCGAGCTGCTGGCCGACGCCATCGTCGATGAGGACGTGCTGGGCGAACGCATGGACGACTGGCGCACCGCCGCGCGCAGCCTGGCCAAGCGCGAGCTGGCCGAACGCGTGGCGCTGCGCGTCGCTCCGCAGCACGCGCAGCCACTGCCTGGCCCCACCCTCAACACGGAGCAGGCAGAGGCCGTGGCGGCGATCAACGCAGTCGAGGGCTTCCAACCGTTCCTGCTGGATGGCGTAACCGGCAGCGGCAAGACCGAGGTCTACCTGCAGGCCATCATCCACTGCCTGGCCCAAGGCAAGCAGGCGCTGGTGCTGGTGCCGGAAATCGGCCTCACCCCGCAGACCCTGGCACGCTTCCGCGGCCGCCTCGGCATCGCCGTGCATGCACTGCATTCGGGGTTGAACGACAACGAGCGCGCCCGGGTCTGGGCGGCGGCTTCGCGCGGCGAGGCACGGGTGATCGTCGGCACCCGCTCGGCGGTGTTCACGCCGCTGCCGCAGGCCGGCCTGCTGATCGTCGACGAGGAGCATGACGGCAGCTACAAGCAGCAGGATGGCATCCGCTACCACGCACGCGATTTCGCCCTGGTCCGGGGCAAGGCGCTGGGCGTTCCGGTTCTGCTGGGCAGCGCTACGCCTTCACTGGAGACGCTGCACAACGCCTATGCCGGGCGCTACACCCACCTGCGCCTGAAGCAGCGTGCCGGTGATGCGCGGCCACCGCGCGTGCGCATCCTTGATGTGCGCAAGCGACCATTGCATGACGGCCTCTCGGCCGACGTGCTGGCCGGCATTGGCGAGCACCTGCAGCGCGGCCAGCAGGTGCTGGTGTTCAAGAACCGCCGTGGCTATGCGCCGGTACTGCTGTGCCACGACTGCGGCTGGACCGCGCCATGCAACCGCTGCGATGCACCGATGACCGTGCATGGCGGCGGTCGTCGCCTGCAGTGCCATCACTGCGGTGCGCGGCAACCGGCGCCGCTGGCATGCCCCGCGTGCGGGAGTCTGGCGCTGCAACCGCAGGGCATCGGCACCGAGCGCCTGGAAGAACATCTCACCGCCGCCTTCGCCGACTTCCCGGTGGTGCGCATCGACCGCGGCACCACGTCGCGACGCGATGCACTGGAACAACAGCTGGCGAAACTGGGCGACCAGCCCGGCATCCTGGTCGGCACGCAGATCCTGGCCAAGGGCCACGACCTGCCCAAGCTGACCCTGGTGGTGGTGGCCGGCATCGACGAAGGCCTGTTCTCCGCCGACTTCCGCGCCAGCGAGAAACTGGCGCAGCAGCTGATCCAGGTCGCCGGTCGCGCCGGACGCGCGCGCGACCCGGGCGAAGTCTGGCTGCAGACGCATCACCCGGGGCACCCACTGCTGGAAACCCTGGTCAGCGGTGGCTACCACCCGTTCGCGCAGGCCGAGTTGAACCAGCGCCAGGCCGCAGGATTCCCGCCGTTCGCGCATCTGGCGCTGATGCGCGCCGAAGCGCAGCAGGTGGAGCATGCCAATGCATTCCTGCTGGCAGCGCGACAGCTGCTGGGCGAGCAGGACGTGGTGGAAGCCTATGGACCCATGCCGGCGCCGATGCCACGGCGCGCCGGTTACCAGCGCGCCCAGCTGCTGCTGTCTGCCGCGCAGCGGCCACCGCTGCACGGGGTGCTTTCGCAACTGGTACCGCAGCTGTATGCGCTGCCGGAAGCACGCAAGGTGCGCTGGTCGCTGGATGTGGATCCGACGGATCTTTATTGAGGGGTCAGAGCCCACCCGTCGGGTGGGATCCGACCCCGATGCCCTGGGGTCGGATCCCTTTTCGCAGAAAAGGGCTCTGACCCCGGACGCTTTCGCTTACGTCAGCGGCGACATCACGCCGCGCTGATAGGCGGGGCGCTCGCGAAGACGGGCGTACCAGTCGGCCAGGTGCGGCAGTTCCGGACGCTGGATCGGCAGTTCGAACCAGGCATAGATCAGCGAGCCCAGCGGGATGTCACCCATCGCGAATGTCTCGCCGGACAGCCACGGCTGCTTGGCCAGGGTGGCATCGGCCATCGCCAGGTAGTCGCCGGCGCGCACGATGGCGGCATTGATCCGCGCTTCGTCGCGGTCGGCCGGGGCGGTGCGCATGATGCCCCAGATCAGGTCGGTGTACAGCGGCGCCATGCGCGAGGTGCTCCAGTCCATCCACTTCTCGGCCTGGGCGCGTTCCATCGGGTCTTCGGCGTACAGCGTGCCCAGCGCGTAGCGCGCACTCAGGTAGCGCACGATGGCGTTCGATTCCCACAGCGGCAGGCCGTGGTCTTCGATCACCGGTACCAGGCCATTGGGATTCATCGCCTGGTATTCCGGCGTCTGCGTGCCGCCGTGGCTGCCACCGACCTCGATGGACTCGTACGGCAGGCCGATTTCCTCGGCACACCACAGCACCTTGCGGACGTTGCTGGAATTGCGACGGCCCCAGATCTTCAACATGCGGGTATTCCTTGCTGGCAATGCGAGCGGCAACGATACCCCTGATCGGGCGGGGTGTGTGCATGCCGGATGCGGGATCTGGCGTCCGGGAATTGCCGGCCAGCGGCCGGCACTACCGGTTCCTCGCTGGCCAGCGGCCGGCATTACCGGTTCTTTTTCGGCAGCGCGCGCACGTAGGACGACTTGCCATCCTTCTTCAGTTCGAACAGGCCGATCGCGGCCAGCAGATCGCTGAGCTTGCCGTAGCCATAGTTGCGCGGGTCGAACGACGCCTGGTTGCCGATCTGGCTGCCGACCGGGCCGAGGTGCGACCAGCCATCCTCGCCCTCGGCCGCGGACACCGCGCGGCGCAGCATCTTCACCAGCCGCGTGTCGCTACGCATTTCCGCACCGCTCTTGCGCGGGCGCGCATCGTCGTTGGCCACCGGCTCGTTCGAGGCCTGTTCGCTGGAGGCCTGTTCGGTATCCGGCACGCTGGCGTGGGTCTGGCCCAGTGCTTCCAGGTAGGTGAATTTCGAGCACGCGTTGACGAACGGCTCGGGTGTTTTCTTCTCGCCGAAACCGTACACCTTCACGCCATCGGTCAGCAGGCGCATCACCATCGGGGTGAAGTCCGCATCGCTGGAGACGATGGCAAAGCCATCCAGGTTGCGTGCGTACAGCAGGTCCATGGCATCGATCACCATCGCCATGTCCGAGGCATTCTTGCCCTTGCTGTAGGCGAACTGCTGGATGGGACGGATCGCATACTCATGCAGCACCGCTTCCCACCCCTTCAGTCGCGGGCTCTTCCAGTTGCCATAGGCGCGGCGCACGTTGGCCACCCCATAGCGGGCCACTTCGGCCAACACCTCGTCGATCTTCGAGGCCGGCGCATTGTCGGCGTCGATCAACAGGGCGATGCGCTTTTCCGGTTCGCTCATGGACTCCTCGCGGGCGGTTGCCTGAACCCGAGTATCGCCGATCCACGCGGGCGCTGACGTGACAGGCAGTCGCCGTGCGAAGATGCCAGGCGCTTCCCCCAATGCCCCCACTGGAGTGAGTCGATGAGTCGCGAGCGCGTTCCCCACCTGGTTGTTGTCGGCGGCGGTTTTGCCGGTCTCTGGGCCACCCGTGCCCTGGCCCGCGAGCGCATACGCATCACCCTGGTCGACCGCCGCAACCATCATCTGTTCCAGCCGCTGCTGTACCAGGTGGCCACCGCTGGCCTGTCCGCGCCGGATATCGCTGCACCACTGCGCCATATCCTCGGCCACCAGCGCAACGTGGAAGTCCGCCTCGGCGAAGTGGTCGCCATCGACAAGCAGGCCCGGCAGATCCGCATGGCCGATGGCAGCACGCTGGACTACGACAGCCTGCTGCTGGCCACCGGCGCCACCCACGCCTACTTCGGCAACGACCAGTGGGCCGATGATGCGCCCGGCCTGAAGACGCTGGACGATGCGATCGCGCTGCGCCGCAAGCTGCTGCTGGCGTTCGAGCGCGCCGAGGCGGAACCGGACCCGGCGAAGAAGGCCGCATGGCTGAGCTTCGCGGTGGTCGGTGGCGGTCCCACCGGTGTTGAACTGGCCGGCACCCTGGCCGAGATCGCGCGGCATACGTTGCGCAACGAATTCCGCCACATCGACCCGGCCAGCGCCAAGGTGCGGCTGGTCGAGGCCGGCCCGCGCGTGCTGTCCTCGTTCCCGGAAGTACTTTCGCTGAAAGCACGCCGCCAGCTGGAAAAGCTGGGCGTGGAAGTGCTGACCGGTACCCCGGTGAGCGACATCGACAGCCAGGGCTTCACGCTCGGTGACCAGTTCGTACCGGCCCGCACCGTGGTCTGGGCCGCCGGCGTGGCCGCTTCACCGCTGGCGCGCACGCTGGACGTGCCGCTGGACCGCGCCGGCCGCGTGCCGGTGCAACCGGACCTGACCCTGCCCGATCACCCGGAGCTGTTCGTGGCCGGTGACCTGGCCGCACTGAGCCAGGCCGACGGCAAGCCGGTACCCGGCGTGGCACCCGCTGCCAAGCAGATGGGCAAATACGTGGCCGAGGTGATCCGCGCACGCCTGCACGGCAAGCCCGAGCCCGGCCCGTTCAAGTACGCCGACTACGGCAACCTGGCCACCATCGGTCGCATGGCCGCGATCGTGCACCTGGGGCGGCTGCAGCTGTCGGGCGTGCTGGCCTGGTGGTTCTGGCTGGCCGCGCACGTGTTCTTCCTGATCGGCTTCCGCAACCGCATCGTAGTGCTGCTGAACTGGGCCGTGGCGTACTGGAGCTACCAGCGCAGCGCGCGCATCATCTTCGGTGATGACCAGGAAGACCGGCGACCGAGGCGGTAGTGCCCGCCGCTGGCCGGCTGCCACGCGGTCCGATCCCTTTCCGCAGGAAAGGGCTCTGACTCCGTCAACATCATCCATGCATGGCGTGGATCTACCGCTTCATCGGGCCGCCGGGCGCCCGCCGTTTCGACCATGCGCGGCAGAAGTCCTCCTTCCTTGCGGTGTCGGCAATCTGCGCGGCACTCCAGTTGCGGGTAATCCAGATCGTCAGTGCCGTGCTGCTCAGATGCCAGCGCAGCATGTCGTGCCGTGGCTGCCGCCAAAGATGGCGGCGGGCAATCCAGAACGCCTCCCGTTCCACCTCTGGCACCTTCTTCTTCATCGCGTCGTCGTCGAAGAACTGCGCGGCGAAACTCCAGGGATTCATCGGCTGAAATCCTGTTCGCGGTTCACTGGTGCACGCAGCCACACCACTGGGCACACGGTCTGCTGGCTTCGGCCAACCGCCCACCAGGGCAAGCCCGAGCAGGTACAGCAGGCCAGGCAGCAGTGCGATGCCGGCGGCCAGTACGACGACGGAGACCCATGCCTTACCGGCGGCACGCATCGTGCTCACTTCGCCTTCGGTTTCGGGTACCACAACGCGTTGACGATGACCCAGCGCTGGTCGAAGCGCCCCATGTGGAAGTAATCGACGAACCACGGCGTTTCCAATCGCACCGAGGCGGCATTGCCGGTCACGTCCAGCACCGTGCAGCGGCGGTCCCATTGATCCTTCGGGGTCTTCAACGCGCCCTGCTTCGTCAGCGCGACCAGTTCTTCCTTCGACATGCGGCGCAGGCCCAGCCGCTCGTCGGGCGTATCGCCGAGGACCGCGCGCTTGGCCAGGTCCGGGTGCAGGGAGCGGGCGACGCGCTGCGGGTCGGCCTCCAGCTGGCCGTCGACGTAGTCATGGCAGGTGGCTTCGATGGCCGCGAGGGTGGCCGGGTCGGCAGCGGGACTGGTTGACGCGGAGAGAGCGAACAACAGGGCGACGGTGGACATCCGGGTCTCCAGCGCTGAGGGCTGGGCGATCATCGCATGGCGGCACAGAGGCATCCATGTATGCCATGGATCTACAGGGACCCAGCATCCACCGCCTGCAGCCAGGCCAGCTTGCGTTCCCGCGGCTGCTGCTTGAGCTGCCATTCGGCCCGCGAGGCGGCGGCCCGGTCCGGGTACTCGCGCACGGCCAGCACGCGCAGCGGCGGCCGGGCCCGGGTGTAGCGCGCGCCCTTGCCGGCCTGGTGGGCGGCAAAACGCGCGTCCACGTCGGTGCTGATGCCGGCGTAATAGCTGCCATCGCGACATTCGAGCAGGTACAGGAACCACGGGCGGAGGGACGGGGCCATGCCCGGATTATGCCGTGCTGCACTGCAGCGGATATACTGGCGCCCGAATGCAGGAGAGAGGCGCCGCGCTGGCGCCCGCCGAAGGCGCAGGCTCCCATGATCGCTCAGGCCGGTGGGCTGGAATCCCACCAACCATGCATTCGACTCGCCGAGCTGGAGAGAGGTCACCGGGCATGCCCGGGACGATCCGCCGAAGGGGCACGCGGCCCATGCCGCTGAACTCTCAGGCAAAAGGACAGCGGGAGCGGCACCGGTCATCGTCATCCCGTCATTGCGCAGGCAGTGGCGGTAGTCGCGCATGGCCGGCCCCACCGCGCCCGGAGCCTGCCCAATGCTGCTGTCCATCATCTACCTGATCGCCATTTCCGCCGAAGCCATGACCGGCGCGCTGGCCGCCGGCCGCCGCCGCATGGACCTGTTCGGCGTGGTCATGATCGCCTGCGTCACCGCCCTCGGTGGTGGATCACTGCGCGACATCCTGCTCGGCCACTACCCGCTGGGCTGGGTGAAGCATCCGGAGTACCTGGGCTTCACCGTATGCGCGGCGCTGATCGCCACTTGGGTGGCGCGCTGGATGCACCACTTCCGCCGCACCTTCCTGGTGCTCGATGGCCTGGGCCTGATCGCCTTCACCCTGATCGGCTGCTCGATTGCGCGCGAAGCCGGCCATGCGATGCCGATCGTGCTGATCGCCGGCATGTTGACCGGCGCGTTCGGCGGCGTGCTGCGCGACATCCTCTGCAACGAGGTGCCGCTGATCTTCCAGAAGGAGCTGTACGCGATCATCGCGCTGCTGACCGGCGCGGCCTACCTGTTGCTGCTGCACTGGGGCGTGGCCGACGCCACCGCGATCCTGTGCTGCCTCGGCGGCGGCTTCGCGCTACGCCTGCTGGCGATCCACTACCGCTGGGAAATGCCGAAGTTCGTGTACCACGACGAAGTGCATTGAGGTTCGCGCGGCGGAATCCGCACCACCCCGGCGATGTACCTGGCGCTGTCGCTCATGCGCAGCGCCAGGCGCATCGCCGGTGCAGATGGGCCGGTCTCCAACTCCGACCGGCCCTGATCGCGGCCGCACCCCCGCAGGCGCTGGCCGCCATCCACACACGTGCCGCACTCAAGCGGCTTCGGACACCTTCACGTCGCGACGGGCGCGCACGGCCGCGGCCAGTCGCTCCAGCACCGTCACGGTGGTGTCCCAGTCGATGCAGCCATCGGTGATGCTCTGCCCGTAGACCAGCGGTTGGCCTTCCACCAGTTCCTGGCGACCACCGACCAGATGGCTCTCGATCATCACACCGACGATGCGCTGTTCACCGTCTTCCAACTGAACGGCGATGTCCTCGATCACCTTCGGCTGGTTGTCCGGATTCTTCAGGCTGTTGGCATGGCTGGCGTCGATCATCAGACGAGTCGGCAGCTTGGCCTTGGCCAGCGCCTGGCAGGCCTCGGCGACACTGCCTGCATCGTAGTTCGGCTGCTTGCCGCCGCGCAGGATCACATGGCAATCCGGGTTGCCAGTGGTCGACACGATGGCGGTGCCGCCCTGCTTGGTGACCGACAGGAAGTGATGCGGATTGGAGGCCGCACCCACCGCGTCGGCGGCGATCTTCACGTTGCCATCGGTGCCGTTCTTGAAGCCGACCGGGCACGACAGCCCCGAGGCCAGTTCGCGGTGCACCTGGCTTTCGGTGGTGCGCGCACCAATGGCGCCCCAGGCCACCAGATCGGCGATGTACTGCGGCGAGATCACGTCGAGGAACTCGACACCGGCCGGCAGGCCGAGCTTGTTGATGTCGCGCAGCAGGCCACGGGCAATGCGCAGGCCCTTGTCGATCCTGAAGCTGCCATCCAGGTCCGGGTCGTTGATCAGGCCCTTCCAGCCCACCGTGGTGCGCGGCTTCTCGAAGTACACGCGCATCACGATTTCAAGTTCCCCGGCCAGCGCGTCACGCAGCGGCTTCAGGCGCTGGGCGTACTCGATGGCGGCCTTCGGGTCGTGGATCGAGCATGGGCCAACCACCACCGCCAGGCGGTCGTCACGGCCATGCAGGATCTGGTGCAGGGCCGCGCGCGAGGCGCTGACGGTGTCGGAGGCTTCATCGTCACACGGCAGCATCGCCAGCAGCTGGGCAGGCGGTGTCAGCGGTTCGATGGTGCGGATACGCAGGTCGTCGGTGTGCGGGGGCATTGGGGGAGGTCTCCGGAACGTTGGGGGTCCCCAGCGTGGCGGCATGAAAAAAGCCGCCAGGTTCGCTGGCGGCTTTCGGGAATGCGTCTGAAGCTTTCTTCAGGGTGAGCGCAGTCCTTCCTCCGCCAATGGCTTCGGAAAGTAATACCAGTAAAAGCGGGTGGCGGCTGCGTTCATGGGTTGTATTGATAGCACAGCTTTTGCGCAGTGCAAAATGTTTCATCCGCAACTGGGGACGCGGTTCAGCGAGATGCGCGCCGGCCCTGCCCACGCGGCGGCAACCACGCAACGTCGCTCATTTGCCATGCACTTCCACATCCAGTAGCAGGCCCTCATGGATGTCGGCCCAGCGTTCCAGCACGCGATCCAGTTCCTGCCGGGCCTCGTCCAGCTGCTCGGGGTTGAGCAGGGAACGCGCGGTGTAGAGATCGGAAACCAAGCGCCGCAGGGCCGATTCCTGGATGGCCACCGACGGCCCCTCCAGCCCCGGCAACTGCAACGCCGGGCTGTCGCCAAGAGGGCCGAACAGCGTGACCTGGAGCGTGCTCTGCATGATCGACCTTCCTGCGGATGGACATGGGCAATGTCCTGTTTACCGCGTCTGGGTGACAGGCGCATGTGCCACCCATGCCCAGCACGGAATCTGCCGGCGTCTGCCGCGCCGCTACAAGGCGGCCAGGTCGGCAAGGTGCTGGGCCATGCTGTCCATCGCGCCTACCGCCTGGGTGGTGGTGAAGTACTCATGCCAGCCGGTAGCGGCAATGCCGGCCATCAACGCATCGACCTCCTCGCGGCTTGCGCAGCGCCAGACCGCATAGAACTGCTCATCGCTGCCGTGCGGTACGCCCGAGGCAATGCGGCCCATCGCCAGCGGCGTGATGCGGACCGGATCGAACTGCTGCATGCCGGCGCCGATACGGGCGAAGAAGGCGTTCCGCTGCTCGGGCGGAAGTGTGGTCCAGGCAGGGGTGGCGGTGTAGAGCTCGATGAAGGTGTGCGACATGGTGGTTCTTCCTTGAGGGTTCGGGGGTTGCCGGCCAGCGGCCGCCACTACCGGAGCGAGCGCAGCGCGCGTTTGCGGATGTAGGCGTTGGCGTCGCTGTGGCGCTCATGCTGCCAACGCGTACACAGCTGGCGCAGCCACTGCGGCTGAGTCTTGCCGGCATCGTTGAGCCAGTTTCCGACCGAATCCTGCACATAGCGTTCCGGATCGTCGGCCAGTGCTTCCAGCAGCGCGGATGCATGTTCCGGGCGCTGCTTGAACAGTGCGATATGCGTGGCCCAGACACCGCGCGGACGCAGTGCTTCGCAGGCGAAGCGGCGCAGGTACGGCGATGTTTCCTGTGACCACGGTTGCAGGTGCTCCAGCGCCTGCAGTGGTGCGGCAACGATGTCCGTGCGTAGTGCCAGCCATGCCCATTCGCGCACACCGAAGTGGGGGTCATCGGCCAGTGTGCGCATCTGCTGCAGCTTCTCTGCCAGCGTTGCGCGGGCATCGCTGCCGATCAGGTAGCAGGCCCAGCCGCGCACGGTATCGGAGCTGTGATGCCGCCAGAGCGCAGGCGCCCCCTGCCCCGCCTCACGCAGCAGTTGCGCAGCCAGGGCCATGCGCAGCGTGATGCCCTTGCCTGAGGCGTCCCGCATGCGCTGCAGCGCCTCCGGTGCAAGCGCAGGCGCCACCACCTGCAGCAGCGCGGCAAAATCCACTGCCAGGCATTCTGCCAGATGGGTGGCGGGGACGCGGCCGGTGTTGAGTGCTTGCCGGCGTTCCGCAGGAATGGACGTGCTCATGCTGCGGATTCCCGCCCGGCGTCCGTGTGCTGCCAGACCTTGTGCAGCAGCTGTGACAGCTGCTGCTGTTCATCAGCATCCAGGCCGTTGAACAGCCCACCGATCCATTGCGTGTGCTGCTCGAACAGCGATTCGGCCAAACGCTTTCCCGGTGCGGTCAGCACGATCTGCAGGCGGCGGCCATCCCCGTCATCGTTGCGACGCTGCAGCAGGCCTTCGCGCTGCAGGCCATCGAGCAGGCCGCTGATGGTGGCGCGGGTCACGCCGGCGCGCTCGGCCAGCACATGCGGCGGCAGTGCGCCACCGGCCCCGTGCAACAGGAACAGCACGATGAAGCGACCCTCGCTGAGCCCATGCGGTGCCAGCCGCGCGGCGCAGTCGCGATCGATCGACGAGGACAGCGAGAGCAGCTGGAAACACAGGCGCAGCGGCGCGATGTTGGCGTGACCGCGTCGCTGCGCTTCCTCGATCAGGGCATGGTGCTTGGCTTCGATCATCTCACGCACGTGATATGGTTAGGCGCCTAATCATACAGCCAAACAGCCGCTGCCTGTAAACCACAGCCGATATCAGGTGAACTTTCCCAGCAGCAGGCACGCAATCAGCCCGCCGCCCTCCCGGTGCAGCAGCTGCAGTTCGCCCGCGTGCCGCCTCGCCACATTGGCGGCCACTGCCAGCCCAAGTCCCGCTCCACCGGTGGTGCGACTACGAGAACGCTCGCTGCGCTGGAACGGTTGCAGCAGGCGTACTCGGTCGCCCTCGGCGATACCTGGGCCCCGATCCATCACCTCCAGCTGGACCCCTCGCTCAACCACGGCAAGCCGCAGTTCCATCGCCCCGGCATAGCGATCGGCATTGTCGATAAGGTTGTCGAACGCGCGCCGAAGCAGCAACGCGTCGCCGTGCCAGGGCAGACTGTCCGGCCCCTGGATGGAGATCTCGACACCGCGCAGCAACGCTGCCTGCACGCACTCCTCCAGCAGCGCGGCCAGATCCAGCGGGCGCATCTGCAACGGCTGCAGTTCACCGCGTGCGTAATCGAGCACCTGCTCGATCATCGTGTCCATGCGCTCGATGTCCGCCACCATCCGGGCCGCCTGTGGTGTGGGCGCGAACTCGGCGCGCAGTCGCAGGCCGGTCAATGGTGTGCGCAGGTCGTGCGCCACTGCAGCCAGCATATGGGTCATGTCCTGGGCCTGCGCACGCAGGCGCTCTCGACCGGTGCCGATCGCGGCGGCCAGCATCTGTACCTCGCGCGGGCCATCATCCGGCAGGGGCGTGTCGGCTTGCAGGTCCACGCGTGCACTGGCATCGGCCAAGCGTCGTAGTGGACGCCCCAGCCGGATCGATGCCCACGCCGCCAGCGGCGCCAGCAACACGGCACCGCCCAGCAGCGCCAGTATCACCTGTCGCCGCCAAGCTGCCAGATCACTGTGATCGCTGCCGACCACCCGCCAGCGGCCATCGGCCTGGCGCACGCCCAGTTCAAACGGCGGCCATTGCATCGCGGTCAGCAGCGCGGCCTGCGCCTTCAGTACACCGACCCGCGCCGTGCCGTCGAGCACCGCGCCGCCTTCGATGACCTGCACATCAGGCGCCTTGCCCTGTCCGCTCCAGACCAGGCGCACCTCCTTCGCCGGCAAACCCATCTGCAGCGCCGCCAACTGGGTGAGCCAGTCACTGGCACTGCCCTGTGGTGGCGCATCCTGCGTCGCCAGATGCAGGCCCAGTGGTGCCGCGGCCTGTTCCCCCCGCAGCACCTGCACGGCCTGGTCCAACCGCATCGGTGGCGGCGCGGGCCGAGGCATCCAGCCAACCACGGCAACGCTGACCAGTGTCGCCAGCAGCAGGCTGGCCAGGGCCAGCATCGTGATCCAACGCGCGGTCGGCCACCGGCTGCTCACAGCACCTGTACCTCGGCGTGGAAGCGATAGCCTTCGCCACGCGATGTCTGCACCAGGGCTTCCGCACCGGGTGAGGCCTGCCCGAGCTTGCGGCGCAGGCGGCTGATCGCCAGGTCGACCGCGCGGTCGACGCTGTCACTCGGTTCGCCACGGCTCAGCTGCAGCAGCTGCTCGCGCCCCAGCACCCGCCCGGGGCGTTCGGCCAGCGCCAGCAACAGGCTGAATTCACCACGGCTGAGCACCAGCTCGTTCCCATCCGGCGCCAGCAGGCGACGTTGTTCCGGCAGCAACCGCCAACCAGAAAAGCGCAGTTCACTGGCTACCTGCGCGCGCAGCTTGTCCTGCCGGCGCAGCAGCGCGCGTACCCGCGCCAGCAGCTCGCGCGGGTCGAACGGCTTGGCCAGGTAGTCGTCCGCGCCCATCTCCAGGCCGATCACCCTGTCCGGTGCGCTGCCCATCGCCGACAGCATCAGGATCGGAATGGCCCGTGCCTGCAGCCGGCGGCAGACCGACAGGCCATCCTCACCGGGCATCATCCAGTCGAGGATGATCACGTCCGGGCGATCGACCTGCAGCAGCACGTCCAGCGCCGTCGCGTCCGCTGCCACCCGTACCTGGTAGCCATGCAGCAACAGGCAATCGGCGATGGCATCACGGATGCTGGCGTCGTCATCGACAACGATGACACGGGCGGGAGTCGTCATGCAGGCAGTATCAGGCAGGTCTGTATCAGGACGGTATCAACGCCGATGTTCCCGCGATACGCGGCTGCGCGCCAATGGTCACCCATGATCACTGCGGAGACCTGCCTTGCGCCTCATCCCATTCGTCCTGCTTGCTGCCCCGCTGGCTGCGCTGGCGTCCGATTCCCCCGAACACATCCTGCCGATGTGGATGCAGGGCGGTCATCCGGCCGTGGCCGTGTCGCTGGACGGGCGTGCCGAACCGCTGCGCTTCGTGGTCGACAGCGCGGCAGGCGCCACGCTGGTCGATGACCGCGTCGTGCGGCGCTACGGTCTGGGAGATGCGGATGCGGAGGTATCACGGGCCCAAGGGGCAAGTGCAGCCTCCGCGCGGCTGCAGCGCATACGCAGAACGTCCTGGCAGCTGGGCAGTTGGCAGCTGCAGGCCCAAGCCATGAAGGTCGATCTGTCGTCGTTGCCGAAGGACGATGATCCGGCCATTGACGGCTTGATCGGCAACGATCTGACCGGACGCTGGGATACCCGTTGGGACTTCGGCCGCAATCAACTGGCGCTGTGGACACCCGGCGGATTGAACCTGGAAGGACCGGGTTGCCAGCCCAATGCGCTGCCCGGACGCACTGACGGCCTGCGCCAGTTCGGCTTCATCATGCTTGCACTGGGCGCGCCCGCGGTGGACGCCATCGCCGTGGTCGACACCGGTGCCGCGCAGACCGTCCTCAACGCCGAAGCAGCCCGCGCACTGGGGCTGCGCACCGACGGCAGCGACGCACGGGTGCGGGTGCGTGAAAAGGGCACCGAAGGCCTGGGCGGCGGAAAGCAGGCAACCTGGCTGTACACCCTGCCCGGCATGGCCGGCAACGGCTGGCAGCACCCCTCGATGGAGGTCCGCATCAGCGAACTGCCAGTGTTCAAGGCGATCGGCCTGGAGGGCCGGCCGGCGCTGATCCTTGGTGCGGATGCAATGCGCGGCGGCCAGGTGGACATCGGTGCCGGCGCGTCCCGGATCTGCCTGCGCCGGCCGCAGGCCAGCTGACATCCGGCAATGACGCCAGCGGCAGCCTGGCATAGCATCACCGTGCGCCCCACCAGGAGTTCCACGCATGTGCCGTGCTGCCCTGATGTTGCTGACGCTGTTCCCGCTGGCCGTGCTGGCTGCACCTCCCCCGGTACCCTCGCCAGCCCGCATCGATGCCGAAGCGCAGCGGTTGATGCAGGCCGCACAGGCGCGCGGCATGGCACTGGCGGTGATCGACGGCGGAAAGGTGGTGCACGTCGCCGCCTACGGCGAGCGCAATACCGCAGGCGAACCACTGCGCACCGATACGGTGATGTACGCCGCCTCGCTGACCAAGATGGCATTCGGCCATCTGGTCGCGCAGCTGGCGCAGGACCGCAGGATCGATCTGGATGCCAGCATCGCCACAGCGCTGGACAAGCCGTTGCCGGACTATCCGCCCGAAACGAAGAAGTACGCCGACTACCGCGTGCTGGCCGATGATGCGCGCTGGCGCCAGCTCACCCCACGCCTGCTGCTCAACCACGCCAGTGGCTTTGCCAACTTCGCGTTTCTTGAACCGGACGGCCGGCTGAAGTTCAACTTCGATCCAGGCAGCCGCTACGGCTATTCCGGCGAAGGGCTGATCCTGCTGCAGTTCGTGATCGAACGCGGACGGCTGGGCGAGGATGTGGGTGCGTTGATGCAGCAGCGGGTATTCGACCGCTTCGGCATGACCCGCACCAGCATGATGTGGCGCGGGGACTTCGCCACCAACCTGGCCGACGGCTGGACCATGGAGGGCACCGCCGAGCCGCACGATGAGCGCAGCCGCGTGCGCGCGGCCGGTTCGATGGATACCACCATCGCCGACATGGCCCGTTTCGCCGCCGGCTACGTGCGCGGCGATGGGCTGTCAGCGACGATGCGCAAGGAGCTGGTGCGGCCGCAGCTGCCGATCACCACCGCCAGCCAGTTCCCCACCCTGCAGCCGGAGCTGCCGAAGGCGCTGCAGCGCAAGGACCTGGCGACCGGCCTGGGAGTGGTGACGTTCCGTGGCCCGCAAGGCGCGGGCTTCTACAAGGGTGGCCACGATGATGCGGTCGGTAATACGCTGGTGTGCGTCGAGCAGCAGCAGCGCTGCGTGGTGATCCTGGGCAACGATGTGCGCGCCGAGGCGACCTTCCCGGCGCTGGTGGCCTTCGTGCTCGGCGACATCGGCGTACCGTGGCAATGGGAGTACGGCGCTGCGAAGGCATTCGTGAAGTAGATCCACGCCATGCGTGGATGACCTCCCTTCAACGCGCCTGCTCGAAGAACATCAGGTAGACCAGCCGCCCATTCTCCGGCCGGTCGCCGAAGGCCGGGCCGGCGGTATGCCAGAACCACGGGCGCAGCAGCACCAGGCGGTTGAAGCGCATCGGGATGCGCATGGTCATTTCCCACTGGCTGTCGTCGACGCTGTCGCGCTCGATGATGTCCCGATGCATGTCGCCGCCGTTGGCGTAGCCCAGCGCAGCCAGCTCGTAGGCGTTCAGCGCCATGCGCTCGGTGTTGGTGCGGCGATGGCGGAAGAACTCGGTACCCCCTTCGCAGTGCTCCGGGGCGCTGAGGTAGAGGATGCCGGACCAGTGCGAATGGTCGGTGTGCACCTTGGCGCGACCCACATCGCTGGCCAGGGTCAGCCGGAACTTGCCGTGCGACTGCAACGGATTGACCGGCCGCAGCGGCTCGTTGACCAACCGCGACGCGGCCTCGGACAGGCCGTCCAGCTCCAGCCGTTCGAGCGAATTACGCCCGGGGAATGCCCCCTCCTGCGCCGGGTAGGTCAGGCCCAGCCCGGCCTGGCGCAGGCCGTGTGCATCGGCTGGAGAGAGGAAGTCGTCGACGACGATGAACGAGGTAGGCATGGTCTGCGAGCGTAGCGACGCGGCGCCATGGCGGCAACCGGGCAACAAAAAACCCCGCCTCGCGGCGGGGTTTTTCCGTGCATCGGGGAGACGCGCCGGCCAGGGCCGGCAACGTCCGACGCGGGCGTGGGCCTTAGAAGTCCATGCCGCCCATGCCACCCATGCCGCCCATGCCACCGGCGCCGCCCATGGCCGGCTCGTCCTTCTTCGGAGCTTCGGCAACCATGGCTTCGGTGGTGATCATCAGGCCAGCGATCGAGGCCGCGTTCTGCAGCGCCGAACGGGTCACCTTGGTCGGGTCCAGGATGCCGAACTGCAGCATGTCGCCGAACTCGCCGGTGGCGGCGTTGTAGCCGAAGCTGCCGGTGCCTTCCTTGACCTTGTTGATGATGACCGACGGCTCGTCACCGGCGTTGGCAACGATCTCGCGCAGCGGGGCTTCCATCGCACGCAGGGCAATCTGGATGCCGTGGTTCTGGTCTTCGTTGGCGCCCTTCAGGCCGGCCAGCGCGGTGATCGCGCGGACCAGGGCAACGCCGCCGCCCGGAACCACGCCTTCTTCAACGGCCGCACGGGTGGCGTGCAGGGCGTCGTCGACGCGATCCTTCTTTTCCTTCATTTCGATTTCGGTCGAGGCGCCGACCTTGATCACGGCAACACCGCCGGCCAGCTTGGCCACGCGTTCCTGCAGCTTCTCGCGGTCGTAATCCGAGGAGGTGTCCTGGATCTGGGTCTTGATCTGCGCCACGCGTGCATCAACGTTGGCCTTGTCGCCGACGCCGTCGATGATGGTGGTGTTCTCCTTGGAGACCTGCACCTTCTTGGCGCGGCCCAGGTCCTTGATGGTGGCCTTCTCCAGCGACAGGCCGACTTCTTCGGAGATCACGGTGCCGCCGGTCAGCACGGCCATGTCTTCCAGCATCGCCTTGCGACGGTCGCCGAAGCCCGGGGCCTTGACGGCCACGACCTTGACGATGCCACGGATGGTGTTGACGACCAGGGTGGCCAGTGCTTCGCCTTCAACTTCCTCGGCCACGATCAGCAGCGGCTTGCCGGCCTTGGCGACGCCTTCCAGCACCGGCAGCAGGTCACGGACGTTGGAGATCTTCTTGTCGTGCAGCAGGATGAACGGGTCATCCAGGTCAGCGGTCTGCGACTGCTGGTTGTTGATGAAGTACGGCGACAGGTAGCCGCGGTCGAACTGCATGCCCTTGACCACGTCCAGCTCGTTGTCCAGGCCCGAGCCTTCTTCAACGGTGATGACGCCTTCCTTGCCGACTTCCTTCATCGCGTCAGCGATGATCTGGCCGATCGACTCGTCCGAGTTGGCCGAGATGGTACCGACCTGGGCGATCGCCTTGTCGTCGGCGGTCGGCTTGGAGATGTTCTTCAGCTCGGCGACGGCGGCCGAAACGGCCTTGTCGATACCGCGCTTGAGGTCCATCGGGTTCATGCCGGCGGCAACGGCCTTGGCGCCTTCGCGGATCAGGGCCTGGGCCAGCACGGTGGCGGTGGTGGTGCCGTCGCCGGCATCGTCGTTGGTGCGCGAAGCAACTTCCTTCACCATCTGCGCGCCCATGTTCTCGAACTTGTCAGCCAGTTCGATTTCCTTGGCGACGGAGACGCCGTCCTTGGTGATGGTCGGGGCGCCGAAGCTCTTTTCCAGCACGACGTTGCGGCCCTTCGGGCCCAGGGTGGCCTTGACGGCATTGGCGAGAACGTTGACGCCGCGCACCATGCGCGAACGGGCGTCTTCACCGAAACGAATATCCTTGGCAGCCATTGCATTTACCTCATTGGTAGCGCCGGACGATGCCCGGCGGCTGGGAGTTTGGGATCAGGTTGAAACAGGTCGCGCCGAGGCTCAGCCGATGACGGCGAGCACGTCGTCTTCGCGCAGGACCTTGTATTCGACGCCTTCGCTCTTGTACGAGCTGCCGGCGTACTGGCCATAGATGACCTTGTCGCCGACCTTCAGCGACGGCGCGCGCACGTTGCCGTTGTCCAGCGGCTTGCCCGGGCCGACGGCCACGACCTCACCCTTGGTGGACTTTTCCTTGGCCGAGTCGGGGATGACGATGCCACCGGCGGAGATTTCGTCGGCTTCGATCGGCTTGACCACAACGCGGTCGTGCAGCGGCTTGATGCTCATAGGAGACCTCTTAAGTGATTGATTGGTCTAAAAAAGTCCGGCGATGTTAGCACTCACCCCAGGCGAGTGCCAGAACCGCACGTGAAGAAACCCGACAACGTCGGGAGCAGGGCAGAGATGGAGCCCCGCCGCCCCCTTTCAAGGGCGGAATGAAAAAATTTTTTCCACCCGCGCGCCTCGGCCAAGGCGTCGGTCCTGGACAATTTCGGTGACAAGCGTCGCACTGTCAGATATCTGACGTTCATTTACGACAAAGTGTCACTGGATCGGCCTTAGGCTCGGTCACGCATTCCCAATCACAAGGAGTAGTCGATGCGATTGCTGTCCCCGCTTGCCGCCGCCTGCCTGCTGGCACTGGCCGCGGCGCCGGCCCAGGCCGAGGTCTTCATCAACGAACTGCACTACGACGACAGCACCGCCGCCGGTGACGTCGGCGAAGCCATCGAAGTGGTCGCTACCGCAGGTGAAGACCTGTCCGGCTACCGCCTCTACCTCTACAACGGCAGCAATCCTTCGGCCGCCACGGTCTACGCCAACAACCCGGTCCCGGCCGGCACCGCCGCCAGTTGCGGCAGCGCCAGCATCGCCGTGGTCAACTACCCGACCAACGGCATCCAGAACGGGCCGAACGACGGCATCGCCCTGGTCGACGCCAGCGGCAAGGTGGTCCAGTTCCTCAGCTACGAGGGCGCCATCACCGCCTCCGGTGGCCCTGCCGCCGGCATGACCAGCCAGAACATTCCGGTGGCCGAGACCAACAGCACGGCGCCGGGCACCTCGCTGCAGCTGACCGGCAGCGGCAACCAGTACGCCCACTTCACCTGGGCCGAGTCGGCCAGGCAGACCTTCGGCAGCTGCAACAACGGCCAGACCTTCAGTGGCGGCGGCACCCCGGGCCCGAACACGCCGCCGTCGGTGTCCACCACCACCCCGGCGCAGGGCAGCAGCACCTTCCCGGCCGCCGCCGATCTGGAAGTGGTGTTCAGCGAGACGGTGAACCTGGCCAGCGGCGCGTTCGCGCTGAGCTGCGGTACCTCCGGCAGCGTGCCGCTGACCTTCCCGGCCAGCGGGCGCAGCGTGAAGCTGTCCACCAACACCGCGCTGGTGGCCGGTGAAGCCTGCCGCTTCGACATCCGCGCCGCACGCATCACCGACCTGCAGGGCGCACACCCGGCGGCCGACAGCCGCATCGCCTTCACCGTGGCCAGCACCGGCGGCAATCCGGACCCGGGCAACCCGGGTGTGCCGGCCGGTTACTACTCCAAGGTCAACACCAGCAGCCCGAGCCAGCTGCGCTGCTCGCTGCACGCGACAATCAAGGGCCACACCGCCTACCCGTACAGCGGCTCGGGCACCAGTACCTGGACCATCCTGGAGATCGCCGACGAGGACCCGAACAACCCGAACCGCATCCTCGACGCGTATCGCAACCGCAGCTACGCCAAGGTGACCGATCGCGCCGGCAGCGGCAGTGGCCTGAAGTACAACCGCGAGCACACCTGGCCGAACTCGCTGGGTTTTGCCACCACCACGGGTGACAAGGGCCTGCCGTACGCGCCGTATACCGACACCCACATGCTGTACCTGACCGATGCACAGTGGAACGCCGACCGTGGCAACAAGCCGTTCGGCAAGTGCGACGCCAGCTGCGGCGAGCGCGCCACCGAGGCCAACAACGGCCAGGGTGGCGGCAGTGGTGGCTATCCGGGCAACTCCAACTGGGTGCGCACGCCGGACGGCAACACCGGCACCTTCGAGGTGTGGAGCAAGCGCAAGGGCGACATGGCGCGTGCGGTGATGTACATGGCGATCCGCTATGAGGGTGGCAAGGATGCGGCCACCGGTCAGTCCGAGCCGGACCTGGAGCTGACCGACGACCGCAGCAAGATCGTCAAGACCAGCAGTTCGCCGGCCTACATGGGCCTGCTGTCGACGCTGATCGACTGGCACCTGTCCGATCCGCCGGATGATGCCGAGCGTGCCCGCAATGACGTGGTCTACAGCTTCCAGGGCAATCGCAACCCGTTCATCGATCACCCCGAGTGGGCCACCCCGGCCCTGTTCACCTCGGCCAAGCCAGCCACCTGCCAGCTGGCCAACTGACCGCGCAACGCTGCGGTCCACTGCCGCCGCCGGGCCCAGACCCGGCGGCGGCCCTATACTCGACGGTCATGCCGACCGTCGATCCCGTCCTGCTGCTGTTGACCACCTGCCCGGACCGGGCCAGTGCCGAGCGCATCGCGCACGCGCTGGTCGGCGAGCGCTTGGCCGCGTGCGTGACCCGCCTTGATGGCGCGCAGTCCACCTACCGCTGGCAGGGCGAGGTGACCACCGATGCCGAGCTGCAGCTGCTGGTAAAGACCACCGCGAGCCGCGTCGATGACGCAATCGCCCGGATCGTCGAACTGCATCCGTATGAACTCCCGGAGTGCATCGCGGTCGAAACCCGGGCCGGCCTGCCGGCATATCTGGACTGGATCCGGGCACAGACCCGGGAGGACACTGATTGAAGACTCTGTTTGCGCGTGGCGCTGCCTTGTGCGCCCTGTTGTGGCTCTCGCTGCCCGCCTTGGCCCTGGATGAGAAGGACCTGCTGCCGGTGGACCAGGCGTTCGCGCTGACCGCCACTGCCCCCGAACGGGGCCAGGTGCAGCTGCAGTTCAAGATCGCACCGGGCTACTACCTGTATCGCCACCGCACCAGCGTCAAGGCGGATCCGGCCTTCAATGCCGGCACGCTTCAGATGCCCAAGGGTGACAGGCACCACGATGATTTCTTCGGCGAGGTCGAAACCTATCGCGAGCGCCTGCA
This sequence comes from Stenotrophomonas sp. YJH_SMC_14-1, assembly GCF_059372275.1. Classification (NCBI taxonomy): domain Bacteria; kingdom Pseudomonadati; phylum Pseudomonadota; class Gammaproteobacteria; order Lysobacterales; family Lysobacteraceae; genus Stenotrophomonas; species Stenotrophomonas sp. YJH_SMC_14-1. The sequence goes on from NZ_JCAFVK010000011.1 coordinate 30,341, forward strand.
GGCCACCCTGCCCGGCACGCCGACCGACGCCGCCGGCACCATCAGCCTGGAAGTACGCTACCAGGGCTGCGCCGATGCCGGCGTCTGCTACCCACCGCAGAAGCGCGTGGTGCAGGTCACCCTGCCGGGTGCCGGTGCGGCGGCCGCGGTGCCTGCCGCGCGTACCGGTGCCGCCAGTCCGTTCAACAACCCGCTGGCCGGTGCCGGCAACAGCGGTGGCCTGCGCCTGCCGGGCGCGGCCAACAACAGCCAGGCGCTGCCGCTGCCGTCGGAACAGGCGTTCGGCTTCGATGCCATCGCCAGCGACGGGAACACCCTGCTGCTGCGCTTCAGTCCGGCACCGGGCTACTACCTGTATCGCGACCGCACCTCGCTGAAGCTGGAAGGCAGCACCGGCGTGCAGGCCGGCACGCCGCGCTGGCCGGCCGCGCAGTCGCATCGCGACGAGCACTTCGGCGATGTCTCGGTGTACTTCAACCAGGTGGAAGTGCCGCTGCCGTTGCGGCGCACGGTTGCCGACGCGGTTGACGGCACCCTCGTGGTGACCTTCCAGGGCTGCCAGACCGATGGCATCTGCTACCCGCCAATGACCCGCCGGGTGAAGCTGTCGATCCCTGCCGGCAAGGTCAGCGCCAGCGCCGACCAGGCACCGCCGCGCAACGAGGTAATCAGCCCGTTGGCTGTGGCGCCACGCGAAGGCGCCAACGGCGCCCCCCTGCGCCTGCTGCCGACGGTGCCCAATACGGATGCCGCCCCCCCGGCCGTCGCAGGCACGGTGGACGGCAATGAATTCGCCGCCGATGCGCGCGATGGCAACGCCCTGCGCACGCGTCCTCCGGCGACCACCCCGAACCCGGACCGATCGTTCGTCTGGGTGCTGCTGCTGGCGCTGGCCGGTGGCCTGGTACTGAACCTGATGCCCTGCGTGCTGCCGATCCTGTCGCTGAAGGTGCTGAGCCTGGCGCAGAGCGGCGAGAGCCCCGAGCGCGCGCGCAGCCATGCCCTCTGGTACACGTTGGGCGTGCTGGTCGCGTTCGCGGGGATCGGCGCGCTGATGGTAGGCCTGCGTGCGATCGGCAACGCCGTCGGCATCGGCTTCCAGCTGCAGCACCCGGGCGTGGTGGCGGCGCTGGCCTACATCATGTTCGCGGTGGGCCTGAGCCTGTCCGGCGTATTCACCCTCGGCGGCGGCATCGGCAATCTTGGCCAGTCGCTGGCCAGCCGCAGCGGCCCGGCCGGTGACTTCTTCACCGGTGCGCTGGCCTGCGTGGTCGGCAGTGCCTGCGTCGGCCCGTTCATGGGTGGCGCGATTGCCTACGCGTTCATTGCCCCGCCGCTGAAGGCGATGACCGTGTTCCTGTTCCTCGGCCTGGGCCTGGCGCTGCCGTTCCTGCTGATCGGCTTCGTGCCGGCGCTGGCGCGCCGCCTGCCCAAGCCCGGCCCGTGGATGGAAACGCTCAAGCACGTGCTGGCCTTCCCGATGTACGCCACCGCGCTGTGGCTGCTGTGGGTGCTGGGCAAGCAGCGCGGCGTGGACGGCATGGCGCTGGTGCTGGGTGGCCTCTTGCTGTTCGCCTTCGGCCTGTGGCTGTTCGAGCGCAACCGCTGGACCGGCTCGCGTGCGGTGACCCTGCTCGGCGTACTGCTGGCGATCGGCGCATTGGTACCGGCCTGGGGCGTGACCCAGCTGGCAGCGCCGGCACGCGCCGCACAGGCCGCCAGCGACAACGTGGTGGAGTATTCGCCGCAGCTGCTGGACCGCCTGCGCGCCGACAACCGCGTGGTGTTCGTCAACATGACCGCCGACTGGTGCGTGAGCTGCAAGGCCAACGAGCGTGCCGTGCTGTCGCGGCCGGAGTTCAAGGACCTGCTCAAGCGCACCAACGCGGTGTACATGCGCGGTGACTACACCAACGTCGATCCGCAGATCACCACGTTCCTGGAAGAGCACAAGGCCGTCGGCGTACCGCTGTACGTGGTGTACGGCCCCGGCGCGCCGCCGACCGTGCTGCCGACCCTGCTGACCCAGGCGGTAGTCGAAGAAGCGCTGCTGCGCACCGCGCGATGAAGTGGCAACGGCCAGCGCTGCTGTGGACAGCGGTGCTGGCCGCCGGCCTCGGCCTGTGGGCCGGGCATCGATTGGCTCCTGCGCCGGTTGCGCCTGAGGCCATGCCAGCGGCGCCTGCTGTGGCGGCTGCGGCACCTGCCCTGCAGGTCGGCGACAGCCTGCCCGCGCTGTCGCTGCCCGATCTTGAAGGCCGGCCGCTGGACCTGCGCCAGCACGCTGGCGGTCGCCCGCTGTTGATCAATGTCTGGGCCAGCTGGTGCGCGCCCTGCGTTGAAGAAATGCCCGAACTGGCGCGTTTCGCACATATCCAGGGCGAGCACGGTGTGCAGGTGCTGGGACTGGCGCTGGATACGCCGGAGGACGTGCGCGGTTTCCTGCAGCGGGTACCGGTGGATTATCCGATCGTGATCGAGACCCCGGGGCCGCGCGATGCCAGCGTGCAGCTGGGCAATACACAGGGCCTGCTGCCCTACAGCGTGCTGTTCGATGCGCAGGGGCGGCTGGTGAAGGCCAAGCTGGGACCGTTCGCCCACGGCGAGATCGATAGCTGGGTGAAGTGAGGGTGTTTTTTGCAGGGCTTGCAGCCCTGCACCCTGCTCAATGCAACGGCAACAGCCAAAGCCAAAGCGGGCATTCCGTGGGATGGCGGGGCGGTGTCGGAGTGCGGGGACGCTGCAAGTACGTCCCTGTAAGCTTGGCAGCAGCATCCATGCGGCTGACACCCCGCACTCCGACACCGCCCCGCCTCTGACAGATCTTCGCGGCTGTTGGTAGGTGTCGACCTTGGTCGACACATCTGTCAGATATCGATATTCAGAACGGAATCAGACCCCGTGCCGACCAACGGTCGGCACCTACCAAAGCAGAACGCCGTTCCGACAGATCGCAGGAAACTGTCGAAGGCGGGGTGGGTCCGGTTGCGGGGGTGTCCGCGGCATGGATGCCGCGGCCAAGGCTACAGGGACGTACTTGCGCCGTCCCCCGCAACCGGACCCGCCCCGCCTCTTCACAGGAAACCTGCTGTTGCTTCGGCTGTTGCTTCTGAGGTTGCCGGCCAGCGGCCGGCACTACCGCGGGTGCCGGGCGCCGCCCGGCCGATACCCCCAGCTTGACCGCAGCCGGGGCGCCACGGAGAATTCCGCGACTAATTCTCATTTGCTGTTGCGCAGGATGCGGGCGGCAGCCTTCCAGGCCCTCCTCCTTCCATGTTCAAGAACGTCCTGTTCCAACTGCACTGGCTGCTGGGCATCACCGCCGGTGCCGTATTGGCCGTGATGGGCCTCAGCGGCGCCGTGCTGTCCTTCGAGGACGAACTGCTGCGCGCGGCCAACCCCGGCTTCGCCGAAATCGCCGAGCACCATGCCGACGGCCAGCTTCCGCTTCAACTCAGCGAACTGGTGCCGCTGCTGCAGGCCGGCAGTGATCGCCCCCTGCAGCGCCTGCGCGTGGACGCCACCGGGCAGCGGCCTTCGGTGGCACGCTTCGCTGGTGGCAAGGAACACTGGGTCTACTTCGACCCGTACAGCGGCGAGCGCTTCAGTGCCTTGCGTGGGCAGGCGTTCTTCGACTTCGTCGAGGACCTGCACCGCCACCTCGCCGCGGGCGAGCGCGGCAAGTGGATCACCGGCAGCTGTGCGATCGCGCTGCTGTTCTTCACCCTGTCCGGTCTTTACCTGCGCTGGCCGCGGCGCTGGTGGCGCTGGCGCAGCTGGCTGGCGGTGGAATGGAAACGCAGCGGCCGCGGCTTCCTGTGGAGCCTGCACTCGGTGGTCGGCACCTGGATGCTGCTGATCTACCTGATGAGTGCGCTGACCGGCCTGTGGTGGTCCTTCGACTGGTATCGCAGTGCCGCCAATACGCTGCTGGGCGTCGCACCGGCCGCCAAGCACAAGGTCGCCACCGGCGCCGCCCTGAACCTGGAGCGCGTCGAAGCCAAGCTGTATGCCCTGCCCGGCGTGCACACCGGCTACATCGACCTGCGCCTGCCGGAAAAGCCTGGCCAGGCGCTCAACGTGCGGGTGATGGCTGGCGATCCGTCACAGCGCGGTGGCCACCATGACCGTGCACATGATCTGCTGCAGCTGGATCCGGCCAGCGGGGCAATCCTCGATTCGCGCCCCTACGCGCGCCAGGGCGCCGGCGCGCAGCTGGCCACCAGCGTGTTCGCATTGCACTCGGGCAGCTACTTCGGCATGCCCGGGCGTGTCGTGGTGATGCTCAGCAGTCTGGCCATGAGCCTGTTCTTCATCACCGGCTGGATGCTGTACCTGGACCGCCGCCGCAGCCAGCGTGCCGCGCGCGGGCTGCGCCGGTCGCTGCCGGTTGCCACCGATGATGGCCGCGCACCTTGGCTGGTCGTGCATGCCAGCCAGAGCGGGCTGGGCGAGCAGCTGGCCTGGCGTGCCGCCGCGCAGCTGCAGGCCGCTGGCCATGGCGTGCAGGTACTGCCATTGGCCCGGGTCGATGCCCCGCAGCTCGCGCGCACTGCGCAGGCATTGTTCGTGCTGAGCACCTTCGGCGATGGCGAACCGCCGGATGCGGCACGGGGCGCTGCGCGACGGCTGCTGGCACAAGCGCCCGATCTGTCGGGCCTGCAGTTCGGCCTGCTCGCCCTGGGTGACCGCCAGTACCCGCATTACTGCGGCTTTGGCCGCCAATTCGATGGCTGGCTGCTGGGCAACGGCGCACGTGCGCTGTTCGAGCGCATCGATGTCGATGCCGCCGCGATACCGGCGCTGCGCCAGTGGCAGCAGCATCTCGGCGCGCTGACCGGCATCGCCACCGATGACAGCGTGTTGCCGGCCGCGACGCAGATGCACGAGTGGCGCCTGCTCGGCCGTGACCGCCTCAATCCAGGCAGCGTGGGCGGCGCCATCTGGCGCATCCGTCTTGCGCCACCGGCCGATGTGCAGTGGCAGGCGGGCGACATCCTGCACATCGCGCCCCGCCACAACGCGCGGCACGCCGCTGCGGTGCTGAAGGCACATGGGCTGGATCCCCAGCAGCCGCTGCTGATTGACGGCCAGCCGCGCACGCTGTTGGCGCTGGCCAGCGAGCGCGAGCTGCCCGATGCCGATGCTGCGCTGGCGGTGCAGGATGCGTGCCTCTGGCTGGCAGGGCTGCCACTGCTGCCGGGGCGCGAGTACTCCATCGCATCCTGTACGGATGACGGTGCGGTCGAACTTGTGGTGCGGCTGGTCCATGACGAAACCGGACGCACCGGCCTGGGTTCGGGCTGGCTGTCGCTGCATGCGCCGGTCGGTGCCAGCATCGTGGCCCGCGTGCACCGCAACCCCGGTTTCCATCGCGTTGGCGGTGCGCCGATGGTGCTGATCGGCAATGGCACCGGCATCGCGGGCCTGCGCAGCCTGCTGCGCGAAGCCGCGCATGCAGGTGAACACGGGCACTGGCTGCTGTTCGGCGAACGCCAGCGCGCGCACGACTTCCTGTTCGCCGATGAGATCGAAGCGTGGCAGGCCGATGGCCATCTCGCGCGGGTGGACCTGGCGTTCTCGCGCGATGGTGAGGGCGGCTATGTGCAGGATCGCCTGCGTGCAGCAGCCGATGCCCTGCGCGACTGGATGCAGCGTGGTGCGGTCATCCACGTCTGCGGTTCGCTGCTGGGCATGGCCGAAGGCGTGGACCAGGTGCTGCGCGAAGCGCTGGGTGATGAAGAAGTGGAAACGCTGCTGGAGACCGGGCGCTACCGTCGCGACGTGTATTGAGCCACAAGGGTAGTACCGGCCGCCGGCCGGCATGATCAGGGGCGTGCCGGCCAGCGGCCGGCACTACCGGAGCACGATCAGGCCGCAGCGCGCGCCTGTGGCATCGACTGCAACTGGAACGCGCCCACCGCTTCGGTCAGCGCGTGTACCTGCGCCTGCATCTGCGCGGTGGAGGCACCAGCCTCTTCCACCAGGCTGGCGTTGCGCTGGGTGCTGGCTTCCATCTGCACGATAGTCTGCTTCACCTGCGCGATGCCGGCATGCTGGTCCTGCGACGCACTGCGGATACCGGCCAGCAGCTCGGCCAGCTGCTGCACGCTGCCAACGATCTCGCCCATCGTGATGCCCGCCTGCTCGGCCTGCTGGTTGCCCTGGCCAACACGCGCCACCGAATCCTCGATCAGTCCTTTGATCTGCTTGGCCGCTTCGGCACTGCGCTGGGCCAGCAGGCGCACTTCCGCAGCCACCACGGCGAAGCTGCGGCCCTGCTCACCTGCACGCGCGGCTTCCACCGCGGCATTCAGCGCGAGGATGTTGGTCTGGAAAGCGATGCCATCGATCAGCTGGGTGATGTCGCCGATCCGCCGCGAGGCCTCGCTGATGCCATGCATGGTCGCGACCACCTGGCCGACGGCCTCGCCACCGCGCTGGGCCACCGCGGCCGCCCCCTGCACCAGGGCATCGGCGCGGCCCGCGGCATCGGCATTGCGGCCAACGGTGTCGGTCAACTCGTGCATCGACGCTGCCGTCTCTTCCAGGTTGGCCGCCTGCTGTTCGGTACGCTGCGACAGATCATGGTGCCCGGCAACGATCTCACCAACGCCGGTGTCGAGGCTGGACGTCGCCTGCTGGATGCGGGTGACGATGCGGCCCAGTTGCGCGACCGTGGCGTTGGCATCGTCGCGCATGCGTGCGAACACGCCCTGCAGCTCACCTTCCATGCGCACGCTGAGGTCACCACGGGCCAGCGCCGCCAGAAGCGCCTGCAGATCGCCGAGGTTGGTCTCGAAGGTCGCAAGCAGGCGGTTGATGCTGGTCGACAACGTGCGCACGAAGCCCTGTTTTCCCTCCAGCGCGATGCGGCCGTGCAGGTCGCCATGTGCGGCGGCATCGACCAGTGCTGCCACTTCGGTTTCCAGCAGCGTTTCCAGCGCGCGGCTGCGCCACTCCACTGCCACGCCGAGGAAATGCCCTTCGTCGGTGATGGCATTGGCGATCAACTGGTAGCGGACACCGGCATGACCGATCTCGCGCTCCTCGCGCTGGCGCACGCCAGCCAGGCTGGCCAGTGCCGGATGCAGGCGTACCGCATCGCTCCCCACCAGATCTTCAAGCCGGAGTGCAAGCTGCTCCAGCAGCGCCGGATTGGCGTACGCCACCAGGCCTTCGGCATCGATCACCATCAAGCCGGCCTGTGCGCTGTCCAATGCCTGGCGCACGCGGGTGTTGCCGCGGGCCACCGCACGCTCGGTCTCGATGCGCGCGCGCAGGCGCTGCTGCATGTCGACCAGGCGCTGGGCCAGCTGGCCGATTTCATCGTTGGCGTTGTAGACCCGCAGGGTGGTGTCGAGGCGGTCGTCGGCGATGTCGCTGGCGAAACGCAGGGTGTCCTGGATCGGCTGGCGCACCGCACGCAGCACCAGCACCAGGCTGGTGATCAGCACGCCGGCCACCAGCAGCAGGGTCAGTGCGAACAGCACGCTCATGGTGCGCGCGCCGGCCTGCTGGCGTGCCTGCGCCCCGGCCAGCGCCGCCACCTGTGCCTGCTGGAATGCGGCCAACGCCGGCGCTACGCCCGTGGCGGTATCCAGCAGCGACTGCGCTTCCACATCCAGGCCGACGCGGGCAGCGGTATACCCCAGCAGTGCGGCCTGATACGCCTCCATCCCGGTGCGCAGGGTGTCCTGCACATCCGCAGGCAGGCCCGCCAGCGCGAGGTCGAACGGCAGCTTCTCCTCGCTGGCGCGGTCGGCGTGGGTGGAATCACCGTCGAGCAGCAGCAGTGCCTCCTGCCTTCGCATCGTCTGCAGGGACAGCGCCAGCGCGGGCCGCTGCTGCACATCCACCTGCGGCTGCAGGGTGTCGGCGGCCTGCTGCAGCTGCGCAGCGAGGCCGGCATCACCACGGCCCATCTCGTCGACCCGTTCGAACAGGGCGGCCACACCCTGCGAGAACGCGTCGGCGGCTTCGGTCAGCGCCTGCAGGGCCTTGCGCCGGCCAGCATCCATCGGCATCGCGCGCAGCGCCTGCAGATCGGTCTGCAACGCCTTCTGCGTGGCCAACAGCTGCGCGCGGTCGGCATCATCGAAACTGCGTGCATACTGGGTCTGCAGGCGACGCGCTTCGGCCACCCGCGTGGACAGGCTGGCAGCCAGATCGCTGCCGCGCTGGTAGCTGGCCTGGCTGCGCGCAGCCAGTGCGTTGGCACGGCCAGTCCAGGCGTAGACAGCAGCGATCGCCACCAGGCCCAGGCCGCAGATCCACAGTGTGGCCTTGAGCTTGTTGGCCACGCTGAGCCGATGTGGCTGCAGCCAGCGCAGCAGCCCGGGGGACGCCGAGTGCAACGCAGCAAGGCGCGTGCGCAGGGACCGGAGGTGGGGGACAACGGCCGACATGACAGACTCCAGGCGAAAAGACGCACCTGTATCGGCCTGACTCAGGACAACTTTAGCGCCTTCTTCGTCTGCGTCCCCCCATCGCTGGTGGACGCGGCCTTTGTACCGGGTGCAGGCGACGGAGGCATGACACGGCCGCCGCGCTTGACCTCAACCCCGGTTGGGGGAGCACAGTGGACATCCCTCCCCCGCCCGGTGTCTCCATGACGACGCTCGATGTCCCCCGCTACCTGCAGCGCCTGCAGCTGGATGCGCCGCCACCGCGGACTCTGGCCGGCCTGACCCTGCTGCAGCAGCGCCACAACGCACTGCTGCCCTTCGAGACCCTCAGCTGCCTGCTGCGCGATGCGGTGCCGATCGACCTGAACAGCGTGCAGCGCAAGCTGCTCGACGAGCGCCGCGGTGGTTACTGCTTCGAACTCAATGGCGGGTTGCTGGCGCTGCTGCAGGCATTGGGCTTCGATGCGCAGCCATTGAGCGCGCGGGTACTGCTGGCCGCCCAGGACGGCGAACTGACCGCGCGTACCCACCTGCTGCTGCGCGTGAACGTAGACAGCGGCGACTGGCTGGTGGATGCCGGTTTCGGCAGCCTGACCCCGACCGTGCCGCTGCGCCTGCATGATCCGCAGCCGCAGGCCACGCCGCACGAACGCTATCTGCTGCAGCGCCTGCCCGACGACGGTGATTTCGTGCTGTCGGCCGAGTCCAACGATGGTTGGCGGGCGATGTATCGGTTCGACCTGCAGGCGCCGGCACCGATCGACAACGTGGTGGGCAACTGGTACGTATGCACCCATCCCGATTCCAGTTTCCCCGGGCAGCTGCGCGCGTCGCTGACCGGGCCGGACTGGCGCCGCACCATCGGCAGCGGCAACTACACCGAGTATCGCCCCGGGCAGGCACCGGACAAGCGCCCGCTGCATGATGTGGGTGATGTTCGTGCCGTGCTGCAACAGCGCTTCGGCATGCAGCTACCGGACGACCCGCGACTGGACCCGGCCATCAATGACTGGCTGCAGCGCTCGCGCGCCGCGACCTTGTAGGGCCGAGCCCATGCTCGGCTGAGCTGGAGCGGCTGGGCCAACAGCAGCCGAGCGTGGTCCCGGCTCTACAGAGCTGCGCGCGCCTGCAGCGCAATGCGGTTGCCTTCGCTGTCGCGGATCTCGGCCACGCGCCAGTCGCCCGCATCGGCGGGTCCGAAGCACAGCTCGGCGCCCGCTTGCAGTGCTCGCTCCAGGCTCGCATCCAGGTCATCGACGCCGATGTAGACGCGCGCCCCCTGTTCGGAAGGCCGGTAGTCCGCGCCGAGCACCAGCGCAATGCTGGCACCGGCGGCCTCATCGGAGAACGGCAGGTAGGCCATCCGGCAGTCGTGCAGCACCACAGGTTCGTCCACCGCGACCTGCAGCCACCGCTGGTAGAACGTGATGGCACGGTCCAGGTCACTGGCCGGGATTTCCACATGCAGGATCGGGTTCACTGGCACTCCTTGCTCGGTCCACTCAGATGATGCGCAGGGTAATCGCCTTCAGCACCGCACGGGTGCGATCGCGGGTGCCCAGCTTGTCGAGTATGGCGGACACGTAGTTCTTCACCGTGCCCTCGGCCAGGAACAGGCTGCGCGCGATCTCCTTGTTGCTGTAGCCACCGGCCAGCAAGCGCAGGATCGCCACCTCGCGTTCCCCGAAGGTATCGGTGGGCGGTGCTTCATCGTGGAAGCGGTAGCGGGCGCGTACCGGCTCGGTGCTGACCGGCAGCAGCAGGGTTTCACCTGCGGCGACGCGCTCGATCGCCTCGCGCAGGTCTGCGGGTGCGGCGTCCTTGAGCAGGAAGCCCTGTGCGCCGGCCTCGCTGGCACGCAGCAGCAGATCACTTTCATCAAAGGTCGTCAGCAGCAGCCACGGCGTGGCATCGCCGCGCGCGCGCAGCTGGCGCACTGCTTCGATGCCGTCCATCCCGGGCATGCGGATGTCACTGAGCACAACATCCACGCGCTGGGTGGACAGCGCGTCCAGCAACGCCTGGCCCTCCTCGGCCTCCAGCGCCACGTCCACGCCCAACCCCTGCAACAACGCACGCAGCCCGGCGCGGACCAGCGCCTGGTCGTCGGCCAGGGCAACACGGATCGCGCTGCCGTTCATGCCGGCACCCAGGCGGTCAGGTGCATGCCGCCCTGTGCGGTGCGGGCCAGTTCCAACTGGCCACGCACTGCGGCCAGGCGCTCACGCATGCCGGCGATGCCGTTGCCCTCGCGGATACGCTCGGCGCGCTGGCCGTCGTCACGGATGTCGATACGCAACCGGGAATCCTCCTCGTTGATCGTCAGCCATACGGTGTCTGCGTTGCCATGCCGGGCGGCATTGGTCAGCGCTTCCTGTACCAGGCGCAGCACGGTCTCGGCCATCAGCGGGTCAACCACGCGCACGCACTCGCCGATCTGCAGCTGCAGCTTCGGGCGCGGGAACGGCGCGGCCAGCGCGTGCAATGCGGTGGCCAGATCGAGGCCGCGATCATCGCGCATCGATTGCACCACCTGGCGGATGTCGGCCAGCAACTCGCCGGACAGCTGCTCGGCCAGCACCAATCCTTCGCGCTTGGCCAGCACAGGGTCGGCCGCAAGGGCACGCAGGTTCAAGCGCATCGCGGTGAGCTTGTGCCCGGCCACATCGTGCAGTTCGCGGGCCAGGCGCAGGCGCTCGGCGTCGCGTGCACTGTCGGCCAGCAGCGCGCGGGTAGCCAGCAGGTCGGCATTGACGCGGGCCAGGTCATCGCGGGCCAGCGCCGTGCTGCGGGCATAGTGTGCGGTCAGTGCGGCGAAGGCCTGGAAGCCGCCATAGAGCAGCACCACCAGCAGCGGCTGGCTGAAGCCGCTGTGGCGCAGCACGAGATACATGGCGAGGTTGGCCAGCAGTGCAACAGCGAGCACGAAGCGCGGTGGCCAATGCTCGGCCAGCTGCGCCACCAGCACCACCAGCAGTACCGGTGCGGTGCCGGTACGCGGCTGCAGCGCAACCAGCACGACCGCCAGCAACGCCTGCAACACCGCCGCGACAGCGCGCACGCGGGATGGCACCGACGCCCAGCCGTGCACCACGAACAGCAGCAGGAACACGGCAAGCAGCAGCAGGCTCAGCCCGGCACCGTTGCGCTGCACCGCGAATGACAGGCCCACCACCAGCACGGTGGCCAGGCCGGCGAGGCTGAGGGGACGCAACAGATGGCGGAACAGGCTGGGCATGGCCAGATGCTGACCGCCGCACACGCCGGCGGCAATGGGTCTGGCGCCGAAAGTGACTTCTGGCACGTCGAATCGATGACCACTGGCCCTGAACCCGGTGCAGCGCCGCACGCAGACTGGCGCCACACCGCCACACACTTCCGGAGCCACTGCCATGATCCGCACCGCCCTGCTCAGCACCGCCCTGACTGCCCTGGCCCTGGCCGGCAGTGCCCACGCCGCCGACCTGGCCGTGACCGTGCACGACGTCCGTGTGCAGACCGGCACCCTGCGCGTTGCGCTGGTCGACAGCGCCGCCGCCTGGGACGGCAAGGCCAGGCCCGTGCAGGCCCAGCAGGCGGCGCCCAGCGGCGACAGCGCCCACTTCACGTTCAAGGGCGTTCCGGCCGGCAGCTATGCCGTGCTGCTCACCCACGACGAGAACGACAACGGCAAGCTCGACACCAACCTGGTCGGCATGCCGGTGGAGGGCTACGGCTTCAGCAACAATCCGCAGGTGATGCGCAAGCCGACCTTCGACGAGGCGCGCGTCGACGTACCGGCCGCCGGCACCGCCATCGACATCACCCTGCGCTGATTCCTGCATCCAGACCCGAGGCCACCATGGACCGTCGCCGCTTCCTTCGTACCCTGCTCAGCAGCAGTGCCTGTCTGGCCCTGGGCACCACCGCGCTGCGCAGCGCTCCCGCCTTCGCCGGCGACCCGGCGCGGTTCGCGCAGGGCATGCAGGAACACCCGTGGCTGCTCGGCTGGCGCAGCGTCGGCAGCGAAAGCCTCGGCCCGGCCACCGTGCAGTTGCAGGGAAAGCTGCCGTCAGGCCTGGCTGGCACGCTGTACCGCAACGGTCCGGCGTGGACCGAGCGCGATGGCTTCCGCTACGACCACTGGTTCGACGGCGACGGCATGGTGCATGGCTGGCGCTTCAATGGTGATGGCAGCCTGACCCATCACGGGCGCATGGTCGCCACGCCGAAATTCACCCGTGAACAGAAGGCCGGCCGCTTCCAATATCCGGCCGCCGGCACCAGCGTTCCCGGTGCGCTGGCGGTACGCAACAACGATGGTGCCAACGTGGCCAACACCTCGGTGACGATGATCAATGGCCGCCTGTTCGCCCTGTGCGAATCCGGTTCGGCGTTCGAAGTGGACCAGGATTCGCTGCAGACGCTTGGCCCTGTCACCTGGCGTCCGGACCTGGCGGCGCTGCCGTTCTCGGCGCACCCGCTGACCGACCACGACGGCAGCCTCTGGAACTTCGGCTCGATCAGCCTGATGGGGGGCCATGGCCTCCTGGTCTGGCACATCGGTGCGGACGGCCAGCTGCGCAGCGCCAATGTGATCGAAACACCCGAGCATGGCTACCTGCATGCCTTCGCGATGACCGACCAGCACCTGGTGTTCGTGATGATGCCGTTCGATTTCACCGGCGCAGGTGGCAGCTTCTTCGAGCGCATGCAGTTCGCACCGCAGCGTCCGGTGCGCATCGCGGTGGTCGCCAAGTATGCCCCGGACAAGGCGCAATGGTTCGAGGCCCCGTTCGCGGCGATCTACCACTTCGGCGACGCGTTCACCCGCGATGGCGGCATCGTGCTGCGCGCAGTGCGCCACGACGACATCAATGAGGCGCGCTCGCCGATGAAGGAAGCGATGGCCGGTGATGGCGCACACGCGGCCAACAGTGGCGCCAGCCTGGTCGAGCTGCATCTGGACCTGCGTCGTGGACAGGCCCGCTGGCAGACGTTGGGCATCAGCGCCGTGGAGTTCCCGTTGTTCGACCCGCGCTCGGCGAACACACGTGGCGCACGGCTGTATGCGCCGACCATCGACGGCACGGCCACTGCGCCGTACTTCAACGCGGTGGCCGCGTTCGAGATCGAGCACGGACGCCGCCAGCTCTGGAACTACGGGGCGGACATCATGGCCGAAGAGCATGTGTTCGTACCGCGCCCGCGCAGCCGCAACGCCGATGACGGCTGGCTGATCGGCACCCTGCTCGATCCGGTGAACCAGCGCAGCGGTCTGGCCGTGCTGGATGCGCGCCATGTGGATGACGGTCCGCTGGCCCAGGCGTGGCTGCCGTATGCGGTGCCACTGGGCTTCCACGGCACCTTCGCCGCGCGCGGCTGAGTCCACGCCACGCGGACAGCGTTGTTGGCATGCTGGGTCTCCCCTGCCCCGTGGAGTCCTGCATGTCCCTGGCCGACCACCGACGTACGCTGGCACCGCACGGTTTCCTGCGCGTGGCGATCAACCTGGGCAACCCGGTGCTGGCACAGGGCGACGCGCGCTCACCGCGCGGCCCCTCGCTGGAACTGGCTACCGCGTTGGCGCAACGGATGGGGGTGCAGGCACGCTTCACCTGCCACGGTGCCGCAGCCTCGGTGGTCGCCGCAGCGGGCGAAGACGGCTGGGATCTGGCCTTCCTGGCGATCGATCCGGCGCGTGCCGACCGCATCGCCTTCAGCGCTCCGTATGTGGAGATCGAAGGCACTTACCTGGTGCGCGAAGACAGCCCGGCGCAGCAAGTGGCCGACCTCGACCGCGACGGACTGCGCATCGCGGTGGGGCGTGGCGCGGCCTATGACCTGTTCCTGAGCCGGGAACTGCGCCATGCCACGATCGAGCGGGCGGACACCTCGGCAGCGGCCATCGCCCTGTTCGACCAGCACGGCCTGGATGCCGCCGCCGGTGTACGCCAGCCGCTGGCGGCCTGGGCGAAGGCACATCCCGGCCATCGGGTGCTGGCCGATCGCTTCACCGCGATCCAGCAGGCAGTGGCGGCACCGGCCTCACGCCCCGCCGATGCGCTGCGGGCGCTGTTTGAGGAAGTGGAAGCGATCAAGGCGGGCCCGTTGCTGGAGGAAGCGTTCGCGCGTGCCGGGCAGGCGGTCACCCTGGTGCAGTGACTGTAGAGTCGAGATCGAGCACCGCGCGGCGTTACAGATGCGCGTCCGCCATGTGCTGCACATGCTCGGCGGCCTGCGCATGCAGCCAGTCGCGGAACGCGAGGAAGCCGCGATGGCTGGCCGAGCGCTGCGGGTACACCAGCCAATGCGGCCACGCCGTCTTCAGGCGCTGGCTGGACAGCGCGACCAGCTGGCCGGATTCCAGCAGCAGGCGTGCCCGGGTCACCCGGCCAAGGGCCACGCCTACGCCATCCAGTGCGGCGCGATGGTGCGCCTCCGAATCATCCAGCACCGCCACGAAGCGCGATGGCGGGCTCTGCCCGCTCAACGCGAACCAGGCGCCCCACGCGCCGTCGGGATCACCGAGCAGCGGCCACTGGGTCAGCGGTACACGGTCGATGCCCCCCATGCGCTCGATCAGCGCGGGGCTCGCCATCGGCACCAGCCACTCGTCGAACAGCGGTTCCACCACCAGGCCCGGCCATTGCCCGCTGCCCAGCCGCAGCGCGGCGTCGAACTGGCGCTGCCGCTCGAAATCAATCAGGCGCTCACTCGACTGCAGGTTGATCTCGATCTGCGGGTGCTCAGCCACGAAGTGACCCAGGCGCGGCACCAGCCAGGCCGATGCCATCGATGGCACCGCACTGATCGTCAGCACGTGCTCGGCACGCGCGGCATAGGGCTGGAAGGCTTCGTTTATCGCATCCAGATGCGGCCCCACCTGCTCGAGCAGGCGCTGCCCCTCAAGGGTAAGGGTGATACCACGCGGCTGGCGGATCAGCAGCGGCTGCCCGAGCCGTTCTTCCAGCTGCCTCATCTGGTGGCTGAGCGCGCTGACGGTCAGGTTCATCGACGCCGCCGCGCGCGACAGGTTGCCAAGCCGAGCGGCAGCCACGAAGCCTTGGAGGGCATGGAGCGGAGGGCGGGACATAAGGCTTGAAATTCTCTCAAGTCATGCTTGCGGAAATGTCGCTTTTTGCCCGTCCATGCTGCTCGTATCGTGCAATCCACTCAAGTGGAGGCACGCTCATGAACATCTTCGGCGGCTTGTTGTTCCTGCAGGGCCACGTGGCCAGCGCCGAGCTGGCACGCCAGCTGGCCAGCCCGTCCACACCTGCCCCGCAGTGCGCGCGGCAACCGGCCGTGCCGGTTCAGCCGCCGCGAACCCGTTGAACGCTCCTCAACCTGCATACCAGCGTTGGACGTGCTCAGGCAGCCATGGGATCGGATCGATGTCCAATGCCCGACAACCGTCGAGAGTGTCACGCAGCGCGCCCTCGCCGGGGCCACCGGGAATCCGCAGGCCTTCCTCTTCGGGAAGCTGCACCGCAGCCCAGTCGTGCAGCCGGTCCATGCGCAGGCGAAGGGCGGCTCGCAGCCACCCCTTCAGTGGATAGCAGCGATAGCCCTGTTCGCCCAGGCCGGCAACCGCAAGCGACAAAGCGTGGTTGGCACCACGTACCCATTCGGTGCGGCCTCCAGCCTTGTCCTGGACCGTCATCGGCGCCGGCGCGCGGTTCGCCTTGAACGGCGAACGCAGCTGCAGCTCCAGATCCCGCGCATCGCGCTCGCTTTCCGCTTCCACCAGCGCACCGGCGTCGAGATCGAAGAACTCGAACCAACGCCGGTGCAATGCGCTGATGCGCCCAAGCGGATCACGTGAGAAACCAATCTTCGCGTAGTCTTCCCACGCACAGGGGAAGACGTAGGCGAAGACACGACCGTCGATGCGGATATCCGACTGCATGTGCGCAGGCTGCCTCGACAACAGTCCGCGTGCAACCGGGCGTTACCGTGGACGCTGCAGCGCTTCCTGCACTGCGGCAGCCACGTCGGTATTGTCGATGTAGCTGCCGTCGTTCCAGCGCACGTGCTGACGGTAGCCGGCATCGACGCCCCGCACGCGCTTGCCCAGCAGCTCCGCGCCGGCGCCCCTGGCCCACAGCGGCACCAGCGCGTTGGAGTGGTTGCCGGTGGGGCGGAAGCTGATTCCGGGCATGCGGCCGCGACCGTTGTTGCGTACCGGCGCGAAAGCCACGTTCTGTGCATCCGGGCCCATCGGCATGCTGTTGTCGTGGTCGGTGGTGACGATCAACAGGTTGCGCTCCCAGCCACCGTTGCGCTCGATCCAGTCGACCACCGCCGCCACCGCGTCATTGAACTCCACGGTCTCTTCGATCAGCCGGCCATACTGCGGCTGATCGCTGCACTGGCCGTAATGCCATTCGGTGCCGCACGCACTGGTATGTGCGGCCCAGTCGGTGGCGCCGCCTTCCACCATCAGGTACAGCCCCTTGGACGAGCGCTGCTGCAGGAACTGCAGTGCGCCACGCGTCATGGTCGCCAGATCGGGCACGCTGTCGATCTTCCTCACTCCCGAGGGCGTGCCTGCATCCTTGCCCAGCACCTGCAGCTGGCGCGCCTGCTGCAGTGTGTTGGCCACGCGCGGTACACCGATCAGCGGCCGGTCGGCCGGCAACCGTCCCTGCGCCAGTGCGGCGAACGCTTCCTTGCTGCGGATCAGGCGCCACGGTCCCGCCGGATTGCCGCCGATGGTGCTGCCCGCTTCCAGCTGCTGCCAATCCTGCTGCGACACCCACTCCCATGGATTCGCACAGCCCTCCGCCTTCGCGGCGTCCGCACCTTCATGGCAGGCGCGGCCGTCGACGCTGTAGCCCGGGCCACCCGTGCCCATCACCAGGTCCATGTGGCCCTGCGCCAGCATCTGGTGTGCGATGGCGTGATAGTTGCTGCGCGATTCGTTCTGCGCCGCGAACGCGGCCGGCGTGGCATGCGCGAACGGCACCGAGGTGACCACGCCGGTGGCCATGCCCAGGCGCTTGGCGCGCAGCGTATTGAACTCGACCGGCTGGCCATCGTTGTTGAAGTTGATGGCGTTGTTGTAGGTCTTGATCCCCGAGGACAGCGCAGTGCCCGCCGCCGCACTGTCGGTAGCCACCGCGGCCAGGTACTGGTAGCCCGCAAAGGGCAGGTCCTGCGCAGGAACCGGCGCGTCATCCCAGGCCTTGCCCGGGTCGTAGCCAAGCGTCTGCGCGTTGTCACCGGTCGGCTGGCTGCTCGCGTTCAACGGAAAGGTGGTCACCGCCAGGCGCAGTGGGAAATCCGCATAGGGTGCGCCTTCACGGCTGCCGTACTGCCAGTAGGCGGCGGCGTCCCAGGTACCCCAGCCGGCACCGTCGTTGATCATCACGATCACATTGAGCGGACCGGCTTCGGCGGTGGAAACAGCCTCGGCGCGCAGGTTGGGCTGGCAGCCGCCAAGTGCGGCCAGCGCGAGCAGCAACGAAAAATGAAGCCAGCGGCGTGGAATGCGTGCAGTCATCGGATGTCCCGTCGGGCCATCGGCGGCCCACAATGGCGATACGTTATATCGTTTCAATATTTCAGCTTCGTGCAGCCGCCGCACACTATCCTCCTGGGTTCCCACTGCCATCGTCGCTTCCATGCCGTCTCCTGCTCCTGCGCGTGCACCGCTGTCGTCCATCACCCTCGATGCGGCAACTTTCGCGGTGATTCACCAGCACAACGCGGATATCGCCAGGCAGCCGGCCTCGCTGACCAAGCTGATGACCGCCTACGCGGCTTACGAATGTGTCGAGGAGCGCGGGCGCTCGTGGCGCGACGAAGTCACCATCGCCGCCGACGACGTGCATGCGGTCGCCGACGATGAAACGCGCATGGGCCTGGTGCCCGGCGAAACGGTCACGCTCGCGCGCCTGCTGGAAGGGTTGATGATCGTCTCCGGCAATGACGCGGCGCTGGCCATCGCGCGCCACCTGGACGGATCGCAGCCTGCGTTCCTGGAGCGCATGAACCGGCACGCACGCCAGCTCGGCCTGCGCAGCAGCTGGTTCGCCAGCGTCTCCGGCATCACCACGCCGCGCCATGCATCCAGCGCGCGCGACATGGCAGTGCTGGCCGCCTGCCTGCTGAATGACCATCCGCAGATACGGGCAATCACCGCGCAGCGCGCGTTCGTGCATGGCAGCTTCAGCCGCAACAACCAGAACGCGTTGCTTGGCGATGACGGCGTGGATGGCTTGAAGACCGGCTACACCCAGGCAGCAGGCTTCTGCCTGGCCGCCACCGCATGCCGGGCAGTGCCCGGGCGGGATCAGCCGGTACGCCTGATCACCGTGGTATTGGGTTCTGAAAGCCGTGACGCGCGCGACGCACTGGTGCGCGATCAGCTGGCGGCAGGATTCGCCAAGATGGCCAGCACCACCGCCGGGGCCTGACGCCCGAAGCCGCTCAACGCCGCTTGACCGTCGCCACGATCAGCCGCTGCAGCTCGGCCTCGGCGTTGGTCTTGTCCAGCGCGCCTGCCGCCACGGCTTCGGACAGGGCTTCAGCCGCACCGAGAATCGCCCAGCGCCCAGCAAGGGGCACCGTGCCATCGGCGGCAAACGGACCCAGCCATACGTCGCAGTTGTCGATGAAGTCCTGCTGGTAACGCCGCCGCACCTCGTGCAGTTCCGGCGCTCCTACCAGCGCGGCGAGGATGCCCTGCACTTCACTGCCCTGGCTGAGGATGCAGTCGATGTAGCCGGAGGCGATGGCCGCCGCACGGTCGGCCAGCTGCGCGCGGGCGCGGCCGATGCGCTCGTGGAATACCACCGTCTGGCGCCCGTCATAGTCATCGTAGAGCGCGGCCAGCAGGCCGTTGCGGGTCACGAAGTGATCGTAGGCCACCGGCTTGGTCACGCCCGCCGCCTCGGCCAGCCGACCCAGCGTCAACGCGTCGGTGCCTTCTTCGCCAACCAGCGCCCAGGCCACGTCCAGCAACTGGCGGGCGCGTTGCTCGCGGGTCAATCGGCGGCGCGTGGGAGCGGCGTTGGCAGGCATCGGCGGAACACGGCGATCAGCGCATCGGGGTGCCTATTTTACGGCCGATCGCCAGCGCGGTCTGCAGATGCGTTCCGGCCGCACCGGTATCGGCATCCAGCAGCAGGTCGGACGTCAGCACGCGCGCGCCGCAGTAGTCGAAGATGCCCATGTCGATCTGCGTCTTCATCGCCGCATCGTAGCCACGACGTTCAACCATCGCTGCATCGGCGCCGCCCAGCCCCACCAGATGCACGTTCAGGCGCTGCAGCTTCTTCACCAGCTTGCCCTGCGCATCCTGTGCGTAGGCCCATTCGTTGGTGAAGACCCGGTCGATCCAGCCCTTCAGCAGTGCCGGGAACGACCACCAGTACAACGGGAACACCAGCACCAGTGCATCGGTCGCCTCCAGCCGTGCGTGCTCGGCGGCGATGTCGGCCGGTACCGCGCCAGTGCTGCGGAACAAAGCCTGGTCCTGGGCGTTGAAGCGTGGATCGAAGCCTTCGGCCATCAGATCGGCGTAGGCCACGGTGTTGCCGGCGTCGGCAGCAGTGATGGCGTCGCCGATGCGATGCGCCATCGCATGGGTCAGCGAACCGGGTTCAGGGTGGGCGATGACAATGAGGCTGTGCATGGGGGGTCTCCAGAAATCACTCCCTACCGATAGTAAGTAGTGATTTTCGGGATACCAGCGCCATCGATGGGACGCTGTTTTCGCATCCACCGTATAGTGCGGCGGTGCCCTGTGAGACACCCGCCGATGCGCCGATACCTGCTTGTTCCCCTGTTGCTCCTGCTGCTGGCCGCGATGGCCCCGGCGGCGCGGGCCGGCGTACTCAGCGCCGACGAGTCGGCGGCCCTGCGCCAGGACGTGCAGGCGATGATGGGCGCATTCGCCCGCGGCGATGCCGAGCTGATCATCGCCCGCACCCATCCCAGCCTGAAGCGCCTGGCCGGGGGCGATGAGGCCTATGCGCGGATGACCCGCGACACCCTGAAAGAGCTGCGCAAGGCCGGGGTCACCATCATCAGCGACGAGGCCGGTGTGCCGGGCCGCACCTATGCAGCCGGTGATGAAGAAGTCTGCTTCGTGCCACGCCAATCGCTGCTGCGCGTGCGCGAGGCGCCGATGCGCAGCACCTCGTTCATGCTCGCCGTGCGCCGCGTCGGCACAACCCGATGGAGTTTCATTGACGGCGCTGCACTGCTGGACAACCCCGCGCTGCTGCGGCAACTGCTGCCGGCGCTGGAGCCTGGCGTGACGCTGCCCAAGGGCGGGATGCAGGCGCTGTAATCGCAGGCGCATCCATCCACGCATGGCGTGGATCTACTGCCGTCTGCTGGCCTGGGCCAGTGCCGGGGTTTCCGTCAGCGGA
The DNA here is from genome assembly GCF_059372275.1 of Stenotrophomonas sp. YJH_SMC_14-1. NCBI lineage: Bacteria > Pseudomonadati > Pseudomonadota > Gammaproteobacteria > Lysobacterales > Lysobacteraceae > Stenotrophomonas > Stenotrophomonas sp. YJH_SMC_14-1. The sequence goes on from NZ_JCAFVK010000011.1 coordinate 51,114, forward strand.
ACAGGGCGTTCAAGGCCGTGCCCGACGCCGCCTGCTGCAGCCCATCGAAGCGTCCGTCCTGCACGATCGGCTGGGTCGCCTGCATCAGCCCGCCCCACGCGGCACGGGCGAGTGCGCCGCCCAGGCTCACCCGGCGAATGCCGAGCGCGGCAATGTCCTGCAGGCGCAGCGGTGTCGGTCCACCGACCAGCAGGTTCACCGGCTTCGACCCGGCAGCGGCGACCACCGCGCTGATCTGCTCGCGCGTGCTGATGCCAGGTGCATACAGCACGTCGGCACCGGCCTCTGCGTAGGCACGCAGGCGCTGCAGGGTGTCCTGCAGATCCGGCACGCCAACGAAGAAGTTCTCGGCGCGGCCGACCAGCAGCACGTCGCCACCCGCGCGGTCGATGGCTGCACGGGCAGCGCGCAGGCGCTCGACCGCCTGGTCGATCGGACGCAGCGGTGCATCGGCCACGCCGCTGGCATCCTCGATCGACAATGCCGCAATGCCGGTGTCGATCGCCGCGGCCACCGCCTCCTGCACCGCCTGCGGCGTGGCGCCGAAGCCATCACCGAAGTCGGCATTCAACGGCAATGGGGTCGCTGCCGCCATCACGCGCAGATGCGCCAGCGTGGCCTGCAGCGAAACCGCTCCGTCCGGACGTCCTTCGCTCCAAGCGCAGCCGGCACTGGTGGTGGCCAGTGCCTGGAAGCCCTGCCGCTGCAGGTAGCGGGCACTGCCCACATCCCACGGGTTGGGCAGCACGAAGCAACCCTGCGCGTGCAGCTGGCGGAAGAACGCGCGCTTTTGCTGTGTGTCGGCATCGGGCGAGATCATGGAAGGGCTCCGGGCGGCAGACCTGCACCCTAGCCCGCCCAGCGGCCACGCTCAACGACAACGGGGCGCACCTGCATGAGGTGATGCCCCCTGCTTATTGGACGCTGTGGATGCGGGTGCCCGAGCGTGCTTGCCTGCCCACACGATGCCGCCACGGAGCCCTTCATGCACCCGGACCCGCAGACCCTCACCGACGCCGGCGATGATGACGCCCACTGGGCCGACCTGCTGTCGCCGGCGCGGCGCCGCCTGATCGCTTCGGCGGGTCTGGCCGCTGGCGGCCTGGCCAGTGCATCGACGGCCGCCGCAGCACCGCGCGGCAACGACGCGGTGAACACCACCGAGCCTGGCCGCCCCGGCTTCCGTGCCATCGTGCCGCCAGCACCAGAAGGGCGCAGCCCCTGGGGCCAGGCCACGGCCAGCGAACCGACCCCGCGCCCGGCCAGCGTGCGTCCCGGCGAGGCCACCCTGCCCGTGACCCCACGCGCCTACACCGACATCAAGAGCTATCACGCGCACATCTACTTCGACGAGGACAGCTTCGAGAAGGCTGCGCTGCTGCGGCGCTGGGCGGCCGAGCGCTTCCCGGTGGAGCTGGGCAACTGGAACCTGGAACCACGCGGGCCGCACGTCACCCCGTCGTTCTACTTCGGCTTCACCAACGACCTGCTGCCGGTGCTGGTGCCCTGGCTGCAGCTCAACAGCCTGGGCCTGACCATCCTGATCCACCCCAATACCGGTGATGGCCGCGCCGACCACCTGTATTACGCGTTGTGGGTAAACCGCGCGCAGCCGGTGAATGCCTACAACTGGCCGGCACCGAAGCCTGGAGAACGGGAACCGCTGGAAGAGGTGTTTCCGAATGTGGTGCCGACGGTGCCGCTGGAGACGTGAGCGGGGGCGTGGCGGGGGGCAGTAGGTGTGCGGCGCACCTTGGGCTGCCCCTCGGTGGGTGCGTAGCGTGCTACGTACCGAACGTCCTTCATCCACCCATGGCGTGGATCTACCGACCGGAGGCCCATCATCCACCCGTGGCGTGGATCTACTGACCGGTAGCCTCATCCGCGCGTGGCGTGGATCTACCGCAGCACCGCCCATGGCAGCATCAGCCTGCCCATGCCTGCCGCCATCGTCGGCCTACGTGCAAGCATCCCCGCCCTGCGAGCCATTCAGCGCGCCTTGATCCAGGGCCCGCCATACGGCCACAAGCGCTCCGGCAGATTTCAAACGTTCGATTGAAACGCTGCAAACTTCGCCGAACTGGACAGCATCCGCCGGTTCCGCCAGACTGCCGCCCTTTCCCGTCTTCCGGATCCCATGGCGAAGCTGCTGGTCCTGCACGGCCCCAACCTCAACCTGCTCGGCACACGCGAGCCGGAGGTCTACGGCCACACCACGCTGGCCGACATCGACCAGGCCCTGGCCAGCCAGGCATCGGCCGCCGGACATGCGGTGGAGAGCCTGCAGTCCAATGCCGAGCACGTGCTGGTGGACCGCGTGCAGGCCGCACGCGACGACGGAACCGCTTTCATCCTGATCAACCCCGCCGCCTTCACCCACACCTCGGTTGCCCTGCGCGATGCGCTGGCCGCGGTGGCGGTGCCGTTCATCGAGATCCACCTGTCCAACCCGCATACCCGCGAACCGTTCCGCCAGCACAGCTACTTCAGTGACAAGGCGGTGGGCGTGGTGTGCGGCTTCGGTGCCGACAGCTACCGCTACGCGATGGACGCGGCGCTGCTGCGGGTATCCGCCACCTGATTGTCGACCCGGGCGCCCACGGCGCTCTCCTCACCTAGATAGAAACCAAAGAGGCCCTCATGGATCTGCGCAAAATCAAGAAGCTGATCGACCTGCTGGAAGAGTCGAACCTGGCTGAAATCGAAATCAAGGAAGGCGAAGAGTCGGTGCGCCTGTCGCGTGCCCCGGTGGCCGGCTATGCCGCCCCGGTCGCCGCCCCGGTGTACGCCGCTCCGGCCGCCCCGGCACCGCAGGCGATGCCGATGCAGTCGCCGACCGAAGCCTCCACCGGCGGCACCGCCAAGCCGGGCCCGGCACTGCCGGAAGGCCACGTGCTGCGCTCGCCGATGGTCGGCACCTTCTACGCGTCGTCCGCACCGGACAAGCCGGCCTTCGTCACCGTTGGGCAGCAGGTCAAGGAAGGCGAGACCCTGGCCATCATCGAAGCAATGAAGATGTTCAACCCGATCGAAGCCGACACGTCCGGCACCATCGTCGCCATCCTCGGCGAGAACGGCCAGCCGGTGGAATTCGACCAGCCGCTGTTCGTGATCGGCTGAGGGGCACGCCATGCTCGACAAAGTCGTCATCGCCAACCGAGGGGAGATCGCGCTGCGCATCCTGCGCGCGTGCCACACCCTTGGCATCCGCACGGTGGCCGTGCATTCCACGGTCGACCGCAACCTCAAGCATGTGGCCATGGCCGACGAGTCGGTCTGCATCGGCCCGGCGCCGTCGCCGCAGAGCTACCTCAACATTCCGGCGCTGATTGCCGCCGCTGAAGTCACCGACGCGCAGGCGATCCATCCCGGTTACGGCTTCCTGTCGGAGAACGCCGACTTCGCCGAGCGCGTGGAAGAATCCGGCTTCATCTTCATCGGCCCCAAGGCTGACACCATCCGCATGATGGGCGACAAGGTCGAAGCCATCCGCGCGATGAAGTCGGCCGGCGTGCCGTGTGTGCCCGGTTCGGGCGGCCCGCTGGGCGATGACATCGTCGCCAACACCAAGATCGCCCGTGAGATCGGCTACCCGGTCATCATCAAGGCGGCCGGTGGCGGTGGCGGTCGCGGCATGCGCGTGGTGCATGCCGAGGCCTCGTTGAAGACCTCGATCGAAACCACCAAGAGCGAGGCCAAGGCCGCGTTCGGCAATGGCGAGGTCTACATGGAGAAGTTCCTGGAGAACCCGCGCCACGTGGAAATCCAGGTGCTGGCCGACGGCCAGGGCAACGCCATCCACCTGGGTGAGCGCGACTGCTCGATGCAGCGCCGCCACCAGAAGGTGGTGGAAGAAGCGCCGGCACCGGGCATCACCGCCGAACAGCGCGAGCAGATCGGCAAGGTCTGCACCGAAGCCTGCGTGCGCATCGGCTACCGCGGCGCCGGCACCTTCGAGTTCCTGTACGAAGACGGCCGCTTCTACTTCATCGAGATGAACACCCGCATCCAGGTGGAACATCCGGTCACCGAAATGGTCACCGGCATCGACCTGGTGGCCGAGCAGCTGAAGATCGCCGCCGGCCAGAAGCTGTCGATCAAGCAGAGCGACGTGGTGCTGACCGGCCACGCGATCGAGTGCCGCATCAACGCCGAAGACGCCGAGACCTTCGTGCCGAGCCCGGGCACCATCACCGGCTTCCATCCGCCGGGTGGCCCCGGCGTGCGCGTGGATACCCACATCTACAGTGGCTACCGCGTGCCGTCGAATTACGACTCGATGATCGGCAAGCTGATCGTGCACGGCCCGGACCGCGAAACTGCCATCGCCCGCATGCGGGTGGCGCTGAGCGAGATGGTGGTCGACGGCATCAAGACCAACATCGCCCTGCAGCAGCGGATCATGCGCGACAAGGGCTTCCAGGCCGGTGGCCAGAACATTCACTACCTGGAAAAGCGTCTTGCCGAGCGCAAGAACAAGCCGATCGCACTGACCTGATCGGCAGCAGGTACTGGACATGAAAAGGGCGGGGATATCCCCGCCCTTTTTCCATTGCCGCGGAGCCGGGCTCGGCTCTACGGCAGGTGCATCAGCGCTTGTCGGCAGCTTCGGCCGGGATCTGCGAATTCGCCAGCGGGCGAACACCATTGGGCGAGCTCGGGTCGACGATCACCATCGTCTCAGTGGACCCATCGGGCCACACCACCTGGAAGGTACTGCCTGCCGGCAACGAAGCAAACGGCATGCCGCTCTGCGCGCGATAGACCGCAGCGACCTGGCTGGCACCCACGCGGCGCACATCTTCCTGCGCCTTCACCGTGGTCAGTTCCACTTTCGACAGATGCCGGTAACGATCTTCATAGGTGTCGATCATCAACAGCCCGACCGCGCCGGCCGAATAGGCCACGAACAGTGCCACCCAGAACCAGAACTTGGCCCCATGCAGGAATCGACGGTAGTTCATTGCCCGCCCCTCTTTCCAACCAATCGCTTGATCCACTGCTTCATTTTCCCCGCACCTTGCCGCGAAACCGCAGCGTCATACACGAAATCCCGGAAATCCTGCGTCCCATCCTGCGAACAGATCCCTCCATTCGCGCAAAAACTGTTGACCAGCACGCTGTCGGCACCACACGGTAGACCGAGCTCGCAGGCCGCAACCCGCCACGCCAGTTCACTGAGCTGTTCACCCGCCACCAGGCCAGTGAGCGCCTGGTCGCCCGCCGCGCGCACGCCCATGCCCGGTGCAATGGCCATGAAGGCCTCCGGATCGCGCGATGTGCGCACCCGCTCGACCAGGTTACGGCGGTACTCGGGGCTGTCATTCAGCGGCTCGCCTTCGGCAAACAGCGATGCTTCCGCTGCGAGGTTGCCCTGCGTGGCCGCCTTGCGGCGCTCGGCCAGCACCAGCGCGGACCCCAGCTTGTCGCCCGGCACGAAGCCGCCACAGCGCTGCGCCACGCGCTCGCGTGCCTGCACCATCGCCGGTGCAGCGGTCAGGCCCAGCCCGGCCAGCACATTGTTGTCCAACCGATAACCGCCCGGATCGATGGCGTACTGCGCGCAGTAGTCGTAGACCCGGCTGAGCATCCAGCGCGCCTCGTGATTGCCGTCGTCGGCCTGCACGCGCAGGCGCTGCGCGTAGGCGTACAGATCGGTGGCATCCTCGATGTCCGCGCGCAGGTCCAGCGGCAGGCCCGAAGGCAGCGCGTTGCCGCGCTCGAACGCCGCCAGGCGACGCGCCAACGCTTCCGGCACGACCGGCAGGGGCGCCGCATCGTCCGCCGCAACCTGCGCCGTCGGCAGTTCGCCTGCGGTCACCGGTACCGACCCGGCATGGCCGCTGGCCCGATACCCGGCCACGCCCAGCACGGCCACCGCCGGCAGCACGAGCAACCAGGTTTTCAGGGTCGGAGCAAAGGCCATTGGCGGCAGTGAGCGTTCATGGCGCACAGGAAAGCACCAAGTTTAGCAAGGCCCGCCAGGCCTGTCTGAATCGGTTCCGTTCATCTCCGAGCGGCATCTCAGGCAATACGGAGACGCTCCGATGGTCTAGCATGGCCCCCTTTCCCGCGATTGCCCCCACCGCCATGCCGTTCCTGGAACTGACCCTGCGTTGCACCGAAGCTACCCAGCCCCGCTATGAGAATGCGCTGGAGGATGTCGGCGCACTGGCCGTCACGCTGCTTGATGCCGAGGCCGATACCAGCAACGAACAGGCCATTCTCGAGCCGGGCGTGGGCGAGACCCCGCTATGGGACACCCTGGTGCTGAGCGCGCTGTTTCCCGCCGACAGCAACGCATTGCTGCTGCTGGCCGCGCTGGAGGCGTTCGACCCGGAACTTGACTGGAGCAGCGGCAGTTTCCGCGCGGTCGAGGACGAGGACTGGGAACGCGCCTGGCTGGACCAGTTCCAGCCGATGGCTTTCGGCAGCCGCACCTGGATCGTGCCGTGGAACCATGAACTGCCGGAGGCCGCACAGGCGGCCGACGCCGCCGTGGTGCGGCTGGACCCGGGCCTGGCGTTCGGCTCGGGCACCCATCCGACCACCGCGCTCTGCCTGCGCTGGCTGGACCAGCTGGCCGTGGATGGCCTGCTGCAGGGCCAGCGCGTGCTCGACTTCGGTTGCGGCTCCGGCATCCTTGCGCTTGCCGCGTTGAAGCTGGGCGCCGCTGAGGCCATCGGCGTGGACAACGATCCGCAGGCCCTGGTCGCCACCGCCGACAATGCCGAGCGCAACGGCGAACAGGCGCGCATGCATGTGTACCTGCCGCCGGACGAACCGGTCGCCACCTACCCGATCGTGGTCGCCAACATCCTCGCCTCGGCACTGGACGCGTTGGCCGAGCTGCTGGCCGCGCGCGTGGCTGCCGGCGGCCGTATTGCCCTGTCCGGCATCCTGCACGGCCAGGAAGGTGAACTGCTGCAGCGCTATGCCGAATGGTTCGACGACCTGCAGGCGACCCAGGATGGCGACTGGATGCGCATCACCGGCGTGCGCCGCGCCTGATCGTGGTTGAATGACTGCTGGATCCGAGCCCGCACCCTGAGCATGTCCGAGCCGAACCCACCGCGACGCCCTCTGGCAACCTTCCTGCGCACCGCCCCGGAAGGTTCGCCCGTGCCTGCGACCGATGCGCGCACGCAGGAACCGGAAGAACACGCGTCGCCTGCCATGCAGGTGCCAGCCGGGCCCGCCGAAGCGACGCATGTGGCGGCAGAGATGCAGCACGACGATGCGCCTGTCATCGTTGATGACATTGCGGCCATCGCGTCGGCACCGGTTGCAGTGCCGGCGACGACGGCCGCCGTTGACGCGCCGAGTTTCCTTGGCAGTGCGCGCCCCCGCAGCCTGCCGGCACCGCGCTGGCACTGGCTGCTGGTTGCAGGGCTGGCGCTGCTGCTGGTGCTGCAGAGCGTGCTGGCCGACCGTGCGCGGCTGGCCGCCGACGCCGGCAACCGTGCTTGGCTGGGCACGCTCTGCGGCCTCCTGCGCTGCAGCCTGCCGGCCTGGCATGAACCGACCGCCTTCACCATGACCAGCCGCGAGATCCGGCCGCTGCCCGGGCAGGCCGGCGTGCTGCAGGTGCAGGCCAGCATCCGCAACGACGCACGCTGGGCACAGGCCTGGCCGGACCTGCGTCTGTCACTGTCCGACGCTGATGGCCGGGTGATCGGCAGCGGCGTGTTCACGCCTGCGCAGTACCTGGGCGAGAACCCCGGCGCCGCCCTGCTGGAACCGGGCCAGAGCGCGCGCGTCGCCTTCCGTGTGCAGGAGCCCGCCGCATCCACCGTCGCATTCACCTTCGACTTCCTCTGAACGTGAAAAGGCGACCGGCCGTGGCAGGCCGGGCACGCTCGCGCTAGACTGGCCGCCACCACCTCGTCCGGCCGCGCGCACCGCGCGCACGGGCCCACCGAATCGGGAACCCCCTTGAACGCTGTCCTCTCTCGTCCTGACAACAGTCGTGGCGCTCCCCGGCCACCGCTGCGTGAACATGTCGCCCAATCCGTGCGCCGTTACCTGCGTGACCTCGATGGCTGCGACGCGGACGATGTCTACGAGATCGTGCTGCGCGAGATGGAGATCCCGCTGTTCGTGGAAGTGCTCAACCACTGCGAAGGCAACCAGAGCCGCGCCGCCGCGATGCTGGGCATCCACCGTGCCACCCTGCGCAAGAAGCTGAAGGAATACGGCATCAGCGCGTAAGCGCGCGCGGGTAGTGCCGGCCGCTGGCCGGCAACCCCATGAACGATGGCAGGATGTTGCAGTTGCCGGCCAGCGGCCGCCACTACCAGTAGAACCGCGCCATGCGTGGATGGAAGCCGGCAGAATCAACCGCCGCCGCCCGCCTTCCAGTAATACCGCACCACGTGGAAGAACACCGGCGCGGCGAAGCACACCGAATCCAGCCGGTCGAGCATGCCGCCATGGCCCTCGATCATGTGGCCCCAGTCCTTGATGCCCCGGTCACGCTTGATCGCCGACATCACCAGGCCGCCCCAGAACCCCATCAGGTTGATCAGCAGCGACAGGCCGAACGCCTGCAGCGGCGTGAACGGGGTGATCCACCACAGCGCCGCGCCCAGTGCGCTGGCACTCAGCACGCCGCCGACGAAGCCCTCCACCGTCTTCGACGGCGACAGCTTCGGCGCGATCAGGTGCTTGCCCAACAACTTGCCCCAGATGTACTGCAGCACGTCCGAGGACTGCACCACGATCACCAGGAAAGCAAACAGCAGCACGTTGCGCGAGGGGTCATGGCCCGGCACGTGCAGGTTCAGCAGCAGCGGCACGTGCGAGATGCAGAACACGCAGATCATCAGCCCCCACTGCACCTTCGCCGTGCGCTCCAGGTAGTGCGTGGTATCGCCGCCGATGGTCGACAGGATCGGCAGGAACAGGAACGCGTAGACCGGAATCAGCAGCGTGTACATGCCGTACCAGTCGATCCACACCAGGTAGTACTGCCACGGCAGCACGATGTAGAACGCGGCCAGCAGCGCGTAGTAATCGCCTGAGCGGGTCGGCGCCAGGGTGATGAACTCGCGCAGTGCGAACAGCGAGATGATCGCGAACAGCACGATCACCCCGGCGCGGCCGAAGAACAGCGCCAGCCCGACCACGATCGCCATTACCCACCACGCGCGGATGCGCGACACCAGGTTGGCGATGACCGCGCTGGGCCGGCCGCGCTGGCGCCATCGCAGCGTTTCGGCCACCAGCGTGGCCAGTACCAGCACCGCACCGACGCCAGCGAACAGCAGGCCGGTCTGCTGGCCCACGCTCTGCGCTGCCAGGTCGCCGGACACATCGATCAGGAAACTCATGCGCGCCCCCCGTTCGGCGCCAGGTCCAGCAGCGCCTGCCGGCTGCGGGCCAGGAAGGCCGCCTTGTCCTCGTCGGCCTGCAGCCGCAGCGGCGTACCGAAGGTGGCCGTGCACAGCAGCGGCAGCGGCAGGAACCGGCCCTTGGGCATCACCCGCTTCAGGTTGTCGATCCACACCGGCACGAATTCCAGCTCCGGCCGTTGCCGTGCCAGGTGATAGATGCCGCTCTTGAACGGCAGCAGCGGCTCATCGCCCACGTTGCGGGTACCTTCCGGAAACAGGATCAGCGAGCAGTCTTCGTCCACCGCGTCACGCAGGGCCTGCAGCGGATCCTGCTGGCGATGGCCGGCCTCGCGCTCGACCAGCACGCCGTTGAACACCGCATCGATCAGGTAGCGACGCAGGCCGTCGCGCTGCCAGTATTCGGCCGCGGCAACTGGCCGCACCTGGCGCCGCAACGCAGGCGGCATCGACGACCAGATCAGCACGAAGTCGCCATGGCTGGCGTGGTTGCCGTAGTACACACGGCGCTCGCTGGACGGCGCGCAACCGATCCACAGCGCGCGGGCACCGGTCACTACATGGATCGAACCACTGCAGGCGCGGGCAATCAGTTCGGCGAACATTGGTCCCTCCCGTTCACGTCTGCGGCCACAACACGGCCAGCACCAGCAGTGCGAACTGCACCGCTGTCAGCAGGTACTGGCGCAGCAGCAGGCGACGCATGCCGGCCCAGCGCGCGTCCCAGCCCCGCAGGGGCGCATCGGGCGACGCGCGGCGCAGGCCACTGTCGTGCAGCAGCTGATCAGTGCGGCGCGCGGCGGCATCGCCGTCCAGGCGCTCATCGCGCAGCAGCTGCAGCAGGCTGGCGTCCAGCGCAACCCGCCACGCGTGGTACGTCTGGGCCACCCCTGCAGACATGCTGGCCAGCAGCAACCCAGCAGCGATCATCGCCAGGCCCGGCTCGGTGCCGAGCAGCAGCAATGCCACCAGCAGCAGCCCCAGCGACAGGCATGCCGGCCAACGCCCCTGCCGCAGCAGCAGCTGCATGGTCGCCAGATCGGGAACCGTGCTCATGCGCGCACTCCTGCCGCGTCGGTGATGGCACGCAGATGGGCCGTACCCAGCACGATGCCAGGGCGCGCAGCACGCACGATCGCCACCGCCGCGTCCGCATCGGCCGCACGACCACTGCGCAGCAGCCAGGTGGCCACGCTGGCGGCGCTGCGCGAATAGCCCAGCGCACAGCACACCAGCAACGGTCCGTGCGCATGCAGGCGCTCGATGGCCTCGGCCGCTTCGCACAGCTGTTCCGGTGCAGGGACCACCAGGTCCAGCATCGGCACGCTGGCATACGCGGCGCCCTGCGCGCGACAGGACAGCTCGGCGCAGGCATCGACCACGCCCATCAGGGGGGCCGGCAATGCCTCAGAGGGAATGCGCCCCAGCCACACACCGTCCATCACCGGCACCGGCTGCGGCGCACGCCGCGTCCACAGCCGCGAGTTGATCCAGGCAGCGCCCAGGTACGGTGCCAGCAGCCATCGCGCGGCCATCGTCAGGCGGCCATCGGCGCGCTTCTGGAACACCGCTGTACCCAGCCCGGCATAGGCCAGCGCCACCAGCAGCAACGACGCCACCGGCCACAGCAGCCACAACGCGGCGCCACGCAGAAGCACCACCGGCACCAGCAATACGGCGGCCCCCAGCAGGTACAACGCTGCCAATCGCCAACGCCTCTCATCACGCGCGGTGTGCCAGGCCCGCAATGGTGGCGTGCCCTGCTCCGGCCACAGCCAGACGCACAGCCAACCGGCCAGCAGGCCGGTCGGGATATCGATGAAATGGTGCTGGAACGTGGTCAGCACCGAGACGCCGATCAGCAGTGCCCACACATGCAGTAGCCCGCGCCACGCGCCATGCAGGTACTGCGCGAACTTCACCCACAGCACGATCAACAGCACGATGTGCAGCGACGGCGCCTGGTTGAACGGCTTGTCGAAGCCCAGCAGCACATCGAACAGCCAGCCGAACACGCCGCCGATCTCCGGCCGTTCGAAGCTGAAGCGCAGCGGCCACAGCAGAAAACAGGTGACCGCGATGACCTGCGCACTGAACAGTCGCAGCGCATGCCGGTCCAGTTCCAAGCGATGCCGGCACAGGAAGAACGAGATTGCGTAGAACAGATCGATCGACCAGTACGGCACGATCGTCCACGGCACGAACGGGATGCGTGTCTCCCACGCGAACGCCATCACCGGCAGGGTGGCGTGGCGGCCGGCCATCCAGTTGGCGAAGCCGTAGCTTGCGAAGAAGAACGGACCCAGCAGGGCCAGCCACAGCAGGGCGCACCGCCAGGGGCGCCCTTCCGCGGCCAGCGGGGTTGCGGCGAGCGTCGCCATCACGCGGTCCGGCGCGCCAGCGACACGGTGAAGATGCCGAAGTCGTCGATGCGCTGCGCCACCTTCTCGAAACCGGCCAGGCGCACCAGCTCATCCATCTCCTGCTGGGTACGGCGACGCATCACCCACGCCGCGCCACCGCGATGGCTGGTCAAGGCGCGCGCGATGAATTCCAGCTGCGGGTGCCAGGGTTGGCCGGTGTAGGCCAGGTAGCCGCCCACCGGCACCGTTGCGGCAATGCCCTGCAGCGAGCGCAGCACGGCGTCGTTGTCGGGGAACAGTTCGTACAGGCCCGAGACCACCGCCAGTGTCGGTACTGGATCGACCTTGGCCAGTTGCGCCGGATCGAACGCATCGCCCTGCTCGAAGCGGGCGATGTCGGCCGCACCCAGGCGCTCGATCAACGCTTGGCCCTGGGTCACGTTCAGAGCGCTGAAATCACGCAGCACGATACGGTCGGCGCACTGTTCGCCCTGGCCCAGCGCTTCCAGCACATACCGGCCATGGCCGGCGGCCACGTCCAGCACACGCACCGGCGTGCCCTGCCCGCGCAGGCGCTGGGCAGCGTCGCGCAGCAGTTCCTGCAGGTGCTGGCCGCGCACGCGGATGCCACGCCAGCCGATCGCGTCCAGATAATTGCGGTCGACCATGCGGCCGAGCGGGCCCTTGCCGCGCGCTTGGTCGCGATAGATGTAGTCGAGCGTGCTGCCGGAATCGAAACCGGTCCGCAGGCCCAGCGCGATGCCTTCGGACAGCGTGCCGCCGAAGCGCAGGCCGCCACGCACCACGCGCCAGCGCAGGTCGGCCAGGCTGTTGCGCTCCGGTGGCCAGGCCAGGATCTCGGATTCTTCGAAGGTTGGCCCGTGACGGTGCGCGTCGCGCCGTGACAGCTCGCGCAGCGGCTCGGCAAAACGCGCCTGGATGAAGCTGCGGATGCGCGCCAGTGCTGGTGCACGATCGCGCTCACCCAGCGTGTCGTGGAAGAAGCCCGGCAGATGCACACGCTCCTTGATCGGGCTGGACAGGCGCTCGTAGAAGCGGTCCTGCGGGCCACGGTGCACGACGAAATCCGAGCCGGACACCAGCAGCTGCACCGGTACGCTGATCGCCTGCGCATCGGCCACGATGCGGTCGGCCGCCTCGTACAGGCCCAGCAGCACGCGCACCGAAATCGGCCGGGTGATCAGCGGGTCGGTGCGATAGCTTTCCACCCGCGCCGGGTCATGGGTCAGCCACTGCGGCTTGACGTAGCTGTTGACGAAGAAATTGCCGCGCAGCTTCTGCATCAGCGCCAGGCCCGGGCGTGCGAACGGCACGTACAGCTTCACCTTGAACGCCGGCGAAGCCATCACCAGCGCGCGCAGGCGTGGTGCGTAGTCGTGCACCCAGGTCGCGGCGACCACCGCCCCTACGCTCTGCGCGATCACCACGATGTCTTCCACCGCAATGCCGTGCTCGGCGCCGATGTGGGCGATGAAACTGTCCAGATCACGCACCAGCGCCGGGAAGCCCGGTGCATCGCCCCGTGCGCCCGGCGAACGGCCATTGCCGCGCGCGTCCCAGGCGAAGAAGGCGGTGTCGGGCAGGTCCAGCTCATCGACCAGGTGGGTGACCCGGCCGGAGTGCTCATGGCCGCGGTGCAGCAGCACGATGGCCTTGGTGGCCGGCGTTGCGGTGGTGCCCGCCCAGTACCGGTAGAACAGCGGTACCTGGTCGAAGCTGTGGAATTCCCGTTCCTGCGCCTGACGCATGCAATCTCCTGATTGTCTTCTTGTATCTGCTTGATTAATTCGACGAAACCGCTGCTTCCCGCAGTCCCCGACGGACGCGGTTGACCATCGTCAGCACGCACAGCACCGCCATGACCGCGGCCACGCCAGTGACCGTCATCGCGCCAACCCACTCGAACGCCAGCAGCAGGCCCAGCGCACCGATCACGAACGCGCGGTCGCTCTTGCCCATCGGGCCGTCATAGCGGCGGCTGGCCCCGACCATCAGCCCCAGCACCCCGGCGTACTCGCTCAGGGCCGCGGTCCAGGCCAGCAGCCACAGCGCTTCCGGGCGCACGCCCGGCACGCTGAGCAGGCTCAGGTACAGCGCCGCATCGGCAACCACATCGCACAGCTCGTTCAGATAGGCGCCCAGCCGCGACTGCTGGCCGAACTCGCGGGCCAGCATGCCGTCCACGGCGTTGAGCGCCATGCGCAGCAGCATCCACAGTGGCAGCAGCAGGTACAGCAGGGGCTGCGCCGGCGCGCAGCACCACACGGCCGCAGCCACCAGCAGCGAGACCACGGCAGCGGCCATGGTCACCGTGTTGGCGGTGATCCCCCTGCGGTACAGGCCGCGTACGGCCGGACGCAACAGGTCCTGGAAACGTCCCTTCAATGCATAGATCGACATGATCCGTACCCGCTGATCCTTGGCAGTGCGGGCACAGCCTACCCCATCGTTGGCAGATTCCGGCAACCCTGCTCTGGTCCGCAGGCCAGCCCCCGGATCGGGCCGGATCGGTGTGCCCGACCCGGCCTTGCGTCGATCGCCACGGCAAATTACCCCTTCCAGCGCCCGCCACCGGCCCCCACCGCCTACAATATCGGCCCCGCTCCGCTGCCGATTCTGTCCCATGACTGCTGATCTGTTGCCCGTCCGCCGGGCCCTCCTCTCCGTTTCCGACAAGACCGGTCTGGTCGAGCTGGCCACTGCGCTGGCGGCACGCGGCGTGGAGCTGCTGTCCACCGGCGGCACCGCCAAGGCGATCCGCGATGCGGGCCTGGCCGTGAAGGACGTGGCCGACGTCACCGGTTTCCCCGAAATGATGGACGGCCGGGTCAAGACCCTGCACCCGATGGTGCACGGCGGCCTGCTCGGCCGTTCGGGCCTGGATGATGCGGTGATGGCTGAGCACGGCATCGGTGCCATCGACCTGCTGGTGCTGAACCTGTACCCGTTCGAATCGGTCACCGCCAAGGCCGACTGCACCCTGGCCGACGCGGTCGAGAACATCGACATCGGCGGCCCGGCCATGCTGCGTTCGGCAGCCAAGAACTTCGCCCGCGTGGCAGTGGCCACCGACCCGTCGCAGTACGCCGAACTGCTGGCCTCGCTGGCGGCCAACAACGGCCAACTGTCGGCCGCCACCCGCTTCGCGTTCTCGGTGGCCGCGTTCAACCGCGTTGCCCAGTACGACGCCGCGATCAGCAACTACCTGTCGGCGGTCACCGCCACCGACGCCGCCGTGCCGACCCGCGCCGAGTACCCGGCGCAGATGAACTCCACCTTCGTGAAGATGATGGACCTGCGCTACGGCGAGAACCCGCACCAGAGCGGCGCCTTCTACCGCGACCTGCACCCGGTGCCGGGCACGCTGGCCACGTTCCAGCAGCTGCAGGGCAAGGAACTGAGCTACAACAACCTGGCCGATGCCGACGCGGCGTGGGAATGCGTGCGCCAGTTCGACGCGCCGGCCTGCGTGATCGTCAAGCACGCCAATCCGTGCGGCGTGGCGGTGGGTGCCGGCAACGGCGATGCCTACGAGCTGGCCTACGCCACCGACCCGACCAGCGCCTTCGGCGGCATCATCGCCTTCAACAAGCCGCTCGACGCTGCCACTGCCAAGGTGATCCTGGACCGCCAGTTCGTGGAAGTGCTGATTGCCCCGGACTACGAGCCGGCCGCGCTGGAATACGCGCAGAAGAAGGCCAACGTGCGCGTGCTGCGCATCCCGCATGGTGATGGCCTGAACAACTTCGACAGCAAGCGCGTCGGCTCGGGCCTGCTGCTGCAGTCCTCGGACAACCGCGGCATGACCCGCGACGAGCTGAAGGTGGTCAGCAAGCTGGCGCCGACCGACAAGCAGTTCACCGACCTGCTGTTCGCCTGGAAGGTGGCCAAGTTCGTGAAGTCCAACGCGATTGTGTACGCCAAGGACAACCGTACGATTGGCGTGGGCGCCGGCCAGATGAGCCGCGTGTACTCGGCCCGCATCGCCGGCATCAAGGCCGCCGATGCGAACTTGGTGGTCGAGGGTTCGGTGATGGCTTCCGATGCGTTCTTCCCGTTCCGCGACGGCATCGACGCCGCTGCTGCCGCCGGCATCAAGGCGGTCATCCAGCCGGGCGGTTCGATGCGCGATGCCGAAGTGATCGCCGCCGCCGACGAACATGGCCTGGCGATGGTGTTCACCGGCGTGCGCCACTTCCGCCACTGATCCGCATCACGAAGCCGGGCCCTGCCCGGCTTTTCTCTTCCGTACCCGAGAACCCTGTCCCATGAAGATCCTCGTCATCGGCTCTGGCGGCCGCGAACACGCCCTGGCATGGAAGCTGGCCCAGTCCTCCCGTGTCACCGAAGTGATCGTGGCACCCGGCAACGCTGGCACCGCCAGCGAAGACAAGTGCCGCAACGTGGCGGTGAAAGTCACCGATATCGACGGTCTGCTGGCGCTGGCCCAGGCTGAAGGCGTGGCACTGACCGTGGTCGGCCCTGAAGTACCGCTGGTGGCTGGCGTGGTCGACCGCTTCCGCGCCGCCGGCCTGCGCATCTTCGGGCCGACCGCCGCCGCCGCGCAGCTGGAAGGCAGCAAGGCCTACGCCAAGGACTTCCTGGCCCGCCACAACATCCCCACCGCGTTCTACGCCGTGCACACCGACGTGGACGCCGCCCTGACCTACATCCGCGAGAAGGGCGCGCCGATCGTGGTCAAGGCCGATGGCCTGGCCGCCGGAAAGGGCGTGATCGTGGCGATGACCCTGGCCGAAGCCGAGGACGCGGTACGTGACATGCTCTCGGGCAACGCGTTCGGCGATGCCGGTGCGCGCGTGGTCATCGAGGAGTTCCTCGACGGCGAGGAAGCCAGCTTCATTTCGATGGTGGACGGCGTGCATGCGCTGCCGATGGCCACCTCGCAGGACCACAAGCGCGTCGGCGACGGCGATACCGGCCCGAACACCGGCGGCATGGGCGCCTATTCGCCAGCCCCGGTGGTGACGCCGGAGGTGCATGCGCGGGTGATGCGCGAGGTGGTGAACCCCACCGTGCAGGGCATGATCGCCGACGGCATCCCGTTCACCGGCTTCCTCTACGCGGGCCTGATGATCGACGCCAGCGGCGCGCCGAAGGTGATCGAATTCAACGTGCGCTTTGGCGACCCGGAAACGCAGCCGGTGATGCTGCGCCTGCAGTCGGACCTGGTCGAGCTGGTGGAAGCCGCCATCGATGGCCGCCTGGACCAGGTCGAAGCGCAGTGGGATGCGCGCCCGTCGCTGGGCGTGGTGCTGGCGGCCAGGCCGTACCCGGAAGCGCCGATCACCGGTGACGTGATTTCCGGCCTGGACGACGTGCCGGCCAGTGCCAAGGTGTTCCATGCGGGAACTGCATTGGACGCGCAGGGCCACGTGGTCAGTGCCGGCGGTCGCGTGCTGTGCGTGGCCGCACTGGGCGACAGCGTGCGCGACGCGCAGGCCAATGCCTATGCCGGCGTGGCCAAGGTGACCTGGGCCAACGAGTTCCACCGCAACGACATCGGCTGGCGCGCGATCGCACGCGAGGGGTGAGGCCCCCCCCCGCTTCCATGCATGGCGCGGATTGAATACCACGGTAAAGCAAAGGCCCGGCATTGCCGGGCCTTTGCTTTACAGGACTGCTTCGAGACCCTTCCGATCAATCAGGTTCAAAAGCTTCAGCGACGGCCCGCTCGGCTTCTTCTCGCCCTGTTCCCAGCTACGGACCGTCGAAACGCTGGTGTTGAGCACACCTGCGAACACCGGCTGGCTAAGTTCCAGCGACGTGCGAAGTGCACGGATCTGGGCGCTGCTGTATTCGGGCACAGGCTCCAGACAAAGCGCCTCATACATGCTCATGCGCCGCTTGTCGATGAAGCCGCTGGCGTAAAGGCCCGCCGCGCCTTCATGCACCGCATCGAGGATCGCACTCTTTGCACGTCTATGTTCAACCGTCTTTGTCATGGCAAATCTCCTGCAGTTCTCCGCAGATAACTGCCCTGTCCAACTGTGCAGGGCTCATTCCCAAGAACTCAGACGCATACAGCTGAAGGGCATCCCGTTCCGCACTATTGATGGTCGCGCG
Source organism: Stenotrophomonas sp. YJH_SMC_14-1 (assembly GCF_059372275.1). Lineage (NCBI taxonomy): Bacteria > Pseudomonadati > Pseudomonadota > Gammaproteobacteria > Lysobacterales > Lysobacteraceae > Stenotrophomonas > Stenotrophomonas sp. YJH_SMC_14-1. The sequence goes on from NZ_JCAFVK010000011.1 coordinate 68,935, forward strand.
CGCGCTCTTCTCGTAGCAGAAGAGAAAGAACCAGTAGCGCCCCACCTTGGTTGCGACAATAACGCGGGCGCTACCGCGCTTTCCGTGGCCCGGCAGCGCAACTCGCTTTTTGAGAAGGCCGCCCCCTATGTCTGCATCAATCAGTCCTTGACGCATTTCCACCACCGCGCGGCACAAGGCTCTATCGGTCAGTGAAGAACGTCGTGTACTGCGGTTGAAGCTTCGAGTGCGGAAGACACGTGACATGATCATACCGTGCCACCGAGTGGTACGGCGTGAAAATCAGCGTCCAGCGCATGCTCCGGTCGGCGCAGCTGCCGCCCTGGCGTCAGGATTGATCCACGCCATGCGTGGATGCGCTCCAAAAACAAAAAGGCCCGGCATCACCGCCGGGCCTTTCTTCATTCCAACGCCTTCCCGCTTACGCGGTGAACAGCGCCTTCATCTTCTTCAGCGCGTTCGCCTCAACCTGGCGGATGCGCTCGGCCGACACGCCGTACTCGTCGGCCAGCTCCTGCAGCGTCACCTTGCTGTCGGCGTCCAGCCAGCGACGGCGGATGATGTCGCGCGAGCGGGCATCCAGTTCCGCCAGGCCTTCGCGCAGCAGCTGCATCTGGTTGTCTTCGCTGTCCTCGCGCTCGTAGGCCATCGACGGGTCTTCGTCATCGGCAACCAGGAACGCAGCCGGCGACGGCGGTGCGTGTTCGTTGTCCTCGTCGGTCGGCGCGTCGAAACCGATATCGCGGCCGGACAGGCGCGACTCCATTTCCATGACTTCGCGCTCGGACACGTTCAGGTCCTTGGCCACCGCGCTCACTTCCGCCGCGTTCATCCAGCCCAGACGCGTCTTCGACTTGCGCAGGTTGAAGAACAGCTTGCGCTGCGCCTTGGTGGTGGCGACCTTGACGATGCGCCAGTTCTTCAGGATGAACTCGTGCATCTCTGCACGGATCCAGTGCACGGCGAAGGAGACCAGGCGCACGCCCATGTCCGGGTCGAAACGCTTGACCGCCTTCATCAGGCCGATGTTGCCTTCCTGGATCAGATCGCCCAGGGCAAGGCCGTAGCCGTTGTAACCGCGGGCCACGTGCACCACGAAGCGCAGGTGCGAATGCACCAGCTCGCGGGCGGCGTCCAGATCGTTGCCGTCGCGGAAGCGACGGGCCAGGTCCTGTTCGTCATCGACCGACAGCACCGGGATCTGGTGCACGGCACCGATGTAGGCGTCCAGCGAACCGAGCGCACTGGGAATCGGGAGATTGTTTGCCACAAGGGCAGTAGAGGTGTTCTGGCTCATAGGCACCCATCTTAGCAGTCCGGGATTTGGACTGCTAAAGGAGGAAAAAGTTCCAGCATCCTATTGATGCAACACTGGTCCCAAACAGAGCCCTACCGTAGCGCGATTTGATGACAGTGGCGAGCGCGCTTTTCGGGATTCACAATCCCTTGGAATTCAAGCAATTACCTGCCGGAAGCCGGCCGATTCCGGTCAAGCGGAGCTGAACGGGCCGTTCTGGAGGCCCATTCAGGCCAGGGAACGTTGTCCGGCGTTCAGGCCCGGCCGCCAGCCGGCGCTCAGAGCACCGAGCGCGGCGGCAGCGACCAGTCGATCGGGGCCTGGCCGCGACGCTGCAGGTACTCGTTGGCCATCGAGAAATGGCGGCAGCCGAGGAAGCCACGATGGGCCGACAGCGGCGACGGATGCGGGGCCTTCAGAACGCGATGGCGACGGGTATCAATGACCTTGCCCTTCTGCTGCGCGTAGGCACCCCAGAGCATGAACACCAAGCCTTCGCGTTCGCGGTTGAGCACGTCCACCACGTGATCGGTGAAACCTTCCCAGCCACGGCCCTGGTGTGCGCCGGCCTTGCCCTCCTCCACCGTCAGCACGGCATTGAGCAGCAGCACGCCGCGTTGCGCCCACGGGATCAGGCAGCCGTGTTCCGGGCGCGGGATACCGAGATCGCTTTCGATCTCCTTGTAGATGTTCAGCAGCGACGGCGGCACCGGCACGCCCGGCGGCACCGAGAAACTCAGGCCATGCGCCTGGCCACGGCCGTGGTACGGGTCCTGGCCGAGGATCACCACCTTCACCTGCTCAAATGGCGTGGCGTCGAATGCGGCGAAGATCTGCGGGCCGGGCGGGAATACCGCTGCGCCACTGGCCTTGCGCTGGCGCAGGAAGCTGGACAGCTCGCGCATCTGCGGCTGCAGGAGGTAATCGCCGACATGCTGCTTCCAGCTCGGTTCCAGCTGGATCGTCGGGGTGTCCGCTACTTCATCAATCATTGCACCACTTCATCGAATCAGGGGTCCATCGTTCAACCGGGCCAGGCGCAGCTGGAACAGCACCTTGGTGACCAGCAGCCGTTCTTCGATCGGCTTGAGTACCAGGTCGTTGGCGCCGGACTGCAGCAGCCCGGTCTGGTTGTGCGGGTTGCCGTCGCCGGTCATCACCAGCACCGGCATGCGGCGCTTGCCGTAACCGAAGTCCACGCGCACGCGCTGCACCACGTCGCGGCCGCTCAGTTCCCCCTTCAGGGTGACGTCGGTCAGCACCAGGTCGATGCGATGGCGGCTGCGGCCCAGCGACTCGGCGGTGAGCAGGGTGAACGCCTCTTCGGCGCTGACCACGTGCAGCACGTTCAACTGCTGGCGCTCGAGCATGCGCTTGGTGGCCTCGGCCACCACGCGGCTGTCCTCGATGTAGAGGATGGTCGCGCCGGGAATGGTCTGCGGCTGCACATAGCCGCGGATGAAGGTCGCCAGCGCCTCGTGGCCCAGCGCCTTGTCGAAATAGTCGGTGACGTACTCGGTGAAGCGACGCTGCTCCAGATGCTGCTGGGCATCGCCGGACACCACGATCACCGGCACGTAGGCCTGGCCGGCCGCTTCGCGGACCATCCGCGCCAGCGCCAGGCCGTCGCCATCACGCAGGGTCAGCGAGGTGGTCACCAGGTCCACCGGGCCCTGCGCCAGCGCCTGCTGCGCATCCTCGATGCTGTCGCAGCCGATCACCTCCACGCCTGGCAGGTCGCGCTGCAGGACGTCGGCGATCAGCTTGCGGACCAGCTTCGAGCCATCGACCACCATCACCCGCGTCGCGGGCCCTTCAAGGTGCTTCAGCGCTTGCGGTTGCATGCCGGTCTCAGGTGTCGGTCGGTCGGGTCTGGCGCAGGAAGTGGCCGGTGACCAGCCACGCACCCAGCCAGCCCAGCAGCAGCGTGCCGAGCAGGACCAGGCCCCCGTGCAGCAGGTCCAGGCCGTGCAGCACGAACGGGCTGCCGTAACTGCGCGAGAGTTCGGCCAGCGGTACGCGCAGCGCGGCACCGGCGGCGCCGATCAGCGCCAGCGCAACCGCGCCGGCGCCCAGGCCATACCACGCACCCAGGTACAGGAACGGGCGGCGGATGAAGCCATCACTGGCGCCGAGCAGCTGCAGCACGCCGATCTCTTCGCGGCGGGCCTGGATGTCCAGGCGCACGGTGTTGCCGACCACCAGCGCGGCACCGACGCCGAGCAGGACCGACAGCACCTGCACCAGCCGCGCGCCGAACGCCAGCCAGGCATCCAGGCGCTGGCGCCACAGTGCATCGTGCTGCACCAGGTCGGCCTCGGGCAGGCTCTCCAGCGCGCGTGCCAGGCGCGCGTCGTCCTTGCCCTGGCCGGGGGTGATCACCAGCAGCGAGGGCAGCGGGTTGTCATTGAGTGCGTCGATCGCCTCGCCGAGGCCGGCGTCGCGCAGTTCCTGCAGGCCCTGCTCGGGCGTGCGCACGTTCACTTCGGCCACGTCGTCGCGGTCGCGCAGCTGGCCGGCCAGGCGCAGCGCGCCGGGGCCATCGACGTTGCCCTTCAGGAACACATTGATGTCGCGCGACTGCTGCACGCTGCCGGCGAACTGCTTGAGGTTGTCCAGCGCGATCGACAGGCCCAGCGGCAGGGCCAGCGCCAGCGCCATGACCATCACCGTCAGCAGGGTCGCCCACGGTTTGCGGCAGGCACGGCCGAGGCTGAACACCACGCTGTGCGCGTGGTGCTGGAACCAGACGCCCACGCGCGAGGGGGCGGCGGCTTCGCTGTTTTCGTTCTTCGCCATGGGTTACTCCGCCAGATCCTGCGGCGAGATGTCATCCACCAGCCGGCCGTGGTCGAGGATCAGCACGCGCTTGCGCATGCGGCGCAGCAGCGGCAGGTCGTGGCTGACCACCAGCACGCTGGTGCCGCGCGCGGGCAGCTCGGCGAACAGAGCCATGATCTCCGCCGCCAGGGTCGGGTCGAGGTTGCCGGTCGGTTCATCGGCCACCAGCAGCTTGGGCTCACCGACGATGGCGCGGGCGATGCCGACGCGCTGCTGCTCACCGGCCGACAGCTGCGAGGGCAGCGCCTTCTCGCGGTGGCCCAGGCCCATCCGTTCCAGCACCGAGCGCACGCGCTTGCTGATGTCGCCACGGCGGGTGCCGCGCAGGATCAGCGGCAGCGCCACGTTCTCGGCGATCGAGCGGTCCATCAGCAGGCGGTGGTCCTGGTAGACCGCACCCACCGCGCGACGGTGGCGGGGCACATCGCCGCCACGCACCTTCAGCAGGTTGCGCTCGTCGAACACCACCGCGCCACGGCTGGGCCGCTCGTCCAGGTGGATCAACTTGAGCAGGGTGCTTTTGCCCGCACCGGAATGGCCGGTGACGAACAGCATCTCGCCCGGCGCGACCTCGAAGCTGACATCGGTCAGTGCCTCGTGGCCACCGGCGTACTGTTTGCTGACATTGTCGAAGCGCAGGACACTCATGCCCCGATTATGCAGGACCGGCGCGACGTCGTGGAGACGGTCACACGATCGGTAGTGCCGGCCGCTGGCCGGCAACCCACACAGCTGCCGGCCAGGGTGGGTGCCGACCGTTGGCCGGCACGCCCTTGAAGCCACCCGACCAACGGTCGGGTGCTACCCGCTGATCGGCAGCGCCGATCAGCTGCCCGACAGCATCCGGCGGATCTTGCGGCCGATGCGGGTCAGGAACGAATCGCCGGTATCAGCAGCCGTGCGCACCGGCTTGGCCACCACCTGCACCGGCGTGACCGGGCTGGCGCCATTGCCGGCGGCGTTCTGCACGCCCTCGGCACCTTCGACCGGACGACCGTGGCGACGGCGGCGGCGCTTGCGCGGCTTGTGCTCGCCGTCCGCAGCACCTTCCGGTGCGCCTTCGGCGCGCGGCGGGCGCGGCGGACGCGGGGCCTGGGCAGCGGCGCCTTCGGCACCGGCGGCCGGCGCGGCAGCGCCCTGCTCGCCTTCCGCGCGTGGCTTGCGCGGGCCACGCGAACGGCGTTCGCCGCTGCGCTCACCGTCACGGCCACCACGGCCACCACCACCACCGGAACGGCCGCCACTGCGGCCACCGCCCCGACGCTCTTCCTCGGCGGCACGGGCTTCGCGTGCTTCGCGGAAGATCTGGCCGACGCTTTCGTTGTCCTCGCCTTCCTCGCCTGCAGCCGGAGCCGGGCGTTCGGGGCGCGGCAGCGGGGTCAGCAGTTCCTTGGTGACCGGCTCGGACGGAATCTTCTGCTCGATATAGGCCTCGATGTCCGGCAGGCCCATGGCGTAGCGCTCGCAGGCGAAGCTGATGGCGTCGCCCTCTTCACCCAGGCGCGCGGTGCGGCCGATGCGATGCACGTAGTCTTCGGCGTCGAACGGCAGGTCGTAGTTGTAGACGTACTTGATGCCGTCGATGTGCAGGCCGCGCGCAGCCACGTCGGTGGCCACCAGGATTTCCAGCTGGCCCTTCTGGAAGCGGTTGAGCAGGCTCTCGCGCTTCTTCTGCGGCACATCACCGGACAGCACGCCGACACGGTAGCCGGCCTTTTCCAGCGAACGCGCCACGCGCTCGACGAACACCTTGGTGTTGACGAAGACCATGGTGCGCGCGCCTTCGCTGCGCGACAGCAGGCCCAGCAGCAGCGGGATCTTCTCGTCGTCGGCCGGGAAGTAGATGCGCTGGCGCACGCGCGCGGCGGTGATGGTCTCGGCTTCGACCACCAGCTTCTGCGGCTCGTTCATGTGCTCGTAGGCCAGCTCCAGCACGCGGTGGCTGAGGGTGGCACTGAACAGCAGGGTCTGGCGGGTGGTGCGCTCCGGCATGCGGCGCAGCAGGAAGCGGATGTCCTTGATGAAGCCCAGGTCGAACATACGGTCGGCTTCGTCCAGCACGCAGATCTCGCAGGCGTGCAGCGACACCACCTTGTGCTGCTTGACGTAGTCGATCAGGCGGCCCGGGGTGGCGATGATCACGTCCACGCCCTGCTGCAGCAGCTCGCGCTGCTTGTCGTAATCCACGCCGCCGTAGACCAGGGCGAAGCGCAGGCCCAGGTCGGAACCGAACTTCACCGCATCCTTGTGGATCTGGATGGCCAGCTCGCGGGTCGGGGCGAGGATCAGCGCACGCGGATCTTCCGGCTTGCGATCGGCCAGCGCCGGACGCGTCAGCAGGCGGTTCACGACAGCGACCAGGAAGGCCAGGGTCTTGCCGGTGCCGGTCTGGGCCTGGCCGGCGACATCACCGCCGGGCAGCGCGACCGGCAGGGTCAGCGCCTGGATCGGGGTGCAGCGGGTGAATCCGGCTCCTTCAAGGCCGGCCTGCAGGGCCGGGTGCAGCTCGAAGGAGGAAAAGGTCAAATCGGTCAGCGGTTTGTCGCTCATGAGTCCGTCTTGGTATGGCCGCCGGCCCGTGGGGCGGCTGGCACTTCATCGTCTAGGGGCACCGTCGCAAACTGCGGCCCCTGCGGCGGGTTGGCAGGCTGGGACCACCCGGTCCGCGCGCCGCACAATGGCCCAGTTTAACGCACTCGGGCCGGCAAACCGGAATGCCCTGTCTCACCAGCTGGAGAGACGGCGCGCCTTCATCCAGCCACACGGGACTTGAACGACCCCGCCGGTCCCGCTGGTGTCGCCCGCTGCCATCCCCATCTTCGGGAAGACAGTGAAATCCGACACATACCGGGCTTCGAAGCGATCACGATACGCTGGGTTCCAGCCGGCGCCTGTCCCCGCCCTGCGATAGGGGTACACTGCCGGCCGTGAGCGTCCAGGCATCCCGCCGAACGCACCGCGGCAGTGCGCCGCGAGGCAACGACGAGGGTCGCGCCACCGGGCATGGCCCAGTTCACCCACCTCCGGCATGGCCGGGTGCAATCCAAGACGAGAAACCAAGATGAGCGACAAGGTTGTACATGTCGGCGACGCCGACTTTGATAGCGCAGTGCTGAATTCCAAGGAACCGGTGCTGGTCGATTTCTGGGCCGAATGGTGTGGCCCGTGCAAGATGATCGCCCCGGCGCTGGACGAACTGGCCGATGCCTACCAGGGCCGCGCCAAGATCGCCAAGGTCAACGTCGACCACAATCGTGCGCTGGCCGCCAAGTACCACGTGCGTTCGATCCCGTACCTGGTCGTGTTCAAGGACGGCGAGAAGGTCGGCGAGCAGATCGGTGCGGTGGGCAAGGCCCAGCTGGCCGGCCTGCTGGACAAGGCCCTGGCCTGATCCTGCTGTTTTCCGGCAGCCGCCACCCGCGGCTGCCGGCGGACGCCCTGCGTCCATGATGAATGCTGTTCCCGGCAGCCCTTGCACGGCGCCGCAGGCCGATGATAGTGTCGGCACATCCGGCCGCGTTCGCGTGCCGCACCCTCTGGACGCAGTTTCTTCCAGACCCATTCCCAACGTTCGCCGCCCCAGCCGGGCGCTCGCACCTTCAAGCGAGGAATAACGCTCTTGTCCGATAACACTTCCGAAACCGGCAGCGCCGATGCGCCCGCCGAAAAGCGCGTGCGCAAGCCCCGCGTGAGCAAGGCCGCCGCCCCGGCAGCCGCCGAAACCAGCGCCGCTCCGGCGCAGCCGACCCTGCCGCTGGCCGCCGCGCCCGAGGCACCGGCCCCCGCCCCCGCACCGAGCGCGCCCGCCGCCGAGGCCCCTGCCAGCAGTGGCGGTGGCGAAGGTGGTGAGGGTCGCGAATCCGGCCAGCCGCGGCAGCAGAACCACCAGGGCGGTGGCCAGAACCAGGGCCAGAACCCGTACAACCAGAACGGCCAGCAGGGCCAGGGGCAAGGCCAGGGCAACCGCCGTGACCGCTTCCGCAACCGCCGCGACCGTGACCGCAACAACAACCGCTTCCGCGACGACGGCATGCCCAACGACGGCGGCGAGCAGCAGCCCTTCGTGCCGCGTCCGCACGCCAACGTGCCGGAAGGCTTCCCGGTCTATTCGCTGAGCGACCTCAAGCGCATGCCGGCACAGAAGCTGCTGGAAATCGCCGAGCAGCTGCAGATCTCCGAAGGCGTGGCACGCGCCCGCAAGCAGGATGTGATCTTCGCCCTGCTGAAGGTACTGACCCGCCACGGTGACGGCGTCGCCGCCGACGGCGTGCTGGAAATCCTGCCGGACGGCTTCGGCTTCCTGCGCGCGGCCGAAGCCAGCTACCTGGCCGGCCCGGACGACACCTATATCTCGCCCAGCCAGATCCGCCGCTTCAACCTGCGCACCGGCGACCATATCTCCGGCCGCATCCGCTTCCCGAAGGACGGCGAGCGCTACTTCGCGCTGAACATCGTCGACACCATCAACGGCGAGCCGATCGAAGCGTCGAAGAACAAGGTGCTGTTCGAGAACCTGACCGCCCTGTTCCCGCGCCGCCGCTTCACCCTGGAGCGCGGCAACGGTTCGTCGGAAGACATCACCGGCCGCATCCTCGACCTGATGGCGCCGCAGGGCAAGGGCCAGCGCTCGCTCATCGTGTCGCAGCCGAAGGCCGGCAAGACCATGATGATGCAGCAGGTCGCCACCGCCATCACCACCAACCACCCGGACGTGCACCTGATCGTGCTGCTGATCGACGAGCGCCCGGAAGAAGTGACCGAAATGCAGCGCACCGTGCGCGGCGAGGTCATCAGCTCGACCTTCGACGAACCGGCCGCGCGCCACGTGCAGGTGGCCGAAATGGTCATCGAGCGCGCCAAGCGCCTGGTCGAGCACAAGAAGGACGTGGTGATCCTGCTCGACTCGATCACCCGCCTGGCCCGCGCCTACAACAACGTGGTGCCGAGCTCGGGCAAGGTGCTGACCGGTGGCGTGGACGCCAACGCCCTGCACCGCCCGAAGCGCTTCTTCGGTGCCGCGCGCAACGTGGAAGAAGGCGGCAGCCTGACCATCATCGCCACCGCGCTGGTCGACACCGGCTCGAAGATGGACGAGGTGATCTACGAAGAGTTCAAGGGCACCGGCAACAGCGAAGTGCACCTGAGCCGTCGCATCGCTGAAAAGCGCGTGTTCCCGGCCATCGACATCAACCGTTCCGGCACCCGCCGCGAAGACCTGCTGATCGAGCCGGAACTGCTGCAGAAGATCTGGATCCTTCGCAAGCTGCTGCATCCGATGGATGAAATGGCCGCGATGGAGTTCCTGCTCGACAAGATGAAGAACACCAAGTCCAACGACGAGTTCTTCGGTTCGATGAAGCGCTGATCCACGGCATTGCATCGAAAAGAACCTGCCGCTCGCTGCGGCAGGTTTTTTTTTACCTGCAGGGCGACCCACTTCACTTCACCGCCGCCCGGTTTTGGCGATAATCCGCCCGATGCCCTGCCCGGCCTCGAGGGCCTGGCCACCGATTCCCGCTGTCGCCCCTTCCGGAGAACCGGTCGGGTCCAGCCTCCTGCCGGATCCGTCGACGCATGCGAACGCTGTCTCCCCGCCTCAACCTGGGCAAGCTGATCCTCGCCCTGGCCCTGCTCAGCGCCATCATCGCGCTGGCCAACACCCTGCTGGCCAGCTACCGGGTGCAGCGCGACCAGCTGGTCGGCAACACCCTGGAGGCCAACCGCGTCTACGCCACCAAACTGGCCGAAACGACCCAGAACTTCCTGCTGGCTGCCCAGCAGGAACTGGCCTACGCCGCCACGCGGCTCGGCCAGGGCAACCTCGACCCGGCACAGGCCCAGGACGAAGCCAGCCGCCTGCAGCTGCAGACCAACAGCTTCAACTCTTCGCTGGTGGTGGATGCCGACGGCCTGGTGATCGCCACCTCGCCGCAGACCCTGCAGCTGCAGGGCGAAGTGCTGCACAGCGTCGGCAACAATGCCGCGCTGGCCGCGCGCCAGCCGATGATCAGCGACCCGTACCAGTCGGCCACCGGCAAGCTGCTGGTCTCGCTGTCGCACCCGATCTTCGATCGCCAGGGCCACTACCGTGGTTACGTCAGCGGCACCCTGTACCTGCGCCAGCGCAGCGCACTGCACACGCTGCTGGGCAAGCACTACTACCGTGATGGTTCCTACCTGTACGTGGTCGATCGCCATGGCCGCCTGCTGTACCACGCCGATGGCAAGCGGGTGGGCGACTACGTGGTCGGCAACCCCGCAGTAAAGGCCGTGGTGCGCGGCGAGCGTGGCGCGCAGCAGGTGCGCAACAACCTGGGCGTGTCGATGCTGGCCGGCTATGCGCCGGTGGCGGCCACCGGCTGGGGCATCATCGCCCAGCGCCCGACCGAGGCCACGCTGCAGCCGCTGTCGCGGTTGATGACTGCGGTAATCTGGAACGCAATCCCGCTGGGCCTGCTGTCGCTGCTGATCACCTGGTGGTTCGCCCGTCGCATCTCGATGCCGCTGTGGCAGCTCGCACGCAACGTGCAGGGCGGCGAAGACACCGGCAATGCGATCAGCCACGTCAGCGGCATCCGCGCGTGGTACTTCGAGGTCGCCCAGCTCAAGCAGGCGGTACTGCACAGCTTCAATGCGCTGCAGGACCGCATCGGCACGCTCAACCGCGCCAGCCGCACCGATCCGCTGACCAGTCTTCTCAACCGCCGCGGCCTGCAGCAGGCGCTGGATGCCCTGCAGATACAGGGCATCCCGTTCGCGATCCTGGCGCTGGACATCGATCGCTTCAAATCGATCAATGACAACCACGGCCATGACGTCGGCGACGCTGCCATCGTCCACATCGCCAACCAGATGCGCCGCTACTCGCGCGACAGCGACATCCTCTGCCGCGCCGGCGGCGAGGAGTTCCTGCTGCTGTTGCCGGGCATCAGCGCCGAGTCAGCGCGACAGGCTGGCGAGCGTCTGCGCCAGCACATTGCCGACCATCCGTTTGAACCGGTCGGCACCATCACCGTCTCGCTGGGCGTGGCCCACTTCCCCAGCTTCCATGTCGATGCCGAGCAGGCGCTGCGGCTGGCCGACAAGGCGCTGTACCTGGCCAAGGAGCAGGGCCGCAACCGGGTGGTGGTCTACCCCTACGCCGATTGACGCGGAGCCGGGCTGGCCGGCTCCGCAGTGATCGTCAGCCCTGCTCCAGCGGCGTCAGCAGGCGCAGGCCGCGCTTGGCGCCGTCGACCATGTAGATGCCGCCCTCGGGCAGCAGGTCGCTGCCGGCCTGCTCGATCGCATCTGCCTTCCGCCACGGCACGGCCTGCCGTGGGCCCGGGATGAAGGCACGCCAGCGGCCATAGCGCTCCGCTCCATTGGGATCATCGTTCAGGCCGAAATTGACCGGTATGCGTACCGTCCAGCTGTCGCGGGTGCTGGCTTCGCCGGTGGTCGGTGGGTTGAACGTCCACTTGCGGGCACTGCTGACGGCGGCCCTGGCCAGGATTTCGCGCATCTTGGCAAGGGTGCGCTCGCGTCCGACCACGGTCATGTTCACCTGCTCGGCAACGACATCGGCCACCGTGCCGTCACGCGCGATCCTGACCACCAGCAGTACTTCGCCTTGGCCGCCGCTCCGATAGACCTCTTCCGGATAACGCGGGGGCGCCATGCGACCTTGGGTCACCGAATCTGTGGCTTTCTCATCGTACTCGCTGAAGTTGACGCTGGTCATGCTGACTTCGTAGCCACCATCGGCCATGGCCTTGCCCCGCAGGCGCACCCGCAATGGCGCACGTGCCGCCACCGCCGTGCCATCGCGCAGGGTGGGTTCGAAGCGCCAGCCACCGATGGTGCCCTCCACGAAGGACGCGATGCTCGGAGACAGCATCGACTTCTGGTCCAGTACCAACGAACTGACCGCGCCCTCGGGCGTGACCTCGATATGGCCAGAGAGCACCATGCTCATCTCCGCGGTGGCACGCACCGCGCGCGTGGTCTGCGCGCTGGCATCGCCGGCGAACAGCGGAGCGCCGGCACCGACGGCCAACGCGAGAGCGAGGAACAATGGGGAACGCATCATTGCCGGATCCTTGGTGATGAAGGGCGAGAGTACCTCAGTCCCAACACCCATGACAGCTGGCTCACGCCAACCGGTGCGCGCCAGCATAGGGCGGCGTGTCCGGATAGTCACCTCGGGCGAAGCGTTCCTGCAGGCCCTGCCACCAGCCCGGGTCGAACAGGTGCCGGTAGTGCTCGCGCACCGCTGCCAGCTCTGCAGCGGGCAGGCCCATGAACGGGCCGAAGCGCTCGGGAAACACGTCGCGCGGACCGACATGGAACCATGGCTCATCGGACATCGCTTCCTCCGGCGTACGCGGCTCCGGCCAGGCGCGGAACACGCAGTCGCTGACCAGGCACAGCTCGTCGTAGTCGTAGAATACGGCCCGGCCATGCCGTGATACGCCGAAATTCTTTGGCAGCATGTCACCGGGGAAGATGTTGTTGCGCGCCATGTCGGTGATCGCCTGCGCATAGTCGAGCACTGCCGCCCGCACCGCCTCCGCGCCCTGCTCGCGCAGGTACAGATTCAAGGGACGAAAACGACGCTGCACATAGCACAGTGCGACTTCGACCTCATCGCCATCGATGCGTACGCTCTGCGCGCACTGCTGCAGCAGTTCTTCCAGCAAGGCCGGCGCGAAGCGGTCGCGCGGAAAGCGCAGGTGGCGATAGGGCTGTGCGTCGAGCAGGCGGCCGACACGATCGAGGTTGAACACCAGTGCGTACTTCTCTTCCACCTGCTGCCGCGACATCGCCTTGGGCCACGCGAAACGGTCGCGGATCAGCTTGAACACCAGCGGGTAACTGGGCAGGGTGAACACCGCCATGACCATGCCCGGCGTGCCCTCTGCATGCACCAGCCGCTCCTGCGGGTGCTCGTTGAAATGACGGAAGAAGGTGCGGTAGCGCTCGGTCTTGCCCTGCTTGGCGCGGCCCAGCACGGTGTATATCTCATCGATGGGCTTGCCCGGCAGCAGACTGCGCAGGAACACCACCGCATCACCGACCGTGGCCAGGTTGGCCTGGAAATAGCTGCGTGACACGCCGAACAGGTGGGCCACGTCCCGGCGCCGGGTCAGCACTGCATCGGCGCGCAGGCCACGCTCGTCGTTCACCAGGGCAATCACGCACGGCGAGAACCGGTGCTCGCCGAACACGCGGCCAACCAGGTAAGCGCGGCGCTCGCGGTAGAACACCGTGTCGAGCAGCTCGATGCTGCGTACCGGCGTATCGCCCCAGTGGGCCAGGTCATCCTGCAGGCGCACCGCGATGGCCGCGGCGCAGCGCAGCTGGTGCGCATAGGGGATATCGAAGCGATAGTCGGCCAGCACCCGCTGCAGCGCCTCCACCGGCCGCGTCGGCGAAACCGCGTAGGTATGCCGCGCCACCGGGTGGGTGATGGCATCGGAGGGTTCGACATCGAAGGCGATGAACTCCAGCGCCGGGTCCACGCCGCGGGTAGCGAACAGGCGTCGCGACAACGTGTTGTAGAAGGTCTTGTACAGCTCCGCGTCGATCAGGCCCTGCAGCAGCGTGCTGTAGCGGGCGTGCACCCGCAACCACAGCGCGCGCTCGCCGATCGCGTCACCGGCAAGGCGGCGCAGCGCATCCATCTGCTCGGCGATGCACAGGTCGTACAGGGCGATGCGCTCGACCGCATCCTGCCGGGCGCCGGCCCAGTCGCGCTGCTCGAAGCGCTGCCGCGCCCGCGCGGTGATCGCCACAAAGCGGGCGTGGTACTGCTCGAAACCGTCGCGGATGGCTACCGCGATGCGCGGTGCCAGCTCGGCAGCGATGTCAGGACTGGACATGCATGGCTCACCCGGGAGGACCGGCTTCACCATACGCTGGCGTGTGCGATGCCGTCGAGCGCGAAGGTAGTGCCGGCCGCTGGCCGGCAGCACCTGGACCGTCTATGGGTCGATGCAGTTGCCGGCCAGCACCCGGCACTACCGGCTCAGATCGCCAGTTCGGCTTCCACGTCCTGCACCTTGCGCCGTGCCAATGCCAGGTTGGACCTGGTACGGTCCAGCACGATGTAGAAGAACAGGCCCTTCTTCTTCGCCACCGGGCGCATGATGTGGTACGCCTTGCCCAACGAGATCAGGATGTCCTCGATGCTGTCGTTGAGGTTCAGCGATGCGGCGGTCTTCATCTTGGCACGGATCACTTCGGTGTTGCCGGCGGCGGCCACTTCCATGTCCATGCCGGCACCGGCTTCGCCCAGCAGCATGCCGCTTTCATAGTCGACCAGCGCCACTGCCTGCGCGCCGTCGATGCCCATCAGTGCGTTCAACGATTCATTCAGTCGAGCCACGTCGCACCCCTTGTCGATGTTGGTTCGAGCCCCTCGTTCCCCTGCGGCCGGGCTCACGATCCGCCGAGTTCGGCCAGGATCGCCTGGCCACATTCCCTGCTCTGCCACAGCACCTGGCCGATCACGCTGCGCTGGTCGCAGGCCGCCATCAGCAGCAACGGCACGCGCCCCTCGGCCTGGATCGCCAGCATCAGCACCTTGCCGCCCGCGGCCTCCAGCATCAGCGTCTGCAGATCCCCAAGCACAAGTTCGCGCCCCACTGCTGCAGCCAGCGCCAGCATCGCGCTGGTCATCGCTGCCAGGCGTTCACCGCGCCCTTCGGCACCGGCACTGACCAGGGCGAAGCCATCGACGCTGGCCAGCACCACCGTGCGTATGCCTTCCACCCGCTGCTGCAGGTCTCGCAGCAAGGGCTGCAGGCGCTCACGCTGGCCGGCGTCGGGCAACAGCGCCACCTGCCCGTCAGCCATGCGCGGCCACCAGTGCGTGCGCTTCCATCTCGCCCATCAATACATCCATCAGCAGCAATCCCTGTTCGCGGTCGCGGGTATCCACGGCCAGTAGCGGCAGCGGCTGGTCATCAAGGCAGGCACGGGCGGCCCAGTCATCCAGCGCGGCGTGCGGTGCCTGGTCGAGATGGGTGACGGCCACTACCAGCGCCAATGACGATGCGAACGGCCGCAACACCTGCAGATAATCCTCCAGTTCGGCAACCACGCCCGCGCGCCGCGCATCCAGCAGCAGCACGGCGCCGCGGGCGCCCTGCAGCAGGATCGGCCAGAGGAAATCGAAACGCTGCTGTCCCGGCGTGCCATACAGGCGCAGCCGCTCGCCATTGGGCAGGTCGATATCTGCATAGTCCAGGGCGACGGTGGTGGAGGCCTTGTCGGCACCGAGGCGGTCGCTGTTGGCCACGTCGGTGTCGACCACCGCGCCGGCCGCGATGCTGCGCACCAGGGTCGACTTGCCACTGCCCATGCCGCCCAGCACCACCACCTTGTGCTCACGCATTGCGCTCGCTCCCACGCAGGTGACGCCACAGGCGGGCGAGCAGGCCGTTGTCAGCGCCGGCAGCGCGTTCCGGCAGCGGTACCGCCGGCGCTACCTGCAGCTGCGCGTAACCGCACAGGTAAGCGGCATGGATGAAATCGCGCACGGCCGCAGGCGGCAGATCAAGCAACATCGCGCACTCGTCCACCGTGCACGCGCGCTTGAGCAACAGCGAGCACAGGCGGAAGCCATCATGGTCATGGCCCAGCACACGGAAGTCGGGCCAGCGCAGCAGCTTTACCGAAGCACCGCGCAGGCGTTCGTCCAGTGCCTGCCAATGGCGGCTGCGCTGCGCCCATTGCCACAGCAGCGGCCGCAGTGGCTGGCGTGGCCGCTCACCGGCCAGGCCATGC
The DNA here is from genome assembly GCF_059372275.1 of Stenotrophomonas sp. YJH_SMC_14-1. Taxonomy (NCBI): domain Bacteria; kingdom Pseudomonadati; phylum Pseudomonadota; class Gammaproteobacteria; order Lysobacterales; family Lysobacteraceae; genus Stenotrophomonas; species Stenotrophomonas sp. YJH_SMC_14-1. Next base: position 84,845 of record NZ_JCAFVK010000011.1, read on the forward strand.
AGGCGTGCGGGTGTCAGCGCATCCAGCTGCAGGCGTTCGAAGGCATCGGCCAAACGCTCCACCAGGGCCGTAGCCGGTTCCTGCAGCAGCACGGCCTGGTCATGCTCAAGGTCCATCAGCAGCAGTGGCTCGCCCGCATCACTCAACAGGGCCTGGCCCTGTCGCAGCGGCAGCCGCTCGCGCAGCAGACGGGTGATGGCATGCGCACCATCAGCCAGGCGGATCGGTGCGGGTGCGTGCATGGCCAAGGGCTCCACTGCCAACTGCATGCGACGCAGCGCGCGACCGATGGCACTGTCATCAAGCACGTCCTGGTGCCCGTCGCCATCACGCAGCTGGCCGCAGATGTCTTCGATCCAGCACTGCAGTCGCGGACGCTGCTGGCGCATGCGCTGGGCCGCGTTGCGCAGCGCCGGCGTATCGCGGATGACCAGCAGGTCGCAATCGTCCAGGTCCTGGCTGCGGCGGATCTGGCCGTCCGGCAGGGCCGATGCCACGCGCAGCCGCTGCAGCAGGGCCTGCTCGCCCTGGATGTCGGTTCCCACTACCAGCACGCGTGCCATCCGTGTTCCCCGTGCGGCCACCTCCCCGGTGGCCTCGCGTCGCCAAGGCTAGGGCATCGCCAGCGGCAGCCGTCGTGATCGACTGCTCAGATCGAGGGCGGTTGCAGACGGTGTCCGATCAGTTCTGCGACGGCCATCGCGGGCAAGTTTCATGCCTCGTTGACGACATTCCGACAGCCGACGGGAATCACGGTTCTGGACGCGGGTCGAATGGGGTGAGATCCCTTTTGCATGGCAAAAGGGTTCTGACCCGGAGCCCAAAAGAAACCCGCGCCGAAGCGCGGGTTCCGGTGTCACGACCGAACGGCGATGGATCAGCCGCGCAGCTGCTCCAGCGCGGCGTTGAAGGTCGCGCTCGGGCGCATCGCCTTGCTCGCCTTGGCGACGTCCGGGCGGTAGTAGCCGCCGATGTCCACGGCCTTGCCCTGCACCGCGATCAGCTCTTCGACGATCTTCTGCTCGTTGTCGGTCAGTGCCTTGGCCAGCGGTGCGAAGCGTGCCTTCAGTGCCGCATCTTCGTCCTGTGCGGCCAGCGCCTGCGCCCAGTACAGCGCGATGTAGAAGTGGCTGCCACGGTTGTCGATGCCACCCAGCTTGCGCGACGGCGACTTGTCGTTGTCCAGGAACTGGCCGTTGGCTTCGTCCAGCGCCTTGGCCAGCACGCGGGCGGCGGCGTTGTCGTAGCGGTTGCCCAGGTGTTCCAGCGACGCGGCCAGGGCCAGGAACTCACCCAGCGAATCCCAGCGCAGGTAGTCCTCTTCGACGAACTGCTGCACGTGCTTCGGGGCCGAACCACCGGCGCCGGTCTCGAACAGGCCGCCACCGGCCATCAGCGGCACGATCGACAGCATCTTGGCGCTGGTGCCCAGCTCCATGATCGGGAACAGGTCGGTCAGGTAGTCGCGCAGCACGTTGCCGGTCACCGAGATGGTGTCCTCGCCCTTGCGGATGCGGTCCAGCGAGAACGCGGTGGCTTCCACCGGCGGCAGGATGCGGATGTCCAGGCCGGTGGTGTCGTGGTTCTTCAGGTACTGCTCGACCTTGGCGATGACCTGCGCGTCGTGGGCGCGGGCGGCATCCAGCCAGAACACGGCCGGGGTGCTGCTCAGGCGGGCGCGTTCGACGGCCAGCTTGACCCAGTCCTGGATCGGAGCGTCCTTGGTCTGGCACATGCGCCAGATGTCACCCGCTTCCACGGCGTGTTCGAACACCACGTTGCCGGCATCGTCGGTGACCTTGACCACGCCGTCGGCAGCAATCTGGAAGGTCTTGTCGTGCGAACCGTACTCTTCGGCCTTCTGCGCCATCAGGCCGACGTTCGGCACCGAACCCATGGTGGCCGGGTCGAAGGCGCCGTGCGCCTTGCAGTCGTCGATGACGGCCTGGTACACGCCGGCGTAGCAGCGGTCCGGGATGACCGCCTTGGTGTCCTGCAGCTTGCCTTCGGCGTTCCACATCTTGCCCGAGTCGCGGATCATCGCCGGCATCGAGGCGTCGACGATCACGTCGCTCGGCACGTGCAGGTTGGTGATGCCCTTGTCCGAATTGACCATGGCCACGCCCGGACGCTGCGCGTACTCGGCGGCCAGGTCCGCTTCGATCGCGGCGCGGGTGGCTTCCGGCAGCGACGGCAGGCGCGCGGCCAGGTCACCGATGCCGTTGTTGGCATCGAAACCGGCCTGCTTGAGCACGTCGGCGTGCTTGGCCAGCACGTCCTTGTAGAACTCGTTGACCGCCACACCGAACATGATCGGGTCGGAGACCTTCATCATGGTCGCCTTCAGGTGCAGCGAGAACAGCACGCCCTGGGCCTTGGCATCGGCGATCTGCTCACCGATGAACGCGGCCAGCGCCTTGCGGCTCATGACGGCGGCATCGACGATCTCGCCGGCCTTGACCGCGGTCTTTTCCTTCAGCACGACGGCGCTGCCGTCCTTGCCGTGGAAGGTGATCTTCAGCGCACCGGCGTTGGCCAGGGTGGCCGACTGCTCGCTGCCGTAGAAATCGCCGGCGGCCATGTGCGCGACGTGCGACTTCGAATCCGACGCCCAGGCGCCCATGCGGTGCGGGTGCTTGCGCGCGTAGTTCTTCACCGACAGCGGTGCACGGCGGTCGGAGTTGCCTTCGCGCAGCACCGGGTTCACCGCACTGCCCTTGACCTTGTCGTAGCGCGCCTTGTAGTCGCGCTGCTGGTCGTCGGCCGGGGTCTCCGGGTAATCCGGCAGCGGATAGCCCTGGTCCTGCAGTTCCTTGATGGCCGCCTTCAACTGCGGCACCGAGGCGGAGATGTTCGGCAGCTTGATGATGTTGGCGTCCGGGGTGGTCGCCAGCTGGCCCAGCTCGGCCAGGTCGTCGCTGACCTTCTGCGCGTCGGACAGCAGTTCCGGGAACTGCGACAGGATGCGGCCGGACAGCGAGATGTCACGGGTTTCCACCACGATGCCGGCAGTGGCGGTGTAGGCGTCGACGATCGGCAGCAGCGACTGGGTCGCCAGGAACGGTGCTTCGTCGGTCAGCGTGTAGAGGATCTTGGACATGGGGGACTTGGACTCTGTAGCAATGCTCAGGGGAAGGCCGGCGCCAGCGCCGGGCCACGTGCAACCGTGTCGCTTTCCCCCGTCGCCGTCAGGGTGGGCGCGCGGCGGGGAAACCCCTGCATTGTCGCGTTTTCAGCCGCGCGGGGCAAAGCCGCGCCATACGTGGCGGTACTGCACGCCGGCAACGCTGTGATCCATCCACGCACGGCGTGGATCTGCGCGAACGCCGCCGTCAGTGGATCCACGCCATGCATGGATGAAGCCAGCCACCGGCCAATAAAAAAGGACGCAGCCTTGCGGCTGCGTCCATCGTGAGTCCTGCCGGGAGAGAGTCGGCAGGACTTACTTGACCTCGAACTCCTGCGGCGTTCCAGCCGCCTTGCCATCGACCGTGACCTCGGCGCGGTACTTGCCGGCCGGCCAGCCCTTTGCATTCTTGAACGTGACGTTGGTGGTCTCCGCGCCGCTGGCATTCAGGGTCGCGGTCTGTTCGCCGGCCACCTGGCCGTCCTGGAAGGTCAGCTTGGCACCGACATTGACGTTGTTTGCGGCGCCATCGGTCTTGACCGAGACGATGACATCATCCTTCGGCGAGAACAGTGCAGCCGGGGCGACCGATTTGTCGGCGGCAGCGGTCTTGCCCACGGTGACGGTGGAAACGCTGACCGCGGCAGCTTCCGCCATCGGCGGCGGTGCACCGGTCATCGGTGCCGGCGCTGCCGGCTCGGCCGGAGCCGTGGCGGCCGGAGCGGCGTTGGTGTCGGTCGACTCTTCCTTCTTCTTGCAACCGACCAAGGCAACGCTGCCCAACAGGGCGGCGATCAGGGCGGTCTGGAGCGGGGTGGTCTTGATCATTCGGGGTTCCTCCCAGGGATTGTCGGACGGGGTTTGATCGCCGGCTTACTTCGGCGGCAGTTTCAGGGTCTGGCCCGGGAAGATCTTGTCCGGGTCGTCAAGCACATCGCGATTGGCTTCGAAGATCTTCTTCCAGGCGTCGGCGTCGCCCAGATGCTGCTTGGCGATCTTCGACAGCGAGTCACCCTTCTGCACGGTATAGGTGCCGCCGCTGACGATCTCGGCGGTGCTGTCCACCGAAGCGCTCACGCCGGAGAAGTCCGCCTTCGGCACCTGCTCGGCGGTACTGTCGACGCTGGCGCTGACGCCGGAGAAATCGGCTTTCTTCTCGGTACTCATCCACAACTCCCGTCTGCATGACTACGTGGCTCGCACGGTGCCATGGCGGTTGTTAAATGGGGATGGTGCAGATGTGAAGCCGCCCCGGGGGGCGGCTGAACAATCGGGAGAGACGGTGCCCGGTAGTGCCGGCCGCTGGCCGGCTGTGCCAGAGGGATCCGGCCTTGGCCGATTGCCGGGCATGGCCCGGCACAACGGGCAACCGCCTGCGGCGGTTACTGGCGCAGTTCGCGGTAGGTCGCGGCCGGGGCGGCAATGCCGGGACTGGCGCGCCACGGGTTGATGTCCAGGCCGCCACGGCGGGTATAGCGCGCCTCGACTTCCAGCCATTGCGGCTGGCAGCGCGCAGACACCTCGCTGAAGATCCGCTCAACGCACTGCTCGTGGAACTCGGCGTGCTCGCGGTAGCTGACCAGATAGCGCAGCAGGCCGGCACGATCGATCTTCGGCCCGCGGTAGCGCAGGCTGACCGTCGCCCAGTCCGGCTGGCCGGTGACCGGGCAGTTGGACTTCAGCAGTGCCGAGACCAGGGTCTCCTCCACCACCTCACCGGCATTGGCCGAGAGAAAGTCCGCCTGCGGCGGGCCGTAGCAGTCGATCTCCAGCTCCAGCCCGTCGATGGATTCACCGAGCGGCGTCTCGCGCAGGCCCGGCAGCCCGAACTCGACCTGGACCGGCGCACCGGCACAATCTGACAGATCCGCCACGATGCGCGCGCGCAGTGCCTCGGCGCTGTCGATGCGGGTGCTGTTGAGGGAGTTGAGGTACAGCTTGAACGACTTCGATTCGATCAGCCGCGGCGAGGTGCACGGCACCTGCACGGTGGCCACGGCCACCTGCGGCTTGCCACGCGGGTCGAGCCAGCTCAGCTCGAAGGCGTGCCAGCGGTCATGGCCGACGAACGGCAGCGCGGCCTCATCGAGGCCGATCTCGGCGCGGGCGCCGCTGCGGGGGATGGGAAACAGCAGGCCGGGATCGTACTGCGACGGGTAACTGACCTCGCGACCGAGGCTGGAATCCTGTGGGGTGTTCATGGGGGTCATTGTATCGCGCGGACGGCGGGCCTTCGGCCGGGCCGGCCAACGGCGGAGCCCCTCCGTGGTGGTTCAGGCACGATCTCGGGGTCGGCCGGGAGGGTGGGTTGGCTGGGGGCCGCTGCAAGTACGTCCATGTAAGCTCGGTCGCCGCATCCATGCGGCTCACGCCCCCAGCCAACCCACCCTCCCGGCCATGGACAATTTCCCGCGCCACCACGGGAAAGATCAGAAAAATCAAGATCAAAAGCCGATCCTTCAGACGTTCATGACGTCCGCCGTGCCGACCAACGGTCGGCACCCACCAACAGCAGCGGGCACCAACAGCCGCGGGAAACTGTCGAAGGCGGGGTGGGTCCGGTTGAGGGGGTGTCCGCGGCATGGATGCCGCGGCCAAGCCCCCATGGACGGGTTTACGGCGTCCCCCTCAACCGGACCCACCCCGCCATCCCACGGAATGCCCGCTTTTGACGTTGACGTAGATTTAGGCGGGTGCAGGGCTGCAAGCCCTGCCGGAAACCCTCACCCCGCAGGCGTGCCTGCACCGTTCAAGTAATCCAGGCTCACCTGCAGCAACGCGCGCAGTCCGACATCCAGCGCCTTCTCATCCAGCAGGAACTTCGGCGAATGATTGGCCGGCGCCGTCGCCGGGTCGATGCCCACGCTGGTGGAACCGACGAAGAAGAACATGCCCGGCACTTCCTTCGCGTACAGCGAGAAATCTTCCGCGCCCATCTGCAGCGGTGGCTCGTACACGTTGTCCTTGCCCACCACCGCCTGCAGGCTCGGCAGCATCTTCGCGGTCAGCGGCGGGTCGTTCACCGTGGCCGGGTTGCCTTCCGATTCGTAGATGTCGGTCACCGCCTTCGCACCGTGCGCGGCGGCGGTGTGTTCGGCCACGTTGCGCAGGTCGGCGAAGATCTGCTGGCGCATGCCCTCGTCGAAGGTGCGGATGGTGCCGACCATCTCCACCTCGTCCGGAATGATGTTGTAGCGGATGCCGCCGTTGATCGCACCGAAGGTCAGCACCGCCGGTTGCTTGGACAGGTTGGCGCGGCGGCTGACGATGGTCTGCGCGGTACCGACCAGATCGGCCGTGGCCACGATCGGGTCGACACCGTTCCACGGTGCGGAGCCGTGCGTCTGGCGACCGATCACCTTGATGCCGAAGCGGTCCGAGGCTGCCATCAGCGGACCGCCACGCACGGCGATCTGACCGGCCTGCACGCTGGAGAACACATGCAGGCCAAACACCGCCTCCGGCTTGAAGTCGGCGAACAGGCCTTCCTTCAGCATCAGCGCGGCACCGCCCTCTTCCGGCGGCGGTGCGCCTTCCTCGGCCGGCTGGAAGATCAGCATCACCTGGCCCGGCAGGTCCTTCTTCATCGACACCAGCGCTTCGGCCACGCCCAGCAGGGTGGCGGTGTGCGCGTCATGGCCGCAGGCATGCATCACGCCCACGGTCTGGCCGCGGTACTGGTCGGTGGCCTTGGAGGCGAACGGCAGCCCGGTCTGTTCGGTTACCGGCAGCGCGTCCATGTCCGCACGCAGCGCGATCTTCGGGCCGGGCTTGCCGCCTTCGATGATCGCCACCACGCCGTGGTGGGCGATGCCGGTCTTCGGCTTCAAGCCCATCGCACGCAGGCGCTTGGCGACCTCGGCCGAGGTGCGCGCCTCGCGGTTGGACAGTTCCGGGTGCTGATGGAAGTCGCGGCGCCATTCAACCACCTTGGCCTGCAGGCGCTGGGCAGCGGCGGTCACTTCGGGCCGTTGCCCGTCCTGGGCGTGGGCAACGGCCGGCAGGGCCAGCAGCAGGGCGGACAGCAGCAGCGAACGGCGCATCGCAATCTCCACAGCAAGAGGGGTCCAGCTGAATGTAGGGCAACACCGCCGCCACGGGAACCTCCGCGGCCGGATCCGGTCTTAGCGCCCGTCCCATCCGTCATGCAGGAAACGTGATGTGGCACAGGTATGCTTTGCGCATTGCCAACCGGGGCCGCGCCCCGTCCAGCCCTCTTGGAGTCCTCGTAATGTCACGTGTTTGGAAGATCGTGCTGCTGGTCGTGGCGGTTCTGGTGCTGGCCGTGGTCGGCCTGCGCGTCATCGGCGGGGGCAAGGACAAGGCTGGAAAGCCGGCAGCGGGAGCGCGCAAGGGTGGCGAAGACCCGGATGCCGGCCCGGTGCCGGTGACCGTGGTCCAGGCCACGCACCAGGACGTACCGGTGTATGCCAGCGCACTGGGTACCGTGACGGCAATGAACACCGTCACCGTCAGCCCGCAGGTCGGTGGCCAGCTGATGAGCCTGAACTTCCGCGAAGGCCAGGAAGTGAAGAAGGGCGACGTGCTGGCAGTGATCGATCCACGCACTGCCCAGGCCAGCTACGACCAGGCCGCGGCAGCCAAGCGCCAGAACGAGGCGCTGCTGGCCACCGCGCGCTCCAACTACCAGCGCTCCAATGCGCCGGAGTATCGCCAGTTCGTCGCGAAGACCGATCTGGATACACAGCGAAACCAAGTGGCACAGTACGAAAGCGCAGTCGCGGCGAACGAAGCCAGCATGCGCTCGGCACAGGTGCAGCTGCAGTACACCAGGGTCACCGCACCGATCACCGGCATCGCCGGCATCCGCGCGGTCGACGCGGGCAACGTGGTCAACGCCGGCACCGCGCTGGTCACCCTGACCCAGATCCACCCGATCCACGTCCTGTTCAACCTGCCCGAACGCCAGCTCGGCGACGTGCGCCAGGCGCAGGCCGCCGGCGCGGTGCCGGTGGCGGCACTGGACCGAGCCGACTCGCACGTGCTGTCCGGCGACGGCAAGCTGGACGTGGTCGACAACCTGATCAGTGCCGACAGCGGCACCTTCAAGGCGCGCGCGCTGTTCGACAACACCGACAACGGCCTGTGGCCGGGCCAGTTCGTCAACGTGCGCATGCAGCTGCGCACGATTGCCGGCGGCGTGGTCATTCCGACCCAGGCCGTGCTGCGTGGGCCGGATGGCGAGTACGTCTACGTCGTGCAGGGCGACAACACGGTGAAGATGCAGACCGTGCGCAGCGGCGTGGAAGTGGGCGACAGCCAGGTGCAGATCGCCGAAGGCCTGAAGGGCGGCGAGCGGGTGGTCAGTGAAGGCCAGTTCCGCCTGAAGCCGGGCAGCAAGGTCACCGCACTGAAGCCGGGCGAAACCCCGGCCGCACCAACCGAGGCCGAGCTGAAGGCGGCCGAACAGAAGAACGGTGGCGGCAGTGGCCGTCGCGGTGGCGGTCCGCGCTGAGCGCAGGCCACGGTTCTCCCTCGCGCCGGCGGACCCGCCGGCGCCGACATTGAAGTGCCAGCAAGGATCAGTCCGTGGGCTTTTCGACGATCTTCATCCGCCGCCCGATCGCTACCTCGCTGTTGATGGCGGGCCTGTTGCTGCTGGGCATCCTCGGTTACCGCAAGCTGCCGGTGTCGGCGCTGCCGGAAATCGATGCGCCCAGCCTGGTGGTCACCACCCAGTACCCCGGTGCAAACGCCACCACCATGGCCTCGCTGGTCACCACGCCGCTGGAGCGCCAGTTCGGCCAGATCTCCGGGCTGGAGCTGATGACCTCCGACTCGTCGGCTGGCTTGTCCACGATCATCCTGCAGTTCTCGATGGACCGCGACATCGACATCGCCGCGCAGGACGTGCAGGCGGCGATCCGCCAGGCCACCCTGCCCTCGTCGCTGCCCTACCAGCCGGTCTACAACCGGGTGAACCCGGCCGACGCGGCCATCGTCACCCTGAAACTGACCTCTGACACGCGCCCGCTGCGCGACGTCAACAATTACGCCGACTCGATCCTGGCCCAGCGCCTGTCGCAGGTGCAGGGCGTCGGCCTGGTCTCGATTGCCGGCAACGTGCGCCCGGCCGTGCGCATCCAGGTCAATCCGGCGCAGCTGTCGAACATGGGCCTGACCCTGGAACAGCTGCGCAGCGCGCTCACCCAGGCCAACGTCAATGCGCCCAAGGGCTCGTTGAACGGCAAGACCCAGTCCTACAGCATCGGCACCAACGACCAGCTGGCCAGCGCCGCCGAGTACCGCGACACCATCATCAGCTACAAGAACGGCCGCCCGGTGCGGCTGTCCGACGTGGCCGAGGTAGTCGACGGCGTGGAGAACGACCAGCTGGCGGCCTGGGCCGATGGCAAGCCGGCGGTGCTGCTGGAAGTGCGCCGCCAGCCGGGCGCCAACATCGTGCAGACCGTCGAGCGCATCCGCGCGATCCTGCCGCAGCTGCAGGGCGTGCTGCCGGCCGACGTGCACCTGGAGATCTTCAACGACCGCACCGAGACCATCCGCGCCTCGGTGCACGAAGTGCAGTTCACCCTGATCCTCACCATCGGCCTGGTGGTGGCGGTGATCTTCGTGTTCCTGCGCCGGCTGTGGGCCACCATCATCCCCTCGGTGGCGGTGCCGTTGTCGCTGGCCGGCACCTTTGCGGTGATGGCGTTCGCCGGCATGTCGCTGGACAACCTGTCGCTGATGGCGCTGGTGGTGGCCACCGGCTTCGTGGTCGACGATGCGATCGTGATGATCGAGAACATCGTGCGTTACATCGAGCAGGGCAAGAGTGGCAAGGAAGCGGCCGAGATCGGCGCACGCCAGATCGGCTTCACCGTGCTGTCGCTGACGATCTCGCTGGTGGCGGTGTTCCTGCCGCTGCTGCTGATGCCCGGCGTCACCGGCCGCCTGTTCCACGAGTTCGCCTGGGTGCTGAGCATCGCCGTGGTGCTGTCGATGCTGATCTCGCTGACGCTGACCCCGATGATGTGCGCCTACCTGCTCAAGCCCGACGCCCTGCCCGAGGGCGAGGATGCGCATGAGCGCGCAGCGGCGGCCGGCAAGCAGAACCTGTGGACGCGCACCGTCGGCCTGTACGAGCACAGCCTGGACTGGGTGCTGGGCCACCAGCGCCTGACCCTGGCCGTAGCCGGTGGCGCGCTGGTACTGACCGTGCTGCTGTATGTGCTGATTCCCAAGGGGCTGCTGCCCGAGCAGGACACCGGCCTGATCACCGGCGTGGTGCAGGCGGACCAGAACATCGCTTTCCCGCAGATGGAACAGCGCACAAGGCAGGTTGCCGAAGCGCTGCGCCAGGATCCGGACGTGACCGGCGTGTCGGCGTTCATCGGTGCCGGCAGCATGAACCCCACGCTCAACCAGGGCCAGCTGTCGATCGTGCTGAAGGAGCGCAGCCAGCGTGATGGCCTGGATGAGATCCTGCCGCGCCTGCAGAAGGCGGTAGCAGGTATTCCGGGCGTGGCCCTGTACCTGAAACCGGTGCAGGACGTGACCCTCGATACCCGCGTGGCCGCCACCGAATACCAGTACTCGCTGTCGGACGTGGACAGCGCCGAAGTGGCTACGCAGGCCACGCGCCTGACCGAAGCGCTGCGCAAGCGCCCGGAACTGGCCGACGTGGACAACAACCTGTCCAACCAGGGCCGCGCGCTTGAACTGAACATCGACCGCGACAAGGCCAGTGTGCTGGGCGTGCCGATGCAGACCATCGACGACACGCTCTACGATGCGTTCGGCCAGCGCCAGATCTCGACCATCTTCACCGAACTCAACCAGTATCGGGTTGTGCTGGAAGTGGCGCCGGAGTTCCGTACCAGCACCGCGCTGATGGAACAGCTGGCCGTGGCTTCCAACGGCGCCGGCGCGCTGACCGGCACCAATGCCACCAGCTTCGGCCAGGTCACCTCGTCCAACTCGTCCACCGCCACCGGCATCGGCGCGCAGAACACCGGCATCACGGTCGGCGCCGGCAACATCATCCCGCTGTCGGCGCTGGCCGAAGGCAAGGTCAGCAGTGCGCCGCTGGTGGTCAGCCACCAGCAGCAGCTGCCGGCAGTGACGGTCTCGTTCAACGTGGCGCCGGGCTATTCGCTGTCCGAAGCGGTGCGTGCGATCCAGGAGACCAAGGACAGCCTGGACATGCCGGCACACCTGCATGCCGAGTTCATCGGCAAGGCTGCCGAATTCACCGGCAGCCAGACCGATGTGGTGTGGCTGCTGCTGGCCTCGCTGGTGGTGATCTACATCGTGCTCGGCGTGCTCTACGAGAGCTACATCCACCCGATCACGATCATCTCCACGCTGCCACCGGCCGGCGTCGGCGCGCTGCTGGCGCTGATGCTGTGCGGGCTGAGCCTGTCGGTGGACGGCATCGTCGGCATCGTGCTGCTGATCGGCATCGTCAAGAAGAACGGCATCATGATGGTGGACTTCGCAATCGAGGCGCGTCGCGCCGGTGCCAACGCGCATGAAGCGATCCGCCGCGCCTGCCTGCTGCGCTTCCGCCCGATCATGATGACCACCGCCGCGGCAATGCTCGGCGCACTGCCGCTGGCGCTGGGCACCGGCATCGGCTCGGAGCTGCGCCGCCCGCTGGGCATCGCCATCGTCGGCGGCCTGCTGCTGTCGCAGCTGGTCACGCTGTACACAACGCCGGTGATCTACCTGTACATGGAACGCTTCTCCGAATGGCTGGCGCGCCGCCGCGAGCAGCGCGCACTGCGCAACGGTTCGCTGCAGGAGCCGCAGGCATGATCCACGCGCCGCTGCTGCGGTGGGCCGCACGATGAACCTGTCCGGCCCCTTCATCCGCCGCCCGATCGGCACCGCGCTGCTGGCCATCGGCCTGTTCATGGTCGGCCTGATCTGCTACCTGCGCCTGGGCGTATCGGCACTGCCGAACATCGAGATCCCGGTGATCTTCGTGCACGCCAGCCAGTCCGGCGCGGATGCGGCGACCATGGCCGCGACAGTCACCGCGCCGCTGGAGCGCCACCTTGGCCAGCTGCCGGGCATCGACCGCATGCGCTCGTCGAGCTCGGAAGGCAGCTCGCTGGTGTTCATGATCTTCCAGAGCGGCCACAACATCGATTCGGCCGCGCTGGACGTGCAGACCGCGATCAACTCGGCGCAGGCCGACCTTCCTTCGGGCATGGGCTCGCCGATGTACCAGAAGGCGAATCCGAACGACGACCCGGTCATCGCCATCGCGCTGACCTCGCAGACGCAGTCGGCCGACGAGCTGTACAACGTCGCCGACTCGCTGCTGGCCCAGCGCATCCGCCAGATCAGCGGCGTTGCTTCGGTCGACATCGCTGGCGCTTCGACGCCGGCGGTGCGTGTGGACGTCAACCTGCGCCTGATGAACGCGCTCGGCCTGACCGCCGATGACCTGCGCAACGCCGTGCGCGCGGCCAACGTGACCTCGCCCACCGGCTTCCTCAGCGACGGCAACACCACTACCGCGATCATCGCCAACGACTCGGTGGCGCGTGCCGCCGACTTCGCCGACCTGGTGGTCAAGACCCAGGGCGATGGCCGGGTGATCCGCCTGAAGGACATCGCCAACGTCTACGACGGCCAGCAGGATGCCTACCAGGCCGCGTGGTTCGACCACAAACCGGCGGTGGTGATGTACGTGTTCACCCGTGCCGGCGCCAACATCGTGGAGACCGTGGACCGGGTCAAGGCGCAGATCCCGACCCTGCGCGATTACCTGCAGCCCGGCACCACGATGACGCCGTACTTCGACCGTACGCCGACCATCCGCTCGTCGCTGCATGAAGTGCAGATCACCCTGCTGATCAGCCTGGCGATGGTGGTGCTGACGATGGCGCTGTTCCTGCGCCGGCTGGCACCCACGCTGATCGCCGCGGTGACCGTGCCGCTGTCGCTGGCCGGTGCCGCGCTGGTGATGTACGTGATGGGCTTCACCCTGAACAACCTGAGCCTGCTGGCGCTGGTGATCGCGATCGGCTTCGTGGTCGACGATGCGATCGTGGTGATCGAGAACATCATGCGCCACCTCGACGAAGGCATGCCGCGGATGCAGGCGGCGCTCACCGGCGCGCGCGAGATCGGCTTTACCATCGTCTCGATCACCGCCTCGCTGGTGGCGGTGTTCATCCCGCTCCTGTTCGCCAGCGGCATGATGGGTGCGTTCTTCCGCGAATTCACCGTCACCCTGGTGGCGGCCATCGTGGTCTCGATGATCGTCTCGCTGACGCTGACTCCGGCGCTGTGCAGCCGATTCCTCAGCGCGCACGACCACAGCGCGCCGCCGTCGCGCTTCGGCCGCTGGCTGGATGCCGGCCATGAGCGCATGCTTCGCATCTACACGGTCTTCCTCGACTTCTCGCTGCGCCACGCGCTGCTGCTGTCGCTGACCCCGCTGATCCTGATCGGCGCCACCGTCTTCCTGTTCGGCGCGGTGAAAAAGGGCGCGTTCCCGCCGCAGGACACCGGCCTGATCTGGGGCCGCGCCAATTCCAGCGCCACGGTGTCCTTCGAGGACATGGTCGCCCGCCAGCGCCGCATCACCGACATGCTGATGGCCGACCCCGCGGTGAAGACCGTGGGCGTGCGCCTGGGCAGCGGCCGCCAGGGCTCCAGCGCACAGTTCAACATCGAGCTGAAGTCGCGCAGCGATGGCCGTCGCGAGACCACGGCGCACGCACTCGCACGGCTGAGTGCCAAGGCCGACCGCTACCCCGACCTGCAGCTGCGCCTGCGCGCGATCCAGGATCTGCCCAGCAACGATGGCGGCGGTTCCAGCCAGGGCGCGCAGTACCGTATCTCGCTGCAGGGCAACGACCTGGCATCGCTGCAGGAATGGCTGCCCAAGCTGCAGGCGGAGCTGAAGAAGAACCCCAAGCTGCGCGATGTCGGTACCGACGTGGACAACGCCGGCCTGCGCCAGAACATCCAGATCGACCGCGCCAAGGCCGCACGCCTGGGCATCACCGTGGGTGCCATCGACGGTGCGCTGTACGGTGCGTTCGGCCAGCGCCAGATCTCCACCATCTATTCGGACATCAACCAGTACAGCGTGGTGGTCAACGCCCTGCCCTCGCAGACCGCCACCCCCGCCGCGCTGGACGAGGTGTACGTGCGTGCGCGCAACGGCGACATGGTGCCGATCACCGCGGTGGCCACGCAGATGCCCGGCCTGGCCCCTTCGCAGATCACCCACGAGAACCAGTACACGACGATGGACCTCAGCTACAACCTGGCTCCGAACGTGAGCATGGGTGAGGCCAAGGCGATCATCGACGCGACCGTGGCCGGCATGCGCATGCCCGGTGACATCCGCCTGGCCGATGATGCGGGCTTCGGCTTCAACTCCGACCCCAGCGACATGCTGATTCTGGTGTTCGCCGCGATCCTGACCGTGTACCTGGTGCTGGGCATGCTGTACGAGAGCCTGATCCACCCGGTCACCATCCTGTCCACGCTGCCGGCGGCGGGCGTGGGTGCACTGCTCGCGTTGTTCGGCACCAACACCGAGTTGTCGGTGATCTCGATGATCGCGCTGGTGCTGTTGATCGGCATCGTCAAGAAGAACGCGATCATGATGATCGACTTCGCGCTGGTGGCGCAGCGCGAGCATGGCCTGGCACCGCGCGATGCCGCGCGCGAGGCCAGCATCGTGCGCTTCCGCCCGATCATGATGACCACGATGGTGGCGATCCTGGCGGCGGTGCCGCTGGCGATCGGCCTGGGCGAAGGCTCCGAACTGCGCCGCCCGCTGGGCATCGCGATGATCGGCGGCCTGCTGTTCTCGCAGAGCCTGACCCTGCTCAGCACGCCGGCGCTGTACGTGATCTTCTCGTGCCTGGCCGAACGCTGGCGGGCACGTCGCGCACGCAAGCGCGAAGCGAAGCTGCTCAAGCGCGCGCAGCGTGCGTAGAACGGCCCATCCACGCATGGCGTGGATCTAAGGGTAGAGCCGGCCGCTGGCCGGCTTTCTCGGTACGGCAAATCTGCCGGCCAGCGGCCGGCACTACCGCGGTGGTCCGCCCTCCATATTTCACGCGCACCCCGCAATAATGGTGGGAGATCCTTCCGCCGAGCCTGCATGCCCGCCCGCCAATCCCGCCTCAGCCGCCTGTGGGCCCACGAGAAGGCCAGTTACGGCCTGCGCGTGTTCATCGCCCTGACCGCAGCGCTTGCCGTGTGCTGGCAGCTGGATGCGCTGACCGCCCTGCCCGGCGTTTTCCTCGGCATCATCGCCAGCGCCATCGCCGAGACCGACGACAACTGGTGGGGCCGGACCAAGGCGGTGGCGCTGTCGCTGCTGTGTTTCTGCATCGCTGCGGCGTCGGTGATCTGGCTGTTCCCCTGGCCGTGGATCTTCATCGGCGCGCTGGCACTGTCCACCTTCTGCCTGACCCTGCTGGGCGCGCTCGGCGAGCGCTACGCATCCATCGCCCAGGCCACGGTAACGCTGGCGATCTACACGATGATCGGGCTGGAGCAGCACGGTGCCAGCGACCTGCATACCGCGCTGCAAGCGGTCAGCCACCTGCTGGCGGGCGCCGTCTGGTACGGACTGCTGTCGATCCTGTGGACCGCACTGTTCGCCAACCGACCGGTGCGCGAGCGCGTGGCGCGGCTTTACATCGAGCTGGGCCGCTACCTGCAGCTGAAGGCCGCCCTGTTCGAACCGGTACGTGAGGCCGACCTGCAACGCCGCCAGCTCGACCTGGCCGAGCAGAACCGGCGCGTGGTCGGCGCGTTGAACGAGGCCAAGACCGCGATTCTCGCCCGCTTCGGCCGTTCCGGGCGGCCCGGCGTGAACTCCGGCCTGTACCTGCGCCTGTACTACATGGCACAGGACTTCCACGAGCGCGCCAGTTCCTCGCACTACCCGTACGGCGCCCTGGTCGATGCATTCTTCCACAGCGACGTGCTGTACCGCTGCCAGCGCCTGCTCGATCTTCAAGGCCAGGCCTGCGCGCGCCTGGGCGAGGCGATCCGCCTGCGCCGCCCGTTCGTATATGGCGAAAACAACCAGCAGGCCGGGCGCGACCTGGCCGATGCGCTGGCCTACCTGCGCGACCAGCAGCGCCCGCAGTGGCAGCGACTGCTGGGTTCGCTGGACCTGCTGGTGCACAACCTGCGCAGCATCGAACGCCGCCTGCTGGACGCCGAACGCTCCGAGGCCAGTCTCGACAATGTCGATACGCGCCTGCGCGACAGCAACCCGCATACCCTGCGCGAGATGGGCGTGCGCGTGCGCCAGCAGCTCACGCCCGGCTCGGTCCTGTTCCGCCACGGCCTGCGCATGGCATTGGCGCTGATCGCCGGTTTCGCCGCGATCCGTCTGTTCAATGCGCAGAACGGCTCGTGGGTGCTGCTGACCATCGTGTTCGTGTGCCGGCCCAACTTCGGCGCCACCCGCCAACGCCTGGCGCAGCGCATCGTCGGCACCGTGGCCGGCCTCGTGCTCACCTGGGCGCTGCTGCAGCTGTTCCCGCAGCTGCACGTGCAGCTGCTGATCGCGCTGCTGTCGGCGCTGCTGTTCTTCTTCACCCGCACCGACCGCTATCTGGTGGCCTCGGCGGCGATCACGGTGATGGCCCTGACCTGCTTCAACCTGATCGGGGATGGCTTCGTGCTGATCGTGCCGCGCATGGTCGATACGCTGCTGGGCTGCGCGATCGCCGCTGCTGCCGCGTTCCTGATCCTGCCCGACTGGCAGGGCCGTCAGCTGCACCTTGTGCTGGCGCGGGTGCTGGAGACCGCCGCGCGCTACCTGGATTCGGTGCTGGGCCAGTACCGCAGCGGCATGCGCGATGACCTGGCCTATCGCATCGCCCGCCGCGACATGCACAACGCCGACGCCGCGCTGTCCACCGCGCTGTCGAACATGCTGCGCGAACCCGGTCATGTGCGCCGCAACCTGGATGCCGGCTTCCACTTCCTGGCGCTCTCCAACACGCTGCTTGGGCACTTGTCGGCGCTGGGTGCACACCGCGACCAGGTGGACAGCTACGCCGGCGATCCGCTGGCCTTGGCCGCCGGTGACCGCGTGCGGAAAGCGCTGCAGCAGCTGGCCTCGGCCCTGACGGCACGGCGGCCGGTCAGCGAGGATGACAACGACGCCGACCGCGCGGTGGCGGCCGAACTGGAGCAGATCGACGAGGCGATGCCGGCGAAGCTGCAGTTGATCCGCACCCAGATGGCGCTGGTGCTGCGGATGCTGCCGAAGGTGCGGGCGGCGGCCAATGAGGCGGTGCGCACGCTCACCTGAAGGCCGGCGCCGGGCATGGCCTGGCGCGACCCGCAGTCCATCCACGCATGGCGTGGATCTACTGCACCGTGTGCAACCGTGTGTTGCGCCTGGCGCTGCATCCCGATCACGGTCCTGCGCGGATACTGGATGATCCCCTGCTCCTGGACTCCCCCCATGAAGATCGAACTCGCCGGCCGCACCGCGCTCGTTACCGCTTCCACCGCCGGCATCGGCCTGGCGATCGCCCAGGGTCTTGCCGCGGCGGGTGCGCGGGTCATTCTCAACGGCCGCAGCACCGACAGTGTCGAACGCGCCCGCCAGCGCCTGCTCGCCACCGTTCCGGGTGCCGAGGTGATCGGCGTCGCCGCCGACCTTTCCGATGCAGCCGGTGTCGATGTGCTGCTGGCCGGCCTGCCCAAGGTCGACATCCTGGTCAACAACGCCGGCATCTTCGGCCCCGAGGACTTCTTCGAGACCGAAGACGCCACCTGGGAGCGCTACTGGCAGACCAACGTGATGTCCGGCGTGCGCCTGTCGCGGGCACTGCTGCCGGCGATGGTCGACGCCGGCTGGGGCCGCGTGCTGTTCATCTCCTCCGAATCGGCACGCAACATTCCCGCCGACATGATCCATTACGGTGTCAGCAAGACCGCGCAGCTGTCGCTGTCGCGCGGCCTGGCCAAGCGCGTGGCCGGCAGTGGCGTCACTGTCAACGCGGTGCTGCCCGGCCCGACCCTGTCCGACGGTTTCGCGGCGATGTTCGAAGATGAACGCCAGCGCAGCGGCAAGCCGCTGGAGCAGATCGGCCGCGAGTTCGTGATGGCACACCGGCCGTCTTCGGTGATCCAGCGCACCGCCACGGTCGAGGAAGTAGCCAACATGGTGGTGTACCTGGCCTCGCCGCAGGCTTCCGCCACCTCCGGTGCAGCACTGCGCGTGGATGGCGGCGTGGTCGACGATATCGTCTGAGACCATCGACAGGTGTGCGGACCAACGGTCCGCACCCACAGGTCCGCACCCACAGCGGATAGGCAGGAATGCTAGGCTGCGCCGGTCAAGGAGGTTCCATGTCCGGTCACAACCAGTTCGCCCTGCTGCGCCAGCGCCGTTTCCTGCCGTTCTTCGTCGTCCAGGCGCTGGGGGCATTCAACGACAACGTGTACCGGCAGGCGATCATCAGCATGTTGCTGTTCATGGCCGTGCCGGAGGAAGAACTGGGGCTGTACGCTACGCTGGCACCGGCCATCTTCATCCTGCCGTACTTCCTGTTCTCGGCACTGGCCGGGCAGATCGCCGACAAACTGGAAAAATCGCGACTGATCGTGATCACCACCACCATGGAGATCGTGATCATGTCGCTGGCGGCCACCGGCTTCCTCACCCAGAGCCTGCCGGTGCTGCTGGTCGCCTTGTTCTGCACCGGCATGCAGTCAACCCTGTTCGGCCCGGTGAAGTACTCGGTGCTGCCCTCGGTGCTCAAGCCCGAAGAGCTGACCGGCGGCAACGGCCTGGTCGAGATGGGCACCTCGATGTCGATCCTGTCCGGCATGATCGTCGGCGGCCTGGTGTTCACCGTGGCCGGCAGCCATGGCACGGTGGTGGCCGCGTGCGCGATCATCGCGCTGGCGATCTGCGGCAACATCGCCGCCCGCCTGATTCCCAAGGTCGATGCCGGCGACCCGGACCTGAAGATCAACTGGAACCCGCTGCCGGAATCACTGGCGGTGCTGCGCATGGCGCGCCAGCAGAAGGCGGTGCGCAATTCAATCCTGGGCGTGTCCTGGTTCTGGTTCGTTGGCACCGTGCTGACCTCGCAGCTGCCGGCCTATGCGGTGACCAACCTCGGCGGCGAACCGACCCTGTACATCTTTGCGCTGGCCCTGTTCTCGGTCGGCACCGGCGTCGGCTCGCTGCTGTGCGAAAAGCTGTCGGCACGCACGGTGGAAATCGGCCTGGTGCCGTTGGGCGCGTTCGGCATGACCGCGTTCCTGCTCGACCTGTACTTCGCGCGCAGCGGCGAGGCGACGGTGCACGGGTTGACCATCGGCACCTTCCTGCAGCAGCCCGGCAGCATCCGCATCGTCATCGACCTGATCGGCATCGGCCTGTTCACCGGTATCTTCGTGGTGCCATTGTTCGCGCTGATCCAGAGCCGCACGCCGAAGGCGCAGATGTCGCGCGTGTTCGCGGCGCTGAACATCCAGAATTCCGGCTTCATCGTCGGCGCAGCCCTGTTGTCACTGGCCGCGCACAAGCTGCTGCACTGGACCATCCCGCAGCAGTTCCTGGCGCTGGCCATCGCCAACGCGCTGGTGGCGATCTACATCTTCACCATCGTCCCCGAATTCCTGATGCGCTTCCTCAGCTGGCTGATGGTGCGCACCCTGTACCGGCTGCGCCCGCACGGCATCGAAGCCAACGTGCCCGACGAAGGCGCCGCGCTGCTGGTCTGCAACCATGTCAGCTACATGGACGCACTGATCCTGTCGGCGACGATTCCGCGTCCGGTGCGCTTCGTCATGTACTACAGGATCTTCAACATCCCGGTGATGCGCTGGATCTTCCGTACCGCCAAGGCGATCCCGATCGCCGGTGCGCGCGAAGACCCGGCGCTGATGCAACGCGCGTTCGATGACATCGACGCCGCGTTGGCCGAAGGCGAGCTGGTCTGCATCTTCCCGGAAGGCGCACTGACCAAGGATGGTGCAATCGCCCCGTTCAAGTCCGGCGTCGAGAAGATCCTCGAACGGCGGCCGGTGCCGGTGGTGCCGATGGCCCTGCGCGGCATGTGGTCGAGCATGTGGAGCCGGCGCGACAGCCGCCTCGGCCGCATGCGGGTGCCACGCCGTTTCCGAGCCACCGTCGAGGTAGTGGCGGCACCGTCCATGGACGGCCACACCACCAACGCCCAGGCGCTGGAAGCCCAGGTGCGGGCCCTGCGCGGCGATCACGCCTGACAGAATCGGACTGACAGGCAGGCCCGGCAACCTCCCCCGCATACGCCACCGTCCAGTGGCGAACACGACATGTCGTGCGTGTAAACGCATACATGCAACGCCGGTTGCGGTAGATTACGCACCCACAGGGGGGAGGTTCGGCCGATTCACCAAGGCCGGCCACCAAGGAATGGAGTCTCGCTTTGAATCAACCACCACCGCTCAGCCGTCCGGTCTACATCCCCAACCATCTGGTCTGGGCGATCCTGACGACGCTGTTCTGCTGCCTGCCGTTGGGCGTGGTGTCGATCGTCTATGCCTCCCAGGTCGATGGCCGCCGCGCGGCTGGCGATCTGCCGGGGGCCTACAGCGCGTCGCGCAAGGCGGGCTGGTGGGCGGTGGCTTCGGCCGTGGCCCTGCCGGTCCTGTTGCTGTTGTGGCTCGGGCTGTTCGGCGGCTTGGCCGTACTGGGCGCTCTTTCCGACCAATGATTCACCACCACCACCCATCAAGGAGCTTGAACCCATGAATACCGCTACTCCGCAGGTCCCGAACAACCTGGTCTGGGCCATCCTGACCACCCTGTTCTGCTGCCTGCCGGCCGGCATCGTGTCGATCGTCTACGCCGCACAGGTCAACGGCAAGCTGGCCGCTGGCGACATCGCCGGCGCCCAGGACTCCGCCGCCAAGGCCAAGAAGTGGGCCATCTGGTCGGCCATTGCCTGGGCCGTGCTGGTCGTGCTGTACGTGCTGTTCTTCGTCGTGCTCGGCGGCATGGGCGCGATGAGCAACAGCGGCTACTGATACGCCTGGACGGATCCGGCGCCTGCGCCGGATCCGTTGTTGCATGTCCGCGCTTCCCGCTCGTTCCCGACTCGCCCGCTGGGCGCCGCTGCTGGCTTCCGCCGGCCTGGCCGTGGGTGCCACGGTGGTGCTGCGCAACGTCAATCCGTATGTCGCCGGCAATCCACTGCCGAGCTGCCCGCTGTACGCCCTGACCGGCCTGTACTGCCCGGGCTGTGGCAGCACGCGCTGCCTGTACTCCATGGTCCACTTCGACCTGCCCGGCGCGATGGCGATGAACCCGCTGCTGGTCATCAGCCTGCCGTTCCTGTTGCTGATGCTGCTGAACATCGCCGGCATCCGCCCACGCGTGCTCGACCCGCTGATGCGGTTGCTGGCCAATCCTGTGTTCTGGCTCTGGGTGCTGCCCGGGTATGCGCTGCTGCGCAACCTGCCGTGGGCACCGTTCACTGCACTGGCACCGATCTAGGTTTCCAGCCAACGGCGCAGCCCCTCGTGGTGGGCGGCGTTTGTAGGTCATGGGATAGGCCGGGCGGGTGGACTGCGCAGGGGTCGCTGCGAGTACGTCCATGTAAGCTCGGTCGCCGCATCCATGCGGCTCACGCCCCTGCGCAGCCCACCCGCCCGGCCACGGACAGTTTCCGTGTGCGTCCACCACGGAAAAGAAAAAGAAGATCAAAAGCGAAAGCGGACCGCTTCGCTCCGCATCCACGCATGGCGTGGATCTACCGTGTCGACCAAGGTCGACACCCACCGGCAGTCGCAGTTGACCCACCGTCACCGGGAAACTGTCGGGGGTGGGGCGGTGTGGGGCCGCAGGACCGTTGGCGCCATGGATGGCGCCATCGAGCCCCCAGGGACGGGTTTACGGCGTGTCCTGCAGCCCCACACCGCCCCGCCCAACCCTCAGCAACCCAGAGCCGCTTTGGCTTTGGCGTTTACCTCTGCAGGTGCAGGGCTGCAAGCCCTGCAAAGCAACTACGTCACCCAGCCTGCAATCACCAGCAGGGCGAGGATCGCCAGCCACAGCAGCAGCATCCGCCACACCAGGCTCATCGCATCACGCAGGTCCGGCAACCGCTGCCACACCGGCAACAGCCCCGCCTCGGTGTAGTCGTGCGCGTCCTCGCGCAGTTCGGCGTTGACGCTGGCCCGCGCCACCGCACCCAGGAACCCGGTGTTGCCGGTCAGGCGCTCGCCATGGGCCTGGCGCCACGCCTTCCACGCCGTATCGAAGTTGCCCACCAGCGCCATCGAGAACGCCATCAGCTGTGCCACCGGCCACTCGATCCAGCCCAGCAGCCGCTGCGCCAGCGCCAGCGGCTCGACCGGCACGCGGGCACGCATCGGGCTTTCCGCCATCAGCGCCAGCAGCCGGTAACCGAGCGCGCCAGCCGGGCCCAGCAACAGGAACCAGAACAGCACCGCGAACCAGCGCCGCAGTGCGTTGAGCACCGTCGCCTCGACCAGCGACGGAATGTCCTCGCGCAGGCTGCCGCCGGCCGACTGCAGGTTGCGCACTGCAGCCTGCCGCGTCGCCGCATCATCGGCATCGATGATGGCCTCGATATCGCGGTCCAGGTCACGCGGGCCCCAGCACCAGGCCAGCACCGCCACGCCCAGCAGCAGCGACGGCAGGCCGAACAGCACCCCGCGCAACAGCCACGCCAGCAGCGCCATCAGCAACAGCGGCGGCAGCAGGGCCAAGGCAACGCCGGCCGGTCCCTGCCAGGCCTTGCCACCACGCGCATCCAGCCAGCCCAGCCAACGCCGGAAACCGTCGAAACGGCGCAGCGAGGCAGCAGCGGCCGGAGCAACATGGCCCAGGGCCAGTGCCACCAGCACGGCGGCCAGAGTGGTGAACATGGCAGGTCTCCCTACGAAACAGAACGCTCGGCGCCGCTACCTTACCTGTCGCAGCAGCGCCCTCAGCGGTGAACCGGACTGTAACCCGTGCCGTGTTCAGGTGGCGGCAATGCAATCACCCCAGCCGGCCCGCCTCAGCCCTTCTGCTGCCGGTACCAATGCTCGATCAGGCCGCGCGAAATCGAGATCGGCGGCGACAGGCGGATGCCCTGGCCATCGTCCTCCACATCGCGCGCCAGCGCTGCGCCGACCTCGTCGGCACTGAACCAGCGCGCGTCTTCCAGCTCACCGTCCACGGTCGGCAGGTCATCCTGCGCCTGTGCGCGAAAGCCAACCATCAGCGCACCCGGGAATGGCCAGGGCTGCGAACCGAGGTACTGGCAGGCCGTCACCCGCACTTTGCTCTCCTCGTGGACTTCGCGCACCACGGTCTGCTCGAAGGTCTCGCCCGGTTCGACGAAGCCGGCCAGCACCGAGTAGCGACGTGGCGCCCAGTTTGACTGGCGGCCGAGCAGCAGGCGGCCCTGGTTTTCAACCGCCACGATCACAGCGGGGTCGACACGCGGATAGTGCTCGGTGGAACACTGCGCGCAACGCCCCACGAAGCCGCCACGGGCAAACGCTACGGTACCACCACATACCCCGCAGAAACGGGTGCGCGAGTGCCAGTAGGACATGCCACGTGCGTAGCTGAAAGCGGTCGCATCAGCCACCGACCACAGCAGGGCGGCCTGGCGCAGGTCGAGGCGACGTGGTGCGCTGACGGTGACGCTGGCGGCTTCAACCGAGAACCACGCTTGTTCCCCGCGCAGGCCGAGGAAGATCGCGGAGCCGGGACCGCCGCCGATGTCGGCGCCGGTCAGCGCCAGCGGCTGGTCGTCATCGCCGGTGAAGGCGCTGCCGTCCTGATCGAGCACCAGAATGTGCGCGCCCGGCCACAGGCGCGCCAGTGCATCGGCATCTTCGCGCAGGGCATCGGCGCGCTCCAGCGGTTCGCCCACGAAGGCGAAACCGGAAAGCGGCGAAGGAGTATTGGGCATCCTGCAAGCGTGCCGCCAATCGATGCGGGTGGCAAGCCGCGGGCTTTGCCGAAGCCGTCTGTGGGTGTGGAGCTTGCTCCACACACCTTGTCGCGCGGGACGCAGGCCCCGCGCCCCGCCTACATGCTGAAACTGCTGCCGCAGCCGCAGGTGGTCTTTGCGTTCGGGTTGCGGATCACGAACTGTGCACCGGTCAGGCTCTCGGTGTAGTCCACCTCGGCGCCCATCAGGTACTGCAGGCTCAACGGGTCGACCAGCAGGGTCACCCCGCTGGTCTGTACCGCCAGATCGTCCTCGGCACGGTTCTCGTCGAACTCGAACCCGTACTGGAAGCCCGAACAGCCACCACCTTCGATGTACACGCGCAGGGCCAGGTCGGGGTTGCCCTCTTCCTGGATCAGGGATTTGACCTTGGCGGCCGCCGACTCGGTGAAGTTCAGCGGGCGCTCCAGCGACTGGTAATCGGGCGCGGCGGCCGGGGTGGCGCCGGGCAGGGAGACTAGCGTGCTCATGGTGTCAGCATGGGGGTGCCGACGATGGCTTTCAAGCCATCGCCTCGGCCAGCTTGCGGCGCGCGGCGGTGTCACCCTTGCCGCCATTGGCCTCATCAGCTTCCGGGGCCGGCAGGGCGGCCATCGGGGCGCTGGCATGGATCAGGCGGCCGTTCAGCTGGGCGCCCGCATTCATCTCCACCACCTGGTAATGGACGTTGCCGTTGACCCGCGCGCTCGGGGTCAGTTCGACTTTCTCGCTGGCGTGCACGTCGCCGTCCAGGCGGCCACTGATGACCACCACCTGGGCACGGATCTCGCCCTCGATCACGCCATGCTCGGCGACCGTCAGGGTCGCGCCACTGGCGCCTTCGGCGGCGATCACCTTGCCATGGATGCGGCCTTCCACGTACAGGCCACCACTGAATTCCACATCACCGCGGATCACCACCTGGTTGCCGATCAGGGCATCCACCACCAGCTGGCCTTCACGGTTGGATTTGCTGCTTCCGAACATCTGCCTACTCCCCTTTGCTGGCCGGCGCACCGGCCTGTTTCCAGTCGAATACCTGGGTGGTACCCCCCGTACCACTCCCCAATGTCACCCGCACGCGTTGCGGGGTGAAGTCAGCCGGCAGCATCACGCTGCCGGTGAGCTGCTGGAAGTACCGGAACGAGTAATCCTGTCCCGGTACCTTGCTGCGCTGGTGCAGATCATCCCAGCTGATCGTGGCCAGCTTGCCGTTCTTGACGCCTTCCACGGTGAAGCGCATCTGCCCCTGGCTGATGGCGCCGCGGTTGAGGTTCTGGGTCAGCACCGCGGTGTACTGCCAGGTGCCGGCCGCTTCCGGGCTGAACTCGATCGAATGGGTGTTCAGGCCCTTGCGCTGGCTGGTCGAACCCACCAGGCGCTCATAGAAGGCAACGTCGGCACGCAGGCCGGCGATTTCCTCATCGCGCTCGGCCAGCGAGGACTGCACCTCGGTATTGGCGGCGCGGCTGATGCGGTCGGAGGCTTCCAGCGTGGCCTGCTTCTGGCGCAGTTCGGTCAGCTGCGCCTGCAGCGTCTCGGCACGCTTCTCGGCGGCCTGCAGGCGCTGGCCCTGCGCATCGCGCGGGGTGGCCATCCAGCAGCCGCCGAGCACCGCCAGCACCAGGCTGAGCAGCCAGATGCCGCCGATCACCAGCAGGCGGCGGCGGTCGGCCGGCGGTTGCGGCGCGCCGGGCAGGCGGACCTGCACGCGCATGGGAGGACGGTTGGTCATGGGTGGATTCCGGGGCATCGCGAGGGCGACACCGGTACGGCCCCTGTGGCAAACGACGGGCTAGTGTATGACAGGACGGGTGGGTTTCCTGCGCAGTGGCGAGCCACGGTCTGTGGCGTTCAGGCATGCCATCGTCGATAGTGTGGTCCCCTGCACAGTTCCGTCGCCGGAGCATCGCCATGACCGAAGCCCACCTGTTCGTGATCGGCATCCTGCTGGCCTGGCTGGCCGGCATCCGCGTCTACCTCACCGTGTTCGGTGTCGGCCTGGCCGGCCTGCTCGGCTGGGTCGACCTGCCACCGGCCCTGCAGGCCACTGAATCGTGGTGGGTGCTGGGCACTTCGGCGGCGCTGGCGGTGACCGAATTCTTCGCCGACAAGATTCCCGGCGTCGACTCGGCGTGGGATCTGGTGCAGACCCTGGCACGTGTACCCGCAGGTGCCTTCCTTGCCGCAGCCACGCTGTCGCCGGATGGGCAGCTGGGCACCGGCGCACTTGCTGCCGGTGCAGGTGTCGCGCTGGCCAGCCACGGCCTGAAGGCAGGCACCCGCGCCCTGCTCAATACCTCGCCCGAGCCTGCCAGCAACTGGGTGGCCTCCGCCGCCGAGGACACCGTGGTGGTCGGTGGCCTGGCCCTGGCCCTGGCACACCCGTGGATCGCGCTGATCGTGGTGCTGGCCTGCAGCCTGGCGGGCGCGCTGCTGGTGTGGCTGGTCTGGCGCACCTTGTGGAAGGGCGTGCGCTGGCTGGCACGCAGTGCGTCGCCCGACAGTCCACGCCAGCCCGGCACCGGTTGATCGCCGGGCTTGTCGCATAATGGACGCGAACACCAGGAGCACCGATGGCCGCAAACGAATCCCCCGCGGGCGCCCGCCCGGGACGCGCTGAAACCCCTCCGGCCGATCATTGGCAACGCTGGACCGCTGAACCGGCGAGCGCCGTCGCCGCAGCGCCGGCAGCGGTTCCGCCGCTGGCCGCCTCCGACGCACCCGCATCGATCGGCAGCGCACCGCCGCCGCTGCCCGGCCCATCCCTGCTGGCCGAGGCCGGCGGCAATGACCCGGCACCGCTGCACTCCGATTCGCCCTACCGCGTGCTGATCGTCGAGGATGATCGCGCCCAGGCACTGTTCGCACAGAGCGTGCTGCATGGCGCCGGCATGCAGGCGATCGTGCACAGCGATGCCGACGGTGCGCTGCAGGCGATCAAGGAACATCGCCCTGACCTGATCCTGATGGACCTGCACCTGCCCGGCCTGGACGGCATGCGCCTGACCGCGCTGATCCGCCAGCAGCCCGGCCTGCAGCTGCTGCCCATCGTGTTCCTCAGCGGCGACCCGGACCCGGAACGCCAGTTCGAGGTGCTCGACAGTGGCGCCGACGACTACCTGAGCAAGCCGATCCGCCCGCGCCACCTGATCGCCGCCGTGGCCAACCGCATCCGCCGCGCGCGGGCGCAGGCCGCAACCCTGCCCGGCGTATCCGGCACCCCGGCCACCAGCAATCCGGAAACCGGGCTGCCGACGCGGCATCACGTGCTGCAGCAGCTCAACGCCGCGCTCGCCCACCGCGACCAGGGCGGCGTGCTGTTCGTCGAGATATCCAGCGCGCTGGGCCTGCGCGAGCGCTATGGCTATGCCGCCTTCGAGCGCCTGATGGTGCAGGCCGGGCAACGCCTGGCAGAAGCCGGCCACCCGCACCTGCTGGCGCGCCTGAACGACAACAGCTTCCTGCTGCTTGCGCGCAATGCCAGCGAGGACAGCCTGGAAGGCATTGCCGCTGCGCTGCGCGAGCAGTTGTCGGCGCGGGCCTTCGTGATCCGCGATGACGAATCGGTGCATCTGCGGGGCGTGGTCGGCTATGCACCGCTGTCGCCGGGCTTCGACGATGCCAACAGCGCGCTGGAGGCAGTCGAGCGCACCACCCTGCAGGCACGGTTGCTCAGCGCCGGCGTGGCCGGCCACGTGCACCGCGACGTGACCAGCGAGCAGGAACACCTGGCACTGCTGGAAGGCCAGCTTGAGCTGGCCTACCAGCCGATCGTCGCCGTCGCCGGCGGCAACACCGCGCAGTACCAGCTGCTGCTGCGCCTTCGCCAGGCCGACGGTACGCTGCTGGCGGCAGGCCAGGTGATTCCGGCCGCAGAGGCTGCCGGGCGCATCGCCGATCTCGACCAGCAGGTGATGGACCATGCACTGGGCCTTCTCGACCTTTACCGGCACGCGACGCAACCACTGAACCTGTTCGTTTCGCAGTCGCTGCGCACCCTGCAACGCGATGCGTTCGCGGATTGGCTGCTGGAATCGCTGCAGCAGCGCGACCTGCCCGGCAGCGCGCTGGTGATCGACGTCCGCCTGCCCGACGCGCTGATCCATACCGTGCCGCTACAGCAGTTCTGCCAGCGCATGGCCGGCGCCGGCGTGCGCTTCTGCCTGAGCCAGTTCGAACCCGGGGGCGAAGCCGATGCGCTGCTGACCCAGCTGCCGTTGTCGTTCGTGCGCATGGCCGCGCGCTTCTCCAGCAGTCATTCCAATCCGGCCACGCGCGAAGAGCTGCGCCGGGCAATCGAGCGGGCTCACTCCGCCGGGCAGCAGATCATCGGCCAGCAGATCGAAGATCCGCAGGCCGCCGCCGCGATGTGGGTGGGCGGTGTCGACTACATCCAGGGCAACATGGTGCAGTCGGCCGGCAGCGATCTGAACTTCGACTTCCACAACGCGGTGCTCTGACGTGCCGATGTGGGTCGCGCTGCTGGTTGCCCTTGCTGCGACCTCCATCAGCGCGCTGCTGTTGGGCCTGCGGCTGCGCGCGCGCAACCGGGCACTGGCCCAGCTGCAGCGCGAGCGCAGCCTGCTGGCCGCCGAACGTGACCAGCTGCGCCGCACCACCGAACGACAGGGGCAGCTGGAACAGCAGCTGCTGCAGGCCAAGCAGGCCGCCGAGGCGGCGGTGCTGGCCAAGGGTGAGTTCCTGGCCACGATGAGCCACGAGATCCGTACGCCGCTCAACGGCATCCTGCCGATGCTGGAGCTGATCGCACGCGGCCCGCTGGGCGAGGACCAGCGGCAGATGCTGGCCACCGCCTCGGCCAGCTCGCAGCAGCTGCTGCGCATCGTCGACGACATCCTCGACTACTCGCGGCTGGAAGCACAGGCGCTGGAACTGGAGATCACCAGCTTCAACCTGCGCGACCTGCTCGATGGCGTGGTGCAGCTGATGCAGCGCGCCGCCGACGCCAAGGGCCTGTCGCTGGGGCTGCAGCTGGACCCGTCAGTGCGCCTGCCGGTGCGTGGCGACCCGGTACGCCTGCGCCAGGTGTTGAGCAACCTGCTGGCCAACGCGATCAAGTTCACCGCGCGCGGCCAGGTACAGCTGCGCGTGCAGCGCCTGGGCGAAGGTCCCGCACAGCACCAGCTGCGCTTCGAGATCATCGACACCGGCATCGGCATCGACGAGGCACTGCAGGCGCGCCTGTTCCAGTCCTTCAGCCAGGCCGATGCCTCAACGACCCGCATCTACGGTGGCACCGGCCTGGGCCTGGCGATCTGCAAGCGCATCATCGACCTGATGCACGGGCGCATCGGCGTGCAGTCCACGCCCGGCCAGGGCGCCACGTTCTGGTTCGAGATCCCGTTGTTGAAGGTGCCCGGCGACCTGCCGGCCATGGCGCGCACGCCAGACGCGCTGCTGCTGTTCAGTGGCGATGCCATCCTGCAGGCACGCATCGAGCGCATCGCGGCCCATCATGGACTGCTGGTGCACGCCCTGGCGCAGTTCGATGCCGTGGTCGAGCGCCTGCGCGCGGTGCCGAGGCCGGGGCAACCGGCACCGGCGTGGCTGCTGGTCGATGCACGTGCGCGCCGCATCGGTGAAGCGACGCTGCAACAGGCGTTGGCCGAACGTGGCGAAGACGACGGGCTGCAGGTGCTGTGGCTGCAGGACGATGCCCTTCCTCCACGCCCACGCCAGAGGCAGCTACCCTCGCATTTCGAAGACGCTGGGCTGCATGCACTGCTGGCTGCACCGGTTGCGCATGCGCGCCCTGCCGCGCTGCTGGCCAACGCCGGACAGGGCCAGCCCACGCCCACGCTGCCACCGCTGCACCTGCGCGTGCTGCTGGTGGAGGACAACACGGTCAACCGCATGGTGGCCGAGCAGCTGCTGCGCGTGTTCCAGTGCGAAGTGCGCAACGCCGCCGATGGCGAGCAGGCGTTGCTTGCCCTGCGCGAAGGCGACGTGGATGTGGTGCTGATGGATTGCCAGATGCCGGTGCTGGACGGCTATGCCGCCACCCGCCGCTGGCGCGCCGAGGAAGTGGAAAACGGGCGCCCGCGCCTGCCGATCATCGCGATGACCGCCAATGCCATGGCCGGTGACCGCGAGCGCTGCCTGCAGGCCGGCATGGACGACTATCTGTCCAAGCCGATTGCACGCGACACCCTGCATGCGCTGCTGCAGCGCTGGGGCGGCGGCAAAGCCGCATCACCTGCACGGCCTTCGATAGAGCCGAGCCATGCCCGGCTGACGGCCGATAGCCGTCGCGCTCCATCAGCCGAGCATGGCTCGGCTCTGCAGGACGATGACAGCCGAGTCGGCTCCAAGCCGCAGCCGGTGCTGGACCGCGACGTGCTGGACGAACTGCATGCAGTGATCGGGGAGAGCGCCATCCAGATCGTCTCGGTGTTCCTGGAGGATGCGCCGGCAATGGTGCAGCAGCTGCAGCAGGCCGCGCAGAACGGCGACGAGCCTCGCCTGCAGGCCGTCGCGCACAGCCTCAAGTCATCCAGCGCGAACGTGGGCGCACTGTCGCTGTCGTCAGTCGCGCAGCGCATCGAGCACGAAGCCCGCAGCGGCAGCCTGCAGCGCCCCGCAGTAGCGGTGGCGCTGCTGGTTGCGGAATTCGCCCGAGCACGCGTGGCACTGACGGGCTACCTGGCACAGCATCGCGCCGGCCAGGCCGGCTGACTCACTCTTCCAGCTTGCTCAGCAGGTACTTCGGTTCGCCGATGCGCTCGATCAGGTCGAGCTGGGTTTCCAGCCAGTCGATGTGCTCTTCTTCCGAATCGAGGATCTTCACGAACAGCTGGCGGCTGACGTAGTCGCCGACCGAATCGGCATACGCCACGGCCTCGCGCAGGGTGACCACGCCATCGCGTTCCAGCGACAGGTCGCACTGCAGGATCTCGGTCGGGTTCTCACCAATGCGCAGCTTGCCCAGCGCCTGGAAGTTCGGCAGGCCTTCGAGGAACAGGATGCGGTCGGCGAGCATGTCGGCATGCTTCATCTCGTCGATCGATTCCTTGTACTCGTGTTCGGCCAGTTCCTTGATGCCCCAGTTCTTCAGCATCTTGGCATGCAGGAAGTACTGGTTGATCGCGGTCAGCTCGTTGTAGAGGACCTTGTTGAGGAATTCGATGACCTTGGTGTCGCCCTTCATGGGGATGCTCCTGCACGCTGAAAACGCAGGCACTTTAACGCCTTGCCTGCGGTCGTGAAGGAACGCGAATCGTGCGCATTGGCCTGTGCGGCCGCACGTGAAGAGTGCGAAAGCGCGCCGTCAACGCGCCGCCAAGAGACGATCAGGCGACCTGGGCCAGACCCAATACCGGCAGCGGCAGATCGTGGGTGGCACGCGCCTTGGCCAGCAGATCGCCGGCCATGTCCAGGCAGGAACCGCAGGTAGCGCCACAGCCGGTACGCATGGTCAGTTCGGCCACCGTACTGACGCCATGGCTGGCGGCTTCGCGGATCTGGTGGTCGGTGACTCCGTTGCAGATGCAGACGTACACAGGCGTGAACCGGGCTGGCAGGCCAGAAGCGGCCTGTTGGCTATTCCAATGGAAACGAGAATGGTTGTCAATCAGAGACCTGAACCATTCTCGATACCGTTCAGCCCGTCAGCTGGCCGGGCCATCGCCCGTGGCCTTCTTCGGCCAGTAGCCGCGGGTCCGAGGGCGCTTGCGTGGGCGGTCGTGCCCGGCGGTATGGCCAGGCATCCAGGCTTCGGCGGCGCTCTTGGGCATGGCGGTAACCCCCTGCCCGGCCACCCCGCGGGCCAGCGGCGCCAGATGTCGCAACGCACGCGCATAGACGCCACGCTTGAACATCACCACATGCTCCACCGGGTACCAGAAGTCCACCCAGCGCCAGTGGTCGAACTCGGGCGAGTCGGTGTGGTCCAGCTTCACGTGGGATTCGTCGCCGGTCAGGCGTAGCAGGAACCAGACCTGCTTCTGGCCGATGCAGACCTGCCGCTCATTGCGGCGGATGGCCCGCGCCGGCAGCTTGTAGCGCAGCCAGCCGGGCGTCGCCCCGAGCACTTCCACATGCTCGGGCAGCAGGCCGGTCTCTTCCTGCAGTTCACGATACATGGCCTCGACAGGCGTCTCGTCGGTGTTCATGCCACCCTGCGGGAACTGCCAGCCGTCCCGGCGCACGCGTCGTGCCCAGAACACCTGGCCGTCCTGCCGCATCAGCACGATGCCGACGTTCGGTCGATAGCCGTCCGGATCGATCACGATGCGGACTCCTAAGAAAATCTACTGGCCGGGACTATCCCATGCCCTCTGTCGGCCCACAAGCACGACACAAAAGTGTTGACAGGGGCGGTACACATCCGCAGAATAGCGGGCTCACCAAGGCTATGTAGCTCAGCCGGTTAGAGCACAGCACTCATAATGCTGGGGTCGGTGGTTCGAGTCCACCCATAGCCACCACACTGAAAATCAAGTTGTTTTTCAGCGTGAAAAGTGAGAAAATAGTTGCACGTTTTGCCCCGTCGCCAAGCGGTAAGGCACCTGACTCTGACTCAGGCATTCGGTGGTTCGAATCCATCCGGGGCAGCCAAATTAAAAACAAAAGGCCAGATCGAAAGATCTGGCCTTTTGCTTTTCATCTGGTCGCGCATTCCACCTTGTCCCCGCGCCTGTCGGCACACCCCCTTGAACAACAAGGGGGCTCTTCTCCAGAAAGAACCCTGGGGTCGGATCCTTTTCCGCAGGGAAAGGCCCTGACCCCACCCTCCCGACACGCGAGACCACGGGTAGTGCCGGCCGCTGGCCGGCAACCAGGAAATCCATGACCCCGGAACGACAAAAGCCCGGCCGAAGCCGGGCTTTTGCTTTTCCATCCAGCGGGCTCCCGAAGGAGCCCAACCAGGCGCGGTAAATCAGCGCTTGGAGAACTGGGTGGCGCGGCGGGCCTTGTGCAGACCGACCTTCTTACGCTCGACTTCACGGGCGTCACGGGTCATGAAGCCAGCCTTGCGCAGCTCGGACTTCAGGGTTTCGTCGTACTCGACCAGAGCACGGGCGATGCCCAGACGGATCGCACCGGCCTGGCCGGTGGTGCCGCCGCCAGCGGCGGTGACCAGGATGTCGAAGCTTTCGGTGTTCTTGGTCAGCTCGAGCGGCTGGCGCACGATCATGCGCGCGGTCTCACGACCGAAGAACTCGTCCAGCGGACGGCCATTGACGGTGATGTTGCCCGAACCCTTGCGCAGGAACACGCGAGCGGTGGAGGACTTGCGGCGGCCAGTGCCGTAGTTTTGAGTGATAGCCATGATTAGATATCCAGAACCTGCGGCTGCTGTGCGGCGTGCGGATGCTCAGTGCCAGCGTAGACCTTGAGCTTGCGGTACATCTGGCGACCCAGCGGGCCCTTCGGCAGCATGCCCTTGACGGCGATCTCGATCACGCGCTCCGGGTGGCGCTCCAGCGCCTGGGCCAGGGACTCGGTCTTCAGGTTGCCGATGTAACCGGTGAAACGGTGATACATCTTGTCCTGCAGCTTCTTGCCGGTGACGGCAATCTTTTCTGCATTGATGACGACCAGGTAGTCGCCGGTATCAACGTGCGGGGTGTAGACCGGCTTGTGCTTGCCACGCAGACGGCGGGCCAGCTCGGTGGCGAGACGGCCCAGGGTCTTGCCCTCGGCGTCGACGAGGTACCAGTCGCGCTGGACGGTCTCGTTCTTGGCAGTGAAAGTGCTCATGAAGAACTCTAGGTTAGGTCGGGCTCATTGCGGCGAAAGGCTCGCCGGAACTCTGCCACGCGTTGTGAAAAGGTGAAGCGTAAGAGGCGGGATTGTACTCATCCTGCCGCGGGAGCGCAACCCGTCCCCT
The DNA here is from genome assembly GCF_059372275.1 of Stenotrophomonas sp. YJH_SMC_14-1. Lineage (NCBI taxonomy): Bacteria > Pseudomonadati > Pseudomonadota > Gammaproteobacteria > Lysobacterales > Lysobacteraceae > Stenotrophomonas > Stenotrophomonas sp. YJH_SMC_14-1. Next base: position 118,761 of record NZ_JCAFVK010000011.1, read on the forward strand.
GGGCCGGGTTGGCAGGGGCGCGGGGCCGGGCGAGAATCGGGGGGTCTTCCGCTCCACCGCGTACTGCCATGACCGTGCTCCGCCAGACCACTCCGCTGGACCACCTGCTGACCGAGGCGCAGCGCGCCCTGGACACAGTGTTCGGCAATCCGCCGGCGGCCCGCCCCTACCCCGCCACGGACACCGGCGAGCCCGGCATGGACAGCGCCGAGCGGCGCCATGCCGCAGGCCTGATGCGGATCAACCACGTCGGCGAGGTCTGCGCGCAGGGCCTGTACTTCGGCCAGGCCGCCGTGGCGCGCGACCCGGCCACGCGGGAGCACCTGCTGGAAGCGGCGCAGGAAGAAACCGACCACCTGGCCTGGTGCGCCACCCGGCTGGCCGAACTGGACAGCCGTCCGAGCCTGTTCAACCCGCTCTGGTACGCCGGCAGCTACACCATCGGCACCCTGGCCGGGCTGCGCGGCGACGGCTGGAACCTGGGCTTCGTGGTCGAGACCGAGCGCCAGGTGGAGGCCCACCTGGACGAGCACCTGGTCGACCTGCCGGCCGGCGACCTGCGCAGCCGCGCGGTCATCGCGGTGATGAAGGAAGACGAGGCCCGCCATGCGGACCACGCCGAGCAGGCCGGCGCTCGCCGCCTGCCGTTCCCGATCCCGGGCGTGATGGCACTGGCCTCCAGGGTGATGAAGACCATCGCCTACCGCATTTGAAGGGTCGCCCGCACCAACGGTGCGGGCCTACCAGGAGGTGCGGGGGGCGACGGTGGGGCCCGACCGTTGGTCGGGCCATCAATCAGTTCGGCGAGACCAGCTTCAGCCCGATCACACCAGCCACGATCAGGCCCACGCAGGCCAGGCGGGCCGGCGATGCGCTGTCGTTGAACAGGTAGATGCCCAGCACCGCCACGCCCATGGCACCGATACCGGTCCAGATCGCGTAGGCCGTGCCGACCGGGATGCTCTTCATCGCCTGGCTCATCAGGTACAGGCTGATCAGCGCGGATACCACCGTGGCAGCGGTGGGCAGGGGTTTGCTGAAGCCTTCGGAGTACTTCATTCCGAGGGCGAAACCGATCTCGAACAGGCCGGCCAGCAGCAGGTAGATCCAGGGCATGGGTGGGGGCTCCTTACCTTTTTTGAAAAAAACGAAACGGCCCGGTGTTTTCACACCGGGCCGTGGGTCGGTACATCACCGTGGAACTGTAACGCGTGCGGGGCACTGGTTCCACGGGGCGGGTCGTCCCGCCTGGGTGGCGATGCCTGCGGGCATCGCACATGGGGCTTACTCGGACAGGTTGCGGCCGTGGAACAGCTCTTCGATCTCGCGCTTGAGCAGCGCCTCGATCTTCATGCGTTCCTTGAACGACAGGTTCTTGGCCTTTTCCTCGAACAGGTACTGGTCCAGGTCGAAGTCCTTCAGGTGCATCTTCGTGTGGAAGATGTTTTCCTGATAGACGTTGACGTCGAACATCTCGTAACGCGACTTGATGTTCTTGGCCAGGAAGTTCTGGATCGAGTTGATCTTGTGGTCGATGAAGTGCTTCTTGCCCTTCACATCGCGGGTGAAGCCACGGACGCGGTAGTCCATGATCACGATGTCCGACTCAAGGCTCTCGATCAGGTAGTTCAGGGCCTTCAGCGGGGAAATGACGCCACAGGTGGCCACGTCGATGTCCGCGCGGAACGTCGCGATACCTTCCTGCGGATGGGTTTCCGGGTAGGTGTGGACAGTGATGTGGCTCTTGTCCATGTGCGCGACCACGGCGTCGGAGATCAGCTCCTTGCCGGCCAGCTTCTTGTCGATCACCGGCTCTTCGGAGATCAGGATGGTCACCGAGGCACCCTGCGGGTCGTAGTCCTGGCGGGCCACGTTCAGGATGTTGGCGCCGATGATCTCGGCGACATCGGTCAAGATTTGAGTCAGCCTGTCGGCGTTGTACTCTTCATCGATGTATTCAATGTAACGCTGACGCTCCTCTTCGGTGCGCGCGTAACACACGTCATAGATGTTGAAGCTCAGCGCCTTGGTGAGGTTGTTGAAACCCTGCAGCCTCAGGCGAGGCAACGGCTTGACCACGGCGGTCGATTCCTGTGTAAGAAGGGAAAGGGGGAATTATGGGGCAAACTGCCCCCGGGGGGAACGTGAAGACGCAAGAGTTCTGGCACACTGTTTGCCCTTAACAATTGCGCTGGTTAAGCTCCGCTATCGACCCCGTGAATCCGTTCATGCGCAGAGGGAGCGCCCCTATCGTGTCAACCGTGCGCCTAGCTAGCAGTCCACTGGCCTTGGATATCGCCACCATCGATCGTTTCCTGGCGCACAGCCACCGGCGGCGATATCCCACCCGTACCGACGTCTTCCGACCCGGTGACCCGGCGGGAACCCTGTACTACGTTGTCAGCGGCTCGGTTTCAATCATGGCCGAGGAAGATGACGATCGAGAGCTTGTGCTGGGCTACTTCGGTGCCGGCGAGTTCGTTGGCGAAATGGGCCTGTTCGTCGAATCGGACCGCCGCGAGGTGATCCTGCGGACCCGTACCGCCTGCGAACTGGCCGAAATCAGCTACGAGCGCCTGCACCAGCTGTTCCTCGGCCCGCTGTCGGCCGACGCCCCGCGCCTGCTGTATGCGCTGGGCCAGCAGATTTCCAAGCGCCTGCTCGATACCAGCCGCAAGGCCAGTCGCCTGGCATTCCTGGATGTTACCGATCGGATCGTGCGCACACTGCACGATCTGGCGCAGGAACCAGAAGCGATGAGCCATCCGCAGGGCAGCCAGCTGCGCGTGTCACGCCAGGAACTGGCGCGCCTGGTCGGCTGCTCGCGCGAAATGGCCGGCCGCGTGCTGAAGAAGCTGCAGACCGACGGCCTGCTGCATGCCCGCGGCAAGACCGTGGTGCTGTACGGCACCCGTTGACCGTTGAGCACCCGGTGGGTGCGGACCTTGGTCCGCACTCCTTCGCGCGCTAGGCTCGTTGCATGGAACTGAGCAGCGAATTCTGGTGGTTCATCCTCATCGGCCTTGGCGCGCAGCTGGTTGACGGCGCACTGGGCATGGCCTTCGGCCTGGTGTCCTCGTCGGTGATGCTGAGCATGGGCCTGCCACCGGCGCAGGTCAGCGCCAGCATCCACACCGCTGAAGTGTTCACCACCGGCGCCTCGGGCGTGTCGCACCTCGCCGCCGGGAATGTCGATAAACGCCTGTTCCTGCGGCTGGCCCTGCCCGGTGCGGTGGGCGGCGCCCTGGGCGCGTACGTGCTCACCCAGATCCCCGGCGACATCATCCGCCCCCTCATCTACCTGTACCTGCTGGTGCTGGCGATCATCATCCTGGCGCGCGCCGCGGGGCGCTGGATGCCCAAGGGCGAGATCCGCCGGGTACCGGTGCTGGGCTTCTTCGCGGGCCTGCTGGACGCCAGCGGCGGTGGCGGCTGGGGGCCGATCGCCACGTCCACCCTGCTCGCCCGTGGCGGCCAGGCGCGCACCACCATCGGTACGGTCAACGCGGCCGAGTTCGTGGTCACGTTGACGGTGTCAGCGACCTTCCTGTTGTCGATGGGCGTGCAGCACCTGCAGATCGTCGCCGGCCTGCTGATCGGCGGCATGATGGCCGCGCCGGTGGCGGCGATCCTGGTCAAGCGGGTGAAGGAGCGCTGGGTGCTGGTGGCCGTGGGCGTGCTGGTGCTGGGGATCAGCCTGTTCCAGATCGGCCATGCGGTGTACGGGTACCTGGGGCATTGAGCGTTTGCCGGCCAGCGGCCGGCACTACCGGGACGGAGGAGGGTAGTGCCGGCCGCTGGCCGGCAGATCCGTCATCGTGCGATGGGGTCAGGCCCCGGACGGGATCCGGCCCCGGGCTACGCCTTGTCGCCGCCGCGGTCCACGCAGCCCCAGTTGAGGATGCGGGTGCCGGCCGGCAGCACGCGGCGGAAGAAGTCCACCCTGGATCGCTTCGGGTTCACCACCACCGGCGCCTTGGCGGCCAGCAGCAACGGCAGGTCGGCGGTGCTGTCGGAGTAGGCGATGTCGATATTGCCGTAGCCGCGCTCGCGCAGCATGCGCATCTTTTCTTCGTTGTGGCAATGGCGGGTCGGGCCGACGCCGCCCAGTCGCGGGCCGACCTCGGTGCCGATCACCGGCACGTCCTGGTGGGCAACGAACGCCAGGATGGCGCGGGCCAGTTCCGGCGGCGCGCCGGTGGCGACCACTACACGGTCGCCCTTGGCACGGTGCGCGGCGAACACCTCCAGCGCCTGTGGCAGCAGCTTGGCGCGCATCTGCGCCTCGTTGCGCAGCACGTAGGCATCGATCACCTTGTTGAAATCGCGCGCACGGTGCAGGCCGAAGCTGCCGATCCACACGTAGACCGAAATACCCGTTCGGCGGGTCGGCAGCATCGCCACCAACGGCCCGGCGATCGGCGTGACCAGCAGCGCGGCCAGCATGCGCAGCGGGTTGCGCTTGATCAGCGAGGCGAACAGATGGGTGCCCGAATCGCCGTCGTAGAGGGTGTGGTCGAAATCGAAGACCACCAGCGGCGCATCGTCGCGCGGCGTCGGATAGTGCGTTGTCATGCCGCGAAGAATAGCTGACGCAGGCCCTCGCCCGGCTCTTCCACGCGCATGAAGGCCTCGCCGACCAGGAATGCATGGATGCCGGCATCGCGCATCAGCGCGACGTCCTGCGGGCCGAGGATGCCACTCTCGGTGACCAGCAGGCGGTCACGCGGCACCGCCTGCTGCATGTCCAGCGTGGTCTGCAGCGACACCTCGAAGGTGCGCAGGTTGCGGTTGTTGATGCCGATCATCGGCGCCGGCACCTGCAGCGCGCGCTCCAGTTCGTCGATGTCATGCACTTCCACCAGCACGTCCATGCCCAGCGACAGCGCCAGCTCGGACAACGTGGCCAGCTGGGTATCGTCCAGCGCGGCGACGATCAGCAGGATGCAGTCGGCGCCCAGCACGCGCGCCTCGTACACCTGGTAGGCGTCGATGACGAAATCCTTGCGCAGCACCGGCAGCGTGCAGGCTTCGCGGGCCTGCTGCAGATAGGCGTCGGCGCCCTGGAAGAAGTCCACGTCGGTCAGCACCGACAGGCAGCTGGCGCCACCGAACTCGTAGCTGACGGCGATGTCGGCCGGGCGGAAATCCGGGCGGATCACGCCCTTGGAGGGGCTGGCCTTCTTCACCTCGGCAATCACCGCCGGGTCGCCATTGGCCACCGCCGCCTGCAGCGCGCGCACGAAGCCACGTACCGGCGGGGCGCTGGCCACGGCGGCCTGCAGCGCCTCGAGCGGGCGCTGGGCGCGGCGCTGGGCCACTTCTTCGGCCTTGCGGGCCAGGATCGTCTGCAGGATGTCGCTCATCGTCTTCGGGTCGGTGCGGGGGGCGGTGAGGACGGCCATTATCGGCCATCGAGAGGGTGAGGCTGAACCGCGCGCTCAGGCAACCAGCGCGCGGGTGGTCTCCACATACTGCTGCAGGCGCTGGCGGGCGCTGCCATTGGCGATGGCGGCACGGGCGCGGGCCAGGCCGTCTCCGATGTCGCTGGCCACACCAGCCACGTACAGGGCGGCACCGGCATTCAGCGCGACGATGTCCAGCGCCGGGCCCGGCTCGTTGTCGAGCACGGCGCGCAGCATCTGGATGGACTGTTCCGGACCGTCCACGCGCAGGTTGCGGCTGGCCGACATGGCGATGCCGAAGTCCTCCGGGTGGATCTCGTACTCGCGCACCTTGCCGTCGCGCAGTTCGCCGACCAGGGTGCCGGCGCCCAGCGAGATCTCGTCCATGTTGTCACGGCCCCAGACCACCATCGCGCGCTCGGTACCCAGTTCGCGCAGCACGCGCGCCTGGATGCCGACCAGATCGGGATGGAACACGCCCATCAGTACCGACGGTGCACTGGCCGGGTTGGTCAGCGGGCCGAGGATGTTGAAGATGGTGCGCACGCCCATCTCGCGGCGCACCGGCGCGACGACCTTCATCGACGGGTGATGGATCGGCGCGAACATGAAGCCGATGCCGGTCCGGTCGATGGCCGCGGCCACCTGGTCAGGCTGCAGCTCGATCACCGCGCCCAGCGCTTCCAGCGCATCGGCACTGCCGGACTTGGACGACACGCTGCGGTTGCCATGCTTGGCCACGCGCGCGCCTGCAGCAGCAGCGACGAACATCGCGCAGGTGGAGATGTTGAAGGTGTGCGAGCCATCGCCACCGGTGCCAACGATGTCAACCAGGTTGGAGGTATCGGCCACCGGCACTGGCCGGGCGAATTCACGCATCACGGTGGCCGCCGCGGCGATTTCGTCCACGGTCTCCTTCTTCACGCGCAGCCCGGTGAGGATGGCGGCGGTCATCATCGGCGAGACATCGCCGCGCATGATCTGCCGCATCAGGTCGACCATTTCGTCGAAGAAGATTTCGCGGTGTTCGATGGTGCGATGCAGGGCTTCCTGGGGGGAGAAGCTCATGGGAATGCTCCTTGGATCAGGCCGCCGGGCGCTGCAGGAAATTGCGCAGCAGGGCGTGACCGTGTTCGGTGAGGATGGACTCGGGGTGGAACTGCACGCCTTCCACCGGGAACTGGCGGTGGCGCAGGCCCATGATCTCTTCGATCGAGCCGTCGTCGTTCTCGGTCCAGGCGGTCACTTCCAGCACATCAGGCAGGCTGTTCTTGTCCACCACCAGCGAGTGGTAGCGGGTGGCTTGGTAGCGGTCCGGCAGGCCGGCGAACACGCCCTTGCCTTCATGGCGGATCGGCGAGGTCTTGCCGTGCATGATGTTGCCAGCACGGATGACCGTGCCGCCGTAGACCTGGCCGATGCCCTGGTGGCCCAGGCACACGCCGAGGATCGGCGTGGTCGGGCCCAGGCGCTCGATCAGTTCCAGCGACACGCCCGCTTCGTTGGGCGTGCACGGGCCGGGCGAGATGACGATGCGCTCGGGCTTCTGCGCGGCAATCTCGTCCACGCTCATTGCATCGTTGCGCACCACCTTCACCTCGGCGCCCAGCGTCTGCAGGTACTGCACGAGGTTGTAGGTGAAGCTGTCGTAGTTGTCGATCATCCACAACATGGTCAGGTTCCGTCGCTTATCAGGAAAATGGCGTACACGTTTTCGGTGTAGGTGATGGGGCCGGCCTCCACCGACTCGCGCAGGCGCGAGCCCGTGGTCTCGATGCTGTTCATCGGTGCCTCGGGCGCGGGCGGCGAGGGCGGCGTTACCAGATCCCCACTGCTGGGCCAATTGCCCGCCTGCACGCCATAGGCAAAGTTCGGCGCTACATCGGAAATGCTGTACAGCCCGCGCAGCTGGGTGCCGTAGGCCTTGGCCAGGCCCTTCGCAGACTGGCGGGTCTGGGCCGCCGCCTCGCCCTTGAGTTCGCGGCGCAGCGCCACTTCGCCCGAGTACATCGGCGCCACGCTGCTGACCTGCAGGTTCTCGTTGGCCTTCAGCGCCCCCAGCACGTCCTGCATCTGCTGGACGCTGGCGAAGCTGGCGCGCAGTTGGCGTGACACGCGGGTGCCGATGAAAACCTGCCGGTTCTGCTCATAGCGCGTGGCAGGACCGACCCGCAGGTTGTCCGCGCGCACGCTGCCTTCCACCGCCTTGTGCTGCTTGAACAGTGCCAGCACGCGGGCAACGTTGTCCTGCACGCGGCGGCGCGCGGCGTCGGCATCCATGTCGGTCTCTTCGATGTTCAACTGCAGGCCGAACCGGTCCGGCATCACCACGCGACGCGCCTCGCCCTTCACCAGCAGGTGCGGCTGCGACGGAATGGTATTGGCCTGCGCCCACGCAGACGGGGCCATCGTGGCCAGCAGTGACGACCACAGCAATGCGCTCAGCAGCTTCATGCAGTACTCCTTGTCTTGAACGGGAACAGCGGAACGACCACGGCGCGGCGCCGTGGCGAGGCAGGCTTACAGGCCCTTGGCGGCCTGGGCGACGGCGCGGAACAGCGCGCGGCCCTTGTTCATCGTCTCGTCCCATTCCTTGTCCGGGTCCGAGTCGTAGACGATGCCGGCGCCGGCCTGCACGTACAGGCGGCCGTCCTTGATCACCGCGGTGCGGATCGCGATCGCGGTATCGGCATCGCCGTGCCAGCCGATGTAGCCGATGCTGCCGGCGTAGACATTGCGCTTGATCGGTTCCAGCTCGCGGATCACTTCCAGCGCGCGGATCTTCGGCGCGCCGCTGACGGTGCCTGCCGGGAAGGTGGCGCGCAGCACGTCGGCGTAGCTCAGGCCCGGCTGCAGCTGCCCGGTCACTTCGCTGACGATGTGCATGACATGGCTGTAGCGCTCGATCACGAACTGCTCGCCCACTTCCACGGTGCCCGCCCTGGACACACGACCGGCATCGTTGCGGCCGAGGTCGATCAGCATCAGGTGCTCGGCGCGTTCCTTCGGGTCGGCCAGCAGCTCGGCTTCCAGCGCCAGGTCCTGCTCGGGCGTGGCGCCACGCGGGCGGGTGCCGGCGATCGGGCGCACGGTGACTTTGCCATCCTGAAGGCGCACCAGGATTTCCGGCGAGGAGCCGACCACCTGCAGGTCGCCGACATCCAGGAAATACATGTACGGCGACGGGTTCAGTGCACGCAGCGCGCGGTACACATCCACCGGCCGCGCCTTGAACGGCACGCTCAGGCGCTGGCTCAGCACCACCTGGAAGATGTCACCGGCGCGGATGTATTCCTTGCTGCGCTGGACCGCATCGACGAACCCTTCGCGGGTGAACCCGGAAACGAAATCGGATTCGTCCAGCACATCGCTGTTGAGCGGTGCGGGATAACCGGCGCCCGGTGCACGCAGCTTGGCAGTCAGCGCATCCAGGCGCGCCTGGGCCTGCTCGAAGGCGCCCTCGACCCGGGGGTCGGCGTGCACGATCAGGTACAGGCGGCCCTTGAGGTTGTCGAACACGGCCAGCTCGTTGGAATCCAGCAGCAGGATGTCCGGCGTGCCCAGCTCATCGCGGCCGGCCGGCGGGGCCAGGCGTGGTTCGATGTAGCCGATGCACTCGAAGCCGAACCAGCCGACCAGGCCACCGGTGAAGCCCGGCAGGCCTTCCAGCTTCGGCACCGAGTGGGCGCTGCGCAGCGCCTCGACTTCAGCGAACGGGTCGGCGACCTCGCGGGTGTCCACCACCTGGCCGTCTTCTCGCACGGTCAGCGTGTGGCCGTGGAAGGCGTACACGCGGCGCGCCGGCAGGCCGATGATCGAGTAACGACCAAAGCGCTCGCCGCCTTCGACGGATTCAAACAGGTAGGTATTGGGGCCGTCGGCGAGCTTCAGATAGACCGAAAGCGGCGTGTCCAGGTCGGACAGCACTTCGCGGACGACGGGAATGTGGGTGTGGCCTTCAGCGGCCTGCTGCTGAAACTGAGCGTGCGAGTTCAAGACGACTTTCCTTCCGGGACACAGCGTTATGGGGGCGGACGACGGCAACGGGCCACCATCGCCACCAACGGCGTGCGGAAGAAAGGGTATGCGGGGTCGTCAGGCTGGACACCCCTTGACTGTATCGCAGCTTGGACGGCAGGGGAACCCTGGAAAACTGAACCACGGGACGGGCGGGGCCAGCCACGGAAACCGACGACGCGGACCGGTAGAGTCGACTGTTGGTCGACTTGCGCGCGTAGCGCGGGGTTTTACGCCGTCGGAACGAGAAGCAGTCGACTAACTGTGATCTCTCGGTAGGTTGTTCATCCGGGGCATCTTTGGAAAATGGTGGTTACCACACCTATCCAGTCCCCAAAGAGCCCGGATGAACCACCATAAAAATGCCCGTTTGACGCCGTTTAGTCGAG
>NZ_JCAFVK010000012.1:0-68452 GCF_059372275.1 Stenotrophomonas sp. YJH_SMC_14-1
CGCCATCGCGAATGCCGGCCAGCGGCCGGCACTACCACACCCGCCTGAATCGACCTGCCATGGCTCCGCTCTGGTGGGTGTCGACCTTGGTCGACACGCTCCCGCGCCATCGCGGATGCCGGCCAGCGGCCGGCACTACCGCGTGCTGCCGGGCTATGCCCGGCGTCATCCTCTCCGCCTCAATACACCGGCAGATCGATGTAGCTCGCCTGCGCCGCGCTGTGCCAGACCCGCTGCGTGGCCTTCTGGTAATCGCCGGGCTTGGCCAGGTACATGTTCGGCACGTAGGTCTGCGGGTTGCGGTCGTACAGCGGGAACAGGCTGGACTGCACCTGCACCATCACCCGGTGGCCCTTCTGGAACGTGTGGTTGGCGTTGGGCAGGTCGAAGCGGTACGGCAGCACCTGGTTCGCCGCCAGCGGCTTCGGATCGCTGAAGCTTTCGCGGTAGCGGCCACGGAAGATCGCCAGCGACACCGGCAGCTCGTAACCACCCATCTCCGGCGTCGACGCTTCCTGGTCCGGATACACGTCGATCAGCTTCACCACCCAGTCACTGTCGGTGCCACTGGTCGAGGCCTGCAGGTGCACTACCGGCGCGCCGCCGATGCGCAGCGGCGCGGTCAGCGGTTCGGTGATGAAGGTCAGCACGTCCGGGCGACCATCGACAAAGCGCTGGTCCTTGACCAGCCAGGTGGTCCACATGTCGCGGTCACCGAAGCGGACCGGACGCGGCACGAACGGCACCGGCTTGGCCGGGTCGGACACGTACTCCTCGAAGTCACCCTCGCCCGCCGCCGGCGCCTGGAATGCCAGCTTGCCGCCGGCCCGCAGGTACAGCGGCTTGCTGCTGGCGGCACAGCCCTTGTCGCAGCTGCGCGGCCAGCCCTTCAGGCGATCCCAGTGGTTTTCGCCGGTGTTGTAGATCAGCACCGGCGGCGTGTCCGCCTTCGGCGCACCGTCCACCAGGTACTGGTCGAAGAACGGCTTGAGTACATCACGGCGGAACTGCAGCGCGGTATCGCCGTCGAACTTCAGCGCGCCCAGCTCACTGCCGCTGTAGTTCACCTGGCTGTGCCGCCACGGCCCCATCACAAGGTAATTGCGGTTGTTGCCGCTGTCGCGCCCTTCCATTGCCTGGTAGGCGTGGTTGGCGCCCCACATGTCCTCCTGGTCCCACAGGCCCTGCAGCCACATGGTCGGCACCTTCAACGGTGTTTTCGCCATCACCGCGTCCAGCGCCTGACCCTGCCAGAAGCCGTCATAGGCCGGGTGCTCGACCAGCTTCTTCCACCAGGTCAGCTGGTCCACGCCGGTGAAGCGCGCGTAGTCGCCAGCCGAACCGATCCGCAGGAAAGTGCTGTAGTCGTCATAGCCGAGGCTGGGCAGCGGCGTACCCTTGCCGCGCTTCTCGGTCTGCATCGCGAAATAGTTGAAGTTGACCTGGCGGAACGCACCGTAGTTGAGCCAGTCGTCGCCCATCCAGCCATCGACCATCGGGCTCTGCGGTGCGGCCACCTTCAGCGCCGGATGCGGGTCGGTCAGCGCCATCACCACGGTGAAGCCCTCGTACGACGAGCCGAGCATGCCGACCTTGCCATTGCTCTCCGGCACGTTCTTCACCAGCCAGTCGATGGTGTCCCAGGCGTCGGTGGAGTGGTCGACTTTGGTGTTGTTCAACGGCCCGCGCAACGGCCGGGTCATCACGTAATCGCCTTCGGAGCCGTACTTGCCACGGATGTCCTGGAACACGCGGATGTAACCGCCGTCGACGAACACCTCGTCGCCCTGCGGCAGCAGGTCGCGCATGCGCGGCGAATCACTGCGGCTGGCGCGGCCAGCGGCATCGTAGGGCGTGCGGGTCAGCAGGATCGGGGCATTGCGGGCGCCCTTGGGCACCACGATCACCGTATACAGCTTGGTGCCATCGCGCATCGGCACCATCACCACGCGCTTGTCGTAGTCACGACCGACATCGGGGGCAACGAAGGGCTTGCCGCTGATGTCCGGGGTCATCGGCGGGGTATCGGCGGCCAGCACGGTGCTGGACAGGCAAAGGGCAATGGCTACAGCGACGGCACGCACACGCATGGACAACCCCTCCCGGCAGGAAAGCCTCAAGCCTACTCCTGCCTTGAGCCGTGAGGTGTGGGCGGGCTTTGCATTCTGCGGCGGATGCAGGCAGGACTGATGGCACATGTGCCCGCAGTGCCGCCGCGCTCGCCAACGACCGGTAGTGCCGGCCGCTGGCCGGCAACTTCATGATCCTGGGGCGCGTTACGCGGTTGCCGGCCAGCGGCCGGCACTACCGGTCAGGCCATCGGCACTTCGTGCAACGCAAGCCAACGCCAACGCCCCTGCTCCTGGCGCAGCACCGCCAGCGACTCTCGCCATGTGGGCTGGCCGCCATCGAGCGAATGCCCTTCGCGATAGCGCAGCACCGCCAGCGGTGATGGCGCTTCCACCGCCTGCACGGCGTCGATGGAAATCTGCAGTCCTGGACGCGCGCCATGACCGCCCGCGAACAGTGCCTGCACGGCCTTCCGGTCCAGCCTGCGACCCGCGATGCCGACCATGCTGAAGTCTGCACAGAAATGCGCCACCAGATCCTCCAGCGCATCCGCAGCCACCTCGGCCCGGAACCAGGCCTGCAGTTTGTCGTGCAGGTGGTGGATTTCATGTTCTGCGGTGGTAGCCATCAAGTGTTCTCCGGTTGCGAAAGGGTGATCCTCTGCGGCCGACGCAACAGCGCCAGGGGCAGCAGGGTCAGTACCGCGGCCAGACCCAGCGCCATGCCGGTGGCGTGGGCCGGCAGCCATTGCATGGCCAATGCCAGCAGCAGCGCAATGGCGGCAGTACCAAGGCAGAAACTGAGCTGACGGTTGAGGTTCCAGAGGGCACTGGCATCGCCCAGCGCTTCACCCTCCACGCCGTGGAAAGCCAGCGTCTGCGCGGTACTGCTGCACAGGCTGCCGCCAGCGCCCATCAGCGCGAACAACAGCGCGGCCGATGCGAAGGCGGGCTGCGGCAGCAGCGCCATCAACAGCAGGCCGCTGGCCTGCAGGAGCATACCCGCACGCAGTACCGTGGCCGGGCCGAAGCGCGCCAGCAGGCGCTTGCTGGCCGTGATCGCAATGGCCGAGGCCAGCGCCCAGGGCAGCATCAACCCGCCGATGCGTGCCGCGCTGTAACCGGCCTGGTGCAGCTGCAGGGTACTGACCAGCTGGCTGCCGATGAACACACCGGGCACTCCCAGATAGACCAGCATCGCCAGGCGCAGGCCCCGATGGGACAGCAGCGACCAGCGCAGCAGGGGCTGCGTCTGCTGCCGTGCATGCCGCAGGTGGGCCGCCGCCAACAGCATTGCGATCAACAGCAGTACGGCACCGGCGGCCTGATGGCCGGGTTCACCCAGCCAGGTCAACGCCAGCAGCAGCGCGCCCAGCGCCAGCATCGCGGTGGACAGCGCATAGGCCTGCAGGCGCGGCGCACTGCGCGCGCCATCGGCCGGCATCCAGGCCAGCACCAGGCTGATCGCCACCACCGCCAACGGCAGGCTGGCCCAGAGCACGCCGCGCCAGGACAACCACTGCACCAGCAGCCCACCGAGCGCGGGCGCCAGTGCCGGCACCAGCAGCGCCACCAGCAGGATGCGGCGGGTCAGCGCGCCACGCTGGTCGGACGTGCATTGTCGGTACGCTGCCGCCTGTGCCACCGGAATCAGCAGGCCACCGGCCAGCCCCTGCAGCAGGCGCCAGCCCAGCAGCCAGCCGATACCCGGTGCTGCGCCGGCCAGCACAGCGGCAACCGCGAACAACAGCAACGCCACCAGCAGCAGGCGACGCTCACCACAGCGCGCGGCCAACCAGGGTGCCAGCGGAATCACCACGCTCAGGCCCAGCATGTAGGCGGTGCCCACCCAGGCCAGGGTGCTGATATCGGCGTGCAGTTCCGCTGCCAGTGCTGGATAGGCCACCGTGGCGATGAACATGTTGACCAGATCCAGGGCGAACACCAGCAGGAAGATCGCCTCATGGCGCAGGCGGGGGGACGGCATCGGCGGCGCTCCAGCAGGGAAGCGGCCAGCATGCCGTGCGGGCCTTGTTGGAAAAACACGACAGCAACTGCAACACTGTCAAATCCACTTTGACAATGAATTGCCATGGTCAGCCTTGATCGCTTCGATATCTTCCGCGCCGTGGTCGAGGCCGGCAGCCTGACCGCAGCAGCCGATCGGCTCGGCCTCAGCCGCGCGGTGGTCAGCTTCAACCTGAAGCGGCTGGAGCAGGAGCTGGGCGTGACCCTGCTGTTGCGCAGTACCCGCCACCTGGCCCTGACCGAGGCCGGCGAACAGTTCCTGCAGCACTGCGTGCAGGCGTTGGACGCCGCACAGGCAGCGATCGATGCCGCGCGCCGCGACCAGCATCAGCTGCAGGGCCTGCTGCGCCTGACCACCACGCCGGAGTACGCCCAGCTACGCTTGATTCCTGCGTTGGAGGCCTTCCGTGCGCGGCACCCGGCGCTGCAGCTGCACCTGTCGACCTCACCGGCACCGGCCGACCTGATTCCCGAGCGCTTCGACCTGGCGATCCGCCTCGGCCGCCTACCGGATTCAGGGCTGCATGCCAGCGAACTGGAACGGCACCCGCTATGCGCGGTGGCGGCTCCGTCCCTGCTGGCACGCCTGCCCTCTGCCGATGCGGCCGATGACCCGGCCCAGCTGGGCACCCTGCCCCGCCTCGGCTACCCGCGCCTGGCCGACGTGCCGGTGGTCGCGCCCGACGGCAGCGACGCCCTGTTTGCCACCAACCCGGGCAATGCAGTGGTGCGCGTGGATGGTGCCAGCAGCCTGCGCGCCTTCGCCGTGGCCGGCGCCGGGGTCACCGTGCTGCCACGTTGGCTGATCGAGGACGACCTGGCCCAGGACCGCCTGCGCCCGGTGCTGCGCCAGCACCGCTTCCCGCAGCAGAGCGTATACGCGGTCTACCCGCACAGCACGCAGCCCTCACCGAAGGTGCGGCAGCTGATCGATTTCCTGCGCGGGTGGTTTGGCAAATGAAAAAAGGGGACGGAGGGGATTAAGTCGTTTGTGCATAAACGACTTAATCCCCTCCGTCCCCTTTTTCAGACACGGCCCTGTGCAGGCCGTGTCTTCAGGCATCAGCGCAGCACCTGCTCCACCAGCTGCACGTCCACGCTCTGCAGCGGCTCGGCCGCATTGCGCGACAGCTGCACCTGGTAGGTGCCGCCGTCGATCTTCCACTGGCGCGCCTGTGCATCGTAGTGGGCCAGGGTCTTCGGCTCGGCTTCGATGCGGATGCGGCGCTGTTCGCCCGGCTGCAGGTTCACCTTGTCATAGCCGATCAGGCGGATCGGCGTGGTGCTGCCAGCCGGAAGCTTCAGGTACAGCTGGGCCACGTCGGCACCGGCACGCTTGCCGGTGTTGCGGATGTCGACGCTGGCGACCATGCGCGAGCCCTCCACGCTCACCTTCAGATTTTCATAGGTGAACGAGGTGTAGGACAGCCCGTGGCCGAAGGCGAAGGTCGGGGTCAGGCCCTTGGCCGCCATCCACTTGTAGCCGACGTTGGCGCCTTCGATATCGAAATCGAACACATCACCAAACGGCTTGGCCGGCTTGAAGCCGAGGCCGTCGATATGCGGGCGTGGCAGCTGCGATTCATCCACCACCCAGGTCACCGGCAGGCGGCCGGACGGATTGACCTGGCCGGTCAGCAGCGCGGCGATGCCTTCGCCACCACGGATGCCCGGGTACCAGGCCTGCAGCATCGCCGGCACCTGCGCCAGCCACGGCGTGCGCACCGGGCCATTGGTTTCCAGCACCAGCACGGTCTTCGGGTTGGCCTTGGCCACTGCCGAGATCAGGGCATCCTGGTTGTCCGGCAGCTGCATGTCCGGCAGATCCACCGATTCGGCGGCCCACTGGGTGGCGAACACGATGGCCACGTCAGCCTGCGCGGCGGCCTTGGCCGCAGCGGCGGCATTGGTCCCGTCCACATACTCGATGGTCGCGTCCGGGCGCGCGGCGCGCAGCGATTCCAGCGGCGAGGACGGGTGGAAGATCACCGGGCCCGGCCAGGTGGTCGGCATCACGCCCGGCACCGCATTGGTGCCCTTTGCGGTCACGCCCACCATCGACGAACCACCGCCGCCGATCACGCCCTTGTCGGCATGGCCGCCGATGATGACGATGCGCTTCACGCTGTCGGCCAGCGGCAGCAGGTTGCCCTCATTGCGCAGCAGCACGCTGCCCTCTTCCACCGTGCGCTGGGCAACGGCGAAACCGGCCTCGGCATCGACCTTCTGGTGCTGCGGCGGGTTGTCGAAGTTGCCATGCAGGAACATCGTGCGCAGGATGCGCGCCACCATGTCGTTCAGGCGCGCCTGCGGCACCACGCCACCGTGCACGGCCAAGCGCAGCGGTTCGTCGAAGAACACCGCCGCGTCGAACACTTCACCGGCCGACTGCTGATCGAGGCCGGCCAGCGCCGCCTTCGAGCCACTGTGCACGCCACCCCAGTCGGACATCACGAAACCGGGGAACTTCCATTCCTGCTTCAGCACCTGGTTCATCAGGTAGCCGTTCTCGCAGCCGTAGGTGCCGTTGATCTTGTTGTACGAGCACATCGCCACGCCCGGGCGACCGGCTTCCAGCGCGATCTCGAAGGCCAGCAGGTCCGACTCGTGCATGGCCTGTTCGCCGATACGCACGTCGTGGAAGTTGCGGCGGGTCTCCATGTCGTTCAGCGCGAAGTGCTTCATCGAGGAGATCACGTGCTGGCTCTGCACGCCCTGGATCAGCGCGCCAACCATCGAGCCGGCCAGCAGCGGATCTTCACCGGCATATTCGAAGTTGCGGCCGTTGCGCGGGTCGCGCTGCAGGTTGACGCTGCCCGACAGCAGGATATTGAAGCGCTGCTGCCATGCCTCGCGGCCCATCGTGGCGCCACCGGCGAAGGCGACTTCACGGTTCCAGCTCGATGCGGTGGACGGGCCCGACGGCATCGCCGTGGCGAAATCGCCCGGGCGGATGCCACCCGGATTGGTCACGCCAACGCCGGCATCGGCCGACTGCTGCGACGGAATGCCCAGCCGCGCCACGCCCGGCACGAAACCAGCCGAACCGACTGCGCCTTCCGGCAGCGGGCCACCGTCCTTGCCCAGCCCGAAGTAGCTGTGCAGCATCTGGAACTTCTCATCCTCGGTCATCGCCTTCAGCAGCAGCGCAGCGCGCGCGTCGGCGTTGAGGGTGGTGTCCATCCACGGCCTGTCGCCATGCGTGTCGGCGGCGTAGGCCAGGGTCAGCAGGGTGGCGCGCAGGGTACTGCCTTCCACCTTGAACGGCGCACTGCTGGCGGCCTGGAAGCCATCGCTGAAATAGCTGGCATCGGCTTCCAGCGCGACACGCGCCGGATCGAAGCCTGCGGCCTTGGCCGATTCACCGGCCACCGCGCCGAGCAGCACCGCCGGTGCACCCAGCCGCGAACGGGTGACCAGCGCCGGCAGCTGCGCCGCACCTGCACCGGCATCGGTATAGACCGCCACGGTGTGGCGGCCGTCGTCCAGGCGCAGGTAGTTCAGGCCCGGCTGGTCGGGGCCGGATTCAGCGGCGATCGGCAACCGGGTCAGCACGGCCTGGCCGCGCTGGGTCTGGCCATCATCCTTGCCGGCAGCAATGAAGCGGTACGCGTAGCCCAGGCCATCGGCCAGCACCTGCAGCGGATCGACCTGGCCGATGCCGCGCTGCACCTGGCGCACGCTCACCGCGTCCACCTGCAGGGTCTTCAACTGGGCGGCCAGGGCCGGCATCGCCTCGGCGGTCGGGGCCTGTTCCAGGGTCAGCACAGTGAACGCGGCAGGGTCGGCCCAGGCCGGGGCGGCCAGTGCGGCAGACAGGGCCAGGGACAGTGCAAGCGGCTTTGTAAACGTTTTCATCGGCAGGCGTAATTCCGTTGCCAAGGCAATCGGTCCAGGGAAAGTGCCGCCGAAGGGTGCAGCGTTCATGCCGCGCAGGGGTTGCCAGGCAACGTCCCGCAGGCCGATGGACGGGCCGGTCTGCGCGCGGGACCCTCCTCCCGGCGTGACAACCTGCCTGCCCGGGCCGCGCAGGGCGACCCAATCCTGTGAAGATTGTGCGAGGGCGTTCACACCTGTCAACAGGACCTAAGTCACAGGGGCAACCCGGCCAGCGGTTATCAGGCCATCACCGGCGGTCATCAGCGCGCCGCGCGAGGCTGCCGATAATGAGGGTCCCTGGCCACGAACCGAGCCCATGACCGTCCATCGCGACTTCGACCATCTCTGGCGCGACCGCTGTGACACCTCCAGCCAGCGCGCGCCGCGCGTGTTGATCCGGGTGTTCGTGGCCCCGGGTGAGCTGGAGCGCAGCGTGGCGTTCTACGAGCAGCTGCAGGGTGTGGTGGCCGATGCGGGGTTCCCGTTTCCGGAAGCCGGGCTGCGTCTGGCGATGGTCGGTGCGTTCCTGTTGATCGAGGGCAGCGAGACGGCGCTGGCGCCGTTCACTTCGACCACGGGAACGCTGCTGGTCGACGATGTTCGGCCCTATCACGACAAGCTGGTCGCGGCTGGCGCCGAGATCATCTTCCCGTTGCAGGTGGTACCCACCGGGGCGGCGTTCAACGCGGTGCATCCCGATGGCACGGTGGTCGAGTACGTGCATCACCGGCCGGATCCGCAGGGGCGCTGAGGGGGCGAACGGCCAGGCTGCGCCCAGCACCCGAGGTAGTGCCGGCCGCTGGCCGGCAACCTCAGAAGCAACAGCCGAAGCAAAAGCGGGCTTCCTGTGGGATGGCGGGGTGGGTCCGGCTGCGGGGGCGCTGCAAGTACGTCCATGTAAGCTCGGTCGCGCCATCCATGGCGCTCACGCCCCCGCAACCGGACCCACCCCGCCTTCGACAGTCTTTCGCGACCTGCAGTAGATCCACGCCATGCGTGGATGCTCTTCGTTTCATTGTCGAAATATTTGATTTCGATGGAGATTCATCCACGCATGGCGTGGATCTACAATCCCTCCATGTCCTCCCCCGCCCTACCCTGGAATGGCACGTTGCAGCTGAATGCTCACGTGGCCGTGCTGCAGGGCCATGCCGGTGGCAGCGCCTCGCATGCGCACTACGCCCATCAACTGCTGTTGAGCGACGGTACGCCCTGGCAGATCGAAGTCGATGGCGTACGGCAGCAGGGCCAACGGCTGTGGCTGCCGTCCTTCCAGACGCACGCAATCCTGTCGGCACCGGAAGCGGGCTGTACGGTGTTCCTTGAGCCGGCGCATGCCGACCTCGAACAGATCCAGCAGCACCTGCACGCGCTGCCGGGCACTGCGATGGAACTGCACGACTGGCTGCCACGGTTGAGCCGCCCACAGCCGCTGGACCGCCGCGTGCAGGCGGCGTTGGCCCGTATTGCCCAGCACCTGCCCGGCCCGGTGCCGGCCGGCGATATCGCCGAGGCGGCGCACCTCTCGACCAGCCAACTGCACCGGCGTTTCCAGTCCGAGCTGGCAGTGACCCTGCGCGGCTGGGTGCTGTGGCAACGGTTGCGCCGCGCGCTGATGCATCATCTGAGCGGACACAACCTGACCGACAGTGCGCATGCCGCTGGATTCGCCGATCTGGCCCATCTCTCGCGCAGCCTGCGCCGCATGTTCGGCATCGGTGCCGCGCAGCTGCAGGGCCTGCAGCTGCACGCGGCCTGACATGTTCAATCATTCGCGCCTGCGCAGGCCTTCCGGCAACTCCGGCACCTCGCCATGCGGCAGTTCGCGGAACGGCGCCAGCAGCTGCCCGGGATAATCGCGCGGATAGTCCGGCTGGCTGCCGATGCCAAGGTCGCGTTGCTGCAGCCGATAACCCGGCGCATCGAAGGCGGTCCCCAGCAGATGGTCCCAGGCGGTCAGGAACAGGCCGAAGTTGACGTCGCCCGCGGTGCCGTAACGCACGTGGTGGAAGCGGTGCAGCGGCGCCCAGGCCATCACCCGGCCGAGCACGCCGGGACGCATGTCCACGTTGGAGTGCTGCAGCAGCAGCTGGATGGCAATGGCGAAAGCCAGCACCGCAGCCACCGGCATCGGCAGGCCCAACAGCAGCAGCGGCAGCACGCCGCCCACCGCTTCGGCCGCCTGATGCAGCGGGTGTTTCATCAGCCCGTTGAAGCCGTACATGCGGGTGACGCTGTGATGCACCGCATGCAGCCGCCACAACCAGCCGATGCGATGGCTGGCGTAGTGCACCAGGGTGATGCCGAGATCAGCGCAGACGATGGCCAGCAGCACCTGCAGCGCGAATGGCCACTGCACCGGCCACAACTGCCACGGAATGATTGCCGCCAGCAGCGGCACCGCCGCGATCGACAGCAGGTTCAGGCTTTCGTTGACCAGTGCATGCAGGCTGTCACGCAGGCTGTCGCCGTGGTCGTGGTTGAACGCGGGGTCGTACGGCCAGGCACGCTCGGCGGCGAACGAGACCGCGATGGCGGCCGCCAGCAAGGCCAGCAGCCACAACGGATCACCGTGGCAATGGCCGACCCAGACGACGGCAGTGGCAACGAAGCCCAGCAGGAACAGCGGGGCATACAGGCGGAGCATCCAGTGCTTCATGGGCAACCCGGAAAGTGAGGGGCCTGCATGTTGGCGCCGCGTATGGGGTGCTGGCTTGAACAAACGGCGCAACCCGCCCACTCCGGGTAGACGCCGACCTTGGTCGGCGCCGCGTTTCCCACATCCACGCATGGCGCGGCTCTACAATGACGCCCTCATCGCGCCCGGGGCCGGCATGGATTCCTTCAACCTGATGCGTGCCTTCCGCCGCATCGTCGAACGCGGCGGGCTGGCCCGCGCTGCCGAAGACCTGGGCATGTCGCCCGCCGGCCTGAGCAAGCAGCTGCGCACGCTGGAAGCGCATCTGGGCGTGGTACTGCTGCAGCGGACCACGCGGCGCATGAGCCTGACCGAAACCGGCCACGCTTATTACCGTGAATGCTGCCGCCTGCTCGACGAGCTGGACGCATTGGAACGTGGCATCGCCGAACAGCGCGGCGACGTAGCCGGGCGCCTGCGCGTCAATGCGCCGCAGTCGTTCGCACTGAGCACGCTGTCGCCGCTGCTGCCGCGCTTCCTGCAGCAGCATCCACAGCTGTCGCTGGACCTGGTGATGGAAGATCGCCTGCTCGACGCGGTCGGTGAGGGTTTCGATGTGTCGCTGCGGCTGCGTGCCGAGCTGGATGATTCACGCCTGGTGGCGCGCCGGCTGGCGTCGCTGCAGCAGGTGCTGTGCGCGGCCCCGTCCTACCTGCGGCAGCATCCGGCACCGCAGGCGGTGGACGATCTGCAGGCGCACAGCGTGCTGGCCTACAGCCTGTCCGACTCACCGGGCAGCTGGCCGCTGCTCGGCCCCGATGGCCAGGTGACGATCACCCTGCCAGCGCGCGTCACCGTCAACAACAGCCTGCTGCTGCGCGACCTGCTGGTGGCCGGCATGGGCATCGGCGCCCTGCCCTCGTTCCTGGCCGCACCCGCACTGGCCCGTGGCGAACTGCAGCAGGTGCTGCCCGACCACCACTATCCGCCGCGCTTCGTGCATGCGGTCTACCCGACCTCGCGCCACCTGCAGCCCAAGGTGCGTGCCTTCATCGATTTCCTGCACGCCGAGCTGCCCGGCTGCGCCGGCCTGGATTCGTAACCGCCAGCGAAAACTGAGCTGCCCGCGGCGTGCTGTTTCGGCTACGCCGCGCTGCCTAATCTGCCGCCTCCCCTCTCACCGATGGCAGGCAGATGTCTTCCGTTCCTTCCCCCGCCACCGCCGCGCCGGTGGTCGATTTCTTCCACGACGTGGTCTGCGGCTGGTGCTTCGTGCTGGCCCCGCGCCTGCAGCAGGTCTCGGCCGAACTCGGCATCCAGGTGCGCCACCGCAGCTTCGTGCTGCAGGACTCACGCGCGCAGATGGTCGAGGTGTTCGGCTCGATGGAGCGCGCCAAGGCGATCATCCTGCGCCACTGGACCGACTGCGCCGCGCATGAAGACACCGCGCGCATCGATATCGAAGGCATGCGCGCACAGGACTTCGAGTATCCGTCCGGCTGGCTCGGCGCACTGGCCTGCCAGGCCGCCGGCATGCTCGGTGGCAACGACGCCCATGGCGCGATGTTCGATGCCGTGCAGTGGGCGCACCTGCACCAGCACCGCAACATCGGCGATGCCGAAGTCCTGCTGGATATCGCCGAATCGCTGGGCCATCCACGTGGCGCCTTCGCTGACCACATGCGCAGCGACGCAGTACGCCAGCGCGTGCAGGCCGATCGTGCCGAAGCCGCTGCCCTCGGCATCCGTTCCATACCCACCGTGATCGGCGGCAACGGCCTGCGCCTGCAGACCCTGCCGCTGCCACACCTGCGCCAGGCCCTGGCGCCTTTGGTCGCGGCCTGAGCCGCACCCTCCCCCACCCTGCAAGGAGATTCCCCATGACCCCACATACCCTGGCCACCGCGCTGGCCCTGCTGCTGGCCGGCACCGCCGCGTCCACCACCGTGTCCGCACACGAACGCGTTCCCTCCGGCCAGCAGGTCGGCACCAGCCCCTGGGGGCCGAAGGACGAGATCGGCCGCCTCAACCTGATCACCGAAGCCTCGCGTGCGGCGATCCTGTCACGGGTCAGCGGCGGCAAAGCCTATGACCTGGCCACCGAATACTACGTCGGCATGCCCAGCTGGCAGGATGCCGGCGACCCGCACTACCAGTTCTGGATGACCCACACCCCGCGCGGCACGGTGATGGACGACCCGATGGGCGTGGGCGAGACCATGAACCTCACCCGCAGCTACACCGGCACCGCATTCTCGATGTACAGCCACACCGGCACCCACATCGATGCGCTGAACCACTTCGGCATCCACGGGAAGATCTGGAACGGCTTCGAGGCCGACAAGCACCTCGGCGACCGTGGCTGGAATGTCACCGGCATCGAGAAGTTCCCGCCGCTGATCGCGCGTGGCGTGCTGATCGACGTGGCCGCCGCCAAGGGCGTGGACATGCTGCCTGACAGCTACCGCGTCACCCGCCAGGACCTGAAGGATGCGCTGGCACGCCAGAAGGTGAAACTGCAGCAGGGCGACGTGGTGCTGATCCGCACCGGCCGCATGCACCTGTTCGAGCAGCCCAGGGCCTACATGGCCAACCCGCCGGGCATGGGCCTGGACGCGGCGCGCTTCCTGGTCGAGGACAGCGGCGCGATGATCGTCGGTGCCGACAACCTCAGCTTCGAGACCTTCCCCTCGGAGGTGTCCGACGACTACGTGCCGCTGCACACCTACCTGCTGGCCCAGCAGGGCGCGCCGATCATCGAGCTGGTGGCGCTGGACGAACTGGCCCGCGACAAGGTCTACGAGTTCGCCTTCATCGGCGGCCCGCTGAAGATCCGCGGCGGCGATGCCGCGCCGCTGCGCCCGGTGGCGCTGCCGGTGCGCCCGTAACCAGGGCCTGTGGGTGCCGACCTTGGTCGGCACTCCTTTCCCCCCTTCAGCAACCTGAAACCGGACCCTCCGATTTTATTAGTAATTCTACTCACAAGGCGAGTAGCATGTCTGGTCTCAGCCCCTGATACCGGCCCGTCGATACTCGCGCCATGCCCGCTGTTTCCGCCCGTTCCTGCCGTTTCCAGCCCGCCCGGCGCCTTCCCTGGAGGGCCGGCTGATGGGTGCCGTCGTCGCCCTCGACCGGCTGCTGGACGGGCGCCAGCTGTGGCGCGGCCCGGCCCGCCAGGGGCCGGCCAGCGACCACCTGGCCAGCGGGCACCCGGCATTGGACGCACGCCTGCCCGGCGGTGGCTGGCCCACCAGCGGGCTGTGCGAGGTACTGCAGGCGGCGCCCGGGGTGGGTGAGCTGGCGCTGGTCTGGCCGGCGCTGGCCAAGCTGAGCCTGCGTGACCGCCCGATCGTGCTGGTCGCCCCGCCCTATCGCCCGCATGCCCCGGCCTGGGCGGCAGCCGGGCTGGACCTGGCCCAGCTGCAGATCATCCACGCAGCGCCGAAACAGGCGCTCTGGGCCACCGAGCAGTGCCTGCGCTCTGCCGCCTGCGCGGCGGTGCTGTGCTGGCCACACCAGGCCGACGATCGCGCCCTGCGCCGGCTGCAGGTCGCCGCCGACAGCGGCCAGTGCCTGGGCTTCGTGTTCCGCGAGGCGCAGGCGGCGCGCAATCCCTCTCCGGCCAGCCTGCGCCTGCAGCTCGACCACGGCCAGGTGCGGGTGCTGAAGTGCCGAGGCGGCCTGCCGCCGGCGCAGCCGTTGCCGCTGGCCATCGCCCACTGAGGCCGCGCCATGCACTGGGCCTGCCTGTTGTTGCCGCAGCTGGCGTTGGACAGCGTGCTGCGCCTGCAGCCGGATCCGCAGCGCCCACTGGTGCTGCTGCAGGGGCCGGCACAGCGTCGCGTACTGCGTGCGGTCAGCCCGTCGGCACGCGCAGCGGGGCTGCGCCCGGGCATGCTGCTGTCGGCTGCGCAGGTGCTGGTGCAGGACATGCACCTGCACGATTACGATCCCAACGCCGAACAGCACACCCGGCAGCTGCTGGCCAGCTGGGCCTACGCCTACAGCTCCCAGGTCAGCCTCGATTTCCCGCATGCACTGGTGCTGGAGATCGGCGCCAGCCGCGCCCTGTTCGGTGACTGGCTGACGATCCAGCAGCGGCTGCGCAACGAACTGCACGAACTCGGCTTCCGTCACCGTCTGGTGGCCGCACCTACCCCACATGCCGCGCGCGTGCTAGCCAATGTCCACGATGGCCTCGGCATCGATGCACAGCAACTGCCGGCGGCGCTGGCGCAGTTGCCCCTGCCGCGCTGCGGCCTGCCCAACGAGGCGGTGACGGTGCTCGGCCGCTCCGGCCTGCGCACGCTGGGCGCAGTGCTCGAGCTGCCGCGCGACAGCCTGGCCCGGCGCTTTGCCCCCGAGGTCCTGCAGCAGCTGGATGCACTGCGTGGGCTACCCACCGCGCCACTGCGCTACTACCAGCCACCGGACCGTTTCGATGCACGCATCGAATTCGAGTACGAGATCGAATCCAGCCAGGCCCTGTTGTTCCCGCTGCGTCGCCTGCTGCTGGACCTGGCCGCGTTCCTGTGTTCGCGCGATGGCGGCGTGCAGCGCTTCGACCTGCATTTCGAGCACGACCTGCTGCCGGCCAGCGTGCTGACCATCGGCCTGCTGGCACCGGAACGCGATCCCGCGTTGCTGTTCGAGATCGCGCGCAACCGCATGGAAGCGTTCGCCCTGCCGGCCGGCAGCCGCGCACTGCGCCTGCAGGCCGAACAGCTGCCACCGTTCGTGCCCGCCGCGCGCGACCTGTTCGATACCCGCCCGGCACAGGCGATGCCCTGGAACCAGCTGCGCGAGCGCCTGCGCGCGCGGTTGGGCGATGACGCCGTGCAGCCGCTGGCGGTGCAGGCCGACCATCGCCCCGAACGCGCCAGTGGCAGCCAGCCTGCGGCCAAGCCTCCGTCGTACTGGCCGCTGCGCCCTGGCTGGTTGCTGGACACTCCGCAACCGCTGCGTGATCCGCGGCTGCGCATCGTCACCGGGCCGGAGCGGATCGAATCGGGCTGGTGGGACCAGGCCGACGCGCGCCGCGACTACTACGTGGTGGAAACCGCACACGGCCAGCGCGGCTGGGCTTTCCGTGAGCGCAACGATCCGCATGCGCCGTGGATGCTGCACGGCTGGTTCGGCTGAGCCGCCATGCACAGCGAACTGCCCGGCTACGCCGAACTGCACTGCCTGTCGGCCTTCAGTTTCCAGCGTGGTGCTTCGATCGCCGAAGAGCTGTTCGCGCGCGCCGCCGGCCAGGGCTACCGCGCGTTGGCGATCACCGACGAATGCTCGCTGGCCGGCATCGTGCGTGCCTGGCAGGCGGCGAAGGCGCATGGCGTGGCGCTGATCGTCGGCGCCGAATTCCAGGTCGAGGACGGACCCAAGCTGGCCCTGCTGTGCACCGACCAGGCCGCCTATGCCGGGCTGTGCCAGTTGATAACTACCTGCCGGCGGCGCGCGGCCAAGGGCGAGTACCGTTGCCTGCGCGAGGACCTGCTCGGCCTGCCCGACGGCCTGCTGTGCCTGTGGCTGGACCGGCAACCGGCCGCCACCGACCTGGAACTGCTGCGCGCCGGCTTCAATGATCGGCTGTGGCTGGCGGTGGAACTGCACCACGAGCACGACGACGCACGCCGCCTGCAGCAGCTGCAGGCCTTCGGCGAACGTCACCGCCTGACGCTGGTCGCCAGTGGCGATGTGCACATGCACGTGCGACGCCGCCGCGCCCTGCAGGACACGCTGACCGCGATCCGCCATCGTTGCAGCGTGGCCGAGGCCGGCTGGCGCCTGTTCCCCAACGGCGAGCGCCACCTGCGCCCGCGTACCGCGCTGGCCCAGCTGTATCCGCCCGAACTGCTGGCCGAGACCCTGCGCATCGCCGAGCGCTGCCACTTCACCCTGGAACAGCTGCAGTACACCTATCCACGCGAGCTGGTGCCGGAGGGGCATGACCCGGACAGCTGGCTGCGCGAGCTGGTCGAAGAAAAGATTCCCTGGCGTTGGCCAGAAGGCATCAAGGACGCACAGCGCAAGCAGATCGAACATGAGCTGGCGTTGATCCGGGAGAAAAACTACGCCTCCTACTTCCTTACCGTGCATGACATCGTGCGCTTCGCCCGCAGCCAGGACATCCTCTGCCAAGGGCGTGGCTCGGCGGCCAATTCGACGGTGTGCTTTGTGCTGGGCGTAACCGAGATCGACCCGGCACGCAGCAACCTGCTGTTCGAGCGCTTCATCTCCGCCGAGCGCAATGAGCCGCCGGACATCGACATCGACTTCGAGCACGAGCGCCGCGAGGAAGTGCTGCAGTACGTGTTCAAGCGCTATGGCCGCGAGCGCGCCGCACTGACCGCAGTAGCAATCAGCTACCGTGGCCGCAGCGCGATCCGCGACGTCGCCCGTGCGCTCGGCCTGCCGATGGACCAGGTCAACGAACTCGGCGCGGCGATGGACCACTGGGGTGGCAGCATCCCGCTGCCGGAAACCCTGCGCGAGCGCGGCTTCGACCCGGACACGCCGCTGATGCGGCGGCTGCTGTCACTGACCAATGAACTGATCGACTTCCCGCGCCACCTGTCTCAGCATCCGGGTGGTTTCGTCATCTCCGAGCATCCGCTGTCGACCCTGGTGCCGGTGGAAAACGCGGCGATGGCCGACCGCACCGTCATCCAGTGGGACAAGGACGATCTGGATGCCACCGGCCTGATGAAGGTCGACTGCCTGGCGCTGGGCATGCTTACCGCCATCCGCAAATGCCTGGCGATGTTGAAGCAGCACGGCCTGCATGAAGGACGCATGGATGCGATCCCGCCCAAGGATGCAAAGACCTTCGACATGATCTGCGCCGCCGATACCATCGGCGTGTTCCAGATCGAATCGCGCGCACAGATGGCGATGCTGCCGCGCATGCAGCCACGCACGTTCTATGACCTGGTGATCGAGGTGGCGATCGTGCGCCCTGGCCCGATCCAGGGCGACATGGTGCATCCCTATCTGGAGCGGCGCCGGATCCTGCGCGAACAGGGACCGGACGCGTTGAACGACCCGGACAACCCGCTCTACCCACCGCAGCTGGAACGCGTGTTCGCACGCACGCTGGGCGTGCCGCTGTTCCAGGAACAGGTGATGCAGCTGGCAGTGGAAGCGGCCGGCTACACGCCGGGCCAGGCCGATGCCCTGCGCCGCTCGATGGCGGCATGGAAGCGCCGTGGCGGCCTGGAACCGCATCGCGAGAAGCTGCTGGCCGGCATGCTCAAGAACGGCTTCAGCCGCGAATACGGCGAGCACCTGTTCGAGCAGATCAAGGGCTTCGGTGATTACGGTTTCCCGGAAAGCCACGCCGCCAGCTTCGCCCTGCTGACCTATAACAGCTGCTGGCTGAAATGCCATCACCCCGCCGCGTTCACCGCCAGCCTGATCAACAGCCAGCCGCTGGGCTTCTACAGCCCCGACCAGCTGCTGCAGGACGCGCGCCGGCACGGCATCCGCGTGCTGCCGGTGGACGTGCGCCACAGCGACTGGGACTGCACCCTGGATTTCAGCAAGGGGCCGGCGGCGATCCGGCTCGGCCTGCGCCTGGTCGATGGCTGCAATGAACCCGCCGTGCAGGCCATCATGCGCGAACGTGCGCGGCGCCCGTTCGACGATGTCGGCGACCTGTGCCAGCGCACCGCCCTGGACCGCCGCCAGCAGGGCCTGCTGGCCGATGCCGGTGCGTTGCGTGGGCTCAGTGGCCATCGCCATCGTGCACGCTGGGATATCTCCGGCGTGGAAAACCGGCTGCCGCTGTTCGACCAGGCCCGCGCCACCGCCGAAGCCCGCGTGCCGTTGCCCCTGCCCAGCGCCTGGGAGGACATGCAGGCCGATTACCGCAGCACCGGCACCACCCTCGGCCGCCATCCGATCTCATTCCTGCGCGCGCAGCTGCGCAGCCGTGGCTGCCTGGATGCCGCGCAACTGGCGGGCCATGGCCATGGCCGTCGCGTGCGCATCGCCGGTCTGGTACGCATGCGCCAGCGTCCACAGACCGCCAGCGGTGTCACCTTCCTCACGCTCGAGGATGAGACCGGCATGGTCAACGCCGTGGTCTGGCGGCACCTGGCCGATCGCCAGCACCGGGTGCTGGTCGATACCCAGCTGATGCAGATCGATGGTCGCCTGGAACGCGTCGATGGCGTCCAGCACGTCATCGTGCAACGCATGCACTGCCTGGATGAACTGCTGCAGGGACTGCGCAGCCACAGCCGCGATTTCCACTGACGCCGGGAATCACCGCGTAATGGCCACTGGGTGATGTCGAGCAGGTAGAGGTAGAGTCGACTGTCAGTCGACTTGCGCGCGCCAGCGCGGGAATCTCCGTGATCTGATCGAACAGCAGTCGACTGACAGTCGACTCTACCCATCGCCTTTTGCATCCGCTATCGTCGGCACATCCAAGGAAGGACCACCCGATGCCCCGTGCGCTGCTGCTGACCACCCTGGTGGTCTCCACCCTCGCCCTGCTTGTTTCCGGCTGGACCGCCTGGAACCTGCATCGCAGCCAATCGCCACAGCGCATCATCGAAGCACGCGGCCTGGTCATCCACGATGCAAGCGGCCAGCCGCGGGTGATCCTCGGCGCACCGGTCCCCGACCCGCTCAGCCAGGGCCGCACCCAGGGGCCGCGCGCCACCGCCCTGTCTGGCCTGATCCTGCTTGGCCCCGACGGTTCCGAGCGTGGTGGTTATGGCACCAGCGACCGCGGCGGCGAAGCCCTGCTCACCCTCGACGATGCCACCGGCACTACCGAAGTATTCAAGGTCGTCGCCAATCCGGACCGCGGCGCCAGCCTGATGGTCAAGCACCAGAACAACACCGGCGCCATGCTCACCTCCTGGCAGGGCAAGCCGGAGCTGATGTTCGTCGATGACAGCGGCCAGTCCTACTACGTGCGCCCTGGCGCCAACGCCGCGCCCTGATCGGCTTCTGTAGCGTCGAGCCATGCTCGACGCTACACCCCGCACACGGCCGCCAGGTCATCGGCCAGCTGCCGCAGCTGCGTCGTCCCCAGCGCCGCACAGGTGATGCGCAGGCCATGTCCCGGCGCCGCCACCGCGAACACTTCGCCCGCCCGCACATGCCATCCGCGCGAAGCCAGTGCCAGCACCTGAGGATGGCTGTCAGCCGACAACGGCAGCCACAAGTTCAATCCCTCCATTGGCAGCGGCGTCGGCATGCCACGCGCGCGCAGCAACTCCTGCAGCGACTGCAGGCGCTGCCGGTAACGCTCACCTGCCGAGGCGATCTTCGCCCGCTGCGTTGCCGACGCCAGCACCGACGTCGCCGCATCCTGCAGCAGATGACTGACCCAGCCGGTGCCGGACGCCAATCGCAGCCGCAACCGCATCGCGGTTTCTTCATCGCAGGCCAACCAGGCCAGGCGCAGGTCGGGGCCGAGCGGTTTGGACAACGAACGCAACAGCGCCCAGCGCCGGCCATCCAGCGGCAGTACCGAGTGGTAGGCCTGCTGCGAAAGCAGCGCGTAATGATCGTCGACCAGCACCGCCACCTGCGGGTAGGCCGCCAGCAGCTGGCGCAACGCCCGTGCCCGCTTCGCATCCAGGCTGGCCCCGGTCGGGTTGTGCGCACGCGGGGTCAGCAGCACCGCGCGTGCACCGGCCTCCAGCGCCTGCCGAAGTGATTCGACCTGCATGCCATGCGCGTCCACCGCCACCGGCAACGGCGCGTGGCCCACGGCATTGAGCACATTGAGGCTGCCGAGGAAGCACGGATCCTCCACCGCGATGCGATCCCCCGGCAGCAGCCAGGCCGCCAGCAGGCGTTCAATGCCATCGACCGCGCCATGGGTCAGCTCCAGCGCATAACCCGCCGGGCAGTCCGCATCCAGCGAGGCGCGCGCCAGCGCCTGCAACCTCGGGTCGACCGTGCCCACGCCATACAGCCGCGGTGCGGCCGGGGCCAGGCGCAGGTTCGGCAGCAGGCGCGGATCCGGATTGCCACCGGCCAGGTCCTGCAGCGCCAGCCCGGGCGTACTGCCCTCGCGCGCCAGCGGCGGCGGCAGGCCACGCACCACCGTGCCGCGGCGGCCCGCCGTGCTGGCCAGGCCCGCCGCATCCAGGCGCTTGTAGGCAGCGGCCACGGTGTTGCGGTTCACGCCCAGCTGCTCGGCCAGTTCACGCACCGGCGGCAGCACGCTGCCGGCCGGCAGGCGGCCCTCGCCGATGCCCTCACGGATGCTGTCGAAGATCGACTCGGCACTGTGCCCGGTGATTTTCATTTTGTCCTATGCCAAAATATCTCTTGTCCTGTGCCAGTGTATCCCACCCTGACCGCCCTGCATTGGAGGTGCCCGCATGCCCCTTGCCGCCGCCGACTGGCCCGTCGCCCAGTCCGTTGAACAGATCGCCGCCAACCTGATCACGGTGCGCCAACGCATCGCCGATGCCTGCGCCCGCGTCGGCCGGGACCCGGCCAGCGTGCGCCTGCTGCCGGTCAGCAAGACCGTCGATGAAGCCCGCATCCGCATGGCGGTGGCCGCAGGCTGCCACGAACTTGGCGAGAACAAGGTGCAGGAGGCACAACGCAAGGCCGAAGCGATGGCCGACCTGGGCGTGCACTGGTCGGTGATCGGCCATCTGCAGACCAACAAGGCGCGCTACGTGGCGCGCTTTGCCAGCGAGTTCCAGGCGCTGGACAGCCTGCGCGTAGCCAAGGCCCTGCAGCAGCGCCTGCAACTGGAAGAGCGCACCCTGGATGTGTTCGTGCAGGTCAACACCTCGGCCGAACCCAGCAAGTACGGACTGGAACCCGACGCGGTCGAGGCCTTCGTGCAACAGCTGCCAGCCTTCGATCGCCTGCGCGTGCGCGGCCTGATGACCCTGGCCATCTTCACCCCCGACGTCGAACGCGTGCGCGCCTGCTTCGTGCGCCTGCGCGAACTGCGCGACCAGCTGCAACGCACCGCCCCGCCCGACCTGGACCTGTCGCAGCTCTCGATGGGCATGTCCGGTGATTTCGAAGTGGCCATCGAGGAAGGTGCCACCGTGGTCCGCGTCGGCCAGGCCATTTTCGGCGCCCGCGCCACCCCGGACAGCTTCTACTGGCCGAACAGCGGAGCCCCGGCATGAAGCACGCGGTTGTCCTGCAGCACGTTGGCTTTGAAGACCTCGGCACCCTGCAGCCACTGCTGTTGGCGCAAGGCTGGCAGCTGCAGCCGCTGCAGGCCGGCGTCGATGCGCTCGATGACGCCGAAACCGCCGACCTGCTGGTCGTGCTGGGCGGTCCCATCAGTGCCAATGACACAGGGACCTACCCCTTCGTCAACGACAGCATTGCCCTGCTGCAGCGCCGGCTGCAGCGGCAGCGGCCGACCCTGGGCATCTGCCTGGGTGCACAGCTGATGGCGCGCGCACTCGGTGCCAGTGTCGCTCCCAGTGGTGGCAAGGAAATCGGCTTTGCGCCACTGCTGCTGACCGATGAAGGCCAGCGTTCTCCGCTGCAGTCCCTGCAGGGCATTCCGGTACTGCATTGGCATGGTGAGGCGTTCGAACTTCCGGCCGGTGCACGCCGCCTGGCCAGCACGCCGGCCTGCCGTCACCAGGCCTTCGCCATCGGCAGCCACGCACTGGCCCTGCAATGCCATCCGGAACTGGACGCCCGCCAGTTCGAGCGCTGGCTGATCGGCCACACGCTGGAGCTGGCCCAGGCCGGCATCGATCCCAACGACCTGCGTGCGCAGGCGCGTCGCTATGGCGCACCGCTGGCTGCGGCCGCCACCGCGATGTTCGACCATTGGCTGCAGGACCTGCCGGAGACACCGCAATGAACTACCGATTGCAGATCCACCGCGATGGCGCCCACTGGGGCCACTTCGACTGCAGCGGCCCCGATGCCCTGCAACGCATGGACGCCATTGCCGCACAGCTGCCTGCCGATCAGGGCTTCCAGCTGAAACGGCAGAAAGGTGTCGGCGAAGAGCGCATCCTGTCCAGCAATGCCGATGGCCTGCGGGTACTGGCTTCGCAGATCCAGTACCGCGACATCTGACCCGATGGTGGTGCCGGCTGCTGGCCGGCACCCGGATCTGCCGGCCAGCGGCCGGCACTACCGCGGCTGTTCGCCCGCGTGCGAAGCTTCACGCATGTTGACCCTGCAACGCGGCAACCACCACGGACTGCTCATCGCCCCGCGCTGGCCCTCCACCCGCATCCAACTGGAAGAAGAGGTACTGCAACGCCTGCTCGACGCGCAGGCGATGCTGCCTGCCGGGTTGCGCCTGCTGCTCACCCGTGGCTTCGAACCCGGCCACAGCCGTCTCGGTGGCTTCCGCCGCGCGGTACGACGGCTCGGCATCGCAGCATTCCGCACCTGCTACCCGCAACGCCGCGATGAGATCGATGCCATTTTCGGTGCCAACGGCCACGACATCGATGGCCGTCATGTCGATGTCTCACTGGTACTGCACGGCAAGCGGCTGCGGCTGCTGCCCCTGGGCGTGTTCACCCCACTGCGCTGGCAGGATCGTCGCGTTGCCCGTCATTCCGAAGCCGTCGTGCAGGTGAAGCGCAGCCTGCAGCAGTGCGGCTTCGAGCTGCATCACAACGCCACCGAAGCCCTGCAGATCCACTGCGACTATCGTCCGCGCTGACGCCGCGGTGACCCATGCGTGCCGTGCCTCG
The DNA here is from genome assembly GCF_059372275.1 of Stenotrophomonas sp. YJH_SMC_14-1. Taxonomy (NCBI): domain Bacteria; kingdom Pseudomonadati; phylum Pseudomonadota; class Gammaproteobacteria; order Lysobacterales; family Lysobacteraceae; genus Stenotrophomonas; species Stenotrophomonas sp. YJH_SMC_14-1. The sequence goes on from NZ_JCAFVK010000012.1 coordinate 23,292, forward strand.
CGCCATGGATGCAAATGATTCTCTTTTGCTGTAAGGTGCAGCCGCTGCCCTTGCCGCCGCGGGCTGTTCCCTTTCCCAGTTGTCGCCCGCCCCGTGTCCACGCCTGTCGAACCGACGGATGTCGCGCAGCTGTGCGCGGCCCATTACCGGCCGCTGCACGCCCATGTCCGCCGCAAACTCCCGCAACGCAGCGACGCCGATGACGTCGTCCAGGAAACCTGGCTGCGTGTCGTCAAAGTCGCCGCCAGCGGCCTGCTGAGCAACGGCCGCGCCTATCTGTACCGCGTCGCCCACAACCTGATCGCGGATCACTACCGGCAGCGCCAGCGCCGTCGCGAAGAGGTACTGGATGACACGCAGTTGCAGGCCATCGCCGATCCTGCACCACTGCCCGAGCAGCGACTGCTCGACGCCGAACAGCTGCGCCACCTCGACGCGATCATCGCCGCGCTGCCACCGCGCTCGCGCCAGGTGTTCCTGCTGGCGCGGGTTGAACAATTGGCGCTGGCTGAGATCGGGCGCCAGCTCGGCATCAGCCGGCAGACCGCGCACGGCCATCTGCTGCGCGCCCTCGTCGCCCTCCAGCAGGTGCCCGGCGCATGAGCCAGGACGCGATCGCGCGTGAAGCCGCACGCTGGTGGCTGGACGGGCACGACGGTGACCGCGACGAGAACGCGTTCGACCAGTGGTACCAGGCCGACCCTCGCCATGCCGCGCAGTACCAGTATCTGCAGCACCTGTGGCAGGCAGGCGCGACGCTGCCCAGCCTGCAGCGGCAACAGCAGCGCAGGCAACGCCGTCGCCTGCGCGAAGCCGGCATTGCGGTTCTGTTGCTGTGTGCGCTGGGTCTCTACAGCCGCCATGCCTCGCCGCCGCTGGCGCAGGTACTGCGTACGGCCGCTGGCGAGATCCGCGAGGAGACCCTTCCGGATGGTTCGCATGTCCTGCTGTCACCCGGCAGCGAAGTGAAGGTGCGCATCGATGGGCAGCGCCGCCAGCTCCAGTTGCAGCGTGGCCAGGCCTGGTTCCAGGTCGCCGCCGATGCCGACCGGCCCTTCCAGGTGCACACCCCGCAGGGCACCGTCACTGCACTGGGGACCGCATTCGATCTTGCCGTGCAGGGCAACAGCAGCGTGGTCACCGTTACCGAGCATCGCGTGCGCGTGGACAGCGGCAACGCCAGCATGCTGGCCAACGACGGCGAGCAGCTGCGCTTCGATGGGCAGTCAACAGCCGATGCAACAACCACCGCCCCCGGAACACTGGCCTGGCGCGAGCGGCGCCTGCACTGGGTCTCGGCCCCGCTGGCCGACGTCACGCAGGGCCTGGACCGCTGGCACGGCGGGCACACGTGGGTCATCGGCGAGCAGCTGCGCCAGCAGCCGGTCACCCTGCTTGGCAGTACCGACGGCGCAGCCAGCAACCGCGACCAGTTGGCCACTCAGTTGCAGGTGCGCGTGCTGCGCCTCGGCGACGGCATACAGGTGTGGCTGCCGCCACGCAGGGAACGGCGTGATGGACCCTGACATCCGGCCTGCGGCTGCGTCTACCCGGGATGACGACGCTCTGCGTCAGCCCCTGGAGCCCCCGATGCTGTGCCCCCGCCCCCTTGTCCTCGCCCTGTCGCTGGCCTGCGCCAGCACCGTTCCACTGCTGCCAAACAGCGCCCACGCGCAGGCCGCCACTCGAAGCTACGATCTGCCCGCCCAGCCACTGGCGGCCGCGCTGGACGCCTACAGCCGGCTGACCGGTGTCGATCTGGTGATCGGCGCGGCGCTTCCCGCTGGCCATGCCGCGCCGGCCCTTCGCGGTGACTTCGACGATGCGCAGGCCCTGACGCGCCTGCTGGCGGGCAGCGGCCTGCGCCCGCGCTTCATCGATGCGCGCCGCGCCACTCTGGAGCCGGCGCCGGCCGAGCGCGGCGATGGCAGCCGCCGCACCGGGCCCTTGCGGGTGCAGGGCAATACCGCGCACGGCCATTCCCCCGGTGCAGGTGCCAGCCAGTATGTACCAGCCACCCGCGATGGCTTTGCGCCTTCGATCGGCAGCGAGCGCGTGGCGATGCCCGAACGCCAGGAAGGCAACAGCCTGCTGCGCTCGATGCCTGGCACCCACAGCTTCCATTCGCGCAGCCAGCCGGGCCTGCAGGTCAACATCCGCGGCATGACCGGTGCTGGCCGGGTCAACACCATGATCGACGGTGTCACCCAGACCTTCCGCAACAATGCCGGGCATGGCTCGGGTGGTCCGTTCGCCTATGTCGATCCTTTCCTGCTGGCCGGCGTGGACGTGCAACGCGGTGCGGTCGCCGGTGGTGATGGTGCGGGTACGCTGGCCGGCAGTGCCAACTTCCGCACGCTGGATATCGACGATCTGCTCGGTGAGGGCCGTGACTGGGGCCTGCGTGCAGGCTATCGCCACGGCAACAACGGCTACGGCAGCGGCCGTACCTTCGCCGGTGCCTGGCGCCACGGTGAAGAGGGTGGCGACCGCCAGTTCGGCCTGCTGGCCGCTGCCAGCAGCAGCCGCAGCAGCGAATACGCGACCGCGCGTGGGCAGAAGAACAACGCCGACCCGGGCAGCCAGCAGCCCAGCAGCTGGCTGTTGAAAGCACGCCTGCAGCCCAGCGACCAGCACCGGCTGGACCTGAGCCACATGCGTTACGAAAACGACTTCTACCACAACTATCCGTGGCAGATTTCCGCGCGCAACCAGCGCGCCAGCTACCACTACACGCCCTATTCGCCGTGGATCGACCTGCGTGCAACCTTCGCCGGCAACAAGACCCGGCTGTTCTATCCGCCAGTGGAGGATTCCAGCTACATCGGTCGCCGCACCCACAGCAACCTGAGCAGCTGGACCGTTGACAACACCAGCCGCTTCGACATCGGGGCACTGCAGGCGCGCTGGAACACCGGCATCAAGCACCAGTCGGACATCTATGTGGCCGATACCCCCGTCCTGCGCGGTGCCAACCCGCAAGGTCGCAGCCAGCTGGACAGCTTGTTCAGCACGCTGGAGCTGCAGTACGGCATCTACGCGCTGACCGCCGGCCTGCGCCAGGACCGCTTCGGCATCCGTGGCCACATCCCGGTGTGCTCGGATGTGCCCGGCCAGTGCGCGGAGATCAACGGTGGCGGCATCGACGTGCGCCGTACCCAGCGCGCCCTCAGCCCCAGCCTGGCGGTATCGTGGCAGGCCACCGACTGGCTGCAGTTGTTCGCAGAAGCCTCGCGTACTTCCCGCCCGCCGCGGGTGCAGGAGATGTTCTTCGAGAAGATCCCGCTGGAAGGCATGAGCGATGCCGATGGCGTGGGCGCCAACCCGTTCCTGCGCCGCGAGCGCTCGCGCAACCTGCAGGTCGGTGCCGACCTCAGCACCGACTCGCTGCTGGTCGACGGTGACCTGGCACAGCTGCGGATCACCCGCTTCGACAACCGCATCCGCGACTACATCAAGCCGCAGTACCTGCTGATCGTGCATCCGCCGGAAGTGGAACCGTTCGTGGTGCCGATCGACAGCGATCCGCAGCTCACTGCCTGGACCGATGCGCTGGACGTGGACGACTTCAGCACCACCACGCGCTGGATGAACCACCCCGGCGTGGTGCGCATGCGCGGTATCGAACTGGAAGCGCATTACGCCAGCGAGCACTACCACGCCACGCTGAGCTGGACCCGCTCGCACACCAGTGCGCCGGCCATCGAGTTCGTCAACCTGGAAGACATCACCGCCCTGCCCGACCGCTACTGGACGCTGGACGTGGGCGGCCGCTGGTGGCAGCAGCGCGTGCAGGCCGGCCTGCGCGCCGAGTACTCCGGGCCGACCGAGGAAGGCTACGACTTCTTCCAGACCCGCAAGACCGGCGGCACCGGCGTGCTGCTCGACTTCTACGCCAGCTTCAAGCCCCAGGCCAACACCACGCTGTGGCTGAACATCGAAAACCTGCAGAACAAGGCCTATGACAACAATGCCTCGATCGACAGCATCTTCAGCCCGATCCTGGACCGCGGCAACGGCCGTGGCCGTACCGTCTCGATGGGCGTCAATGTGGCGTTCTAGCCGTCGCTGGCTGCCCGTATGCCTGCTCGCGCTGGCGACCGTGGCCAGCGCGCAGCCGATGCCTGGCTCAGTGATCGACCTGGCCAACGGCCGGCACCTGGACGAAGCCGCGTTCGTGGCGTATGCGGCGGACGCCCAGAGGCTGATGCTGGGTGAGCGCCATGACCTCGCCGGAGACCACGCCGCCCAGCGCTGGCTGCTGCAGGCGCTGCAGCGGCGGCGCCCGCAGGGTTCGCTGGTGCTGGAAATGATCGCCAGCGAGCGCCAGCCACGCCTGCAGCGGGTGCAGCGCTGGCTGGCCAAGGGCAACCAGGCCGAAGGTGCACGCCTGCAGGAACTGCTGGACTGGGATACGCGTTGGCCGTGGGCCGCGTATGGCGGGCTGGTACAGGATGCTGCCGATGCAGGCACGCCGCTGTTCGGCGGCAACCTGTCGCGTGCCGAGGTCAACGCGCTGCTCGCGTCCACCAAGGGCGTACGGTTCCCGGTGGCCGCTGCCCGCCAGCGCCTGTCGGCGGTGGTGCTGGCCCAGCACGCAGACGCAGCACCGATGCTGGAAGGGATGCTGGCCGTGCAACAGGCCCGCGACACACGCATGGCACAGGTGCTGCTCGATGCGCCCGCGCCGGCGCTGCTGGTAGCGGGGCGCTGGCATGTACTGCGCGGTACCGGGGTACCGGGCTACCTGTCACCGGCTACGCCTGCGCTGGTGATCGCATTGGCTTCGCCGGGTGAAACCGTGGATGCGGCGGATGCCGATCTGCTGTGGGTGCTGGACGATGAGTGAGCGCGGCCAACACTGGCAGGCGATCGCGATCACCGCCGTCCTGCACCTGCTGCCCCTGCTGCTGTTGGTGCACTGGGTGGCAGCGCCGCCGATGCTGCCGCCGCCGGAGCAGGACGTGCGCATCAGCCTGCGCCTGCTGGCGCCGGCCACGCCGCCACAGCCCGTAGAGGAGCGCCAGGCCGACACCCCCAGCCAGGCGCAGCAGGCGCGCGCATCGCAACCGGCAAAGTCGCCGCCGCCACCGAAACCCACCGCCGCGCGCGAGGGCGAGTTGGCCGCCAGCGAAACGGGCGGGACGGGTCGAACGCCGCTGCCGGTCGCCCCGCCGGCGGCCGCGACCGATGCCAGTCCCGCACCGGCATCGATCACGGCCGCTCCGCCCGCTCCAGACGCGCCACCGGCGGACTTCCAGGCCGGCGCCGCCAGCGACCAGTGGGAAGCCCGCCTGATGGCGCGGCTGGAGCGTTACCGCTATTACCCTGCCGCCGCACGCTCGCGCCGGCAGCAGGGCACTGCCTGGGTCAGGGCCAGCATCGACCGCGAAGGCCGCCTGCTGGCTCTGCGGCTGGAACAGTCCAGTGGCCAGCCGATGCTCGATGACGCTGCGCTGCAGACCTTCCGTCGCGCGCAGCCACTACCGCCCATTCCCGATCAACTGAAGGCACCACAGGAACTGGTGGTGCCGGTGGAGTACTACCTGCGCTAGGCGGCGTAGGCCTCCGCCTCGATCTCGAACAGCATGCCGTCCAGCGCCAGTCGCGGCACCGGGATCAGCGTGCAGGTGGGCGCCGCACGGTTCGGCCAGCGTCGCCGTACCTGGTGGGCAATGATGCCCAGCCGGTCCTCATCGTGGCCGACCACCAGGATGCGCAACCGCGCCACATCAACCAGGCTTGCCTGCGCCGAGCGCAGCGCGGTCTGCAGGTTGTCCAGCGCCTGCCCGACCTGGTCTTCGAAGCTGGGCGAGAGACGGCCCTGCGCGTCTTCACCGCCCTGCCCGGCCACGTGGATCACCCGTGCCGGCAGGCGCACCACCGCCACGTGTGAGTAGCCGTTGGCCGAAGGATCGTAGAGGCCCGGCGGATTGAACAGCTCCAGCAGGCCATGGCTGAAGTCCGGTGTGGTCAGCAGGTTCATGCCGCGCGCTTCGTGGGGGTTGCCGGCAGTCTGTGACCTCAACCCCGGTTGAGGTCAAACGGATCCGGTGCAACAGACCGGTCTGCCACGCGCAACGATCACGCGATCCCGTGGAATCGAGCCTGCTCGACTTCCGCTGACGAAAAGCAGTCGAGCAATCTCGACTCTACAGAAGCGTGGTCACGTCCACGCCGGGTCTGCGGTGAAATCGATGGTCAACCAGAACGTGCTGCCCCGAGCATCCAGCCTGACCGCGATCTCGTCACGCATCGCATCGACCTCGCCCACCGAGCCCAAGGGCGTAGCCGGATCGGCCAGCACATGGATCTCGATGAAGCGCATCCGCCCCATCTTCGCCACGTGGCTGGTGAAACCGGCATAGCCACGCTCGGCCACGAATGCCTGCATGACCTGCTGCACGCGCCGGTCCAGATCATCCGGCGCCACCTGGAGTACTTCGCGCATGGCCTTCCACGCACTGCGCGCCGGTACCGGCAGTACCGCCAGGCTGATCAATGCCAGCACGATCGAATCCAGGTACGGCACCCAGTGGTGCCACTCACCGCCATGCAGGACCAGGGCCAGTACGAAGGCCAGCACTACCGCCAGGCTCATCAACCCACCCAGCAGCCAGCCTCGTACATCCAGCCACAACAGCGCCGAGCGCAGGCGCCGCGCCCGCTGGGCGACGAACGCCGCCATCGCCAGGTTGCTGGCACTCAGCAGCGCCGCCCACCACAGCGCGGGCCCGAATTTCACCTCGTGTCCGCCCGTGGTCAAACCGATCACCGCGTTGGCCAGCGCATACACGCAGGCCAGCGACAGGATCACACCGCCCAGCGCCTCGACCATCGGCTCCAGGTGCCAGTAGCCGTACTGGAAGCGCGGGCTCTGTTCCCGCGCCACCAGCCGCAGCACCGACAACGACACCAGGGTCAGGGCAACGTCGACCAGGCTGTACACACCGTCGAACAGGATGGCCTGCGATCCCACCAGCAGGCCACCGCTGAAGCCGACCACGCTGACCGCGATGGTGACCCCGATCGAGAACTTCAGGATGCGTTGCTCGCGCGCGGTATCCATCGTTCGCCGAAGGGCCGACCGTCGCCGGTCAGGCCTTCAGTACCTCCACCTTGTACGAGGTCACATCGCCGTCGTTCTCGATGATGAGCCCGTGCACGTCCGACTCGAAGCCCGGGAAGCGGGCATTCTGCTCACGGGCGATGCGCAGCGACTGGATGATCGGCTCATCGCTGTCGCCAAAGCGCTCGCCCGGCATGATGGTCGGAATGCCCGGCGGGTACGGCACCAGCATGGTCGCGGCGATGCGACCACTGACCTGCTCGATGTCGACCCGCTCGATCTCGCCCTTCACCAGGTGGTTGTAGGCATCGGCCGGGGTCATCACCGGGGTTGGCAGATCCACGTACATCTCGCGCATCACCTTGGCCACCGCGAACTCCTGGTTGAACGCATGCAGCGCGTCGCACAGGTCACGCAGGCCCCAACCGGCGTAGGCATTCGGATAGTCGGCGGCCAGCGTCGGCAGTGCCTGGCTGAGCGGCGCATTGCGGTCGTACAGTTCCTTGAACGCCATCAGTTCGGTGACAAGGGTGCTCCACTTGCCCTTGGTGATGCCCATTGAGAACAGGAACAGCACCGAGTACAGGTTGGTCTTCTCCACGGTGATGCCGCGGCCCCACAGGAACTTGCTCAGCACCGCCGCCGGAATGCCCAGCTTGCCCATGCTGCCGTCCATCGCCAGGCCCGGGGTCAGCAGGGTCACCTTGATCGGGTCGATCAGAACATAGTCATCCACCAGGTTCTCGAAGCCGTGCCAGTGCGCATCCGGCTGCAGGTACCACTCCTCGCGCTTGGCCACCATCGGTGCCGGCGTATCGCCCTTGTCCAGGCTGCGCTCGACCTGGGTCGGCTGCCACACGCTGAACCACCAGTCGTCGCGCCCCAGGTCATCGCGGACGTGCAGCATCGCGCGGCGGAACGCGATCGCCTCGTCGTGCATTTCCTGTACCAGCGAACGGCCGGCATCGCCTTCCATCATCTTCGAGGCCACATCACAGGCCGCGATCACCCCGTAATGCGGGCTGGTCGAGGTGTGCATCATGAACGACTCGTTGAAGCGCTCGGCATCCAGGTCGCGCTGCGCCGAGTTGCGCACGTGGATCATCGAGGCCTGCGAGAACGCGGCCAGCAGCTTGTGCGTGGAATGCGTGGTGAAGATGATCGCATCCTGCTCGCGCGGCTTGCCCTTGGCCATGCCGTAGTGGTTCTCGTAGAACGGATGGAACGCAGCGTAGGCGTACCAGGCTTCGTCGAAATGCAGGAAGTCCACCGCGCTGCCGATCTCGTCGGCGATCTTCTCGGCGTTGTAGCACAGGCCATCGTAGGTGGAGTTGGTCACCACTGCGATGCGCGGCTTGGAGCCGGCCTTGTAGGCCTTGCTGGCCAGCGGGTTGGCGGCGATACGCTGCTGCAGCGACTCGGGCGTGAACTGGTCCAGGCTGATCGGGCCGATGATGCCATGCGCGTTGCGGCTGGGGGTGAAATACACCGGCACCGCGCCGGTCATGATCAGCGCGTGCAGCAGCGACTTGTGGCAGTTGCGGTCGACGAACACCACGTCGCCGCGGGCCACTGTGCCGTGCCAGACGATCTTGTTGGCGGTGGAAGTGCCGTTGGTGACGAAGAAGGTATGGTCGGCACCGAAGTTGCGTGCGGCCTCGTTCTCGGCGTCCTTGATCGGACCAGTATGGTCAAGCAGCGAACCCAGTTCCGGCACCGAGATCGACAGATCGCTGCGCAGCGTGTTCTCGCCATAGAACTGATGGAACGCGCGGCCGACCGGCGATTTGGTGAACGCCACGCCGCCCGCATGGCCAGGCGTATGCCAGGAATAGTTCGACTCGGCCGCGTGATGGATCAGCGCCTTGAAGAACGGCGGCAGCAGGTTCTTCATGTAGTCTTCGGCCGCGCGCATCACCTGCCGCGAGATGAAGCTCTTGGTGTCTTCGAACAGGAAGATGAAGCCGTGAATGTACTTGAGCAGCTTGCTCGGCACCTTCTCGATGGTGCGGCGCTCGCCGTACAGGAACACCGGGAGGTTGGCGCGGCGCGCGCTCTGCTCGCGCAGGAAGGCGGTCAGGCGCTGGAACTCGCCATCCACCTCTTCGCTGCCATCGATCGAGATCAGCACCGCCGACGCCGCCACGTAGGTGCGGGCACCGGCACGGGCATCATCCAGGTTCAGGCCGCACAGCACGCGCTGGTCGTTGCTGCGCAGCTCTTCCACCAGGGCGCGGATCAGGATGCCGCCGATGCGCGGCGACTCGTAGTCGTTGTCGATGACAATGACCGGGTAGTCCAGGGACTTGAAGTACACGTTGATTCTCCTTGTCTAACTCAGGAACGCTGGGCGCCGGCGCTGATCGCCGAGGCCTCGCGGGCGCGCTGCCGCTGCTGGCGGCGCTCCTCGCTGAAGAAGGGATAGAACACGGTGATGAACAGCACGAACAGGAACGCGTACTGCACGATGGTTCCCGACGAGCCGTAGATCGCCCACAGGCAGTAAACGACGGTCAGGCTGGTCAGGGTCCAGAACGCACCGGTGTGGACCAGGGTGTGCGAGCGCTCGACCACGAAGTAGCAGGCCACGCACGAGTAGATGTAGGGCAGCAGGGTCAGCACCACCGCCGCCGATGTGATCACGTCGAACTGTGCCGACGCGGTTTCCGAGGTGGAAGTGACCAGCACCGCCAGGGTCATCAGCACGGCCACGATCAGCACACCCTTGACCGGCACGTCGTCCTTGTTGGTCTTGCTGAAGATGCTCGGGAACAGGCCGTCATCGGAGGCCGCCTTGGCGCTCTGCGCGGTCAGCAGGATCCAGCCGCCCAGCGAACCGGCAGCGCCGATGAAGGCACACAGGCTGACCAGCGCACCGCCCCAGCCACCGACGGCCTTGGCGGCAGCCAGTGCGAACGGCGCATCGGAGGTCTGCAGTTCGCCATTGGGCACCATGCCCATGATCACCGAGGAGCTGGCGATATAGGCGATGGCAGCCAGGAACACGCCGGCCAGGGTGGCACGGGCCACGTTCTTTTCCGGGTTCTCGACCACACCAGCGGTGACCGAGGCCGACTCGACACCAATGAAGGCCCACAGCGTCAGTGCCGCGGCGCTGGAGATCGCGCCGAAGTTGGATTCACCCGACACATTGTAGGCGCCCTTGAAGATGTCGGCATCGAAGAAGAACCAGCCGAAGATGGCGATGCCCAGGATCGGCACCAGCGCAAAACTGGTGGTGACGGTCTGCACCCGGCTGACGAACGCCGGACCGATCACGTTGGCGAAACTCAGCGCCCATACCAGGATCAGCACCGCGATGCAGCGCACCAGCGGCTCGGACAGGATCGGGAAGAAGTAGCTGAAATAGCCCACCGCGGCGATCGGAATGGCGACGTTGCCGATCCAGTTGGCGAACCAGTAGATGGTGTTGGTCTGGAAGCCCATGTACGGCCCGAACCAGTCGCGCGCATAGGCGTACGGGCCGCCCGCCTTCGGTGCCAGCTTGCCCAGCTTGGCGAACACGAAGGCCAGCAACAGCGCACCGGCGGTGGTGATCAACCAGCCCCAGATCGAGGCGGTACCGATCTTGGCCAAGCTCGATGGCAACAGGAACACGCCTGAGCCCATCATGTTGCCGGCGACGAGGAAGGTGGCTCCGACCACCCCGATTTTCTTTGCTTCTGCCATGACGATCTCCGGTACTGGCATGAGCCCGGCAGCACCGGGCGTGGGGACGGTTGCGCTGGCGTACGACCGCTGGCGCCTATTTGATGAAGTTGTATTGCAGGCTGCCCTGCACCCGGACCGTGTCGCCGCGCGCGCCGCCCTGCTGTTCCAGGCGGCCGTACAGCACCTCCATGCCCATCGTCCACGACGGCGCGGGGCTCCAGATCAGGTTGAATACGCCGTACCGGCTCTGCCGGAAGGCATCGGCCGCCAGTGCGGCGTTCCGCTCCAGGGTCAGCTGGCCGAAGATCAGGTTCGATCGCCACAACTCGGACCAGTAGTGGGTATAGCCGACGAAGCCGCCGTGCAGGTCCAACGCGTCGAGGCGGCCATCGGCACCGACCACCGCGTCCAGCCCGGAGCCGGTCAGGTCGGCGGTATAGCGGCTGAGGCCGCGTCCTCCCAGCGCACCGAACAGCAGCAGGTCGCGCTCGCCCACCGAGGCCGAGCCACTCAGCTGCAGGCCGCCGGCCATTCGCCGGTCGCGCTCGCCATCGCCGTCATAGGCCAGGCTGCGCGCCACCGCGCCCACCTGCAGGTGGCCCCAGTCGCGCTCCATGCGCGCGGTCACGGTTACGTCCGGCAGACGGTTCACCGCAGCCCGCTCATCACTGGCACCGGCAAGTTCAGTCTTCGGGTCTTCGGCCGCCACGGTCAGCGTGTTGCCCTTGCCCATCGTGAAGCTGTGGTGGATGCCGGCCACCAGCAGATAGCCGGCGCCGCCCGGCCCGGCGAAGTCCAGCGTGTCGGGCAGGCTGTCCGGGTCCATGAAGCTGGAGTAGCCATAGCCGGCATAGGTATTGCCGAGCTGTCCATACGCATGCCGCAGGCGGAACTCGTAGCCATCGCTGCTGCCGAAGAAGTCGTTCTCCAGATAGAAGCGCAGGTTGCCGTGCGTGGTTGGACGCCGCGCCTCGAAGCTGAAGCGGGTCTGCTTGGCGTGGATGTTGAAGTTGGAGACATCGCGGTGGCTGCCGCCCACCGGCATCGACGAAGGAATGAACTGATCCCCGTCGCCGGCCGCGCGCGAATCGGCGATGGCATCCAGCTTGGCGTAACCGCCGATGCGGATCACCGTATCAGTGCCGGGTATGGCAAAGAACCCCTTCAGATCCGGATCGGTCGGGCCCGCCGCACTGTCCGGTCGCGATGCCGCAGTGGACGGATCAGCGACCGAATCGCGCTGCGGGAGTACCGGCTGCGCCACACCCGGCACCTGGGTGCGATGGATCACGTCGGAAGGGGCGGCAGAGGCCATCGGCGCCATTGCAGGCGCGGCTGTTGCCTGCACAGGCGCAGCATCACGCTGCTCAAGCCGGTCCAGCCGTTGCTGCATGCGTTCCAGCGCCTGGCGCATGGCGGCCATCTCGCTCCGCAATGCCTGCGCATCCTCTGCATCACCCTGTTGAGCGTACGCCGGCGTGATCGCCAGTGCCCCCAGGCATGCCAGACTCAGTACGGCCAAACGCATTGCATCCTCCCCTGACGAACACTCGCATCACGGTTCCGGAGCGCATTCATGCGCCGCTCTGGCTTCGCGTTGCCGTTGCTGGAAATGCGGGTACTGCGTCGACGACATCGGCCAGCCTGCGCACGGCAGGCAACAGGACGATGACACTGCCCCGCCTGCACCCATGTCGACTCCATCAAGGCCGCGCTGCCAGAGAGGTGGCGACCGCAGCGGTCTGGGTAACAAGCACAGAGTGAGAGTGTCGTGAATGGCTGTGCCGGCCGACCCTGATCAGGGCGTGGCGAGCGCGGCATCCATCGCGCATTGACGCTGTATTCCATGCGTCAAAGGCTAGTCCGTTTGTCGCTTTTGACCTTGATTGGAATCAAGGCACGATGCTTGATCTCAGTCACGATTCAGACGTGACGACGAACAGACAATGCGCAAGCGATTGTGTTCGCCTGGGGCAGGAACGCAACAGGCCCGCATGTCACCATGCGGGCCTGTGGTCTACATCATCATGCAGGCGTGGATCAGCGCGGACCAAGCACCGTCTGCAGGTCGTCGCCCTGCGGCAATCCGGCCCGGCGCTGCACCTGGCCCTGTGCATCCTGGAACAGGATGCCCGGGGTGCCCTGGAACCCCATTTCCAGCATCAACACCTGGTTGGCGTCGAGCTTGCCGGCGATCTCGCGGCTGATGTTCGGCAGCGCTTTGATACCGCCACGGTCGAACTGGTGTTCGTTCTCCAGCAGCGCCGCGCTCGGATCACGTGCGGAGAGGATGGCTGCGGCCTTGGCCGGACTGTCCTCGCGGATCACACCCACCATGATGTGGCGCAGCTGTACCTTGCCGGCGTCGACCCACGGACGGGCCGCCTCCCAGAACTTGTGGCAATACGGGCAGTTGGCATCGCTGAAGGTATAGACCACGCGGGGCGCGTCGGCCTTGCCATCACGTACCCAGGCGCTGGCTTCGAGCTTGGTCCACATTTTGACCGACATCGGTGCGGCAACCAGCTTCTCGACCGCTTCGGCAGCCACATCATTACCTTCGGCATCGAACAGGCTGCCCACCAGTACGTGCTTGCCATCGGCCGTGACATAGGCCGCTGCAGGCTGCTGCCCTCCCACCACGCCAGCAAAACCGCGCAGGCCGTCCGGCGCATCGAACTCGGCAACGACCTCGAAGCCGTGCTTCTCGATGCCCTTCAGCACCGCTGGACGGTCGCCCTTGGCGGCAGATGCCGGAGCAGTCGTCGCCGACGCCGTAGCGGCCTTGCCCGGCGGCGTCTGTGCCTGGCTGCAGGCGGCCAATGCCAGCATGACCGGCAGCAGGAGCACCGCCGGGGCGGTGCGCAGGGAAATCGACAACATGGGAACTCCGTAGTGAGATGCCTGCGCAGGCTACCGCAGCCGGCGCAGTTTGTGTTCAAGGCCGGCCGCAGTCAGTTCGCCCAGGTGCAGTTCACGCAGGCGCCCATCGGCGTCGAAAAAGAGCGTGGAAGGATATGCCTGAACGCCGAGCACGGTGGAAGCAGCAGCGTCATCATCCAGCAGCACGTTGCCCAGCATCAGTCGTTCGCCGGCCAGGAAACCCTGCACCTCATCCAGGGTTTCGCCCTGGTTGAGGAATACGAACTGCACGTCATCATGTGCCTGTTGTGCCGTCGCCAGCACCGGCATCTCACGGCGGCAGGGCCCGCACCATGTGGCCCACAGATTCAGCACCAGCGGCTTGCCGCGGAACTGCTGCAGATCGATACGATCGCCTTGAAGGTCCGCCACCTGCAGCGCCGGCAACGGCATCTGCCGCTCCTGCCATGCCGACAGCAACTGGCCACCAGCGACCCAGAACAACGCACCCACCAGTGCGCTCGTCAGCACCGGTGCACGCAACTGACGCCACGGCCGCAGACGCCATAATCCCCACGACAGCCCGGCCACCAGCACCACCATCAGGTGATAGCCACCATCGGTGACCTGCAGAATGCTCCAGGGCTCCGAACGATAGAGCGCGAAATTCAGCACAACAAAACTGACACGACCACACAGCAGGCCGACCAGCAGCATGTCCAGCACCATGCCTGCTGCCGACGGCAGCGGCATTCCCACTGCCCTGCGCGGCCAAAGACGGGCAACGATCATGGCCAGCAATGTGCACATCAGGATCAACACCACCGGCATCGGTACCGGTCCAACACTCGACATCAGCCCACCTGTTCAAGTTCCACTGCCTGCATGGTCAAAGCGTCACGCCCAGGTTGCAAGCGCTCGCCCGCCACCCATGGTCAGGCCGCACTCCGCCCCAACTGCATTCCGGGGGACGCCTGCAGGCCGCGCAGACTTCCGGCCACCGACGGCATCAACGGTCGCTCCCGCCGCTTGCAGTTGACGTGGCGGCGATAGTTGGCCGGTGTCATGCCCACGATGCGGAGGAACAGACGCCGGAACGCGCTCTGATCAGCGTAGCCCACCCCCCAGGCCACCTCCTCGATGCCTGCGCCCTGCTGCAGCAGGGTCTGCGCCTTGGCAATGCGCAGCCGTTGGCAGTATTCGATCGGCCGCAGACCGGTCGCCCGGAGGAAGCGCCGCTGCAGGGTGCGCGGTTCCAATCCGGAAACCTCGCAGATTGCGGCCAGAGTGGCTCCTCGTGCCGCAGTGGTATGCAGCCAGCGCTGGGCCTTCAGTACATCGCGGTCACCGTGGGCGAAGTTGGCACTGAAACGCTCAAGATCCTGCTGGATTCCTGCGGGCACGACGATCCCGAGCTGTTGCGCGACCGCGCTCGCCACGCCCTGCCCGTGCAGCCGGTACAGCAAACGCAACCCGAGGAAACGCCAGGCCTGCGATCCGCCAACCGTCAGCAGATCGCCATCGTCGACCAGCGCCCGCTCACTGGGCACCCAGCTCACCGCCTGCGCCTGCAGCCCTGGATGTCGCCCCAGATCGGGGCCGCTGACCGTTCTTCCGGCCAGCAGTCCCGCACGGGCCAGTACACCGACCCCGTCGCTGGCAGCAGCCAGCAGGCTGCCCCCGTCGTAATGGGCCCGCAACCAGTCCAGCAGGACCTCTTCGGCGCGCAGACAGGCTCCGGGGCTGATCTGGCCGGGAACCGCGATCACCGCGGGAATGGCGGCGTCGAGCATTTCAGCACCCGCGATGCGGTGTACGCCGGTCTGGCTGGCGGGAACGATCCAGCGGGTGACAAGCACACGCTTGAAGGGTCGGCGCTGCTGTTGGGCCAGGCGGTTGGCGACGTGGGCCATTTCGGCCAGCACAGAGGCGGCGGAGGGGTCCCCTCCCGGATATTCGACCACCGCAACCTCTACGAATGCTTCGTTCCTGACCCCCTCCACAGACCACCTCCTCGGTTCGTTGCAGGCCATCGAACGGCCGGTTCAGGCGAAGGGTAGGAACAGGCCCATCTGCGGGGCTATGAAGAAAGTTGCAAAGTGGGCTGAATGCGCGCACCGAGCTGAAGCCTTGACTCTCGACCAGACTCCAGGCTTCACAATGGCCGGCAGGATCCGCAGGAAAGCTGCCATGAACATTGGACAACTGGCCCGTCAGGCGGGCGTGCCGATCGATACGGTCCGCTATTACGAACGGCAGCAGCTGCTGCCGACGGCGGCGCGCTCGGCCGGGGGTTACCGCATCTTCGGCGAGCCGGATCTGCGCCGGCTGCGCTTCATCCGCCGCGCCAAGGCACTGGGCTTCAGCCTGGAGGAAATCGGAGAGCTGCTCGCGCTCAGTGATCACCACCAGCAGGACATGGGCAGCGTGCGTGACACCGCGCAGGCCCGCCTGCAGGACATCGCACAACGGTTGGCCGAACTGCAGCGCATGCACATCGCGCTGTCGCAGCTGGTCGACGCCTGCCCCGGCCATGGCGCGCTGGACCAGTGCCCGATCCTGGCCGCTCTGACCGACGACACCACGGCCGCAGGCGACTGACATCGGCTTCGCAACACGCGTGAAGAAAAGTGCAACAAATGCTTGCCAACCCCCTGGGGCAAGGCTATTATTTCGCTCCTCAGCGACGTGGGGCCATAGCTCAGCTGGGAGAGCGCCTGCATGGCATGCAGGAGGTCAGCGGTTCGATCCCGCTTGGCTCCACCAATCTTTCGGCATTAGGCCGTCGAAAGGTCGCTAAAGAACATTGATGAGAATTGCGTCCCCATCGTCTAGAGGCCTAGGACATCACCCTTTCACGGTGGCGACCGGGGTTCGAATCCCCGTGGGGACGCCACTCATCACGAACAACGAGGACCCGGCCGATAACCGGGTCTTTTTTGTTCACCGCCTACCGGCATTCAGGGTGTGGCGTTGCGGTTCCCCTGCCCTCGTGGCTGCGGTTGAACCGGAACGAAAAAAGTTCAAAAAAAGACTTCCACAAACGTGAACACGCAGGTATGATAGGCGGCTCGGTAACACGGGGCCATAGCTCAGCTGGGAGAGCGCCTGCATGGCATGCAGGAGGTCAGCGGTTCGATCCCGCTTGGCTCCACCACTTTCGACATTAGGCCGTCGAAGGTTCTACAACTTGAAGTTTTTCGTGCGTCCCCATCGTCTAGAGGCCTAGGACATCACCCTTTCACGGTGGCGACCGGGGTTCGAATCCCCGTGGGGACGCCAGTTTCAAAACGGACTCTGCTCCCGGCAGATCATCCGGAGTTTCATGGGGCCATAGCTCAGCTGGGAGAGCGCCTGCATGGCATGCAGGAGGTCAGCGGTTCGATCCCGCTTGGCTCCACCACTTCGAAATTAGGCCGTCGAAGGATCTACAACTTGAAGTTTTCGTGCGTCCCCATCGTCTAGAGGCCTAGGACATCACCCTTTCACGGTGGCGACCGGGGTTCGAATCCCCGTGGGGACGCCAACTCTTGAAAACCCTGGCTTCGGCCGGGGTTTTTCTTTGCCTGAGATTCCCGTGAAAGCCCTGTCCACGCATGGCGTGGATCTACTGCAGAGCCGGGATGGATCCGGCGGCCGGTTGGCCCAGTAGATCCATGCCACGCATGGATGGCCTCAGCCTGAACACACCTCAGAACCGGCGATACATCCCGATCGATGCAGGTGCGGTGGGTGCGAAACCAAACTGCGCGTACAACCGGTGCGCTTCACCATCGGCCAGAAGGCTGACGTATGCAGACGGCGGCAGGTTCGCCTGCATCCAGCCATCCAGGCGACGCATCACTTCCTTGCCCAGGCCCTGCCCCTGCAGGCGCGGCAGCACCGCGATATCACAGACCTGCAGGTGGCACCCACCATCGCCGACGATGCGGCCCATCGCTACCAGCTCATTGCCCTGGTAGGCGCACACGCCATACAGGGTATTGGGCAGCGCGCGTGCCGCCGCCTCCTGGCTCTTGGCACTGAGGCCCGCCAGCACACGCAGCTGGCAATAGTCTTCGACCGTGGGGACAGCCTCGCGGAACTGGCAGCTGACAGAATCATTCATGCGGTATCTCCCTGTAGGTCGGGCTATCCTGCCGCATCCACGTCGCAACGACTGCGACCCAGGCCTGCAGAGTTCCCATGTGCTATTCCGCCCTGATCCGCGCTGACTACGCCAAGCTGGTCCGCGAGTTCGGTGCCATCCTGTCGCTGGAGGAGTTCGCCGAACTGTACGCGCACGATCCCGGCAAGAAGCGGCCGAACACCCCCAAGGCCATGGACGACGGCTTTGCCGGCGCGCGCACCGAACAGGGTCGCGACATCGTCGCGAAGATCCAGCAGTGGCATGCGCAGGAACGCCAGGCTCTGGAGGCGGAGCTGGCCCGCCAACGCGAGCGCCGCGATATCGCCCACGCGACGCTCGCCACCCGCCCCACCCAGAAGGCACGCAACGACCTGCGCGTGGCCGGCAACCGCATCGAGCGCGCCCAGGCCCGGCTTGAGGACCTGCACCGGGTACAACTACTGCCGCGCGACAACCGCATTTTTCCCGGCACCTACGCGCCGGTGATGGTCAGCGAGAGCGGCCGACGGGTGATCAAGCCGATGCGCTACCAATGCCGGCTGCCGGACAAGCCGGCACGCAACGACGTGCTCTACCCCGGCACCTACAACGCACGACGCGACAGCCTGGAAGGCTATTGGCGCGGCGCGTTCGGCCTTCGCCACGGCGTTGTCGTGGTGCGGGCGTTCTATGAGCACGTACCACGCCACGCGATCGCAGGGCGCGCGCTTGGCGCCAGTGAAAAGGAACAGGATGTGGTGCTGGAGTTTCGCCCCGACCCGCCCCGCGACCTGCTTCTGGCCTGCCTTTGGGCGGAATGGGAGGGACCGGAAGGACGCCTGCTCTCATTCGCCACGATCACCGACACCCCGCCACGCGATGTCGCCGCGGCAGGTCACGATCGCGGCGTGATACCGATCCGCAGGGAGCATCTCGATGCGTGGCTCAACCCCGATCCGGACAACCTGGCCGGGCAGTACAGCATCCTCGACGACCGCGAGGACATCCGTTACCTGTACGAGGAGGCCGGCTGAAGCGCCGTTCTCACGCCGTTGCGCTGGAACGGCCCACCGCACGGCTCAGCGCCCGGGTCAGGTCCGCCGACAGATATGGCTTGACCAGCAGTACTCCGGACAGCATGGACTCGGGCAGCTGCTCAGCCAGCATTCCGGTGGCAAGCACGAACGGTACGCCTCGCGCCGACAATGCTGCCGCCACCGGCGCGCTGGTCTCGTTGCGGGCCAGGCGATAGTCCAGCAGGGCCACATCGGGGACCGAGTCTTCCAGCACGCGCAATGCTTCAGCCACGCTCGCCGCCAACCCGACCACGGTCGCGCCGGCATGCACCAGCTGCATCTGCAGCAAGGCTGCGCTCATCTCGTCGTTCTCGACCACCAGCACCCTCAGGTCCTGCAACACTGTCATCGGCTATGGCTCCTGGAGGCATTCAAGCCGGCGCAGTATAGCCATCGCAGAGCCGATGCCGACAGGAAACGCCTCGATCTGCCTTGCCCCTATGAAAGCCCTGCCCTCCTCGGTTACACTCACACGCTGCCTGCCGGTGTGGCGGAATGGTATACGCAGCTGACTCAAAATCAGCCGGGGGTGACCCCATGAAGGTTCGAGTCCTTTCACCGGCACCACAGCATCAAAGGCCAGGTCCATGACCTGGCCTTTTGCTTTTCGGGCGATGCAGGCCCATGTAGCCGCTCCGGTGTCACTGTGCTGACGCAAAACTGCGACCGCTGACAGGGTTGTCGCTAGACGTAGTGCACACTTTTCTTGCCAGCCTCACGTACATCTGCCTATCGTGATCCCGCCGGATCCGGGGGTGGGGGACTGCATGACGTTGCGTGCTGCACTGTTTTTTCTCGTCACGCACGCGCTCGTCATTGCCTTTGTCGGCCCGCAGGACCCGGTCGGCTCCTACCTGATGCTGATCACCGCCCCGCTGCTGGCTGCACTGGCCTGCGTACGGCGTGCACGCGTCAGCCAGGCGGCCTGCCAGTGGCGACTGCTCGGCGCGGCCGTCGGCCTGTTCTCTCTCGCGCTGCTGGACCTGCTGTACCGCAATGTGGCCGGCCTCGCCCCTGCGCAGATGACCGCCTCAACACTGATCCTGTACGTGTTCTACCGGATCCCCCTGACCTACGTCGCTGCAAGCCCGGGCGGCGGGAACCGCTACATCCGTGCGGTGGACCTCGGGATCATTGCCCTGCTTTGGCTGCCGTACTACCTGCATGCGCGGGCCATGGCGCCGCTGAACACCGCCTTGTGGACGCAGTGCCTGAACACCATGAGCGGCGTGCAGAACAGCCTGGTGTTCTGCTTCGCACTGATCCGTTTCCTGGCCGAGGACGATCCGGACCGCCGCGATTTTTTCCGGACGCTGACGATCTACGCGCTGGGCTACTTCCTGCTGGCCTTCTACATCAATACCTATCAGCCGCAGGTGCCCGACGGCAATTGGGGCGACCTGCTGATCAGTGGACTGTTCGTGCTGCTGGCCACCCTGGCGGGCAGCCATCGTCGCTGCCCGGCAGTGGAGGTATCCCGCAGCCTGCGGCGCATCGTCGATGCCGGCGTACCACTGATGCTGCCCTTGCTGCTGATGCTGGTGGCGCTTCTGGTCGCGCGCCTGCAGCCGACCCTGGCCACGGTCGGCTTCATCGGCTCCCTGCTCGGCTATGCGCTGCGCAGCGTGCTGAGCCAGGTCGAGATCCAGCGCCAGCGCGATGAACTGGAAACGCTGGCACGGCGCGATCCGCTGACCGGACTGGGCAACCGGCGCAGCTTCGATGAGTCGCTGGATCGGGCCCACCGCCGCGCGCGCCGCCAGGGCCAGGGCCTGGCGGTACTGATGATCGACATCGACCACTTCAAACGGCTGAACGACACCTACGGCCATCCGGAAGGTGATCGGCGCCTGCGTGCCGTCGCCGGCATCCTCGATGGCTGCCTGCAACGGGGCGACGATCTGCTGGCCCGCTATGGCGGCGAAGAGTTCATCGCCGCCCTGCCCTCGCCCGATGCCACCCACGCCCTGGGCCTGGGCGAACGGCTGCGCGCTTCGGTCGAAGCCGCAGCCCTGCCCGCCCCCGTGGCCACCGTCACCATCAGCATCGGCGTGGCCTGGCAGGCACCCGGCGAAGACGGCGATCCGCGCGGGCTGGTCGAACGCGCCGACCAGGCCCTGTATCGCGCCAAGCATGCCGGTCGCAACTGCGTACGCGGCGACACCGAAACCAAGGAAGAACAGTCCGGTCGCCGCGCCTAGACCGCATGCAGCGCCGCCGCTCCGTGCCGGTGCCCGGCGCCGCCCTGCAAGCGGAAGCTGGCCACCGTCTGCAGCAGCTGCGCCGACTGCTCTTCCATGCTGCGCGCCGCCGCCGACGCCTCCTCGACCAAGGCCGCGTTCTGCTGGGTGCCCTGGTCGATCAGATCGACGGCCTGGTTCATCTGCTGGATGTCGTCGCTCTGCTGCTGCGAGGCAGTGCTGATTTCGGTCATCAGGTCGCTCACCCGGCGCACGTTGGTCACGATCTCGTCCATGGTGCGGCCCGCGCTCTCAACCTGCGCCGTACCGGCACCCACATTGGCAACCGACTCATCGATCAGGTGCTTGATCTCCTTCGCTGCGCTGGCCGAACGCTGCGACAGCTCGCGGATCTCGGTGGCAACCACGGCAAATCCACGGCCGTGTTCACCGGCACGCGCCGCCTCCACCGCTGCGTTCAGCGCGAGAATGTTGGTCTGGAAGGCGATGCCGTCGATCACCCCGATGATGTCGACGATGCGCCGCGACGAGGCATTGATCACCGCCATCGTCTCGACCACCTCATGCACCACACTGCCGCCGCGCGCAGCGACATCGGCGGCTCCACCGGCCAGCTGGCTCGCCTGGCGCGCGTTGGTGGCGGTGCGCTGCACGGTCTCGGCCAGGCCCTTCATCGACACCGCGGTTTCCTCGAGCGAAGCCGCCTGCTGCTCGGTGCGCTGCGAGAGGTCGCTGTTGCCCTGTGCGATTTCAGTCGCGCCGACCGCGATGGTGTCCGCGGCGAACTTGATCTGGCCGATGATCGCGGCCATCGCCTCCACCAGCGAATTCACGCCTTCGCACAGTTCGGCGATCGAGCCATTCTTGTCGGCGGTGGCCACGCGCTGGGTCAGATCGCCCTGCTTGGCCGCGGCCACCACCTCGCGGGTCTGCGCCACCGCGCGCTGCATGGCCTGGTTTTCATGCACCGGCGCGGTGATGTCGGTGGCGTACTTGACGACCTTGAACGGCTTGCCATTGAGGTCCAGGATCGGGTTGTAGGATGCCTGGATCCAGACCTCACGCCCGCCTTTGCCAAGGCGCCGATACTGGCCGGCGTCATATTCGCCGCGCCCGAGTTTCTCCCAGAACTGGCGATATTCGATGCTGCTGCGATGCTCGGGCTCGACAAACAACGAATGGTGCTGCCCGCGCACTTCGTCCAGGCTGTAGCCGGTGGCGGCCAGGAAATTGTCGTTGGCCGACAGGATGCGGCCATCCATGCTGAACTCGATCACCGCCTGCGACTTGGCGATCGCGGCCAGTTGCCCCGCCGAGTCGGCCGCCTGCAGCTTCTGCGCGGTGATGTCGGTCGCGAACTTGACCACCTTGTACGGCCGCCCCTGGCGGTCCAGTACCGGGTTGTACGAGGCCTGGATCCAGATCTCGCGCTGGCCCTTGCCGAAGCGGCGGTACTGTCCGGCGTCGTATTCGCCGCGCCCCAAGCGCGCCCAGAAGTCGCGGTATTCGGCGCTGCGCGCCAGCTCGGGGTCGACAAACAGGGAATGATGCTTGCCCTGGATCTCCTCCAGCCGGTAGCCCATCGCCTGCAGGAAATTGTCATTGGCCTGCAGGATGGTGCCGTCGAGCGCGAACTCGATGACGGCCTGCACGCGATGCAGCGCGGCCACCTGCGCTTCCAGCTCGGTGCGGTCGGTCATCGCCTTCTCTGTGCTGGTGCGTTGCTGCGGCGCCAGTACGCCAAGCAGCGCACGCCACGGCGACCAACGGGTGTGCAGCTCGGCCGGCGCCTGCGCGCCTGCCGTGAAGCCTGGAATGAGCATTGTCTGATCCTCGGTGTCCGGTAAGCGGTTGTGACCCGACGGGCGGGATGCCCGGCGGCAACATCAGTTGCCAGGGACTACAGGTGCCAACGGCACCTCTCGAGCGACTGCCAAGAACGTCTGCTGCGGGTGCGATCGGCATCTGGGAGCGGCGGAACACACTGCGCGGACCGCCCATCGGGGGCAGCCTGGGGTCCTGCGGCGGGTGACTGGAGCGGGATCCAGAGGGAGTATCGGCGATGCCGTCAGCCGCTTTAGCGGGATTCCGCGACGTCCGTCGCAACTCCGTGCATTGCAGCCGGAATGCGGTAGACGATTGCCGTGTACTTCACGCCCTGCTCACGTGTTACAGGCAGTCCCCCGAGGGACTCAGCGAGGGAACGACTGGACCGGTTCTGCTCGGCCACCGGATAGCGGAACGCAGCACAGCGCAGGCGCCCTGAGGCGGCCGACCACACCGCCGCCACGGCTTCGCGACCATAGCCGTGCCCATGCATCATTTCTGCGATCCAGATGCCCAGTTCGGGTTCTGCGTCACGGGCTCGATGCAGGCCTGCCAGGCCAAGGAATACACCATCCTCGCGCCTGCGGATCACGAACGTGATGTCGGTCCCGTCGGCGATGGTGGGCAGCCACGTTCGCCAGACAGCAGCAAACGCCTCCTTCGACGGCGGCGGCTCGAAGGACATGTAGCGGGTCAGCCCGGGGGTGATTCCCGCAAATGCCTCGTCGGCGTCACCGGGCGTGAATGGCCGGAGGTGCAGCCGCGGACTGTCGATGGTCCAGTCGTCGGACGTCATGTTCTGCATTGCCTGAGCGCTGGGTACAGCATCGCTCAGCAGAAGGATGCAGCTCAAGGCAAAAAGGTTTACATGACCAATGCGGGATTCCGCGGCAGGAGAATATGACCAGCATGAAGGTCCCGCAGGATGCTCATCGACATGGAGATCGCATGTTCCCTCGCTTTGCCAGCCTTCTCTTCCTGGCCGTGTGCAGCAGCAGCGCGCTGGCCAACGACACCGCCTATCGACCGGCCTTCCACCCGGACCAGCTGAAGGGACCGCCCGCAGGGCGCCCGAACGAAGTGCTGGTGCTGGGCAGCCCGCACCTGTCCAGCCTGCCGGAGACCTTCACGCCGGCGATGCTGGAACCTCTGCTGCAGCGTCTGGAAGCCTGGCGGCCCACCGCGATCGCAGTGGAGAACCTGTCCGGCCTGCAGTGTGACTTCATGCGCCGCAATCCGGCCCGCTACGCCGAGAGCGTAGCGGACTACTGCGTCGATCCGGCACCGGCGCAGGCCGCCACCGGCCTGGACGTGCCCAGCGCCAACGTGGAGATGGAACGCCTGCTTGCGGATTGGCCGAAGGCGCCAACCGCTGCCCAGCGACGCCGATTGGCCGCAGTGTTCCTGGCTGCGGGCGAGAGCAGCTCGGCAGTCGTCCAATGGCTGCGGCTGCCCAGGGAAGAGCGACGTGCCTCGGACAGCCTGACACCGGAGCTGGTGCAGTTCCTCGACACGCGCATGGCACGCCGCAACGAGGCCGGCCTGGTGGCCGGCGTCCTCGCCGCGCGCCTGGGGCTGGAGCGGCTGTGGGCGGTCGACGACCACACTGCGGATTCGCCTACACCGGAATCGCAGCAGAAGGCCTACGCTGCCGCCATACGCGGTGCCTGGGACAATTCCTTCGTCAAAGCGCGCAGGGCGGCCGATGAACGACTGGAAGCCAATCTTGCTCGACCGGATGGGTTGCTCGCGATGTATCGCGCCTACAACGCACCCGAGGCCGCGATGCTGGCCTTCAACAGCGATTTCGGCGCGACGCTCGTCGAACCCTCGCCGGAAGGCTTCGGCCGCAACTACGTGGGCTACTGGGAAACCCGCAACCTGCGCATGGTCGCCAACATGCGCGACGTGCTCGGCCAGCACCCGGGCACCCGCATGCTGACCATCGTCGGTGCCTCGCACAAGGGCTACTACGAGGCTTACCTCAACCAGATGCACGATGTGCAGCTGGTCAGTGCGGATGAAGTTCTGCGTTGACGTCAAGCCGGTCGGCTGCGGTATCTTGGATGCAACTTCAACCACTCCACGGAAGGAACCCATAATGAAACAACGCATTTCCGCCGTACTCTTTGCCATAGGCCTGACCGGTGCTGCGCAGGCCTCGGCATGCGATCTCACTCTCGACAGTGGTGGTGACCTTGCTGCCGCAGTGACAGCCGCACCTGGCAAGAAAATCTGCCTGCGGCCTGGCGCCTACGTCACTGGGCCTGCACCACTTGAAGTACCCTCCGGCACGACCATCGAGGGATTGGGTGCGAGCATGGCCGACGTCGTGATCTCCGCCCATGGCTCCCCACAGAAGGCAATCGGGCTCGGCAGCGGCACCATGCTGCACAACTTCACATTGTCCACCGGTACAGGCGGAAACTTCGGTGTACTGGCCTATCATCAGGACCGCATCATCATCTGGAGCCTCGATATCGTCGGCTTCCAGATCAGCACTGGTGTCGTGGGCGGGAAAGGTGTGGATATATGGGACACCTTCATGCGTGCCAACGGCATAGCGGGCAACAATGTGGCAGACCCGAATCTGTGGATCACCGATTCCCGCGACGTCACCATCCTCTATGGGCAGCTGACCGGCCGCAAGGATGGCCCGGGGGGCGATGGCGAGATGGCCATCTACAACTCGAGCAACGTCATGATTGATGGCGCCCGCGTCATCGACTCCGGCGCCAGCGCCATCTATCTGGTGAACTGCGTCGACTGCACCATCAAGAACTCGGTGATTGAACGCCCTGGCGAATGGGGTATCGACGTCGTACAGGGTTCACAGCGCTTTCTTGCAGAAAACAATGCTGTAAGCGGTGCGAACTATGGTGGGGCGGTGTTTGAGACATCGGGCGGTACCACGGCAACATTCCGCTCCAACCGGTTCATTCAGAATCGTCGCTTGGGTGTTGGAAACTGCAACGGCATCAATGCAAAGGGTGGTGTTGCAGGCGTTATATCGACAGGTAACATCTCTTTCCCTTCAGGTGATCTCTGCGCCTTCCCGTGAAGCATGGGCCTGAGCATCAAAAGCATGAGGCGGTACTTCCTTCCTGCCCGCCCGCCACAGCACGATGCTGGCGGCACCGATGCAGGACAGCGTGAACACTAGCAGGGCGACCGCCCCGCCCTGTAGCACCGGCAGCAAGGCCTGCGCGTGCAGGTCGCCGCGCAGCTGTTCCGTACGCAGGCAGGCGGCCAGCGCGAGGCACCAGCCGACCAGGGCCGGGGCGAAGGCACGCACCGCCATCGGGTTGCAGACATTCATGGGATCACCTGTAAGAGAGGAGGTGCGCGGAGTATTTGCGCCCGCCCTCTCACAGGCTGAGATCAGCCCTCGACGACCTCGGAATCATCGCCCGGCAGCTCACTGGCCTCGCCCTGCACCTGCACGTTGTTGCGGCCCATCGCCTTGGCCCGGTAACACTGGGCATCGGCCGCGGCCACCGCCTGGTCCACGCTCATCCCTCCGGCCAGCGGCGCGATGCCGATGCTGGCCCCTACCCGCAACCGGTCCTGGTCCCACGGAATCGACAGCGACGCCAGGGTATGCAGCAGCTCGCCGCCAATGCGCGCTGCACGACGCGGCGTGCAACCGGACAGGATCACCGCGAACTCATCGCCGCCCAGCCGCGCCACCACATCCGAATCGCGCACCCCGTGACGCAGAACGCTGGCCACCGCCCAGAGCACCGCATCGCCAGCCAGATGGCCCCAGGTATCGTTGATCGGCTTGAACCGATCCAGATCGATGTACATCAGCGACGCGGCCTGGCCGGTACGTTCGACACGGGTGATCGCCTGCTGCAGATGCACCTCGAAGCCACGGCGGTTGCTCAGTTCGGTCAGCGGGTCGATCTCGGCCAGATGACGCGCCTCGCGCTGGCGGGCACGCTGCTGGGTATCGTCGCGCAGCACCCAGACCGCGCCTCGCACATGGCCCTCGTCATCGCGCAACCAGGCGCGGGTCAGGTCCACCGGCACCGTGGCGGCACCCAGGCGCAGCAGCAGGTCGGCATGCAGGTCGACCGCATTGCTGTCCGGATCCAGCAGTACCGACACGTCCAGCACCGAACCCGGCGCGTATTCGGTGGTCAGCGCCAGCACATCCTGCACCTTGTGTCCGGCCAGCGACAACGCGCCATCGCCGGCCAACGTGCGTACTGCAGCGGCATTGGCGTAATCGATACGGCCATCGAGGCTGACGCTCAGCACCAGGTCGGCCACGGCATCCAGGGTGATGCGGCTGCGCTGTTCGCTCTCGAACAGCCGCTGCTCGCTGCTGCGCTGGGCGGTGATGTCCTGGATCTGCGACACGAAATGCAACGGCTCGCCATGCTCGTTGCGCACCAGCGAGACCGACAATCGGGCCCAGATGACCTTGCCATCGCGATCGAGATAACGCTTTTCCAGGTGGTAGTGGCTGCGACGCCCGGCCAGCAGGTCCTGCACCAGGGCCAGGTCGGTCTGCAGGTCATCAGGATGGGTGAGACGCTGGAAATCCACCTGCAGCAGTTCTTCCCGCGGATAGCCGAGGATCCGGCACAGCGCATCGTTGACGTCCAGCCATCGCCCTTCCAGTGACACCAGCGCCATGCCCAGCGCAGCCGAGGTGAACGCACCGGCGAACTTCTCCGCGGACAAGCGCGCTTCGGCCCTCGCCTGCAGGATCTCGGTGATGTCGATGGCCATCCCGACATAGCCGATGCGTACACCATCGGCTCCGTCCATGCGGCTGATCGAGAGGCGTACCTGGCGTGGCTGGCCGTCCTTGCGCAGCAGCGTCCATTGCCGCGAATAGGTCTGGCCATCGGCACGCGCACTGAGTGCCTCGAACACATCTGGCAGTTGGCCATCGGCATCGGCCAGCGGTCGCAGCCAGGCATTCAGTTCCTGCGGATCGTGGAAGGCATCCAGCCGGCGCTGGCCGACCACATCCGCCGCGCTGTAGCCCAGCAGGCGTTGCGCGCCCGTGTTGAACAGGGTGATGGTGCCATCGATATCGGTGGCGATCACCGCCACCTCGTCGGAGGCATCGACCACGGCCTGCAGGCGTTGCCGTGTTTCGGCTGCATCCTGTCGGGCCTGCTGCAGCTCGGTCACGTCGGCATGCGCGCCGGCCATCCACAATGGCTTGCCCTGCGCGTCCCATTCGAAGACGCGGCCACGGTCCTGGATCCATATCCACTGGCCATTCTTGTGGCGCATCCGCAGCAGGCACGCGTAGTTGTCGGTGCGCCCCTCGAAATGCTCGTCCAGTGCCGCGTCCGACAGCGCTATGTCATCGGGATGGACCAGCTTCAGGAATGTCTTCTGGCAGACCGGCTCCAGCTCTTCCAGGCGGTAACCCACAATCTCGGCCCAGCGCGCGTTGACCCGCATCTCGCCATTCTGCACGTTCCATTCCCAGGTGCCCGCGGCGGTGCCATCGATGATCATCGCCAGCCGCCGACGCTCTTCGGCCAGCGCCTGCAGGCGGCGCTCCAGCAACCCGTTGCCGTTGGTGCCCTGGCCCGCCATCACCGCTGCCCCCGGCCCGCGCAGGCAGGCAGCGGCCGCAGCGCGACGCTGCAGACCTCAACGAAGACGACGGGTCCTGCTGGCGTCATGGCCCTCCCCAGCGACAGCGGGGTGGCCGGACGCCTCCCCTCAAGCGCAAGTGTGCGCAATCACGGGGAAAATCGACAAGTCCCCCGCCACGAATCAAGCGTGACGGGGAACACGGTCCTCAACTACGCTTGGCGCGGGCAAAGGCCTCGGCCAGGGCGTTGTTGGCCGGCGGCACGGACGCGGCGGGACGGCCGCCATTGCCCTGGCCCCGGTTCGGCCCGCGGTTCTGGCCGCCTGCATCCCGGCGCGGACCCTGCCCATGGCCGCGCTCATCACGCTGGCCCGGGCGGCTGGTGGCCTGCCCGGGGGTATCGTCCAGACGCCGGGTCAGGGCAATGCGCTTGCGCGCCACGTCCACCTCCAGCACCTTCACCTTGACGATGTCGCCAGCCTTGACCACGTCACGCGGGTCCTTCACGAAGGTATCGGACAACGCCGAAATGTGGATCAGGCCGTCCTGGTGCACGCCGATATCGACGAAGGCACCGAAGGCCGCCACGTTGCTCACCACGCCTTCCAGCACCATGCCCTCGCGCAGGTCCTTGATGTCCTCCACGCCTTCGGCGAAGCGCGCAGCCTTGAACTCCGGACGCGGGTCGCGGCCCGGCTTCTCCAGTTCCTTCAGGATGTCGCGCACGGTCGGCAAGCCGAAGGTGTCATCGGTGAACTGCTCGGCCTTCAGGCCACGCAGGAAGCTGCCATCACCGATCAGCGCCTTGATCGGGCGTGCGGTGCTGGCCACGATGCGCTCGACCACCGGATAGGCTTCGGGGTGCACCGCCGAAGCATCCAGCGGCTGGTCGCCGTCGGCGATGCGCAGGAAGCCGGCGCACTGTTCGAAGGTCTTCTCGCCCAGGCGCGCGACCTTCAGCAGATCCTTGCGGCGCTTGAACGGGCCGTTCTCGTCACGATGGCGCACGATGTTCTCGGCCACCGTGGCCGACAGGCCGGACACCCGCGACAGCAGCGCGGCCGATGCGGTGTTCACGTACACGCCCACGGCGTTCACGCAGTCCTCCACGCGCGCGTCCAGCGCCCGCGCCAGCCGGTACTGGTCCACATCGTGCTGGTACTGGCCGACACCGATCGCCTTGGGTTCGATCTTGACCAGTTCGGCCAGCGGGTCCTGCAGGCGACGCGCGATCGACACCGCGCCACGCAGCGACACGTCCAGCCCCGGGAACTCCTTGGCCGCGAACTCGGAGGCCGAGTACACCGAGGCGCCCGCCTCGCTGACCACGACCTTCTGCAGCTTCGGGTTGGCGGCAGCCTTGATCGCTTCGCCGGCCAGCTTGTCGGTTTCGCGGCTGGCGGTGCCGTTGCCGATCGCGATCAGTTCAACGTTGTGCTTGGCGCACAGTTGCTTGATCGTCTGCACCGACTGGTCCCACTGGCGACGTGGCTCATGCGGGTAGATGGTGTCGGTGGCCACCAGCTTGCCTGTGGCATCGACCACGGCGATCTTGCAGCCGGTGCGGATGCCCGGGTCCAGCCCAAGCACGGTCTTCGGGCCCGCCGGTGCGGCCAGCAGCAGATCCTTCAGGTTGTCGCCGAACACCGCGATGGCCTCAGCCTCGGCCTTCTCGCGGGCCTGGTTGAACAGGTCCAGCAGCAGATGGGTGTGCAGCTTGGCGCGCCAGGTCAGGCGGCAGGCGTCCAGCAGCCAGCGATCGGCGGCGCGGCCCCGGTCGGCGATGCCGGCCCTGCGCGCCACGCGGCCTTCGGCGTACTGGTGGCCGGCCTCGGCATCGCTGCCCGGGTCCAGTTCCAGGAACAGGATCTCTTCGCGGCGCGCGCGGAACAGCGCCAGCAACCGGTGCGAAGGAATCTTCGCCAGAGATTCGGCATGTTCGAAATAGTCGCGGTACTTGGCGCCTTCGGTTTCCTTGCCCTCGGCCACGCGGGCACGGATCACGCCGTTCTCTCCCAGCCAGGTGCGCAGCTCGCCGACCAGCGCGGCGTCCTCGCCCCAGCGCTCCATCAGGATCGCGCGCGCACCTTCCAGCGCGGCCTTGGTGTCGGCCACGCCCTTGTCGGTGTTGACGAAGGCGGCCGCGAAGGCCTGCGGGTCCTGCGTGGGATCGGCCAGCAGTCCATCGGCCAGCGGCTCGAGACCGGCCTCGCGGGCGATCTGGGCGCGGGTACGGCGCTTGGGCTTGTACGGCAGGTACAGGTCTTCCAGCCGGCTCTTGGTGTCGGCGGCCAGGATATCGTTGCGCAGTTCGTCGCTGAGCTTGCCCTGTTCGCCGATGCTGGCCAGCACCGCCGCGCGGCGGTCCTCCAGCTCGCGCAGGTAGGTCAAGCGCACTTCCAGGCTGCGCAGCTGGGTGTCGTCCAGGCCCCCGGTCACTTCCTTGCGGTAGCGCGCGATGAACGGAACGCTGGCGCCCTCGTCGAGCAGGCCGACGGCGGCGCGCACCTGGGCGGACTGGGCACCGATCTCGTCGGCGATGGTCTGGGCGATCTGCTGGGCGAGCGCGCTCTGGGCGTTCTTGGCGTCGTGCATTGCTTCAGGTCTGTGCCGCGGTACGGGAAGATCCCATTCTGGCAATCCACGACGGAGCCGGACAAGGCATTGACAGGGGGCGAGGTTCAGCGGCGGGGCCGGAGTGGACGCCGGCATCCTGGCGGAGAGAGGGCTCGGACTGGCCCTGGGCTGGGATGCCGGCGCGGGCGCGCGATGGTGGGCGCGCCCTGCCGCGTGTTGCGAAGGTCAGCGGTAGTGGCGGGCGGCGCGCTGCATGACGATCTCGTCACGCATGCCTTCCAGGGCCATCAGGCGGACCTTGCCGACACCCTGCAGTTCCATGAACCGCTCCGTGTAGAACTCCGGCCCCAGCGCGGTGTCGGCGCGGGATTTGCTGAAGCCGTAGGGCACCACGCCCTTCTCGCCATCCTTGCTACCACCGACATAAAGAACGATTGCCATGTGATGTATTCCTCCAAATTGCTACTGCGTACTGCACTCGATGAACGATGCTGCGAGCTCATCGAGGGAGAGCTTACTGCGTCGAACCTGACTGGAACGTCACGAAGGCTAATGACGATCGGTTGCATGCAGATGACTGCGGGATCGCAGCAGAATGCTTACGGATCTTTAACTTCCGGCTAACGAATCCGTGGGGGGATTCCCGCCAACGGCGCAGCCCCTCGTGGGTGGTCGTGTAACGCGTTTCATGTGATTGGGCCGGGCGGGGTGGGTGCGCAGGACACGCCGTGAACCCGTCCCTGGGGGCTCGATGGCGCCATCCATGGCGCCAACGGTCCCGCGCACCCACCCCGCCCGGCCCCTGACAGTTTTTCGGGCACGTTCACCCACGGAAAAGAAAAGAGAAGATCAAAAGCAAAAACGGGTTGGCCGGCTGATTTGTTGCTTCCTGTAGAGACCAGCCATGCTCGGATCGCGAGCAAGCGCAGCGCGCGACCCGCTTTTGCTGTTCTTTATTCTCTTCCGTGGCTTGGCGCGCACGGGAACTGTCAGCGGCCGGGTGGGTGGGGGTGGCGGGGTATCCGCGGCATGGATGCCGCGGCTAAGCCCCCATGGATGGGTTCACGGCGTCCCCGCCGGCCCCACCCACCCGGCCAGCCCCCAGGAAGCAGGCATTCCGCGACCAAGCCACGAGGGGCTGCGCCGTTGGCTGGAAACTACGGCCACCAGCCACGCCCGAACCGGGCGAAATGATCGGCCGCCCGTTCGAACGGATTGCGCGCACTCACCCCGCCGCACAGCAGGTACACCGGCAGGTACAGCGGGCCCAGCACCATGTACTGGTACACGTGCGCCCGTTCGTGATCATCCAGCCGGATCAGCGGCTCCACGCCCCACCCTGCCTGATGCGCATAGGTGCGGCAGGAAATGCCCAGGTCATGGCCGGTGTGCAGGATCACGTTCCCCAGGGTGATCGCCCCGCCTGGCCCCCACGGCCAGTGGTCGAACACCAGCGCGCAGTCACGCCCGCTCCAGCGCAATGTCGCGCCGCCGAGCATGCCGGCCAGGCCGCCGATCACGCCGAGCAGGGAATTGGGTAACGTCCACACCGCGCCCAGCACCTGCAGCGCGCGCAGCCAGATCGGCCAGGGCGTTGCTCCAGTCTTCAATCGGCCTCGTTGGGGATCAGGAGCCACAGGATCAGGTAGACCAGGATGCCAGGGAAGGCGGCGGAGGCCAGCGAAACCAGCACGTAGATCACCCGCAGCAGGGTCGCATTCCAGCCGAAGCGATGGGCAATGCCGCCCATCACGCCGGCAATCATGCGGTCGTTCAATGAGCGCGACAGCGTTTTGGGCGTGGTGTTCATGGCGGCAGCTCCGGGAAACGGACAAGGCAGTCGAACATGGCTCGACTCTACACCGCCCCCATGTCTACGGCGTGCGGTGGCGCAGGGCCTGCAGGCGTGCGCCGAACCAGGCGGCTGCGGTCTGTTCAGGCTGCCCCGGACACTGGATGCGGTAGGGTTTGCCACTCATGCTGCTCTGGCTGGCAGCGCGCTCGATGAACTGCTCGGCGCTGTCCACCATGCCCTTTTTCAGCAGGTAATCGTACTTGCGCTGCAGGTGCGCGCGCGCGTCGCTGCCGTCGTACCAGCTGCCATTGCGCTGGAAACGGCACTGGGAGCCGTCCAGGCTGGCGATCAGCTGGGCGATCTCCCGGCGTGCATCCGTACTGGGTGCAGCGTGGGCAAGTGGTGCTGTCAGCAGTGCCGCAAGAATCAACAAAATCCGGTACATCATCACCCCCAAGTCAGTCGAGCATGGCTCGACTCTACAGATCGCGCGCTTTCAACCAGCCATTGATCGTGGCCGGTACTTCGCGCTGCGCGCGGCCGGAAACGTAGATACCAATATGCCCACCACGGAAACTGGACTCGGTGTAGTCGTCCGTGCCCAAACGCCCGCGCATCGCGCGAGAGGCATCCGGTGGCACCAGATGGTCCTGCTCGGCATAGATGTTCAGCACCGGCAGCGTCACCTGCGACAGATCCACCGCTTCCTCGCCGATCCGCACCGTGCCGTTCACCAGCCCATTGCCCTGGTAGAACTGCTTGATGAAATCGCGGAACGCCTCGCCCGCCAGGTCCGGTGAATCGAAGATCCACTTCTCCATGCGCAGGAAATCCTCCAGCGCGGCCTTGTCATCGAGGATGTCGAGCAGGCCGACGTACTTCTGCACGTTCAGGCGGAATGGCTTGAGCATCAGGTAACTGGCATTCATCAGGTCGGCCGGGATGTTGCCCAGCGTGTCGACCACCAGGTCCACGTCCACCTGCCGCGCCCAATGCGAGAGCATGTTGTCAGCCGTCTGGAAGTCGACCGGGGTGACCATGGTGATCAGCTTGCCCAGCTTCTGCCGGCGCAGCGCGGCGTAGCAGAGTGCGAACACGCCGCCCTGGCAGATACCCAGCAGGTCCACCGGGCCACCACTGCGCGCACGCAGCGCATCGACCGCGCCGTCGATGTAGCGCAGCAGGTAGTCCTCCAGGGTCTGGAAGCGTTCGGACCTATCCGGGTAGCCCCAGTCCAGCACGTACACGTCCTGGCCCAGCGCCAGCAGCTTCTGCACCAGCGAACGGTCGGCCTGCAGGTCGACCATGTACGGCCGGTTGACCAGCGCGTAGACGATCAGCAGCGGTGTGCGCCGGGTCGGTGCCTGTTCGCCGACGAAGCGGTACAGCACCACCTTGCCGTCACGCCAGACTTCCTCGCGCGCGGTCACGCCATAGTCCACGTCTTCCACCTGCGGCAGCAGCTTCAGCCCTTCCATCAGCTTGCGCTGCATGGCCAGGGTTTCCTGCATCAGGTCATCGGCGTTGAAGCCCAGCGGTCCTTTCATCGGTCACGCGCCCGAGTGGACGCGCGAGACGCAGCCTTCTTCGCAGACACCTTCTTTGCAGGCGCCTTCTTCGCCGGCGCGGCCTTCTTCGCGGCTTTGCGCGCGGCCGGCTTCACCTTCGCCGGTGCCGGCTGCGACACCGGATCGACCGCGGCGGTCCCCGCCAGCACCGCCACCTGTGCCTGCAGGCGGCGAAGGCTGCGCTCCAGTTCGGCAATACGGCGATGCGCGGCGTCCATCTCGCTGCGGGTCGGCAGGCCGATACGCTCACTCATCTGTTCCACCTCGCGCTGCAGGCCGGCGCGCAGGCGCATCTGCGCGTTGCCCAGCGAGGCGTACACCTGCTGGAACGGTTCGGACATGGCGACCTTGGCGTAGGCCTCCTCGGCCACTTCGATCCACAGGTCGAACATCGCGCGGGCGCTGGTCAACTGGCTGCCGGGCTGTTCGTGCTCGGCCAGACGCTGCTCGAACAACGCGAAGGCCTCGTCCAACGCCTGCCTGATCTGATCAACGTAGGCGCGCGAATGCTGCTGGTACTCCTCCTGCGCCCGCAGCAGCGCCTGCCAGCGCGCCTGGTGCTCGCGGCCGGGGCCGAACGCCGGGCTCTGCAGCCACGGGCCCGCCTGCAGCTGGAACTGCTGCAGCCATGCGGCGAATTCGGGCACGGTGGCGCCGGCGTGGGTGCTGCCACGGGCGCCCTGCAGCATCCACTGCAGCATGCCATCGCCCTGCCCCTGCACCGCCTCGCGCCAGGCCTGGGCCACCTCGGCGCTGCTGGCGTCGCGGCCGGCAAATCGTGCGGCGACCTCCTGCATGGTGCCGTACCAGCTGCCCGCCTGCTCCCGGAACCGGCGCACGGCATCTTCCGGTGCGCCCTGCGCCTGCTCGGGCAACAGCTGGCCCCACCAGTCGAACAACCGCTGCCAGCTGCCGGGGTCGTCACCGGCGGGTGCGCCGGGCGTGCTCGCATGACGCAGGGCATCGCCCCAGGCGCCGAAGTACTGCCGGGCCAGGGTCTCGAAATCGCTGCTGCCGGCGTCGTGGGCCGAGCTGGTCATTGCAGGCCTCCGCTGGGCTGGCTCATGGCTTGGGGATACGCAGGGTCTTGCTGATCATCAGCGACCCGGACAGGGCGAACAACAGCACCATCGGGTGCAGCTGCCACGGGCCGATCTGCCACTGGCCGAACCAGATGTTCTGGCCGATGGCATCGGTACCGGCGGCAATCGCCAGTACGATCACCAGCACCAGGCTGGTCGGGATCGGGGTGCCCTCGAAATACGTGACCTTGCCCTCGTCGCCGGCCAGCGCCTCGGCAGTGACGTTGTAGCGTGCCAGGCGGCTGACACCGCAGCAGACGAAGTAGCTCAGCACCAGCCAGTCCCAGCCGCCCTGCATGCCGCAGGCATAGGCCAGCGCCGCCGGCGCCACGCCGAAGGAGATCACGTCCGACAGCGAGTCCAGCTCGCGGCCGAGGGTGGAGCTGGACTTGCGCCAGCGCGCGATGCGCCCGTCGAGCGCGTCGAAGATGAAGGCCAGCGGGATCAGCGCCATGCCGAACAGCAGGTAGCCGCGCTCGCCGTCCTGCAGGAAGCGCATCGCGGCAAAGACCGCACCGGTGCCGCAGAAAGCATTGGCCAGGGTGAACCAGTCGGCCAGCTGGAATTCGCGCAGCATCGAGAAGTGACGTTTCATGGGGTCTCACGGAGCATCAAGGCCCACAGGTTACCGCGAGCGCCGCCGCTGGCGACAGCGCTGGCAGGCCCCGCCTTCACCGCTCCCTCACCTGCCCTCACCGACGGTGAATTTTTCGCCACCCATCTTGACAGCCTAGGGGGGTGGCGCCTGTCGCGGCTTATCCACAAAGTTGCCCACGCGTAATCCACACCCCCTGTGGACAACCAGATCTCACCGACTGCGACGCTGGACATTTCCTCATCACCCGGAAGCGGGGTTTCCCTACTTCCCAAGCCACAAGGTCGGCGCTATGGTCACCGGCGGACCCGCCGCCGCCACGTCCGAAACTCTGCAACGGACGATGATGATGCTGGATGCTCCCACCCTGGCCGCACAGCTGCGGCAGCCCCACGGCGAGGCCGCGCTGGCAGTGGCCGACTCGATGAACCGCAGCAACGGCGCACTCAACCTGGCCGCAATCGGGCTGCTGGCCGTCGGCGCCGGCGAACGGGTCCTGGAGGTCGGCCCGGGCAATGCGGCCTTCGCGCCACTGATGCTGCAGGCCACCGGCAGCCACTATCTGGGCATCGAGCTGTCCACGGCCATGGTCGAGGCCGGCAACCAGCGGCTGGCCGACGCCGGGGTTGCCGAACGTGCGGCGATGCGACACGGCGACGCCCATGGACTGCCGGTCGCCGATGCCGCGATGGATGCCGCGCTGGCGGTCAACACCCTGTACTTCTGGCCGAACCTGGCCCCGGTGCTGGACGAACTGGCGCGGGTGCTGCGCCGGGGCGGCCGCCTGTGCCTGGCCTTCGGCGATGCCAGCTTCATGCGCAGCCTGCCATTCGCCGCCGACTTCCAGCTGCATGAGCTGGACGCGGTGGAGCTGGCGCTGCGGGTATCGGGCTTCCGCGTCTCGGCCTGGCGCAGCCACCGCGAATCCGCGGCCGGCAATGACGGCCAGACCCGAGAGAAGCACTTCCACCTGCTGCTGGCACAGCGGCACTGAAGTGGTAGTGCTGGCCGCTGGCCGGCTGCTCCGGCCATTGCGGATTGCCGGCCAGCGGCCGGCACTACCCAGCCTGCACCCGGCGCCGCCAATGCGCGAAACAGAACACCTGCATCACCAGCATGGCCAGCAACCCCAGCGGCCATGCCCACCACAGCCCGGCCAGACCGTGCCGGGACTGCAGCCACATCGCCAACGGCAGCTCCAGCAGCAACACGGCAGCCATGCCCAGCAATGCCGGCAACAGCACCGTGCCGCTGCCGCGCATCACTCCGACCAGCACCGCACTGCCTCCCATCGCCAGCACGCCCCACACCACGGTGCGCAACTGCAACGCGGCCAGTTCGCGCACGTCGGTCGCCGCCAGGATCAGGCCGGTCAGCCAGGGCGCCAGCGCCACAACCAGCACCACCACCCCGCTCAGCATCGCCAGTCCAAGCAGCACGCCTGTGCGTGCGATGGCCGGCAGCCGTGCCGTACGCCCCGCGCCCATCGCATGCGCCGCGAGGATGGTGGCAGTGATGCCCAGCGACATCGCCGGCAGCTGCACCCAGCTCATCAACTGGTTGACCGCACCGTAGGCGGCCGTGGCCGTGTAGCCATAGCGGTTGATCCAGCCCAGCAGCACGATTTCGGCAATGGCCAGGCTGAGCATCTGCAACGAAGACGGTATGCCGATGCGCAGCATCGAACGGATCAGCGCTCCATCAAAGCGGATGGCTTGCAGCAACTCATGCCCCGGGGCCAACGGGTGCCCCATCCGCTGCCACCGCCACATCAGCCAGGCCAGGGCCAGCAGCGAGGCGAGCGCCGCCGAGACTGCCGCACTGGCCGCGCCCAGCTGCGGCAGGCCGGCCCAGCCCAGGATCAGCAGCGGCGTGCACAGCAGGCCGACCACTGTGGCCAGCAGCAGCGCATGCAGCGGCGTTCTGGCATCGCCCACCGCACGGCTCACCGCAGTGGCCAGCCACAGCAGGAAGAACACCGGTACCGCCAGCAGCAGGACACGGGCATAGACGATGGATTCGCCGAGGATCGGCGCCGGCGTACCGAGTGCCACCAGCAGCTCTGGAGCGAAACCGCCGCCCACTGCCATCACCAGCACTGACAACAGCAGGATCAGTGCCACCGCACTGCCGGCCACCGCGCGAGCCTGTTGCGGCCGGCCCGCGCCCCAGGCCTGGCCGATCAGCACCATCGCACCGGTCGCCAGACCCATTACCAGGGCCAGCAGCAGGAAGAAGACAGGGAAGAACGCTGCGGCGGCGGCCACCGC
The DNA here is from genome assembly GCF_059372275.1 of Stenotrophomonas sp. YJH_SMC_14-1. Lineage (NCBI taxonomy): Bacteria > Pseudomonadati > Pseudomonadota > Gammaproteobacteria > Lysobacterales > Lysobacteraceae > Stenotrophomonas > Stenotrophomonas sp. YJH_SMC_14-1. Next base: position 61,566 of record NZ_JCAFVK010000012.1, read on the forward strand.
CTGCGTACCCAGCAGATGGCCGAGGTAGATGTTGTCCAGTGTGCCTGCGGCCAGCTGCAATGCGTTGGTCAGCAGCATCGGCAGCAGCAGGTTCAGATAGGTGTGCCAGAGGGGCGGCGCGACCGGGGGGATGGGATGTGCGGGGGTGTCCATGGGGTTCTCTGGGCAAGGCGCTGCCCTGCCCGGCGTTTCCGCCAGCAAAGCAAGCAAAGGGGAGCGGGCGGCCGTGGCCCGCGATCAGGTGGCGCCGCCGCTCAGCAACGGCGCAGTGGCTCAGCCGTCTGCGTGGTCCGAAGAATCATCGAAGGCCAGGCGCAGGGCGTGATTGCGCACATCCTCGGGCCAGCTGCGCAAGGCCATTTCCAGGCCTGCCCGGTCGTGCGCGAACAGCACACGGATGGCCTCCTCGAAACCCGGGAGGTCTCCGGCGATGGTCTGCAGGAAGTGATAGGCACGCTCGCTGTGGCGGCGCCGCCGGTCCTTGTCGGCACCAGCACGGCTGGCCGCCTCCACCAGCTTGCGCAGCACTACCGAGGCCCCGCCGGGCTGCTCGGCCAGCCACGCCCAGTGGCGGGGCAGCAGGGTCACTTCGCGTGCGACCACGCCCAGCTTGGGGCGGCCGCGGCCACGCGGAGTTGCCGGCGCCTCTTCGGCAGTAGCGTCGGCATCCGCCTCGACGGCGGCGGGAAAGGCTTCGACGACCCGCGCCAGCAGTTCTGCGTCACTGCCGCGCGTATCGAAATCACGGGTGCGGCCGGTAGCGTTGTCGAACACAAGCAGCGGACCGGCAGCGTTGCCGGCACGCAGCTGCTTCAGCGCAAGCGCTGCCACTTCCGGTGTACCGGAAGCGACCAGGCGGTGGCCGTCGAAGCAACTGAAGGGAGGGAGTCGGGACGCAGGCATGGCAATGGCATCGGAGGTGATGCGCGAATATTGCCCGGGTAATTTTCATTCGTCAATATTGCCCGGGTGTTAATGAACCGGAAGAGCGTGCCAACCAAGGTTGGCACCCACCTGGAAGGTTGATCCCCACTCGAAAGATCGCCCCCCTCCCGATTCGCCGGTTTACAGCCGGCTGTAGGACCAGCTGACCATGCGGCCGTCCTGGTACGGCATCACGCCGTGGAAGGGGCGCGGGTCGGCGTCGAACACCAGCGGCAGGAAGTTGCGGTCGCCCTCCCACATCGGCAGCGTGTCCAGCTTGTCCAGGTCCACCCACTCCAGCGTGCCTTCATGGTTGCCGCCGTGCGGGGTGCCTTCGAAACTGTCGATGACGAACACGAAGCCCAGCCAGTCCTCGCCGTGCTTGCCGAAACCCGGCCAGCTGATGGTGCCGCGCAGGCGCATGCCGGTGCAGTCGATGCCGGCTTCCTCGGCGATCTCGCGGCGCATGCCTGCCGCAACGTCTTCGGTTGGTTCGATCTTGCCGCCCAGCCCGTTGTACTTGCCCAGGTGGTGGTCACCGGGCCGGGTGTTGCGGTGGATCATCAGCACCTGGCGACGATCGGGCGACAGCACGTAGCCCAGGGTGGCGACGATCGGGGTGTACGGCATGGGCAGCATCCAGCGGCAGGTCAGCCGTGGATTATGGCCGATCAGCGCACCAGCGACAGGCGGCGTTCGGCAGCCGCAGTGGCGCCATCATGATCGCGGCGCAGGGTGGCCACGCCGTGGCCGCGCTCGGCCAGGTATTCCAGCCACTTGCCGAGGAAGGTGTTCATCCGCATGCGATGGCTGATCAGTTCCGCCGGTGGCGGATACAGGCCCATGGTGTCCTGCCAGCGGCGGCCGACGTAGCAATGGGTGGTCTCGGCCTGGCGCGCATCACGGTACAGGCGGACGTAGGCCGACGGGTCCGGCTCACCGGTGACCGGGTCGGCCAGGTCGTAGGTCAGGCGCAGTTCCACCGTGTAGCGGTGGCATTCGATCACGTCCAGGCGCACATCCAGGCCGTCACCGATCGAGGAGATGTAGCTGCCCGCGACCAGTCCCGCCGGCTCGAACAGGCGTACCAGATGACGGTAGTTTTCCGCGTACAGGCCCATGAGCCAGCTCAACCGGCTCAGGCGGGGAATGCGTTCGGTACGGGGCAAGGCTCGGGCCATGGGTCGATCCTACACGTTGGTGCTTCAACGTGGGGGCGTACATGCGCAAGCCAAGCCCTGGGTAGTGCCGGCCGCTGGCCGGCAGCGCAATATCGCGGCCGAGGGTCCATCGATCAGCCGGCCAGCGGCCGGCTCTACCGGAATCAATACAACTCGCGCTGAAGCCCCAGCGTGGCCAGCACCTTGCTGGAAATCTCCTCGATCGAGGTATGGGTGGTGCTCAGCGTCGGGATCCGCTCCATCTGGAACATCACCTCGGCCGCGGCCACCTCGCGTTTGCAGGTCTCCAGGTTGGCGTAGCGCGAGTTCGGGCGGCGCTCCTGGCGGATCTGCTGCAGGCGGTCCGGGTCGATGGTCAGGCCGAACAGCTTGCGCCGGTAATTGCGCAGGCGTGGCGGCAGGCGATCGCTTTCCAGGTCCTCGTCGGTCAGCGGGTAGTTGGCCGCACGCACGCCGTAATGCAGGGCCAGGTAGATGCAGGTGGGCGTCTTGCCGGCGCGCGACACCGCCACCAGGATCACGTCGGCATCGTCGTAGTTCACCGCGATACCGTCATCGTGGGTCAGGGCGAAGTTCATCGCGTTGATGCGGCGGTGGTAGGTGTCGAAGTCGACCATGCCGTGGGCCTGGCCGACCCGGGCCAGGCGCGGGCTGGCCAGTTCACGCTCCAGCGGCTCGATGAACGGCGCGAACACATCCAGCATCAGCGCCCCGCTGTCGGCCAGGATCAGGCTCAGGCTCTGGTCCACGCAGGAGTTCACCACGATCGGCCGGACCTGGTACCGCTCCCCTGCCGCCTGGATCCTGGCACAGGCTTCACGCGCTTTTTCGGGGTCGTCGACAAACGACATGCGGTCGGTAATGAAGCTGAACCCGGAGAACTGGGTGAGCAGGCTATGCCCAATGGTTTCAGCGGTGATACCGGTTCCATCGGAAACGTAGAACACCGGGCGGATGGTCGACATGCGCGCTTTTACCCCCTACGAAGCTTAAAAAGGCCGCCAGCACAAGCTTGTGCCGACAGTGGTCTGCCCGGCATCATATCGGCTTCTTCCTACGGACGCGGCCACTCAGCCCGCCTCGGGCGATGGCCAAACGGAGCATCGCGCTTGAACGAGAACATCCTGTGGTTGCACGAACTGCGTCTGGCCGATCTGGCCCGCGTAGGCGGCAAGAATTCGTCCCTGGGCGAGATGATCGGCAACCTGGCCGGTCTGGGCGTTTCGGTGCCGGGCGGTTATGCCACCACCGCTGAAGCCTTCAAGGACTTCATCGCGCACAACGACCTGTCCAAGCGCATCTTCGACAAGCTGGCCACGCTGGACGTCGAGGACGTCAACGCGCTGACCGCCGCCGGCAAGGAAATCCGCAGCTGGGTGATCGATGCGCCGCTGCAGCCGCAGCTGGACCAGGACATCCGCACCGCCTACGCCAAGCTGAGCGCCGAAAACGGCGGCGGCGACGTGGCCGTGGCCGTGCGTTCGTCGGCCACCGCCGAGGATCTGCCGGATGCCTCCTTCGCCGGCCAGCAGGAGACCTTCCTCAACGTCACCGGTGCCGACGATGTCGTGCACAAGGTCAAGGAAGTGTTCGCCTCGCTGTACAACGACCGTGCCATCGCCTACCGCGTCCACCACGGCTTCAAGCATGAGGACGTGTTCCTGTCCGCCGGCGTGCAGCTGATGGTGCGTTCGGGCGTCGGTTCCTCCGGCGTGCTGTTCACCCTGGACACCGAGTCCGGCTTCCGCGACGTGGTGTTCGTCACCTCTTCGTTCGGCCTGGGCGAAATGGTCGTGCAGGGTGCGGTCAATCCGGACGAGTACTACGTCTACAAGCCCACCCTGCAGGCCGGCAAGCCGGCGATCCTGCGCCGCTCGCTCGGCAGCAAGGCGATCCGCATGGTGTATTCGGATGTCCCGGGTGAGCGCGTCAGGATCGAGGACACTCCGGTCGAACTGCGCAACACCTTCTCGATCAGCGACGAGGACGTGCAGGAACTGTCCAAGCAGGCGCTGGTCATCGAAAAGCACTACGGCCGCCCGATGGACATTGAGTGGGCCAAGGACGGTGTCAGCGGCAAGCTGTTCATCGTGCAGGCGCGCCCGGAAACGGTGAAGTCGCGCAGCCACGCCACCCAGATCGAGCGCTTCGCGCTGACCGAAAAGGGCGGCAACGTGCTGGCCGAAGGCCGCGCCGTCGGCGCCAAGATCGGTTCGGGCGTGGCCCGCGTGGTCAAGACGCTGGACGACATGAACCGCGTGCAGCCGGGCGACGTGCTGATCGCCGACATGACCGACCCGGACTGGGAACCGGTGATGAAGCGCGCTTCGGCCATCGTCACCAATCGTGGTGGCCGCACCTGCCACGCCGCGATCATCGCGCGCGAGCTGGGCGTGCCCGCCGTGGTCGGTTCGGGCAACGCCACCAAGGTCATCGAAGATGGCCAGCTGGTCACCGTCAGCTGCGCTGAAGGCGATACCGGCTTCATCTACGAAGGCAAGCTCGGCTTCGAGCGCACCACCACCGATCTGGGCAACATGCCGCCGGCCCCGCTGAAGATCATGATGAACGTGGCCAACCCGGAACGTGCCTTCGACTTCGGCCAGCTGCCGAACGCCGGCATCGGCCTGGCCCGCCTGGAAATGATCATCGCCAGCCACATCGGCATCCACCCGAACGCGCTGCTGGAATACGACCGCCAGGACGCGGCGACCAAGAAGAAGATCGACGAGAAGATCGCCGGCTACGGTGATCCGGTCAGCTTCTACGTCGACCGCCTGGCTGAAGGCATCGCCACCCTCACCGCCTCGGTTGCACCGAACCCGGTGATCGTGCGCCTGTCGGACTTCAAGTCCAACGAGTACGCCAACCTGATCGGCGGCAGCAACTACGAGCCGCACGAAGAGAACCCGATGATCGGCTTCCGCGGCGCCAGCCGTTACGTCGACCCGAGCTTCTCGGCCGCCTTCGCGCTGGAGTGCAAGGCCGTGCTGCGCGTGCGCAACGAAATGGGCCTGGACAACCTGTGGGTCATGATTCCGTTCGTGCGCACCCTGGAAGAAGGCCGCAAGGTCGTCGAGGTGCTGGAACAGAACGGCCTGAAGCAGGGCGAGAACGGCCTGAAGATCATCATGATGTGCGAAGTGCCGTCCAACGCACTGCTCGCCGATGAGTTCCTGGAGATCTTCGACGGCTTCTCGATCGGCTCCAACGACCTGACCCAGCTGAGCCTGGGCCTGGACCGCGACTCTTCGATCGTTGCGCACCTGTTCGACGAGCGGAACCCGGCAGTGAAGAAGCTGCTGTCGATGGCGATCAAGGCAGCACGTGCCAAGGGCAAGTACGTCGGCATCTGCGGCCAGGGTCCGTCCGATCACCCGGATCTGGCCGAATGGCTGATGCAGGAAGGCATCGAGTCGGTGTCGCTGAACCCGGACACCGTGGTCGATACCTGGCTGCGCCTGGCCAAGCTGAAGGCCAACGGCTGATGCCGTGATGGCTACAGGCTGACGTCGTGTTCATCGGCGTCGGCCGATACTGCTGCTGCATGCAAGCCCCGCCTCTGCGGGGCTTCGTGTTTCTGGCGTGCACGCACGCCCTGCCCCACGCAGACACCGTTTCTCAGCAAAGGACTTCCGCATGATCGCCGCAGCAGCACCCGCCGCCCCCGCCGCAACGCCGTGGTTCCACTCGCTCGACTGGGAACGCCTGCTGGAAACCTACGGCGTGCCGTTGCTGGCCGCGATCGTGGTGCTGCTGGTGGGCCTGTGGGTGGCACGTCGCTTGTCCAATGCAATGCCGCGCGCCACTGCGCGCATGGGTGTGGACCCGATGCTGGGCAGCTTCCTTCGCAATGTGGTGTACGCCGCCTCACTGGTGATCGTCGTGGTGCTGGCCATCGGCACGCTGGGCGTGCAGATCACCCCGCTGCTGGCCGTGCTCGGCACCGCTGGCCTGGCGGTCGGTCTGGCATTGAAGGATTCGCTGTCCAACATCGCCTCGGGCGTGATGCTGGTGACGCTGCGTCCGTTCCGCGTGGGCGATGTGGTCACCGTGGCCGGCCAGACCGGCACGGTGCGCGAAGTGCGCATCTTCCAGACCGTGCTAACCGGCGCTGACAACCAGCACACCACCATTCCGAACACGCTGATCACCGCCGCGCCGATCATCAACCTCACCGCCGAGCCGACACGCCGCGTCGAACTGGTGATCGGCATCGGCTACGAGGACAACATCCAGCTGGCACGCGACACCGCGCTGGCGCTGATGAAGGCCGACCCGCGCGTGCTGCAGACCCCCGCACCGGACGTGGTGGTCTACGAGCTGGGCGCACACGCCATCAACCTCGGCATCCGCTGCTACGTGAAGTCGGCCGACTGGTTCGGCACCAAGGTCACGCTGCTGGAGCAGCTGAAGCTGGGCTATGACAAGGCCGGCATCAACATCCCGTACCCGCAGCAGGACATGCACCTGTACCTGCATGGCAAGGATGGCGGCGTGGTTGAAGCCGACGCGCTGGTGCGCGACAAGCCGTGATCCGGCAGTGGAATGCCGGCCAGCGGCCGGCACTACCGCCTGACTGAAATGCCGGCCAGCGGCCGGCACTACCCCCCTCGCCGCCTGACTGAAATGCCGGCCAGCGGCCGGCACTACCCCTCGCCGCCTGACTGAAATGCCGGCCAGCGGCCGGCACTACCCCTCGCCGCCTGACTGAAATGCCGGCCAGCGGCCGGCACTACCCCTCGCCGCCTGACTGAAATGCCGGCCAGCGGCCGGCACTAC
>NZ_JCAFVK010000013.1:0-66713 GCF_059372275.1 Stenotrophomonas sp. YJH_SMC_14-1
CCCGCCTTCCTTTGGCAGGTCGGCGGGCGCCAGATTCAACGTGATGCGCCGCTGTGGAAAGTCGAAGCGTGCGCAGAGCAGGGCGGCACGCACGCGCTCGCGGGATTCGCGCACGCTGGTTTCGGCCAGGCCCACGATCTGCGTGACAGGCAGACCGCCAGAGAGATGCACCTCCACCCGCACCAGCGGGGCATCGACCCCGGCGCGGGCACAGCTGTAGACCAGCGCCGGGCTCATGTGTGGTTTCCTGCGGATGGGGGTTTAAGGGTGTGGCAGGTGCTGTGCGCAGGGATATAGGAATTGTTGGTGACGCAGCTAGGAGGATTCCGGCAGGTGCCTGGAGCGTGCCTTGTTCCTATGCGGCGACCAGTCTCTGCAATGTGAGCGCCGGAACTCGCCCGGTATCAAGTGGATCGGCGTTGATCAGCCAGAACGGGTGCCATCAACCCAACCGCGGCCCCTGCCGGCTCTCTTCCTGCTGGTGTTCCTGCGCTTGCGCCAGCTGCTGCGACTGCTCCCGGTCCTGAGCGCCGAGGCTCCGGTTGGCCGCTGCATACTGCTGCTCCGGTGCGACCGCCAGGGCCTCCTGTGTTGGCATCTGCACCCGGTTGGCGGCGGGGTCCGATGACGCGCCCGGTCCTGAGCGCGTCACGAACAGCGTGGCGCCCGCAGCACGGGTTTCGGTGGCTTCACTCAGTGCCATGTCTACCTGGTCGCCGGGCTTGAACCCGGCTTCTGCTGCAAGCCGGTAGGCGCTGGCGAGCAGGCGGTCGCTGCTCTGGTCCCACGGCTTGTTGTTCTTCTCATCCAGCATGGCTACCGACGAGCGCAGCTGTTCCAGCAGCCCGCTGCCATCTGGGCGAAGGGCCGTGCCGTGGTGCCGGTCTACGTCAGCGTCGTGCTGCGTGGCAGGCCTGGAGGTGTGTGGCGGCGATGCACTCGGTGCGGGCTCAGGTGAAGTTGGCGCGCGCGGCAGGGCATCCGCGGGCTGCTGCTCCGCAGTCGAGCGCTGCACGTGTGCCTGGGCAATCTCCTGTGGCGTGGTGACGCAGACGATCTGCATGCGCTCGTCATCTTTCCCGGCCAGTGTGGCCAGCGAGCCATCCTTTTGCACCTGCAGCATGAACGTACCGAAGTCGGGCACGGCGCGTGCGTGATCCTGGGCAACGGCGGCTACGGCGTCATCAATCTCTTCTGCACTGCGCACAATGCCGGCACTACGGTAGGCGTCCACCACCTGGCTGCGCAGGCCGTATTCGGTTGGCGTGGGGTTGGCCCGGGCGATGTCGGCCATGGACGTCAGCTCCTGTACGCCGGCCTGCTGGCTCTGGCGCGTACGATTGAGCTCCTCGACGATGCTGCCTTCAGCCGGGTTGGTGCCATACAGCCAACCCGGCGTTTGCCACTGCCCGTTGGGGTCCTGCGTGTACTTCTCGCCGTTGGAAGCGCGCAGGGGCTGCGTCTGGGTCAGCGCGTTGGTGATCACCTCCGGTACCGGCTCAATGGTGGCGAACTCGTGCCAGTTGTACTGGTTGAACGCCACCTGGTAACGGGCGGCAAGCGCCTCCGGCGTGTTCAAGGCGTTCTGGGCAATGATGCGCTGCGATTCCCGTTCCAGTTGGCCCGACTTTTCCGGGCTGACAGGCACGCTGTAGTCAGAAGGGACGCGTCCATCAATCATCGAGTGGATGGAGAGGTTCCATTCGCCGTTGTGCGGATTGCGCACGTAGTGGCGGTTGGTTTCAAACGGCTCGCGCGGCGGCGTGCTCTTGCCGCCTGCATCAAGCTTGAAGGGGTTCTGCGGCTTGGGCAGGTTGGCCATGCCCAGTGAATATGAGTCGTTGGCGGCTTTGTAGTTCAGCTCGTCCAGCAGCCGGCCACCGGCGACCATCGTGATCTCGCGGTAGCTTCCGTCGGGCTGCGGTGTGCGCACGCTGCGGCTCCAGGTGGCCTTGGCATCTTCCGGATCGCGGCTCCATTCGTTGCCGCTGCGGTCCACCTGGGTGTAAACCGCTTTCTTGTCCTGGTACTGGGCCCAGTACTCACCGCCGAAGCCACCGGCCACGCCGCCCAGCAGCCCGGTAGCCAGCGCACCTGGCCCGGTCCACGATCCGGTGAACAATCCGTACCCCGCGCCCAGCAGGAAGCCGCCACCGAAGCCGCCTGCAGTGCGCCCCACGAAGTGGGTGGCCGCAGATTTTGCGCCGGCGTTGTTGCCCTCGCTGTGCAACTCGGCCACGCGGTGGCCGGTGATGGCGAAGTCCACGGCCAGTGCGGCAATACCCGCGGCCCCGAGTACGCGCGCGCCGGTAATCTGTCCGCGCGCGGTGGCAGCTTCGGCGGCACCTTCCGCAGCGCCAGCGCGCCCAGCAGAGCCTGCCAGTTCCGGAGCCGTGGTTGCCGGGCCAGGGCGCATGATGGTCAGTGGCATCTCCGGGTTGAACGCCGTACGCACGCGGGCCGCGGTGTGCTCGCTCAGCGGCAGGCGGCCGCCCTGGTTGGCCTCCTGGATTGCGGTGCCCAACGATGCGCGGCCCCCCCAGCGCTCGCTCAGGGTGGAGTTGCCGGATTGGTCGATGGCATCCAGGGCCGCCGTCACGTTGGCTTCGGAGTGGGTGACGCCGCGCCAGCGCAACTCGGTCGGGTTGAGGGTCTTCAGTTCCGCAATCTGCGCGGCGTGGGTGCGCTGGTAGCCGTCCAGATCGGCGAAGAAGGTGCGGATCCGGGCGTTGGCTTCGGCCGGGGTCATGTTCTCCGGCGTGTTGGTGACCAGGTCGCCGTTGAGGATGCCGGCGCGAAGCGTGAACTCCAGGTTCTGGATGCGGGTACCCATACGCTCGGCGGCGGCAGCGCGCACATCCGGCGCAGAATCCTTCGCCAGCAGCGCTCGGCCGTCGTAGGTTTCTGCGAGGTCGTCGAGAACGAACTTAAGTTGATCCGAGTACGCACTCAACGGGCCGCCCGAGTGCGGCGATATACCCAACCGGGTTGCCAGCGCGGGGTTCGCGGGCAGGTTGAGGATGTTGTCGGAACCGTGGAGCGTGAAATGACCACTCCTGGCAAGCGACTTCAGCAGCTGGCTTTGTTCGAACGCATTCTGTTCGATCAGATGGTGTCCCTGGAAAACCGGTGTGTCGGCCATGCGCACCACCTCATTCAAGAATCCGTTTGAAGGAGCTCGTCCTAGAGATCGGCTACATCGCGCAGCCGTACGCCGGAGAAGTTGGCGGCATTCAATGCATCAAACATCGCGCGGTCGCAGATGGGCGGTGCGCCCATGCGATCCTGGCGGAAGATATGGGCATCGCCCACAACGTCCTGTTTGAACACCAGGCTGGCGCCGCCGACAAGGCTGTAAAGCTTCTCGTCCTCGCCGGTCTGATAATTGTGGTCGAGCTTGATTCTCATGCGGGACGAGGCTTCATCCAGAGCGTCGAGCCTGCGCAGCACATTGCCCAGGTAGTACTGAGGCCCGGGGCTGCCGTCGGCAAGGCTGAAGTCGCAGGCAACAAAGGCAAACGCCTGGGGGTCCGTCTGCTCAAACAGCTGCTTCAACGGTTCCGACACAATCCAGATGCCAGCGAGCTCTTCCAGATCGCGTGGCATTGCGCCCTTCTCGGGCACATGAACCAGGTGGGGGCGCTCCGGATACTGGCCTGGCGTTCCATCAGGACGCGAGATGACATTCATCCCCGGATCGATCAGCTTGTCTTCGTTGGCGATCTCTATACCGGGTACCCCGCCGTTGCTCAGCAAGCCTGCGTCGATCAGGAAGAATTCGCCCTTGTGAGATGCGGCTTCGGCTGAAACTTCAGTGGCGGTCGATTCGGTCACGGGGGCTTCCATCATGGATGCGTGGGCAGAACGGGAAAAACCGTTGAGCCGATGCTAGCGGGGCTTCTGCGCAGCCACAAGTTGCGCCGAAACGGTGCCGAGGGCACGTGGTTCACGCGGCTCTTTTGGAATTTCGGAGCAATGCCGAGGATGATGCTGCCATTCCTTTCACTGCCTGCAATGGTCTGCTGGATAGGCGGAATGACGAGGGAGATTCCAGCCGAGGGTGGCCTGGGTCCCTGAACACGCAGCGCTGGTCATCAGGCACCGACCTGTCAAGGCGCCCAAGCCGTGCCTCAACCCACGAAGGCCCCGCACTTTCCACCAGCAACCGCCCCTGGCTCTGGTGCAGATCCAGCCAACGCTCGAAGCTGGTGCGCAGACGCTCGATGTCCGGCGCCCGCCACCGTGCATCGGCAGGCATGCGGATCAGCACGTGCGAGGGCGCGTTCTCCACGTCCATCACCAGCACGCCCTTGCACCGGATCTCGAAGGACGTCGCCCCGGCATGGCGCGCGTGCAGTTCAAAGCCCTCGTGGGCCTTCGCGGTCACGAAGCCAAGTGCATCACTGTGCAGCAGGCGGTAATCGGCCGGCCGCAGCTTCTGGTAGGCCCACACCTGATCGCCCGCAGGCTCGGGCCACCCCATCCACACCGCCGCCATGATCGAGGCGCACACCGCCGCAGCGGCAAGGCTGTGGTTCTTCATTTGTCACCCCAGACACAGGCAGAAACGTACGCGCCACAAGCGCTCAGTCCTTGGGCCGTACCCGTTCGTGGATGAACGCAGTAAGCGCCAGATCGGCCATCACCAGCCCCTCCATCACCCGGTCGCCCACGTACTGCTCAGGCTCACCGTTCTGGCGCGTGCGTTCGGCCGCCAGCAGGATCTCCTGCACGATGCGCTGGCCAGTGAGTGCGCAGTCGGCGTCGGACAACGCCATCTGCCGGCTGCGCAGGTGATGCCGCTCGGGCCAGGGCTGGCCGTCGGCCGCAGCACCCGCGCCGATGGCGTGCAGGATGGCGATGAGGCTGTTGGGATCCAGGGCCGGGGCGGCCGAGGGCGCTTCCTGGATCGGGCGCGGGGGAGGGGAGTGCGGCGTGGTCATGGCGGGCTCCGTGCAAGCAGGCAGAAGCCGCCACCGATAAAGGTGGCGGGCAGAGCGTGGCTCGAAAACCGGTTGCTAGACAAAGCCGGCGGGCACGAGGCCCCCACGCCCCGCCCGCCATAGCCGGCAGACGGATTGCCAGCCGGCACCACGTGCGGTGGTGCCGGCTGGCAAGCGCAAACTTACGTCTAGCAATCCGGGTTTTCGAGTCCCGACCACCGATGCACGGTGGCGCAGTAACGATTACCTGCTGTTGTGCGGAATGCCAACGGGTAGGGGTCAATGCCGCCAAAACCCGAGACGCTTTTGGCATTGTCGCATAGCCCCGGATGCGGCGAGAGCCTTGGCGTGCTTGGCGCAGCGGCACTTCTGGAACGGAGTCGTCAGAACCTTCCGTCAGAGATGTAGGGCGCGGCAAATGCGACAGCATTGGTCTGACGGTCGCTGATGGATGCCGCGTAATTCGCCTCCATGCGTGAGTGACTTTCTGCCTATTGACCCCGTGGGGCGTCACGCAGAATCTGACTACCGCTGTAGTCACCAGGAACTGTCCTGCCCGCAGCAGGAAGGTTCTGCGGCGTTTGAACGGACTCCACCCACCGGCGCAGGCCGCTACAAGGATCACTGGACGTGTTACGCCGCAATCGACTTCTTCTGTCTGCGGGTCTGCTCCCGCTTCCGTGGTTCCTGTTCTGGACCAGCGTCGCTGCCCTGTTCGCGCCGGGTTACAACCCGCTTGCCCAGCACGCCAGCGAGCTGCTGCAGGCGCCAACGCTTGCAAGCATCTGCGCCAGGATCGCCGCCATCGGCTCTGGCGTAGGCTTCGTGGCGTTTGCCATCGGGACATGGCAGGAGTCCGGTCGGCGGATTGCCGTAGGCGCAATCTGCTGGGCGATCTTTGGCATCTCCATGCTGACCAACGGGCTCTGGCCCATGGGCCATCCGATGCACGGCTTCTACACCATCGGTATCGCAAACATCATTGCACCGGCGATGTCGCACATCGAGATGAGCGCGTGGTCTGCCAACCGCAGGGCGTACGCCGTGACTGCTATGGTGAGCATCGTGGGCATCGTCTATCTCTGGTTGAACGTGGTGGGAGCGGATCCGGAGGGGTTCAGGGGGCTGACACAGCGCCTGTTCTCGTCGATCAACTCGCTGTGGCCATTCCTGGTTGCGTTGTACCTGCTGCGAAGGGGTTCAAGCGTGCCGTGGACGCAGGCGACGCATTGATGGAGAGGCATGCTGGCACATGGATGGCGATTGGGCGCGTGGAGTTGAGAAGGGGACGGGGATTCTTCGCCGTCAGCTGATCTATGTTCAAGTGCATCAGGACCATTTCGTTGCCTGCGTGGTCGCTGGTGACAAGTCCATTCGCCGTGAGTGCAACGCACTTGGCAATCGTGCCGGGCCGGTCAGGAACTTCTCGATTCTCCAGGGCCATATCGAGGCGATGATCTGGTGGAGATGTTCAAGTAGGGGCCGGCCAACTGTTCATTCGAACTCAAGCAGATTCGCCGCTCGACCGCATTCTTGCAGCGTGAGCGTCGGGTCCCTGCTGAGAGCAGACACGCTGGTGATCGAAGCGAGATTCATGTCCAGCCTCCGTCCCGTGGGGACCTGAAACCCGAACAGCTGGGCACGCTCATCTCAAGCGTGGCTGCTCTCCTCAGCCACGAGTAGTACCCACTCGATAGGTGCACCTGGGATATCCCGCGTCCGTACAGTTCAGGGCTGGACGGCGCTCGATTCAGTGATGCTTGTGGGGCGCGCCATGGTGTCGAAGGCATTCACCCTCCAACTGCTTTTCACCCCATCCTGAAGTGTCGAACGCTCGCGCAGGGGATTGATCCTGGACAGATACCAGCCCCTGCCTGCTGCTGGCATGATGCTGATTCCAGCATACAACGGGAACTGGCCTGGATCGCCGAACTCGTAGCTGGTGGTCTGCACACTGCCGGGGCGTTCGACGCGCAGGGGATACCCTTCCGAATGATCTGCCTTGTTGCTGAAAACGTGTCGCACCGTTGCGCCAGAGGGCTCCACAACCACGACCTGCTTCTCCATTGGCGAATTCGGTTTGCAGGTCATCGGGTCGTTGGCAGCCAGACCACTTACGTAACAACCATTGTCTGGACCATAGTTGTAGGTCCATTCGTAGGGTGCTGGCAGTCCTGGGCCGCTGACCACTTTCTTGGTGAGGGACCAGGCGTAGTAGCGGGCTGGGAAGGTCTCCATTGTCTCCCGTATCAACGCCGTATTGGGCTGGGCGCTGCAACTGTAGTATCCATACGAGCGCCCATGCAGCGTTGGCGTGATCGTGAAGGTGGCAACCGCTCCACTGGGGTGCTGCATTGAAGCGACTGAGCTGTAAGTTGGAACGCCCGGATTGTTGCAGAATGCACGCAACGCCGGCACGTTTCCTGCTGCCTCGAACGACATGGTCAAGCCAGGTGTGAAGGACCAATAAGAGTTGTCAGGCAGGGTTACCGTCGTCAGTACGCCTGCGGGGTAGTCATAGGTCCAGGTTCTCCCAGCAGCACGGACCTGGGAAATGCGCGTGCCGTTGTAGGAGAACTCGACAGATCTTCCGTCGGTGGAGGAAATACGGCGCAGCTGGCCGCTCGGTGCGTCCCACTCATAATTGAGGGCGTTTCCAAAACGGTCGCGGGCGGTCACCGGGAAAAGGCGATGGTCGGCGCGCTGCAGTACGTAGCGCGTTGGCGTCAAGTTGCTGTTTCCGCCAGGCTGTGGGCCGTACGTCACGATTGGAAGCTCGAACCGCTTCACCATGAAGGCAAACTGGTAGGTGATACCTGCCGGGGTTAGTACCTCGAATCCTTCCTCGGCACCGCCCTTGATCGCGATGCAGCGGATGGCCGCGCCCGACTTTGTGGTCAGCGGGTACGTACCGCCGTTGCCTGGGCGAAGCCGGGCGTTCTCCTGGACTTTCAGGATCTCCTCTTCGCCTACACCTGGCAGGTAAAGGAATGTGCCATGCCAGAAATCCTCGGGCATCACCTGGCGCTCGGGTCTCGGCCGCGATGGTGACTCCCCCTGGACGATCTCAACAGCGGGCCAGGCATACTTGGAGCAACGATTGAGGTTGCGGCCGTCAAGTCCGGAGTTCCATCCGCCCTGCTCGCTGAAAACACCGTGTACGGAGGGAATGGCCAGGTCCCAGTCTGAGAAGAAGCGCGTACCGCCCTGCGATCCCACAGTCAGCTTCCGGCTCACTTCGATGTCCAGGCCGGGGCCTCCCGGCAGTACCAGGTCTGTCTGCAGGAACTCCAGTGAGCCCGTATACAGGCCCAGCTTGTCGCCGAAAGCGTCTTCGGCGGAAAGCGATTGCACCGTTGAACTCGCGCGCAGCCGCGCGGGATAGTCATCGGCCACGGAGAGCTGGTTGCCTGCACTGGCCTCCAATGCGAGCCCCAGCGATAAGATCACCGTCAGCCACCTGGCAGTTTCCCTTGTATGTTCCATCCGTTGCTCTCCTGCCACTGTGTACGGGGGTGATTTCAACACGTGACCTGGCGTCAGCGGCTGATTGAGACCGGTTTCCCGAAAACATCCCGGGCAATGGTCGTAATGGTTCCATCCGCCTTGCGTATTTTTACGGGGGCTTCGTAGTTGGGCTCTGCAAACATCTGGTACCACGTGCGGGTCTGAAGACCTCCTGGTTGTGTCACCAGGGTGAACGCTCCAGAAGAATCGGCCCCATAGGCCGTGGTGGTGATCAGCAGGCCCTGCTCGCTGTCCTGGCTGGACGCCGTCAACCGACCAAGCGCGTCGTACTCGCTCCACACGCCCGTACTCGGGTTGGCAGCAGCTGAAGGGTAGGAGGCAAATACTTTACGGCCCTGGCTGTCATAGGCGAAGCGGGTGTACTTCTGGCTTTCGGCCACACGTGCAGCGTCGTACTGCCAAACGGTAAGCGGTCGCCACAGGGCGTCATAGTAGGTCACAGTGACCGCATTGCCGGTGGTTTCAGTCTGCCGCCAATGGCCTGCTGCAATGCCATGCTCTTCGCCGCTAACGGACTCGAAGATCCGGGTCGTCGGAGTCCAGTTGACCGTATCGCCAGCCGGAGGCGTGACCCGGTTGATCCGGCCCATGCTGTCGTAGCCGTAGGTGGTGATGCTGCCGTTCTCGTCGGTAATCTGGGTGATCCAGCCCTGGTCGCTGACTGCGGCGATCTGGGTGGTACCGTCGGGGCGTTTGATCGACTGCGGTATGCCGCGCTTCCAGCTTCCGTAGCGCGTGGTATTGCCGGCACCGTCGACGCTGCTGGCCAGCGTGCCGTCACCGTTGTAGGAAAGCCTGGTCTTGAGGATGCCAAACTCGCTGCGCGTTGCTGGAAGGGCCGTGCCGGTGTCGTAAGTGGTCGACTCGGTGACGACGCCATTGATGGTGCGCGTGGCAACCTGGCCCAGTACCCATGCACTGGTGCTGTCGTAATAGGTGATCTGCTCGGTGCGCGAGTACTGCTGAGCCACTGCCGGCCCGGTGATGCATGCCAGAAGAAGCACGAGCTTCCGGCGACGTGACGATCGATTATGCATTCCCACTTCCTCGTGAGCCCATCTTCCTGCCTGTACACACCAACCTCCGCGGCGCGCGCTGGGCCGGTTGGCATGCCCCCGTTTCTGCAAAGACTGGAGTGCGTCTCGCGACCTGCGCTGCAGGCTGCTCCTCCGTTGGCCGCAGCAGCCTACAGCAGGCAATGGCTGCGCGGAAGATGGCAACGCAATCGGCAGGGCGATGCTCTGCGCTCGTGCAGCGGGCATGACCGATGTGATATACAGCGCGTTGCGATCTTCCGTGTTCGACGACCGATGCCGCGATGTGGCTGCAGATCCTGCCTGGGGAACAAGGTCAGGGTCGACTCCGGTTCCGTCCACGCCGATACGCGTACAAGGGGGCCAACGGCGCAGCGCGCGGGAGGCAGGTGGAACTGCGATTCAAGGAATGCTTCGCATGTTGAAGTACGTTGTCGTTGCCGTGGTACGGGCTCTTCCTGCGCTCGCCCTGCTTCTTGGTGTTGCTGTAGCTTCCTCTGCCAAGGCCGCCCCCTTCTGCGAAGAGCCCCGCATGCTCAGGTCGGCGGCTGCGGCTACTTCATCATCGTTGCGGGCATTCTGCCCGGAGTTCCCGGAGCTTCCCCCCGAACCCGAGTATCACGCGTCGATCTTTGCCGGTCAGAGCGTTCCCACGACGATGGTGGTGGGCCAGCGTTACAACGTCAGCGTATCCATGCGCAACACCGGTACGCTGGTGTGGACGGCGGCGCAGAACGTCAATCTGGGCTCGCAGAACCCGGGCGACAACTGGACATGGGGCTTGCACCGTGTTCCCACCCCGGGCAGCGTCGGCGAAGGGCAGACCGCCACCTACAATTTCACGGTCACCGCACCGCGGAATGCGGGCCGCTACAACTTCCAGTGGCGCATGGTGCAGGACGGGGTGACCTGGTTTGGCCCAAGCTCCAGCAACGTGCAGGTCAACGTCGTCGGATCGACCATCCGCGGCAATATCGATGGCATCACCAACGGGCAGATCACCGGCTGGGCCTGCTCCAGCGGCATCAATGATCCGATCGACGTCCATGTGTACCTGGGCGGCGCTGCGGGTGCCGACGGTGCGGTCATGGTGGGTGGCTACCGCGCCGGCAGCGTGAGCGAACCTGGCGTCGCCACCGCCTGCGGAGCAGCGGGCGGCGCCTATCGTTTCTATATTCCGATCCAGGGGGACTGGACGGTCAGCCATGCCAACAAGCCCATCTACATCCATGGAATCTCACCGGTGGGCGCGCCCAACCTGACCATTGGTGGTTCGGGCAACTTCCGAATTCCCTACAACACGCCTCCGTCGGTCGCGTTCACCGCGCCTGCGGCCGGTGTCGTGGTGGCGGAGGGCGGGTCCACGCTGATCTCGGCCAATGCGTCCGATCCCGATGACGGCGTATCGCAGGTGACATTCCTGGTCGACGGCAATGCCCGGGCAACCAGTGGTGCACCCTATCAATGGACCTACAGCGATATTCCCGAGGGACCGCACACGCTCCAGGTGCAGGCCCGCGATACCCGCGGCGCGGTGACCACCACGCCAGCCCGGACGATCTATGGTTCACGCGTGATTGGAGACACCGGCGTGGCCAACGGTGCCATCTTTGGTTGGGCATGCGCAACGCACTTCAACGGTTCGATTCCGGTTCACCTCTATCTTGGAGGTCCGTATGGAACGGGTGTGGGCTATGGCATCGCCACCGCAAACCTGGGTAGCGAGCCTGCCATCAACAATCAATGCAAGGGTGGTGGTGGCGCGTACCGTTTCAGCATTCCGATCACCGACGCAATGGTGCGCGATCACGGTGGCAAGAAGATCTATCTGCATGGCATATCGCCGGTCGGCGGCGGCAACAATGTGCTGGCAAACGGCGGTACCTTCAGCGTGCCGGTCAACAGCCCACCGACGATATCGCTGGTATCACCTGGCAACGTGCAGGTGGAAAGTCCGGGAGAGATCCGGCTGGTTGCCAACGCCAGCGATCCCGACGATGCCGTGGCGCAGGTCGCTTTCTATCGCGATGGGAATCAGGTCGCAGTGGTTGGCGCCGCACCCTACGAGTTCACGGTTTCCGGCCTGGGTGCAGGGAGCTACAGATTCCATGCGGTGGCCACTGATCGACGCGGCGCAACCGCGATATCGAACACGCATACGGTGTCGGTCGTCCGCGGGCAGTCGCCCCGTGCGGTTACGCGGACCTATGTCTACGATGGCAACCAGCGGCTGTGCAAGACCATCGAGCCGGAAACTGGCGCTACCGTGGTGGACTACGATGCCGCGGGTAACATTGCGTGGACGGCGTCCGGGCTTGATCTGACCGACACCGGTGCCTGCAACCGCGCCGAGGCCTCGGCTTCGGGGCGCCGTGTGGATCGTGCCTACGACGCACTCAATCGTGTTGTGCGGATACGCTTCCCTGATCGCAACGGCGACCAGGACTTGAGCTATCGCAACAGTGGCGAAGTACAGAGCGTCACCACCTGGAACGACCAGGGCAGGCAGACCATCGTCAACTCCTTCCAGTACAACAAGCGCAACCTGTTGGTGGGCGAAAGCGCGGCCAGCACCGGACGCCCAACCTGGTCGATGGGGTACGGTTACGACGCGCAGGGCGCGCTGGCCAGCGTGGTCTATCCGGGCGGTCTGACAGTCAGCTACGCCAACAATGCCCAGGGGCAGCCGCTAAGTGTCTCCGCGGGCGGTGTCAGCTACGCCTCCGGTGTGCGTTACCACCCGACCGGGTCGGTGCAGTCCTTCAGCTATGGCAACGGTATTGTCCATGCGACGCAGTTGAACGCGCGGCAACTTCCGTATCAGCAGACCGACGCGGGCGCCATGTCCTATCGCTACAGCTACGATGCGATCGGCAACGTCACGGGGATTGCAGATCTGCAGCAAGGTGCCGGCTTCGATCGCACGTTGCAGTACGATGCTGGCCAGCGGTTGGTTGCTGCCGGTTCGGCCAGCTTCGGCGGTGATCACTGGCATCGGTACAGTTACGACGCGCGCGACAACCTGCTGTCCGCCTCACTGGGCGGCGTCAAGGACTACCGCTACTGGTACGACGAGCGCAATCGCCTTGCCAACATCCTCAATGCGGATGGCGCGACGATCATCGGGCTGTCCTATGACGCCCAGGGCAATCTGCGAAGCAAGAATGGTCGGGTCCACGAATTCGATCTCGGCAACCGCTTACGCACCATCCAGGGCCTGGAAAGTTACCAGTACGATGCCGCCGGCCGTCGGACGGTGACCTCCGATGGTAGCGGTGATCGGCTGCGCTCGTTCTATGGACAGGGTGGACAGCTGTTGTATGAGCAGCGACGTGACGGCGGGGCGGCGGAGTTCATCATGCTGGGCAGCCGCCTGTTGGCCAAGCGCCAGGGTGGCGTGGTCACTTATCAGCACGTGGATTCGCTCGGAAGCCCGGTGGCAACCAGCAATGCGGCAGGGCAGGTGACCGAGCGGACACAGTACGAGCCCTACGGCCAGTCCATCGGCAAGGCCATCGATGGCGTGGGATACACCGGCCATGTCTCCGATGCCGCGTCCGGGCTCGTATACATGCAGCAGCGCTACTACGATCCGCAGATCGGGCGGTTCCTGTCGGTTGATCCGGTCACGGTCTATAGCAGCCCCGTGGGTGCGTTCAACCGCTATCGGTATGCCGACAACAGCCCCTACAATTTTATCGATCCCGATGGCCGGCAGGCCTTCGGGCATCAACGAAGTGAGGACATTCCCTGGTGGGATGTCACCGGACGCGTCGGTAATTGGTTCGCAGAAACAAGAGATCTCAGTGCGCAGGTTGGATTCATTGGCGACCCCATTGCCCAGGACGCGCTTGTCGACCAGTACAGGGCGGCCGGCGATGCAATTGTGGCAGTGCAGATGGCGGCATTGCCGGAGTTCTCAGGCGCCGCACGAGCTGAAGCAGTGGTCTCCAGGCATGCGGCAGTTGGGGCTGATAAGATCGCCCAGAAATTCTTTGAGCGGGCAACTACCGCCAGGCGTATTGCCCTTCAAACGGACAAGTTCCATTCCTTCCCGTCTGCGGTGGACGCGTATGCTGCCAGATTTGGGCAAGTAAAAACTGTCCAGGACTCTCGTGGCAAAGCAGTTCAAATGCTGACGGTTCGTGGTGAAATGGAAGGAAGCAAGGGCACTGTCAAGGGTACGTTTGAGTACATCAAGAACTCCAATAATGAGATCTACCACAGATTGTTCAGGCCTGATGGAAAATAACGTGAGCGGCACCACGCATCGTGACCTTCTTGCATTCCAAGAGCGACATGGGATATCGGTTGATGAGAACTTTCCCCCTCTCGCGTTGGCAAGAGGAGATGCGCTTGAGTTCATGAGACTGCTGCGCTCTTTGAACCAGCGTCCAGTCGGGATAGAGCTGTGGAGGCACACCGCGCGAGGTTACGACGTGGATGGTCTTGGCGGGTGGTACAGCGTCATTGACGACGAGAAAGAAAATTTCGATGAGGCAGTTGAATATCTCAGTAGGGGCTCGTTTGGAGACATGGATAGATTCTTCGTGCAGTACGAAGACATGAATGGCTGACTATTCTCCGATAGCACGCTCGCGGTGGATGTTGACTTTTCCGGGATGGTATTTGCATGTGACATGAATTCCGGGGGCTGGAAAAAGCATCATTTCACGGTGCATACCGGCGCGCGCGTGACGGTGCCCGTGTCTATTCCAGGCAATCGGAGAGCTCGGTGGAGATCCTTGCGAAGAGCTCGAAGGATAACCAAGAGCAGGTCATCAGGAGGTTGCAGGATGTCTACGGTAAGTAAGCTGGGCGAAGTTGAGGTGACTCTGCTCGGCGCAGTCGACGACGTTCTCGATGACAATGTTGACGTAGTCATCAGGCTTCCCCAGGGCGAGGTAAGAACATCAACGTTCTTCACCATGAAGAATATTGAGGCGATCGTTGCCAGATACAGGGCGAGTGGTGAGTGCTTGTCGGGAAGATTCTTCTGGTCCAAAGACATGGTCATCGTTGAAGATCTTCGAATGGAGACCATTCGTGAGATCGTCCATGAACTAGTCCGTAGTGGGGAGTATCGTCATGCGTTCGGTATTGCCAAGCTTGAGGATTGAGGCCCGTCCATTGAGTGACTGCTTTCGGGAGCGGGTGAGGGCTGAACATAAGTCGGCTGTTGGGCTGGCCATCAATTGATGATCTCCCCACTCCCCGAAGCAACAAACGCCTTCAACTGCTGGACGAACTCCGCGTCATACAGCTCCCACTCCGTAATCTCCCCAAGAACCCGCAACGGCTGCGCACTCCGATACGACCGCGTCGGGTTCCCGGGAAACTTCTTGTTGGTCACATTGGGATCGTCTTCAAACGGCCCGGTCGGCTCCACTACATACACGCGCGGCCGCCCCTCACCCTTGGCCATCTCCGCAGCCAGCCCGGCGCCCTTGGCAATCGTGGTGAAGTAGATGTGGTTCATCACCACACTGTCGCGATAGTTGGAGCGGAAGCCCGCGCTCAGCAGCTCGCCCACCGCCAGATCAGCGCGTGTGCCGTGATAGAACGGCCCGGCGACCTGGTCGCAGGTGCCATGCGAAACGGGTGTCCAATCGGTGTCCTGCGCCATCGCTGCTGCCCCCGCGTGTCCTGCCGGATCGACAGGCCGGCGAGTCTAGGGCGCCCGGTGGGCCTTGCTGCAAGGCCCCATCCGGGAAATAATCTGTAAACGGGAGGCGCGGTGCGCCTCCTTTTTTCATTCTGCGGCGCCGCGCCCTTCCAGCTCGCGCACGGCGGTTTCCAGCGCATCCAGCTTCTGGCGGGTCTTCAGTAGCACGGCGCGCTGCACTTCGAACTCCTCGCGGGTGACCAGGTCCAGCTTGGCCAGGCCGGCCTGCAGCGCGCTCTTGAAGGTGGCCTGCAGTTCCTCGCGCGATTCGCGCAGGCCCGGCGGCACCAGGTCGCTGAGGCGACGGGCGAGGTCATCGATTTGATTCAGGTCGATCATGGGGTGCTCCGTGGGGGTGGGCCCGTGCATCCGGCGCGGGCAGGCCATTCAGGCACAAGGATACTGCTGGCACCCACTGCCCGGACAGGCCGCAGCGGCTTCGCACGGGCCGCGTTCAGGCGCTATCCTCCACGCCGGAAGACAGGAGATAGACGATGAAGATGGTCATGGCGGTGATCAAGCCGTTCAAGCTCGACGACGTGCGCGAAGCGCTGGCCGAGCGTGGGGTCACTGGGATCACGGTGACGGAAGTGAAGGGCTTTGGTCGCCAGAAGGGCCACACCGAGCTGTACCGCGGCGCGGAGTATGTGGTCGACTTCCTGCCGAAGGTGAAGCTGGAAGTGGCGGTGACCGATGACCAGGTGGAGGCCGTGGTTGAGGCCATCGTGAAGGCCGCCGGCACCGGCAAGATTGGTGACGGCAAGGTGTTTGTGTACGACCTGGGCAGTGTGGTGCGTATTCGTACCGGTGAGTTGGACGCGGACGCGTTGTAAGTGCGCCGCGGGCTGCCGGCACACGACAGGGATGCCGGAATGGGACGAGGTAGAGTCGACTGTTAGTCGACTTGCGCGCGCAGCGCGGGGTTTTTCGGCTTCGGAACGAAGAGCAGTCGACTAACAGTCGACTCTACCTGATAGGGCGCACGCAGCCGCCGAGATGTCGTCCCCATCGGCGCACGCACCCCCCGAGGCATCGTCCCCGTCGGGGCACGCAGCCCCCCGGCGCTGTCCCATCTCATCTCGCGATCCATCGCCGCCCGAAAGACGCGGCGCTTACCGCCGCTTGGCCCACTTGTAGAACCGCTTCCAGCCCTGCCGCACGGCAGCGACCCAGCCCGGGTCGGCCACCAGTGCGGCCTGCGCGGCACTTGGCGCCTGGCCGGTCACGCGCTGGCGGATCTTCAGCAGGTTCTTCATGTCGCTGCGGCTCAGTTGCCGGCTCAGCGGGTTGCGGCGCAGCCAGCGCGGGGCGCGCCAGGCCGAGGTGAAGTCCAGCAGCACCGGCACGCCGCCGCTGATCACCACGTTGGTGCCATGCAGGTCGTTGTGGGTGATGCCGGCGGCGTGCAAGCGGCTGAGCGCGTGCTGCAGCTGCTCGAACACCTCATTGCCGACGGCCTGTGCGGTGCTCAGGGTCTGGCCGGGGATGAACTCCATGCCCAGCGCCAGGCCACCGAGGGTGCCGAGCAGCGCGGGGGCGTGCTTCCAGCCGCCGAGGCGCTGCAGCATGCGGGCCTCGCGGCGCACCATCAGTCGCGCGATCAGCGAAACGGGAGTGCCGCGATAGCGGGAATAGTCCTTGATGACTGCCTCGCGCCCGTCCAGGCAGGTGCGATAGACGTCGGGGGCCAGGAAGCGTTCGCCGCGCTTGAGCAGCAGCGGGGTGGCGGCCTCATCGCCGCAGGAGGAGGGGGGCAGAGCAGGAAGATACATGTCGGGGTCTCGGACGACCCGGTGGGTGGCGCAGAGCGTCAAGCGAACCGGTGTTACAGGGAGTTACTAAGTTTTCGTTAATTTTAGTACTCGCCAGTTCGCTATTCCACGATTTGTCGGAGAAATGTCAGGGGCGTGGCTGGAACAGTTCGTCGCGCTCAATCGGACAATTATGTCTCACTTGGTCGGCGGTTCTTTCCGAATCAATAGGTTGGGCGTCGCATCGGTTCGTTCATCCGCGGCCCGCTGAACGTCGCGCACGTCCGGCTTGACCCCGACGCACGGCCTGCCGACCATAAGCTGTTAATTCGCGACATCGGCGGCCGCACCCTTCGGCACGTCCCCGTTCCCTGCCGCGTTCCTTACCGATGCTGGCCACCAGGCCGTGCATCGCCCCGATTCCCGTTCCGGCCGCGGCTGGAGGAAAGTGCTTTGATCATCAAAATCGTCATTGCAGCGCTGTTCGTGGCCTGCGTGCTGTACATCCACTTCCGTGGCAAGGTCCGCGCGCGCTGGTCGCGCCAGCTGCTGGACCATTCCAGTTTCATGGCCCCGATCAACGTGGTCATGTACATGTTCTCGAAGGTGCCGACCACGCCGTTCCTGGATCCGGCCAAGGAGTTCCCGCAGCTGGAGCCGCTGCGCCAGAACTGGCAGATGATCCGCGATGAGGCGCTGGCGCTGCGCGATGCGCAGAAGATCGCCGCGTCCAGCACGTTCAATGATGCCGGTTTCAATTCGTTCTTCCGCCGTGGCTGGAAGCGCTTCTACCTGAAGTGGTACGGCCCGTCGCACCCGTCGGCGAAGGCGATGTGCCCCAAGACCACGGCGTTGCTGGAGTCCCTACCGGACGTGCGTGCGGCGATGTTCGCGCAGCTGCCGTCGGGCAGCGAGCTGCGTCCGCACCGCGACCCGTTCGCTGGTTCGCTGCGCCTGCACCTGGGCCTGGCCACGCCGAACAACGACGGCTGCTACATCGAAGTGGACGGCATCAAGAAGAGCTGGCGCGATGGCGAGTGGATGATGTTCGACGAGACCTACATCCACCACGCGCACAACGAGACGCCCGATGACCGCGTGATCCTGTTCTGCGACATCGCCCGCCCGCTGCGCTTCGGCCTGCCGGGGCTGTTCAACCGCGCGGTGGCGGCCACGTTGCTGGCCGGTGGTGCCTCGCCGAACCTGCCGGGTGACCCGACCGGTGGCGTCAACAAGGCGTTCGGCAGCGTCTACAAGGTGCGCCTGAAGGCCAAGGCACTGCGCGAGCGCAGCGTGGTGGCCTACCAGCTGATCAAGTGGGGCCTGGTGGTGGCGGTGATTGCCGGTATCTGGGCGCTCTGATCGTTGCATGAGGTTGCCGGCCAGCGGCCGGCACTACCGGAACATGAAAAAACCCGCGCTGGCGACAGCGCGGGTTTTTCTTTTGCATGGGTGGGTGCCGACCGTTGGTCGGCACGCCTTACTTCAGTGCCGCCTGCACGAACGGCGGGGTCACCAGCACGCCGGTGTGCAGCGCGGCGGTGTAGTACAGGGTGTTGAAGGTCTTGGCAGCCGAGTCGGCCTGGCGGAAATCGAAGCTGCTGTCGCCCTTGCGCGCCATGGTCACGCTCCACCAGCCGGTGGGGTAGCACGGCTGCGGGAATGGCAGGGTCTTGAACGAACCGAAGCCGGCCTTGCCCATCTCGGTGCGCATTTCGTTGATCAGGTCCACCTGCATCAGCGGCGACTCGGACTGCTGCACCAGGATGCCGTCGTCCTTCAGGGCCTTGAAGCAGCTCTCGTAGAAGGCCTTGTTGAACAGGCCTTCACCCGGGCCGACCGGGTCGGTCGAGTCCACGATCACCACGTCCACGCTGCCGGCCGGGCAGTTGGTCATGTAGGCCACGCCGTCATCGAACAGCAGCTCGGCGCGGGCGTCGTCGTTGGAGTCGCACAGTTCCGGGAAGTGCTTGCGCGCCATCACCGTGACCTGCTCGTCGATATCGCACTGGGTCACGCTCTCCACGCCGGTGTGCTTGAGCACTTCGCGCAGGGTGCCGCAGTCGCCGCCACCGATGATCACCACGCGCTTGGGTGCGGCGTGGGTGAACAGCACCGGGTGGCTGATCATCTCGTGGTAGAAGAAGTTGTCCTTGCTGGTCAGCATGATGGCCCCGTCGATGGTCATCAGGTTGCCCCAGTCGGTGGTCTGGAAGATCTCGATCTTCTGGAACGGCGACTGCACCTCGTCCAGCTTGCCGGTGATGCGGTAGCCGATGGCCGAGCCGGTGCGCTCGAAGTGTTCGATGTACCAGTTGTTGCTGTCAGTCATTGGAAAACAGTCCTGTTCGGAGGGGTGGAGCCGGGCTGGCGGGCGGGGCCGCGTGGCACAGATGCCACATCCGGACGGATCGGCCCGTTCAGGTTGGAACCTGTCACGGGCGCGGGCGCGCATGATAACGAACCTGTGGGCATATAGGCGTTATCATGCCCCCCCTTTTACTGCCAACAAGGCCGACTGAAATGACCGATTGGTCCCTCGACCAAGCCCGCAAGACCTACTCGATCCCGCATTGGGCGGACGGTTACTTCGACGTGGATCAGGCCGGGCACATGGTGGTGAGACCGACCGGGGCGGACGGCCCGGTGGTGTCGCTGCCCAAGGTGGTCGATGCGGCGCGCGCGGCCGGTGCCAAGCTGCCGCTGCTGGTGCGCTTCCCGGACATCCTCGGCCAGCGCCTGGGCAAGCTGCAGGCGGCCTTCGCCCAGGCCCAGCAGGACTGGGAGTACAGCGGTGGCTACACCGCCGTGTACCCGATCAAGGTCAACCAGACCCGCGGCGTGGCCGGCACCCTGGCCAGCCACCACGGCGAGGGCTTCGGCCTGGAAGCGGGCAGCAAGCCCGAGCTGATGGCCGTGCTGGCGCTGTCGCGCCCGGGTGGCCTGATTGTCTGCAACGGCTACAAGGACCGCGAGTACATCCGCCTGGCCCTGATCGGCCGCAAGCTGGGCCTGCAGACCTTCATCGTCATCGAGAAGCCGTCCGAGCTGAAGCTGGTGCTGGAAGAGTCCAAGGCGCTGGACGTGAAGCCGGGCCTGGGCGTGCGCATGCGCCTGGCCTCGCTGGGCGCCGGCAAGTGGCAGAACAGCGGTGGTGACAAGGCCAAGTTCGGCCTGTCGCCGCGCCAGCTGCTGGACCTGTGGAAGTCGCTGCGTGACACCGAGTACGCCGACTGCCTGAACCTGCTGCACTTCCACATGGGCTCGCAGATCTCCAACGTGCGCGACATCGCCAACGGCATGCGCGAAGCCACCCGCTACTTCGTGGAGCTGTCGCGCCTGGGCGCGAAGATCACCCACGTCGACGTGGGCGGTGGCTTGGGCGTGGACTATGAAGGCACCCGTTCGCGCAGCTTCTGCTCGATCAACTACGGCCTGCATTCCTATGCCAGCAACATCGTGCAGCCGCTGGCCAATGCGTGCGAAGAATTCGGCCTGACCCCGCCGCGCATCGTGACCGAGTGCGGCCGCGCGATGACCGCGCACCACGCGGTGCTGATCGCCAACGTCTCGGAAGTGGAAGAGGCGCAGGAAGGCCGCGTGCCGGACCAGCACGACGACGAACCGGCGGCGATTCGGCACCTGCGCGAGATCCACGACGAGCTGGACGTGCGCCCGGCGGTGGAGCTGTTCCAGGAAGCGCAGCATTTCCATGCCGAAGGCCTGGCCAGCTACGCGCTGGGTCAGATCGACCTGCCGCAGCGTGCGCGTATCGACGACCTGTTCTACGCCATCGCCCACGGCGTGCGTGCGCGCCTGAGCTATGACGAGAAGAGCCACCGCCCGGTGCTGGACGAACTGAACGAGCGCCTGGTCGACAAGTACTTCGTCAACTTCAGCGTGTTCGAATCGATCCCCGACGTGTGGGCAATCGACCAGGTGTTCCCGATCGTACCGATCGAGCGCCTGGACGAGACCCCGGACCGTCGCGGCATCATCGCCGACATGACCTGCGACTCGGACGGCATGGTGGAAACCTATGTCGAGAACGAGAGCCTGGACAGCTCGCTGCCGCTGCACAGGATGAAGCCGGGCGAAAGCTACCGCATCGGTTTCTTCATGGTCGGCGCCTACCAGGAGATCCTGGGCGACATTCACAACCTGTTCGGTGATACCGACGCGGTGGAAGTGCTGGCCGATGCCGATGGCTATGCCATTACCCAGCAGCGCCGTGGCGACACCACCGACGTGATGCTGGACTACGTGGGTTACCGCCTGGACGAACTGCGCGCGACCTATGCCCAGCGCGTGGCCGAGGCCCAGTTGTCGCCGGAACGCGCGCAGGAGTTGTCGGAGGCGCTGGAAGCCGGCCTGACCGGTTACACCTACCTGTCCGACGAACCGCTGGTCTGATGGACGGCGCCGGGCCTGCCCGGCGCCACCGTTGCAGATGAGCGTCCGCGCGATCTTCCACCTGTTCCTGCATGCCGCCGTGCCAGCCCTGCTGGCATGGCTGTTCTGGCGCAAGCGCTTTGCTTCGGCGTGGCTGCTGATGCTGCTGGGATGGATCATCGACCTGGACCATCTGCTGGCCGACCCGATCTATGCACCGAACCGCTGCAGCATCGGGTTCCATCCCTTGCACACCGCACCGGCGATTGCCGTGTATGCAGGCCTGTGCGTGCCGAAGAAAACGCGGTTGTTCGGCATCGGTTTGATCATCCACATCGTGCTGGACGCGATTGATTGCTGGTGGATGCATCACCGTTGATGTTTGATGTGTGTCGACCAAGGTCGACACCTACCGGGTGTACGGCGACCGGTCGGATTGGCGCTTGGTAGAGCCGGCCGCTGGCCGGCTTCCCCAAGGCGTTCCCGGCGACCACGTGGTTGCCGGCCAGCGGCCGGCACTACCCACCGTTAGGTTGGCCGCTTCACCCCACCGGCAACCACAACGTTGCGCGCAGGCCGGGCTGCGCATTTTCCAGCGCCAGGCGCCCGCCATAACTGGCGGCGATATCGCCCACGATCGCCAACCCCAATCCACTGCTGCCCTCGCGCTCATCCAGGCGTACACCACGCTGTGTGACCTGGGACAGCGCATCCGCCGCCAGGCCAGGGCCGTCATCACGCACTTCGATGCGCAACTGCCCGTCGTGGGCTTCCGCTTCGACAGTGACCTGCTGTCGCGCCCACCGCCCGGCGTTGTCCAACAGATTACCCAGCATCTCTTCCAGATCCGCACTGGCACCGGCGAACTGCAGCGCCGGATCAATGCCTTCCGCTGTGAACGCAATGCCGCGTTCGCCATGCACGCGTGCCATCAGCCGGCACAGCGCCTGCGCGACAGTCGCCACGTCGGTGCGTTGGCGATGGTTGGCGGCCAACCCAGCGGCCAGGTAGCGGTCGACACTGGCCTGCATGCGGGCGCTCTGCTCACGAACGGTCGCCCGCCAGTCCCTGCCGTCGCCGTCGGCCTCGGTGGCCAATACGCTCAACGGGGTTTTCAGCGCATGCGCCAGATCCTGTGCACTGGTGCGCGCGCGCGCGACCATGCGTTGCTGGTGGTCCAGCAGCGCGTTGAGTTCCTCACCCAGTGGTGCGACTTCCGCTCCCAGTTCCTGCGTGTCGATGCGCTGCGCATCGCCGCGCCGTACCCGTTCCAGCTGCGCACCGAGGCGATGCAGCGGGCGCAGGCCGAAGTGGACCTGGCTGGCGAGCACCGCCAGCCACGCCGTGACCAGCACGCCCAGCGCGATGGCGGTGCGCTTGCGGAACGCGGCTACATCCGCATCCAGCGCGCTGCGGTCGGTGGCAACCACGGCGACGAACGGTGCGCTGGCGCGCGGCAGGCGCACCTGCTGCACGCGTGCACGCAGGGATTGCTGTAGTGGCCCAGCCAGATTGCGGGTGGCCGCACCTGTGGCCATGGCCGGCAGGGTTTCATCCCACAGCGAGCGCGACTGCAGCAGCACACGGCCATCGGCACCGGCAATCTGCCAATAGGCACCGGAGAACACGCGCTGGAAGCGCGCGTCATTCGGTTCCTGGCGCAGGCGCAGCTGTCCTTCGGGGTCCACTTCGGCCTGCGCCAGCAGGGTCAGCATGTCCTGCTGCAGTTCGTGGTCGAGGCGGTCACGCGCGCTGCGCTTGAACAGTTCGCCCAGCAGCGCGCTGGCCAGCAGCGAAACCAGCAGCAGGCCGGCGCCGCCAGCCAGCAGCAGGCGCCGTCGCAGGGAGGGTTGCCGGCTCACGGCGCGGCCAGCCGCCAGCCCTGGCCGCGCACGGTCTGGATCAGGTCGATGCCGAGCTTGCGGCGCACGCGTCCGAGCAGCACGTCCAGCGCATTGGAGTCCGGGTCGTGGCCACCGTCGAACACCTGTTCGCCCAGGCGGTCGCGGCCGATCACCTGGCCGCTGTGGTGGATGAAGTAACTGAGCAGGCGGAACTCCTGCGGGCTGAGCGACAGCGGTTGGCTGTCCAGCTCGAAACGGCCAGCGTTGACGTCCAGCTGCAGTGGTCCGCAGTGCAGGCGCGGGCTGGCGTGGCCATGGCTGCGGCGGATCAGGGCGCGCAGGCGCAGCACCAGTTCGTCGGCCTGGAACGGTTTGGTGAGGTAATCGTCGGCGCCTGCGTCGAAGCCGGCCAGCTTGTCGTGCCAGCGCCCGCGTGCGGTCAGCACCAGCACCGGGAAGCTGCGGCCGTTGCCGCGCCAGCGCTCGATCACGCTCAATCCGTCCAGCCCGGGCAGGCCCAGGTCGACGATGGCCGCCTGCAGGTCTTCGATCTGGCCGATCTCCTCGGCCTGGCGGCCGTCGGCGACCACGTGCACCACGTAGCCGGCCTGTTCCAGCAGGGGCACCAGGCGCTGTGCCAGTGCGGCATCGTCTTCGGCCAACAGGATGCGCATCAGTCGTCCAGCTCCGTCTTCAGCAGCTTTCCGCTGCGCGCATCATAGTCCAGCTCCACCACCACGCCGTCGCTGCGCAGGATCTCCACTTCGTAGACGCCGTCGTCCAGCTCCACTTCCAGCAGTTGGCCCGGAAAGCGCTTGAGCGCATCGCGCACCGCGCTTTCCAATGGCACGTAGCGGCCCTGCTGCACGGCGCGGCGCGCGACCTGCTGCGCCGGGTCCTGTGCGGGCGCGGCGGCGGTCGGGGCGCTGGCCAGGGCCAGCAGCAGGGGCAGGGTGGAGAGCATCGGGGCGCGGGGAGGACTGTAGGACCAGGCGTGAGTGTGGCGGAGGTGACTAACAGCTGGTTAACAGTGCCGGCTAAGGCGCTGTTAACCACGGGCTGCATTGTGGCGTTGCCGGGATGGTCCGGCCACGAACACGAACACGAACACGAACACGAACACGAACACGAACACGAACACGAACACGAACACGAACACGAACACGAACACGAACACGAACACGAACAGGAGAACCCCCATGTTGAAGTCACTCACCCTCGCCACTGTTGCCCTGCTGGCCGTCGCGCCGGCCGTACAGGCTGCGCCGCTGGGCATGGCCCAGGTTGAACAGACCCTGCGCAAGGCCGGCTACACCCAGATCCACGAGATCGAACGCGATGATGGCCTGTGGGAGGCTGACGTGAGCCGCGCCGATGGCCGCTTCAGCGAGGTCTACGTGGACCCGAAGACCGGCGAGATCTTCGATGAGCACAGCAGCCGCGCGCTGTTGACCACCGAGCAGGTGCTGGCACGGGCACAGGCGCATGGCCTGCGCGAGATCCATTCGCTGGAACGCGATGGTGCGACCTGGTCGCTGGAAGCCCGCAATGCCCGCAACCAGAAGGTGGAGGTGCGCCTGAGCGGTTATGACGGCCGCATCCTGCACAGCGAGCGCGATGGCTGGCTGGATTGATTCGCGTGCGGGTAGGTGCCGGCCGCTGGCCGGCACGGAATGCAGAGCGTGTCGACCAAGGTCGACACCCACCGGCACATGCAAGGTCGACACCTACCAAGCGTACGCAGCGATAGTGGCCGACCTTGGTCGGCCCAGGCCCGACGCGGGGCGTTACCAGCCAAACGGCGGCGGGTAATCCCAATAGCCCGGGCCGCGGCCGTAGTAGCCGCCGTACGGGCCGAAGAAGCCCGGGCCCTTGCCTTCGCTCACGTGGATGTTGACGTTGACCCCGTGGGTCTTGCCCTCATCGGTGGTGTAGTTCTTGCTCAGGTTCAGCGTGGCGGCGTTGTAGTGGCTGTTGCCACCGTTCTTGGAATAGCCGATGCCGGTGGTGAAGCTGCCGGATACCTTGACCTTGTCGTCGGTGACGTCGGCGATCTTCGCGTCGTCGTGTACGCGCGGGCCGCTCTTGTCACCGTAGTACGTGCCCGGCGGATCCTGCTGCAGGGCCGGGTCGTTGAGGTAGCGCATCGGCGCCTGCGGCAGCGTCAGGTCCAGGCCGGCAGCCTGCGGCGCGGTGGCGCCGGCGGCGGACTGGGCCAGCACGGTTCCCGGCAGGGCCAGGCACAGCAGCAGGGTCAGGGGGCGGATCATGACGGTGCTCCAGCGGACAGATGGCCGCGCAACACGCGGCGGTACAGGCCGACGCTAGCAGGGGCTGCTTGAATGATGCCTGTCGGCGCCCGCTCGCGGTAGAGCCAGGCCATGCCTGGCTGCAGGCTACAAGCGCCCGAACCCGAACAGCCCCGCCAGCGGATGCGCCCGCCGCTCGATCCCGGCCCGCAGCAGCTGCGCGCCGATCATCGAATAGGTGATGCCGTTGCCGCCGTAGGCCATGGCGAAGTGCACCCGCGGCCCCCACTGATCGTGCGGGCCGAAGAACGGCAGGCCGTCCGCCGTTTCGGCGAAGGTGCCGGCCCAGGAAAACGCCGGCACCGGGTCCAGCCGTGGGAACCAATGCAGCAGCTGCTTCATCAGCTTGTCGGCCTTGCTCTGAACGCGCCGGTCGCGGCGGGCGGGGATGTCGATGGCGTCGTCCAGCCCGCCCACCAGCAGGCGACGGTCGCCTGTGGCGCGCAGGTACAGGTAGGGGCGGGCGCTCTCCCACACCATGGTGGTGCGCAGCCGGCCAAGCACGTCCGCATCGATGGGATCGGTGATGAAGGCGTAGCTGCTGCGGTCGCGTGCAACCCGTTGCTTGAGCCAGCGCTGGTTGGCATAGCCCATGGCCAGCACCACGTGGCGGGCGCGGATGGTGGCACCGTCTTCGGTACGGGCGGTCACCCCGCGCGCAGTGGCATCGAGGCTGTGCAGCACCGTGCGGTCATGCACGTGGCCGCCGCGCCGACGCAGGCGCTGCAGCAGCGCATAGGTCAGCCGATACGGATCGACCCGCGCCGCCTGGCGCGTGAGCAGGGCACCACCGGCGTCCACGTCGAAGCGTTCCTGCAGTGCCTCCGGGCCCAGCCAACGGGCATCCAGGCCGATGCTGCGCCGCGCCTCACCTTCGGCCATCAGGCGCGGAACGTCGCGATGGCGGCTGGCCAGGTACAGGCTGTCCATGCGCTGGAAATCCACGTCCTTCAACCCGCGTGCCACGTCGCCCAGCGCTGGGATTGCTTCCGCACACGCCCGGTAGGCAAGCGCCGCGGCGTCTTGGCCATAGCGCTGGGCCAGTTCCAGCAGGTGGGTGTCGATCTCGTACTGCAGCAGCGCGGTGCTGGCAGCGGTGCTGCCCCAGCCGATGTCACGCTGCTCGATCACCGCCACGTCGTGGCCATGCCCGGACAACTCGTCGGCAATCAGCGAACCGGTGATGCCGCCGCCGACCACCAGCACGTCGCAGCGCAGATCCCGCGCCAGCGGTGGGAAGGCGTGGATCAGGCCGTTGCGCACCGCCCACCACGGGTAGCCACTCTTCAGGTCCATGAGTGGGCGGCTCAGGCTGTGGGGCGACCGGTGTGCGGGGTGTGGATCAGTTCGGACAGATCGAAGCCCTGCAGGCGGGCGGTGGCCAGATAATGATCCTGCACGGTGGCGTCCAGCTGCGGTTCGCGGGCCAGCAGCCACAGGTACTTGCGGTCCGGGCTGCCGACCAGCGCCACGCTGTAGTCCGGAGCGACCTGGATCACCCAGTAGTCGCCCTTGGCGAACGGCAACCAGCGCAGACCCTTGGGCAGGAAGCTCACCTCCAGCCGCGCGCTGTCGTTGTCGATGGCACAGGCCTCGCCGGTGGCTTCCTCGACGTCGCCGTCCATGCGGCAGCGGTTGGTGACGCCGACGTTGCCGTTGTCGAGCAGGGTGTAGTGCGCCGACACGTCGGTGCAGCCTTCCGGCTCGTGGCGCATCGGCAGGCGTGCGATTTCGTACCAGGTGCCCAGGTAGCGGGGCAGCTTGAGGTCGGCGACGGTCTTCAGCGGCGGGTGGTCGGTCATCGGCGGTTGTGGCAGGGGTGGGCCTCCACGATGCCGATGGCCTTGCCATGGGCGGGTGAAGCCGGGGCGATGGCCGTGTCCAGAACGTTCCGTCGCCGCTGCGGCGTGCCCGTTGTCACCGGCGTGGCGGTATGCTGCCGCCAGCGCCGTGTTTTCCTGATCCAACCGAGGTGGAGGTGCCGATGTACCAGGTAATCCTGTTGAAGAGTGAATCCGCGTTCGCACGCGAGCAGTGGCCGCAGGTTGATGACCTGGTCGACTACGAGGGCGTCAGCTACAGCCTGCGTGCCGGCCCGCGCCAGCCGCTGCCCACCGACCACGACTGGCACCCGGTGGCGGTGTATGCGCCCGATGAGATCACCGAGGAAGAGTTCCAGGACTGGTACGCGCTGCAGCAGCCGGTCGTGGAAGAGCTGCGCCTGAAGTACTGACGCCAGGCCGTTATCGCCCCGTCGTGACCACCCCGCGCCATCACCCCGTCGAAGCTCCCATCGCGGTGGGTGTGGTCCTCTGCCCCACCATCCGGCCTTTACCGCCTGTGCCGTATAGTCGCGCGCAGGCGCGGTGGTCCGCGCGAAACGGTGTGGCTGGCGTGTCTTCTTTCCTGCGATCGATCCGTGCACGGGGGCCTTGGCTGGCCCTGCTGCTGTGCACTGCCTTCCTGCTGTCCGCACCGGTGCTGGCCCAGGATGAGGACCCCACGCCGAAGCAGCAACTGGCGGACATCGATTCCAGGCTGAAGGAGGTCGAGCGCAAGCGGGGCGATGCAGAGGCCATCGAGACACTGGCGATGCTGTCCGAGAATGCCTCGCAGGCCCGGCGCGATGCCGAAGCGCTGGAGAAGGCGTTGCAGCCGCAGCTGGATCGGATCAGCGAACAGCTGGCGCAGCTGGGCACGCCTGCGGAAGGCACCACCGAACCGCCGGAACTGGCCGCGCAACGACGCACCATCACCAAACAGCGCGACGGCCTGGCCGCGTCGGTAGCGCAGGCCAAGGCCAGTGCCGTGCGTGCCCAGCAGCTGGCAGCCGACATCGACCAGCAGCGCACTGCGCAACGCGCCGAAGACATGGGGAAGAAGGTCGCCTCGCCGTTGTCTCCGGCGCTGTGGAGCAAGGTGGCCGAGCGCCTGCCGATCGATATCGCACGCGTTGCGCCGTTGGCCGAGCAGGGGCGCGATACGTTTGTTGCTGGTGTCCGGGCCAATGGCTGGGGCACGCCGTTGCTGGGCCTGCTGGCCGCGCTGGTGATGATGTTCCCGCTGCGGCTGTGGCTGCGCAGGCTGGGGCGGCGCTTTGCGGCGTCCGAGCGTGCGCCGGACGGTCGCCTGCGGCGATCCGGCCTGGCCATGTGGCTGCTGCTGGTCGGTACGCTGCTGCCCGGCTATGCCGTGGTGGTGCTGATGGCAGCGCTCGATGCGATCGATGCAATCGCGCCGCGCCTGCAGGTGGTGGCCGACGGCCTGGAGACGGCCACCTTCCGCGCCGCCTTCATTGCGGCGCTCAGCGCGTGCATGCTGGTACCCAAGCGTCCGTCGTGGCGTTTGCTGAATCTGGATGACACCGCCGCACTCAAGCTGCGCAAGTACGCGTGGGGCGCGGCGGCGCTGGCCTGGCTGAGCACGGTGCTGGTCGCCCTCGATCAGGCCACGCGTACCAGCGACGTCACCACGGTGGCGCTGGACGGCCTGATTGCGCTGACCTACCTCGGCCTGATCATGGCCATGCTGGTGACCCTGGCACGCCTGCATCGCCGGCAGACCGCCGAGGCCGAGGCCAAGCTGGAGGCACAGGCCGATGGCGTGGGCGCGGCCACGCCGGTGCGTCGCAGCAGCTGGCTGGTACTGGCCCGGGTAGCGGGCAACATTGCGGTGGTGGCGGCCATCATCGCCACATTGCTGGGCTACCTGAACTTCGCCAAGTTCGTGAACCAACAGCTGATCGGCGGCAGCATCGTAGTGCTCGCCGCGACCCTGCTGTTCAAGTTCGTCGATGACCTGAGCACCTGGATGCTCAACGCCGACAGCAAGGTTGGCCAGACCATCCTGCTCAGCACCGGCCTGAGCGTATCGCGGCTGGAGCAGGCCGGCGTGCTGCTGTCGGCGGCGTTGCGTACCATCGTCGTACTGATCGCGCTGCTGGCCCTGGTGGCACCGTTCGGCAACATCGGCGCGGTGGTGGAGCGCTTCACTTCACTGTTCACGACCGGATTCGATATCGGTGGCACCAAGCTGGCACCGGCGGGGATCGTGTTGGCGGTACTGGCGCTGCTGGCCGGCCTGGCGATCACCCAGCTGGTGCAGCGCTGGTTGACCGACACCTACCTGCCCAAGACCGAACTGGACCTGGGCGCACGCAACTCGGTCAGTACCGTTGCCCGTTACGTGGGCATCATCATCGCGGTGATCTGGGCGCTGTCGGCCATGGGCCTGCAGTTGAGCAAGCTGGCGTTGCTGGTCAGTGCGCTGTCAGTGGGTATCGGTTTCGGCCTGCAGGTGATCACCCAGAACTTCGTCTCCGGCCTGATCCTGCTGGCCGAGCGCCCGGTGAAGATCGGCGACTGGGTGAAGCTGGGCGACCAGGAGGGCGACATCCGCCGCATCAGCCTGCGTTCGACCGAGATCCAGGTGGGCGACAAGTCGACGCTGATCGTGCCCAACTCCGAGCTGGTCACCAAGACCGTGCGCAACATGACGATGGGCAACAACCAGGGCCGCATCCAGATCCAGTTCGCGGTGCCGCCCAGCACCGATGTCGGCAACCTGCGGCAGGCGCTGCTGGATGCGTACACCGCGCATACCAACGTGCTGAAGCAGCCGGCGCCGACGGTCTACATCGACAGCATTGCCGGCGGCCAGATCACCATCAACAGCTTCGCGTACGTGGCCAGCCCGCGGCAGGTCTACGCCACCCGCAGCGATCTGTACTTCAGCCTGCTGCAGATACTGGCGGAGCGGAACATTCCGCTGTCGACCCCGACCGATATCCACATCACCCGCGATCCGCAGGAGTAGGGGTTTTTGCAGGGCTGCGCCCTGCACCCGCTACAAGCCGGAGCTACGGCAACGGCAACGACAAAAGCTGGTTTCCTGTGGGATGGCGGGGTGGGTCCGGTTGCGGGGGCCGCTGCAAGTACCCCTCCGGGGCCCGGCCCAGCCGCTGGCGGCTGCGCGTTCGGGCGGTTGCGAAGCAGTGCTTCGCAAGCGAAGCGCCCTCACCCATGTAAGCTCGGTCGCCGCATCCATGCGGCTCACGCCCCCGCAACCGGACCCACCCCGCCTTCGACAGTTTTCCGCGATCTTTTGGAATTGCTTTTGGGGTCAGATCCGTTTTCCTCCGGAAAACGGATCTGACCCCAGATTGATTTCGATATCTGACAGAAGTGTCGACCAAGGTCGACACCTACCGACAGCCGCAGGACTCTGTCAGAGGTGGGGCGGTGTCGGAGTGCGGGGTGTCAGCCGCATGGATGCGGCTGCCAAGCCTCCAGGGACGGATTTACGGCGTCCCCGCACTCCGACACCGCCCCGCCCAACCACGGAATGCACGCTGTCGCTGTTGCCGTTGCTCCGGTTTGTAGCGGGTGCAGGGCGCAGCCCTGCAAAGAACCCTACCCCCGCGGTCGGCCGCGCGAGGGCACCAGTGCGAACGTATCCACCGCCAGCTTCTCGGCATGATTCAACCACGCGCGGATCTCCAGATCATCCACTTCATGGTCCAGCCCGAACGACACGTTGATCTTGCCGTTGGCATCGGGCTGCACCCACTGCTGGGCCAGCACCACCTTGCGCTGCGAGGACACCGCCTCGATCCAGAAGCCGCGATCCGGGCGCGTGCTCGCCACCAGCTGCAGCATGTACTGGCCGGCGCGGGTGCGGCGACCCTTCTGGGTGATCATGTGCGCCTGGCGCACGCTCGGGCGCGGGCCCTGGAATGCGTCCAGCGGTGCGTCCACGGCAATGCCGCCACGCAGGTCGTTGTCGCGGTACAGCTTGATGCCGTTGTCACGGTTGACCAGCAGGGCGCACCAGTCGCCGTCGGCCGAGCCGTCCTCGAACGCGGTGCAGCGGTCGACATAGGCCAGGGTGTTGTCCGGGTCGGCATCATCGAACTGGCGCGAGGTGTTCTCCAGATACACGGACTTCAGGCCCCAGTCCTTGTCGTACTCCAGCAGCACCGGCGGCTGCACGTGCTGCAGGCCCACCACCACCTGGTCATCGCCGTCGATCTTCAGCTCGCGGGTCGGCTCACCCAGCCACAGCGAGCGGGCGAAGGCGAGGTACTGCC
This sequence comes from Stenotrophomonas sp. YJH_SMC_14-1, assembly GCF_059372275.1. Taxonomy (NCBI): domain Bacteria; kingdom Pseudomonadati; phylum Pseudomonadota; class Gammaproteobacteria; order Lysobacterales; family Lysobacteraceae; genus Stenotrophomonas; species Stenotrophomonas sp. YJH_SMC_14-1. The sequence goes on from NZ_JCAFVK010000013.1 coordinate 31,555, forward strand.
GGTAATCTCGGCCGCCATCACGCTGGGTGGCCACGCTGGCGCTGGGCGCGCGCTGGGTATCGATCAGTGAACGGCCAAAGCCCATCGTCTTCAGGTTCGGGTCCAACAGGCTGAGCAGGGTCGCACCCGAATCCAGGGTGGTGCCGGCGTCGGCGCTGAGCTGCTGCGGCGCAATGCCATCGCCCAGGAACAGCAGCAGGTTCTCGCGCTTCTGCCGGGTCAGGATGTGGGTCAGATCGTTGGGCATCGCCAGGTGGTCGGAGGCGATCACGATCAGCGTGTCCTTGCCGTACGGGCTGGCCTGGATGCGTTCGACCAGCTGCGAGATCAGCCGGTCACTGCACTTGAGCGCGTTGAGCATGTTGATGTTGCCGTACTGGCTCTGGTAGCGCTCGCCCTTGCACGACACCGGCAGATGGCCCGCCGGGTGGTGGGTGTCCATGGTGAGCGTGGTGAGCATGAACGGCGAGCCGGCGCGCGAGAGCTGTTCGAAGCGCTGGTAGGCGGTATCCAGCAGCACGTCGTCGTGCACGCCCCAGGCGGAGTAGTGGATGCGTCCGATCTTTTTCTGCTGCTTGAACCAGGCGAGGTCATGCACTTCGTCAAAACCGTGGCTGGCCAGGAACTGGCCCTTGCCGGCGAACTGGCCGTTGGCCCCGCCCAGGTAATGGTTGGTATAGCCCTGCTGCTTCAGGTAGTCGCCCAGGCACACCGCCTTGGGCAGGAAGCTGCCCATCCGGTCCATGCTGTTCTCATCGCCCTGCGAAGTGGTCAGCGGCACGCCGCACATCGACGACACCAGGCCGGCAATGGTCCAGCCGCTGCCCTCGGCCGAGGCCAGGTTGCGCACGTCCAGCGACTCGGACGCCAGCCGGTTGAGATTGGGCATCAGGCCCGGGAATACGTTTTCGTCCAGGTAGGTGCGCTCCAGGCTCTCGCCGTAGATCCAGACGATGTTGCGCGGGCGCTGCAGCGGCTGCGTCGGTACCTGGTATTCGGGGGCGATGCGGGCGAAGTCGACCGGGCGCAGCTGCTGGTACAGGCGTTGGCCGTCGCGGGCCAGCGGGCTGATCATGATCGTGGCCACCCACACGGCCGCGAAGCCCGCGAACAGCACGCCACCGTGGCCGGGCCGGCGCCAGCGCTTCACCCGCGTGGCGAACAGCGGCAGCAGCGAGACCAGCGCCAGCACGATGAAGCCGGCGATGTAGCCCTTGAAGTCGGAGACTCCGGCGCCTTCCATGTCGGCGCCGAGGTGGTACAGCGTGGCGGCGTTGAGCCCATCACCGGACAGCTTGTCGATCAGCCACCATGCGCTGAGCGTGAGCAGCAGCAGCGAGAACGCACTGGCCTTCCACCACACCCATTTGCCGGACGCGAGGAACAACCAGCACAGCAGCAACAACGACAGCAGCAGTATCCAGAGCATAGGCAGCTTCGGCAGTGACGGGGTGGTGGTGATGGACGTCGTACCGACGCGTGTCCATCCGACCGGCGCTGCCGCAAGCACATGCATGTGACAGGCCGATGACCCGATAGTGCATGCACGAACCTGACTGAAATGTTTGTTGAAATGACGCGCGCGAAATCGCGCTCAGAAGGTAAAACGAGCGTGAAAGGCTTCGTTGGATTGCATTAAAAACCGCATGAATACGGGTGTTTTCGTAGATTCGCTAGCGATGCCCGCGCTCTTCGCGTGCCCGCGCGCGACGATCGAACAGCAATGCACTGGTCACGATGCCAAGGCCGAGCACTACGCCGATGAACAACAGAATCAGGGCGATGAGCGGGTAGCCGAACAGATGCCAGCCGGTGTCGATCTTCATCATCATCGCGGCGGCCATGATCAATGCCGCGCTGATGATGCCGGCCGCCACGCGGTTGGCGATCTTCTGCAGGTTCTCCATCAGCCGCGATTCTTCCAGGCCCGTCACCTTCATCTGCAGACGGTTCTCGGCCAGCAGCGCCATGATGTCCGACAGCTTGCGCGGCCCATCGCGCAGCAGCTGCTGCAGCTCCATCGCCTCGCTGGCGATGTTGGCTGCCGACAGGGACTTCTTCAGGCGCGCACGCATCACGTGCTGCAGCTGGCGTTCGACGATACGGCGGGTATCCAGGTCCGGTGCCAGCAAGCGGCATACGGTTTCCAGGTTGAGCAGCGCCTTGCCGAGCAGGCTCAGTTCCGGCGGGGTGCGCAGGCCGCAGGCGGTGGCGATGCGCACCATGTCCAGCACCACGCGGCCTTCGGAGAAACTGCCGCTGGCGGCGTAGCGCGCGATCAGCTGGCCGGTCTCGCGCAGGTAGCGCTCTTCGTCGAAGGCCTCCAGCCGCGTGCTGATGCTGATCAGATCGTCGGCTACTTCCTCGCCACGGCCATCGACTGCGGCGAACAGGATCTTCAGCAGCCGCTCGCGCAGGCGCGGCGGCATGTGCGCGACCATGCCCAGGTCGAAGATCGCCAGCCGTCCATCGGGCATCACCCGCAGGTTGCCGGGGTGCGGGTCGGCGTGGATCTCGCCGTGCACGAAGATCTGGTCCAGGTAGCCGCGGATCAGCGCCGCCGCCAGCGGGTCCATCGATTGTTCGGTGCGGCGCACATCGGGAATCGCATCCACGCGCACGCCGGTGGCCAGTTCCATGGTCAGCACGCGCTGGCTGCTGTAGTCCCACAGCGGCTGCGGAATCCACAGGCGGCGGAACGGCTTCAGGTGTCGGCCGAAACGGGCCAGGTTCTCGGCCTCGGCGTGGTAGTCCAGCTCCTGCATCAGGGTCTTTGCGAACTCGTTGAGCCAGTCGCGCAGGCGCACGCGGCGGCCTACCTGGGTCAGGTGGTCGGCGGCCAGCGCGAAGCTGCGCAGCGCCTCCAGGTCCGAGCGAAGTTGTGCAGCCACTTCAGGCTTCTGCACTTTCACTGCCACCTGGCGTCCGTCGTGCAGCACCGCGCGATGCACCTGCGCGATCGAGGCACAGCCCAGCGGTTCGGGATCGAATGAGGCGAACAGCTTGTTCACCGGTGCGCCCAGCTCCTGCTCGACGATCGCATGGATGCGCTCGACCGGAATCTCGGCCACCTTTTCCTGCATGCGCTCCAGGGCTGTGGCGAACTCCACCGGCACCATGTCCGGGCGCGTGGATAGCATCTGGCCCAGCTTGACGAAGGTCGGGCCCAGCGCTTCCAGATCGCTGACGAACTGTTCCGGGTTGCCGTCCGCGGGAACGTCGGCTGGATTGCCTGCGGCATCCAGGTTCATGCCCGAGAACACCCCTGAATGGCGATAGCGCATCAGCAGGCGCAGGATCTGGCTGCGCCGGTTCATGCCTTTGACCAGCGGAGGATTGCCATTGGCGGTGGGCGGATTGCTCAAGCGGAACTCCCATGCGACGAAGACAGGTAGCGCCGGCCACGGGCCGGCGATGTCCGGATTCCGCAGTGTCGCCGGGGGGCGGTGGGCACGCGGTGAATCCGACGTCTTCCGCAGTCCACACCGGATCGGTCAGAATCCGCTCATTCCCTCTCTGGACTTCCCATGGCCGGTGCCAGCCTGTTCGCCCTGCTCGACGATATCGCCACCCTCCTCGACGATGTCTCGGTCCTGACCAAGGTCGCGGCGAAGAAAACCGCCGGCGTGCTGGGCGACGACCTGGCGCTGAACGCGCAGCAGGTCACCGGGGTCAACGCCAACCGCGAACTGCCGGTGGTGTGGGCGGTGGCCAAGGGCTCGCTGGTCAACAAGGTGATCCTGGTGCCCGCAGCATTGGCGATCAGTGCGCTGGAGGCCTGGCTGCACAGTCGCGGCTGGAACGTGCCGCTGATCGTGCCGCTGATGATGATCGGCGGCGCGTTCCTGTGCTTTGAGGGCGTTGAGAAGCTGGCGCACCGGTTCCTGCACTCAGCCGAGGACGACGCCGAGCATCAGGCCGAGCGGCGCAAGGCGCTGGCCGACGCGCAGGTGGACATGGTGGCGTGGGAGAAGGACAAGGTGAAAGGCGCGATCCGCACCGACTTCATCCTCTCGGCCGAGATCATCGTACTGACCCTGGGCGTGGTCGCCACGGCATCGTTCACCAACCAGCTGGTCACGCTGGCCGTGGTTGCACTGGCGATGACGGTCTTCGTCTATGGGCTGGTGGCGGGCATCGTGAAGCTTGATGACGTCGGCCTGTACCTGTCGCGCAAGGGTGGGGCCGTGGCCGCCTTCGGTCGCGGCCTGGTGGCCTCGGCGCCGTGGCTGATGAAGTTCCTGTCGGTGGCCGGCACCATTGCCATGTTCCTGGTGGGCGGAGGCATCCTGGTGCACAACGTACCGGCGCTGCACCACGCAGTACAGGCGATGGGCGGCGAGGGGCAGTGGGGCTGGCTGGTCAGCGCGGTGGGTAACATGGTGGTCGGCATCATCGCCGGCGCCATCGTGCTCGCGGCCGTGACCGGGTTCCAGAAGCTGCGCGGCAAGTAATCACCGGCGGGTCGCAAGGTAGAGGCCGACCTTGGTCGGCGCTTCGTTTCCTGCGTGTGCCAACCAAGGTTGGCACCTACCAAAGCGGTTCGCGACGGGCCGGACGGTCAGCCCGCCTGCACGCGGTTCTTGCCCTGTCGCTTGGCCGCATACAACGCGTCATCCGCACGGCGCAGCAAAGCCTCGGTATCGTCGCCCGGCTGCCATTGCGCCAGCCCGGCGCTGAAGTGCACCGGCACGCGCCGGTCCTGCACGGTCAGCACACGGTGCGCCAGTGAGCGTTGCAGGCGCTGCACGGTGGCCATGCTGTCGGCACCCTGGGTTTCCGGCAGCACCAGCACGAACTCGTCGCCACCCAGCCGTGCGATGCCGTCAGTGGCGCGCAGCAGCAGCCTGCAAACGGCCACCAGGTGCTGCAGCAACGCATCGCCGCCGGCGTGGCCGTACGCCTCGTTGGTCAGGTGGAAATCATCCAGGTCGATCACCGCCACGCCCAGCGGTGAGTTGTTGCGCGCAGCACGCGCCAGTTCACGCTGCAGCAGTTCGTCCAGGCCGCGGCGGTTCAGCGCCTGGGTCAGCGGATCGATGCGCGCCAGGTCACCGGCGGCGCGCAGCTCCTGCTCAAGCTCGGCAATGCGTTGCTCTGCACGTTCCACTTCCTGCCGCGCATTGGCCAGGTGATCGCGGGCCTGTGCAGCCTGCTGCTGGACCTTGCCGGTGTCGCGCATCACGTCCTGCAGCAGCTGGTTGAGGTCGGCGATGCTGCGCGCTTCGCGCAGCTGCAGCGCGTAACTGCCGATGCGGTCGTGGTATTCACCGGTGCTGGTGGCCATGCCATCCATGCGCTCGATGAACTCGCCCATCAGCCCGCGCATCGCGGCCTTCGAATCGTCGATGCCCTGGCGCAGCAGGCCCTGCTTGTAGATCACTTCGCGCAGCTCGGCGCGGGTTCGCTCGACGGCCTCGGCCTCCAGCGGCCCGTCCAGCAGCTGGCGTACCGCGGCGATCTGGCCCTGCAGCCAGCTGCGGTCGTCCAGCAGCTCGCTCACGTTCTCCAGCAGCAGCGCGAACAGTTCCAGCAGCAGTGCCTGCTGCTCCTGCCAGCTCTCGGCGCGCACGCCGACCTGGTGGCCGAGCTCGCGCACGCCCTGTTCGATCGGTTCCAGTGCCGTGCCCGGCTGCCACTGGCGCAGGCGCATGGCCAGCGCCTGTGCCTGCTCGCGCAGGTCCGGGTCGTGCTGCAGCAGGGCTACCACCGCCCCACCCAGCAGCAGCCGCAGCTGCTCGGACAGGCGCAGGCTTTCCGGCTGGCCGTCCGGCGAATGCTGCTCGATGGTGCGGATGTACTTGTCGATCAGCTGCCGCATCGCGCGGCCGTAGCGCGGCCAATCGGCGCTGGCCTGCGCCGATTGCAGGCGGTCACCCATGTCACCCAGTTCGCCGGGCAGCGTGGCCATGCCGTTGGCGAACGCCGCCAACAGCGGTTCCGGCGCGTCTGCGCCTGCGAACAGCTGCTGCAGGGCCACGCCACCGCCGCCCTGCAGCACCACGCGGTCACCCAGCCCATCGTCCACCACCGCACGCACGCGTGCCGGCGGCCCAAGGGCAGTACCGGGGGCAGGGCGGTGGTCGGGCTGGTCCGTCATGGAGCGAATCCTGGGGCTGGCAGGGGCAGGTTCCAGCATATCGGCGCGGCTGCCGATGGCTTGAACGGCTACGATGGGCGACAGGATGCCGCAGTGGAGGTGGTGATGCGCGTGATGTTGCTGGGGGCGACCGGCCTGGTCGGCGGGCTGACCCTGTCCCGGCTGCTGGACGACCCGCGCTGCAGCGCTGTGGTTGCCCCGACCCGCCGCCCGCTGGCGTTGACCCACGGGAAGCTGGAGAACCCGGTGCTGGCCTTCGACGCGTTGCCCACTTCGCCCGAATGGGCGCGCGTGGACGCGATCATCTGCGCGCTCGGCAGCACCATTGCCCAGGCCGGCAGCCGCGAGGCTTTCCACCGCATCGACCATGACTACCCGCTGGCGTTCGGACAGCTCGCACAGGCACAGGGCGCCCGGACCTATGTGCTCAATTCCGCGGCCGGCGCCAACCCGCAGTCGTCGATCTTCTACAGCCGGGTGAAGGGCGAGCTGGAACGCGATCTTCGTGCGCTGGGCTTCAGTTCGTTGACCCTGGTCCGCCCAGGGCTGATCGGGGGCGAGCGCAACGAGGTCCGCCGCGGCGAGCGCTTGGCACTGAAGGTACTCGGCGTGCTGGGGCCGGTGTTGCCACGGGCATGGCGGATCAACCCGGCGAGCGAGATCGCCAAGGCACTGGTCGAGTCCGCGCTGGCCCCGCAGCCGGGTGAGCACGTGGTTGCATCGAGCGCACTGGTCGGCTGATGTCACGTGCGCTGCGCCTGACCCAGTTGCTGCAGCTGCTGCGCCGCCATCGGCGGCCGGTGGCCGGGCAGACGCTGGCCGAAGCGCTGGGCATCAGCCTGCGCACGCTGTACCGCGATATCGAGACCCTGCGTGAGCAGGGCGCTGACCTGCGTGGCGAGGCCGGCGTTGGCTACCAGCTGGCGCCGAGCGACACCCTGCCACCGATGACCCTGCCGCCGGCCGAGATCGATGCGCTGGTGCTCGGCCTGCGCTGGGTCGCCGCGCGCACCGAGCCGGCGCTGGCCGAGGCCGCACGTGATGCCCTGGCGCGCATCGCGCATGTGCTGCCAGCAGCGCGCCGGGAAGCCTTGCGTGACAGTGGCCTGCGCGTTGGCCCTTCGCGCGCTGCGGCCAAGGTGCCGGCTGCGCGTCTGCAGGCCGTGCGCGAAGCAGTGGGTTCACAGCAGCGCCTGAAGTTCGGCTACGAGGATGCGCACGGCCAGCGCAGCGAGCGCATCGTCTGGCCGTTCGCGCTGGGCTACTTCGATGAGGTGCCGATGCTGGCGGCGTGGTGCGAGAGCCGCGAGGATTTCCGCCATTTCCGTCTGGACCGCATCCGCCAGGCGCGTGTGCTGGAGGATCACTACCTCGTGCCACGCGCCACCCTGCTGCGACGCTGGCAGAAGGCGCAGGGCATCGCACCGGACTGGCTGGACCGTTCGTAGCGTCGGGCTTGCTCGACCGTCCTTGCACTTCGCTTTCTGCTGCTGGTGCGATGGGTTGGCGGCTTTTGCTCTCTGCTCCTGGTAGGGGTCGAGCTTGCTCGACCGCCTTTGATCTTCGCGAACAGCAGTCGAGCAAGCTCGACCTCTACCAGGGCAGTGGCAACAGCAGTCAAGCACGCTCGCCGCTACTGACAGAATCTGTCAGCAGGGCCATACCACCATGAGCGCTCCCAACAACGGAGCTTCCCCATGTTCACGCCCAGCACCCTGCTGCAGTACGTGCGCGACGTCGCCGCCAGCGCCACCTTCTACAGCGGCATCCTCGGCAAGCCGCCGGTCGAGCAGTCGCCCGGCTTTGCCCTGTTCCTGCTCGGCGATGGCGCCGCACTGGGCCTGTGGCAGCGCGACGACGTGCAGCCTCCGGTGTCCGCGCAGGCCGGTGCCGCCGAACTGGCGATGGTGGTCGCCAACCAGGAGGCCGTGCAGCAGATGCACGATGCGTGGCGCGCTCTTGGTGTGGAGATCCTGCAGGCGCCGGTGACGCTGGAGTTCGGCCACACCTTTGTCGGGGCAGATCCTGATGGCCACCGCCTGCGGGTCTACAGCCGTGCTGAAGGCCTGGTCGCGCGCGATTGATCGCCCGCATTGTGTAGATCCACGCCATGCGTGGATGGAGCGCGACGGAGCAGGCACAAAAAAACGCCGGGCTGTGCCCGGCGTTTTTCCAGTGCATGTGCCAACCAACGGTTGGCACCCACCGATCAGCTGGCCAGTGCCAGGTCGTCCATCATCGCGCGCAGGAAGCGGGCGGCTTCGCCACCGGTGGCCGCGCGGTGGTCGAAGGTGACCGACAGCGGGATCACCTTGTGCGCTTCCACGCCGCCCATCACCGGGGTCATCTGGTGGCGGGCACGGCCGGCACCGACGATGGCCACGCACGGCGGCACCACGACCGGGGTCGCGTAGCGGCCGGCGAACATGCCGAAGTTGGACAGCGAGATGGTGTAGCCACTCAGTTCCGAAGCGGCGATCGAACGCGATTCCACCTGCTCGCGCAGGCGATTGACGCCTTCGCGGATGCCGCGTGCGTCGAGCATGTCGGCATTGCGCAGGGCCGGCACGAACAGGCCGTCGTCTGTGTCCACGGCGATGCCGATGTCCACCTGTGCGTGCAGGGTGCGGGTCAGCGCTTCACCGTCGAACCAGGCGTTCATCGCCGGCACCTTCTGCGCGGCGACCACGATCGAACGCACCAGGCGCGCGGTGACGTCGTTGCCCGGCAGCCAGGCGTGGATGTCGGCGTCGTCGTTCAGCGTGGTCGGCACCACCTTGCTGTGCGCATCGGCCATCACGCGTGCCATGTTGCGGCGCACGCCCTTCAGCGGTTCCGGCTGGCCCTTGGCGACCACGCCCGGCGGCTGGGTACGCATCGGCTTGCCGGCGGCGGACAGCGGGGTGCGGGCTTCGCTCTGCACCGGGGCAGACACCTGCGCCGGGACCGGCGCGGCATAGGCAGCAGCGGCAACCGGTGCCGGAGCAGCGCCGAGCTTGGCGGTGCCGTTGGCGGCGGCCTGCTTGACGTCGGACATGGTGACCGCGCCATCGGTCCCGGTAGCGGCCACGCGGCTCAGGTCCACGCCCAGCTTGCGCGCCATCGCACGCACGGCCGGCACGGCCTTGACGCCACCGACGGCCAGCGCCTGTTCGGCATGCACGGCGTTGGAGCTCTGCATGGCGCCGACCACGGTACCGGCGTCGTCACGCTCGGCGGCGGCCGGCTTGGCGTCCTCCGCAGCGACCGGCGCAGCCGGCAGCGGCGGCGGGGTCGGTGCGGCAGCCGGCGTGGCCGGTGTGGCATGACCATGGCTGTGGCCGGTGTCCTGGCCGTCGGCACGCTGCGGCAGGTTCGGGTCCAGTTCGAAGCTGGCCAGCACCGAACCGGTCGGGATGATGTCGCCGGCACCGCCGGACAGCTTCAGCACCTTGCCGGAGAACGGCGAGGGCACTTCCACCACGGCCTTGGCGGTCTCCATCGACACCAGCGGCTCGTCCAGCTTGATCACATCGCCTTCCTTGACGAACCACTCGACGATGGTCGCGTCCGGCAGGCCTTCGCCCAGGTCGGGCAGGTTGAAGTTCTTGGTCTGGCTCATTTGCAGTTCTCTTCCAGCAGTTCCAGTTCGCGGGCCGGCAGCCAACCCGTCGCGCCATTGGCGCGCTCGGACCACCACCACCCGCCGTGTTCGTGATGAAGCTTCACCATCTCGCCGCTTTCCACATCCAGCTCGCGGGCGTCGTAGTCGCACAGCGCTTCGGCGCGACCCTCGTCCAGCAGCTGCAACCAGGCGATGGGCGCCCAGCCAGCGCGCCCATCGTTGGTGCGTACCCAGGCAAACGCCGGCCATTCCTCGTCACGGACACCTACTTCGACGATCTGGCCGGTGTGGAACCGGAGCGGGTTGGGATACTGGCTGCGGTAAGCCCCCAGAAGGCGGGCCCGCATGTCAGCCGGCCGCCACCGCGCGCTTGGCCGCAGCCACGATCCGCTCAACGCTCGGCAGGTACTTCATTTCCAGGCGGAACAGCGGAATGTGGGTGTCGTAGCCAGTGACGCGCTCGACCGGGGCCAGCAGGTCGTAGATCGATTCCTCGGCCAGGCGCGCGGCGATCTCGGCGCCGAAGCCCGCGGTTTTCGGGGCCTCCTGCACGATCACGCAGCGGCCGGTCTTGGCCACCGATTCGGCGATGGTGGCGAAGTCCAGCGGACGCAGCGTGGCCACATCGATGACTTCGGCACTGATGCCTTCGCCGGCCAGCTTGTCGGCCGCTTCCAGCGCTTCCTTCACCTGCGCGCCCCAGGTCACCAGGGTCACGTCGGTGCCATCGCGCAGCACAAAGCAGACGTCCAGCGGCAAGGCTTCGCCGTCGTTGACGACCACTTCCTTGTACTGGCGGTAGATGCGCTTGGGCTCCATGTAGATCACCGGATCCGGTTCGCGGATCGCGGCCAACAGCAGGCCATAGGCACGCTGCGGCGACGACGGCAGCACCACGCGCAGGCCCGGCACGTTGGTGAAGATCGCCTCGTTGGCTTCGCTGTGGTGTTCCGGCGCGCGGATGCCACCGCCCCACGGCACGCGCAGCACCATCGGGCAGTGCAGGCGGCCACGCGTGCGGTAACGCAGGCGTGCGGCGTGGCAGACGATATGGTCGACCATCGGGTACATGAAGCCATCGAACTGGGCTTCGGCCACCGGCTTCATGCCCTGCGCGGCAAGACCAATCGTCAGGCCGGCGATGGTGGTTTCATCCAGCGGGGTGTCGAGGATGCGGTCCGAGCCGAAGCGCTGCTGCAGACCGGCAGTGGCGCGGAACACGCCGCCGTTGACGCCCACGTCTTCGCCCAGCACCAGCACCGACGGGTCGTGTTCCAGCTCCCAGGCCAGCGCCTGGGTGATGGCTTCGATGAGGGTGATCGGGGTGGTGGTCATGCTCTCTTCTCCGCGCGCGACCGCAGCGCTGTCGGCGGCGTTGGTGTGCGCGCCGGGCGCGCCGTTCTTGATCTCATCCATGGCGCTTCTCCAGGGCGATCGCCTGGGCACGCTGGGCCAGCAGGTCCGGCGGCGGATCGGCATACAGGAAGTCGAACATCGCCTCGACCGGCTGCACCGGCGTGTTGAGGTACAGGTTCACTTCCTCGTCCACGCGCGTGCCGCACTCGGCGACCCAGGCGGTTTCCTCTTCTTCGCTCCACACACCGGCGTTGATCAGGTACTTGCGCAGGCGCAGCATCGGCTCGCGCTGCCAGGCATCCTTCACTTCGGCGTCGTCGCGGTAGCGGCGCGCGTCATCGGCGGTGGTGTGGTCGGACAGGCGGTAGGTCATCAGTTCCAGCACGGTGCCGCCGTCGCCGGCCAGCGCACGTTCGCGCGCCTGCTCCATGGCCGCCAGCACCGCGATCAGGTCGTTGCCGTCCACCTGCAGGCAGTGCAGGCCACCGGCCAGGCCCTTCTGCGCCAGCGTTTCGGCACCGGTCTGGGCCGAACGCGGAACCGAGATGGCCCAACCGTTGTTGACGATGCACAGGATCAGCGGGAGCTTGTAGGCGCCGGCCGAATTCAGTGCTGCGTAGAAGTCGGTCTTGGAGCTGCCGCCGTCGCCGCACACCGCCACGGCGATCTGCGGTTCCTTGTTGAGCTTGAACTTCAGCGCGGCGCCTGCGGCATGCAGGCACTGGGTGGAGATCGGCACGCAGAACGGGAAGTCCTTGGCCGCGTTGCCGCCGTAATCGTTGCCGCGTTCGTCGCCGCCCCAGTACATCAGCACGTCGTGCGGGCGCACGCCACGCATGAACATCGCGCCATACTCGCGGTACGAAGGCGCGAACACGTCGTCCTTCTGCATCGCCGCGCCGATACCCACGTGTGCGGCTTCGTGGCCCAGGCAGGCGGCATAGGTGCCGAGCTTGCCGGTGCGCTGCAGTGCGATGGATTTGCTGTCGAACGTACGTACGAACAGCATCTGCTTGAACAGCGGTACCAGGACCTTGGGGTCGCGCAGCGACGCGGGCAGGTCATCGCGGACGAGTTTGCCGTCCGTATCCAGGTACTGCAGGTATTCGATCTTGAATTCAGCGGCAACCGTCATTGCGTACTGCACCTTCGACAGAGAAGTTACAAATGATATGAATCGCCATGTTAAGGAACGCGTACGGAATAGCCTTCCTGCGCCGCAACACGGGGATTCCCCGTTTTACCCCTGCCGGCGGGTGGGGGGCCAATAACAACAACGTATTCAGTCGTTGCTGCAAAGCATCAGAATACGCCTCAGGCTGACCGCCAGTACAACGGCCTGGACGGTTCCACGCGCAGGCCTGGGATCGGCCGATGCTCCACGGCCAACCGCACGCCCCGGTATGGACCCGGCGGCTGCCAGCGCGGCGGCAACGCGCTACCCTTGCCGCCCCCGATCTGGTCCCGCCCATGTCCGTCGACAACAACCAACGCGATCTCGAAGCCGGCATCCACACCGACCTGCAGGGACGCCTCACCTACGGCGGCTACCTGCGGCTGGACCAGCTGCTCAGCGCGCAGCAGCCGCTGTCCAGCCCGCCGCACCATGACGAGATGCTCTTCATCATCCAGCACCAGACCTCGGAGCTGTGGCTGAAGCTGCTGGGCCATGAGCTGCGTGCCGCAATCGGCTTCCTGCAGCGCGATGAAGTCTGGCAGTGCCGCAAGGTGCTGGCGCGCAGCAAGCAGGTGCTGCGCCAGCTGACCGAGCAATGGTCGGTGCTGGAAACCCTGACCCCGTCCGAATACATGGGCTTCCGCGACGTGCTGGGCCCGTCGTCGGGCTTCCAGTCGCTGCAGTACCGCTACATCGAGTTCCTGCTGGGCAACAAGAACGCGCAGATGCTGCAGGTGTTCGAGCACGACCCGGCCGGGCAGGCGCAGCTGCGCACCGTGCTGGAGGCGCCCAGCCTGTACGAGGAATTCCTGAAGTACCTGGCCCGCTTCGGCCATGCCGTGCCGGCGGTCTACGAGGCCCACGACTGGACCCAGCCGCACGTAGCCGACGACGCCCTGCAGCCGGTCTTCGAACGCATCTACCAGGACACCGACCGCTACTGGCGCGAGTACGCGCTGTGCGAGGACCTGGTGGACCTGGAGACCGCCTTCCAGCTGTGGCGCTTCCGCCACATGCGCACGGTGATGCGGGTGATCGGCTTCAAGCGCGGCACCGGTGGCTCGTCCGGCGTGGGCTTCCTGGCCAAGGCATTGGAGCTGACCTTCTTCCCCGAGCTGTTCCAGGTGCGCACCAGCCTGCAGGCCGCGCCCCCGGCCGAACAGGACTGATCCGTATTCAGCTTGGATCCCGGCCGGCGGCTGGATCGTTTCAGATGCAAGTTCAGCGAGCAGGCTGGCACCTGCCTCAAACGGCGTGTATTTGACGTGAACGCCAGAAGTCGGTGATCCTCGCGCGTTGCTCCAACTGCACAGCGGACGTGCTCGTCATCCACCGAACCAGGAAATCCGCATGAGCGTAAACGCCACTGCGAACACCCCAGAGCCGGCGCTGCCGGACTTCAAGACCACGCTGGGCCACCCGCGCCCGTTGTGGATGCTGTTCATGACCGAGTTCTGGGAACGCTTTGCGTTCTACGGCATCCGCTGGGCCTTGGTGCTGTACATCGTCGCCCAGTTCTACAACGGCAGCGCTGCCGGTGAAGGCGACGCCAGCCGCATCTACGGCGCCTACCTGGCCCTGGTGTACGCCGCGGCGATCTTCGGTGGCTACGTGGCCGACCGGGTGCTGGGCTACCAGCGCTCGATCCTGACCGGCGCGATCATCATGGCCGCCGGCCTGTTCATGATCTCGCTGCCGCAGGAGCACATCTTCAAGCTCGGCCTGGCCACGATCATCGTCGGCAACGGCCTGTTCAAGCCGAACATCTCGACCATGGTCGGCAAGCTGTACGGGCTGAAGGACGAGCGCCGCGATTCGGGCTTCACCATCTTCTACATGGGCATCAACATCGGCGCGATGATCGCCCCGGTGCTGACCGAGTACCTGGCCCGCAAGGTGTTCGGTACCGACGCGATGCCGTCCTACAAGGTCGTGTTCATCGCCTCGGGCGTGGGCATGCTGATCTCGCTGGTGTGGTTCTACATCGGTCGTGCCGGCCTGAAGGGCATCGGTGCACCGCCGGCCGGCGCTGAAGGTTTCGGCCGCATCATCATGGTGCTGGCCGGTGCCGTGGTCGCCATCCCGGTCGCGTACTTCCTGCTGGCCACCGGCGCCACCGCGCTGGCCTGGATCCTGGGTGCGATGTTCACCGCGCTGGCCGTCCTGCTGCTGGTCGAGGGCATCCGCGAAGGCAAGGTGCAGCGCGACCGCGTGATCGCCATGCTGATCATCTTCGCCTTCAACGTGATGTTCTGGATGTTCTTCGAACAGGCTGGCAGCTCGTTCACCTTCCTGGCCGAGAACATCGTCAACCGCCAGTTCGGTGACTGGACCTTCCCGACCGCGTGGTTCCAGTCGGTCAACTCGGTGGCGATCATCACCCTGGCCCCGGTGATCGCCTGGATCTGGGTGGCCATGGGCCGCGCCAATCCGTCGATCCCGCGCAAGTTCGGCCTGGGCCTGCTGTTCAACGGCGCCGCCTTCGCGCTGCTGATGTTCGCCCTGTCGCAGATGGTCGTGGACGGCAAGATCCCGTTCTGGACCCTGTTCATGGTCTACGTCATCCAGTCGGTGGGTGAGCTGTGCCTGTCGCCGATCGGCCTGTCGATGGTGACCAAGCTGGCCCCGGTGCGCCTGGTCGGCTTCGGCATGGGCGGCTGGTTCCTGTCCACCGGCATCGGCAACAACCTGTCGGGCATCTTCGCTGGCGTGGTCAGTGGTGAAGGCGGCATGACGGTCGAGTCGGCCCTGAAGGGGTATACCTTCGGGTTCTGGGCCCTGATCGGCTCCGGCGTGGTGCTGTTCCTGATCGCCCCGCTGATCAACAAGCTGATGCACGGCGTCAAGTAATGATGAGAGGGTAGAAGGCATGCGTAGCAAGCTCGGTACTGCGGTAGTGGTGGTCTGTGCGGCGCTGATCGGCGCCTGTTCCCAACCGCAACCGCCTGCCACCGCCGAGCCCACGCAGCCCCTGGATACCCGACCCACCGAGCCACCGGTCGCTGACCCCAGCGAACCGGTGGCCTCGGGCAACACCCCGGTGGCGGCAGACATCGCCGCCATCGCCGGGCTCGGTGCGCAGTTCGACCCGGCCCGCAACCCCGCCGATGACCTGGCCACCGCCAAGGTGGAAGCCCAGCGGGGCAAGAAGCGCATCCTGCTGGAGGTCGGCAACGCCGCCTGCGAGCGCTGCCGCGCGCTGGACGATGTGGTGGAAGGCAACGGCGACCTGCGTCGCTTCCGCGATGCCCACTACGTGTGGGTGAAGGTCAACGCCAGCGACGAGCAGCCCAACACCGCCTTCTTCGCCCAGTTCCCGGTGATGGAGCGCGACTACCCATACCTGCTGGTACTCGATGCCGATGGAAGCCTGCTGGTCTCGCAGGCCACCGGCGAACTGCGCAGGGGCGAAGCCTTCCAGCCGGCACGGGTGAGCGCGTTCCTGAAACAATGGGCACCTGACAAACCGGAATAGGGGTAGTGCCGGCCGCTGGCCGGCAGGGGTGGGCCGACCGCTGACCGCCATCCCCGGTGTGTGCCGACCGTTGGTCGGCACAGAAGTGCATCCACGCATGGCGTGGATCTACTGTGGTTGCGGTCACATTCCCGGAATCGGCATCTCAATATCGCAACGCGCTCGCCGTTACCGGCAAGGACCTCAGTCGACATCCCGTCGATGCAACCTTCCGGAACGCCCATGCACAGCGACCACGCCGAACGACTGCCCGAATCCGCCAGTGAGTTGGCCGAGGGTGGAGCAGGCGAGGGCGTAACCTTGCCGCCGCAGGAGGCGCTGCTGGATGACACCGGAACCGGCGAGGCCACCGTCGACCTGGCGCCGCCGCGTCATCGCCTGCCGCAGATCGCGCTGCCCGACAACGTGGTGCTGAAGGGGGCGGTGCAGACGCTGGTCGAGCAGAAGTCCCGGCTTGATGCGCTGGCCGCCGATGGCCAGCTGGCCGGGCTGCTGCCACCGGAGTGGCAGGGGCACGGCGTGCGTGCGATCGAGCTGTCCACCTTCATCCAGGGCGTGCTGCCGTTCCTGCAACCCGGCGAACGTGGCGAAACCGCGCCCGCGCGCCTGCCGGTGCGCCATGTGCTGGGAGACGACAGCCGCTGGGGCCTGGACGATGTCACCGAACCGAAATCGCTGGCCTGGTACCTGGCCAGCGACGAACGCGCCACCGCTGGCAGCAAGGACGTGGCCGAGGCCTATCTGGTGGGTGCGCTGGGACTGGCGTGGATGCAGGAAGGGCGCAGCCGCCCCGGCTTCCTGCGCGCGATGGGGCAGGACAGCCTGGCCGCGCGGGTGACCATGCTCGGCTACCCGCCGGCCAACGAACTGGCGCTGTACAGCGTCACCGCGCATGGGCAGCAACAGATCTGGTGCGTGCATGGCCGCCGTCGCATGCGCCCGCTGGTGGCGCCGTGGCTGAGCGTGCCGGTGCTGACCGCGTATGGCGTGCCGGCGCCGGTCGCGTGGCCGTCCAGTTTCCCGCCGGTGGAGGCCGTGGCCGAGCTGCTGGCGACCGCACGGCAGGGGCGCGCGCTGCCGGAAGTGGACCTGGCCAAGGCGGTGGCGAAGATCGCCGAGGACGCTGCCTCGGAAGCCTGGCAACCGGTCAGCCTGCTGCAGCTCAATACCTGGTCACCGCGTTGGCATTTCTTCCTGGGCACCTTCGTCGGCCTGCCGTCGCTGCTGCTGGTGGCGGCAGCGCTGGCGCTGCCGGGGGCGGTCGAAGCAGCCACGGTTGCGGCTTCCCTCGGCTTCGCCGGTGGTGCCATCGCGGCGCTCGCGGTGCCGTGGATCCATGCACGGCGCAAGCATCTGAGCTGAAGCATGAACGCCATCCGCGCGTGGCGTAGATCTACGGGAGGCCGGGCGCCGCGGTCTGCAGCTGCTGCCGCGCCCGCTCCATGGCAGTCTGCAATCTTTGCTTGAGGACCTCCCGGGAGGGCAGCGTGGTCAGGTACTCCGCAACATGGATGCCTGAGCGATCCAGCTCCAGCAATTCAATCTGGCCCGCTTTCTTCCCTGTGCAGAGGATGATGCCCAACGGCGCCTGCTCGCCGTCCTCACGTTCGTACCGGTCCAGCCAGCGCAGATAGAGTTCCATCTGTCCCTTGTAGGCCGGCTTGAACTCGCCGATCTTCAACTCGATGGCAATTAGTCTGCGCAGGCGCCGGTTGTAGAACAGCAGGTCCAGGTGGAAGTCATCGCCGTCGATCTGGATGCGCTTCTGGCGGGCGACGAAACTGAAGCCCGTGCCAAGTTCAAGCAGGAAGCCCTGCATCTCGCGAAGGATCGCGGTTTCAAGGTCCTGCTCGTCCCAGCTGTCCTTGAGGCCAAGAAAGTCCAGTACGTAGGGATCACGCAGTACCAGCCCTGGAGACAGCTGCTGGTTGCCGCGCAGTGCCGCCAACTCTTCGGCGATGGTCTGCTCTGGCTGACTGGAGAGTGCCGTGCGCTCATACAGCATCGAATCGACGCGCTGGCGCAGCGTACGTACACTCCAGCCCTCGGTGGCGGCCATCTGTGCATAGAAGTCGCGCTTGAGTGGGTCCGCCAGTGGGATCAGCGCGATGAAATGGGTCCAGCTCAATTGTCGTATCAGCGATACGACAATCTGCTCGTCTGCAAATGCGATGGAGAACTGCACCATCCGGCGCAGGCTCTTCTCACCGAAGGATGTGCCGAACTCGGCAGACAGCGCCTTGGCGATCCGGGTGAAGAGAACCTCGCCGTAACGCGCACGCTGCCCCGCCATCTGGTCAACATGGATGCGACGGCCGATTCGCCAGTACAGCAGCGTCAACTCGGCGTTGATGGACCTGTGCATCCTGCTGCGCGCTGCGCAGATCAGCTCTCTGAGATCGGCCAGCAATTCCTGGCCATGCGGCGACGTTGAACGCGAGTCATCCATGAGGGAGCCCGTTCGATGTGGATGGCCGGGCTGATACCCGTTGAACGTTTACCGTCCGGCCGCACACGTGAGCAGTCCAATAGGAGAATTCACTGGATCAGCCCGTTCCGATACACCAGCCTGGCGGAAACGGGCCGTATCGGGCCAATGCGGAAATGCCGCTGGGCGAAGGCGACACTTCAGGACGGGATCTGCGGAAGGTGAATGCGTCCGATGGCATCGTTCGCGGTCGGTCCGCAGTCCGCCAAGAAGCGGGTCCCGTCAGATCAAAGGGGGCGGACGGCAATCGCCCAGCCACTGTTCCGCTACCGGCCGGGGTCGGCACCCGCGACTTGGGGCCCAAAACGACTTAATCCCCTCCGTCCCCTTTTTCTTTTAGACCCCTTCGCCCATCCGCTCCAGGCCTTCGCCGGCCAGGCGCAGGATCAGCTTCTCCAGCACCTGCTCTTCCTCTTCGCTCAGCACCGACATCAGCTTGCGGGTGATTTCGATCACCATCGGCGCGATGGTCTCGTACACCTCAAAGCCGGCTGCCGACAGCGCCAGCACCGAGCGGCGGCGGTCGTCGCCGTGGGTCTCGCGCTTGATGAAGCCGCGCTCCAGCAGGCGGGCCACGGCGCGGCTGACCGCCACCTTGTCCATCGCCGTGCGGTCGGAGACCTCGCTGGCCGAGGAGCCCGGGTACAGCGCCAGGATGGTGATCACCCGCCATTCGGGAATCGCCAGACCGTAACGATCGCCGTATAGCTTGGCGATGTTGCCGCTGACCCGGTTGGACAGCACGCTCAGCCGGTACGGCAGGAACTGTTCCAGGTCGAGCAGGACGTGCGAGGAACGCAGGCGGGTCGAAACGGGATCGGCGGGGCTCATGTTGCGGTGCACCTTGCTGGTGGTTTCAAGTGTAACTATAAGGGGTAGGTCCAGACCCTGCATTCTCGCCGGGTCCCTACCTGCCCGCACCTGGTTTGTACCGATGCGGTACCGATTCGGAGCCACGCCATGAATACCGCAGTCCCGACCGCCTCGCATCCCAACCCCGGCATGCAGGTCACCACCTTCGAGAACCCGATGGGCATCGACGGCTTCGAGTTCGTCGAGTTCGCCGCCCCGGCCGGCCGTGGCCAGGAGCTGCACGAGTACTTCCGGAAGATGGGCTTCAGCGCGGTGCTCAAGCACAAGCAGCGTCCGATTACCGTCTATCGCCAGGGCGACGTCAACTTCCTGGTCAATGAGGACCCCGATTCGTTCGCCGCCGACTTCGCCGAGAAGCACGGTCCGTGCGCCTGCGGCTTCGCCATCCGCTTCAAGAAGCCGGGCCAGGAGGTCTACCAGACCGCGCTGGGCAACGGCGCCGAAGCCATCGCCTTCAAGCCGGACAGCAAGGCGGTCAGCGCGCCGGTCATCAAGGGCATCGGCGACTGCATGCTGTACCTGGTCGATCGCTACGGCAGCGCCGGCAGCATCTACGACGGCGACTACGAGCCGATCGCCGGTGCCGACCTGCACCCGGTGGGCTTCGGCCTGACCTTCATCGACCACCTGACCCACAACCTGTATTTCGGCAACATGCAGCAGTGGTCGGACTACTACGAGCGCCTGTTCAACTTCCGCGAGATCCGCTACTTCGACATCAAGGGCCTGAAGACCGGCCTGGTGTCCAAGGCGATGACCGCGCCGGATGGCATCGTGCGCATCCCGCTGAACGAATCGTCCGACCCGAAGAGCCAGATCAACGAATACCTGGACGCGTACAAGGGCGAGGGCATCCAGCACATCGCCTGCTTCACCGAGAACATCTACGAGACCGTCGAAGCGATGCGCGCGCAGGGCGTGGACTTCCTCGATACGCCGGAGACCTACTTCGACGTGATCGACCAGCGCGTGCCGAACCACGGTGAAGACGTGCCGCGCCTGGCGAAGAACAAGATCCTGATCGATGCCGATCCGGAAACCCACCAGCGCAAGCTGCTGCAGATCTTCACCCAGAACTGCATCGGCCCGATCTTCTTCGAGATCATCCAGCGCAAGGGCAACGAAGGCTTCGGCGAAGGCAACTTCACCGCACTGTTCGAGAGCATCGAGCGCGACCAGATCCGCCGCGGCGTGCTGTAAGGTCTGCAGGCAATGTCGGCGTCCCGCCGGCATTGCCTGTCCGAATGGTCGTGCCGGCCGCTGGCCGGCAATCTCTGGAGTTCCCATGTCCCCCGCCATCACCGCCCGCGGCTACCAGTCCGGCTTCGGCAACGAATTCGCCACCGAGGCCGTTGCCGGCGCGCTGCCGGTCGGGCAGAACTCACCGCAGAAGGTGGCCCACGGCCTGTACGCCGAACAGTTGACCGGCACCGCCTTCACCGCGCCGCGTGGCAGCAACCGCCGCAGCTGGCTGTACCGGATCCGCCCGGCGGTGACCCATGGCGAGTTCACCCCGTTCGCGCAGTCGCAGCTGCAGTGTGATTTCGGCGCACAGCCGGCTTCACCGAACCAGCTGCGCTGGAGCCCGCTGCCGCTGCCGGAGCTGCCGACCGATTTTGTCGAAGGCCTGTACACGATGGGTGGCAACGGCTCGCCCGATGCGCATGCCGGCGTGGGCATCCACCTATACGCTGCCAACCGCGACATGGTCGGCCGCTACTTCTACGACGCCGACGGCGAGCTGCTGATCGTGCCGCAGCTGGGCGCGCTGCGCCTGCTGACCGAGCTGGGCGTGATCGAGATCGAGCCGCAGCAGATCGCGGTGATCCCGCGCGGCGTGCGCTTCCGCGTTGAACTGCCCGATGGCCCCAGCCGCGGCTATATCTGCGAGAACTACGGTGCGCTGCTGAAGCTGCCCGACCTTGGCCCGATCGGATCCAACGGCCTGGCCAATCCGCGCGACTTCGAGACCCCGCATGCGGCGTTCGAGGACGTCGATGGCGATTTCGAACTGATCGCCAAGTTCGAGGGCCGCCTGTGGCGTGCGCCGATCGACCATTCGCCGCTGGACGTGGTGGCCTGGCACGGCAACTACGCGCCGTACCGTTACGATCTGCGCCGCTTCAACACCATCGGTTCGATCAGCTACGACCACCCGGATCCGTCGATCTTCCTGGTGCTGCATTCGCCCAGTGACACCCCGGGCACCAGCAACATGGACTTTGCGATCTTCCCGCCGCGCTGGCTGGTGGCGCAGAACACGTTCCGTCCGCCGTGGTTCCACCGCAACATCGCCAGCGAGTTCATGGGCCTGGTGCATGGCGCCTACGATGCCAAGGCCGAAGGCTTCGTCCCGGGTGGCGCATCGCTGCACAACTGCATGAGTGGTCACGGCCCGGACGCGCCGACCTTCGACAAGGCGTCCAATGCCGATCTGTCCAAGGCCGATGTGATCAAGGACACGATGGCCTTCATGTTCGAGACCCGCGCAGTGATCCGCCCGACCGCACAGGCGCTGGCCGCTGGCCACCGCCAGGGCGATTACCAGCAGTGCTGGAACGGCCTGCGCAACAACTTCCGCTGACCCTAAAAAGGGGACGGAGGGGATTAAGCCGCAATCAGCACACGTGTGCCTGAAACGGCTTAATCCCCTCCGTCCCCTTTTTCTTCAGGCGACCTCGGCGAACGCGTCGCAATGCTCCAATGGCAACGCCTCCAGCAGGCGCTGCCGTACGCGCTGGCAATAGCCATCCGAAGTGAGCGTGGGCAGCAGCTGCATTGCCGACTGCAGTCGCTGCAGCACCTCGTCCTCCGCACGCGCTTGCTGCAGGTCGCGGAACAGCGCCGCCGCCTGTGGATGCCGCTGCATTTCCAGGATGCCCAGCACGTAGATGCGCGCTGCCACCAGTGAGCGCCGGCGTTCGACCGCGGGTGCAGCAGGTGTCGCTGCCGGCGGCGCGGGCACCGGCGCTACCGCGGCTGCGGTCGACGGTGCTGGGGTCGTGGCGCCCGTGCCGGTGCTCAGGTACCCCGCCTGTACCAGCTGGATGACCATCGCCGGTGCTTCCTGGCCGAGCAGACCGGTCAGGTCGGCGACGGTACGCTGGCCGTCGCACAGGATCAGCAGCCGGCGCTGGCGCATGTCCAGCGGCGCGCGGTGGGCCTGCAGCGCGGTTCGGGCGAGATCGGTCTTGCGCGGTTGCATGGAAGGGACGGCCAGGTCGGTGCTCGCCGAGCCTGAACGAAGGCGATGAAACCGCGATGACAATGCAGCGCCTGCACACCGGATGGGCTAGCGTGCAGCCATCCTTGTGCCAGGGAACCGCACCGATGAAGCACCTTCCGCTTGCTGGTCTGTTGCTCCTTTCGCTCACCGCCTGCAGTGCTGGCCCCGACAAGCAGGGGGCGGCCGGCAGCGGCAGCGACACCCCGGCGGAAACCGCCTCGGCGACCGGACCCGCGCAGTCGACGGATCCCGACCTGGCCACCCGTCCAGCCAATGACCGTCGCGAGGACAGTCCCGCGCGCCTGGATGGCTTCGCTGGGGCGAAGCTGGGTGCCGGCATCGCCGAGGTCCGTGCCGGCTTCGGCACGC
This sequence comes from Stenotrophomonas sp. YJH_SMC_14-1, assembly GCF_059372275.1. Lineage (NCBI taxonomy): Bacteria > Pseudomonadati > Pseudomonadota > Gammaproteobacteria > Lysobacterales > Lysobacteraceae > Stenotrophomonas > Stenotrophomonas sp. YJH_SMC_14-1. Next base: position 54,223 of record NZ_JCAFVK010000013.1, read on the forward strand.
CGCTGCAGGGTCTGGGCACCGATGAGGCCGGCAAGCCACTGCCGGCTGACGACAGCAACGACGGCTGCTACTTCCTGCGCCCGCAGGATGCCGAAGATCCGCGCCTGATGATCGAGGGCCGCAAGCTGGTGCGCTACGACGTGCGCAGCGCCGCCATCACCGCACCGGGCGGTGGCAAGGTCGGCATGACCCTGGGTGAGCTGCAGGTGCTGTATCCCGAGCGCGCGGACGTCGGCCCCGACAAGTATGACGAGAAGGCCCAGCACCTGCGCGTGCGGCCGGCGCAGGAGGGCGGGGCGGTGATCGACTTCGCACTCGGTGCCGATGGCCGGGTGGGTGCCTGGCGCGTCGGACAGACCCCGCAGGTCGATTATGCGGAAGGCTGTGGCTGATCCTTGATCCACGGCCCAGCCGCGCGTACGGGCCAAGCGTAGAATCGCGCCACGAGACCGCTGGGGGAGTGCTCGATGATCGCCATTGCCATTGTCTGGTTCCTGCTCGGCCTGCTGCTGCTGGCATTGGGCGGGGACTCCATCGTCAAGGCCGTGTCCGGCCTGGCCCAGCGTTTCGGGGCCAGCCCATTCACTGCCGGGCTGTTGCTGCTCGGGGTGACCACCTCGTTGCCGGAACTGGCAGTCAACGCGCGCGCCCTGGCGGTGGGCCAACCGGAGCTGGCACTGGGCAACGCGGTGGGCAGCAGCATCGTCAACCTGGGCGTGACCCTGGCCGTGGCGGCCATGGCTGCGCCCCTGCTGCTGCGCGCGCGCCTGCAGACGGTGCTGTGGTGGTCGCTGCTGGCGGCGGGTGTGCTGCTGATCCTGTTCGGGCTTGATGGCGGCCTGGCACGTTGGGAAGGCGGCATACTGCTGGTCGGCTTCATCGTGGTGCAGGTGCTGCTGCTGCGCCGCGGTCGCAGCGAGAGCGCGGAGGTGCAGGTGGCCATCGCCGAGTCCGCACTGAGCCGCACCAGCCTGCCGTTGAACGTGCTGCGCGTGCTGATTGCCGCGTTGACGCTGTACTGGGGCGCGCGCCTGGTGGTGGGCGCCGCCGCCGACTTCGGCGCCGCCCTGGGTTGGACGCCCCTGCTGGTCGGCCTGCTGCCGGTGGCGATCGGTACCGCACTGCCGGAGGTGGCCACCGCCATCGCCGCCGCGCGTCGCGGGCATGGCGACATGGTGCTGGGCCACGTGCTGGGTTCCAGCGTGGTCAACCTGCTGCTGGTGATCGGTGCGATGGCCGTGCTGCAGCCGCTGGCGCTGCCGGCCTCGTTCGTGCGCCTGGAACTGCCGGCGCTGCTGGCGTTCGCGCTGGTGCTGTACCCGATGCTGCGTGGCGACCTGAAGATCAGCCGCGGCGAAGGTGTGATCCTGCTGGTCGCGTTTGTCGGCTGGTTCGTGCTGGAGCTGCTGCTGGTCGGCGCGGCATGAGGTAGTGCCGGCCGCTGGCCGGCAACCTCACTGCCTCTGACGGAACCCTTGCCACTGCCGGCCAGCGGCCGGCACTACCGGTTCTGCGTGGTTTTTTCTTCCCGCACCGGCTCCGGCGGCGGCAGCTGCTCCTCGGCGGCACGTTCGTTGCCCGGCAGGGTGGGGCGGGTCTCCATCAGCAGCGACAGCGCGGCCTTGGCCATCATGTGCGCGCTGATCGGTGCGGTGATGAACAGGAACACGGTGATCAGCAGCTCGCGCGGCTGCGGGTCCTGGCCGAGGAAGATGTGGTAGCAGACCGAGCACACCAGCACGCAGCCGACGCCCAGCGTGCTGGCCTTGGTCGGCGCGTGCAGGCGCTTGAAGAAGGTCGACAGCTTCACCAGGCCCAGTGCGCCGACCAGGATGAAGAAGCAGCCGAACAGCAGCAGGATCGACAGGCCGATCTGGATCGCGGTGATCATTCGACGATGTCCCGGCGCAGCACGAACTTGCTCAGCACCACGGTGCTGCCGAAGCCGAGCATGGCGATGATCAGCGCCGCCTCGAAGTAGATCGGCGAATTGAGGTACATGCCGAACAGCATCAGCTCGGCGATCGCGGTCACCGACAGGGTATCCAGCGCAAGGATGCGGTCGGGCACGGTCGGCCCGCGCAGCAGGCGCCAGGTGGCCAGCAGCATGGCCAGGCCGACCACGTGCATGCATACCACCAGGGTGGTCTGGATGACTTCAAAACCGGTCATGGGAAGATCTCCATCAACGGCGCCTCGTAACGGCGCTTGATCGTATCGATCAGGTCCTGTGGGTCCTCCAGGTGCAGCACATGCACCAGCAGGAACTTGCGGTCGTCGCTGAGCGCGGCCGAGACCGTGCCCGGGGTCAGGGTGATCATGCTGGTCAGCGCGGCGATGCCGTGGATGTTGGCGATGTCCAGCGGCAGCCAGATGAAACCCGGGTGGATGTTCTTTTCCGGGCCCAGCACCTGCAGGGCGACGCGGATGTTGGACATCAGGATGTCCCACAGGGTCACGCACACCAGCCTGGGCAGTGGCCGCAGGGTGCCGATGCGGGCGAACTCGCGGTCCAGGCGCGCGGCGAACAGCGGCACCACCACGCCCAGCAGCAGCCCCAGCACGATCTGGCCGAGGGTGAAACTGTCGGACATCAGCAGCCAGAACGCCACCACCATGATGCTGAGCATCGGCGAGGGAATCAGGCGACGGAACAGGGAGCGCTGGGCGGTCATGGCTGGCGGATCTCCGGCGTGGTCGCACGCAGTTGCTGCACGTACTCGCTGGGTTGCAGCAGCTGTGCGGCGGTGGCGTCGGTGTAGCGCATCAACGGTGCCGCGGCCACGGTCATGCCGATGCCGTAGGCCAGCAGCAGGCAGGCGGCGTAGAGTTCTACCCGGCGCAGGGGAGCCTTGCGCGGCTTCGGTGCATCGGGATCGACCGGCGGCACGCGCCAGAACAGGCGGATGCCGCCGCGGGTCAGGCCCATGATCACCAGCAGGCTGCTGACCAGCACGGCGGTCCAGACCGGGCCGGTGTACTGCGCCGGCATGCCGGCCAGCAGTGCGGCCTTGGCCAGGAAGCCGGACAGAGGCGGCAGGCCGGCCACCGACACTGCCCCGATCAGGAACAGCACCGCCGGCGTTTCCTTGCCCGGCATCGGCGCCACCACCTCCTTGCGGTCGCTGGCGCCACCACGGCGGCGGCGGATCAGGTCGGCAACCAGGAACAGCGCAGCGGCCACGAAGCTGCTGTGCGGCAGGTAGTACAGGCCGGCCGACAGCACCTGCGGCGTGCCCACCGAGAAGGCGATGAACAGCGTGGCCGCCGATACGATCACCAGGTAGGAAATCAGTACGCGCAGGCGGGTCGCGGCCAGGGCGCCGAGCCCGCCCAGCACCAGCGTCGCCACGCCGGCCCACAGCAGCCAGTCGCGGCCATAGCCGGCCATCGCGCCGGCATCGTCGCCGAACCACAGCATCTGGATGCGCAGCACCGAATACAGGCCGACCTTGGTCATGATCGCGAACAGCGCCGCCACTGCGGCCGGTGCGCGCGAATAGGCTTCCGGCAGCCACAGGTACAGCGGCATCAGTGCGGCCTTGGCGCAGAACACCAGCAGCAACAGGCCCATCGTGGCCTTGACCAGCGTCAGCTGCGCCGGTGGCACCTCGGCGATGCGCTGCGACAGCTCGGCCATGTTCAACGAACCCAGCGAGGCGTACAGCAGGCCCAGCGCGATCAGGAACAGGGTCGAGGCGGTGACGTTGAACACCACGTAGTGCAGGCCGATGCGCATGCGCAGGCCGCGGCCACCGCTGAGCAGCAGGCCGTAGGAGGCGATCAGCATCACCTCGAAGAACACGAACAGGTTGAAGATGTCGCCGGTGAGGAACGCGCCGTTCAGGCCGACCAGCTGGAACTGGAACAGCGCATGGAAATGCGGCGCGCGGCGGTCCCAGCCCGAGCAGGCATGCAGCAGGCAGGGAATGGCCAGCAGCAGGGTGGTCAGCAGCATCCACGCCGACAGCCTGTCGGCCACCAGCGCGATGCCCAGCCGCGACGGCCAGTCGCCGAGCAGGTAGACGTTGATGTCACCGCCCGCGGTCGACGCGAACAGCAGGCCCACCGCCAGCGCCAGCGCCGACAGCGAGGTCCACGCGACCGCGCGCTGCACCCTGGGGCCGTAGCGGCGGTGTTCGACGAACAGCGACAGCGCGGCGCCGAGCAGCGGAATCAGGATCGGCAGGATCACCAGATGGTTCATGCGCGGTCCTCGCCCTGGCGCGGCGGCACGCGCTCATCCTGCAGGTCGTCATCCGGTTCGTGGGCGTCCACGTGGTCGCTGTGGTTGTCGCTGCGGCTGCGCATGGCCAGCACGATGCTCACGGCAGTCATCGCGAAGGCGATCACGATCGCAGTCAGCACCAGCGCCTGCGGCAGCGGATCGGTGTAGTTGCCGAGGTGGCTGTCCACGCCCTCCTGCAGCACCGGTGCCTTGCCAAGCACCACGCGGCCACCAGCGAAAATCAGCAGGTTGGTGGCGTAGGACAGGAAGGTCATGCCGAGGATCACATCGAAGCTGCGCGCACGCAGCAGCAGGTAGATGCCGATGGCGGTCAACACGCCGATCGCGGTAGCCAGGGCCAGTTCCATCAGTGCATCTCCCCGGTGCGGGCCGAACGGCGTTGCAGGTCGATCTCACCCTTGCGGGCAGTACGGGTCCGCGACGGCTTGATCGTGCCCATCATCGACAGCATCAGCATGGCGCCGCCGAACACCACCAGATAGACGCCGATGTCAAAACCGATCGCGCTGGCCAGCGGCACGTCGCCGATCAACGGCAGGTGCAGGTCGAGGTGGCCGCTGGTCAGGAACGGCACGCCGAACAGCATCGACGCGCTGCCGCTGAGCAGGGCGATCAGCAGACCCATGCCGATGCAGCGGATGTAGTCGAAGCCGAAGCGCGATTCCACCGACGCGGTGCCCTGGATCACGTACTGGATCAGCAGCGGCACCGCCAGCACCAGGCCGGCGATGAAGCCACCACCGGGCGCGTTGTGGCCGCGCAGGAACAGGAAGATCGACACGGTCAGCGTCAGCGGGAACATGATCTGCGCCAGGTCGGCCGGTACCGGCAGCTTGATCGGCGGGCCGGGCATGATCTGTTCCGGTGCCATCCGCGTGCGCCGCAGCAGTGCGTGCACCACCAGCGCGGCGATGCCGAACACGGTGATCTCGCCGAAGGTATCGAAGCCGCGGAAGTCGACCAGGATCACGTTGACCACGTTCTGGCCGTAGGCCTCGGGCAACGCACGGGCGAGCAGTTCGCCGGCCATGGTGTTCGGCGGCAGGGTCATCGCCGAATAGGCCAGCGCACCCAGCCCGGCGCCGGCGATGATCGCGATCACCGCATCGCGGCGCTTGCGCCAGCGCGGGCGTTCCGGCCCGGACTGCGCGGGCAGGTAGTTCATGCCCAGCAGCATCAGCACCAGCGTCACCATCTCAACGAGCAGCTGGGTCAGGGCCAGGTCGGGTGCGGACAGGAACACGAAGGTCAGCGCCACCATCAGGCCGACGCCGCCGACCAGCAGCACCGCCAGCAGGCGTTGCTTGTAGATGCGCAGGGTGGCCACGGCGCAGGCCATCATCACCAGCCACAACGCCCAGCCCAGCAGCGGCATCGGCTGCGGCGCGGTCCAGTTTGGCGACGCCGGATTTGCCACGAATGGCGCGGCGGCAACTGCGATCGCCACCAGCACCAGGCCCAGCAGCATGCGCTGCAGGCTGCCGTTGGCGATGCCGTTGGTCAGGCGCATGGCCAGTGCGGACACGGCATCCAGCTGTGCATGGAACACATTGCGGCCAGTGCTGACGTTGGTCACGGCATGCAGGTTGATCAGCTTGCGCAGGCCGAAGTACAGCGCCACGCCGCCGATCACGCCGATCGCGCTCATTGCCAGCGGCAGGTTGAAGCCGTGCCATACCGCCAGGCTGTACTCGGGCATGGCGCTGCCGAGGATCGACGCCGCAGCGGCATGCAGCACCGGTGCCACGGTCAGTGCCGGGGCGATGCCTACTGCCACGCAGATCACCACCAGCAGTTCCACCGGTACCTTCATCCAGCGCGGTGGTTCGTGGGGCACGCGATCCAGGTCGTGCGGGCCGGCGCCAAAGAAGGTGTCGTGCACGAAGCGCAGGCTGTAGGCCACCCCGAACACGCCAGCCAGCAATGCGGCGATCGACACCGCCGTGCGCATGATTCCCGGGCCTCCGGCCGTGATCGCCTCGGCAAACAGCATTTCCTTGGACAGGAAGCCGTTGAGCAGCGGGATGCCGGCCATCGCCAGCGAGGCGATGATCGCCAGCGCGCTGGTGAACGGCATCAGCCTGCGCAGGCCGCCCAGCTTGCGCATGTCGCGGGTGCCGGTCTCATGGTCGATGATGCCGGCGGCCATGAACAGCGAGGCCTTGAAGGTGGCGTGGTTGAGGATGTGGAACACACCGGCCACCACCGCCATCGGCGTGGACAGGCCGAACAGCAGGGTGATCAGGCCCAGATGGGAAATGGTCGAATAAGCCAGCAGGCCTTTCAGATCGTGCTGGAAGATCGCGTTCCAAGCGCCGATCAACAGCGTGATCGCACCGATGCCGCTGACCGTGTAGAAGAACAGGTCGCTGCCGGCCAGCGCTGGATGCAGGCGCGCCAGCAGGAACACACCGGCCTTCACCATGGTGGCCGAGTGCAGGTAGGCAGAGACCGGAGTGGGCGCGGCCATCGCGTGCGGCAGCCAGAAATGGAACGGGAACTGCGCGCTCTTGGTGAAGATGCCCGCCAGCACCAGGAACAGCGCGTACGGGTACAGCGCGCTGGCGCGGATCTGCTCGCCGGCGGCCAGCACCACGTCCAGGTCGAAGCTGCCGACGATGCGCCCGATCAGCAGTACGCCACCGAGCAGCGCAAGGCCGCCGCCGCCGGTGATCACCAGCGCCATCCGCGCGCCCTCGCGGGCGTCCTGGCGATGTGACCAGAAACCGATCAGCAGGAACGAGCTGATGCTGGTCATTTCCCAGAAGATCATCAGCAACAGCAGGTTGCCCGACAGCACCATGCCCAGCATGGCGCCCATGAACAGCAGCAGGTAGCAGTAGAAGCGGTGCGCGTTGTCCTGCTGGCTCAGGTAGTAGCGCGCGTACAGCACCACCAGCGCGCCGATGCCCAGCACCAGCCCGGCGAACATCCACGCCAGCCCGTCCAGGCGCAGGGTGAAGTCCAGGCCGATCTGCGGCAGCCAAGGGACCATCGTCCGCACCACCTGGCCGTCGAGTACGGACGGGGTCAACCAGCCGAGGATGGCCAGTCCGCCCAACGGCGCCAGCGCCGCCAGCCAGGCAGCAGTCGAGCGCGAACTACGGGGGAAGGCCGCAACAGCCGCTGCCATCAGGAACGGCAGGGCCAGCAGCAGGGGCAGGCTGGGGAGCATGCAGGGAATCCATGATTCACGAGCAGGTCAGGGAGGATAACAGGCTGCGAAATGTCGCTGAAACCCATCGAACAGCGATCAATTGCATGTAACGTCCGCTGATTCATATTTTCTGCGACGCAACATCGCGTTCCTGCGTCTTCTCCTCGCTTGCCCTCAGGGGACGCCCTACGCCCACGCAGGGAGACCGCAGGCCCTGTCGCACAGGGGCTGCCGTCGACGGGCGGGAAGTGGGGAGCGGATCACCGGCGCAGGCTGGCAGGGCCGTCGTGGAGTGCGGGTGATGGAATCTGCCCGTTCAGGAAACCAGGGGCGCCGTCGACTCTGGGCAGGTCAGTAGCGCCAGTCGAGCTTGCGGTAGAACTTGGCCATCACCCAGGCCGGGCCGATCAGCAGGTAGGTCAGGTCGGTCAGGAAGCTGGGCTTGCGGCCCTCGAACTTGTGGCCGATGAACTGCGCGATCCAGGCCACCACGAACACGCCCACCGCCAGCCAGAACAGGTTGTGCAGGCCGATTTCGGCCTCCAGCAGGCGGCACAGGCAGCCGAACACGAAGAACTGGATGAGCATGCCGATGCCCAGCGGGCGCGACAGTTTGTTGTAGAAGCACCAGGCGCTGAACATCGCGAACGCCGACCAGATGCCGTACTGGAACCAGGTGATCAGCGGCGGCAGGCACCAGAGCAGAGCCACCACCGACCACAGGATCGCCGGGACCGCCACCACGTGGATGCGCTGGTTGATCACATTGCGGTGGTCGTCGGAGTAGCTGGCGAAATAGCGGTCGATCGGCCGCGCAAGCTCGGTGGATGTCTGCATGCTGCGTTGCTTCCTCGGACAACGGTAGTACCGGCCGCTGGCCGGCACTCCAGAGCATAGCCGAGTTCATGAGATTGCCGGCCAGCGGCCGGCACTACCAGAGCCAGGCCATGCCTGGCTGCAGGTGTTCGTGAGGTTGCCGGCCAGCGGCCGGCACTACCGAACGCGCCCCCCGCCTTTCCGGCCGGGGGCGCAGGGGGATCAGTCGACGCTGATCCCGGCCAGGCGCTGCAGTGCCTCGGCATACTTGGCGCGGGTGCGCTCGATGATCTCGGCCGGGATGGTCGGGCCCGGGGCGGTCTTGCCCCAGTCCAGCGTCTCCAGGTAATCACGCACGAACTGCTTGTCGTAGCTCGGCGGGCTGGTGCCCACTTCGTACTCGTCGGCCGGCCAGTAACGCGAGGAATCCGGCGTCAGCATCTCGTCCATGATGTACAGGCGGCCATCGGCGTCGGTACCGAACTCGAACTTGGTATCGGCCAGGATGATGCCGCGCTCGCGGGCGTAATCGGCCGCGAACTTGTAGATGCGCAGGGTGGCGTCGCGCACGCGCTCGGCCAGCTCCGCACCGACCTGCTTCACCATCGCATCGAAATCGATGTTCTCGTCATGGTCGCCGACAGCGGCCTTGGTCGAGGGGGTGAAGATCGGCTCGGGCAGCTGCTCGGCCTGGCGCAGGCCGTCGGGCAGGTCGATGCCGCTGACCTTGCCGGTGCGCTGGTAATCCTTCCAGCCGCTGCCGATCAGGTAGCCGCGGGCGATTGCTTCCACCGGCACCGGCTTCAGCTTGCGGGTGACCACCGCGCGCTTGGCATACAGGGCCGGGTCCACCCCTTCGGGCAGCACGCTGGCCACGTCGATGCCGGTCAGGTGGTTGGGCATCAGGTGCGCGGTCTTGGCGAACCAGAAGTTGGAGACCTGGCAGAGCATCTCACCCTTGCCCGGGATCGGGTCGGGCAGGACCACGTCGAACGCCGACAGGCGATCGGTGGCCACCATCAGCAGGTACTCGCCCGGCGGGGTTCCGGCTGGCAGCCGCTCGCGCGGGATATCGAACACATCACGCACCTTGCCGCGATGGCGCAAGGGCAGGCCGGGGAGATCGGATTGCAACAGCGTGGTTGGCACGGGCACTCCTGGGGCGTTGTCGATACGGCTGCTGCCCAACGGACCCGGCGGGCCCGCTGACCAGCGGGCGGCCTAGTGTAAAGCCGTCCGGGCCCGCTGTGACGTAAAATGAGCGTCCATTTCGTCGGTCGACCCCGGAGCGCCATGCGCTGGTACGGAAAACTGCTCGGATTCATCGCCGGCGCCCTGCTGTTCCGGCCCAATCCGCTGTTCGGGGCGGTGGTCGGCCTGCTGATCGGCCATGCCTTCGATTCGGACTGGTTCCGCCTGAACAAGGAGAATCCGTACCGGGAGCTGGGGCTGACCTCCGAGGCCACCGATGCCGAGGTCGAGCGCGCCTACCGAAAGCTGATCTCGCAGTACCACCCCGACAAGCTCGGCGGCGCCGCCCCCGAGCTGCAGCAGCAGGCCGAGCAGAAGTCGCGGCGCATCAACGCCGCCTACGACCGCATCAAGACCCTGCGCAAGCGCTGACCCCTTTCCCCTCGTTGCAAGGCCCGGCCATGTCCCACTGCCTCATCGCCCCCTCCATCCTGTCCGCCAACTTCGCCCGCCTCGGCGAGGAAGTCGACAACGTCCTCGCCGCTGGCGCGGACTGGGTCCACTTCGACGTGATGGACAACCACTACGTGCCGAACCTGACCATCGGCCCGATGGTCTGCCAGGCGCTGCGCAAGCACGGCGTGACCGCGCCGATCGACGTGCACCTGATGGTCGAGCCGGTGGACCGCATCATCCCGGACTTCGCCGAGGCCGGTGCCACCTACATCAGCTTCCACCCGGAGGCGAGCCGCCACGTGCACCGCACCATCCAGCTGATCCGTTCTCTGGGCTGCAAGCCGGGCATCGTGCTCAATCCGGCCACGCCGGTGGACATCCTCGACTGGGTGCTGGAGGACCTGGACCTGGTGCTGCTGATGTCGGTCAACCCGGGCTTTGGTGGCCAGGCCTTCATCCCCTCGGCGCTGGACAAGCTGAAGGTGGTGCGCAAGATGATCGATGCCAGCGGCAAGGACATCCGCCTGGAGATCGACGGCGGCGTGAAGGCCGACAACATCGGCGAGATCGCGGCTGCCGGTGCCGACACCTTTGTCGCCGGCTCGGCCATCTTCAACGCCAAGACCAGCTACCAGGACGTGATCGCGCAGATGCGCGCCAACGTCGCCGCCGCCCGCTGACAAAAAGGGGACGGAGGGGATTAATCTCGTTTAATTCCCTCCGTCCCCTTTATCTGCGCATGGCACTGTTGAACATCCGTCCGGCCACCGTGGCCGATGCTGGCCTGATCCTGCATTTCATCCGCGAACTGGCCATCTACGAGAAGGCCGAGCATTCGGTACAGACCGATGAGATCGGCATCGCCGAGAGCCTGTTCGGCGCCGATGCCACGGCGCGCGCGTTGATCTGCGAAGCCGACGGCGAGGCCATCGGCTATGCGGTGTACTTCTACAACTACTCCACCTGGCTGGGCCGCAAGGGCATCTACCTGGAAGACCTCTACGTCAGCCAGGAAAAGCGCGGCGTGGGTGCCGGCAAGGCACTGCTGAAGTACATCGCACGCCAGGCCGTAGCCGAGGGCTGCGGTCGCTTCGAATGGTCGGTGCTGGACTGGAACACCCCGGCCATCGAGTTCTACACCGCTGCCGGTGCGAAGCCGCAGGACGAGTGGACCGTGTACCGGCTGCAGGGCCAGGCGCTGCACGATTTCGCCAACGGTTGAAGCGAAGTGCATCCACGCATGGCGTGGATCTACCAACCGGGTGGGTGCAAACCGCAACCCGGGGGGGGGCGAACCGCAACCTGGGGGCAGCGAACCGCAACCTGGTGGGTGCGAACCTTGGTTCGCACTCCCTGCACACCCCAAAAAAAAGCCACGCCAATCACTGGCGTGGCCTCGCTGCATGCGTGGGAGGCTGATCCTGCCTCCATCCGTCGTCCCTGCTATGGACTCCCATTCTCCGGTAGCTGAATGACATCTGCGTGACATTCACCGCGGGCAAACAGCGCATTGCTAGCCTGTGCCACCGCATCCTTGGAAGCTCTGCATGACCACCCCGCGCTGGCGCCTGATCCTCAATGGAAAATCCGCTGGCAACGAGGAGTTGCGCGACGCCGTCGACCATTGGCGCGGACAGGGCGTGCAGCTGGAAGTGCGGGTGACCTGGGAGGACGGTGACGCCGAGCGCTATGTCGCCGAGGCGATCGATCATGGCGTGGATGTGATCGTGGCCGCCGGTGGCGATGGCACGCTCAGTGCAGTGGCCGAGACACTGGCGCATCGTGAGGAGCTGGCAGATGCGCTGCCCTCGCTGGCGCTGATCCCGATGGGGACCGCCAACGATTTCGCGACTGCGGCCGGCATGCCGACCGAACCGAAGGAGGCCTTCGCCTTGATCGGGCAGGCGACGCCGCACGCTATTGACCTGTTGCGCGTTGACGCCGATGGCACCCAATGGTGGTGCGCCAATCTCGCCAGCGGTGGCTTCGGCACGCAGGTGACGGTGGAGACTGATGCGGGCTTGAAGAAGATGCTGGGCGGGCTGGCCTATGTGATCACCGGCATCGCCAAGCTGGGCCGCATCGAGCCGATCACCGCGCGCCTGTCCGGCCCGGATTTCGCGTGGGAAGGCGACTTCATCGCGCTCGGCATCGGCAATGGCCGCCAGGCCGGCGGTGGCCAGCAGCTGTGCCCGCAGGCCCTGATCGACGACGGGCTGCTGGATGTGACCGTGCTTCCGGAACTGGAAGGGGAGGTCACCGCCACCCTCGGCCAGATGCTGAAGTCGGGCACCCAGGCTGCGCTGGAACAGCTGGCCACGCGTGCGCGGCTGCCGTGGCTGGAGATCGCATCCGAGCGCCCGCTGACCCTCAATCTGGATGGCGAGCCGGTACAGGCCCGCCAGTTCCGCATCGAGTGCGTGCCGGGCAGGGTACGGATGCACCTGCCGGCTGGCTGCCCGTTGCTGGCTGGGAAGGGGAGGTAGAGTCGACTGTTAGTTGTGTAAACCCACCACGTTGTTCAGCGGGATTCTGGAAATAGGCGGTTGGCTGCCGATCCCCATGTGGGGTCGGTGCCAGTTGTAGTAATGCAGCCATTCAGGCAGCACGGCATCACGTTGC
>NZ_JCAFVK010000014.1:0-65881 GCF_059372275.1 Stenotrophomonas sp. YJH_SMC_14-1
CAAGGGCAGCGGCAACGGCACCACGCATGTTGAAACCGTGGTGGACGCCGACCGCAACCTGACCGTCATCAGTGGCAAGGACACCACGCTGCAGGGTGCCCAGCTGAGCGGCGACAAGGTGGTGGCCAGCATCGGCGGCAATCTGTCCATCATCAGCGAGCAGGACACCGACGATTACGCCAGCAAGCAGACCCAGGCTGACGGCACGTTTTTGTGCGGCAGCGAGCGCTGGAGTGGGGGGGGCAACATCTGAGCTTTGTCGCCAGGCGTGGATGCCTTCAGCTCTGTTACCAGCCAAGCCTGGCACCACCAGAGCGCTGTTGACGACCCATGGAGTGGAGTGTTGTGGGAGGTTGTTGGCAGAGTTTGGTTCGGTGAACTAAAGTTAATTAAATAAGTGGTAAGGGCTGTCAAGGGAGCGCGAGTGAAAGATAAGAATTCATTGGCTATCGATTTCTCGGAGCGAGTTGGTGTGCCCATTGATAGGCGTTATCTATCTGATTTTTTCGATGTCATGAATGCGCGCGTCAAGGGAGATGGTTCATACTTCATTCTTAAGACGGACGGAGATAGGGTCGGTGCAAGGCTGACGTTCGTTTTTTGTGATCGTGCAAGGGATGTTGTGCTGAGGAGGGATACTTCCAGCATTGAGGACGGCATGATGCACATGTTTGCTGGCCTGGAAGAAGCAGGCGGCTACGTTTGATTAGTTCAAGTAGCAGATAAGCCGGCGCTTCACCTGAAGCGCCCTTGGCGTACTGGTTGGATGGCGTCCCGGCTTGTCTTGATATTGGAATGTGGGCCGTGCATATCGCTGATTCGGAGGGCCTTATCAATCCATCCCCGGGGTCATGCGGTGAATGTGGTGGTGCAGGACACAGCCGGGACAACCCGCAGAGCAGACTTGCATCGCAGAACTTGGCCGGCCTGGGCAGTGCGAAGAAAATGACAGCACCGCCACCGGTACTCATACTGCCGCCGGCCGGGTGGTTGCGGAGTCCAAATGAGAGTCGAAGCAGGCCTTGATCTAACAGTCGCGGTGCTTGACGCTCATGTCCATTGGGGCGTCGATCCAAGACGAACCCGTCCAGAACCACCGTCATCTCCCTCTTCATCACAACGGGCTACGATGAACCCGGTTCCGGATCGAAGGAGTGGCCATGAATTCCCCCTTGTCTCCCCTGTTGTCGGCAATCGGCCGTAGCTGGTGGATCCTCCTGCTGTATGGCCTGGTCGCTCTCGGCTTCGGCATCATCGCCATCGGCTGGCCCTTGTCGGCGGCCGTGGCATTGGCCTGGACGCTGGGCGTGATGGCCATCATCGAGGGCGTCATCAGCCTGTTCGCATTGATCAATGGCGGCAGCGGCGCGTCCCGCGGCTGGCTGGCGCTGTACGCCCTCGCCTCGCTGGGCTTCGGTATCCTGGCGGTGATCAATCCGCTGGCCACCGCCAGCGTGCTGGTGCTGTTCTTGGCGGCGTGGCTGCTGGTGGCCGGCATCTATCGCATCGTGTTCGCGATCCGCGTGCGCAAGCAGATCCAGGGCGAATGGTTGCTGATCCTCAGCGGCGTGCTGGCCGTGGTGCTGGGCCTGTTGTTTGCGGCCAACCCGTATGCCGGCGTGGCGGTCACCACGCTGTGGATCGGTATCGGCAGCCTGCTGTACGGCCTGCTGCAGGTGCTGGTGGCATTCAAGCTGCGGAAGCTGAAGTGAGAACGGCGCTTCCGCTGTTGGTGGGCGTGGCCTTGACCCTGGCCGGCTGCATGCCGGGCGCCACGCCCGCAGTGCAGACAGTCGAGCGCCATGCACCGCGCCCCGGTGTGGACGTGCGCCTGAGCGCGGTCGATGCGGATGGCAAGGGCACGCAAGCGCAGTGGCAGGGCGAGACCCTGGCGCTGCGCGAGCCGCCGATTGCCGACAGTGCAGATATCGCCGATGTGCGCTATGTGCTGGACGCGGGCCAGGAGCCCGGCCTGCAGATCCGGTATCGGCCAGAAGCACGCCAACGCATCCACGATGGCACGGCGGCGCTGGTGGGGCAACGAGCGGCGATCAGCGTGGATGGTCGCGTGCTGATGGTGGCGACGGTGAAAGGCCCGTTCGGTGAATCGATGATGTTGAGCGGGCTGCCGAGCATTGCCGAGGCACAGGCGTTGGCGAAGCACATCACCGGTCAGTAACGGGCGCGCCAACACCACCGCGCTACGCGCGGAGGTCGACCAAGGTCGACCGCTACCGGGCGAACCGTGCCTCGATCTCCTCCAGTGACTTGCCCTTGGTCTCCGGCAGCCAGAACGCGGCTACCAGGAAGAACACGAAGGTGCACGCCGCCCAGAACACGAACATGCTGGCGTAGCCGTAGTGGCCCACCGTGGGCAGGAAGATGGCGGCGATGGTGGTCGACACGAACTGGTTGATCAGCAGCGCGATGCTCATGCCATTGGAACGGATGCGGTTCGGCATCAGCTCCGACAGTGCCAGCCACACGCACACGCCGGGGCCGACCGCGAAGAACGCGACGAACACCAGTATGCAGGCGGCCACGGCCCAGCCGTGTGCCGGTGGCGGCACCGGGCCGATGCGCGCCTGTTCGATGCGCAGCGGCGCCTGCCCGGCACTGGCCGGGTCGGCGAACGGGTTCAGATGCAGCTTGCGGAAGAACGCACCAATCACACTGTCGGGCTGCACAGTGCCGGCGCGCTCGATGCGCAGCTCGCGATCGGTCAGGTTGTCGCTGCGCAGGGCGCGCACGTTGGTGAAATCACCGTAGGCATAGGAGACGGTCAGCTGCATCGGCCGCCCTTCGCGGTCGATCCCCGCGCCCAGGCGCTGCCACTGCGCATCATCCAGCACCAGCTGCAGGCCGTCGCCGCTGACCGCCGCCTGCAGCTGCGGCTGCACATCGGCACGGCCGCGCTCGGCCTGGAAGAACAGCGTGGCCGCGGCCAGCAGCGCCACGCAGATGCCACCACTGCCGAGCATCAGCAGGAACTTGCGGCCCTTGCGGTCGACCAGCAGCAACGCGACCACGGTCATCACCGCATTGAGCAGCTTGATCGCCACGTCGGCGCCGTTGGCCACTGAACCGGACAGGCCGGCCTGGTTGAGGATGTTCACCGCGTAGGCCAGCACCGAGTTGATGCCGGTGGCCTGGGTGCAGGCCAACACCACGCAGGCGAGCAGGAACGGCACCACGTAGCGGCGGCTGAGCAGCGGATCGCGCTTGCCGTCGCTGCTGCTCGATTCCGGCGCCTGGATCTGGGCCAGCGTGGGCTCGACGTCTGCGGCGGGAAGGACGCGCTGGAGGCTGCGGCGGGCTTCATCGATGCGGCCGCGGCGCACCAGCCAGCGTGGCGATTCGGACAGCCAGAAGATGCCGGCGCAGAACAGCAGGCCCGGCGCCAGGCAGGTCCAGAAGATGGTGCGCCAGGCGTGGTCCTTCACCGTGAACAGTTCCTGTGCCTGCTGTGCGACCGGCAAGGAACGCACGGCTTCGGCGGCAGCATCCACTGCGTGGGCGTGATAGAGGCCGATCAGGGCTGCCAGCACCAGGCCAACGGTCAGCAGCAGCTGGAACATGGCCGCGCCGCGCCCGCGTCGCTCGGGGCTGAGCACTTCGGCCAGGTACAGTGGAATTACTACGCCGATCAAACCGCCACTGATGCCCTGCAGCAGGCGCCCCAGCAGCAGCGGCGTGTAGCCGGAAGCCAGTGCCATGATCGGAATCGAGGCAGTGAACAACAGGCCGGCCAGCAGCATCGCGCCGCGACGGCCGATCAGGTCGGCAACCATGCCGGCGAACAGCGAGGACAGCACGCTGCCCAGCAGTACCGCTGCCACCACGAAGCCGAGCTGCTGGCTGCTGAGCTGCCAGGCGTGGCTGGCAGTTGCTTCAAGATAGGGCAGGGCGCCGGCGATGATGCCGATGTCGATGCCGTACAGCAGGCCACCCAGGCCGCCGATGAAGAGCAGGTAGCGTACGGGCCAGCGCGGAGCGGTGCGTGCAGTCATCGGCATATCCCAGGAGGTGTTTCGGTGCGGATTGCTTTCTGTAGAGTCGAGCCGTGCTCGACTGACCGCGCATGGCGCGGCAGAGCAGTCGAGCATGGCTCGACTCTACAAAGGCGCGGTGCGTCAGGCTGGTGTTGCGTTCAAATCGACCACGCGCCCACCCACCACCACCTGCTGCAGGCGCAGTTCGGCGCCCAGCACCACCAGGTCGGCGCGGGCGTCGGGCGCGATGCGGCCGCGATCGCCCAGGCCCAGGTAGTCGGCCGGGAAGGTGGAGACACGTTGCGAGGCATCGGCCAGCTCCAGGCCCACCTGCACCAGGTTGCGCAGCGCCTGGTCCATGGTCAGCGCGCTGCCGGCCAGTGAACCGGTAGCCAGACGCACGCAGCCGCCGCACTTGTGCACGCGCTGCTCGCCCAGTGCGTACTCGCCGTCGGGCATGCCGGTGGCGGCAGTCGCGTCGGTCACTGCGTACAGGCGCGGGATCGCACGCGCGGCGAGGCGGATCACGCCGGGATGGATGTGCTGCAGGTCGGGAATGATTTCGGCGTACTGCGCATGCGCGAGTGCCGCCGCCGCGATGCCCGGGCGATAGTGATCGACGCCGGTCATGCCGTTGAACAGATGGGTGAAGCCGGAGGCACCGGCCTGCAGCGCAGCAACACCTTCTTCGTAGGTACCGGCGCTGTGGCCGAGCTGCACGCGGATGCCCATTGCCGAAAGCGCGGGAATCAGCGCGGTGTGCTCGCCGATCTCCGGCGCCAGCGTCATCACACGGATCGGCGCCAGCGCGTGCAGCCGCTGTACCAGCGCCAGCGTCGCCTCGATGGTGCGGTTGGGCTGCGCGCCCAGCCGCTGCGGGCTGATGAACGGCCCTTCCAGATGTACGCCGACGATGCTGGCGGCGTCTGCATCGGGTGCGGCCATGGTGGCGGCCACGCCGTGCAGCGCGTGCTCGATCTCATCCAGGCCGGCGGTCATGGTGGTCGCCAGCAGCGTGGTGGTACCGAAGCGCAGATGGGTGCGGGCGATGGTGCGCGCCACGTCGCCGCCCTGCATCAGGTCCACCCCTGCAGCGCCGTGCACATGCAGGTCGATGAAGCCGGGCAGGATCACCGGCAGCTGCAGATCGTCAGCGCCGCTGTGGTCGTCCACCTGCAGCTGGCGCACGTGGGAATCGAAGTGGACGTGGCCACGCCGCCAACCCAGCGGGGTGAGGATGCGGCCATGCAGGGAACGGGTGTCGCTCATGCGGTGGGCTCGGCGATGATCACCTCGATGCCCAGCCGCTGCAGTCCCTCGCGGGTTGCGTCGTCGATGCCGGCATCGGTGATGATGGTGTGGATCTGATCCAGCAGGGCGATGCGGTGCAGGCTGACGCGCCCGAACTTGGAGGCGTCGGTCAGCACCACGATACGGCGCGCACGCTCGACCATGCGATGGTTGAGGCGGGCTTCGGCTTCGTCATGGGTGGTCAACCCGAACTGCAGGTCCAGGCCATCCACGCCCAGAAACAGCGTGTCGAAGCTGTAGGAGTTGAGGCTGGCTTCGGCCTGGCTGCCCTGCAGCGACAGCGACTGCTGGCGCAGCAGGCCGCCGGTCAGCAGCACGTTGATGCCGGCCGCGTTGGCCAGTTCCCAGGCGATGTTCAGCCCGTTGGTCATCACCGTCACGTCGCGCTGCGTGCGCAGGTGGCGGGCCAGGGTCATCGTGGTCGAGCCGGAGTCGATGATGATGTTGTCACCAGGCCGTACCAGGCGCGCGGCACACGCGCCGATCGATTCCTTCAGCGGCAGGTTCAGTGCGTCCTTTTCGTGGATGTCCTGTTCCTGCGGCGGCGTGCGCACCAGCGTGGCGCCACCGTGGGTACGGTTGGCCAGGCCCTGCGATTCGAAATGGGTCAGGTCGGCACGGATGGTCACCGCCGACACGCCGAAGCGCTCGACCAGATCGGCCACCTGCACCGAGCCGTGCTCGATCAGCAGCTGCAGGATCTGTTGCCGGCGGGAGCGGGTGTTGCGCATGGCCATTCTCGGTGTCGCGGGGAAAGGTAGAGATTATCCGTTCGAAGCAACGGCGGCAGCCGAACCTGCGTGGTGAGTGCGGGTTCCGGCCTGGTTGGCGCTGCAGGCACGGGCGTACTCACCCAGGCACAGGCCGATACGGTGCTGCACCAGTGCGGTGGGGGTGTTGGCCAGGGCGCCTTCGCGCACGGCGCGGTACTGCTCCGGCAGGTACTGGCTGAGCAGCACCAGCGGCGGCGCGTGCTGTTCCAGGTTGGCGAACAGGGTCTGCACCGCCTGTACCAGCGCCGGCTCGCCCCAGTAGTAGCGGCAGCGGTCGCTGAAGGAGTAACTGCGCAGCAGGCGCAGCGCTGCCTCATCGCCCTGGTAGTAGGACTGCCAGTACTTCGGCTGCGCCACCATCACCTCGTCCAGCACCTGCGGCAGGCGCGAGCATTGTGCGGCCGGCAGCAGTTCGGCCTCGATCGCGGCCAGCGCGAACAGCGCTTCGCGGTAGGCGAAGGTCGCCGCCGGGCCGACCTTGAGGATGGCGAAGTGGTCGCGCACCAGCGCGTGCAGGCCGCTTTCGCGCTGGTAGTCGGTGGAGTGCGCCTCGAAGACGATGCGTGGCTGCTGTTCCAGGAAGTCGGCCAGCGTGCTGGCAGCGGCCGGGTCGTACTCGTGCACGCTGCTGTGGTCGAAGTCGACGCCCGGCTGCACCACCATCGCGATCACGCGCTGCCACGCATCACGCAGCTGCGGCGTGTCGAACGCCTGCTGGTGGATGGCCAGGGTCTGCGCGGCGGCGGCCGGCGTGGTCACCTGCAGGCCCTCGGCAAGCGAGGCTTCTCCACCGGGAATCGGCACCTCGGTACCGATCACGTAGACCGGCGGCGGCAGGCCGTGTTCGGCGGCGGTGCGTTCGGCGATCTCGGCCAGCTCGGCCGAGCGTGCGGCAACGATGGCATCGGGCAGCGGCACCGGGTCATCGGCGCAGGACATGCTGCAGTCGAGATGGATCTTGTGGAAACCGGCGGCGACGTAGGCTTCGATCAGCACGCGCGCGTGGGTCATCGCTTCGGCAGCCGGGCGCTTCTGCCAGGCATTCGGGCCAAGATGGTCACCGCCGAGGATCAGCCGTTCGCGCGGGAAGCCTTCCTCATCGGCCAGGGTAGCGACGTAGTCGCGGTACTGCGGCGGAGTCATGCCGGTATAGCCGCCGAACTGGTCGACCTGGTTGGAGGTGGCCTCGACCAGCAGCACGGTGCCGTGTGCCAGCGCCACGTGCATGGCCGCGCGCAGCACCTGCTCGTTGCTGCAGCAGACGCTGTACAGGCCGACGTTGGCACCGGCGCGGTGGGAGGCAAGCAGGGTCTGCAACGGGGACATGGTCAGGCTCCGGACATCAGGAAAACGAGGGTTGGCAGGCGAGCAGGGCGGCACCACGTGCGCCACCGGCATCGCCGAAGCGCGGCGGCACGATCGGCGGTACCTGCACGCCGTTGAACAGATGGGCAGCGATGGCCGACGGCAGCTGCTGGTACAGCAGCGCGTACTGCGAGAGACCACCGCCGAGCACGATCACGTGCGGGTCCAGCGCCAGCACCAGCGCGGCCAGGCTGTGGCCAAGCAGATCGCGGTGGATGTCCAACGCCTTGCGCGCACGTGCATCGCCGGCTTCGGCCAGGGCGATCACGGCGCTGGCGTCGGCGGCGCTGCCACCGAGGTGGCGCTCGATCATCGCCACACCGCTGCCGGACACATAGCGCTCCACGCAGCCCTGCAGGCCGCAGCCGCAGTCCAGCAGCGGCAGGCCGTGGCGCTGCAGCAGGTGGCCGGGCACGCTCCAGTGGCCCCATTCGCCGGCCAGGCCGTTGAAGCCGGACAGCAGCCGGCCGTGCAGGCAGAAGCCGCCGCCGGCACCAGTGCCGAGGATGGCGCCGAACATGCTGGGGTAGCCGTCAGCCGCGCCGCCGTGCGCTTCAGACAGGGCAAAGCACTGCAGATCGTTGCCGAAGTGGAGCGGGCGCTGCAGGCGTGCCTGCAGATCCTGCGCCACGCATTGGCCGGTCAGTGCAGGCACGTTCGCGCTGAGCTGGCGGCCGCTGCGGCGGTCACGCACGCCGGGCAGGGCGATGCCGATGGCCGCATCGCTGCGGCCGAGGGCGGCGTCCGCCTCGGCCACCAGCGCCACCACCGCCTGCAGGAAGCCGTCGTAGTCACCCTGTGGGGTGGCCACGCGGCGGCGCCAGGTGACCTGCATCGCCGCATCGCACGCCACCAGCTCGATCTTGGTGCCGCCGATGTCGATGCCGTAGCAGGCGTGGGCGATCAGCTCAGCCATGGTGGATGGTGACGCCCTTGACGACGCGGTTGACGGTGCCGTCCGGGAACGGGTTGTCCGGGGTCAGGCCAAGCGCGGCCGAGCGCTGCAGCGCGAACAGCTGCGCGAAGCCCAGCCACACCGGCGCCAGCCACGGGTCGTCCAGTGCCGGCACGGTGAGGGTGTATTCGTCATCGGCGCCGATGTCCGAATGCGGGCCGATCGCCAGCACCTGGCCGGCCACGCCGTCGCGGCGCAGTTCTTCCAGCAGGTCCTGTTCGTAGCGGCGCGCCAGCGGCTGCACGCTGCGCAGCACCACCACCAGGGTGTTGCCATCCAGCGTCGACTTCGGCCCATGACGGAAGCCCAGCGGGGTGTTGGCCAGCGCCAGCACGCGGCCAGCGGTCAGTTCCAGCACCTTCAGCGCGCACTCGCGTGCCAGCGCTTCCAGCGGGCCGCTGCCGAGGTAGATGATGCGGTTGAACGGGCGCTGCGCCAGCGCCGCCACCGGTGCGTCCCACTGCGCCTGGCCTTCGCGGGCCAGCGCGGCGATCTGCTTCAGGCGCGCCACGCGCGCATCCCACGGCGAACGATCGAACACGGTCAGCGCGGCCAACAGCATGCAGGTCAGGCTGCTGGTCATGGCGAAGGCGCGGTCGCAGCTGGCCGACGGCATCAGCAGGGTGCAGGTATCGGCACGGCCGGCCCCACGGCGGGCCAGTTCGCCATCGGCGTTGCAGGTGATGTCGAGGAAGCGCGCGTCATCCACGTCGCTGCGCACGCGGTCAACCGCCGCCACGCTTTCCGGGCTGGAACCGCTGCGGCCGAACGAGACCAGCAGGGTCGGGCGGTCGCGCTGCAGGTACAGCGCCGGGTGGGTCAGCAGGCTGGTGGTGTGCACCACGCGCACATCGGCTGGCCACTGCGCGTTGATCGCGTCGGCCACCATTTCGGCGATGAAGCCGGAGCTGCCGGCGCCGGTGAACAGCACGCGCTGGTTGGGATCGTTGAGGCTGTCGCCGAGGAAGGCCTGCAGGCGGTCGCGGGCACGCGACAGGTCCTGTGCAAGGGCTTCCCACAGCGCAGGCTGCTGGGCGATTTCGGTAGCGGTATCGGCTCCGCCAAGGCGCTGCCAGGCGGACACATCGGAAAGCAGGGTGACGTCCATTCGGAGGTTCCAGTTGGGCCAGCGCACCATCTGCGTTTTCTTTCGAAATGTCAAATAGCGAAAGTAAAAAGAAAGAAAATGTGACGCCGACTTCGCTCCGCCCAGAGCACGTCGGAAAACGCAAGAATCCGCCGGATGCCGTATCGCACAATGCTTAACAGGCGTCTGCAAGCGATTACACAAAGTATTGCGGCGCAGCAACTTTCGTTTCAATGGAATATATCTTCCTTTTTCCTTTCAATTTGTTGACATCTTTCGAATCGCTGCCCTAGAGTCGGCCCAATCGCTTTCGAAACGCCCGGTGAACGGGTTGGGAGTCCGCGTGGAAAACTGCGTTCGTCGCTCGCCGCTGATGCTGGCCCTGTTGCCGGCATTGATGCTGGCGTCCATGCCGGCCCAGGCCGAGCCGGTCGGCAACCTGCGTTCGGTTGCCGCCAGCGCCAGCGGCGACGGCGTGCAGGGCTGGGACCTGCAGACCGACAAGGGCGCGCGCATCCGCATCGAACTGCCGGCCACCGACATCATCCGCGTGCAGGCCGGCCGCAACGGCACGCTGACCGGTGCCGGCGACAAGGCCGCACCGATCGTGCTGCCGCAGCCCAAGGCGAACGTGAAGGCGCAGCTGGAAGAAGACGCACAGGAAATCCGCGTGCGCACCGATGCACTGGTCCTGCATGTACAGCGGCAGCCGCTGCGCATGCGCCTGGAACGCCTGGACAACGGCCAGCCCACCGCGCTGTGGCAGGAACTGCAGCCGCTGGACCTGGATGCCACGCAGAGCGTGCAGGTGCTGTCCTCGCAGGCCGATGAGGGCTACTTCGGTGGCGGCCAGCAGAACGGCCGTTACCAGTTCAAGGGCCGCGAGCTGGACGTGTCCTACTCCGGCGGCTGGGAAGAGGGCGACCGCCCCAGCCCTGCACCGATGCTGCTGAGCAGCCGTGGCTGGGGCATGCTGCGCAACACCTGGAGCGATGGCAGCTACGATCTGCGCGAGGCCGACCAGGCCACGCTGATGCACCGCGAAGACCGCTTCGATGCCTATTACTTCGTCGGCGCCGACCTGCCTAAACTGATCGAGCGCTACACCCAGCTGACCGGCCGCCCGAACATGGTCGCGCGCTGGGCGCTGTCCTACGGCGATGCCGATTGCTACAACGACGGTGACAATGCCAAGAAGCCCGGCACCGTGCCCGAAGGCTGGAGTGACGGCCCGACCGGCACCACGCCGGATGTGATCGACTCGGTGGCCAAGCAGTACCGCGCCCACGACATGCCCGGTGGCTGGATCCTGCCCAACGATGGCTACGGCTGCGGTTACAAGAAGCTGCCGGAAACCGTGCAGGGCTTGGCCAAGTACGGCTTCCGCACCGGTCTGTGGACCGAGAACGGCGTCGACAAGATCGCCTGGGAAGTGGGCAAGGCCGGCAGCCGCGTGCAGAAGCTGGACGTGGCCTGGACCGGCAAGGGCTACCAGTTCGCGATGGACGCCAACCGTCAGGCGTTCAACGGCATCCTCGACAATTCCGATTCGCGCCCGTTCCTGTGGACAGTGATGGGCTGGGCCGGCATCCAGCGCTACGCCGTGGCCTGGACCGGCGACCAGAGCAGCAGCTGGGACTACATCCGCTGGCACGTGCCGACCCTGGTCGGCTCCGGCCTGTCCGGCATGGCCTACGCCAGCGGCGATGTGGATGCGATCTTCGGCGGCAGCGCCGAGACCTTCACCCGCGACCTGCAGTGGAAGGCGTTCACCCCGGTACTGATGGGCATGAGTGGCTGGTCGTCGAACGCACGCAAGCATCCGTGGTGGTACGACGAACCCTACCGCAGCATCAACCGCGATTACCTGAAGTTGAAGATGCGCCTGACCCCGTACATGTACGGGCTGGTGCACGACGCCGCGCAGACCGGTGCGCCGCCGGTGCGTGGCCTGATGTGGGACAACCCGCGCGACCCGCATGCGCAGGATGAGAGCTACAAGTACCAGTTCCTGCTCGGCCGCGACCTGCTGGTGGCGCCGGTGTACCGCAGCCAGGCCGCCAGCCGTGGCTGGCGGCGCGACATCCACCTGCCGGCCGGAGGCTGGATCGACTACTGGGATGGCCGCCGCGTGCAGGCCGGCGCCGACGGCCGCCAGCTCGACCGCCAGGTGGACCTGGCCACGCTGCCGGTATTCGTGCGTGCCGGTGCGATCCTGCCGATGTACCCGTCGATGCTGTTCGACGGCGAGAAGCCGCTGGATGAAGTGACGTTCGACCTGTACCCGCAGGGCGAGTCGCAGTACACGCTGTACGAAGACGATGGCAACACGCGCCGCTACCAGCAGGGTGAGTCGAGCACGCAGCAGATCCGAGTGCAGGCGCCGTTGCAGGGCAGTGGCCCGGTGCAGGTGCAGATCGATCCGGTGCAGGGGCAGTACAACGGCCAGCTGGCGCAGCGCCGTTATGGCCTGCGCGTGCTCAGCCGCCAGGCGCCGCGTGCGGTGCAGGCCGGTGGCCGCGCGTTGCCGGCGCTGGCCGATGCGGCGGCGTTCAACGGTGCGGCTGAAGGCTGGTACTTCGATGCCAAGGAGCGCCGTGGCACGCTGCACGTGCGTACCGCTAACCAGGACATCCGCCAGCCGCTGCAGCTGCAGCTGGACTTCGCGGTGGCCGCTGCGGCCGCCGACGATGCCTATCCGGCTGCGCCGGTGCTGGGCCGCGAACTGCCGGCCGACAGCCTGCTGGTGGTCAACCGCCCGGCCGAAGAGCCTGGCCATGCGCTGGAAAATGCCTTCGATGACGATCCGGCCACCTGGTTCCGCAGTGTGCGCAACCAGGCCGTACGCACCGGTGCGCATGAGTGGGTGATCGGCTTCGGTGAGCGCAGGATGATCGACGGTATCGACATCGCGCCGCGCAACGACAAGAACTGGAAGCACGGCCAGGTGCGCGACTACGAGGTGTACCTGGGCGACAGCAATGGCGAGTGGGGCGAGCCGATCGCACGTGGCCGCCTGCAGTTGAAGGAGGGCGTGCAGCGCATCGCGTTCCCGGCCCATGCCGGGCGCCTGCTGCGCTTCCGCGTGCTGAGCGTGCAGAACCCCGAAGGCGACGGCGCCAGCAGCACCGACCCGATGGTCACCGCCGCACAGGGCAGCGCCCGCGCATTCGATGCACTGCAGCCACGCGACGTCGGCCCGATCGCCCTGTCCACCTTCCACATCCTCGAACACCAGGAACCGGAGCGACCGGCCCGGCAGCGCTATCTCTCCGAGCTGCCGGTGCCGGCCGCGCTGGCCAGCCAGGTGCGCACCGACCAGTCCTTCCGTGGCGACGCCGGCATGCGCATGAACGGCCTGCAGTTCCGCCGTGGCCTGGGCGTCGGCGCCAACAGCCGCATCGACCTGCGCCTGCAGGGCGGCTGGCACCTGCTGCGTGCCGACCTCGGCATCGACGACGCCTGCCGCACCGCCGGTGGCCTGCAGTTCCAGGTCTGGGGTGACAACCGCCTGTTGTATGACAGCGGCCTGGTGAAGGCACCCGGCGTGGTCAAGCCGGAGCTGGACATCCGAGGCCTTTCCACCCTGAGCCTGCGCACGCTGGGTGCGCAGGGCAGTCAACCCGCCCAGGTCTGCGCCAACTGGGCCAATGCCGTACTGATCGGCCAGGAGGGCGACTCCGCCAGCATCGTCGCCCCATGACCCCCTCGTAACACCGCTCCTCCCCCCGCCCATTCCGACTACGGCCCTCGTGGCCGTGGCCCGGGAGCGTTTTGCCCGCCGAACGCCCACGCGCTCACTTATTGCGCTGCACCCCTGCCAGGAGAGAACCCCGATGTTGCCCGCCCGCCACCACCGCCCCCCCTGTCGTTCGATCGCTCCGCTGTCGCTGGCCATCGCCGGCGTGCTGCTGTCGGTCGCCGTTCCTGCCTTCGCCCAGGAGAGCAAGGACAAGGCCACCGACCTGGCCCGCATCGAGGTCACCGGTTCCAACATCCGCCGCACCGACGTGGAAACAGCCTCGCCGGTGCAGGTGATCAGCAAGCAGGACATCCAGAACATGGGTGCGCGCACGCTGCTGCAGGTGCTCGACAACCTGCCGGCCGCCCGCCCGGCGCAGCAGGACGCGCGTTCGCTGTTCACCGGTTCCGATGGTGCCTCGCAGGCCAATCTGCGTGGCCTCGGTGCCCAGGGCACGCTGGTGCTGCTGAACGGTCGCCGCCTGTCGTACTACGGTGCACCGGCCGGCTTCCAGACCCAGTTCGTCAACATCGATGCGATTCCGGCCGCGGCCATCGAGCGCATGGAAGTGCTGACCGACGGCGCCTCGGCGGTGTACGGCACCGACGCGGTGGCCGGCGTGATCAACGTGATCACCAAGCGCAACTTCCAGGGGGCCGAGGTCAGCTTCACCAACGACACCTCTTCGCGCATCGACTCCTACGGTGAACGCCAGGCCAGCATCACCGCCGGCTTCGGTGACCTGGCCGAGAACCGCTTCAACATCTACGGCGCGGTGAACATGTACCGCCGCGACGCGATCCCGCTGAGCGATTTCTACGACAAGCGGCCCGACCAGTACTACGTCAACAATCCGAACTACCTCAACAACCTGCGCCTCGGGGTGGGCAGCAAGCCGGGCGAATTCAACCCGGGCAGCTACTTCGCCTTCGATCCGGTCACCGGCCGCCGCGTGCAGGAAGCTGCACCGGGCTGCAGGAACGTGCTGACCAGTGAAGCGGCCGGTCCGCGTTGCGTCTGGGAAACCTGGATGAACAACGAGATCGATGCCGGCGCCAAGTCCGAGCGCAACACCGCCTACCTCAACGGCACGTTCCTGGTGGGCGACAGCACCGAGATCTTCGCCGAGGCGACCTACACCGACATCGACCTGCGCGCCAACGGTGGCACGCCGCGCACCTACGGCACCACCACCGGCAACCCAACCAGCTGGTTCTCGCGCAATACCGGCAACACCGTCAACCAGTTCCTGTACCCGTTCCTGGGCCCCAACAACGAATACAACCATGCCAGTCCGCAGTTGAAGGCGATGATGGGCGGGGTGGTCGGCCTGAACTACCTGCTGCAGGATGCCGGCCCGAACTACTTTGGCCAGCGCAACACTGACAAGAGCTACCGGGTGCTGGCCGGCGCACGTGGCAATGTGGGTGACTGGAACTGGGAAACCGCCTTCGCCAGCGCTGGTACCCACTCCACCACCTACCAGACGATCAACGTCAACACCAAGGGCTTCGAAAAGGCGTTCGGCCCGTACACGATCGATCCGGGCACCGGTCGGGTGATCATCTCCGATCATCCGGCGTACAAGTTCGGCGAGATCAGCGAAGCCAACGCCGCGCTGATCCGTGAAGCGTTCCCGACCTTCGACATCCAGTCGTGGACCCGCCTGCACACCCTGGACGGCAAGATCGAAGGCCCGCTGTTCCAGCTGCCGGCCGGCGAGATGCGCGCCGCATTCGGCTTCAACGCCAGCCGCGAAACCTTCTACACCCCGGGCAACGCCGATGCGGCCAACGGCCTGATCACCCAGCAGGGCGGCTCGTGGTTCGACGGCAAGCGCAACACCTACGCGCTGTTCGCCGAGACCGTGGCGCCGATCACCGACAAGCTGGAGCTGGATGCCGCGGTGCGCGTGGACAAGTATCCGAACTTCAGCGCCAACATCGCGCCGAAGATCGGCTTCAAGTACCAGGCGTTCGACCAGCTGATGCTGCGCGGTACCTACTCCACTGGCTTCCGCGCACCGAGCCTGGCCGAGTCCGGCAATGGCGGCGTGTTCGCCCAGCTGGGCGGCTTCCGTGACGAACTGCGCTGCAACGAGACCAATGCCATCGCCAACCTGCTGCTGAAGTCGCAGCGGCCGGGTGACGTCGATCTGGGCAAGACCCTGCTGAACGTCGATTGCAGCCGTACCGTCGCGCGCATGACCCAGCCGAACAAGGATCTGAAGCCGGAGAAGGCGAAGATCGCCACCCTCGGCTTCGTCTACGAGCCGGCGAGCTGGCTGTCGGTGTCGGCCGACTACTGGTTCATCTACCGCAACAATGAAATCGTCGCGCCGGACTATCGCCGCATGGAAGACATCATCTCGATGTCGCGCTCGCCGATCACCGACAGTGACCGCGCCAACCTGGCGCAGTTGGCGGCGATGTGCGCCGATCCGGCCAGCGGTGTGAGCTGCCCGGCGAACCTGCCGGGCTACTCCGCCGGCAACGTGGCCAGCGTGGTGGGCCAGTACAAGAACCGCGGCAAGACGCTGATCGACGGCTTCGACATCGATGCGCGCAGCCGCTTCTCGCTGGGCGACTGGGGCAACCTGAACATCGGCCTGGCGGCCACCATCGCCAACCGCAACCGCTTCTACATGGACGCCGAGAACGGCTGGTACTACGGCGACGTGGTCGGCTACTACAACAACCCGCGCCTGCGTGCCACGCTCAATGCCGACTGGACCTACAAGCAGGTGACCACCAGCATGTTCGTCAACTACGTGGGCGGCACCAAGTGGGCGACCGACCAGGTCGATGAGGTAAGCAACAACAAGGAAACCTGCACCGGCGGCTACCTGGCCCTGCAGAAGAGCAAGTGTGATGGTGCGCCGTCGTGGTGGACCGCCAACATGAGCGTCACCTGGCGCCCGGATGATGCGTGGAACCTGAGCTTCACCGTCAAGAACCTGTTCAACCGCCTGCCGTTCTACGATCCGAACAGCTTCCTGGGTGACTCCAGTGACTACGCAACCATCTTCGGCCGTGGTTACAGTGTGACCATCGGCTACCGTTTCAAGTAATCCCGTTTGCGTGACCCGGCGGGCCGGCTACGGCCGGCTCGCTGCCAAGAGGAGAGATGTTTGCCATGAAGCGTAGGGAATTCATCGCGGCCAGTGCCGCTGTCGCCGCCAGCAGCCTGCTGCCGCAGACCCCGGCATGGGCGCGCGGGCGCAAGGTGCGCCTGGCCATGATCGGTACCGGCATGCGTGGCTTGGTGCTGCTGAAGGAGCTGGTGCGCCGCGACGACGTCGAGGTGGTCGCGCTGTGCGACATCGAACCGATCATGCTCGGCCGTGCCATGGACATGGTGGCCAAGGCCGGCAAGCCGGCCCCGAAGACCTACGGCCAGGACCGCGATACCAACGCCTGGAAGCGCCTGCTGGAACAGAAGGGCATCGATGGCGTGATCATCGCCACGCCGTGGGAATACCACGCACCGATGGCGATTGCCGCCATGCAGGCCGGGGTGGCGGTGGGCTGCGAAGTGGTGGCCGGCATCACCCTGCAGGACCACTGGGACGTGCTGAAGACCCAGCTGAGCACGGGCACCCCGTACATGCTGCTGGAGAACGTCTGTTACCGCCGCGACGTGATGGCCGCGCTGCAGATGGTGCGCCAGGGCCTGTTCGGCGAGCTGGTGCATCTGCAGGCCGGTTACCAGCACGACCTGCGCGGCGTGAAGTTCAATTCCGGCGACCCGAACCAGCCCTACGACAGCGGCGTGGAATTCGGTCCCAAGGGCTGGAGCGAAGCACGTTGGCGCACCGAGCATTCGGTGGAGCGCAATGGCGAACTGTACCCCAGCCACGGCATCGGCCCGTGCGCGATGTACACCGGCATCAACCGTGGCAACCGCTTCACCCACATCAATGCCTTCGCGACCAAGGCACGCGGCCTGCACGAATACACCGTGGCCAAGAGCGGCGGCACCACCCACCCCAGCACCAAGGTGAAGTTCAAGCTGGGTGACATCGTGACCACCACGCTGGCCTGCGAGAACGGCGAAACCATCCTGCTGCAGCACGATACTTCACTGCCGCGACCGTACTCGATGGGCTTCCGCGTGCAGGGCACCAAGGGCCTGTGGATGGATGTGAACCATTCGATCCACATCGAAGGCCGCAGCCCGCCGCACCAGTGGGAAGAGTTCAAGAAGTACCAGGACGAGTACGAGCACCCGCTGTGGAAGCAGAATGCCGACACCGCCGCGAGTGCAGGGCATGGTGGCATGGACTGGTTCGTCATCCATGCCTTTGTTGAAGCGCTGAAGGCGAAGGCTCCGATGCCGATCGACATCTACGACGCAGTGACCTGGAGCGCGATCACCCCGCTGAGCGAGCAGTCGATCGCCAACAGCTTCCAGACGCTGGAGTTCCCGGACTTCACCGCTGGCGCGTGGAAGCAGCGCAAGCCGATCTTTGCGTTTGATGGGAAGTACTGAGATTTACCCCTTCCATGCGGTGACGGAAACGCCGGGCGATGCCCGGCGTTTCTGTTTCTGGGGCATTCGCCTTGTAGAGCCGAGCCCACGCTTGGCTGCATTTCCGACACGCCCCCCCCCCGCATCAGAAAGTTCTGAAATTCGACTCATTCCACAGTTTTTTGACTTGAATGTGTAAACCACATCGGAGATAACGTCCCCATGCGGCCACGCCGCATTCCGGACCAGGGACGATCCGAAGCATGACGTGAGGAGGTTGCTGCCCACGTTCTCGTTCCCGCCGGCGCTGTGTCCGTCCAGGAAGGAGAACAGGGATGTTGAAGGCAAACTCTGGCACTTCGCTCATCAGTCTTGCGCTGTTCGTGCTGGCGTGCTCGACGTCCAGCGTGCAGGCACAGGAGATCGAGAAGAAATGGGAAAGCTACTTCTCGATGGGAGAGCCCCGTTCCACGGAGGCGGCTGTCCAGAAAGACATACGGGCCTTCTTCGCCGAGTATGAGGTCGATAAGCCTTTCGTTTGGGAGGTCAAGCGCCAGAGGGCCCTTCCTAACAAGACGATCTATGACTATCGCGTCAAGCCCGAGAAGATCGTCACCACGGATTGGGTGTATGAGCAGAACCATCAGAAGTACGCCACGGAGGATGCCGTCCGCAGCATGTTCCTGTCGAAGAATGCGAGCGATCCGCGGTGCGCTGCCACCGTCATGACTGAAGAGGCCTGGGAGGAGGTTGGCGGGCTTGGAGTGGGAGATGACGGTAGCGTCATCAACGAAAGCAAGCGCTACAAATTCGCTAAGAACACTTATTTCGAGGGCATTAATTCCTGCAGGCAGACGGTCTTCTGGCAAAATGCATCTCGGAGTAGAACCGCAAAATGCATGAATCGCCCCATGATGATGTGGGACGATAACCTGGGCATGTGCGCCCTGATCCAGCAGGACGACCCAAACATGGCAATGCTGCTGGCCTACTGGACTTCTCCGCTGCCGCCGCAGCAGTGCAAAGTCGGTAATCCATGCGACCCTACCACCGGCGACAAGTCTCAGCCGGAAGCGGACCTTGATTTCGGGTGGGTCCGCTTCGATCGCCAGTATCATTCCTTGACCAGCACCAGCGGCGGAGCCATTGGCCAAGGTTGGACGCACTCGCACAATATTCACCTGACGCTCGGCATTGATGACACGGGCTATCCGCCGAGTTCGGAAGTCCAGGTGGGTTTGATTGACGCTGAGGGTGGCCAGCTCGCCTTCAAGAAGGTGGGAGCGGTGTATGAGGCAATGGATGGCAGTGGGGACCGCGTGGCTCAACAGGGGAGCCTATGGTTGTTGTCGCGGGCTCAGGAGCGCATTCAGTTCGATGCCGGCGGCCTTATGCAGCGCCGCGATTTCGAAGACGGAACCTCGCTAACCTATGCACGCGACAGCCATGGCCGCCTGCTCAGCATCACCCATTCAACCGGCCGGCGCGTGGACGTCCAGTATCTCGCGCCGGGTGACGATTCGCTGATCTCGGCCCTGGTGATCGCCGGCCAGCCCGTGGTGAGCTACGCCTATTCCCCGGCCGGGGAATTGATCAGTGCGACCTACGCAGACGGTGCCAGCCGCACGTATCACTATGAGGACGCCCGCTTCCCGGGCTACCTGACCGGCATTACCGCCGAGGGCAACCAGCGTTACAGCTGGTACGGCTACGACGCCAAGGGGCGGGTCACCTGCAGCCGCCATTCCGGCGATTGCAGTCAGGCCGACGTGGGCATTGATGGCGTGCGCCTGGAGTACACCCTGGCAGGCACCACGATCGTCACCGACGCACTGGGCAAGCAGAGCACCTACGCATTGACCGCCAGCGGCGCCAGCGGCCTTCCGCGCAAGGTCAACGGCGTCACCGAGAGCAACGGCAGCATCAGTCGCACCTATCTGCCCGAGGGCACCGATTTCCGGCGCCGGCTGCAGTCGGTGACCGATCGCCGAGGCGTTGTCACCCAGTATGCCTATTCCGAGGCCAGCGATGCTGCCACAGGCGCCATCAGCGTGACCACCACCACCGAAGCGGCCGGTACTCCGGACCAGCGCGTCAGCGAAATGCGCGTGGCCATGGACAGCAATCGGCTGGTGCAGCAGACCGTCGGTAACCGTGAGATCCGCATCGTGCGCAATGCACGCCTCCAGCCGACCACCATCGCCGTGCGCGACATGGTGACCGGTGACACCCGCGTCACCACGCAGACCTACTGTGAGGCAGAGGGCCCGGAGTGCCCGCTGATGGGACTGCTGCGTAGCGTGGATGGCCCGCGTAGTGATGTGGCGGATGTCTCCACCTATGCCTACTACACCGCGGATGACGCGGGGTGCGCGGCCAATGGTGCCTGCAGCTATCGCAAGGGCGACCTGCGCAGCGTGACCAATGCGCTGGGCCAGACGGTCGAGACCTTGGCCTACGACGCGTTCGGGCGGCCGTTGTCGGTCAAGGACGCCAACGGCGTGGTAACTGATTACACCTACCATCCCCGCGGCTGGCCGACCTCGATCACCGTGCGCGGTGCCACCACCGCCGAGGACCGGGCTACCCAGATCAGCTACTGGCCGACCGGCCAAGTGCAGCAGGTCACCGAGCCCGACGGCAGCAGCGTCACCTACGTCTACGACGCCGCGCAGCGGCTGACGGATATCGCCGACAGCGCTGGCAACACCATCCACTACACGCTGGACAATGCCGGCAACCGCCTCAAGGAAGACACGCTGGATACTGGCGGCACGCTGCGTCGCACCCTGGCGCGGACGTTCAACACGCTTGGCCAGCTGACCGCGCTGAAGGATGCGGGCAACCACGCCACCGGCTTTGCCTACGATGCCAACGGCAACCCGCAGACGATCACCGACGCACTGCAGCGCGTGACCAGCCAGCAGTACGACCCGCTCAACCGCCTGGCGCAGACCCTGCAGGATGTCGGCGGCGTGGCGGCGGAGATCCGCAGCCAGTACAACGCGCTGGACCAGGTCACCCAGGTCACCGACCCGAAAGGCCTGCATACGACCTATGCCTACAACGGGTTCGGTGATCTGACCGGGCAGGTCAGCCCGGACAGTGGCGCCAGCAGCTTCACCGTGGACGCCGCCGGCAACCGCAAGACGGCCACCGATGCACGCGGCATCACCGCCACCTATCACTACGATGCACTCAACCGCCTGATCGGCATCGCCTACCCGGACCCCAATCTGGACGTGGGCTACAGCTACGACGTGGCGCCTGCCGCGTGTACCGCCGACGAGCGCTTTGCCAAGGGGCGCCTGGGGCAGGTGCTGCACGCCAATGGCAGCACCCAGTACTGCCACGACCGCTTCGGCCAGGTCACCCGCAAGGTGCAGACCGTCAATGGTGTGGCCAGCACACTGCGCTATGCCTACAGCAAGTCGGGTCGCCTGACTGCGTTGACCTACCCCGACGGCAGCGTGGCCGACTACGTGCGCGATACCCAAGGCTGCATCAGCCAGATCGGCCTGACCCGCCCCGGCCAGGTACGGCAGATCGTGGTGAACAACGTGACCTGTGCGGCCTTCGGCCCGGCGACCGGCTGGACCTACGGCAACGGCCGCCAGCTGCAGCGTCCGTTGGATCTGGATTACCGCCCGCAGGCGGTACATGACTCGGCCGCAGGTGGCCTGTCGCTGGGCTATGGCTACGACCCGGTCGGGTCGATCACCGAGCTGAAGAACGGCGCAGGTTCGACGGTGCTGGCCAAGTACGCCTACGACGCTCTGGGCCGCTTGACCCAGACCCAGGACGGCGCAACTGGCACACCGATTGAGACCTATGCCTATGACGCCACTGGCAATCGGACCGCGCTGATCACCTCGACAGGCACCGCCAGCTACACCTATTCAGCAACCAGCCATCGCTTGACTGCAGTGGATGGTGAAACGCGCAACCATGACGCGGTGGGCAACACCACCAGCATCGGCGGCAAGACGTTCATCTACAACGATGCCAACCGCATGAACGCGGTGAAGCAGGGCAATGCCGTACTGGAAAGCTACGGTTACAACCACCGCGGTGAACGCGTTCTGCGTACCCCGGCCGGCGGCGCAGCGCAGATCACCTTGTACGACGAAGCAGGGCAGTGGCTGGGCAACTACTCGGCCACGGGGCTGGCGCAGCAGCAGGCCATCTGGCTGGACAACTACCCGGTGGCGCTGATCAATGTGCCGGATACCGGCGTGCCGGAACTGGCCTACGTGCAGCCGGATCATCTGGGCACACCGCGCGTGGTGATTGATCCGGTGAGTGATGTCGCGATCTGGGAGTGGAACAACAGGAGCGAGGTGTTCGGCAACCAGATTCCGAGTGCCGATCCCGATGGCGATGGTGTGGTGTTCGAGCTGGCGTTGCGCTTCCCCGGCCAGCAGGCGACGGATTCGAGTGGGTTGTTCTACAACTACCAGCGCGAGTACGACCCGGCGGTGGGGCGGTATTCGCAGAGTGATCCAATTGGGTTGGATGGGGGAATCTCAACCTTCAGTTACGCGGATCTCACTCCACAGGCTAAAGCGGACCCGCTCGGATTGGCGACATGGACTGGAACCATGACGTTTGCGGGCACTGGCGTAGGGATTGTAGGTGGTGTGGGTGGTGCAAGACTGACCCTTACGTCCGAATGTCTCAATGGACGTCAGGCGTCCGTCGAACTCGGCTTTGCTGGGGTTGGCGTCGGCACTGGATCTCCCATCTCCGTCACCGTCTCTAATGTCACTCTCACTGGAGGCAACCTGATGTATGTCGATCCAAGCGAATTGCTCGGAGCTTCTTCCATTCTTTCGTTGGGAGCAGCGGCCGGTGGGGGGGGCTCTCTGTCAACCCTGAGGATTGGCGATGTATCTTCATTTGGAATTGGGGGGCAGGGGGGTTGGGATGCCTCGGCGAGCTACCTGATTGGGCGAAGCAGATTCATGGGGAATGGAGTTACCTGGAGCGACTGCGAATGTCATTAGAATCAGTTTTTGAAGCCCTTTGCATGCTCGCTATCGCAACGTTGTTGATAGCTTTCGTTTCGCGAATTTTTCTGGTTTGGGAGTTAAGGAGAAATTCCCCTGAACTGTGGGACACCCTTGGCAGGCCTGCGATCCTGGAGCGAGATCATTTCTTAACCAAGTATCCGATCTGCGGATGGAAGCGGGTTCATAACGGCGCATCAGGAGTGCGCAAGTTGTTCCTCTTGGTGTTCTGGTTCTCGTTCCTTGTGTATCTCATATCGCTGATTCCCCTGATCGTGATCTGGATTATGCGCTGATCCTCTTCCGTTGGTCTGAAGCCATTGCGCTATGCTCTGTCCCGCGGGCCAATTGCGATTGCGACACGCTGGGCCGCCTGACCCAGACCCAGGACGGCGCGACTGGCACGCCGATCGAAACCTACGCGTATGACGCCACCGGTAATCGCGCTTCGCTGACCACCTCGGCAGGCACCGCCAGCTACACCTACCCCGCAACCAGCCATCGCCTGACTGCGGTGGATGGCGAAGCGCGCACCCATGACGCAGCGGGCAATACCACCAGCATCGGCAGCAAGACCTTCACCTACAGCGATGCCAACCGCATGAACGCGGTGAAGCAGGGCGATGCCGTGCTGGAAAGCTACGGTTACAACCATCGCGGCGAGCGCGTGCTGCGTACTCCAGCCGGTGGCGCAGCTCAGATCACGCTGTACGATGAGGCCGGGCAGTGGCTGGGCAACTACTCGGCCACGGGGCAGGCGCAACAGCAGGCCATCTGGCTGGATAACCACCCGGTGGCGCTGATCAACGTGCCGGGCACCGGCGTGCCGGAACTTGCCTACGTCCAACCAGATCATCTGGGCACGCCGCGCGTGGTGATCGATCCGGTACGGAATGTCGCGATCTGGGAGTGGAGCAACAAGAGCGAGGTATTCGGCAACCAGATTCCGAGTGCCGACCCGGATGGGGATGGTGTGGCGCTCGAGCTGGCGCTGCGATTCCCGGGCCAGCAGGCGACGGATTCGAGTGGGTTGTTCTACAACTACCAGCGCGAGTACGACCCGGCGGTGGGCGGTATTCGCAGAGTGATCCGATCGGTTTGAGAGGCGGAGCTTCAATCTACGCGTACACAGGAAATGATCCGTTAGACTTTGTCGATCCATTAGGACTTCTCCGCTATCACTCCTGGGTCAGCAAGAAGTACCCCGCGACGACGAAATTCTTGAATGGAACGAAAGATCGAATGACCAGTCGCAAATATGATGGATTCCAGCGATACGGAAACATCGGACAGGGGCATCTTGATCAGCTTCTATCGAAATGCGATGGGCCAGTCATTACGCCAAAATACATGAGGCATGACGATGGTGGTTACGCGCCTGGCTCGGGTGAGATATTTATTCATGAGACCTATTTTGACCGCTTCGAATCGGGTGACCGAAGCCCAGAACTCCTGCAGAAGCTGGAAAGAACACTGGAGCACGAGTTGGTTCACTTCTCGGAGTATTTCTGGAACAAAAATCAGTACAAGGGCGAGGAGGGTTGGAGCTATGAAGAGTATGTCTATGGGATCAGAAGGCCTGCTTCACACTAACCTCTTTCGCGTTGGCTTGTGCTTGATAATTGCATTTACCCTATTTGGATGCGCAAAGTCATCTAGTGAAAGAGGTGCTCCCTGTAGTCATGATCCGGTGGCAATCATCCAGGCGGCATCCTCGGATTCAGCGCTTTCTGCATACGGAGGAGATGGATGGGGATCTTCACGGATAAACGTTCTATGGGATGGCGATGAATCGTCATCTTCATTGCCGTTGTGCGAAGCCAACGGCGGGAGATTTCAGTTCGTAAAGTCGTCGTCATATGATCGCACTTCGCCATTCATTGCCATTGAGAAGTTGTACTTTGATGACGATGCTGCTTTCATGGAAATCGGATTCCCTCCGACAGGAAAGAACGCAGATGTGTTCTTGAGAAAAGAGGAAGGAGTATGGCGGGTCAAGAAGACACATCTATGGGAGAACTAGCCCCATCCACATCGGGTCTCTACGTTTGCTCCGTCTGCCCTAGCATCCCGTGCGTCGGACCCGAGCTGGTTCTTCTCGAACGCTACCTCCATGATCGCCATTGTTCGGTAGCACACGCCGCATGTGCGGCGTGTGTTCCATAACATCCGCATCGGGCCTGTGTGGCGTGCGGCAGCTCTCACTGGACGAGAACACTGGTGGGGCCAAGGGACTCAACAGGAAGCAATCAGTACCCATACTCAACTGAACGCCGTGCTCTCCCAGGTATCCTCGCCCCCTGGTCAGACCGCGACGGCAGTCAGTGCAGTAGCATCCAAGTATCCCGTACAGCTACTGAGCCGCGCTGCCTCGGGTTTCGGTGTCAGTTGTATATTTTCACCAGCGGTAAGGATCCCGGTATCCGGCTCGCTGTCTATGTTCATCCTTTAGAGTTACCTATCAGCATCCTGATGCTGTCGCAGCGGCGGCAATAGTTGGCGCGGAGGTTTGCCGGTGAGGTCGATACTTTCATTCACGTGCTCCTCCTGCGGGGCACGTGAACAGAGCTTCTCTACATTCAATTCACTTAACAAGTCGGTGCGGAAGTATTGCGGGCGTTGCGGATTCGGCGTCGAGTCTGTACAGATATGTGCTTCTTCTACTCTATGCTCATGTACTGGCCGTCATCGCTGCATTCCCTTCGTGCTTGCGGTTACAGGCAATAAATGGTGGCTGGCCCTGACAGTTGTAATAGTGTTCGCACTCTTGGTCCTCGCTCCTGCCATGGTAATTCACGCCAAAAACGCGGTGCGTTGCGCGGGTACGGAATCGTAGAATTGCCATGCTTGGACTCAATCGGCCGCAACGACCTCTGAACTGAAGACCGGCACATGCTCGACGGTGCTGGCCAAGTACGCCTACGACACGCTGGGCCGCCTGACCCAGACCCAGGACGGCGCGACCGGCACGCCGATTGAAACCTATGCGTATGACGCCACCGGCAATCGCATCGCATTGACCACCTCGGCAGGCACCGCCAGCTACACCTATCCCGCAACCAGCCACCGGCTGACCGCCGTGGACGGCGAAGCGCGCAACCATGACGCGGCGGGCAACACCACCAGCATCGGCAGCAAGAAGTTCACCTACAGCGATGCCAATCGCATGAACGCGGTGAAGCAGGGTAATGCCGCACTGGAGAGCTACGGTTACAACCATCGCGGCGAGCGCGTGCTGCGCAGCCCGGCCGGTGGCGCTGCTCAGATCACCCTGTATAACGAAGCAGGGCAGTGGCTGGGCAACTACTCGGCCACGGGGCAGGCGCAGTTGCAGGCCATCTGGTTGGACAACTATCCGGTGGCGCTGATCAATGTGCCGAGTACCGGTGTTCCGCAGCTGGCCTACGTGCAGCCGGATCATCTGAGTACGCCGCGCGTGGTGATCGATCCGATGCGCGATGCGGCGATCTGGGAGTGGAACAACAAGAGCGAGGTGTTCGGTA
Organism: Stenotrophomonas sp. YJH_SMC_14-1; assembly: GCF_059372275.1. NCBI lineage: Bacteria > Pseudomonadati > Pseudomonadota > Gammaproteobacteria > Lysobacterales > Lysobacteraceae > Stenotrophomonas > Stenotrophomonas sp. YJH_SMC_14-1. Next base: position 26,208 of record NZ_JCAFVK010000014.1, read on the forward strand.
ACCAGATTCCGAACGCTGATCCGGATGGGGATGGTGGGGCGTTCGAGCTGGCGCTACGATTCCCGGGCCAGCAGGCCACGGATGCGAGTGGGTTGTTCTACAACTACCAGCGGGAGTATGACCCGGCAGCGGGGCGCTATTCGCAGAGTGATCCGATGGGATTCGACGGAGGGGTATCTACCTTCTCCTATGTATCAGCTGATCCAGTGCAGGCGGTTGATCCGCTCGGACTGCTGGCCAATTGCACTTGCGTGGACGGTGGAGTTCATATCGACATCCCTATTCGCTTCAGTGGTGAGGGAGCTACTCCTGAGACTTTGAGAAAAATGATAAATGCAATTGAATCGACCTGGTCTGCGCCCGGATTTACAGTGACTGTTAGCCAGCCGGAGAAAGGTCGGTTAAACCGTGTTGAGGTTCCGCTGGGGAGGGGGGCGACCGTAACTGGAGGCAGTGTCGGTAAATGGTATGCAGGAAACACTGAGTGGACGGCTGCGCACGAAGCAGGGCATTTGATGAAATTCAAGTACGATGGTCGTTTTGATATGTACGATGTGGTATCGCAGGCGCCATCTCGTTCTACCAAGCCCGTTCCGGGGTGGGAGGGAAACATCATGGCAGAGCATCTTGGCGTTCCAGACGATAGGGTTCGGGATGCTATCAAGAAGCGGTTGGGGTGCAAATGATGGTGAGTCTACGCGTGGCTGCGCTCCTTCTTCCATTGCTCGGAGGCTGTGGCACTAGCCAGATCAAACACATTGAATGGAACTCAGATTGGGTGGACGTTTCATCGGATGAGATCATTCCTGGGAACTCGACGACACTTCGAAGTGACCGCTTGGCCACCTTGAATCCGCAGAGCGAAAAATCGATTGCTCAGTGGATGCTCGATCAGAACTTGAGCATCATCCAAGCATCGGATGCGGCTGAGAAATTCGCGCCACTACAGTTGAATGGGTTAGTGCCGGCAGAGGGGGAGACTGTTTATCTCGTCAGAGCGGCCTCAGGTGCAGGAGGCGGGAGTTTTGTCGGCTACATAAATGACAATGGAATTCTCATCTTGTACGGGGTAATGGGAAGTTGTGGGGAGCAAGTGCATCGAGTGGTTGCTGTGAGCCTGAGTAAGAGGCCTGCCAAGGTCTTCGGAGGGTGTTCAGGAGCGCTTTGAAGATTCTTATGTGTGTGGGTCTGAGGTGGGAATAGGGAAGTGGGAATTTCATTTGCGAGCGCTCTGTTGGTGTCTACCGTGCGTGCAGCTCGATGAACATCATGGATCCTGTACTCAGCGAACTTCTTTCCCGGTTCGGTGTCGACAGTGACTTCGGGCAGGCAGTACTCTCGAGCGCTGCGCGATGGGCTGCGTGAGTAGGCCGCCAAGCAGGAGGCAAGGTGCATGGGCTCCCGCGCTCCTCCACAACAGAACGCGATCGGCCTGCACGCCTCGGAGAGGTACAAGATGAAAGCGAGGCAGATTCTTCGGTACGGGCTGGCCTACGCGGTGTCGTGTGGAGCACTCTGGCTGTTCCTGCACTTTGTGGGCAGGGCGCTTTACGCCTTCGACTCACATCAGGTTTTCTTCTGGCTGTATGCCGTCAGCCTTCTGTTGCTGGGAATGGGCGCACGGGTTCCCGCCGCTGGCCGCCTGACGTTCAGGCGGCTTGCCAAGGGGGCTGGCTTGGGGCTGCTCGCGGGCCTTCTGGCCCAGGTCGTGGTACTTGTACTGGAAGCCTACAGATTCAGCGGATTCAGGCCATCGCTGCTCTGGCAGGTACCGGTTTCGCTGACGGTGATCAGCGTCGTGCTGCTCACGCCGCTCTGGGGCGTAGTGCTGGTTGCCCTCACCGCCGCATTCCGCCGCGACAACCACCCACATCAGGCCTCGAACCCATGAAGCGCCTGACTGCCTTTTGCCTCGCGGCCGCACTGACATCCTGTGCGGCGCATCCGAACCGCACGACGAAGTGTCAGCCGGTCCAATTCACTTACATCGGCACCGAGAGCATCGACGGGCTGACCTATGGGCGCTTCCAGGTCAGCCACAACGCTGGTCAGCCGCTTCAGCTGTGGGTGGATGAGAGACGCAGGTTGAACTCAAGGACCGCTCGCGCAGAGATGAGGTGCACAGGCGAAGATGCCTGGCGGCCTTACAACGTGATCCTTGAGGAAATCACACCGGGAGCGATCGGGGTGTCGATCGGGCAGGATGAACAGCAGAGCGTTCTGTTCGATGGTGATGGCCTGTTCCTGCCCGGCGCATCCAGCGCGGGCGCGAATTACTCCATCGTGGTACAGGACGCTGCCGGTTGCGAACATCGCTCGGCAACGTTCATTCCCTGACATTCCTGGCGGCGAGCCGGATTCCTTGCGACTTCGCAGCATCGCCCGGTTGGGACGCTGCGTACAGGCAATGAAGGAAAAATGGCGCGCCCGGAGGGATTCGAACCCCCGACCAATGGCTTCGGAAGCCACTACTCTATCCGGCTGAGCTACGGGCGCGTTGTAGAACTGCCGCGCCGTCGGCCAGTGCCGGGGCGGGCATCGCAGCGCCATGAGGCGGTGCGGGACCGGCATTCTATCCAGTTTCGCCGAACAAATCTCCCCCCACCGGCAAAGCCCTGCCGGAGGGGCAGGAGTATCCTATCGCCATGGCTGATACCCCCCTCACTTCGCCGCAGTCGCCGGCGACGCCGCGTTGGCGGCATTACTGGAGTCTGATGCGCGCTGATCGCCCGATCGGCACGTTGCTGCTGCTGTGGCCCACCTGGTGGGCGTTGTGGCTGGCTGCTGGCGGCCTGCCGCCGCTGTGGACGCTGTTCGTGTTCACAGCAGGCGTGTGGCTGACCCGCTCGGCCGGTTGCGTCATCAACGACTACGCCGACCGCTGGCTCGACCCGCACGTGGAACGCACCAAGGCGCGTCCGCTGGCCACCGGCGCAATCAGCGGCCGAGCTGCGCTCGCCCTGTTCGCGGTGCTGATGCTGGTGGCGTTCGGCCTGGTGCTGACCCTGAACGGGCTGACCATCGGCCTCAGCTTCATCGGCGTGTTCCTGGCCGCCAGCTATCCGTACCTGAAGCGCTACACGCACCTGCCGCAGGTCTACCTGGGCATGTCGTTCGGCTGGGGCATCCCGATGGCCTTCGCCGCCGTGCAGGGCGAGGTGCCGATGCTGGGTTGGCTGCTGTACGCCGGCAACATCCTGTGGTCCACCGCCTACGACACCTGGTACGCCATGGTCGACCGCGAGGACGACCTGAAGATGGGCTCGCACTCCACCGCGATCCTGTTCGGCGACCTCGACCTGGTCATCCAGGGCGTGCTGTACGCGCTGTTCCTGGCCACCATGGCGCTGGTCGGCGTGCGTGGAGGGTTGGGTGGGTACTACCTGGCCGGTGTGGCCGTGGCTACCGCGCTGGTGGTGTACGAGTTCTGGATCTGCCGCAACCGCGAGCGCGGCCCCTGCTTCAAGGCGTTCCTGCACAACAACTGGGTGGGTGCCGCGCTGTTTGCCGGCATCGCCGTGGATCTGGCACTGCGTTGAGCCCAAGGTGAGGTAGAGCCGGCCGCTGGCCGGCTGCACCCGTGCGCGATCCCGAGGTTGCCGGCCAGCGGCCGGCACTACCGCCACCCACCACCTGCGATGATGCTTGGATCTGGTAGAGCCGGCCGCTGGCCGGCTGCACCCGTGTGCGATCTCGAGGTTGCCGGCCAGCGGCCGGCACTACCGCCACCCACTACCTGCGACCGTCCCCAGATCTGGTAGAGCCGGCCGCTGGCCGGCTGCACCCGTGCGCGATCCCGAGGTTGCCGGCCAGCGGCCGGCACTACCGCCACCCACTACCTGCGACCGTCCCAGATCTGGTAGAGCCGACCGCTGGCCGGCTGCACTCGTGCGCGATCCTGAGGTTGCCGGCCAGCGGCCGGCACTACCCTCCTCCGCGACCTACGACCAATAGGTGGCTGACAGGCCGCACCCCACCGCCCAGAATCGATCCATCGAACCTGGGAGGGTAGGCGATGGCCTCGACGGCAGCAGTACAGGACGGCTGGATGGCGCGCGCAGCACTGCGCTCGGCCGCCTGGGCGGAAAAGTGGTTCCCCGATGCGTACGTGTTCGCGGTGCTGGGCGTGGTCATCGTCGCGCTGGCCGCGATGGGCTTCGGCTCGACCCCGCAGGCGACCGCAAGCGCCTTCGGTGACGGTTTCTGGAGCCTGATCCCCTTCACCATGCAGATGGCCTTCGTGGTCATCGGTGGCTACGCCGTGGCCACCGCGCCGGTGGTCGCACGCTTCATCGATTTCCTGGCCCGGGTGCCGCGTACCGGCCGTGGTGCGGTGGTGTACGTGGGCCTGGTCAGCATGCTCGCTTCGCTGCTCAGCTGGGGCTTCTCGCTGGTGTTCGGTGGCCTGCTGGTGCGCGCGCTGGCCCGCCGTACCGAACTGCGCATGGACTACCGCGCGGCCGGTGCGTCGGCGTATCTCGGCCTGGGGGCGGTGTGGGCGATGGGGTTGAGTTCCTCGGCCGCACAGCTGCAGGCCAATCCGGCCAGCATGCCGCCGGGCCTGGTCGAGATCACCGGCGTCCTGCCGTTTACCGAAACCATCTTCCTGTGGCAGTCGATCGCACTGACCGCGGTGCTGATCCTGGTCTCGCTGCTGATCGCCTGGTTGACCGCACCGGCCGCCGGCAGTGCCCGTACCGCTGAAGACTTCCCCGGCGCCGCGCAGGCCGAGCCGCAGCCGTTGCAGCGCCGCACGCGCCCGGGCGAATGGCTGGAGTACAGCCCGCTGCTGACCGTGCTGCTCTCGCTGCTGGCGTTCGGCTGGCTGTTCAACGAGTTCGCCAACAAGCCGGTGGTCACCGCCATCGCCAACCTCAACACCTACAACTTCCTGTTCATTTCGCTGGGCCTGCTGCTGCACTGGCGGCCGCGCAGCTTCCTCAACGCGGTGGCCAAGGCGGTGCCCAGCACCACCGGCGTGCTGATCCAGTTCCCGCTGTACGGTGGCATCGCGATGATCCTCACCCACGCTGCCGGTGGCGACGGGCAGACACTGGCGCACCGGCTGTCGAGCCTGTTCGTGCACGTGGCCAGCACCGATACCTTCGCGCTGGTGATGGGTGTCTATTCGGCCGTGCTGGGCTTCTTCGTGCCCTCCGGTGGTGGCAAGTGGATCATCGAGGCGCCGTACGTGATGCAGGCCGCCAACGAACTGAAGGCGCACCTGGGCTGGGCGGTGCAGGTCTACAACGCCGCCGAAGCGCTGCCGAACCTGATCAATCCGTTCTGGATGCTGCCGCTGCTGGGCGTGCTGGGGCTGAAGGCACGCGACATCGTCGGCTTCACCTTCATCCAGCTGCTGGTGCACATTCCGCTGGTGCTGGGCCTGTTGTGGCTGCTGGGGATGACCCTGGCCTATGTGCCGCCGGTGATGCCCTGAATGCTGGGCTGGCTTGCCTGCGTGAGTTGGGAAGCCAGCCTCCTTCCGCGCGTGTTTCCGGCTGAGAACGCCATGAATGCGCGCCATGCTGACCACTGCATGAGCACATGCCGAACCCGCATGAATTCTTCAGCCGCTTGTGCCACAAGGGCTTCTGCGCGTTCATTCACAGGCGTACACGCAGATGTAGCCGCGCACCCACGCGTGATTAACCATTCGCTGCAGACGATGGCCACGTCCACCGCATTCCGCGAGTGGCTTTGGAGATCGGACATGGCACAGCAGAACCAGAACCCGAACCAGAAGCAGCAGGGCCAGCAGAACCAGCAGGATCAGCAGCAGGGTCGTGGCCGCGACCAGCAGCAGCAACAGCAGCAGGAACAGCAGCAGCGCAACCAGCGCAACCAGCAGCAGGGTGGGCAGGACGAGGAAGAGTGACCTCGCCACCAGCTCCGGTGATGCGAAGCCCCGCCCCGTGCGGGGCTTTGCTTATTCCAGCACGCCGACACGCTGCAGCACCGGCGCCGCCGACATGTCGTTCGGATTGGTGCCGGGCTGATCCTGCGGTACGTCCATGCCCATGCCGCGGTACAGATCCACCCAGTGCTGGGCGATCTCTCCAGTCTGCGGGTTGCGGAAATTCATCGGCTGCAATGCGAACACGTGGTGCGCACGGAAGACGCGTTCGATGAAGTCCGAGCAGTAGTAGCTGTCCTCGTTCAACACATACGACGTGTTGTACGGCTTGCCCAGCATCGTGCGCGCGGTGGCGACCGCATCCTTGATGGCCGCCTGCTGCGGCGCATGCAGGCGATAGACCACGATCTGCCGCTGCTTGGCGCGCGCCTCCTGGCGGAACTCGACCAGCGATTGCCGGCGCGATCCTTTCTCGTCCGCATGCAATACCTCACAGCCCTTCGGCGTGGAAGCGACCAGGGCGACGTGATCGAAGCTGGGCGCGCCCTGCTTGCCGGTGGCATCGTCAATGGCGGCACTGAGGCCGCTGCGGCCGGCGGTGACAAACAGCAGATCGCCTTCGTGGACATCGACGGCCATCGCCACCGCTGGCCACAGGGCGGGCAGCAGCAGGCCGATCAGGAGCAGGAGGCGATGCATGAGGACTCTCGGACAGGCGGAATGCCGGAATTGTAGGGCGCGCGGTAGCATGGAGCGACCGGACCGGATTCAGGATGAGCCCATGTGTCGATACCGTTCTGCCGCACTGCTGATGCTCGCCTGTGGCGTGGTGCTGGTTGCCTGCACGCCTGCGCCGCAGCCGCAGCAGACAGCGGGCGAAGCCGGGCCTGCCGCAGCGGCGCCGGCGATCACTGCCGCCGAGCCCACACCTGTGGCTGCACGCAGTGAATGCCCCCACCCGGAATTCGATGCATTCCTGAAGCATTTCGGCAATGAGATCGCGCTGCAGGAAAAGGCCACTGCCGACCCGCTGCTGGACAGCTACATCGATGCGGAGGCCGAGCCGGAACCGCGCAAGGTGGAGAGCCGGTTGGCGCTGGCCGATGTGGAGTGGCCGGTGATGCCCGATCCTGCCGCGTTGGCCGGCCAGGGCCGCGAAATACAGATCAGCCCCCTGGCCGATGGGCAGCGGCAGGTGCAGATCCGTATGCCGGACAGCAGCGACCAGCAGACCTACACCTTTGCGCAGACGCCGTGTTGGACACTGGTCAAGCGTGAGGACGAGTCGATCTGAAACCTGATCCGGCACAGGCGCGGCGGGCCAGTGACTGCTAGGCTCGATCCCTGGTCCAGGCAGGGAGACGCCGATGCAGGCTTTCAGGAAGCACGCCACCACCACCGCCATCGCAGCTGTGCTGGCGATAGCCTCCCTCAGCGGCGCCCAGGCACAGTCGGTGCATGCCGATGACCGCGCCTACTTCGCCAATGCCACCGCCGAACAGGCCGCGCGTGACGCACTGGGCAAGCGCGTCGAGGCTCTGCAGCAGGCGTCCACCGTTGCACCCGCGGAACGCTTCCGGCAGGCCGAGGTACTGGAGGCGCAGTGCCTGCGCCATCACAGCTACCTGCACCTGCAGGCCGCCCGCAATGCGCGTGATCAGCGTCCGGCCCAGGCGCTGGACCAGGTGATGGGGCTGTGCAGCCGCATTGCCCGCAGCGGCCGCGCCGCTCTGCGCGAGGCGTCCGCGGATGCACCATGGGCAGCACCCTATGGCTTCCTGCGCGCACGCGCGTTGAAGGAGGCCGCCGCCCCGGCCAACGCCGCGCTGGATGAGGCCGTGGAGGCACTGGCCGATCCGGCGCTGGACAGCTTCGCGCGCCTGCGTGGGCAGATCCTGCGCAGCGCCGAGTACCCGCAGATCGAGCACGGCGGCTGGCACTGGGACACGGGGCGCGACAGGCAGGCACTGGCCCGGCAGCCCGACCGCGCCCTGCGCGAGGCGGGCTGGAAGGGCTACTGGCAAGGCCTGCAATCGCGCCGTGAGCCGATGGCGTCGGTGCTGCTGGGGCTGGTGCAGGTGAATGACGCCGCGGCACGCCTGCAGGGTGACGGCTCGGCGCCGGCACATGGCTATCAGCGCATGGGCCTGGATACTGCCGCAGTGGATGCAACGCTGGTGGCGATCGAACAGCATGCGGGAGACCGCCGCGCCTATCAGGAGATGCTGCTGCACCACGCTGCGCGATCGGGCATCGACGCGCCGCAGATCTGGGATACCACGGTGCCCGATGCTGGCTACACGCCACCGATGCTGACGCTGGCGCAGCTGCGCGACAACGCCGCCGATGCCATGCAGCACCTGGGCCCGGCGTACGTCGCTGAACTGCGCGCGCTGCTCGATCCGGCCAGCCACCGCATGGATCTGGCCACCGAACGCGGTGACCGCAGCCAGGACGCGTTCTCCGTGAGCGCTCCCGGTGTGCCGGCAATGCTGTTCGTTGGTGTCCGCAGCGGGGACCTGGAAAGCGATGTCGAGATCGCCCATGAAGCTGGCCATGCCGTGCATGGCGAGTGGATGCAGCGGGGTCATGCGTCGCCGCTGCAGCGCAATGGCAGCCAGTGGCTGACCGAGGCGTTCGCGATCTACAACGAGCTGCGCTTCCGCGACCAGCTGTACCAGCAGGCACAGGACCCGCGTGCCAAGGCCTACTACCTGAAATCGCTGCTGGACGACATGGTGCTGCAGCTGTTCACCTCTTCCGAGGAAGCGCAGCTGGAGCGGTCGATCTACCAGGGCGTTGCCGCCGGCACGCTGGGCACCGCCGATGACCTGGACGCGCTGACCGGGCGGGTGCTCGCACGCTTCGGCCAGCAACCGGAGCGCTACCCGCAGCTGCGCAACACCTGGATCGGCAAGCGCCTGATGTATGAAGACCCGAACTATCTGGTGAACTACCTGTATGCGGGTCTGCTGGCCGTGCAGTTGTATGTGCAGGACCAGCGCGATCCCGAGGGGTTCCGTGCGCGCTATCTTGCCGTGCTTGGCGAGGGCTTCGATCGCGCGCCCAACGAGCAGGTGGCGCAACTGCTGGGGCACGCGCCTGACTGGGCGGCCCTGGTGGATGCCGATCTGCAGGTGTTCAACCAGGCGGTCGCGCAACTGCAGGCGCTGCATGCGCGGATCGAGGCAGGGCAGGGAACGTGAAGATGCTGCGCAGGATGACGTGCACCTGGGCCACGGCATGGCTGTTGATGCTGCTGTGCCTGTTGCCGAGGGTGGTGATGGCCGGTGCTGCAGTCCCTGCGCTGGATGATCCGGTGGTGGACGCCGCCAACGCACTTTCGGCGGATACCCGCGACAAACTGCGCACGCAGGCATTCCAGTTGCAGGCGCGCACCGGCGCGCAGCTGCAGGTGATGGTAGTCAACCATGTTGGCGACGAAGGCATCGAAGCTTACGCGCAGCGGATGTTCGACCAGTGGCAGCTGGGCCGCGAAGGCGTTGACGATGGCGTGCTGCTGCTTGTGGCCGTGCAGGACCGCCGTGTACGCATCCAGACCGGCTACGGCCTGGAGGGCGCGATACCCGATGCCTATGCCGCCCGCATCATCGACAAGGCGATCGTGCCGCGTTTCCGCGATGGCGACCTTGACCAGGGCGTGCTGGATGGAACGAAGATCATAGTGGCGCTGATGGATGGCGAGGACCTGCCGGCATCGGAAGCGCCATCGATGCGCAACGTGCTGCCGGCCGATTGGCGCAGCACGGACTCGGTGGTTGCACTGACGCTGCTGGCCGGCTTCCTTGCGGGTCTGTGGCGCTCGCCGCCCTCGGCGCAGGCGCACCCGGAGCGATTGCCGGCCTGGGCCCGCCCGCTGCTGGTGACGGCGGTGGTGGCCGCGGGCGTGCTGGCGGCGGCCATGTGGGCGCCACGCCAGGCACTGGCAGCGCTCTGCATCGTGTTGGCATTGTGCGTACCGGTGGCGAGCCTGCTTGGCTGGTGCTGGCGCCGTAGCCGCGGTGTGCGCGTGGCGCTGCTCGGCATGCTCGGGGTCAGTTCGGGGTTCTTCGTGGTGATGGTGGTGCGTGGCCAGTTGCCACCCAGTCTGGCCTTGCACACGTCGCTGGACCTGGCGGTAGGCATCATGGCCATGCTGGTGTTTTTCCTCGTACAGGCGTGCCGCGCGCGCTGGCACAAGGACCGCAGCAGCTTCGGGGTGAGGTGCGCAGTGCTGTTGCTGCTGACCGCTGGCTACGTGCTCTTCGCACTGCTGGCCATCGATCGCGCCGGCCCGGTTGCGCGCCTCGCCACGACGATCGGGTGGAGTGCCGGCACGCTCGTGCTGTACTTCACCTGGATCTTCACCATGCTGCCAGGTGAGAAGGCACGCGGTAGCCGCAGATCATCCGGCGGCCACCGCAGCGCGTCCATTTCGTCATCCAGCAGTTCGTCGTCGAGCAGCTCCAGCAGCTGGTCCGGAGGCGGCGGCCGCAGCGGCGGAGGCGGCGCGTCGGGCAGCTGGTAGATCAGGTCGCCTGCACACGCCAGCCGAGTGCAGCGTCCTCCACAACGCCCGGGCCGGCCACGTCGCCGACCTGCAGCAACAGCCCCTGCGCATTGGGCAGGTCCTTCTGCTCGGGGAACCAGCGCCGGTCCGCAGCAACCACGATCAGCAGGCCTTCGTCGTCGCCCATCGGCGCGAACTGCGGCGAAGGCGGGCTGATCGGTTGCAGGCCGAATCGCAGGCTGGACTGTTCGCGCACAGCATCGACATCGTGGCTGGGCAGGCCGACCTCGCTCAGGCAGGTCAGTTCGCTGCCGTGGAAGGCGCCCTGATGCGTACTGTCGGGCAAGCGGCGGCGGCCGATCAGTTCCAGGATCAAGCCATCGGGGCCAGTGAAGTACACCGACTGCGATTGCCAGCTGCTTTCCAGCGCGAAGTAATCCAGCCCTGCTGGATTGCGTTGCAGTGGCGTGCGTTCGCGCAGCCAGGTCATTGCCTCGCCGAAGCGGTTGTCCGGTACGTTGAAGGCCAGGTGCACGCCTCCGAGCGGACGTCCTTCAGCGGGCTGCAGTTCGATCGTGCTCCAGCCGATGTGCACATGGGGGCCGATCACGCGTTGCTGCAGGACATCGTGAAAATACGCAGCGACGGCGCCGACATCGGAGACCGGCAGGGTGAGGTGCAGCAGGCGCATGATCGTTCTCCGTGGACGCGATCACTGTAGCGCCGGGCCGCATCCGGCGGCCACTAGCGCAGTGCGTCGGCGAAGAATCGCGTGGCTGCATCCACCGCCTGCCGGTGGGTTTTCGTCCTGGGAACCGCAGTGCTGCAGAGCTCGGGCAGCCTCTGCCCGCCGACAACGGTACAGGCCGCCAGGAAGTCGTAGTGACCCACGTCCGGCAGGCGTTGCAGCGTTGCGCGCGGAATCTGCGCCTGTGCGGCCTCACCATTGGTCTCCGGTGGCGCGACGGTGTCTGCGGCCCCCAACATGATCGATACCGGCTGCCGCAACGCGGACAGCTGCGCGGGCGCGAACGCCTGCACGATGGCGGGTGCCAGCAGGAACACGGCACGCACGCCGGGAATCGCGCGCTGTGCGTCAGCCTCGGCGATCCAGGGGGCAAGCGCGGGCGAAGCCGCAGCGGCCCGGCGCGCCTGCATCGTGTGCGTGGCCGCCTCCTGTTGCGGTTGGCAGACGCCGTCATCCGGGTGCGCGGTGCAGAAGGCCAGCAGTCGCTGCAGGCTGGGCCGTGCACCGGCTGCCAGCAGCGCGGTGTAGCCACCGGCCGAGAAGCCGACCACGCCCAGCCGTTCTGGATCGACATGCGGGCCGAGGATCGGATCGGCCTGCACGGCGGCCAGCGCAGCGCGCAGATCATCCGCGCGCAGCCAGCTCAGCATGCTGCCGGCCAGCGTCATCTCGTCGGCACCGTTGTTGCCGGGATGATCGACCGCGATCACCAGATAACCGTTCCGCGCCAGCGCCGTGCCCAGCCAGCCCATCATGCGTGCGCTGCCGCCGTTACCGTGCGACAGCAGCAGCGTCGGCAGGCGAGCCCCCGCGACGGGAGCATCCACCGCTGCGCGTCCAACCTCGAACAGCGGTGCGTCGGGCGGGCCGATGGTCAGGGCGGTTTCCCGGCTGCCGGCCAGCGCTGGGTACCAGACCGTGTAGCGCAGCGCGTCGTGGTGCTGCGCATCGCGTACAGCCGCGCTGGCCACCATGGTGGCGCCGTGGCGCTCGCCGGCCGCCTGCGTCTCGCTGCCCTCGGCGATGGCAGTGGAGACCATGAGGATCATTCCCAGCACAGCGGCCATCATGCGCATCTTCAGTTCCTTGTCAGTTGGGACGTTCGTCGACTGGCAGCCAGATCTCCACGCCGCCGTTGCCGGTGTGCTCGTCGAAGCGGGTGTCGTAGCGCTCCAGATCGGGTGCATTGGCCAGGCTGAGGCCGGAGCCGGGCAGGTAATGGTCCAGCAGCCAGAACCAGGTCGAGCGGATGGCCGAGATGTGCCCGCCGTGCCAGGCCACAAGATAGCGGCGCGCCGGCACGTCCACCCGTTGCCAGTGCGCCGGCACGGTCGGCAGCGCGCTGGCGGGCAGTGCGGCAATGTAATCGAAGCCGCCATCGTCGTCGCTGTTGCAGCACGCACCGAAGCTGATTGGAGCGGCCGTCGGCCATTCGCGGTTGAGCTGCGCCCATTGGCCGGGAATTGCACCGCCACTGTCGCGGGTATGCCGCATGCCGATGCCCGCCAGCTGGAAAGCGGGCGTGTCGAGCAGTCGCGGCGCCTCACCGCAGGGCGCCGGCGCATCGTCCACGCGGATCGCCTGTACCAGCGCGAGGCCATCGGTGCCCTGTTCGCGTACCCGTTCCGGCGTCTGCCCGAACTGTTCGTTGAAGGCGCGGGTGAACGCTGCATGGGTGGTGTAGCCCGCACCCAGTGCCACCTGCAGGATGTCGCCTGCGCCGGCGGCCAGCCGCTGCGCGGCCGCGGTCAGGCGCCGTCCGCGCAGGTAGCGCACCACCGAGGTGCCGGTGCGGGCCTGGAACAGGCGTGACAGATGGAACGGCGACAGCCCCGCTGCGGCGGCGATATCGGCCAGCGCCAAGGGCTGGTCCGCATGGGTTTCGATGTACCACAACGCCTTGCCTGCCGCGCTCATCCTGCCGTTCCCCGCATCCAATGCCGGCACAGTAGCGGATCGGCAGGCGCGGCGTTTAGCAGTTCTTGCGCTGCCGGGGCTTTGCGTCTGCCTGCGTACCGGCAACAATGCGTGCTTCATGGACGTGATGAGGGGCAGGGAGATGCGATCGACGACGTGGGATGCCAGGCCAGCGGAGCCCGGCCGATGATCGAGATGATCGAAATGCTGCTTGCCCTCTGGGTACTTCCCAGTCTGTTGACCCTGGCGCTGATGCTGCTGATGTTGTTCGGCGCGCCACGCTGGCGTGGCAATCCCTGGGTGTACCGTGTCGGCTTCGCGTTGCTGGGCGGCTTTCTGACACCGACGTTGTTGGGGGCCGGTCACGGTGGGTTGCCGTGCGCGACTATCGGCGGGCTGGTGATGATACTGACGCAGCTGCAATGGATCGGCGATCTGCAGGTCGACTTCATGGGGATCGGGATTCGCAACAGGGGCATCTGGATCATGTCCACCCCCGCCTTGGTGGTGTTCGCCGCCATGATGTTCGTTCCGCTGCGAACGGCACGGCCGGCCCGTTTCGGCTTTGGCGACGACGCCAACGGCTAGCCGCAGTGTGCGGGGATGGGGCGTGGGTCTTCATTGCCACCCATGCATGGCGTGGATCTACGGATGAGCCCTGGCAGGGGCCAACCTTGGTTGGCGCATCAAGCTGTCGTACTGACGTCATGCCTCCTTCACACATCGCGCCGAGACTGCGCGCCTTGTCCAGGCCTGTTGTGTGCGCACAGGTGCTGGCCCTGTCGCGTCCTCCCGGAGCCCTGCCGTGCATCGTTCGAAGCTTTCGCGTTCCATCCTCCTTGCCCTTTCCATGGCCAGCGCAGGAGGCGCGATCGCAGCGGAAGCCGATGCGGTCGATGCCGCCGGCGGCAGCCGCGCCGCGCCCACCCAGCTCGACGCGATGCTGGTCACCGGTACCCGCGCGTCCAACCGCACCCAGTTCGAAACGCTGGCGCCGGTGGACGTGTTCAGCAAGGAAGACATCACGTCCGTCGAATCCACCGACCTGAAGGACGTGCTGGCCCAGCTGGTGCCGTCGTTCGTGGTGCAGCGCCTGCCGATGGCGGACGGCCAGGTGTTCGTGCGTCCGGCCACGCTGCGTGGCCTGTCGCCGGACCAGACCCTGGTGCTGGTCAACGGTCGCCGCTTCCATCGCAGCGCGCTGCTCGGCAACCGCGGTGCGCAGGCGGCTGATCTGGCACAGATTCCCACCAGCGCGATCAAGCGCATCGAGGTGCTGCGTGATGGCGCGTCGGCGCAGTACGGCTCGGATGCCATCGCCGGTGTCATCAACATCATCCTCGAAGAGGGGCCCGGCACCGAGATCACCGCCGGCTATTCGCAGTACGCGCAGGGCGACGGTGCCTCGCGCGATTTCAGTGCGCGCACCGGCTGGTCGCTGGGCGACTATGGCAGCCTGGTGCTGTTCGCCGAATCGTCCAACTCAGACGCCACCTCGCGCACGCGCCAGCGCCCGGATGCGATCGCCTTCCAGGCTGCACATCCGGAGCTGGACGTGCCCAATCCGGTGCAGCGCTGGGGCCAGCCGGAACTGGAAAGCCGCCGCGTCGGCTTCAACGTGAAGGCCCATACCAACGACACGCTGGAGCTGTATGCGTTCGGCCTGTACAGCCACAGCGATGGTGTCAGCGATTTCAACTGGCGCAACCCGGACACCACCACCGGCGCCTACCGCACCACCGCCATCTTCCCGGGCTGGGACCTGCGTTCGTTGTACCCGGTGGGCTTCAGCCCGCAGTACGGCAACGTCCAGAACGACCTGCAGCTGGTCGGTGGCCTGCGCGGCGAGATCACGCCGAAGCTGCGCTGGGATGTCAGCGCCTCGTATGGCCGCAACGCCATCGACTACAGCTTGAAGAACTCGATCAATGCCTCGCTCGGCCCGGCCAGCCCGACCGCGTTCGATCTTGGCCGCCTGACCCAGACCGAGAAGAACGCCAACGCCGACTTCAACTACGAGTGGGACGTGGCCGCGCTGTCCCAGCCGGTCAACGTCGCCTTCGGTGGCGAGTTCCGCCAGGAGACCTACCAGGTGCGTGCCGGCGACCCGGCCTCGTACGCGGTGGGTCCGGGCGCTGCGGCGGGCCTGGAGGCCAATTCCAATGGCGCCCCCGGCTTCTCGGCCAGCCAGGCCGGGCAGTGGAGCCAGCGCAGCAAGGCCGCCTACGTGGACATGGAAGTACCGCTGGGCGAGCGCTGGAGCATCGGTGCAGCCGGCCGCTACGAGGACTTCTCCAGCTTCGGCAGCACGCTGGACGGCAAGCTCTCGGCGCGCTTCGCGATCACCCCGGACGTAGCCCTGCGCGGTACCGTGTCCAGCGGCTTCCGTGCGCCGACGCCGGCGCAGCTCAATACCACCAGCACCACCCAGGGGTTGGATACGCGCACGCTTCAGATCTTCACCAGTGGCCGTCTGTCGCCGAACGATCCGCTGGCGCAGCTGCTCGGCGCCAGGCCGCTGAAGCCGGAACAATCGCGTACCGCGTCGCTGGGCCTGACCTGGCGCACCGACCTGGGCCTGTCCGGCTCGGTGGATGTCTACCAGATCAAGCTCAGCGACCGCTTCAGCCAGTCGGCCAGTTTCGCCATTCCGGCCGGTACGCCCAATCCGCTGGGCTATACCTCGGTGAACTACTTCACCAACGACTTCGACACCACCACCACCGGCGTGGACGTGGTTGGCAACTACCTGCGCGACCTCGGCGCCGGCCGCATGACGCTGACCCTGGCCTACAACTACAACCGTACACGCGTGGACAACGGCAGCACCTCGGTGGCCACCAATGAGACCCAGCGCGTGCTGTTCGAAGATCGCCTGCCCGAGCACAAGGGAAGTCTGACCAGCAGCTGGGACATCGGTGCCTGGTCGCTGATGGCGCGCATGCGCTACTACGGCGCCTGGACCGATTCCAGCGGCAACGCGGTGGGCGACATCTACCAGCGCTTCGGTGAGATGAGCTTCCTCGACCTGGCCGTGGGCTATCGCATCAACGAGCACCACAGCCTGCGCGTGGGCGCCGACAATGTGTTCGATCGCTACCCGGATGAGGCCACGTTCCAGGCCAGCCGTGGCCTGGTCTACTCGCGCAACGCGCCGTACGACACCGACGGTGCCAACCTGTACGCGCAGTACCGGCTGACCTTCTGATGGACGCTCGTCGTCGTTCCCTGCTGCGCGCCGGCACACTGCTGCCGGCCGCAGCTGCACTGTCTTCACTGCCTGCCAGCGCCGCTGCGCGTTACGCTTCGCCGATGGAGATTCCCTCGACGACCGTGGCGCCGGACGTGCTGGCCCTCGATGAAGGCTACTGGGCCGCCGTGGCCAGCCACTTCGACATCACCGATGAAGTGAACCACCTGGAGAACGGCTACTGGGGCGCGATGGGTCGCGAGACGCTGGCCAGCTACCAGCGCCACACCACTGAAGTGAACCGTGGCAACGCCTGGTATGGGCGCCGCGCGTTTCCGGCGCAATACATGGCGGTGCAGCGAGAGGTAGCCGAACTGCTGGGTGTGGGTGCTGATGAGATCGCACTGACGCGGGGGGCCACCGAGGCGATGCTGGCGCTGATCGGTGGCTACAACCGCCTGCAGCCCGGCGACCAGGTGTTGTATGCCGACATCGACTACGACAGCATGATCGGCGCGATGCGCTGGCTGCAGCAGCGTCGCGGCGTGCAGGTCGAGCGTATCGCGCTACCGGCCGTGCCCGACCACGCGCAGATCCTGCAGGCCTACGAGGCCGCGTTCGCGCGGTTGCCGCGCCTGAAACTGGTGCTGCTGACCCAGGTCAGCCATCGCCATGGGCTGGTGCTGCCGGTGGCCGAGATCGCCGAGCGTGCGCGGGCACGCGGTATCGATGTGATCGTTGATGCTGCCCATGGTTTCGGTCAGATCGACTACGCCGTGCCGGATCTGAAGGCTGACTTCGTGGGCATCAATCTGCACAAATGGATCGGCGCGCCGGTCGGCGTCGGCGCGATGTACGTGCGCAAGGGGCGCGTGGCGGACCTGGACCCGTACATGGGCGAGACCGATGATGGCCGTGTCGGCAGCCGCGTGCACACCGGTACGGTCAACTTCGCCGCCTACCTGGCACTGCCGGAGGCGATTGCCCTGCATCAGCGCGTAGGTGTGGCCAACAAGCAGGCGCGGCTGCGCTACCTGCGCGAGCGCTGGACCGTGCCAGCGCGGAAGATGGCGCACATCGAAGTGCTGTCTTCGCCGAACCCGGCGCTGGCCAGTGCGCTGGCCAGCTTCCGCCTGCGCGGGCGCACCAGCGTGGCTGACAACATGGCTCTGCAGAAGCGACTTCTGGATGAGCATCGGATTTTCACCACGTATCGCGATGGCCTGGAATCGGGTGCCTGTGTACGCGTGACGCCATCAGTGTTCACGCGGCCGGAGCAGATGGATGCGCTGGTGAAGGCCCTCTCCGCCTTGGCCTGACCCTGCTTTGGTGGGTGCCAACCTTGGTTGGCACATTCCAACCGTGCCGGGGAATCTTCCGCCGGCCAGCGGCCGGCGCTACCGGTCGGGTGGGTGCCGACTGTTGGTCGGCACATCCCATTCCACGATCTACCTCCGATCTGGTGGGTGCCAACCTTGGTTGGCACATTCCAACCGTGCCGGGGAATCTTCTGCCGGCCAGCGGCCGGCACTACCGGTCGGGTGGGTGCCGACCGTTGGTTGGCACATTCCAACCGTGCCGGGGAATCTTCCGCCGGCCAGCGGCCGGCACTACCGGTCGGGTGGGTGCCAACCTTGGTTGGCACATTCCAACCATGCTGAGGAGTCTTCCGCCGGCCAGCGGCCGGCACTACCGGTCGGGTGGGTGCCGACCGTTGGTCGGCACATCCCATTCCAGGGCTACCGCTCGATCGCCGGCAACGCATCGGACAACAACAACCGATCAATCCGTCGCAGCGCACTCTCCAGCTGTCGGCGGTCCGCCGCCAACCCCAGCGACAGCCGCACGCCGCTCTGGTGCGAGACCCCTGGCGGACAGAACGCCGATGACGGTGCAGTCGCCAGCCCCTGCAGCTGCGCGGTACGCACCAGGGTCGCATCGGTCCACGGCGCCGGCACCCGGCACCAGGCATGCAGGCCTTCCGCGCGCTGCAGCAGCGATGGCGCCAGCAGGTAGCGCGCCATGCGCATGCGCTCGCGTGCCTCGGTGCGCACCTGGGCCAGCAGTGACTGCGCCGAACCATCAAGCAGCAGCTGGCTGGCCAACGCCGAGACCAGCGGATGACCCATCAGCCGCGTCGCCCGCAGTGCAGCCGTCATCGCCTCGGCATGCGCCGCGCTCGGGCAGCGCACGAAGGCGGTGCGCAGGCCGGGGCTGATCACCTTCGACAGCGTCGCCACGTAGAACACATGACGCGGTGCCAGTGCCGCCAGCGGTGTAGGTGCATCCTCGGCGAGGTGCCAGTAAGGATCGTCTTCGATCGCCAGCAGGCCCTCGCGCTCCAGCACGCGTGCCAGCGCTTCGCGCCGCTGCAGCGGCAGGGTCAGCGCGGTCGGGTTCTGGCAGGTGGGATTGAGATAGACCAACCGCGCGCCGCTTTCGCGTGCCAGCCGGGCCAGCGCATCGGGGCACATGCCGTGTTCGTCGCTGTCCACTGGCAGCAGCCGTCGGCCCAGTGCAGCGGCGGCCTGCAGCAGGCCCGGATAGACCAGCGCATCGCAGAGGATCGCATCATCGTCGCGGCCCTGGCTGACCAGGATCGCGGCCAGCGCCACCTGGGCGCCTTCGGTCAGCAGCAGGCAGGCGTCGTCCACTTTTCCCAGCATCGGTTGCAGCCAACGCGCCGCTGCGTGGCGGTCGGTCGGGTTGCCGCCGCCCAGGTGATAGGTCATCAGGTTGGGCGCGTTGCTGCGTGCAAGCACGGCGGCGGCACCGCGGCGCAGGGTCTCGGCCAGCGCATCGGCGTCGGGCACCGGCGGCACGTTCATGCTCAGGTCCACGACCTGGTCGAAGCCGGCCTTGGGCGGTGCGATGAAACTGCCTTGTGGCCCGCGTGCTTCGATCAGGCCGCGCTTGCGTGCTTCATCGAAGGCGCGGGTGACCGTGGTCAGGTCGATGCCGAGCTGCTGCGCCAACGCGCGCTGCGAGGGCAGGCGCTGTCCGGGTGCGAGGCCGCCACGGCGCACCGTGCGTTCCAGCGAATTGACGATGCGCAGGTAGATCGGCCCGTTGTGCGCGAGCACGTCCTGCACCCATTCGCGCGCTGCGACATCCGGTCGCGGCATGTACGGAGCATGTCGGGGCGTATCGTTGCTTCCAACGGCGGGAGCCTGTCCATAACCATCGGTCGGTTCGGACAGGTGACCGCCGTTGTTGTTTGCGGCGGCCGCACCGGCCAGCGTCAGTGATGTCATTGCGCGTCCTCAGCGCTTGGCCTGCCAGGGGCAGTAGCAGCCCACGGCAAGCAGTCCTTTCGGGCGCACGGTTTCGCCGCGCACCAGTCTGTCCAGCAGCGGTTCGACAAAGCTGTTGGCCGAGTTGCAGACCATGCCGATGCTGTACGGCCCCGCATAGGCGAGGTGGCCCTGGCGATTCCAGATGGCTACGGCGGGGCTGGCCGGGATGTGTTCGATGCCATCAATGGTCGGCAGGTTGATCACCTTGTTGCGCAGCGGCTCGGGCAGCTCGCCCTGCGTACCCGGGCGGCGGATCGCATAGAAGTCGATGCCGGCGCGGCGGTACATGCTGATCAGGTAGCTCAGGTGCGCACCGGTCTCGCGGTTGCAGACCGCACATGCCGGGTCCCAGAAATGCACCACGCGGATGCGGCCGGTATCACCGGCCAGATCGGCTGGCAGGCGCAGTTGCGAGTCGTCGAAGACGATGGCCTGTTCGGTGAACGTGGATTGCGCGCTGTAGCCGAAGTACTGCCACAGTGCAGCCGCCACGCCAGCCATGAACAGGCAGGCGAGGGCGATCATCGTCGGCAGCAGCCAGCGGCGACGCGGCGCGGCTGCGCCCATCAGGAGTCTTCCCGGCCGAACTTGTGCACGTACTGCTTGCGCATCTCGCGGCAGGAATCGGCCTGCGCGCGGCGCTGGATCTCGCTACGCGACGGATCCTCGCTGCGCTGCACGCACTGCTCGATGGCGTGGCGTTCGGCGGCCTGCACGTCCACGGTCTGCGGCTGCAGGCAGACCCAGGCCAGCGCGGCCAGCATCAACACCACAAAGCCACCGCAGCCGGCCATCACCAGGTGGAACTTCAGTTTCTCGGCGCGCATCGATGCACGTCCCTTCATCCATACATTGCATACAAAATATCATCTTGTATGGATGAAGCGCCATGCACCCGGTTCAGACGATGGCGTTGTGCCGGGCCTCGGGGGCTTCGGACAGG
The DNA here is from genome assembly GCF_059372275.1 of Stenotrophomonas sp. YJH_SMC_14-1. NCBI lineage: Bacteria > Pseudomonadati > Pseudomonadota > Gammaproteobacteria > Lysobacterales > Lysobacteraceae > Stenotrophomonas > Stenotrophomonas sp. YJH_SMC_14-1. The sequence goes on from NZ_JCAFVK010000014.1 coordinate 46,669, forward strand.
ATCTCGTTCAGCTTGGCCAGCGCCCCGGCCAGCGCGCCCTGGTCGACCGCGCCGCCCAGCGACAGGCGGATCGCGTTGCCCGGCGGCGGCTCTTCCACGCTGAAGGCATCCGAGCTGGCGATGCCCAGGCCCTGTTCCTGTGCGGCCTGGATCAACCGGTACTGGTCCAGCCGTGGCGGCAGCGGCAGCCACACATGCAGGCCGGCCGGATGCGCCTGGGCGCGGGGCGGCAGGAACTGCGCGGCAATCGCCTGGCGCTCGCGCAGTTCCTGCTGGAAGCGCTGCACCATGTCCCGGGCCTGGCCGCTGCGGATCCACTGCGACGCCACCGCCACCATCGACTGGGTCGGCATCAGTGCGATCGCACGCAGGGCGTCCAGCACCGGTTCCATCGGCTCGCCGGCCGGCACCACCAGATAGGCGGTGCGCAGGCCCGGGGCCAGGCACTTGGACAGGGTGGAGATGTAATACACCGGGCAGCCGGCGTCGCGGTGGGCGGCCAGCGGTGGCGCGGCGTCACCGGCCAGCAACCAGTAGGGATCGTCTTCGATCACGGTCAGATCGTGGCGCTCCGCCACCGCCAGCAGGGCCTGCCGGCGCTGCGCCGACATCGTTGCCGTGGTCGGGTTCTGGATGGTCGGCACCAGGTACAGCAGGCGCGGGCGACGTAGCTGGCAGGCCTCCTCCAGCGCGCCCGGCAGCATGCCCTCGGCGTCCATCGCCACCGGCACCACGCCCCGCTGCAGCACGCGCGCGGCGGCCAGCAGGCCCGGGTAGGTCAGCTGCTCAGCGGCGATCAGCTCGCCCGGCTGGGTGCGGGCCAGGATCAGCGCGCACAGCGCGGTCTGCGCGCCCGGGCAAATCACCACCTGGTCGGCGCCGACCGTGCCCAGCATTGGCGCCAGCCACTGCACCGCGGCGGCGCGGTCCTCACGGGTGCCGGCGCCGACGTGATAGCTCATCAGTTCGCCCTGGCCCAGCTGCTGGCCCACGTGCTGGAAGCCGGCCTCCATGCCCTGTGCGAACGGCGCGCTGCCCAGCAGCGGCGGGATGTTCATGCTCAGGTCCACCGAGGTGCTGCGGTTGCCGGCCGACAGCGCGATGAAGGTGCCGCCGGCGCCCTGCGCGTCGAGCAGGCCGGCCTGGCGCAGCTCGGCGAAGGCGCGGGTGACCGTGGTCAGGTCCACGCCCACCTGCTGGGCCAGGTCGCGCTGCGGCGGCAGGCGGTCGCCCGGGCGCAGCACGCCGTCATCCACCGCCTCGCGCACCTGCTGGGCAATCTGCAGGTACAGCGGGCCGGCGCCCTCGCGGAAGGGGCGAACCCAGGTGCGATTGGGGTGTTTCAGGCGGCGGCCGGCGGCAGGTGGCGTCATCGATCAGTTTTTTCCATACGTGCAGATGCACAAGTCCATACAATGATGTATCTTGTATGGGCTTGATTGGAGTGGTTCGCCTGCTTGTAGGCGACCTCGTACCCACAGTGTAGCCGCTCCACGCCCGGGCGCTGCGCGCAGGCGAGCCGGTCAAGCACGCTTCTTCAACAGGGTTGACCTCCAATGAATATCTGCTGGAACCGCATCCGCCTGGCGCTGGTCGCCCTGGCCTGCGTCGGCCTGTCGGGCTGTGACTGGGTGCTGCTGGATTCGAAGGGCATGGTCGGGCTCGCCCAGCGCGACCTGATCCTGATCTGCATCGGCCTGATGCTGATCGTGGTGATACCGGCCATTGTGCTGACCTTCGTATTCGCCTGGCGCTTCCGCGCTGGCAACACCAAGGCGAAATACACGCCGGACTGGTCGCACTCCACCAAAGTGGAGATCGTGGTCTGGGGCGTGCCGCTGATCATCATCGCGGTGCTGGCGGTGATCGTGTGGAAGTCGACCCACGAGCTGGACCCGTACAAGCCGCTGGACGTGGCCGGTGAGCCGCTGCACGTGGACGTGATCGCCACCGACTGGAAGTGGGTGTTCGTGTACCCGGACCTGGGCATCGCCACGGTCAACCAGCTCAACTTCCCGGCCAACCGCCCGCTGGCGTTCAACATCACCTCCAACTCGACGATGAATACCTTTTTCATCCCGCAGCTGGGAGGGCAGATCTACGCGATGGCCGGCATGCGCACGCAGCTGCACCTGATCGCCAACGAGCCCGGCCAGTTCCGTGGCATGTCCGGCAACTACAGCGGGCATGGCTTCTCGAACATGAAGTTCATCGCCACCGCCAGCAGCAACGAAGACTTCGAGCGCTGGGTGGCCGAGGTGCGCAGCGCGCCGGACGCGCTCAGCTTCACGCAGTTCAAGGCGCTGGCCGCACCGTCGAAGAACGTACCGGTGCAGCACTTCTCCAGTGTTGAACCGCTGCTGTTCAAGAAGGTCATCGACCAGTTCATCGGCGTCGGTGAGAACACCGCTGCTGCTACCCCGGCGGGCGCTGCCGGCGGTGCCCAGGTTTCCCAGGAGTAACGAACATGTTGGGTAAATTGACGTGGGAGGCCGTGCCACTGCACGAGCCGATCGTCGTGGTCACATTGGCGGCCATGGTGCTGGGCGGCCTCGCGCTGCTCGGCGCGGTGACGTACTTCAAGCTGTGGGGTCCGCTCTGGCGTGACTGGTTCACCACCGTCGACCACAAGAAGATCGGCATCATGTACGTGGTGGTGGCGCTGGTCATGCTGGTGCGTGGCTTTGCCGATGCGCTGATGATGCGCGCGCAGCTGGCGGCGGCCGGGCCGGGCAGTGACGGCTTCCTGCCACCGGAGCACTACGACCAGATCTTCACCGCGCACGGCGTGATCATGATCTTCTTCGTGGCCACCCCGTTCGTGGTCGGCCTGATGAACATCATCGTGCCGCTGCAGATCGGTGCGCGCGACATGGCGTTCCCGTTCCTCAACGCCTTCAGCTTCTGGATCTTCGTGGTCGGCGCAGCGTTGATGATGATCTCGTTGGGCGTTGGCGAATTCGCCATGACCGGTTGGGTCGCCTATCCGCCGCTGTCGGGCATCGAGTTCAGTCCAGGCGTGGGTGTCGACTACTACATCTGGGCATTGCAGGCCTCCGGCATCGGCACGCTGCTGACCGGCGTCAACCTGTTCATCACCATCCTGCGCATGCGTGCGCCGGGCATGACCCTGATGAAGATGCCGGTGTTCACCTGGACCGTGCTGGTCACCAGCGTGATCATCATCGCCGCCTTCCCGATCCTGACCGTGGCGCTGGGCGCGCTCACCCTGGACCGCTACTTGGACTTCAATTTCTACACCAACACGTTGGGTGGCAACCCGATGATGTACGTGAACCTGGTGTGGGCCTGGGGCCATCCGGAGGTGTACATCCTGGTGCTGCCGGCGTTCGGCATCTTCTCTGAAGTGACTGCCACGTTCGCGCGCAAGAAGCTGTTCGGCTACAAGTCGATGGTCGGCGCCACGCTAGCGATCGGCATCCTGTCGTTCATCGTCTGGCTGCACCACTTCTTCACCATGGGTTCCGGTGCCAGCGTCAACGCCTTCTTCGGCATCATGACGATGATCATCGCCATTCCCACCGGCGTGAAGATCTTCACCTGGCTGTTCACCATGTATGGCGGCCGCGTCGAGTTCAGTGTGCCGATGCTGTGGACCATCGCCTTCCTGGTCACCTTCACCATCGGTGGCATGACCGGCGTGCTGCTGGCCATCCCGGGTGCGGACTTCCTGCTGCACAACAGCCTGTTCCTGGTCGCGCACTTCCACAACACCATCATCGGCGGCGCGCTGTTCGGCTACCTGGCCGGCTTCGCCTACTGGTTCCCGAAGGTGTTCGGCTTCACCCTCAACGAGCGCCTGGGCAAGTGGTCGTTCGCGTGCTGGGTGATCGGCTTCTACCTGGCCTTCATGCCGCTGTACATGCTGGGCTTCATGGGCATGACCCGCCGCATGAACCAGTACGACAACCCGGCGTGGACGCCGTACCTGATCGCCGCCTTCATCGGTGCGCTGTTCGTGTTCGCGGGCATCATCCTGATGCTGGTGCAGATCTACGTGAGCGTGCGTGACCGCAAGCGCAACCTGGACCTGACCGGCGACCCGTGGAATGCACGCACGCTGGAATGGGCCACGCCGTCGCCGCCGCCGTTCTACAACTTCGCTGTGGTGCCCAAGGCCGATGAGCTGGACGCCTTCCACGAAGCGAAGAAGCGCGGCCTGCCGCCGCCGCCGAAGAAGTACGCACCGATCCACATGCCGAAGAACACCGGCGTACCACTGATCCTCAACATCTGGATCCTGGTGCTGTGCTTCGCCCTGGTCTGGCACATCTGGTGGATGGCCGCGGCCAGCTTCATCGCGATGATCGTCACCCTGATCGTGCGGTCCTACGACGAGGACGTGGACTACTACGTCAGTTCCGAAGAGGTGGCGCGCACCGAAGCGGCCAACCTTGCCAAGCTGAAGGAGGTACGCGCATGAACCTGTTGACCCGCCCCGAGCTGGCCAGCGACACGCAGGCACACGAGGACCACCACGAACACGACCATGGCCACGAACAGGGCGGCATGAAGGTGTTCGGCATGTGGGTCTACCTCATGTCCGACCTGGTGCTGTTCGGTTCGCTGTTCGCCTCGTACGCGGTGCTCAGCACCGCCTACGCCGGTGGCCCCACCGGCAAGGACCTGTTCTCGCTGCCGTTCGTGATGGCCGAGACCTTCCTGCTGCTGGTCTCCAGCATCACCTACGGCCAGGCCGTACTGGCGATGCACCGCCACGACACCTCGGCGGTGCTGCGCTGGCTGGGCGTGACCTTCGTGCTCGGCGCCTCGTTCATCGGCATGGAGATCTACGAGTTCTCGCACCTGATCCACGAAGGCGCAGGCCCGAGCACCAGTGCCTACCTGTCGGCGTTCTTCGCGCTGGTCGCCACCCACGGCCTGCACGTCGCCAGCGGCCTGATCTGGATGGCGGTGGTCATGCACCAGGTCTACCGCCGTGGCCTGACCCCGACCAACATCACCCGTGTGTCGTGCCTGAGCCTGTTCTGGCACTTCCTGGACCTGGTGTGGATCTGCGTCTTCACCTTCGTCTACCTGATCGGAGCCTTCTGACATGGCCCACGTCGAAACTTCGCGCGCCGGCAATGCGCACGGCTCCACCAAGTCCTACCTGATCGGCTTCGTGCTGTGCGCGCTGCTGACCGTGGTGCCGTTCGCACTGGTGATGAACCCGGTGCTGTCGCGGCCGCTCACGCTGTTCCTGCTGGTCGGCTTCGCGGTGGCGCAGATCCTGGTGCAGCTGATCTATTTCCTGCACATGGACCGCAAGTCCGAAGGCGGCTGGAACCTGGCCAGCTTCGTGTTCACCCTGGTGATCCTGTTCATCATCGTCGCGCTGTCGGTGTGGATCATCTGGAGCATGCACTACCACATGATGATCAACTGAGCCTGCGAACCGTGAAAGGCATCGCGTTCCCCCAATGTGGCCTGCGGCTGGCCGCAGGCCTGCTGCTCGGCCTGCTGGCCGGCTGCAGTGCGCAGTCGCGCATGGACTTCTACTCCAAGGACATCGCCTGCGAAGAACTGGGCCAGCAGTGGTCGATGCCCGACAGCCACGGCACCGTGCGTGGCCCGAAGGACCTGCAGGGGCAGGTGACCTATCTGTTCTTCGGCTTCACCAGCTGCCCGGACGTGTGCCCGACCACGATGGTCGAGCTGGGCCAGGTCAAGCACCTGATGGGCAAGGATGCCGATCAGCTGCAGGTAGTGTTCGTCAGCGTCGACCCGGCCCGCGACACGCCCGAGGTCGCGCGCACCTATGTGGAAGCGTTCGACCCTAATGCAATCGCGCTGGTCGGCAACGAAGCACAGCTGGCGGCGATGGCCAGCGACTTCAAGGCGTTCTACGAGAAGGAGCCCGGCCAGGTACCGGATACCTACACCATGAGCCACATTGCCGGTGGCTACGTGTTCGACCGCCAGGGCCGCCTGCGCCTGTTCGCGCCCTATGGCATGCCGGTGGACAAGCTGTTTTCCGACGTGCAGCGCCTGCTGCTGGAGCCCGCTCATCCCGCCGCCGGCAACGACGCACTGGCCAGCTGCAGCCGCAAGCACAGCGACACACTCGCCGCCCGGTAATCCCAGGCCATGCGCGGCTGATGCCGGCTGTTCGTCGCGCCCGCTGCCCCGGTAGGTGTCGACCTTGGTCGACACGTGGGTGCCGACCGTTGGCCGGCACACCCCCACACCAATCCCCGGCCGGCCAGGAGAGCCAGCCGGCCGGGGCACCGCTCAACGCCTTACTTGGTCTCTTCCCACTGCACCACGTCCGGCTCGGTGGCGCGGATACCGGCGGTGGACAGCAGCCTGGTGGTCGCATCCAGTGCCGCGTTCACCGACGGATACTCCACGATGGCCTGGCCCGAAGCCTTCGACACCTTCACCACGGTGCCACCGGTGGCCGTAGCCGCGCGCTGGGCCGATGCCGCATCGGTGAAGAACACCTTGACCCGCGAGGTCGCCACCACCGGCGCTCCGTCGCGGGAGACCGCCGCCGCGAACTTGCCGGCACCGGCATCAGCAGGCGCGGCGGCTGCGCCATCCAGCGAACGCTTGGTACGCGAACTGGTGGTCGCCGCCGCCTGCGGGGTGATCGTGAACTGACCGCCGCTGGCCTGCTTCACGGTGGTCGAGGGAGACAGCTGGAAGCGCGTGCCGCCCACATCGAACGAGCGGCCGGTAGCGGACGCCTTCAGTTCCTGCGCATCCACGGTCGACAGGGTCCTGGCTGGAGGGGTCTGCCCCGAGCTCTGTGCCCAGGCAGGGGAGGTCATCGCCGCGAAGGCGAGCGTGCTCAACAGAATGGTGGTTTTCATCATCAGTGCCCCAGAACGCGGATCTTGAAGAATTCGAGGTTGCCGCGCGAAGCTGCGGTCGCGGCCTGCCCCATGTCGGTCACTTCCAGCGTCCAGGTGCCGCTGGCATTTTCATCCAGGAAGGCATTGCTGGACAGCAGGTCCCAGCTGGTGAAGTTGCTCTGCGCGCCACCCGTGCCCGAACCGATCGCGGTGAACGCCGGTTGCACCACGCTGCGGGTGCCGCTGGGCGACACCAGCACGAACTGCAGCTGGCGCGTGTTGCGGTGGTTGACCCGGAAGCCCAGCTGCACGCTTTCGATGTTGCGCGCGCCGTTGGCCAACTGGAAGGTCAGGCGTGCGGCGGCAGCCGAGGTGTTGCCGATGGCCACGGTACGCGTGGTGTTGCGCCAGCCGCTGTCGACCAGCGCACCGAGCGACTGGAAGTTCTCGGCCACCTGCACTGCACGTGCAGCGTTGACCACGCCGAAGCCATACCAGTTGCTGTAGGCACGGCCGGCAGCATTCACCGTCCAGCCCGGCACCAGCGTGCGCCCGTCGGCCAGTGTCACCGCCGGCTGGTTCGGGTGGTTGCGGGTGGCGGTGGTGGCCAGGATGTACTTCACATCGCGATAGGACAGGTTCGGATTGGCTTCCAGCACCAGTGCCGCCACGCCCGACACCATCGGTGCCGACGCGGACGTGCCGTTCATCTTGGCGGTGTAGTTGCAGGTGTTGTCGATGGCCGACAGGTTGCTGTCCAGCGTGTTCTGGCGGTTGGTGTTCTTGTTGCTGCCCTGCGCGCACCCGGTCACGTCGGTAGTGACGATGGCCGGGTCGTAGGCGCGTGCCACCAGGCCGGGCGCGTACTGCGCCTGCAGGCCGTACTCGCCACCAAAGGCCGACACCCACAGCGCCGAGCCGGTGGAGGAATACGACGAGCGCACGCCATCGGCGCGCACCGCGCCTACGGTGATGACGTTGAACAGGTTGTTGCGCGGGTCGCGGCCAGCCGGCACGCAGCCGGTGTTGCGGTTCTTGGTGTCGGCGGTGCAGACATCCTGGGTCTGGCTGATCGAGGCATTGTTGAAGTTGTTGCCGGCCGACTTCACGTAGATGCCGCCGCGGCCACCGCGCGTACCCGACAGGGCTTGCTCATACGAACGAATCGTGTTTTCGCTGTACGCCAACGGCAGGTTCGGATTGCCCGGGCCGGCGCCCCAGCTGTTGTTGAACACCTGCACGTCGGCCGACTCCGCGCCGTCCCACCAGGCGTACTCGATGTTGCTCTGCTGGTTGCCCAGGGCTGAGCGCGAAATCGGGTTGAAGCCCTTCAGCGTCGCCGCCGGGGCCACACCGCGCACGCCCAGGTTGTTGGCGCCCACCGCACCGGCGATGCCACCGACCATGGTGCCGTGGTTGTCGACATCCGGGTTCGTCGGGGTGGGGTTGTTCGAGCCATTGGTGAAGTTCTTGCCGGCCACCGCGGCCACGTTGGCCGCCAGGTCTGGGTGGGCGATCTGCAGGCCATCGTCGACGATGGCGATGGTGACGCCCTGGCCACGGATGCCATTGCGGAACAGGCCATCCACGTTCAGATCGTTGCCGGCCACTGGCAGTGTGCCGGCCGGGACCGTCTGACCGGTGTTGAGCAGGTGCCACTGGATACCCGCCAACGGATCGGCCTGTTGGGCCTGGGCGGTGGCGGCCAGGCTGCCCAGCACCAGGGCAGTGGCGAGGGCCAGGCGCGCAGAGCGCGGTGGCGCGGAGCGTTGCGTGTGTCGCTTCATACACGAATCCTTCTGTTGTGAATCGGCATGGCAGGACGGCGGGGCGGAACTGCCCCATCGCAACGAGCCAAACGCGACACAACGAACAACCCCCTACCTCTTCACACAAACAATCTGCGAATGTGCCAATTGCGTCACAAACGCTTAGTACGTCAGGTTATGACAGGGCATTCGAATGCCTTCACGCCATCTTCGCGCGTCTGCTTCGAGGGCCGGAAACGTGGTAATCACATGCAGATGAAGACACGCATGAAGAATGGACGCCAGCGTGCACGTGCGCGCGCAGACCAGACCCCGCTCTCGGTTGCCGCCATCCGCAAGGTGGTGCTGTCCGTGCATACGCGCAGCCACGACTATGGCGACGATGCCGATATCGCCGAGTTGCTGCCCGAGCTGGCCGCATTCGGCATCACCACGGTGAAACCGCTGCGGCTGTTGATGAAGAGGCACCGACGCGCGCTGCTGCAGGAGGAACGGATCGTCATGCGCCGCGCAGAGACGCTGCATCTGCGCACCGAGTGGCGGCTCGGTGGCATAGACGTGCATGCCAACACCAGCCGCTACGCCATCGGCGGCCTGGTCCGCACCAGCATGGAACACGAATTCGGCTTCGAGACGATGCTGCCCTTCCACGAGGTGCGCGAGGACGAATCCGCGTAGCGGGGTGCCTGCGCGGTGGGTGTGGCAGCCCCGCCGGGTATCATCGCGCGCCCTCACATCGCGCTGTGTTACTACAGCCCGTGCACCCTTCCGCATCGGAGCACGATGATGGTCAACCCTCTGGCCCAGGCCCATCGCGGCCTCGGCACCACGCTGTTCAGCCTGTTGAACCCGATACCCTTCGGCTTCTTCGTCGGTGCACTGATCTTCGACGCGATCTACCTCAACAGCGCCGAGGTGATGTGGGGCAAGGCCGCCGCCTGGCTGATCACCTTCGGCCTGCTGATCGCCATCCTTCCGCGCCTGATCAACCTGTTCGCGGTCTGGCGCCGCAACGGCACGGCCACCCGTATCGACCGCATCGACTTCTTCCTCAACCTGGTCGCGGTGGTGCTGGCCATCTGGAACGCCTTCGTGCACAGCCGCGATGCGTATGCCGTTGCAGTGCCGGGCACGATCCTGTCGGCGCTGACCGTGGCCCTGATCGCGCTGGGCCTGATCCTGCTGTCACTGCAGCCGCCGGTGCTGCAGGGAGGTCGTCATGGCTAAGCACATCCTGCCCACCGTCGCCGCCTTGGCATTGGCCGCTGCCCTGTCGGCCTGCGCCGGCAAGGCCGAGTACCATCCGGCCGACCAGTCGGGCCCGCAGCCGCCGCTGCCCAAGCCGGCCAACTTCCTGATGCCGCCGATGCAGGTGCCCAAGGGCGTCGGCTGGGCTGATGGACAGACCCCCACGGTGGCCGAAGGCCTGAAGATCGAGCGCATCGCCGCCAACCTGCAGCATCCGCGGCGGCTGCTGACCCTGCCCAACGGCGATGTACTGGTGGTGGAAGGCAACGGCCCCGGCGAAGAACCGGTCACCACGCCAAAGCAGTGGATCGCCGGCAAGGTGAAGGCGCGCTCGGGCAAGGCCGGCAAGGGCGGCAACCGGGTCACCCTGCTGCGCCGCACGCCGGGAACGAACACCTGGACCCAGCATGTCTACATCGAAGGCCTGCATTCGCCGTTCGGCATCCAGCTGATCGGCGACACGCTGTACGTGGCCAACACCGGCAACATCGTGCAGTACCACTACGTGCCCGGCGAAACCCGCATGTCCGACAAGGGCCGCGAGTTCACCGACCTGCCCAGCACCATCAACCACCACTGGACCAAGGAACTGCTGGCCAGCCGCGATGGCCGCAAGCTGTACGTGGGCGTGGGCTCCAACAGCAACATCACCGAAAATGGTCTGGCCGTCGAGTACCGCCGCGCAGTGGTGCTGGAAGTGGACGTAGCCACCCGTGGCAGCCGCATCTTTGCGTCGGGCATCCGCAACCCGACCGGCCTGGACTGGGAGCCGAGCACTGGCACGTTGTGGGCGGTGGCGAACGAACGCGACGAAATCGGTGCCGACCTGGTGCCGGACTACCTCACTTCGGTGAAGGAGGATGGCTTCTACGGCTGGCCCTACAGCTACTACGGCCAGCACGTGGACGAGCGCGTGCAGCCGCAGCGGCCGGACCTGGTGGCCAAGGCGATCACACCGGACTACGCCATCGGCTCGCACGTGGCACCGCTGGGCCTGTTGTTCTACACCGGCCAGGCATTGCCGGTGCAGTACCACGGCGGCGCCTTCATCGGCGAACACGGCAGCTGGGACCGCTCGCCGCTGAGTGGTTACGAAGTGGTCTACGTACCGTTCAAGGACGGCAAGCCGACCGGGCGGCCGCAGACCGTGGTCAGCGGCTTCGCTTCGAAGGACGAGAAGACGCTGATGGGTGCGCCGGTGGGCATGGCAATGGACGCCGAAGGCGCGCTGCTGGTGGCTGATGACGTGGGCGACGTGGTGTGGCGGGTGTCGGCCAAGTAGCTGTGTAGCGTCGAGCCATGGCCGAAGAACATCCGGTAGAGTCGACTGTCAGTCGACTCGCGCGCGCAGCGCGTGCTTCCCCGGTAAGCAGCGAAGGGCAGTCGACTCTACTCTGTCGACTCCGCCCTGCCGGTTCTGCCACCGGGTTCAGCGTGCTCGGAACCCGCTGAACACCGACTCGGCGGCAAACCCCATGCCACCCAGCAGCACGCCGAAATACACCACCGTGGCCACCACGAAACCATAACCGGCAGCCACCGCCGCACCATCGCGCTGGATGAAGCCGATCGCAAAGGACATCAGCGCCAATGCCGGCAGCGTGTTGCTGAAGGGAATCGGCCCGGCCGGCGCCATCAGCAGCAAGGTCGCGAACACCAGCATCAGGTTGTTCAGGCGCATCATCTTCTTCGAGCGCACCATCACCGCCAGCCGCATCGGCCGTGACAGCCGCTCCATGCGGTGCACCCATTTCAGCGCACGGCCGAGGTTGGCCTTCAGCTTGTCGGTGGCGATCTCGCGGCGCGCCAGCTTCTGCGGCACCCACAGCGGGCGGTTGCGCACCCGGCTCAGGCCGATCAGCAGGATCGAGGCACCAAACACCGTACTCAGCCCGGGAATCGACACCGGGATGATGAAGATGGCCGAGAGCAGGATCACGATCAGCAACAGGCCTTCATCGCCCAGCGCACTGAGCAGGGTGCCGACGCGCACCTGGTCGCCGGGCAGCTCGTCGATCATCTGCTCGATCTGCTGGGCCAGGGGGGCGCTGTCGTCGGTTTCGGGGGCACGGTAGGTCATGCGTCGCAAGCTTCTCCAGGGAAGGGCGGTCAGCGGGCCGTCCTGCGGTGGGGAACGCACAGGCTCCTGCAGTATCCCGGCCAACGTGGGCAAAGAGGTGAACCGGGCATGAGGGGGTAAACTGGCGTGCCCCGCATGAGTTGAACGCAATGGACATGGGCCGCAGGCAATCGACCATCGAACTGGTCGCCATCGACATGGATGGCACCCTGCTGGACCCGTCGCACCAGCTCACCCCACGCGCCAGGAAGGCCGTCGCGCAGGCGCGCGCGCTGGGCGTGCACATCGTGCTGACCAGTGGCCGCCCGGTTCCGGGCCTGGCGCCGTACCTGCACGAGCTCGGCATCACCGGCAACGACGACTACTGCATCGCCTGCAACGGCGGCCTGGTGCAGCGCATCGGCACGCGCGAAACCGTGGTCGAGTATCCGCTCAGCTTCGACGATTTCCTGTTCTGCGAGCAGGTGGCCCGCCAAGTGGGCGTGCACTTCCAGGCGCTGGACAGCCAGCGCATGTACACGCCCAACCAGGACATCAGCTACTACACCGTGGCCGATTCGCATCTCTCGCGGATGCCGCTGTCGTATCGCCGCGTGGAAGACATGGACCCGTCGATGTCCTTCATCAAGCTGATGATGATCGACGAACCCGACGTGCTGGATGCCGCCATCGCGCGCCTGCCCAGCGAACTGATCGAGCGCTTCGCGGTATTGAAGAGCGCGCCGTACTTCCTGGAAGTGTTCGACCACCGCGCAGGCAAGGGCCCGAGCCTGCAGAAGCTGGCCGAGCATCTGGGCATCGACCGCGCCAACGTGATGGCCATCGGCGACCAGGAAAACGATCTGACCATGCTGCAGTACGCTGGCACCAGCGTCGCGATGGGCAATGCCATCGATGCGGTGAAGGCGGTGGCGCGATTTGAAACCACCAGCAACGCCGATGAAGGCGTGGCGCGCGCGATTGAGCGCTTCGTTCTGCAGTGATCCGGAGCACATCATGAGCTGGACGTTGATGATGTTTGCCCAGTCCTTTGCCAACGAGCGGATGTCGGCGCAGGTCTTCTCCGAGTCCTACATCGAGCTGTGGAAGATCGAGCGGGATCTTGACGTGCTGGCTTTGGATGACGCAGCGCTTTCAACGTGCCTGTCCAGCATCTTCTGTGCTGCCGACATGTATTGCGACGAAGAGATGGATCGCCATCCGTATGAGATTGATGCCGCCCAGCTGCATGCTGCCGTTGTGGCTCAGATCGATGAGTGGAAGCAGTCCACGACTGCTATCTAGCCTGACTTGGATGTATACCTGCGTATAGCCAATACATCCCCATCGCCATCGGCGCTGTACCACGGCGCGGTGGCGAATTCGGCAGTGCGATGCAAGAATTTCGCACGTCGAAATCACCCCATCGAATCCCACGGCAGATGATCGTCTTCGTCTGCTGACCGGCGCGTACTGCGCCGTCGCTCCCTCAACGCAATCGCATCGCCAGCCAGGGCGCCGACACCGGTGCTGCAACGCGCTGGGCGTGCGCCTGCGCCGCGCTCTCCCTCCACCCTGGATCTGCCCATGAACACCCCACCCACGACGCGCCTCGCCCTGGCCATCATCGCGGCCATCACCGCACCTGCGTACGCCGCAGAAACGCACGATGCCGCGCACGACTCGCCTACTACCCTCAACGCCCTGCAGGTCATCGCCACACCGCGCGGTGCGGCCGTGGCACCGACCCAGGTGGTCGGTCCCAACCGCTACATCATCAAGGCCGAAGACCTCGACGCGATGGTCACCGGCAACAACGGCTTGGCCATGCTCAAGCAGGTGCCGGGCGCCAGCTACACCGCCACCGACGGGCTGGGCCTGGATATCTCGGCCACCAGCCTGTTCGTGCGCGGCTTCCGCATGAATGAAATGGGCATCACCTTCGAGGGCGTGCCGCTGAACGACAACGGCTTCCTCTCGCTTACCGGCACCAGCGTGGTGAACGTGGGCGTGCCCGATGGCATCGGCGCGATCACGGTCAGCCCCGGTGGCGCACCGGTCAGCGTGTTCTCCAGCAGCGTCAACGGCGGCAGCCTGGAGTACCGCCTGCGTGACCTGCAGGACACGCCCAGCCTGCGCTTGAAGCAGGGCGTGGGCAGCAACAGCACGTTGGTCACCACCGTATCCGGGCAGAGCGGCCAGCTCGGCGAGCAGGGCCCGAAAGTACTGGTCGACCTGCAGCGCGTGTCTGCCGACAAGTACCAGGGCGAGGGCACGCAGAACTTCCTGCGCGGCGACCTGAAGCTCCAGCAGGACGTCGCCTGGGGCGATGTCACCGTGTTCCTGTCCGACAGCAAGGCCAAAGTCTGGGGCTACAACAACATCTCCTTCGACATGATCCGCAAACTGGGCTGGAAGGCCGACATCTTCTATCCCGATTATGCGTGGGCGTGGTACGTGGCCTCGCCGGAGAATGCAGACAAGTCCTGCGGCGCCTACACCTGCGGCGAGCTGTCCGAACTGATTCCGTACGACACGGGCCAGACCACCCGCGACCGCGTGTCCTCGATCAATCATCGCTTCCAGATCACACCGGCGCTGCGCGGCAACGTGCAGCTGTACAACGCCAACAGCCACACGCAGGCCACGCTGACCGACCCGACCGTGCCATCGCCCAACGGTGCGCCGTTCTCCGAACAGGTGCAGACGCCACGCCTCAACCGGCTGGGCGGCATGCTCAACCTGCAGTTCGAGACCGGCGCGCACACCTTCACTGCCGGCTTCTGGCAGGAGAAGAGCAAGGCCGCGGCCAAGACCGAGTGGTACCAGCAGCCACTGCTGGGCGAGGGCCCGCCGCTGAAGGCCACCGGCCCGTTCGATGTGTATGGTCCCGCGTTCAAGACCGACAATGCATCGAGCTGGGTGACGCGCTCGCGCCAGTTCTACCTGCAGGACGACATCGTGCTGAACGACACGCTGAAGCTGGGGGTTGGCTTCAAGGCCGTGGACTTCCGCACCAGCGGCGGCGGCCTCGGCGATGCCAAGGACCGGCCGGTGAACGGCACGCTGCGCGCGAAGAGCAACTTCCTGCCGCACGTCTCGCTGTTCTGGAGCCCCACCGAATCCACCGATGCCTTCATCGACCTGGCCAATACCATGAACGGCTATCGCGTCGCTCAGCGCGGCAACATCGGTTACACCGCCTCGGCGTGGACCATCACCGACCAGGAAGAGTTCGACCGCGTGGCGGGTACCCTGCGTCCGGAAAAGAACTGGAACCTTACCGTGGGCGCATCGCACCGCTTCGACCGGCTGTCGATCACCGGCGATGTGTTCTACAACGACATCCGCAACCGCCTGTTGTCGGCTGCCATCGGCACCCAGTTCGCACAGATCAACACCGTGCGGTTGATGCCGAAGATGCACGTGATCGGTGCCGACCTCGGCATCACCGCCGATCTGACCGACCACCTGCAGTTCTACCAGGGCGTGGCCGTGGCCCGTTCGTACTACGACAGCGATTTCGTGGTGGGCGAGACGGTCTACCCGATCAAGGGCAACGCCCAGCCGGGTTACCCGCAGATCTCGCTGGTCAGCGACCTGTCGGCGCATTTCGGCGATTGGCGTTTTGGTGCCACCAGCACCTCCTACCTGCGCCAGCCCTTCACCTACGAGAACGACATCCGCGTGCCGACGTTCTGGCAGGTCAATACCTATGCCGCCTACCGCTTCGGTACGGACAGCGCGGTGCCCGGCCTGGAGCTGCGGCTGGACGTGAGCAACCTGTTCAACCGCCACAACATCGGCACCGCCACCATCGCCGGCTCGTCGTTCTCGGGGGATTACCAGACCCTGCAGCGCAGCGCGCCACGGCAGCTGATGTTCAGTACCTCGATGACCTTCTAGGTAGATCCACGCCATGCGTGGATGCACTTGGCGGCCCCCTAAACCCCACCGCCCCCCCCCCTTGGGCAATCAACAGGGATTTTCTGGCGGCGGCGCAAGGTTCCCACAATGTTGCTGGGTCATCCTGTCGGCATGGCTCAGTACAACCCGCGATCACCGTTGTTTGACATCCGGAGCCCGGGACGGCTCCGGCAGGCGCCGTCCGTGACGCCTGTGATCGACCTGGAGGCCGAGTACCAGTTCTGGCACGTCTACGAGCGCGTGGTCCGTCCGTTGCCCGGTGGGGGGCTGCGGCTGGCCTGGCTGGTGTGCCAGAAGGTGTACCGGGACCGGTGGCAGCACCCGGACGACAGCGACGAGGCGGCGTTGTCGCGGGTGCTGTTTGGCGGGAACATGACGGCTGACCGGGCGTCGGAGCTGGCGGAGCTGCACGCGCTGGTCAGCCGTCGGGTGGCGTTGCTGGCGAAGCGTGGCCGCGCGGTGCGCGCGCTGTAGTGACCGCTGCTGCGCATGCCTGGCAGCGCGCATGACTTCCGGGACTGACGGCCGCCCACACTGAGGCGCCATCGTTGCCTCCACTCCGCGCGACAAGGATGTCCCGATGCATCGTCTGCTGGTGTCGTCGTTGTTGCTGTGCCTGGCGCCCGTGATGGCAACGGCTGCCCCATCTGCGTCCGCACCAGCAGCCGTTGTCCATCCGTGTGAGGACGCATCGTCCTCGCCAGAGCTGCAGGGTAGCCTGTGTACCGTCGTGCAGGTACCGCTGCACCATGCCGCAGCCGATGGGCCATCGATTTCCCTGTTCCTGCGTCGGATTCCGGCCGAGGCGTCCACTACGCGCCGGGGCGAGGTCTGGCTGCTGTCCGGTGGGCCGGGCGAGTCGGGTGCCTCGCTGTACCCGCTGATCGTGACCTACCAGAAGGCCTTCCCCGGCTATGACCTGGTCATCCCCGATCATCGTGGCACCGGCCGCTCGGCGCGCATCTGCCCGGTGCAGGAGGCGCCGGACAGCGCCAACGGTACTGGACTGGCTGGAGCCGAGTGGGGGCCGTGTATTGGCGCCATGTATGCAGACATGGCGCGCACCACCGCCTTCTCCATTACCGAAGCTGCGCAGGATGTTTCCTGGCTGCTGACGCGGTACCGCCGCGAGGGTGAGGTCATCCTGTACGGCGTTTCGTACGGCACGCAGCTGGCGTTGCGTACGTTGCAGGTATCTCCGGTGCCGCTGGATGGGATGATCCTCGATGGACTGGTGCCTCTCGAGGACACGCAGGCATGGGACTTGAGCAGACGCACGGCACTGGTGGATGCGGTGGGCCGGCAGGTACTGGGCGCCGAAGGCATCGCCCACTACCAGGGCGTGCTGCAGGCATCGGAAACAGCCTCGTGGAAGGCTGCTGTGCCCGGAGGGGATCTGCGCCGCTTCCTGGGCGCATTGTTGAACTTCCCGGCGCTGCGCGACCGCATTCCTGGCATCGTGGACGATCTTGCGCACGATGATGCGTTCTCGTTGCGACAGGCTGTGGCAGATCACAGCACGGCACTACGCCAGATGGGGCAGGGCGGCAACAACCAGCCATCGCTGCCGTTGGTGATGTTGATTGCGACGTCTGAGAACAATGCACGTCCCGGATTGAGCAAGGCCGTGGTCGACGCGGAGGCCAAGGACGCATTGTTTGTCAGCCCCATTCCAGGCCTGCTGGTGGACAGCCCCGTTCCAACCTACGCGAAGGATACCGCGTTCGGAAAACGGCCTGCGGCGTTGCCGCGCACGCTGGTGATGCAGGGAACGCTTGACCCGAACACGTCCTATGAGGGTGCCAGGGATCACGCGGAAAGGTTGTCGCGTGTGGGATCGGTTCGATTCCACACCGTCGAGCGCGGCGCGCACCTGCTGGCGTTTACCGCGCCGCAGTGCTTTGCAGCGGCCACGGCGGCGTTTCTGGGCCATTCTGACGTGGCAGGCGCGTGTACTGAGCCGACGCAGCGCTGAGCGTCAGGGCGACGGCGCCGTTCCCCGGTCCAACTGCCGGTAACCAATAGCCTCAGCCAGATGCGCTGTCTGGATCACTTCGCAACCCGCCAGATCAGCAATCGTGCGCGCCACCCGCAGAATCCGGTGCATCGCACGTGCCGAAAGCTGCAGACGCTCGATGGCCTGCTCCAACAGATCCTGATCGGCCTCGCTCAGCTTCGTGCACGCCCGCAGCGCCGCTGGCGGCAGATGCGCATTGAGCGCGCCACGCGCCTGCTGCCGGGCGTGGGCGGCTTCCACCCGTGCGCGTACCGCAGCACTGGGCTCACCCAGCGGCGTACTCTCCCGCAGCTCCACCGCGTCCATCCGCGTCACGCCGATATGCAGATCGATGCGGTCCAGCAACGGGCCAGACACCCGCGCGCGGTAGCGATTGATCCGTTCGTCGCTGCACAGGCAACGATTGCTGCGATCACCGGCCCAGCCGCACGGGCAGGGATTCATCGCGGCCACCAGTTGGAACCGCGCGGGGTACTGCACGCTGCGTGCCGCGCGGGCGATGCGGATGTGGCCGGACTCCAGTGGCTCGCGCAGGGTTTCCAGTGCGCTGCGGTTCCACTCTGGAAGCTCGTCAAGGAAGAGGACTCCATGGTGGGCCAGTGATATCTCACCGGGGCAGGGCGGGTTGCCCCCACCCACCAGCGCCGCCGCACTGGCACTGTGATGCGGTGCCCGAAAGGGCCGCTGCCGCCACCGTCGCGGGTCCAGTCCTTCGCCACTCACCGATGCAATCGCGGCCAGCTGCAGCGCCTCAGTTTCTTCGGTATCCGGCAAAAGGCTGGGCAGGCGCGAAGCCAGCAGTGTCTTGCCGCAGCCAGGACTGCCGATCAACAACAGATGGTGCCCACCGGCGGCAGCCACTTCCAATGCGCGTCGTGCATGCGCCTGCCCGCGCACGTCGGCCAGATCGGGTAGTGGCAACGGTGTCGTGTCCACGCGTTCCACGGGCGGCAATAGGCGCGGATTGCCCAACCCGGCGCAGCACTCCAGCAGCGTACGCGCTACACGCACATCGGCGTGCTCGGCCAAAGCTGCCTCTGCGGCATTCCCTGGCGGTACCACCAGGATGCGACCGGCTTCAGCGGCGGCAATCGCGGCCGGCAGTGCACCGGCCACCGGCCGCAGCTCGCCGGTCAGCCCCAGCTCGCCCAGAAACTCGTATTGAAGCAGCGACTGTGGATCGACCTGGCCGCTGGCCGCAAGAATGCCCAAGGCAATCGCCAGGTCGTAGCGCCCGCCTTCCTTTGGCAGGTCGGCGGGCGCCAGATTCAACGTGATGCGCCGCTGTGGAAAGTCGAAGCGTGCGCAGAGCAGGGCGGCACGCACGCGCTCGCGGGATTCGCGCACGCTGGTTTCGGCCAGGCCCACGATC
>NZ_JCAFVK010000015.1:0-41790 GCF_059372275.1 Stenotrophomonas sp. YJH_SMC_14-1
CAGCGACCGCAAGGCCCTGCAGGCCGAAGTGACCCAGCTGGTCAGCGAAATCGACCGCGTCGCCAAGCAGTCGGACTTCAACGGCACAAAGCTGCTGGACGGCTCGTTCTCCAGCCAGCTGTTCCAGGTCGGCGCCAATGCGGGCCAGGCCATTGCCATCGACAAGACCATCGATGCCAAGGCAAATGCCCTGGGTGGTGCGATGTTCGATTCGGTCAGCTTCACCATCGCCGCTCCGGCAGACGGCGCAACCGGCGTGAAGGTCAGCGGCATGACCATCACCAACGGCGCAGGTTCGGCAATCAGCATCGCCGACATCGACGTGGCCGCCCAGGGCGGTGCCGATGGCACCAAGACCCAGGACGCCGCCACCAAGGCCATGGTCGCTGCGATCAATGCCAAGATCGGTGAGACCGGCGTCCTGGCCGAGGTCGACGCTGCCGGTGGTGGCAAGATCAACCTGAGCTCGGTCAAGGACAGCGTCGACAAGAATGGCGCCTTCCTCGGTATCGCCGTGGAAACCGGCACCTGGACCGGCATCGCCACCGGCCCGGCCGACATCACCGCCAGCACCACCGCAGTGGCCAAGAGCTTCGCCGACAAGATCGACGTGTCCACCGTGAAGGGCGCGCAGCAGGCGATGGAAGTGGTCGACAAGGCCCTGGGTGCGATCAACAGCACCCGCGCCGACCTCGGTGCGATCCAGAACCGCTTCACCTCGGTCGTCGCCAACCTGCAGACCTCGTCGGAAAACCTGTCGGCGTCGCGCAGCCGCATCAAGGACACCGACTTCGCCAAGGAAACCGCAGAACTGACCCGCACCCAGATCCTGCAGCAGGCCGGTACGGCCATGCTGGCCCAGGCCAACCAGGTGCCGCAGGGCGTGCTCAGCCTGCTGCGCTGATCCACGGCAAGAAGGCGCCGCTACCGTCGGGTCGAACCGACGGTAGCGGCAACCGGGAAGCCACGATGCACGAAGGCGCGGGCCATGCCCGGCCCGGGATCACTCCCGAACCGGCTTGGCATCGCCCGCTCCTGCGGACCTCTCTTTCAGCGCTGTACCTTTGACTGTACGTACCGGGCGGCTTCGTCTCCCCCCGATTGTCAGTAGCCTGATCCCTCCCCTGCATTGGGGGAGGGCTTTTTGCAGACTCCCGGCAGCCCGCGGTGAACCTACCCGCACCCTGCCCCAGCCTTCCTGCAACCCGCGTGCCAGAACCTGCGCCAGACCATTGGCACGGCACGTGCATCAACGAAGTCCTCAAGACCCAGCGGCGCAGGCCGCTATTTTCGTTGACGACGGGCCACCGCACGACGGCCAGGCCCGGATACCAGGAGAATCACATGGCAAGCTTTGGATACGGTGGCATTGGCTCGGGGCTCAACATCTCGGACATCGTCAACCAGCTGGTCGCGGCCGACCGCAAGCCCGCCGACAACGCGCTGAACCTGCAGCAGTCCAAGGCCAAGATGCAGCTGTCGTCGATCGGCACCGTCACTGCGGCCTTCGACAAGCTGAAGACCGCGCTGACCGCACTGAAGGCCACCACCGCCTTCGATACCCGCACCGTGACCGCCACCGGCAAGGCGCAACCCGCCAACACCGACGACGTGCTGACGGCCTCGGTGGCACTGTACGACCTTGGCACGACCAAGGCAGCAGCCTCCAATGGCACCCACCAGGTGGAGGTGAAATCCCTTGCCACCGCACACAAGCTGATTGCCAATACCTCGGTAGGGAAGACCGACACCTTCGGCGCCGGAACCTTGACGCTGACCGTTGGCGTCGGCGACAAGGCAAAGACGATGAAGGTCGAGGTGGAAGCCGGCGATACGCTGACCACCGTGCGCAACAAGATCGACGCCGCAGGCCGCAAGGAAGGCGTGCAGGCGACCCTGATCGCCTCGGGCGACAACCAGTACCTGTCGATTGCCCAGGAAAAGACCGGCGCCGCCAATGCCATCAAGCTCGAATACGGCGGCAGCGACCCGAAACTGACCGCACTGGTGGGCAGCCTCCAGGAAAACACCGCGGCAGCCGATGCCGAGCTGACCATCGATGGCGTCACGGTGGTCAGCGCCAGCAACACCGTGGCCGACGCCGTGCCGGGGTTGACCCTGAACCTCAAGGTCAAGGGCAAGAGCACCGTCGTGATCAGCACCGATACCACTGCAGCCACCAAGGTGATGCAGGAGTTCGTGACCGCCTACAACGCAGCAATCGCGGCGATCAACACCGAGACCAAGTACGACGCCAAGACCAAGGAAGCCGCCACGCTGACCGGCGACGCGCAGATGCGTGGTGCCTCCAGCCAGTTGCGCTCGGTGATGTCGGGCGTGCTGAAGGAACTGTCCGCCGATGGCCTGGACCCGAAAACGCTGGGACTGCAGACGCGTGGCTACCCCAACGCCGACGGCAGCCTGGTGCTGGACGCCACCAAGTTTGCCGCCGCGCTGGCCAGTCAGCCCGAGAAGATCCGCTCGGCAATCACCGGTGACACCGGCGGTGCCGGCACGCTCTACACCATGGTCGACGGCTACGTCAGCACCACGGTCGGCAAGGAAGGCGCCTTCGTCGCCCGCACCAAGGGCCTCAACACCACGCTGGACAACATCGACAAGCGCCGCAAGGACCTCGACACGCGCATGAAGAACGTGGAAGAGCGCTACAAGAAGCAGTTCATCGCGTTGGACAGCCTGATGGGCAAGTTGCAGCAGAGCAATACGTCGCTGCAGCAGCAGCTGGCACAGCTGAACCGCTAAAGGACTGCGTGCAACGCTCAAGTTTGGCGTGCAACGCACCGATAACGGACGCAACAGCAATCAACGCCGCACCGCCGGCAGCGGTCCCCACGACCGTCCGGCGGCACCCCGCGCAAGGAGAATCACGAATGTACGGTTCCAGCCGTCAATATGCCGAGCAGTACCGCCAGGTGGGAGTGACCAGTGCGGTCGCCGATGCCGATCCGCACAAGCTGGTGGCGATGCTGCTGGCCGGCGCGCTGGAGCGCGTGCGGCGCGCCCTGGCCAGCCTCGAGCGTGGCGACCAGGCCGGCAAGGGCAAGGCGATCGGCGAGGTCTGCGCGATCGTCGGCCACCTCAATGGCTCGCTGGATCATGAGGCTGGCGGTGAAATCGCCGGGAACCTGTCGGCACTCTACGACTACGTGCTGCAGCGCCTGACCGAGGCCAACCTGCACAACGACCGTGCCGCCCTCGATGAATCCCTGCAGTTGCTGGGCGAGATCGACAGCGCCTGGAATGCAATCCCACAGGAACAGCGCCGCCCGGCCGCGGTGGCGCCATGAGCCTGCACGAACTGCACGCCCAGCTGGACGCCTTCGAAAAGGCCCTGGGCGAAGACGCCCTCGACCAGGCCGACAGCCTGCTCGACGGTCACGACAGCACGCTGCATGCCCTGCTCAGCCAGCCGCTGACCTCGGACGACCACGCACCGCTCAGTGCGCTGTTCGAGCGCCAGCAGAACCTGCTGGGCCTGCTGCGCCAGCGTCGCGATGCGGTGGCAGCACTGATGAATGACGGCCAGCGCTCTCTTCGCGCGGCCCATGCCTACCTGCAGGCAGAATCGCTGGCATGACCCAACTGCCGACAACGTCGCTGCACCATCCCGCCGAAAGCGAGCTGTTCGACGAAACGCTCAGCTGCGAGCTGGCACTGCCCGCCGAATTCCAGGCAGGCAGTGGCACCGGCCGTACCGGCAGTGCCGAGGGCCTGCTGCGCAGCCTGGCGCTGGTTGAAGACAGCCGCGTTGACGAGCATGACGACCGCAATGAAGCCAGCCTGCAACTGCAGCGGCTGGAGGCGAAGCTGGATCTGGCGATGGTGCTGCTTGGCCGCCTGGTCCGCCAGCAGGGCCAGGAACTGACCCTGCGCCCGGTGCGCTGGTCGCGCCGTGGCATCCGCCTGCAACTGGGCCCGCGCAGTGGCGCCAGCCCCGGCCAGGCGGGCCTGGTCCGTCTGCAGCCCAGTGATTGGCTGCCCGACCATATCGACCTGCCGGTAGAAGTGATTGCCGAAGCGGCCGATGGCGGCGGCGGCCACTATCTGTGGCTGCGCTTCCAGCGCCTTGGCGATGGCCTGGAAATGGCCATGGAGCGCCACCTGTTCCGCCTGCACCGGCGCCAGGTGGCCGAGGCACGCCGGGCGCGCTGAAACCTGCCACCATCACGCTTGGCGGGCAAGCCTTGGCGCGCCCGTTCAGCTAAGTTAAGGTGGACTCCCCTACACGGACCTGCTGCGTGCCTGTGCGAGTTCTCATCGTCGACGATCACACCCTGGTCCGCGCCGGCCTGGCGCGGCTGCTGCAGGGGTTTGCCGACGTGCAGCTGGTTGCAGAGGCCAGCAACGCCGAACAGGCGCTGCAGCTGGCCCTGCAGCACGCCCCCGACGTGGTCCTGATGGACCTGTCATTGCCTGGCCGTACGGGTCTGGAAGCGCTCAGCGATATCCGGCTGCGCGCGCCCGGTACCCGGGTTGTGATGATGACCATGCACGACGACGCCGCGCACGTGCGCGATGCCCTCGACCGCGGCGCGGTCGGGTTCGTGGTCAAGGATGCCGCGCCGCAGGAACTGGAGCTGGCGCTTCGCGCGGCGCATGCCGGCCAGGTGTTCCTGAGCCCGCAGATCTCCGCCAAGATGCTGGCACCGATGCTCGGCCGCGAGAAACCCACCGGCATCGCCGCGCTGTCGCCGCGCCAGCGCGAGATCCTGCGCCGCATCGGCAAGGGTGAGAGCAACAAGGAAATCGCCGCCGACCTCGGCATCAGCGTCAAGACAGTGGAAACCCACCGCGCACGCATGATGGAGTCACTGGGCTGCCGTCGCGCCAACGATCTGCTGCTGCTGGCCGCGCGCCACCAGCACGAGCTGGAGTGATCCAACCCCACCGTGGGCGTCGGGAAAATGCCGGGTAGAGTCGACTGCCAGTCGACTTGCGCGCGAAGCGCGCGGGCGTTTTTCGCTATCTGACCGGAGAGCAGTCGACTGGCAGTCGACTCTACCAACCCACGCCCGCCCACTTCACCGGCGTCGAATTCCCGTCATCCCGACACTCCCCGACAGGAATACGTACACGGCGCAGCCCGATCAATCCGGGCCTTGCACCGGAAATCAGCAACTTAGCGGAGCTCATCGTCAACATTCCGCGCCGCTGTAGGGAATACCCCTACACGCCGTCAGGAAATTCACGAAGCTCCTCAGGAACCCCCCGATTCCGCCACCGCCGGATCAAAAGCAAGATGCGTTCCACAAGGCGCCGGGGAGCGGCGCCGGGGAACCACGATGAAGGCTGCACTCTCGACCCAGCTGGGCCAACAACTTCACCTCACCCCGCAGCTGCTGCAGTCGATCCGGCTGCTGCAGCTTGATGGCCTGCACCTGGAACAGGAAATCCAGCGCCTGCTGGACTCCAATCCCCTGCTGGAAATCGAAGAACCCGAAGCACCGGCCGCCGACGCCACCGACGTTGCCACCGCGACACTGGAAACTGCCGCGTTCGACGAGCTGCCCGAGTCGTCGATGTGGGACGTGGCCGGCGCCAGCTGGCAGGACGGCGACGACGACCGCATGGCGCGCATCGCCGCCGGCGAATCCACCGACCCGCAGCTGCGCGTGCTGCAGCGTCTGTCGCTGGACATGGATGATCGCCAGCTGGCAGTAGCCGCATTCTGGCTGGACCACTGCGACGAGGCTGGCTACCTGCAGGCGCCACTGGGCCAGCTGCAGCTGCTGGCCAGCGCCCAGTTCGACATCGATGCCGACGGCGTCGAAGCCATCCGCCAGCAGCTGCTGCACGGTGACCCGGCCGGCATGGCCGCCCAGGACCTGCGCGAGGGCCTGCAGGCGCAGCTGCGCAGCCTGCACGGCGCGGTGCCTGCCCGCCACCTGGCCACGCGCATCCTGGACGGCGCGCTCGATGCGCTGGCCGCACATGATTACCCCGCCCTCGCCCGCCAGCACGACGCCGAGATCGACGATGTGCGCGAAGCGGTACGCCTGATCCTGTCGCTGCAGCCACGCCCAGGCGACAGCCTGCTGCCGGAACGCAATGCCGTTGTGGTTCCGGATGTGGTCGCCTGGCACGCCGATGGCCAGTGGAAAGTGGCATTGAACCCGGCCACCAGTCGCCGCGTCTCCATCAACAGCCAGTACGAACAGGCGCTGGCAGAGACCAGTGAGGCCGCCCCGGCACTGCGCGAGGCGCTGCAGGAAGCTCGCTGGTTCAGCCGCGGCCTGTCGATGCGCTACGACACCCTGCTGCGCACCGCGCGGGTGATCGTCGAGCGCCAGGCCGCGTTCCTGGTGCGTGGCGAGGAAGCCATGGCACCGCTGACCCTGAAGGAAGTGGCCGAGGAAATCGGCATGCACGAGTCCACCGTCTCGCGCATCACCACCGGCAAGTTCCTGCAGACCCCGCGCGGCACCTTCGAACTGAAGCACTTCTTCGCCGTCCGACTGGAAGGCGCCAGCGTCTCCGGGCAGGCGGTCAAGGCCATGGTCCGCCGCCTGATCGACGCCGAACCGGCCGGTCGGCCACTGGCCGATGAGGCGATCGCCGGCCTGTTGTCACGCCAGGGGGTGAACATTGCCCGCCGAACCGTCGCAAAATACCGGGAACAACTGGACATCGCCCCGGCCCGTGAACGGCGCCGGCTCGGCGCCAGGCAACCACAGCTGGCCCGGGTGGGCTGAAAAGGATGTTGGACATGAACAAGCTTACCGTCCTGCTGGTCGATGACCACGAGGGCTTCATCAACGCGGCAATGCGCCACTTCCGCAAGATCGACTGGCTGCAGATCGTCGGCAGCGCCGGCAACGGCCTGGAAGCGATCGAGCGTTCGGAAACGTTGCGCCCGCAGGTCGTATTGATGGATCTGGCAATGCCTGAGATGGGCGGCCTGCAGGCCACCCGCCTGATCAAGTCGCAGGACGACGCACCGTACATCGTGATCGCCAGCCACTTCGACGACGCCGAGCACCGCGAGCACGCGCTGCGTGCCGGTGCCGACAATTTCGTCAGCAAGCTGTCCTACATCCAGGAAGTCATGCCGATCCTGGAAGGCCTCAGGGAGGAACGGTCGTGAGCGAATCGCGCATCCTTGTGCTGGACAACGACGCCGTGCGTGCAGAGCGCACCGTTGCCCTGCTGGAGTTCATGGACTTCAACCCGCGCTGGGTCTCCGACGCGGCCGACTTCGATCTGGGCCGGCAGCGCCAGAACGATTGGATGGCAGTGATCGTCGGCAGCCTGGACGACAACGCCGCCAGCACCGCACTCTACAACTGGCTGGGCGGCAGCAGCCTGCCACCGCCGGTACTGCTGGCCGACGGTGATGCCGCAGCCTTCGCGCAGCAGCACGGCCTGCACGAAGCCAACATCTGGCCACTGGAGACGCCGCTGCGCCACGCGCAGATGGAAGCGCTGCTGCGCCGCGCCAGCCTCAAGCGCCTGGATGCCGAGCACCAGGCCGGCGCCGCGCAGGACCAGGGGCCGACCGGCAACGGCCCGGCGGTCACTGCGCTGCGCACCATGATCGAGCAGGTCGCCGCGTTCGACACCACCGTGCTGGTGCTGGGTGAGTCCGGCACCGGCAAGGAAGTGGTTTCGCGCGCCATCCACCAGCGCTCGCCGCGCCGTGATGGCCCGTTCGTGGCGATCAACTGCGGCGCCATTCCGGCCGACCTGCTGGAAAGCGAACTGTTCGGTCACGAAAAGGGTGCCTTCACCGGCGCATTGACCGCCCGCAAGGGTCGTTTCGAAATGGCCGAGGGCGGCACCCTGCTGCTGGACGAAATTGGCGACATGAGCCTGCCGAT
This sequence comes from Stenotrophomonas sp. YJH_SMC_14-1, assembly GCF_059372275.1. Lineage (NCBI taxonomy): Bacteria > Pseudomonadati > Pseudomonadota > Gammaproteobacteria > Lysobacterales > Lysobacteraceae > Stenotrophomonas > Stenotrophomonas sp. YJH_SMC_14-1. The sequence continues at coordinate 7,839 of NZ_JCAFVK010000015.1, forward strand.
GCAGGTGAAGCTGCTGCGCGTGCTGCAGGAACGCAGCTTCGAGCGCGTCGGTGGCAACCAGACCATCCGCTGCAACGTACGTGTCGTGGCCGCGACCCACCGTGATCTGGAAACGCGGATTGCCGAAGGCAAGTTCCGTGAGGATCTGTTCTACCGCCTCAACGTGTTCCCGATTGAAGTACCCGCGCTGCGCGAGCGTCGCGAGGACCTGCCGGCACTGGTGGAAACCATCGCCGCACAGCTGGCGCGAACCGGCCGTGGCGAAGTGCGCTTCACCCCGGAAGCCCTGCAGGCACTGGCCGGCTACGAGTGGCCGGGCAACGTGCGCGAGCTGACCAACCTGGTCGAGCGCCTGGCCGTGCTGCATCCGGGTGGATCGGTGCGCGTACAGGACCTGCCGGCCCGCTACCGTGGCGATGCCGCGCTGGCCGCCGTCGCTACGCCGGCGCCGGCACAGGCCGCCACCAGCGAAGAGCGACTGGACCTGCGCAGCTTCTCGTTCCACACGCCCGGCAGCGGCAACCAGCCGGCGCTGGAGCACGGCATCGCCGTCAATCGCCCGGCGGCACCGGCCGCCCTGCCCGACGAAGGCATGGACCTGCGCAACCACATGGCCAACATCGAACTGGGCCTGATCAACGAAGCACTGGAACGCACCCAGGGCGTGGTCGCCCACGCCGCCCAGCTGCTCGGCCTGCGCCGCACCACCCTGGTGGAAAAGCTGCGCAAGTACGGCATCGAACGCGAGCAGGCCGAACTGGCCGGCTGACGCGCGCTACCAGCATGAAGGGGGCACGAACGCCTGGGCTTGCCCGGGCGTTGGTGTTTCTGGCGCCGCTGCACGACGTCAGTAGATCCACGTCATGCGTGGATAGGGACCGTGGCCGCGCGCTGACAACGCCGCGCATCTGCACGAATTCCTACAGACAACGTTGCCGCGTTCCGGAGGATGGAGTGGGACCTCCCAACGAGGCTCCACCATGCATCCCCTCACCCTGCTCGCCGCCCTGCTCTGCCCCGGCATTGTCACCGCCACCGGCTGCACCCTGCCCGCCACGCTCGACCAGCGCCAGAATTCCGGCCGCTGGATCCTGCAGCCCCAGGCCAGAAAACCGACGCCGGTTAAATGGCGCCACCAATGGGGTCAGATCCCGTGCCGACCAACGGTCGGCACCCACCATCAGCAGCAGGTTCCAACAGATCGCGGCCACCTGTCTAAGGCGGGGTGGGTCCGGTTGCGGGGGCGTGAGCGCCATGGATGGCGCGACCGAGCCTCCATGGACGGATTTACGGCGTCCCCCGTAACCGGACCCACCCCGCCACCCCACGGATAGCCCGATTTTGACGTTGATGTTGACGTGGCGTCGGCGGGTGCAGGGCGCAGCCCTGCCAGCACCCCCAACCCTCACTTCACTGAATCGAAAACCGGTTTCGGCACGGCACTTGCACTGGCTACAGCAGACAACCCCATCCCTGTTTCTGGAACCGTTGCAGATGTCCCACTCCGTCACTTCGATCCTTTCGCAGATCCGCTCCTATCAGACCCAGATGGGACAGCCGGCGCTCAACCCGCTGGGCGAAACGCCTCGCAGCAACGCCCTGCCGGGCACGGTGCTGGATGCACCGCAGGCCCAGCCGGCCAGCTTCACCGAAACCCTGCGTGGTGCGATTGCCGGCGTCAACGATGCGCAACAGAAATCCGGCGCCCTCGCCAAGGCCTTCGAAATGGGCGACCCCAGCGCCGACCTCGCCAAGGTGATGGTCGCCTCGCAGCAGTCCCAGATCGCCTTCCGCGCCACCGTGGAAGTCCGCAACCGTCTCGTCCAGGCTTACCAGGACGTGATGAACATGCCGCTGTAAGGAATAGAGACGCATGGCACTGACGCTCTCCAAGGACAGCCTGAACGCCGAAAAGGCCGGGCAATGGTTCGACCGCCTGCAGAGCCTGCAGATCACCCGTCGGCTGGGCCTGATGGCGATGATCGCGGTGGCGGTGGCGGCAGGCCTGTCCGTGTTCTTCTGGTCGCAGAAGCCGGGCATGGTCCCGCTGTACACCGGCCTGGACCAGAAGGCGACCGCTGAAGCGACCGACCTGCTGCGCGCCGCGCAGATTCCGTTCGCACTCGACCCGGCCACCGGTGGCATCACCGTGCCTGAAAAGAACCTGCACGATGCCCGCCTGAAGCTGGCCGGCTCGGGCCTGACCGATAGCGGCAAGCTCGGCTTCGAGCTCATGGAACGCGACCCGGGCTTCGGCGTCAGCCAGTTCGTGGAAAGCGCGCGTTACCAGCATGCGCTGGAAACCGAGCTGTCGCGCACCATCAACACGCTGCGCCCGGTGCGCGATTCGCGCGTGCACCTGGCCATTCCCAAGCCCAGCGCCTTCACCCGCCAGCGTGACGTAGCCAGTGCCTCGGTCACCCTGGAACTGCGTGGTGGCCAGCAGCTGGAACGCAGCCAGGTCGATGCCATCGTGCACATGGTTGCGGCCAGCATCCCGGATCTCGCGCCGGAGCGGGTGACCGTGGTCGACCAGAGTGGGCGCATGCTCAGCATCACCGACCCGAACAGCGAAGCGGCGGTCAACGCTGCCCAGTTCGAGCAGGTGCGCCGCCAGGAAACCTCGTTCAACCAGCGCATCCGCGAGCTGCTGGAACCGATGACCGGCCCTGGCCGGGTCAACCCGGAAGTGAGCGTGGACATGGATTTCTCGGTGACCGAGGAGGCCCGCGAGCTCTACAACGGTGAGCCGCAGAAGCTGCGCAGCGAGCAGATGAGCGAGAACACCACCAGCACCCCTGGCCCGCAGGGTGTGCCGGGTGCCACCAGCAACAGCCCGCCGGGCCAGCAGGCTGCACCGGCCACCGCGCAGACGCCGACCGAAAGCAGCAAGAACGCCACCCGCAACTACGAGCTGGACCGCACCCTGCAGCACACCCGCCAGCCGGCAGGCCGCATCAAGCGCGTCTCGGTGGCGGTGCTGGTGGACAACGTGCCGCGCGCCGGCGCCAACGGCAAGATGAGCCCGCAGCCGCTGTCGGCCGCCGAACTGACCCGCGTCGAAGCGCTGGTCAAGCAGGCCGTCGGCTTCAACGCCGAGCGTGGCGATACCGTGTCGGTGATGAATGCCCCGTTCGTGCGGGATACCACGCCGGTCGAAGGGCCGGCCTGGTGGGAACTGCCGTGGGTGCACGATGCCGGCCGCATGCTGCTCGGCGCGGTGGTGGTGCTGGCGCTGCTGTTCGGTGTGCTGCGCCCGGCACTGCGTGCGATCACCGGCCAGAACAGGAAGAACGACGAACCGGCACTGGAACCGCATACCGCGGATGTGCAGCTGGTCGATGACGATGGCATGCCGCTGCCGGCGCTGGGCGCCGACCGGGCCAGCCTGGCCGGACCAGACGCACTGGCCCTGCCGGTGGATTCTTATGAGGAACGACTGCGGATGGCGCGTGAAGCCGTGAAGACCGACTCCAAGCGCGTGGCCCAGGTGGTCAAGGGCTGGGTGGCCAATGACTGAGGCACAACTGACCGGCGTACAGCGCGCGGCCGTGCTGCTGCTGTCCCTGGGTGAGCTGGATGCAGCCGAAGTGCTGCGCCACATGGAACCCAAGGAGGTGCAGAAGATCGGCATCGCCATGGCCACCATGACCGACATCACCCGCGAGCAGGTGGAACGGGTGATGGACCAGTTCGGCCAGGAGCTGGGCTCGAAGACCTCGCTGGGCGTGGGCTCTGACGACTACATCCGCAACATGCTGGTGCAGGCGCTGGGCAGCGAGAAGGCCGGCAACCTGATCGACCGCATCCTGCTCGGCCGCAACACCACCGGCCTGGACGCGCTGAAGTGGATGGACCCGCGTGCGGTGGCCGACCTGGTGCGCAACGAGCACCCGCAGATCATCGCCATCGTGATGGCGCACCTGGAGACCGACCAGGCCGCCGACGCGCTGAAGCTGCTGCCGGACCGTACCCGCGTGGACGTGCTGCTGCGCATCGCCACCCTCGACGGCATTCCGCCGAACGCGCTCAATGAACTCAACGAGATCATGGAGCGCCAGTTCGCCGGCAACCAGAACCTGAAATCGTCCAACATCGGCGGCGTGCAGTGCGCGGCCAACATCCTGAACTTCATGGACAGCGGCCAGGACCAGGCGATCCTGGGCGAAATCGCCCGCATCGATGCGCCGTTGAGCAACCGCATCCAGGACCTGATGTTCGTGTTCGACGATCTGGTCGACCTGGATGACCGCGAAATGCAGCTGGTGCTGCGCGAAGTGAGCGGCGAGCGCCTGGGCCTGGCCCTGCGCGGTGCCGACATCAAGGTGCGCGACAAGATCACCCGCAACATGTCGCAGCGCGCGGCCGAAATCCTGCTGGAAGACATGGAAGCCCGTGGCCCGGTGCGCCTGTCCGACGTGGAAGGCGCACAGCGCGAGATCCTGGCCATCGTCAAGCGCATGGCCGATGAAGGCACCGTCACCATCGGTGGCAGCGCGGAGGCCATGCTGTGAGCAACGTCGTGCGCTGGCTTGCCCCGGACCTGCTGGCCCAGCCCGAACCGGTGCTGGAGCAGGAGGATGCGTTCGAACTCACCGAGCCGGACCCGGAACACGAGCCGGAGCCGCCGCTGCAGCTGCCGACCCTGGAGGAGATCCAGGCCATCCAGGACAGCGCCGAGAAGGAAGGCTTCCAGCACGGCCATGCCGAAGGTTACGGCCAGGGCCAGGCCGAAGTGCGTCGCCTCGCCGCGCAGATCGAAGGCATCCTCGACAACTTCAGCCGCCCCCTGGTGCGGCTGGAGAACGAAGTGGTCGGCGCACTGGGCGAACTGGCGGTACGCATCGCCGGTGCGCTGGTCGGCCGCGCCTACGAAGCTGACCCGGCACTGCTGGCACAGCTGGTCGGTGAGGCCATCGACGCGGTGGGTGGCAGCACCCGCGAGGTCGAAGTGCGACTGCACCCCGACGACATCGCCGCCCTCGCCCCGCTGTTGAGCCTGCCGCCACAACAGCGCCTGGTGCCAGACACCAGCCTCAGCCGCGGCGATCTTCGCGTGCACGCCGAAGCCGTGCGCATCGACGGCACCCTGGAAGCCCGCCTGCGCGGCGCGCTGGACGCGGTGATCCGCCAGACCGGAGCCAATGCATGAACCCCGATCCGCAGCCGACGCCGCCACCGGCCGACTGGGCCATGGCCCGCAACCTGCGCCTGGCCCGTCGCCTCGATGGACTGCGCGTGGATACCGCCCATGGCCGTGGCCTGATCCGCGAAGGCGTGCTGCGCCGCGCGGTCGGACTGACCCTGGAAGCCGTCGGCTGCGAGGCGCCGCTGGGGGCCAGCTGCAAGGTGGAAGTGGTCGACGGCGGCTGGGTCGATGCCGAAGTGGTCGGCTTCGCCGGCGAGCGCACTTACCTGATGCCCAGTGCCGAGCTGCATGGCCTGTTGCCCAACGCCCGCGTGGTGCCATCGGCGCGCCGCGGTGGCGTGGAAGTGGGCGAAGGCCTGCTTGGCCGCGTCATCGACAGCGATGGCGTGCCGCTGGACGGCAAGGGCCCGATCCGCGCCGAAGGCCATGTCGGCATGGCCGGCGTTTCGATCAATCCGCTGGCGCGTGAACCGATCACCCAGCCGCTGGACGTCGGCGTGCGCGCGATCAACGCGCTGCTGCCGATCGGCCGCGGCCAGCGTGTCGGCCTGTTCGCCGGCTCCGGCGTCGGCAAGTCGACCCTGCTGGGCATGATGACCCGCTACACCGCCGCCGACGTGATCGTGGTCGGCCTGATCGGTGAACGTGGCCGCGAAGTGCGCGATTTCGTCGAGACCACGCTGGGCGAGGAAGGCCTGCGCCGCGCCGTGGTAGTGGCCAGTCCCGCCGACCGGCCGCCGCTGGCGCGCCTGCACGGTGCCTACCGCGCTACCGCCATCGCCGAATGGTTCCGCGACCAGGGACTGAACGTGCTGCTGCTGATGGACTCGCTGACCCGCTTTGCCCAGGCACAGCGCGAGATCGGCCTGTCGGTGGGCGAGCCGCCGACCACCCGCGGCTACCCGCCGTCGGTGTTCGCCAAGCTGCCGGCACTGGTCGAACGCGCCGGCAATGGCGCCAAGGGCCGTGGCTCGATCACTGCGTTCTACACGGTGCTGACCGAGGGCGATGATCCGCAGGACCCGATCGCCGATGCGGCGCGCGCGATCCTCGACGGCCACATCCTGCTCTCGCGGCGCGTGGCCGACAGCGGCCTGTACCCGGCCATCGACGTCGAATCGTCGGTCAGCCGCGTGGTCACGGAAATCGCCGACGAGCCGTGGCGCCTGCGCATCCGCAAGTTGAAGCGACTGGTCTCGGCCTACTCGGCCAACCGTGACCTGATCGCCATCGGTGCCTACCAGCGCGGCAATGACGCGGCCACCGACGAAGCCCTGGAGCGCTGGCCGGAAATCATGGAGTTCCTCGGCCAGGACGTTGCCAAGGCCGCAGATCTCCCGCACAGCCAGGCGGCGCTGCAGCGCCTGGTGGAACAAGAGAGTTAAGCCATGAACCAGTCCAAGCGCATTGATCCCCTGCTCAAGCGGGCCCAGGAACACGAGGACGCGGTTGCCCGCGACCTTGCCGAACGCCAGCGCGTGCTCGATACCCATCTATCGCGACTGGACGAACTGCGCCGCTACGCCGAGGAGTACGCCAACGCTCAGATGGCCGCCACCAGCCCGGCGCAGCTGCTGAACCGACGCGCCTTCCTCGACCGGTTGGACAGTGCCGTTGAACAGCAGCAGGCCACGGTCAATGGCAACCGCGAAAAGGTGGAAGCCGAGCGCGCCCGGCTGATCCTGGCCAGCCGTGACAAGGCCGTGCTGGAACAGCTGGCCGCGAGCTACCGCGCGCAGGAAAAAGTGGTGACCGACCGCCGCGACCAGCGCGATATGGACGATATCGGTGCGCGCCGCGCGCGCCTGGTCCAGGCCGAAGACCAGGACGGCACCGAGCAGGGAGGTCGCTCGTGATGCCCTCCCCACTCGCCGGCAGCGCCAACCCTGCCACGCCGGCCACCAGCAACAGTAAGGCGCGCGCCCCGCGCAGCGAAGGCGGAAAGGACTTCAGCCAGCTGCTGCAGGACGGCGCGCCGTCTGCACCCGGCCCTGCCGGCAGCGCCACCACGCCGTCGCCATCCACGACGAGCCAGCCGTCGACCACTGACAGCAGTGGCCAGGCACCAGGCGAACGCAGCGACGCCGAAGCGATAACTGCTGAAGCGCCGCCGCCAGCGCCCGTTGCCGTGACCCCGGCTGCACCCGCTACCGACAAGGACAAGCCCGCCGCGACCGAAGACGCCCCTTGGCCGCCGCTCGGTCTGGCCGGCCTGGTGCTGGCGATGCCGACGACCGTGGATGCGGCCGCTGCCCTGCCGACCACCGCTGCACCGTCGCAGGCCAGCGACGGCAGCGCACTGCCCGTTGCCCCTGCCGCGAATCCGGCACTGCCTGCAACTGCCCCAGCAGCGGCCGCCGCAGCGACGGCCGACGGCAAACCGGCGGCGACCAGCGCGCTGCCACTGCCGGAGATGATCCTGCCCGGCAAGCGCAGCGAGCGCGGCGAAGGCAGTGACGTGGCCGCCGTTGGCGACCGCGCCAGTGCACCACTGCTGCATGCACCGGCGGGGGCCGCCGTACAGGACCTGAAGGCGGCGCTCGCCACCGGCAACGCGATCTTCAATGGCGAACCCACGCCCAAGCCCGTGCTGGGTGACGACGGCTTCGACCAGGCCATTGGCGCACGCCTGGGCTGGCTGGCCGACCAGAAAATCGGACACGCCCACATCCGCCTGAGCCCGGACGACATGGGCCCGGTCGACGTGCGCCTGCAGTTGAACGGCGACAAGGTGCATGCCAGCTTCAGCAGCCCGCACGTGGACGTGCGACAGGCTCTGGAAAGCAGCCTGCCGCGCCTGCGCGAGCTGCTGGGCGAACAGGGCTTCCAGCTGGCACACGCTGATGTTGGCCACCAGGCCCCGGGGGGCGACGGCAATGCGTCGGGAGCATATGGCAACGGTGGGACCGCCGGTGACGGAGAACCGTCGCCGGGCGACACCAACGTGTCGTCCGCACAGTTGATCCGCCAGCGCGGGTTGCTGGACGCCTACGCCTGACAGGCGTGCCAACCAAGGTTGGCACCCACCAGAGCGGGGCGGTTGGCACCCACCAGGGCACCGGGGCAATGGAGCCGCACCGGCCAGTATCGCGTTGGTGGGTGCGGAGCTTGCTCCGCACGGCCCCACCGCCCCCCGACGGAATTCCGTCGCACCCCTCTGCCCCGCCTTCGGCACACCCCTTGCATATCCCGGTGAAGCAACCCTCAGGAGCTTCACCCCGTGGCCGCAGCCGCTGACAAAACCAAGAAGACCGCCGAGAAGGACAAGGCCGCCAAGCCGCGCAGTCCGATCCTGATCACCGCACTGGTGGCCGTACTGGCCGCCGCTGCCGCCGGTGGCGGCGTCTGGTTCTTCACCCAGTCCAAGCACGAAGACAAGGCCGCGCAGGCCCCGAAGAAGACCACGACCCCGGCACCGGCCCAGTATTTCGCGCTGGACCCGGCCTTCGTGGTCAACCTCAACGGCCCGGTCGATGGCCCGCGCTACCTGCAGCTGGAAGTGCAGCTGATGACCCGTGACCCGGCTGCGCTGGAAGCTATCAAGACCCATGCACCCGCCATCCGCGCACGCCTGCTGATGCTGTTCTCGCAGGTCAGCCCGGACCAGATCGCCGATGTCGCCGGCAAGCAGAAGCTGCAGGCTGCGTCGCTGGCCGAAGTGCAGAAAGTGCTCAAGGCCGAGACCGGCAGCAATGGTGCCGACGACCTGCTGTTCACCAGCTTCGTGACCCAGTAAGGGCCCACCGATGAATGATCTGTTGTCCCAGGACGAGATCGATGCCCTGCTCCACGGCGTGGACAGTGGCGCGGTCGAAACCGATCCGGAACCGCCGTCAGGCGAAGCGCGCTCGTACGACTTCGCCAGCCAGGACCGCATCATCCGCGGTCGCATGCCAACCCTGGAAATGGTCCACGAGCGTTTCGCGCGCCTGTGGCGGATCGGCCTGTTCAACCTGATCCGCCGCTCGGCCGAGCTGTCGGTGCGCGGCATCGAGCTGATCAAGTTCAACGACTACATGCACTCGCTGTATGTGCCGACCAACCTGAACCTGATCCGCTTCAAGCCGCTGCGCGGTACCGGCCTGATCGTGTTCGAGCCGACCCTGGTGTTCGCCATCGTCGACAACTTCTTCGGTGGCGACGGGCGCTACCCCACCCGCATCGAAGGCCGCGAGTTCACCGCCACCGAAATGCGGGTGATCCACCTGCTGCTGAAGCAGACCTTCGCCGACCTGCGCGAGGCCTGGGCGCCGGTGATGGACGTCGACTTCGAGTACATCAACTCGGAGATCAACCCGCACTTCGCCAACATCGTGACGCCACGCGAATACGTCGTGGTGTGCCGCCTGCACGTCGAACTCGATGGCGGCGGTGGCGACATCCACGTCACCCTGCCGTATTCGATGCTGGAGCCGATCCGCGAGCTGCTCGACGCCGGCATCCAGAGCGACCGCAACGACCGCGACGAGAGCTGGGGCAAGACCCTGCGTGAACAGCTCAACATCGCCGAAGTCACCCTGTCCAGCGTACTGGCCAGCAAGCGCATGACCCTGCGTGACCTGACCCAGCTGAAGGTCGGCGACATCCTGCCGATCGAGCTGAGCCCGCAGGTGCCGGTGTGCGTGGAGAACATCCCGGTGTTCACCGGCGAGTTCGGCATCGCCAACGGCATGAACGCCGTGAAGATCACCGCTACCCATCCGCCGGGCACCCGCCCGCGCGTACCCGTCATCCAGGAAGACCCGCAATGAACGATATCGACGCCCTCGAACCCACTCCGGCCCAGTTCAGCAGCCTGCAGGCCGATGAGGCGAACGGCCCGGACCTGAACCTGGACGTGATCCTCGACGTACCGGTGACCCTGTCGCTGGAAGTCGGTCGCGCGCGCCTGCCGATCCGCAACCTGCTGCAGCTCAACCAGGGTTCGGTGGTGGAACTGGAACGTGGTGCCGGCGAGTCGCTGGATGTGTTCGTCAACGGCACCCTGATCGCCCATGGCGAAGTGGTGGTGATCAATGACCGCTTCGGCGTGCGCCTGACCGATGTGGTCAGCCCGAGCGAGCGGATCCGGAGACTGCGTTGAGCCTGCTGGCCTCCACCCTGCTGGCGGTCGGCAAGACCGCCGCTCCGGCCGGCCCGCAGATCGGCCAGCACGCAGCCGCCGCACCGAGCCTGTTCGGCGCGGTGCTGGCGCTGCTGGCAGTGCTGGCGCTGGTCATCGGCCTCGGCTGGCTGCTCAAGCGCCTGCCCGGCAGTGGTTTCCGCCCGGCCGAAGGCATGAAGGTGGTGGCCAGCCTGAGTGTCGGTGCCAAGGAGCGCGTGGTGGTGGTCGAGGTCAACGGCCAGCAGCTGCTGCTGGGCGTCACCGCCGGCGGCATCAACACCCTGCACACCCTGCCCGAACCGCTGCCGCCGCCCGCGCCCGTGCGCGTGCCGGACTTCAAGAATCTTCCGAATTTCGCCCAGCTGCTGCAGCAGCGGCTGCGCAAGGACCCCTGACATGCGTGTCACCCGTACCCGTCTTGCCACCCTGATGCCGTGGCTGCTGATGCTCGCCCTGTGCCTGTTGCCGGCACTGGCCTTCGCTGCACCCGGCGCACCGACCACGCCACTGCCGGACATCAACGTCGGCAAGATCGGTGGTGCGCCGGTCAGCCTGCCGCTGCAGACCCTGCTGCTGATGACGGCGATCACCCTGATCCCGTCGATGTTGCTGGTGCTGACCTCGTTCACCCGCATCATCATCGTGCTGGGCCTGCTGCGCCAGGCGCTGGGTACCGGGCAGACGCCGTCCAACCAGGTGCTGCTGGGCCTGGCCCTGTTCCTCACCGCGATGGTGATGATGCCGACCTGGGACAAGGCCTGGAGCACCGGCATGGCGCCGTACCTCAATGGCGAGATCGACTTCCAGACCGCCTGGACGCTGACCACCACGCCGTTGCGCGGCTTCATGCTGGCGCAGATCCGGGAGACCGACCTGATGACCTTCGCCGGCATCGCCGGGCACGGCACCTACGCCAGCCCCGACGCGATCCCGTTCCCGGTGCTGGTCGCATCGTTCGTCACCAGCGAGCTGAAAACCGCTTTCGAGATCGGCTTCCTGATCTTCATCCCGTTCGTGATCATCGACCTGGTCGTGGCCAGCGTACTGATGTCGATGGGCATGATGATGCTGTCGCCGATGCTGGTGTCGGCACCGTTCAAGATCCTGCTGTTCGTGCTGGTGGATGGCTGGGTGCTGACCGTGGGTACGTTGGCGGCGAGCTTCAATCCGGCGTGATTGAGAGGCAGTCGGGCATGGCTCGACTCTACAGAAGCACAGTCGAGCGCGGCTCGACTCCACACAAGCAGATGGACCCCGAATGTCTCCCGAACTTGCCTTGACCGAACTGCGTGGCGGCCTGATCACCGTGTTGTGGGTGGCCGGCCCGCTGCTGCTCACCGTGCTGGTGGTGGGCGTGGTGGTGGGCGTGGTGCAGGCCGCGACCCAGCTCAACGAACCGACCATCGCCTTCGTTGCCAAGGCGGCGGCACTGACCGCGGTGCTGTTCGCGCTGGGCAGCCTGCTGATCGGCCACCTGGTTGAATTCACCACGCTGCTGTTCCAGCGCATTCCACACCTGATCGGCTAGGACACGCGCCTCGATGGACGCCGCCACCCAGATGGCTGCCGACGGCCTGCAGGCCTTCGGCATGATCGGCACCGTGCTGTGGACCATGCTGCGCATCGGCGCGGTGGCCATGGCCATGCCCATGGTCGGCACCCGCGCGGTGCCGGCACGGATCCGCGTGATCCTGGCCGGTACCCTTGCCATCGCGTTGGCACCGCTGCTGCCGCCGGTTCCGGACTGGACCGGCTTCGATGCTGCCACCGTACTGACCATCGCCCGCGAGCTGGCCATCGGCGTGTCCATCGGCTTCCTGCTGCGGCTGGTGTTCGAGGCCGGCGCGATGGCCGGCGAACTGATCGCCCAGGGCACCGGCCTGGCCTTCGCGCAGATGAGCGACCCGCTTCGTGGCGGCACCTCCGGCGTGATCGGGCAGTGGTTCTACCTGCTGTTCGGCCTGCTGTTCTTCACTGCCAACGGCCATCTGGCGCTGATCTCGCTGGTGGTGGACAGCTACCGGGCGCTGCCGATCGGCGCCCCGCTGCCGGACCCGCACGCCTTCTTCAGCATCGCTCCGACCTTCCTGCTGACCGTGCTGCGCGGCGCACTGACCCTAGCCATTCCACTGACCGTGGCGATGCTGGCGGTGAACCTGGCCTTCGGCGTGCTGGCGCGTGCAGCCCCGGCACTGAATCCGATCCAGCTGGGCCTGCCGGTCTCACTGCTGCTGGGTCTGTTCCTGCTGGCCCTGCTGGCCGGGGAAATGGGCCCGCCGGTACAGCGCCTGTTCGATGCCGCCTTCCAGGCTGCGGACGCGGTCACACACTGACCCGATCATCACGTTTTACTGCTTGCCCTTCCCCCGGGTCTGCGCGCTAGAGTGAATGCGCGGCAACCGGGGGGATGCCGCACGTGGCCGCCGCCCTGCGTCGGCCTGCCTCATGCATGCCCCACCGTGGTTTCCGTCGACAGGCAGGTCCGGGAGACTGACGAATGCTGGTAGGCACGTACAACCCGTGGCTGGTGGCGATCTCGTTGCTGGTTGCCGTGATGGCTTCATACACCGCGCTGGCGATGGCCGGGCGCACGGTCACCGCACCCGGCAAGGGTGCGGCCTGGTGGTGGCGTCTCGGTGGTGGCTTCGCCATGGGCCTAGGCATCTGGTCGATGCACTTCATCGGCATGCTCGCCTTCGACCTGCCCATTCCGCTCGGTTACGACCTGCCGATCACCCTGCTCTCCCTGGCCCTGGCCATCGCCTCATCGGTGTTCGCGCTGTGGCTGGTTTCGCTGCGCACCCTGCCGCACCCACGCCTGGCCGGCGGGGCATTGCTGATGGGTACCGGCATTGCCGGCATGCACTACGTCGGCATGGCGGCGATGCGCATGCAACCCGGCATCGACTATGACCCGGGCTGGCTGCTGTTCTCGCTGATCGTGGCGGTCGCCGCCTCATGGACTGCGTTGTATGTGGCCTTCCGCCTGCGCGCGCAGCGCACCCGTGTCGGCGACCGGCTGGCAGCCGCTGGCCTGCTCGGGCTGGCCATCGTTGGCATGCACTACACCGGCATGGCCGCCGCACGCTTTCCGGAAGGCAGCATCTGCGGCGCGGCGGTCGGCGATGGCCTGCAGAACGAGTGGCTGGCCATGCTGGTAGTGGTGCTGACGGTCGCGATCCTCGCGGTGGTGCTGGTGGTGTCCTGGCTGGACCAGCGGGTGGAGGCGCAGCTGCTGCGGCTGCGCAACTCCATGCTGAGCACCTCGCTGACCGATGCGCAGCAGGAACTGACCCAGGCCGCACTGCATGATCCGCTCACCCGCCTGCCCAACCGCCTGCTGTTGCAGCGCCGCATCGTGCAGGCACTGGCCGAGGCCGAACAGGGCGGCAGCCGCTTCGCGGTGATGTTCATGGACCTGGACGGCTTCAAGCAGGTCAACGATGCCTATGGCCACCAGGCGGGTGACGCATTGCTGGTGGCGGTGGCCGAGCGCACCCGCCAGCTGCTGCGCCCCCATGACATGCTGGCGCGCCTGGGCGGCGATGAGTTCGTGCTGGTGGTGCGCATCGAGCACGATGAGGATCTGCCAACCCTCGCCCGGCGCATCCTGCAGGCGATCGGCAGTGGACCGCTGCTGCCGGACAACGAACTGCAGGTAACCGCCAGCATCGGTGTGGCGATCTGCCCCGACCACGCCGCCAGCGAGCGGCAGCTGATGGCCTTTGCCGACGCGGCGATGTACCAGGCCAAGGAATCCGGGCGCAACGCCTTCGTGCTGTTCGCCGACTGGATGAATGACAGCGCCGAACAACAGTTCCGGCTGCTGGCCGACCTGCGCCGGGCCATCGGCAGCGAGCAGCTGTTCCTGCACTACCAGCCCAAGATCCGCGTGGCCACGCAGAAGGTGGCCGGTGCCGAAGCATTGATCCGCTGGCACCACCCGGAGCATGGCCTGATTCCGCCCGATCGGTTCATCCGCCTGGCCGAGCGCAGCGGCGCGATCAACGAGATCGGGCGCTGGGCGCTGGACCAGGCCTGCCTGCAGCTGCGGCGCTGGCACGATGCCGGTCACGAAGGCTGGTCGATGTCGGTGAACCTGTCGCCGGTGCAGTTCAGTTCGCCGCACCTGCTGCAGGATGTGCGCGCGGTGATCGAACGCCACAACATCGCCCCGCGCCACCTGGTGCTGGAAATCACCGAAAGCACGGTGATGCGCGATACCGACACCAGCCTGCGCCTGCTGCAGGCGCTGTCGGCGCTGGGCGTAGGCATCTCCATCGATGACTTCGGCACCGGCTATTCCAGCCTGCTGTACCTGAAGCGGCTGCCGGCTACCGAGATCAAGATCGACCATGCGTTCGTGCGCGACCTGGAACACAGTGCAGAGGACGTGGTGATCGTCTCGGCGATCGTGGCGCTGGGCCATGCGCTGGACATGGACATCGTCGCCGAGGGCGTGGAGACCGCCGCGCAGCGCGCCTACCTGGAGCGCCTGGGCTGCGACTTCCTGCAGGGCTACCTGCTCGGCCGCCCGGTCGATGCGGCGCGCTTCATGCAGCTGCACGACCTGCCCCGGCCGCGGATCGAGCTGAGCACCGGCTTCAAAGCGCCCGAAGGTGGGGGACGCTGAATCCACCTGGCGATGCAACAGGTGATGGCCTGCTGAGATGCGCTCGGCGCACCGACCTGATGGTCGGAGGGTGCGTTGGTTGTCTGCAAGAGTTCTGGACTCTTCTGCAGGAATACGAAATTCACGGTAACGTCGACGTTGCCATTTGCGTCATCCCTGGAGCGGCCAGGTCGAACGCTGACGTGCCGGCAAGCCATCCAGCTTCATCTTGGGGATGCTTCCTCCTACCAGTCACCCGATGCTCAACGAGCCCTGGCCTCCCATGCCGTTGTCGCGAGCAAGATCGTCCGCTTCAGCAGGGAGGGGTAATCCTCGAGTTGTCGGAGACGGCAAACGCGACTGACTGCAACCGCTGGCAAAGTGTTGAAAGCAGGGCCATGAACTCAGAATTGGCTGCCTCAGACCATGCTCGACCGAATCGAAGAGTAAGGTGTATGGAGCTCACCGGGTCTCCGTTCAGAGCGGACTCGAGCGAGTAGCGCTCACCATCCGAGAATGCACCTTGGACACATCCGGGGAACACCAACTCCAATGATGCGATTATGGCCTGGGGACATCCGATGTCCTGCACAGCCTCGACATTGGAGAGGTCTTCTTCACCGAGGTCTTCCAGCTTCAAAACGACTATGTCAAAGCTCATTGCTGCGATATCCCATCCTGCAACCCATTCAGCACCGCCCTTCTCTCTGCGTGTCTTGGCATCATGCCTCATGTAGCTGCTAGCTGCCCCCTGTACAGCAGCAGTTGAACGATCTTCCTCGCGCCCTCTGGATGCGATAGCGCGGCAGCGCATACAGCACTGCGAACGCCAGAATGAGCAGGAGCAGACACACAGTGCTGCCGTTCGCGGCTGACGGATAGCGGCACGGTTCTTGCACGCCCTCCGGCAACCCCTGCCGCAGTGCCCGTGATGTCCGAGAACGAATCCGCCGGCGAAAAGACCGAACAACCTACCGAAAAGCGCCTGCGCGACGCCCGTGAACAGGGCAACCTGCCGCGCTCGCGCGAACTTGGCACCGCCGCCGTGTTCGGTGCCGGCGTGCTGGCGGTGATGGCCATGAGCGGCTCGATCGGCCGTGGCGCCAGTGCCTGGATGAAGCAGGCGCTCAGCCCGGAACAGGGCCTGCGGCAGAACCCGAAGGAACTGTTCGGCCACTTCGGCGACCTGCTGCTGCAGTTCATGCTGGTGATCGCACCGCTGGTGCTGGTCTGCCTGCTGGCCAGCTTCGTCGCCCCGCTGGTGATGGGCGGCCTGCGCTGGTCGCAGAAGGCGTTGCTGCCCGACATCAACCGCATGAACCCGATGAGCGGGCTCAAGCGCCTGTATGGCCCGGAGGCCATTGCCGAGTTCACCAAATCGCTGCTGCGCGTGGCCTTCGTCGGCGTCGCCGCCGGGCTGGTGGTCTGGACCGGCTTCGACACCCTGCGCGGGCTGATCCACCACCCGCTGGAAACCGCCATCACCGATGGCCTGGGCTTCACCCTGCGCCTGCTGCTGGCCACCGCCGGCGCGATGCTGGTGCTGGCCGCCATCGATGCGCCGTACCAGCGCTGGAACTGGATGCGCAAGCTGAAGATGACCCGTGAAGAGCTGCGCCGGGAAATGAAGGAGAGCGAGGGCAGCCCCGAGGTGAAGGGCCGCATCCGCCAGCTGCAGCAGCAGATGGCCAACCGCCGGATGATGGAAGCGGTACCCACCGCCGACGTGGTGGTGGTCAACCCGACCCACTACGCGGTGGCCCTGAAGTACGAGGGTGGCGCCATGAACGCCCCCACCGTGGTCGCCCTGGGCGTGGACGAGACCGCCCTGCGCATCCGTGAGGTGGCCGACGGCAACAAGGTCGCGATCGTCTCCGCCCCGCCTTTGGCACGCGCCTTGTATCGGGAAGGGCAACTCGGAAAGGAAATCCCCGTGAGACTGTATTCGGCCGTCGCCCAGGTCCTGTCCTACGTCTACCAGCTGCGCGCCTGGCGCACTGGCCCGATGCCGGACGCCCCGCACATCCAGGTGGATGAATTCGGCAAGGGGGGCCGCCCGTGAGCGCCCAGCCCTCCACCGGCTTCAACACCCGCCGCGCCCTGGAAATGATCCGCCAGGGCCTTGGCGCACCGCTGATCGTGCTGGCCCTGCTGGCCATGGTCGTGGTGCCGTTGGCCGCGCCGGTGCTCGATGCGCTGTTCACCTTCAACATCGCCATCTCGCTGATGGTGCTGCTGGCGGTGGTCTACGTGAAGCGCCCGCTGGACTTCACCATCTTCCCGATCGTGCTGCTGATCACCACCATGCTGCGGCTGGCGCTGAACGTGGCCTCCACCCGCGTGATCCTGCTGAACGGCCAGAACGGCCACGACGCCGCCGGCAAAGTCATCGCCGCCTTCGGCGAATTCGTGATCGGCGGCAACTATGCGGTCGGCATCGTGGTGTTCGCGATCCTGACCATCATCAACTTCGTGGTCATCACCAAGGGCGCCGGCCGCGTTTCGGAAGTGACCGCGCGCTTCATCCTGGACGCAATGCCCGGCAAGCAGATGGCGATCGACGCCGACCTCAACGCCGGTTTGCTGACGCGTGAAGAAGCCAAGCTGCGCCGCGAGGAAGTCCGCGAGGAAGCCGACTTCTACGGCGCGATGGACGGTGCCAGCAAGTTCATCCGCGGTGACGCCATCGCCGGCATCCTGATCCTGTTCATCAACATGCTCGGCGGCCTGGCCGTGGGCGTGCTGCAGCATGGCATGCCGTTCGGCGAAGCCGCCGCCACCTACACCCTGCTGTCCATCGGTGACGGCCTGGTGGCGCAGCTGCCGGCCCTGCTGGTCTCCAGCGCGGTGGCGATGCTGGTGACCCGCGCCTCGCGCTCGCAGGACATGGCCCAGGCGATGACCGGCCAGGTGTTCGGCCAGTACCGCGCGCTGGCGATCACCGCCGGCATCATCGGCGTGGTCGGCCTGGTGCCGGGCATGCCCAACGTCGCTTTCCTGACGCTGGCCGCGATCCTCGGCTTCATCGCCTGGAAGGTCTACCGCAAGGGCAAGGCCGCAGCCACCGACCCGGCAGCCGCCGGCAATGACGCGGCCGCACTCAACGCACTCGGCCGCCCGGCGGCACCTGCGCCGACCGCCGAACTGAGCTGGGACGAACTGCGCCCGGTCGATCCGCTGGGCCTGGAGGTCGGCTACCGGCTGATCCCGCTGGTGGACAGCAACCAGGGCGGCGAACTGATGGCGCGCATCAAGGGCGTGCGCCGCAAGCTGACCCAGGACGTCGGCTTCCTGATCCCGTCGGTGCATATCCGCGACAACCTGGAACTGCCCGCCAACGGCTACCGCGTGCTGGTGCACGGCGTGCCGGTGGCCACCGCCGAGATCCACCCCGACCGCGAACTGGCGCTGGACCCGGGCAGCGCGCTGGGCACCCTGGAGGGCATTGCCGGCAAGGATCCCGCGTTCGGCCTGGATGCCATCTGGATCCAGCCGCACCAGCGTGCCCAGGCTGAAACGCTGGGCTACACCGTGGTCGACCCGGCCACCGTGGTGGCCACCCACCTCTCGCACCTGATCCGCGAACATGCGCCGGAACTGCTCGGCCACGAGGAAGTGCAGCACCTGCTGGCCAACCTGGCCAAGAGCGCGCCCAAGCTCGTCGAAGATCTGACGCCGAAGGCGCTGCCGCTGTCGGCAGTGGTGCGCGTGCTGCAGAACCTGCTGGTCGAGCGCATCCCGATCCGACAGCTGCGCAAGATCGCCGAGGCGCTGGTCGAACACGCGCCCAGCAGCCAGGACCCGGCGGTGCTGACCGCTGCCGTGCGCACCGCGCTGGGCCGCTTCATCGTGCAGGAGATCGCCGGAATGTCGGCGGAGCTGCCGGTGTTCACCCTCAACCCGCAATTGGAACGTGTCTTGCAGGAGTCCACGCAGGGCAACGGCGCCGCGCTGGAACCCGGACTCGCAGAGCGACTGCACCAGAGCCTGGCCGAATGTGTCAGCAAGCAGGAAGCGCGAAACGAGCCGGCGGTCGTGCTGGTACCGGGCCCGGTGCGCGCCGCGCTGGCGCGCCTGGTCCGCCACAGCGTTCCGTCGTTGTCGGTCCTGGCCTACAGCGAGGTGCCGGAGGACAAGCGCCTGAAGCTGGTCGGAACGATCAGCTGACGCCGCCCACCGATGCGCCAGAAAACAGACACCACCTTCGAACCAACGCAACAGACAGATACCAAGGGGAACCCGCACCGTGCAGACCACCGACCACCCGAGTTCTCCGACCGCCACCCCGCCGTCTTCGTCCCGTGACCACAGCATGAAAATCAAACGATTCGTCGCCGCCGACATGCGCTCGGCCATGAACCTGGTGCGCAAGGAACATGGTCCTGACGCCGTGATCCTGTCCAACCGCCGGATCGAGGAAGGCATCGAGATCGTCGCCGCGGCCAACTACGACGAGAGCGCCGTGCAGCGTGCACTGGAAGCCTCGCGCCGTGATGTCGCACCGCCGCCGGCACCCAAGCCGCGCACCGCTGCTGACGCGGTGATCGCCGCGGTCACCCGCCGCCGCAGCAGCACCCCGGCGCCGGAACCGGTCGCCGCCACCACCTCGGCGGTGGCCGCCCTCGCCCGTGCGGCCGTTGGGGCCACCGGCCGTACCCTGGACAGCGCCGACGAGATCGTGCCGACCCGTGGCAGCACCGGCTTCGCCGCCACCCTGGCGCGCGCCGCCGTCAACGAACCGGCGCTGCCCGAACAGAGCTTCGCCCCGTTCGCCGAGGCCATCGTTGCACCGGCCGCCACCGTGCCGGCCAACCGCGCCCGCTTCCAGATCGACCCGCCGCAGGACATGCATGACGAAAGCGTGGCCCCGGCCGTGCAGCCGCCGCCGCTGCCGACCGCTGCCGTGACCGAAGCGCAGCCCGGGATCGCCGCCAGCGAACCGGCAGCGGCCGAAGCCGCCGGCGAAGCCAGCCCGGCCCCCATGCTGGCCCCGGCACCGACGCTGACCGTGGTTGCCCAGGACGACGCCGAGATCCGCCAGCTGCGCCAGGAAGTGGCCGGCATGCGCCAGGTGATCGAGCGCGAGATGAACCGCTTCACCGACGAGCGCCTGCGTGGCAGCCCGGTGCGCGCCACCGCGCTGGACCTGATGGACGAGTACGGTTTCGACGCCGGGCTGGCCCGCGACGTGGCCATGCAGATCCCGCTGGAGACCGAAGCCCATCGTGGCCGCGGCCTGATGCTGGGGCTGATCTCGCGCAAGCTGCCGATCGCCCCGGTCGACCCGCTGGAAGAAGGCGGCGTGATCGCCCTGGTCGGCCCGACCGGCGCCGGCAAGACCACCACCATCGCCAAGCTGGCCTCGCGCTTCGCCGAGAAGCATGCGCCGCGCGATGTGGCCCTGGTGACCACCGACACCACCCGCATCGGCGCCCGCGAGCAGCTGTACGGCTACGGCCGCCAGCTCGGCATCGCGGTGCACGAGGCCAACAGCGGCACCGACCTGGACCAGCTGCTGGAACGCCTGAAGGACTACAAGCTGGTGCTGATCGACACCGCCGGCCTGGGCCCGCGCGACCGCGCGCTGGCCGCGCAGCTGCAGTGGCTGCGCGCCGCCCGCCAGGTACGCACCCTGCTGGTGCTGCCGGCCAACACCAGCTTCGGCGACATGGACGAGGTGGTCCGCCGCTTCGGCGCCGCCAACCTGCAGGGCCTGGTGTTGAGCAAGCTGGACGAGACCGGCCGCTTCGGCAACGCCCTGTCAGTGGCCGTGGACCACGCCCTGCCGATCACCTGGGTGACCGATGGCCAGGACGTTCCGGAGGACCTGCACCGGGCCAGTGCGGCCAATCTCGTACTTCGCCTTGAAGATTTGCGCCGCGCGGCCGATATGCCCTGCAACCCGGAGTTGAACCATGCCGTCGCGTGAGTACGCCAAGCTGACCAAGACCTTCCCGCTGTCGGCCACCCGCAGCGAGCCGCTCGGCCCTGTGCGCACCATTGCCGTCACTGGCGGCAAGGGCGGCGTGGGCAAGACGAATGTGTCCGCCAACCTGGCGGTGGCACTGGCCGGCATGGGCAAGCGCACGCTGCTGCTGGACGCCGACCTGGGCCTGGCCAACATCGACGTGATCCTGGGGCTGAACCCGACCTTCACGCTGGCCGACCTGGTCGCCGGCCGCTGCTCGCTGGACGACGTCATCGTCGAAGGCCCGAACGGCGTGCTGGTGGTGCCGGCCGCGTCCGGCCGCCGGCACATGGCCGAGCTGGCCCCGGCCGAGCACGTCGGCCTGGTCAACGTGTTCTCCGAGCTGGAACGCGAACTGGACATCATGGTGGTGGACACCGCCGCCGGCATCACCGACGGCGTGCTGACCTTCTGCCAGGCCGCGCAGGACACCGTGGTGGTGGTATGTGACGAGCCGGCCTCGATCACCGACGCCTACGCGCTGATCAAGGTGCTGTCGCGCGAACGCGGCGTGGACCGCATCCAGGTAGTGGCCAACATGGTGCGCGACCCCAACGAGGGCCGCGTGCTGTACGAAAAGCTGACCCGCGTCTGCGAGAAGTTCCTCGCCGATGTCTCGCTGAACTACCTGGGCTGCGTGCCGCAGGACGACTGGCTGCGCCTGTCGGTGCAGCGCCAGCAGCCGGTGGTGAAGGCCTACCCGTCCAGCCCGGCCGCGCTGGCGATCACCGAGATCGCGCGTCGCACCGCACGCTGGCAGGCGCCGACCGAACCGCGTGGCGGCGTCGAGTTCTTCCTCGAGCGCATCCTCAAGCAGCGCGGGGTGGCCGCATGAAAGGCGCAGCCCAGTACAGGGAAGTCCAGCGCTCGGCGGCCAACGAGGTCATCGCCCAGCATTCGGACCTGGTGCGGCGCATCGCCCACCACCTGGCCGCGCGGTTGCCGGCCAGCGTTGAAGTGGACGACCTGATCCAGGCCGGCATGATGGGCCTGATCGAAGCGTCGCGCAGCTACGACGCCGACCAGGGCGCCTCGTTCGAGACCTATGCCTCGATCCGCATCCGCGGTTCGATGATCGACGAGATCCGCCGTGGCGACTGGGTGCCGCGCTCGGTGCACCGCCGTGCCCGCGATGCCGCCGCCACCATCCGCCGCCTGGAACAGAGCAGCGGCCGCGCCGCCAGCGCCACCGAGGTGGCCGCCGCGATGGAGATGCCGCTGCCCGAATACCTGCGGTTGATGGAGGACGCCGCACGTGGCCAGGTGCTGAGCCTGGAGTCGCGCATCGAGGACCAGGGCGAGCTGGACACCGTCGCCCAAGGCGGCCCGACCCCGCAGCAGGTGCTGGAGCGGGGTGAATTCGGCCGCGAGCTGGGCAAGGCCATCGGCCACCTGCCCGAGCGCGAACAGCTGGTGCTCTCGCTCTACTACGAGCAGGAACTGAACCTGAAGGAGATCGGCGCGGTGCTCGGCGTGAGCGAGTCGCGGGTCTGCCAGATCCACGGCCAGGCGGTGCTGCGCCTGCGTGGCCGGCTCAAGATTTTCGAGGCGGCGGACGCCGGCCTGGAAGAATGAACATGCCCGAGGCGGCTGCCCCCGGCCGCCCGGAATGAACAACAAAGGAACTCTGCTTTGAACAAGAACATGCGCATCCTGATCGTCGATGACTTCTCGACCATGCGTCGGATCGTCAAGAACCTGCTGGGCGATCTGGGCTTCACCAATACCGCCGAAGCCGAGGACGGGCATGCCGCGCTGTCGCTGCTGCAGAGCCAGCCGTTCGATTTCGTGGTCACCGACTGGAACATGCCGGTGATGACCGGCATCGAGCTGCTGAAGGCGATCCGTGCCGATGCCAAGCTGAAGACCCTGCCAGTGCTGATGGTCACCGCCGAAGCCAAGCGCGAACAGATCATCGAAGCCGCCCAGAACGGCGTGAACGGCTACATCATCAAGCCGTTCACTGCGCAGACGCTGGAAGAGAAGCTCGGCAAGATCTTCGAACGCCTGGCGGCCAGCGCCTGATGGATACCACGGTCGACAAGAGCGCCCTCGCCCTGCGCCTGCAGGAAGCCCTGGACGCACTCGAGTCCGGTGACGAGGCCGCCTGGCGGCAGCGCATCGACGGACTGGTCGCGCTGCGTACGCAGCCGATGATGAGCGGCCTCTCGCGGCTGGCCCGCGAGCTGGGGCAGGCACTGGGTGAGCTGCCGACCGTGCCCAGCGAGGCCGGTGAGCTGGACGACGCCTGCGCACGCCTGGACCACGTGGTGGCCATGACCGAACAGGCCACGCACCGCACCCTGGACCTGGCCGAGGAATGCCGCAGCCTGACCGAACAGCTGCGTGCTGAAGGCCTGCAGCCGGGCCAGGACGCGCAGCTCGAGCGCATCCGCCACAACCTGACCGAGATCGCCCTGACCCAGAGCTACCAGGACCTGACCGGGCAGATCATCCGTCGCGTGGTCGGCATCGTCCGCCGCGTGCACGAGGGCTTCGGCGCACTCGGCCTGCCGCCGGAACAGCATCGCACCGACCCGGAACTGGCCGGGCCGGCACTGAAGGGACTGGACCGCCACGCGGTCTCGCAGAACGACGCCGACGACCTGTTGTCGGATCTGGGGCTGTAAGCATGAGCGCGGTATCCGACGACATCACTGCCGATTTCATCATCGAGGCACAGGAAATCCTGGATCGCCTGGGCGAACAGCTGGTGTCGCTGGAGCAGGCACCGCAGGACACCGAGCAGCTCAACGCGGTGTTCCGTGGATACCACACGCTCAAGGGCGGTGCCGGCTTCCTTGGCGTCACTGCGATGGTCGAGCTGTGCCACGCCGCTGAAGAGGCCCTGGGCATCGCGCGTGCCGGGCAGGCGGTGCTGCAGGCCCACCACTTCGACGCCGCCCAGCAATCGCTGGACTACCTGCAGTCGATGCTGGACGCCGTGTCCTCCGGCACCGAGCCGGGTTATGCGCCGCCGGACCTGATCGCGCAGTTCGACATGAACGGTGGCACTGCCGCGCCGGCCGCTGCGGCCGCGCCTGCGGCAGCCGGCAGCGACCTGATCACCGACGACGAATTCGAGGCCCTGCTCGACCAGCTGCATGGCGGCAACGCGCCGACCGCGGTCGCGCCGGCGAAGAAAGCCGACGATGGCCTGATCAGCGAAGACGAGTTCGAAGCCCTGCTGGACCAGCTGCACGGTGGCGCTGCGCCAGGCGCCAAGCCTGCTGCCGCCGTCGCGGCGGCCCCCGCCGCAGCACCGCGCCCGGCACCCGCCCCGGCACCTGCAGCCAAGCCGGCAGCCAAGCCGATGGCCGAGGCCGAGCACACCGTGCGCGTGGACACCAAGCGCCTGGATGCGATCGTCAACCTGATCGGCGAACTGGTGCTTTCCCGCAACCGCCTGAAGACCCTGCGTGCACGCCTGCGCGACGAGGAGCTGGACCGCGCCGTATCGACGCTGGACATCGCCACTGCCCGCCTGCAGTCGGCGGTGATGCGTACCCGCATGCAGCCGGTGGGCAAGGTGTTCTCGCGCTTCCCCAAGGTCGCCCGCGACGTCGCCCGCTCGCTGAAGAAGGAAGTGGACCTGGAGCTGGTCGGCGCCGAGACCGAGCTCGACCGCAACCTGGTCGAAGCGCTGGCCGACCCGCTGGTGCACCTGGTCCGCAACGCCATCGACCACGGCGTGGAAATGCCCGACCTGCGCGAAGCACAAGGCAAGCCGCGGATGGGCCATGTGCGCCTGTCCGCCCAGCAGGAAGGTGACTACGTCAGCATCGAGGTGCAGGACGATGGCGCCGGCATCGACCCCGAGAAGCTGCGCGCGAAGGCGCGCGAGAAGGGCCTGATCGACCCGGAAGCCGCTGCCCGCCTGAGCAGCGAGGAGTGCCTGCACCTGGTGTTCCTGCCCGGCTTCTCGACCAAGCAGCAGGTCACCGATATTTCCGGCCGCGGCGTCGGCATGGACGTGGTGCAGTCGCGCATCCGCGAAC
This sequence comes from Stenotrophomonas sp. YJH_SMC_14-1, assembly GCF_059372275.1. Taxonomy (NCBI): domain Bacteria; kingdom Pseudomonadati; phylum Pseudomonadota; class Gammaproteobacteria; order Lysobacterales; family Lysobacteraceae; genus Stenotrophomonas; species Stenotrophomonas sp. YJH_SMC_14-1. The sequence continues at coordinate 32,670 of NZ_JCAFVK010000015.1, forward strand.
TGAGCGGCCAGATCCAGATCCAGTCGGAACTGGGGCGTGGCAGCCGCTTCCTGATCCGCGTGCCGCTCACCCTCGCGATCCTGCCGACCCTGCTGGTGCAGGCCGGCGAGGACGTCTACGCGCTACCGCTGGCACGCGTGATGGAAGTGCTGCACGCGCCGCGCACCTCGCTGGGCTGGTTCGATGGCCGCGCCGTGCTTGATCGCCGCTCGCACACCCTGCCGCTGGTCGACCTGCGCCAGTGGCTGGATGTGACGCCGGCCGCGTCAACCCTGCTGACCATCGTGGTGCTGCAGGCCGGCGAAGCGCGCTTCGGCCTGGTCGTGGACCAGGTACGCGGGCGCGAGGAAGTGGTCATCAAGCCACTGCCAAAAGCCCTGCGCGGCCTGCGCGGTTATGCCGGTGCAACGTTGATCGGCGATGGTCGCATGGCACTGATCCTGGACGTGGACGGCATACGCTGAACGCCGCCGGGCATGGCCCGGCGACCCGAAAACTGTGACTACCGTCTGTACGCATTCTCCCGGTGTCTCAAGTCCCATTCATACAAGCCGATACCGGAACCATGGATAGACTCAGCCTCATTGGACTCTTTCTCGCCCTGGCCTCGCTGGTCGGCGGCAGCATCCTCAAGGGCGCCGGCCTGGCGTCGTTGTGGTCGCCTGCGGCGTTCGTGATCGTCATCGTCGGTACCGTTGCCGCGATCCTGCTTCACACCTCGCCGGCGGTGTTCAAGCATGCGTTCAAGATCGTGCGCTGGGTCGTGCGCCCGCCGCACAGCGATCGCCGCGAACTGATCCAGCAGATCGTCGAGTGGAGCAACATCGCCCGCCGCCAGGGCCTGCTGGGCCTGGAATCGCAGGTGGAAGCGCAGCAGGACCCGTTCCTGCGCAAGGGCCTGCAGCTGCTGGTGGACGGCGTTGAACCCGAATCGATGCGTCACATGCTGGAGATCGAACTGGGCAGCCAGGAGCACCAGGACCAGGCCGGTGCCAAGGTCTTCGAAGCGATGGGCATCTACGCGCCCACGCTCGGCATCATCGGTGCCGTTCTCGGCCTGATCGCGGTGATGAAGAACCTGGCCGACCCGAGCAAACTCGGCCACGGCATCGCCGCCGCGTTCACCGCCACCATCTACGGCATCGCCTCGGCCAATCTGCTGTTCCTGCCGATCGCCGCCAAGCTCAAGAGCGTGATCTCGCACAACACCCGCGACCGCGAAATGGTCATTGAAGGCCTGATTTCGATCGCCCAGGGCGAGAACCCGCGCAACATCGAAACCAACCTCTCCGGCTTCCTGCACTGACATGGCCCGCCGCAAGCACCACGAAGAGCACGCCAACCATGAAGCATGGGCGATCCCCTATGCCGACCTGATGACGTTGCTGCTCGCCTTCTTCGTGGTCATGTACGCGATCTCCTCGGTCAACGAGGGCAAGTACCGGATCATGGCCGACGCGCTCACCGATGCCTTCGGCGGCGCGCCGCGCACCATCAATCCGGTGCAGGTGGGTAACAAGCAGGTGCAGGGTGGCGGCTGGGACAGCCCCTCGGTGATCAAGTCCGGCACCAAGATCGGCCCCTCCGCGCCCGCGCCGTCGCACGACCCGACCCTGCTGCCGTCGATGGCCTCGCAGATGCGCATGCCGGTCTCCGTGCACAACCAGGAACAGATCGCCCGTGCCGAGCGCCAGCTCAACAGCATCGCCGACCGCCTCACCGCCGCACTGGCGCCGCTGATCGACCGCGGCATGATCAGCGTGCGCCGCACCGAGTTGTGGATCGAAGTGGAGATCAACAGCGACATCCTGTTCCCCACCGGCTCGGCCGCGCTGGACGTGCATGCACGGCAGACGCTGGCCAGCCTGGCCGAGGTGCTGCGCGACGTGCCCAACAGCGTGCGCGTGGAAGGCCATACCGACAACGTGCCGATCGCCACCGCCACCTTCCCTTCGAACTGGGAACTGTCGGCCGGTCGCGCCGCCAGCGTGGTGCACCTGTTCGCCGACCAGGGCGTGCAGCCATCACGGCTGGCGATGGTTGGCTATGGCCAGTTCCGTCCGCGCGAAGAGAACGACAGCGCGCAGGGGCGCAACCGCAACCGCCGGGTGATGGTCATCATCCTGGCCGACACCTCGCATTCGGTGGATCCGCTTGGCCAGCGCCTCAATGCGGCCACCGGCGCCGTCGACGACAGCACCACCGAACAAGCCGCCGCAACTCCGGCTACCGCCCCCACCTCCCCCATCGCACCGGTGAAGTTGCCGCCGGTGCCGGCTGGCAGCCGCGTCGGCGCCGCCGTTCCCCCGGCAATGAAGGAGTAAACCGATGCGCATCTGGGCAGTCGCCAACCAGAAGGGCGGAGTCGGCAAGACCACCACCACCCTCGCCCTCGGCCGCGGCCTGGCCGCGCTTGGCCATCGCGTGCTGCTGATCGACCTCGATCCGCATGCCTCGCTCAGCCGCGCCTTTGGCGTGCCGGTGGATCCGCCGCCGGCGGGCGTGCTGGAACTGTTCGGCGCCCCGCCGGCCGATCTTTCCAGCCTGTGCCATGCCAGCAGCATCCACGGCCTGGACTACGTCTGCGCGCAGTCGGCGCTGGCCACGCTGGAGCGCCGCAGCGCCAACCAGCCCGGACTCGGCCTGGCCCTGCAGAACGCACTGGCGCGTCACCAGGGCCAGCACGACTACATCCTGCTGGACTGTGCCCCCACCCTTGGCCTGTTGATGATCAACGCGCTGGCCGCTGCCGACCGCCTGATCATTCCCACCCAGGCCGAGCCGCTGGCCCTGCATGGCCTGGACGGCATGGTCCGCACCGGCGAGATGGTCGAGCGCTCGCGCCGCCGCCCGCTGCCGATCTCGATCCTGCCGACCCTGTTCGATCGCCGCACCCGCGCCGGCAACGAGTCGCTGCGCACGATGCAGGATCGCCACGGCATCCGCGTGTGGGAAGACGCCATTCCGATCGACACCCGCATCAGCAACGCCGCAGGCCTGACCCTGCCCAGCGTTGGTGAGGACTACCCGGGCCGCGGCCTGGCCGCCTATCGCCGCGCACTGAACTGGATCCTCGGTGAGGATGCCCGTGCCCTGGAGCAGGCCGCATGAACAGCACCGGCGTACTGGACGACTACCTGGACGAACTGCTGGGCGAAGCGATCGCCCCGGCGGCCGTCGTGCTGCCAACGCCGGACAGCGCCGCCCCGGTTCCGGACAGCACATCGGAACCGGAACGCGAGCCGACCTGGGATGACCTGCCGGCCGAGGTGATCTACGAAACCGACAGCGTCGCCGCGGGGCCTGCCGTGGACAACGCCGCGCTCGAAGCCGCCTTCGAGGCGGCCACAACGGCCGAGCGCGAGCCCACCTGGGACGATCTGCCCGCTGAAGTGATCTATGAGACGGACGCTGTTGCCGTTGCCCCGGCACAGGATGACGCAGCACTGGAAGCCGCCTTCGAGGCCGCCGCAGTGCCGGTCGCCGCTCCCGAGCGCGAACCGACCTGGGATGACCTGCCTGACGAGGTGATCCACGAGACGGCCCCGGCCAAGGCCGGCCCGGAGCCCACCTGGGACGACCTGCCCGACGAAGTGATCTACGAGACCGACGCGGCCGACAGCCATCAGCTCGCCCACACTGACAGCCCCGGTCTGCAGGCTGCGTTCGAAGCCGCTGCTGGTGGTGAGGATGTCCCCACGCCGCCACCGGCCGTGGTTGCGCCCCCGGCACCGCGCCCTGCACCCGCGCCCGTCCCGGCCGCGCGTGCTGCCGCCGCGCCGCCGCCCCGCGTTGCCCTGGATGCCCCGGCCACCAACCGTCCCGGTACCTGGCAGGAGCTGCAGGCGCAGGCGCACCAGCCCGCCAGCAGTCCGCACCCGCAGAACCGCCGCGCCGGCGAGCGCACCTCGCGCTGGCTGCGCCTGCGCTGCGGGACCCAGGCCTATGCGCTGGAACTGTTGAAAGTGCAGGAAGTGGTGTTGCCGGTGCCACTGCTGCCGTTGCGTGGCACGGCACCGGCGATGCTCGGGATCATGAACCTGCGTGGCCAGGTGGTGCCGGTGATGGACCTCGGCCTGCACCTCGGCGCCGCATCGGCAGAAGACGATGCCCAGACCCGCATCGTGGTGCTGGAAGAGGACGGCGAGACCATCGGCCTGCGCGTGTCGGCAGTGGAAGATGTCGCCAACCTCACCGATTCACAGATCGAACCCCCGGATACCGCCCGCATCTGCCAGATCTCCAATGATCTGTTCCGCGGCGTCGCCCGGGTCAGCCAGCGCCCGATGATCCTGCTGGACGCCACACGGCTGTTGAGTTGATCTGGAAAAAAGGGGACGGAGGGGATTAAGTCGCAAGTGGCTCGGCGCTTTGCGCCGAAGCGGTGCCTGTCGGGGACGCAAGGAGTTGAACCGTTGGATCAACTCCTTACGTCCCCACTGCGCGGTCGCCGTTGCCGAGGGGGCTGCAGTAGAGCCAGGTCGCTTGCGACTTAATCCCCTCCGTCCTTTTCAGCGGCGACCGCATCGACGCACCGCGTCGATTCCTCTAAAGAACCCCGCCGGGGTGCCGTTATGGATCACGGAACCGTTTGTCCGGAGCAACGATGAGCACTGTCGAACTGGGTGAGGATCTCGGCATCGAGAGCAGCACCGAGCTCAAGAACCGCCTCGCGCCGCTGGTGGCGCAGGCAGGCGAGCTGACCCTGGATGCAAGCCAGGTCGCCCGCATCCACACGGCCGCCGTGCAGGTGCTGTGTGCATTCGTGCAGGCCCGCCGCGAGGCAGGCCTGGGCACCGGCTTCCACGGTTGCACCGCAACCTTCCGTGACGCCGCACGCCTGCTGGGCGTCACCCAGGCCCTGGGCCTGGACGTAACCCATGACAACCTGAAATCTGTGGAGAACGCTGCATGAGCGCACGTATCTTGGTGGTGGACGATTCGGCGTCGATGCGCCAGATGGTTTCCTTCGCCCTCACCTCGGCCGGTTTTGCCGTCGAAGAAGCCGAAGACGGCGCGGTCGCGCTCGGTCGCGCCAAGGGCCAGCGCTTCAATGCGGTGGTCACCGACGTCAACATGCCGAACATGGACGGCATCGCGCTGATCCGCGAACTGCGCCAGCTGCCGGACTACAAGTTCACCCCGCTGCTGATGCTGACCACCGAATCGGCCGCCGACAAGAAGTCCGAAGGCAAGGCCGCCGGTGCCACCGGCTGGCTGGTCAAGCCGTTCAATCCGGAACAGCTGGTCGCCACCGTGCAGAAAGTGCTGGGCTGATCGCCCCGCACCGCTCCCCTTCTTCGCTTCCGGACCACCACTGCCATGAGCATGGACCTGCAACGCTTCCACGCCACCTTCTTCGAGGAGAGCCGCGAAGGCCTCGACGCGATGGAGGCTGGCCTGCTGGCCCTGGAATCGGGGCAGCAGGACGCGGAGATCATCAATTCGGTGTTCCGCGCCGCCCACTCGATCAAGGGCGGCGCCGGCACCTTCGGCTTCGATGCCATCGCCGGCCTGACCCACGTGCTGGAAACGCTGCTCGATGAGCTGCGTGCCGGCAAGCGCGCCCTGGAAGGCCATGCCGTCGATGCCATGCTGTCCTCGGTGGATGTGCTGCGCGCCCTGCTGCGCGAAGCCGAACATGGCCAGGCCGCAGACCCCGCTGCGGTCGCCGCAGTGAAGGCGCGCCTTGAAGCCGTTCTCTCCGGCCAGGCCGCACCGAGCGCGCCGGCCGCTGCCGCAGCCAAGGTGGACGATACGCCGGAAGCCTGGCAGATCGGGTTCACCCCGGCACCCTCGCTGTTCATGAGCGGCAACGACCCGTTGCGCATCATCCGCGAACTGGAACACCTCGGCTCGCTGCAGGTGGCCGCGCGCATGGAACGCCTGCCGGGCTTCGCCCAGCTCGACCCGCTCGAGGCCCACCTGGCGTGGGACCTGGGCCTGGTCGGCAAGGTGCCGCGCAGCAAGATCGAAGACACCTTCGCCTGGGTACTGGACGACTGCGAGCTGGACATCCGTCCGGCAGCGCCGCCGAGCCTGGCAACCCAGGCGCCCGTTGCTGCATCCCCTTCCACACTTGCTGCCGTCGTGCCGGCAGCGCCTGCTGCGCCTGCCGCCGGCGGTGCTGCCACCCAGGAAGGCGAAACGTCGATCCGCGTCAGCGTCGACAAGGTCGATGCGCTGATCAACCTGGTCGGCGAACTGGTCATCACCCAGGCCATGCTCAAGCAGGTCTCGCATGCGCTGGACCCGGTCCACGCCGAGAGCCTGTTCGCTGGCCTGGACCAGCTTGAACGCAACACCCGCGACCTGCAGGAAGCGGTGATCGGCGTGCGCATGCTGCCGGTCGATGCGGTGTTCCGTCGCTTCCCGCGCCTGGTCCGCGACCTGTCCAGCCGCCTCGGCAAGCAGGTGCGGCTGCGCACCGTCGGCGAAGGTACCGAGCTGGACAAGGGGCTGATCGAGAAGATCGCCGATCCGCTGGTGCACCTGGTGCGCAACTCGATCGACCACGGCCTGGAAATGCCCGACGTGCGCCGCGGTGCAGGCAAGGACGAAACCGGCACGATCACCCTGGCGGCCTCGCACCAGGGCGGCCACATTGTCATCGAAGTCAGCGACGACGGTCGCGGCCTGGACCGCGCCAAGATCCTGGCCAAGGCCACCGAGCGCGGCCTGGCCGTACCGGACAACCCGACCGATTCGCAGGTCTGGGACCTGATCTTCCAGCCCGGCTTCTCCACGGCCGATGCGGTCACTGACCTGTCCGGGCGTGGCGTCGGCATGGACGTGGTTCGCCGCAACATCCAGGCACTGGGCGGCGAGGTCCAGATCGAAAGCAGCCTGGGTACTGGCACCCGCACGCTGATCCGCCTGCCGCTGACCCTGGCCATCCTCGACGGCATGACCGTGGCGGTTGCCGGCGAAACCCTGATCCTGCCGCTGGCCTATGTGCTTGAGGCGTTGCAGCCGCAGGCCGAGGACATCCGCAGCATGGCCGGCGAAGGCCGCGTGCTGCGCGTACGTGGCGAGTACCTGCCGATCCTCTCGCTGAGCGAGTACTACGGCTACGGCAACCGTGCGCCGGGCAGTGAATCGCTGGTGGTCGTGGTCGAAGGCGATGGCCAGAAGATCGCACTGGAAGTGGATGAACTGGTCGGCCAGCAGCAGGTGGTGGTGAAGAACATCGAGAACAACTACCGCCGTATCGGCGGGGTGTCCGGTGCCACCATACTTGGCGACGGCCGCGTCGCGTTGATCGTCGACATCGGCGGACTGGTGCGCTCGTTGCGGATGCCGCAGGCCGCCTGATCCACGCTGCATGCGTGTACTGGACCGCCGCCCTTCGGGGCGGCGGTTTTTGTTTATGCGCGCTCTGCCAAGGGATCCGACCCCATCCCTTCTGTGAACTCCGTCGCCATGATGGTTGCGGGCGCAACTACTTCATCCAAGCGAAAGCACGCCGCTGCAACGCTTTCGCGCTGTCATCCCTACGCAACCGAATGTGATCTGCGTCCATAAAGTCCACGCGGACGGCGCCGTTATTTCGCAATGACGGTCGTCACCGAACCCCACCGGGCACCCCCGTTCGCTCTGCAACCACCCCCGAACCGGCGCACAGACGCCGGCACTCTGCCCACCTGGAGCACCCTGCATGAAGTGGTTCCAAGATCTGCCCATCGCCCGCAAGCTGGCCGTGGGGTTCACCCTCACCACCTTGATGACCCTGATCCTCGGCGCCTTCGCACTGCTGCGCCTGAGCGAAGCCAACGCGCAGTTGCGCGAGATGGCTGGCAACGACATCCCCTCGGTCCAGCACCTGGGCGAGGCGCGCTCGCAGCTGGGGGAATTCCGCACCTATGAACTTGCACAGCTGAGCATGCTCGACCGGCCGGAGAAGGTCGCCGACTACAACAAGCGCATGGACGACACCGCCAAGGCCGTGCATGACGAGCTGGCCGCGTACTCGGCGCTGCCGGCGCTGGCCAAGGAGCGTGAACTCTATCGCGCGGCCAGCGCACAACTGGACCGCTACTTCGCCGCCAACAAGGCGATGCGCGACGCCGTGGCCGCCGGTGATGGCGCTCGGGCCCAGCAGATCTCCGACGAGCAGTCGCGCCCGGCGCGTCGCGACCTGTTCGCTGCGATGAAGGCGCTGGGCACCCACATCGCCGGCCAGATGGACGGCAAGATCGCCGACGCCAACGCCACCCATCGCAACAGCATGATCGCCATCATCGGCTGCATCGTCCTGCTGTCCCTTGTGGCCGCTGCGCTGGCCATCGTCATCTCACGTGCAGTGACCGGCCCCCTGGGCAAGGCCGTGAACGCCATCCAGGCCGTCGCACGCGGCGACCTCAGCGTCACCACCCAGAGCACCGGCAAGGACGAGGCTGGCCGCATGCTGGCGGCCACCGCCGACATGACCGCGATGCTGCGCCGCTTCAGCGAACAGACCCAGTTGATGGCACGGATGCATGCCGGCCCGGACATCAGCCACCGTATTCCGGAAGACTTCCCGGGCGTCTACGGCCAGCTGGCCAGCGGCATCAACACGGTGATCTTCGAACACCTCGATGCGATCGTCGATGCCATTGAAGTGCTCAACCAGTACGCCATCGGCAACCTCGCCCCGGACGCCCGCCGCCTGCCCGGCAGCCGCGCGATCCTGCACGAGTCGATGGACGCGGCCAAGGCCAGCCTGCTGGCCATCAACACGCAGATCCAGCAGCTGGCCTCGGCCGCCGCCGCCGGCGACTTCAGCCAGCGCGGTGATGCGCAGCGTTTCGATCACGATTTCCGCGTGATGATCGAGCAGCTCAACAGCATGATGCAGGTGGCCGACGGCAACCTCGGCCAGCTCTCGCAGCTGCTGCAGTCGATCGCCGCCGGCGACCTGACCGCACGCATGGACGGCCAGTTCAACGGCGTGTTCGCACGCATGCGTGACGACGCCAACACCACCGTCGCACAGCTCACCCAGATCGTCGGCCAGATCCAGGCCAGTGCCTCCAGCATCACCCTGGCCGCTGGCGAGATCGCGTCCGGCAACAGCGACCTGTCGCGCCGTACCGAGCAGCAGGCCGCCAACCTGGAAGAGACCGCTGCCTCGATGGAG
>NZ_JCAFVK010000016.1:0-19384 GCF_059372275.1 Stenotrophomonas sp. YJH_SMC_14-1
TGCCGACCAAGGGCGGCACCCACCAGAGCGATTCGCGTATGGCGTCGCATTTGGTAGTGCCGGCCGCTGGCCGGCAGATGCCCACCATGGAATCGTGAGGTTGCCGGCCAGCGGCCGGCACTACCAGACGATCAGGTCTGCTTGCGGCGGATCGGAATCGCCGACACCGGCACCGAGGCGACGTCATGCCCGCCTTCGCGGATCGGCGCGCCCGGATCCGGTGCCCAGGCGTGGGCGTAGATCACTTCCCAGCTGCTGGGCAGCTTGCCGTCGGCACGGCGCATCGGCTCGTATGCGGCGGCGGCAGCGGCGAAACGACCACGCCCGGTCAGCGTATGGCGGCGGTCCACCCGCGCGTTGGTCGCACCCATCGCGCGCAGCTCGCGCATCAGCGAGGGCAGGTCGTCGTAGGTCAGGGTGAACAGATCGCGGTCCAGCACCGGGTCGCGGAAGCCGGCCATCATCAGCGCGTCGCCGAACTGGGCGATCTGCGCGAAGCGGCTCACGTGCGGACGATCATCGGCGGCGGCGAACGCTTCGTTGAGTTCCACCAGGGTTTCCGGGCCGAAGGTCGAGCACAGCAGCAGGCCACCGGGCTTGAGCACGCGACGGAATCCGGCAAACACCGCCGGCAGGTCGTCCACCCACTGCAGGCACAGGTTGCTGAAGATCACATCCACGCTGTTGTCGGCCAGCGGCAGCGCGGCGGCATCGCCGCACAGGCGCTGGAACGGCTTCCACCACCCGGCCTGGCGCTTGGCCTGGTCCAGCATCGGCAGCGCCACATCCAGCGCGATCACCTGCGCCTTCGGCCAGCGCTTCTTCATCAACGCACTGGCATGGCCGGTACCCGCGCCGATGTCCAGCACCACCTCGGGCTTGCGTGCCTCCAGGTAGTCCAGCGATTCGATCAGTCGCGACTGCACCTCGCGCTGCAGGGCGGCGGCGGCGTCGTAGCTGCTGGCGGCACGCGCGAACGCGCGGCGGACGTGGCGGGCATCGAAGTGGGACGGCATTGCGAAAGTCTCTTAGAACGTACCGGGGTAGGCGCCGCCGTCGATCAGCAGGTTCTGCCCGGTGAGGTAACCGGCCTGCGCACTGCACAGGAAGGCGCAGGCGGCGCCGAACTCGTCCGGCGTGCCGAAGCGGCCGGCGGGAATCTGCTGGCGGCGGCGCTCGGCCACTTCGCCAGCATCGCCGTCCTTGCCCGCACTGTGGGCGAAGTTGGCGCGCAGGCGGTCGGTGTCGAACTGGCCGGGCAGCAGGTTGTTGATGGTGACGTTGTGGGCCACGGTGCGGCGCGACAGGCCGGCGACGAAACCGGTCAGGCCGCTGCGCGCGCCGTTGGACAGCGCCAGGATGTCGATCGGGGCCTTCACCGCCGACGAGGTGATGTTGACGATGCGGCCGAAGCCGCGCTCGATCATCGCGTCGACGGTGGCGCGGATCAGCGCGATCGGCGCCAGCATGTTGGCGTCCAGCGCGGCAATCCAGTCGTCGCGCTCGAAACTGCGGAAATCACCGGGCGGCGGACCACCGGCGTTGTTGACCAGGATGTCCACCTGCGGGCATGCGGCCAGTGCCGCAGCACGGCCGGCCTCGGTGGTGACATCGGCGGCAACCGCGCGCACCTCGGCAGCGGCGGGCACGGCACGCAGTTCTTCAGCGGCGGCCTGCAGCGCAGCGTCACCACGGGCCACGATCACCACGTTCACGCCCTCGCGCACCAGCGCACGCGCGCAACCCAGGCCCAATCCCTTGCTGGCGCCGCAGACCAGTGCCCAGCGGCCGTTGATGCCCAGATCCATGCGTCAGTCCTGCGGAATTCGGAAGGTGTTCATTGTCCGCCATCAGCCGGCGACAGGGCGGCAACGAAGTGTTGCAGGGCGGCGGCCACTTCGTCGGCATGGCCAAGGAACGGCGCGTGGCCGCCGTGGGCGATGGTCAGCGCCTGCGCACCCGGGGCCAGTGCTGCGGCGGCCTGCATCGCCACCGGAGACACCAGCCGGTCACGCTGGCCGGCGATCCACAGGCTGGGCTTGCCCAGCGTTGGCAGTGCGCCGCGCAGGTCAGTGCTTTCGAGCAGGCGCAGGCCTTCCAGCAGGGCGCGTTCGGTGGGCGCACCGCGCTCGACCAGGCGCTGGCGCAGGGTGCGCAGCTCCTCGCGGGCGTGTGCCGAGCCCATTACGTCCAGCGCGAGGAAGCGTTCCAGCGTGCCGCCGAAGTCGGTCGCCAGCTCGCGGCCGAACTGCTCGAACACCGCCGGCTCCACCGCGTGCGGCCAGTCATCGCCTCGCACGAAGCGCGGCGTGGCGGCGATCATCGCCAGCCCGCGCACCTTTGGCAGCGTGGCCGCCGCGTGCAATGCGAACAGGCCGCCCAGTGACCAGCCGCACCACACCGCCGGCGGCGTAGCCGCGGCAATGGCACCTACCACAAACGGCAGGCGCAGCGGCGTGGTGTCCTCGCGGCTGTGCCCATGGCCGGGCAGGTCGACCAGATGCAGGGTGAACTGGTCCGCAAGCCGCTGCACCAGCGGCGCGAACACGCCGCCCTGCAGAGCCCAACCGTGGATCAGCACCAGGTCCGGCCCACGGCCGGTGACGTCAATATGCATGGGCAACGACACGGAACTCAGGCAAAGACAGGCAGCGGCGGTGGCGCGGCTTCACGCACGGCCAGGGCCACGCGTTCGCGCGCGCTGGCGATGGCCTCGACCAGCCCCCGCACCTGTTCCGGCGTGTGCAGCGCAGACAGTGTCACCCGCAGGCGCGCCTTACCTTCCGGCACGGTCGGCGGGCGGATCGCACCGACCAGCCAGCCGGCCTGTTCCAGCGCCGTGGACATGGCTACGGCGGTGTGGTCATCGCCGCACAGCAGCGGTTGGATCGGCGTGTCCGAAGCCATCAGGTCCAGCCCATGGCGGCGTGCTTCGCTGCGGAACAGCGCGATCAGGTCTGCCAGTTTGGAACGGCGCCAGTTGTCCCTGCGCGCCAGGCGCACCGCTTCAAGCGCAGCGGCGGCCATCGCTGGTGGCACGGCGGTGGTGTAGATGTACGGGCGTGCGGTCTCGGCCAGATGCTCGATCAGGTCGTCGCGGCCCAGCACCAGTGCACCCGAACCGCCCAGTGCCTTTCCCAGCGTGACCAGCTGCAGCGGCACATCGTCCACACCCAGCCCGGCGGCGGCCACGGCACCCCGGCCATCACCGACCACGCCTACACCGTGCGCATCATCCACATAGAACAGCGCCTGCTGCAGGCGTGCCACAAGCGACAATGCACGCAGCGGTGCGATGTCGCCATCCATGCTGAAAACACCATCGGTGGCCAGCATTGCCGCGCCATCGGGCGCATGCTTGAGCTGACGCATTGCGCCTTCCGCATCCAGATGCGGATAACGGCGCAGGCGTGCACCGGCCAACCGGGTGGCATCGAGCAGGCTGGCGTGGTTGAGCTTGTCCTGTACGCAGACATCGTTCTCTTCGCTCAGCAGCGCCTGCTGCACCGCCAGGTTGGCGGCGAAGCCACTGCCGAACAGCAGCGCACGCGGATAGCCAAGCCATTCGGCCACCTCGCGTTCCAGCGCCTCATGCAGGGCATGATGGCCGCAGACCAGGTGCGAGGCACCGGCGCCAGCGCCTTCGCGTGCGGCGGCGTCCTGCAGCGCGTTGACCACGCTGAACTGCTGGGCCAGGCCGAGGTAGTCGTTGCTGCAGAAGCCGGTCTGCCACTGGCCGTCCACTTCCAGGCGCACGCCATCGCGACGGGTGACCGTGCGTCGCGGGCGGCGACGGCCTTGGGCATCGCGCAGGGCGCGCTGGGCGTGGAGGCGGGCGGTCAGGTCGGGGCGGGCCATGGTGGCTGAATGCGTCGACGGGGCGGCTAGGGTAGCGCGTTGACGCGGCGGCTGCTTGCGGCCCGTCTCAGGCCGCGTGAGCGCAGCCACAGCCGGGCGTATCGGCACTGATATCGGCGTGCACGGTGCCGCCGTGGTCATGGCCCTCGGCATCCACCTGCACCGCCATCGGCTGCAGGCCCAGCCGGGCGAACAAAGCCAGGTCGCGCTCGCCCTCCGGGTTGCCGGTGGTCAGCAGTTTGTCGCCGTAGAAGATCGAGTTGGCACCGGCCAGGAAACACAGTGCCTGCAGTTCGTCACTCATCGCCTCGCGCCCGGCCGACAGCCGCACCATCGAGCGCGGCATGGCGATGCGCGCCACTGCGATCATGCGCACGAACTCGAACGGGTCCAGCTCGGCACTGCCATGCAGCGGCGTGCCCGGCACCTGCACCAGCTTGTTGATCGGCACCGAATCGGGATGTGCCGGCAGCGAGGCCAGCGCCAGCAGCAGGCCGACGCGCTGCGCGCGCGTCTCGCCCATGCCGACGATGCCACCGCAGCAGGTCTTCAGGCCGGCATCGCGCACGTGCTCCAGCGTATCCAGACGGTCCTGGTACTGGCGCGTGTGGATGATCGAATCGTAGTAGTCCGGCGCGGTGTCGAGGTTGTGGTTGTAGTAGTCCAGGCCCGCATCCTTCAGCGCACGCGCCTGCTCGCCACTGAGCATGCCCAGCGTGGCGCAGGTCTCCAGGCCCAGCGCCTTCACCCCGGCGATCATCGCCGCCACCTTCGGAATGTCGCGGTCCTTCGGCGATCGCCACGCGGCGCCCATGCAGAAGCGCGATGCACCGGCGGACTTGGCCTGGCGCGCCTTGGCCAGCACCGCGTCGGTCTCCATCAGCTTCTGCGCGTTCACCCCGGTGCTGTAGCGCTGCGCCTGCGGGCAGTACGCGCAGTCTTCCGGGCAGCCTCCGGTCTTCACCGACAACAGCGTGGACACCTGCACCTGCGCCGGATCGAAGTGCTCGCGGTGCACCGCGGCGGCGCGGAACAGCAGCTCTGGAAACGGCAGATCGAACAGCGCCTGCAGTTCGTCGTGTTGCCAGTCGTGGCGGATGGCAGCAGCCATGGCGGGACCTTGGGTACGAGTGGAGCGAGGGCGGCAGTGTGGGTGGGCGCGGGGAGGCTGTCAACCATTTGCATTTTAATTTGGTTTACAGATCGTCGGTGCAATAGAGCATCGAGCGAAGCGCCGCATTTCACCGCATGCTGCAAGGCGTCCAGCCACAGTGCCTGCTGCACAACGCAAGTGCTGGCGCGCAGACTCTTTCCCATGTTTGATCTTTACCACCTTCGTGGGCGCATCACCGCGCTGGTCCTCAGCGAGGCCTGGCGCCGCCGCGCCGCGCTGTGGGGCGGCGCGGTGGCCGTGGCACTGGTGGCGATCCTGTTTGCCAAGGCCAGCGATGCGGCCTTCCATCTGTTCCAGCGCATCACCTCGCACTCGCCGTGGTGGGCCCTGCTGCTCACGCCGGGCATCTTCGCGCTGCTGGCCTGGCTCACTTCCGGCGTGTTGAAGCCCACGCGGGGCAGCGGCATTCCGCAGGTCATCGCTGCGCTGGACAAGGCCGATGAGCCGTTCCGGAAAACCAACCTTTCCCCAGCGGTTTCGGCCGGCAAGCTGCTGCTGACTTCGCTGTCGCTTCTGGGTGGGGCATCGGTCGGGCGCGAGGGGCCCACCGTGCACGTAGGCGCAAGCCTGATGTATCTGTTCGGCCGCTGGTTCGGCTTCAAGGATCCCCGCGAGCTCTCGCACTTCCTGTTGGCCGGTGGCGCTGCCGGTATTGCGGCGGCGTTCAACACGCCGCTGGCCGGCATCGTCTTCGCCATCGAGGAGCTCAGCGGCCGTTTCGAACATCGCTTCTCCGGCACCCTGTTGACCGCGGTGATCGTCGGTGGCGTGGCATCGCTCGGTCTGTTGGGCAATTACACCTACTTCGGCCATGTGAGCGCGCGTCTGCCGCTCGGCCAGGGCTGGCTGGCGATCCTGCTGTGCGGCGTGGTGGCGGGCCTGCTGGGCGGGCTGTTCGCACGTGCGGTACTGGCCAGCGCGGCGGGCCGTCCGCGTTGGCTGGGCCAGCTGCGGCAGCGGCATCCGGTATTGCTGGCCGCGGGCTGCGGCCTGGTGGTGGTCATGCTGGCCCTGGTGTTCGGCGAAGGCGCGTTCGGCACCGGTTACGAACAAGCGCGCAGCCTGGTGCAGGGCCAGGCGCTGGTCGGCCATGAGTTCGGGTTGATGAAGCTGCTGGCCAACCTGGCCTCGTACGTGGCGGGCATTCCCGGTGGCCTGTTCTCACCTGCGTTGGCGGTCGGCGCGGGACTCGGCCACAACCTGTCAGTGCTGATGCCGGGCGTGGACCCGCGCGCGTTCGTGTTGCTGGGCATGTGCGCCTACCTGACCGGTGTGACCCAGGCGCCACTGACCTCGGCGGTGATCTCGCTGGAGCTGACCGACAGCGGCGACCTGCTGTTGCCGATCCTGGCGACGGTGCTGATCGCGCGTGGTGTGTCCGGGCTGGTGTGCAGGGTACCGATCTATCGCGGGTTGGCGGAGCTGTTGATGGTGCCGAAAACGGCTGAAGATGTGGCTGTCGAGGCGCCTGCTGTGCGAACGTCCCGCACCCGCGAAAATGGAGATGGCTAGGAGCAATACAGCCTGGAGCAGCAATTCTCCTCCCAGAGGAGGTGTTGGCGACGTTACGGTGCTACTTCGTGACCGATGATGGCTCGCTTCCGGAAGTGGAGCTCGCCTACCGTGAGGCCGCCGGAACGGCCGATGCGTTCGCCTATCTGTTTGCCTGCGGTGCCCGCGTCGCGGGTTCTGGAAGCGTGCAGCTCTGGCACCGTGCGGAAGATCTTGGTCAGCCGTTCATGGGACCGGGCGACGCGCGACGCGTTCTCCAGGACGAAGTGGAACCCTTCCATGTCGGCCTTGCAGACATTGCCTGCGGCGGGGTTCTTCTGCCAGAACTGGGTGTGCTCGTCATGCGCCATGGGTTGACGCTGGATTACCGCATGGGAGCGTCATGGGGCCAGCGGGAGGTCCAGGCCTTCCTGCTCCTTCTGCACCAGTTGCAGCGGCGGGGGGGCGTGATGACCGTTCCCTGGTGGGGTGAAGAGGGCCAGCACAGGTTCGAAACCGCGTTGGCAGCCGTTGAGATTTCTTGACCGGGTTTGCCGCAAGGCAGGCACGCAACGGATAGACAACGATCATTGCTTCAATCAACGCAATCAATCAGCCCTCCATCTTCACTCCAGCAGTGAAGCTGATTCCGCGTTGCACCGTCTACCCGATGCCACGCGCGACGCAGAAGATGCGTCGACGCCGGGGCTGCACCCGGACCTGCATCGAGAGCGCGACCATGATCAACTGCCGTATCCGCAGCCTGGCGGCTGCCGTCCTGGCCCTGGCCAGTTCCCCCGCGCTGGCGATGTCCGGCGCGCCCCTGCTGCCCAGCGAGCGCAGCATCGGCACCCTCGAACCGGTGGCGCGTTTCGATGGCGCCATGCCCACCAGCGTGGCGGTATCTGAAACCGGGCGGATCTTCGTCAACTTCCCGCGCTGGGGCGATGAGGTGGCCTACAGCGTGGCCGAATGGCGCGACGGCCGCGCCGTTCCCTATCCGGATGCGCGCATCAACCGCAAGGACGGTCCCGATCCGGCGGCCCATTTCATCAGCGTGCAGAGCGTGGTGGCCGATGGCCAGGGCCGGTTGTGGGTGCTGGATACCGCCGCGCCCGGGTTCTCTGCGCCACAGGCCGGCGGTGCCAAACTGGTGGCGATCGACCTTGCCACCAACACCGTGGCCAGGACGCTGGTGTTCCCGGCCAACGTCATCGACGCGCGCACCTATGTCAACGATGTGCGCTTCGATTTCCGTGTTGGCCGCGAGGGCGTGGCCTACGTGACCGACTCGTCGCTGAGCGGTATCGGCGGCATCATCGTGATCGACCTCGCCACTGGCGCCGCGTCCAAGCGCCTGGTCGGCCACGTGTCCACCTCGGCCGATCCCGCCTTCGTGCCGATCGTGGAAGGGCGGCAGATGCGGCTGCGTAACGCCGACGGTTCGTCGGCGCCGTTCACCGTGGCCGCCGATGGCATCGCCCTGTCGCCCGATGGTGGCACCCTGTTCTACACACCCTTGTCCAGCCGTCATCTGTACAGCGTGCCGACCGCGCTGCTGCGCGACCCGAAGCTGAGTGAAGCGGAACTGGCGGCAGCGGTGGTCGACCTGGGCGACAAGGGTGCCTCCGATGGCATGGAGATGGACGCCAACGGGCGGCTGTATGCCAGCGACTACGAGCACAACGCCATCCATGCCCGCGACGCGCAGGGGCGATGGACGACGGTGGTGCACGACCCGCGCATCCTGTGGCCGGATACGCTGTCGATGGGGCCGGACGGCTATCTGTATTTCACCGCCAACCAGCTGCATCGACAGGCCGGCTTCAATGGCGGCGTGGATCGCCGGCAGAAGCCCTACATGGTGTACCGCACGCGTGTGGATGCCGCACCTGCGCCGACGCGGTGAAGTGCTCCGTAAACGGGTAAGGATGCCTACGGGTTGAAGGGCGTGCGCCTGATGGCCCCGGGGCCGCAGCGCGATCACGCTGTAGCGCATGCCGGCCCTGTCCACGCCCACTCGTCTTCTGCAGGCAGCGCTTCGCGTGCTGCTGCCACTGCGCTGCCTGGTCTGTGGCGAGCCGGGCCACGATGAACTTGACCTGTGCAGCGCCTGCCTCGCCGGACTGCCCTGGGCCGGTCGTGCCTGCCTGCGCTGTGCACTGCCGTTGCCGGACAACGCCCTGATCGTCTGCGGTATATGCCGCGACGAGGTACCGCCGCAGTCCGCCACGCATGCCAGCCTGCTGTACCTTCCCCCCGTCGATCAGCTGTTGGTGCGCTACAAGTTCCATCAGGACCTGGCGGCAGGTCGCCTGCTCGCGCAGCTGATGCAGCGCGCCCCGCCCCCGTGGTCATGCGCGCCGCTGGTGCCGGTCCCCCTGCACAATCAACGCCTGCGCCAGCGCGGCTACAACCAGGCCGCCGAACTGTGCCGCCTGTTGCCGATGCCGGTCTGGCAGGGGCTTTACCGACGCCGCCACACCGCGCCGCAGTCCGAGCGCAGCGCAGAACAGCGCAGGGACAATCTCTTTGACGCATTCGGCACGCGCTTGTCGCCGCCGACACGGCTGACCGTCGTGGACGATGTGATGACCACCGGCAGCACAGTGATGGAAATCGCCGAGACGTTGCGG
This sequence comes from Stenotrophomonas sp. YJH_SMC_14-1, assembly GCF_059372275.1. Lineage (NCBI taxonomy): Bacteria > Pseudomonadati > Pseudomonadota > Gammaproteobacteria > Lysobacterales > Lysobacteraceae > Stenotrophomonas > Stenotrophomonas sp. YJH_SMC_14-1. The sequence continues at coordinate 9,160 of NZ_JCAFVK010000016.1, forward strand.
CTGGCCGGTGCCAGGGACGTGCGGGCATGGGTGTGCGCACGGGTGCCGTGATGACCGGAGCGATTGACATCGCATGACGGCAGCTGAAGGATGCCCATCCTTCAGCGTGTGGTGCTCGACTGCGTCGCCGCAATGGGTACACGGATGCAAAGACCCTAAAGTTCCGCGCACTCCCGCCGATAGCGGTTGGCGGTCGAGTCGGTGCTGGCCGCATGTTCTCTCTGCACGATGTCTGTTCACAGCCCCAGGTCTGTACCAATGCTGGACAAGGAAGTCGTTGATGGGTAACAGAAGAGCAGGATGCAGCGTGCGTGCCGTTCTGGGCACTGCGGGACTGTTGTGGATCGGCGTCGTGCATGCACAGTCGGCCAGTCCCTCGTTCGCCGAGCAGCAGGAACTGCGTGAACGCGCCGAGCGCGAGGCGCGCGAGCGTGAGCAGCGGCAGGCATTGCCGGATGTATCACGCGAACAGCCGGCCGCTGCCACCGATCTGCATTCGCTGGAACTGCCGGACGAAGAACCGTGCTTCACCCTGCAGCAGCTGCAGCTTGACGGCGCGCATCTGGGGCAGTTCGCGTTCCTGCAGCGCTATCTCGACCGCTACCGTGGCCGCTGCGTGGGCCAGCAGGGCATCGCGCTGATCGTGCGGCGTGCTTCGGATCTGGCGCTGGCCAAGGGCTACGTGACCACCCGCATCGGCCTGCCCGAGCAGAGCCTGGGCAGCGGAACCCTGCGCCTGCAGCTGGTGCCGGGCGTGATCCGGCAGATCCGCTTCAACGCGGAAGAGGTTCCCGATTCGATGTGGAAGAGTGCGTTTCCCGCGCGGCCGGGGGACGTACTCAATCTGCGCGCGTTGGAACAGGGCCTGGAGCAGCTCAAGCGCGTTCCGTCGCAGGACGTGAACATGGAGCTGGTGCCGGGCGAAGCGCCCGGCGAGTCGGACGTGGTCATCAGCATCCGCCACGGCAAGCGATGGCGTGCCTCGGTGTCGCTGGATGATGCCGGCAGCCGTGCGACCGGAAAGCAGCAGGTCGGCGCGACCGCGTGGGTAGACAACCTGGCTCGCGTCAACGACCTGCTCAGCATCGGCGTCAGCAGCGACGGCAGTGCCGACAAGGGCCGGGGTACCCACGGCTTCAATGCATCGTGGTCGGTTCCGCTGGGCAACTGGCGTTTCAGCACCAGCACCTACAGCTCGCGCTACAAGCAGACCATCGCCAGCAACGCCGACACATTCGCCAGCACCGGCACCTCCAGCAACGTCGACCTGGCCGTGGAACGGCTGCTGGTGCGTGGCCAGAGCTATCGCAGCGGCATCGAGCTGCGCGTGGCGCAACGGTCGTCGCACAGCTACGTGGAAGGCGTGGAGATCGAAGGCCAGCGCCGGCGTACTACCTCGGTCGAGCTGGCGCTGCTGCACCGCCAGTACCTGGGGCGGGTCCAGGCCGATATCCGCCTGGCGCACCGCCGCGGCGTGCCGTGGCTGGGAGGCGATGATGACGCCGTGGGCCGTGATGACCTGGCGCCGACGTTCCGCTATGGGCTGACCACGCTGGATATCGGCGCCGGTGGCGCCCTGACATCCGGGCCGCGTCCGCTGGCATGGAATACCGCGCTCCGCTACCAGTGGAGCAAGGACACGCTGTACGGCTCGGAGTTCATCAGCGTCGGTGGCCGCTATACCGTCAACGGCTTCGACGGCGAGGTGCCACTCGGCGGCAGCCGTGGCGGCTACTGGCGCAACAGCATCAGCTGGATGGCACATCGCGCCATCGCGCCCTATGCGGGCATCGATATCGGCCACATCGAGCGCGACGACCGCCAGGGTATCGGCGGCGGAACCCTCAGCGGCGCCCACCTGGGTGCACGTGGCGAGCTGGGCGGATTGGCGTGGGATGGCTTCGTCGGCGTACCGATGAGCCGCCCGGCTTGGCTCAAGTATGAGGCACGCGGTCACGTGATCGGATTCCGCGCGTCCTGGCAGTTCTGATTCGACTGGAAGCACCGTCGCCACGTGGCGACGTGATCGGGTTGTTGTGTGTGCAGTTCCCCCCTGGGTTGATGGAAGCACCTGGCATGAAGAACGTATTCCGCAGTCTGTCCCTGTCCGCTTCGGGCGCTGGTTGGGCCGTGCGCCTGCGCATCGCGATGGCGAGCGCCACCCTGGCATTGGCCTTCCTGGCCCCAGGCAGCTCATTTGCCCAGGTGCAGGTGCAGGCCGGCGAGCAGGCACGGGCCGACCAGGCGGCGAACGGTGTGCCGGTCATCCAGATCAACCGGCCCAACGCGGGCGGCGTATCGCACAACCGCTTCCAGGACTACAACGTCGGGCGCGAGGGGCAGATCCTCAACAACAGCGCGAGCACCGTGCAGACCCAGCTGGGTGGCTACATCCAGGGCAACGGCAATCTGCAGCCGGGCCAGTCGGCACGATTGATCCTCAACGAGGTGACATCCACCAACGCATCGCGCCTGCAGGGCCACATCGAGGTGGCGGGGCGCTCGGCGGCGGTGATCGTCGCCAACCCCAATGGCATCACCTGCGATGGCTGCGGCTTCATCAATACCACCCGTGGCACGCTGACCACCGGCACCCCGGTGTTCGGCAACGATGGCAGCCTGTCTGCGTTCCGGGTGTCGCGCGGAACGATCCGCCTGGAAGGCAACGGCCTGGATGCCGGCAACCTGGAAGGCGTCGACCTGCTGGCCCGCGCGGTGCAGCTCAACGCGGGCCTTTGGGCGCGCCAGGTGAACGTGGTCACCGGCGCCAACCAGATCGATGCCCAGACCCTGGCGACGCAGGCGATCACCGGAGAAGGCGAACGCCCGCAGTTCGGCCTGGATGTTGCCGCCCTCGGTGGCATGTACGCAGGCAAGATCCGCCTGGTCGGCACCGAGGCCGGCGTGGGTGTGCGCAGCACGGGCCAGATGGTGGCCGACGCAGGCGACTTCATCCTGACCCAGGCCGGCGATGTCCGCCTGAGCGGACGCACGGCGGCTGCAGGCCGCCTGCAGATCGAAACCGACGGTGACCTGAAGGCCGACGGTACCCAGTACGCGCAGGGGGATCTTCAGATCCGTGCCCGGCAGGCGTCGCTTGCCGGTTCCACGTCGGCGGGCGGTGCGATGGCGGTACGCGCCCTCCAGAATCTGGACCTGGCCGGCAGCACGCAGGCCGCGCAGATGCAGCTGGACGCCGGTGGCACGCTGACGCTGGCTGACACGGTGAAGAGCGCGGGCAGCATCGCGCTGGCTGCCGCACAGGTGCAGAACGGTGCACAGGTGACCGCAGGCGCCGGGCTTGCCGTGCGCGCCGACACGCTGGCGCAGGACAAGGGCGCGCGCCTGGGCGCACAGGCGCTGGACGTGCAGGCCCGCCAGGTGGACAACGCCGGCCTGCTGCTGGGCAACCAGGGCGTACGGATGCAGGCCGCGCAGCTGCACAACGCCGGCCAGCTGTACAGCGACGCCGACGTCGAACTCGACGCGGCCAGCATCGACAACGAGGGCGTCATCGGTGCCGGTGCGAACCTGCGTGCAGCGGCCGACCGCATCACGCAGCTGAAGGGTGCCGAGCTGTCTGCGGGCGCGCTGCTGAAGATCCAGGCGCGCCAGCAGCTGGACAACGCCGGACGCATCCTCTCCGAGCAGGCGCTGGAACTGTCTGCCGGCGGCGTGGACAACCAAGGCACCCTTGAGGCCCGCCAGGCCGCGCTGGCGGTCGACCGTCTGCGCAACAGCGGCACGCTGCAGGCGGTGGACCTGCTGGCACTGAAGGCCAACGCCCGCATCGACAATGACGCCACCGGCAGCATCCAGGGGGGCGAGGGCCTGCAGGTCGACGCGGATGTGCTGGACAACGCCGGCATCATCGGCAGCGCAGCCGATGCCCGTCTGTCCGTTGCCACGCTCGACAACCGCAACCGGCTTGAAGCCGGCGGCACCCTGACCCTGCAGGGCGGCGTCCTGCGCCAGCAGGCGGCCGCCACGGCGCTGGCGCGCGTGGTGGCCGTGGACGTGCAGAAGGTCATCAACGACGGTCGCCTGCATGGCCAGCAGGCAATGGACCTGCGCGCCACTGAGCTGAGCAACAGTGGTGTGATCTACGGTCGCGACCGCTCACAGCTGCGCACCACCACATTGGACAATGCCGGCGTGATCGCCAGCGACGGCACGCTGGACGTGCGCGCCGATGCATTGCACAACCGCGCCGGCGGCAACCTGTCCAGTGCGCAGTCGCTGCAGCTGGATGCGGTGACGCTGGACAACGCGGGTAACCTGTTCGCCAAGGGCGCGCTGACGGCCAAGGCCGATGTGATCGACAACCGTGGCGACCTCTACGGCGCCGGCGATGTCGATGTCACCGCGCGCGATTCGCTGGACAACCAGGGCAGCCTGGTGGCCGGCCAGGCGTTGCAGGTGCGGGGCCGGACCCTGCGCAGCCAGGGTGAACTGGGTAGCGAGCGTGGCAACGTGCAGCTCGACAGTGACCAGGCACTGGTGCTGGGCGGGCGGGCGCTGGCCGCCGGCACGCTCACCGCCCACGCAGGCGGCAGCCTGGAGCAGTCGGGCAAGGTCTTTGCGCAGCAGGGCGTCGCGCTGTCCGCCGACAGCGACGTGACGCTGAAGGGAACAATCGACAGCGCCGCCGATCTGCAGGTGCACAGCGGTGGCGACCTGGACAACCAGGCGGCGCTGTTCGCCAGCGGCGCGCTGTCGCTACAGGCCGCGCAGGCACTGCGCACGGCGGCCGACGTGCAGGCGCGCACCGTCACGCTGCAGGCCGCCCAGGCCAGCAATCGCGGGCGCGTGCTGGCCTCGGGTGACATCGAATTGCGGGCGGGGCAGATCGACAACAGCGGCGTGATCGTGGCGGGCCTGCTGGCCGACGGCAAGGTCGGCAGCACCGGCAGCGTCACCCTTGATGCGCGTCAGCAGCTGCGCAACGCCGGCCAGATCAACGCCGGCCAGCAGGTTCACCTGCTGGGCGACAGCCTGCTGCTGGAGGGTGGCCAGGTCTGGTCCGGTGGCACCCTGCTGGCGCAGGCGCGCAGCGGTGAGTGGCGCAATATCGGCGGCAGCCTGACCGCCATCGGTCTGCTCGACCTGCGTGCCACCGACCTGCTGCGCAATGCGGGCAGCCTGCAGGGCACGCGCATCGGCCTGTTGGCGGCCGCGCTGGACAACAGCGCCGGCGAACTGCTGCAGACCGGCACCAATCCGTTCGAGCTGAGCCTGTCAGGCGCGCTGCGCAACACCGGCGGGCGCATCGCCGCCAACGCCGGCAATGTCCATCTGCGGGCGGCGCAGCTGCTGAACCAGGGTGGCCGCATCGAGCATGCGGGCACGGGTGTGCTGAAGATCGAGACCGGCACGCTGGACAACAGCAATGCAGGCCTGATCGTCGGCAACGGCGAGGCGGACGTGGCCGTTGCCGGTCGCCTCGACAACAGCGGCGGTACGCTCACCGCAGGCAGCGGGGCACGCGTAGCCGGCACGGAGATCGTCAACACCGGTGGTCGGCTCGATGCTGGCGGCAACCTTACCGTGGACGCTGCCGGGGCGTTGGACAACCGCACTGGCACCATCGTGCAGCGCGGCGCCGGCCAGCTGCAGGTGCTGGCCTCCCAGCTGGACAACAGCAATGGCCTGCTGGGGGCCGAGGGCAATGCGCGCGTGACCAGCCGCACGGGCGACCTGCGCAACGTGGATGGCAACCTCTACGCCCGCCAGGAACTCGCGCTCGACGTGGCCGGTGCGCTGGCCAACCAGCGTGGCCTGGTCCACGGCGGCACCTCGCTGGATCTGCAGATCCGCCAGGCACTGGACAACAGCCAGGGCAACATCGAAGCACAGGGCCCTGCGAGTATCCGCGCTGCCTCAGTGGGCAACCGTGGCGGCCGCATCGTGGCCAACGGCACCGGGCAGCTGACGCTGGAATCGGCCGGTGCGCTGGACAACCGTGGCGGCACCCTGGGCAGTACCGGTGGTGCGCTGGCGCTGACCGCAGGCAGCGTGGACAACCGCGCCGAAGGCGGCCAGGCCAAGCTGGTGGCTGGAACCGACCTGCGCCTGCAGACCGCTTCGCTGGACAACGCCGGCAGCATGGTCCACGCCGCCAATACCCTGTACCTGGAGCGCGCAGGCGCACAGGTATTCAACGTTGGTGGCCAGCTCAGCGCAGGCAACCTGCTGCGCCTGGATCTTGCCGCGCTGGACAACAGCAACGGCCGGCTGCTCAGTCGCCAGAGCCAGCTGACGCTGGGCAGCCTGGCCAATGGTGGCGGCGAAATCAGCGCCTATGAAGCACTCGGCGCACGCCTGCAGGCCTTCAGCGGCATCGGCCGCCTGTTCGGCGGCAGCGAGCTGCGCCTGACGCTGGCGGGCGATTACGTGCATGGCAACGGCCAGCGCCTGGAGAGCAACGGACTGCTGAAGCTGGACGTTGCCGGCGCACTGGTCAACCAGGGGCGCCTGGAGAGCAAGGGCACCCTTGAAGTTTCGGCGGCCCGGATCGAGAACACCGCCGGTGCATTGCTCAATGCCACGGCAGGCAATGGCAGCGGCCGCGTTGTGCTGACCACGGCAGGTGACTTCAGCAACGCCGGTCGCGTTGACGGCGATACGGTGGAGGTGTCGGCTGCCAACATCACCAACACCGGCACCCTGATGGGCAACGCGCTGGAACTGCGCGCCTCGCGCATCACCAACGGCCGCGACCTGGGCAACACGCTGGTCGCACGCGATTACAACGAAGGGCTGATGGCGGCCACCGGCCGCATCAACCTGTATGCCAACTACATCGACAACCTCGACGGCGAGCTCTTCAGCCTGGGCGACATCCGCCTGCAGGGCTGGAACGGCGGCAACGCCCAGCAGATCCGCAACCGTTCCGGGCGCATCCAGGCCGAGAACGATCTGATCCTGGCTGCACTGGGCGTGGCCAACGAGCGTCGTGTGCTGGTCACCCAGCACAAGGTCTACAGCGGCAACGAAGGCGCTGCCGACCCGGACAGCGGGACGTTCAGGGTCGACGGCATCGACGGCCCGGCACCGCCGGGCAAGCTGTGCCCGGGCGACTGTGCCGTGCTGGAAGTCTGGACCGAGCACAAGGACCTGGTGCTGGAAGGCACCACCGTCATCGCCGCCAGCGCGGCATCGCAGCTGATTTCCGGTCGCGACATGCAGATGTCCGGCGGCTCGGTCGACAACCGGAACTCGGCCATCGCCGCCGGTCGCAACCTCTCGATCAACGGCCGCGGCTCATCCAACAGCGAAGACCCCAACGACTGGGCCGGCGTGGTCAACAACGAGGCGCTGGCCGGCTACAAGGTGGTCCAGCGTACGTCGACCATCGATTACACCTACCGCCCTTGCCCCAGCCGCTGCGACTTCGAGATCTATGGCGGCAGCCGCGCGCTGGGCACCAGCACGGTCACCAAGCAGGTCACGCTGGCCGGTGGCAATGCCAGCATCACCGCCGGCCGCAAGGTGCAGATCGAAGCGCGCGAGGTCAACAACGCCGTGGTCACCGCGCATAGCGGTGGCACGCCGCTGGACGTCGCCGGTTGGCAGGGCAACAACGCCTATGCACCCGAACTGGGCCAGCAGCAGGGCGCCGGCGCGGTCGGCGGCAATGCTGGCGCACCGGGTGCACAGCAGGGCGTGGCCACCGGGCCTGCCAGCGCGCAGGCGCAGGGTGCGGGAACGGCCGGTGATACCGGCTCCCCGGGCCCTGGACGTGTCACCACGGTGCCGCCGCCGCAGGTGGTGGGCAGCCCGCAGAATCCGCTGCCGGGCCTGTCGCTGCCCAGTGGCGGCCTGTACACGGTCAATCCGGGCAACCAGCGCTGGCTGGTGGAAACCGATCCGCGCTTCGCCAACTTCGGGCAGTGGATCGGCTCGGACTACATGTTCCAGCGCCTGAACCTGGACCCCGACAAGCAGCTGCGTCGGATGGGTGACGACTTCTACGAGCAGCGCCTGGTGATGGAACAGATCACTGGCCTGACCGGGCGTCGCTACCTGGATGCCGACCAAGGCGATGGCATGGGCCAGTACCGCGCCATGATGGATGCCGGCGTGAGCGAAGCCGCGCGCCAGCAGCTGAGCGTGGGCGTGGCGCTGTCGGCCGAACAGGTGGCCGCGCTCAACGAAGACATCGTGTGGATGGTCGCCCAGGAAGTGGATGGCCAGAAGGTGCTGGTGCCGGTGGTGTACCTGTCCCAGGCCACCGCCAACCGCCTGCAGCTGGGGGGCGCCGCCATCGCTGGCGAGTCGGTGGAGATCCGCGCCGGCAATGTGTCCAACCAGGGCATGATCCGCGCCGATGATCGATTGACCATCGATACCGGCAGCCTGCTCAACGATCGCGGTGGCATCTCCGCGGGCGGCAATGCCCGCATCACCGCCGTGGAGGACATCCTCAACAACAGCGGCCTGATCCAGGGCGGCAACGTGGCCCTGGTGGCCGGCCGCGACCTGAAGAGTGTCAGCGGCATCGACGTGGCCAGCATCCGCAGCAGCGGCAGCCTGGCGCTGGAAGCCGGACGTGACCTGGCACTGGTCGGTTCGCAGACCCGTGCCCGCGGCAACGCGGCGCTGGAGGCCGGCCGCGACCTCAACCTCACCACGCAGATGCAGGGCGATGGAAGCCTGCGTCGCACCACGCTGGACGTGGGCGGCGGCCTGTCGCTGGACGCCGGCCACGATCTGAACCTGACGGCAGTGACCGCCAAGGCCGGCGGCAGCGTCCATGCCACGGCCGGCAACGACATCAACCTCAACGCACTGACCACCACCGAACAGGGCGGCTGGGGCAGCAACCGCTACACGCGCGAAACCCTCAACGCCAGCGGCATCGAGGCTGGTGGCTCGCTGGGCATGCAGGCCGGGCAGGACGTGAACCTGCAGGCCGCGCAGCTGAAGGCCGGCGACGGCCTGGCCGTGGTGGCCGGGCGCGATCTCAACCTGCAGGCCGAAACCACCACCAACACCAGCCAGCAGCAGAGCCGTGGCAAGCGCTTCTCGCAGACCACGCAGAGCATGGACGAGACCGTGCACGGCACTTCGCTGCAGGCCGGCGGTGACATCGCGCTGGTGGCCGGGCGCGATGCCAACCTCACTGCCACGCAGGTCGGCAGCACCGACGGCGGCATCAGCATTGCCGCTACGCGCGACGTGAACCTGCTGGCGGCGCAGGAGGACCACAGCTGGGAGCAGGAAACCACGCGCAGGAAGAAGGGCCTGCTGTCGAGCAAGACCACCACCACTTACGACGCGACCCGGGACAGCCTGGTGGTGGGCACCACGCTCAGCGGCGAGACGGTGACCATCGGCGCCGGACGTGACGTCGTCGCGCAGGCGGCGCAGGTGGCTGCCACCGGTGATGTGGTGGTGGCCGCCACCCGCGACCTCACCATCGGCACGGCCACCTCCACGCACAGCGAAGAGCATGACAAGACCGTCAAGCGCTCGGGCGTGTTCGGCGGTGGTGGCTTCAACCTGACCATCGGCCAGAGCAAGCTGGAAAAGGGCCTGGAGATCGAGCAGAGCGCGCCACAGGGCAGCCTGATCGGCTCAACCGATGGGCGGGTCAACCTGAGCGCCGGCAACACGCTGCACATCACCGGTTCGGACGTGCTGTCGAAGACCGGTACGCAGCTGGTGGGCGGGCAGGTGGTGATCGACGCGGCACAGGGCACCACTGAGGTACACCAGAGCACCAAGCAGAAGAGTGCCGGCATCAACGTCGGCCTGACCGGCGGTGTGGTGGATGCCGCCCTGGCCGCCTACGGTGCGGCCAAGGCGGCCGGCAATGCGCAGGATGATCGCCTGAAGGCGCTGTACGCGGTGCAGGCGGCCAATGCCGCCGCTGGCGTGGGCGGCGCCATGCAGCAAGGTGCTTCCGGCGCCACCGACGGCGTGAGCCTGCGCATCGGCATCGGCGCCTCCAGCTCCAGTGCCAGCCAGACCAGCCACGACCAGTCGGCGGTGGGCAGCACCATCCGCAGCCAGGGCGACGTCAGCATCGTGGCCACCGCCGGTGACCTGAGCATCATCGGCAGCCAGGTGAAGGGTGACAACGTGGCGCTGGCCGCGCGGGACAACATCACCCTGCGCAGCGAAGCGGAAGACCACACGCAGTCGTCGAAGAACAAGAGCGGCAGCGGTGAGATCGGCTTCAGCATCGGCGCGCAGACCGGTTGGTACGTGTCGGCCAGCA
>NZ_JCAFVK010000017.1:0-17896 GCF_059372275.1 Stenotrophomonas sp. YJH_SMC_14-1
CAAGGCTGGGCCATGGCATGCCGATCGACCAAGATCGACACCTGCCAAGGCGGAGCCATGGCATGTCGATTCAGGCGGGTGGGGTAGTGCCGGCCGCTGGCCGGCATCCGCGATGGCGCGGGAGCGTGTCGACCAAGGTCAACACCTACCAGGGCACAGGCCTCACCCCACCTTCGAAGGGCCCGTGCGCCAGCGGCTGGGGACCAGGCCGAAACGCTTGCGGAATGCCGCGGCGAAGTTGCTGGGATGACGGTAGCCGCTGGCGGCGGCGGCCTGCTCGACCGTCCAGCCGTCCTCGCGCAGGCCCTGTTCGGCGTGGCGCATGCGCTGCTCGTGCAGGTAGTCGAACACCGAGCAGCCGTACTGCTGGGCGAAATGACGGCGCAGCGAGCTGGGGCTCATGCAGGCCAGCTGGGCCAGCTCGACCAGGCTATGGGCGTGACTGGGCTCGTCATGCAGGTAGGCACGCACGCGCTCCAAGCGCTCGCGCTGGCCGGCCCGCAGCGTTCGTACAGGGTCGGTCTGCAGATCCTCGGCCTTCAGGCCAACGGCCAGCAGCTGCAGAGCAACGCCCTCGCGCCACAAGGCGTCGATGCCATCTTCCCATGGGCTGTCGAACAACTGGCCGAGTACCGGCAGCAGGGTATGCGGAATGGCCCAGTGGCGGCATTCCAGGTGGCTGTTGAGCGCGGTCTCCAGCTGCGGCAGATGGAACAGATCCGGATCGATCTGGCCGGGCACCATGACGCTGACGCCGCGCATGCGCGTTTCGCCGGGATGCGCACCGGTCATCTCGACCTGCTCGCGGTGGTGCGTGGTCATCGCCGTGCCGGCGCGCAGGGTGAAACCACCGCGTCGCGGAATGCGCACATCGACCTGGCCCTGCAGCATCACGCGGATGGCCAGGCCGGGACTCTGCTGGGCGGTCGCTACATAAGGAAAGCGATTATGGACGTCGGAGGCGATCAGGCTCATGCCGCCGCGCAGGAACTGCTCGTTGACCTCGCCATGGCCGGCCCACTGGTCGTCGCGCAGGTGTTCCGGGTCAGCGCGGTAATCGAAGCCATGACGGTGGCCAAAGCGGCGGTAATCGGCAAAAGTGAAGTATCGGGACATCGCTCGGCACGTACTTTGGAGGTGGACGCTGGCATTACCTCGCCCACGCGCTCTGCAACGCAGATGCAGATCCGGTCGTTACCCGCGCAGGCATGCTGGGAAGCAGTGGCGTGGGCACTCTGGATGGCTGGGGAAACGCCAGATTGAATGGAGTGTGTCGAAGAAACTGGAAACGTTTCCCATTGTCGCCTCGATTCGCGCGCTTTTGATTCCAATAGGGTCAAAACAATTGACGATTACGGCCAAAGTGAAAATGCCGCCGAGCATACGCCGGCGTTTTGCATGCATATCCGTACGTAATTCCATACATCAACTTGAGTTGAGGTTTCATGGCTGGAACGATCACCCGTAGACGCGGTGTCAGCCAGGCCATCACAGGCACGCGCGTAGGGTGGGGTAGTTGGCTGCTGCAGGCCACTTCGATACCCCCACTGATGGAGAACGCAGATGATTGATTACCAACTCACCGGCAAGACCGCGATCGTGACCGGCGGCGTGTCCGGCATTGGTCTGGCCGTGGCGCAGACCCTGGCGGCGTCCGGCGCGCGGATCTCGGTCTGGGACCTGAAGCAGGATGCGGTGGATGCCACCGTGGCGCAGTTGCGCAATGCCGGTGCACAGGCGACTGGCATCGCGCTGGACGTCACCGACGACGCAGCGGTGGAGGCGGCGGTGCAGCGCACGATCAAGGAACTCGACGGCCTGCATGTGGCGGTCAACAACGCCGGTATCGGCGGGCCGGCCGCCAGCAGCGGTGACTATCCGATCGATGGCTGGCAGCGGGTCATCGACGTCAACCTGACCAGCGTGTTCCTGTGCCAGCGTGCGCAGATCCGGGCAATGCGAGCCGCTGGAACCGGCGGCAGCATCATCAACATGGCCTCGATCCTGGGCCAGGTGGGGTATGCCGGTTCCACCGCTTATGCGGCCGCCAAGCACGGCGTGGTCGGGCTGACCCAGACCGCCGCCTGGGAACATGCCGCCGACGGCGTTCGTGTCAACGCGGTCGGCCCGGGCTTCATCAGCACACCGCTGCTGGAGAAGATGGACCCGAAGGTGCGCGCCACGCTGGAAGGCCGTCACGCCTTGAAGCGGCTGGGTACTGCCGAGGAAGTGGCGGCGCTGGTGGCCTGGCTGGCCAGCGACGATGCGTCGTTCGCGACCGGCGCGTACTACGCCATCGATGGTGGCTACCTGGCGCAGTGAGCGAATGCGGTCAGTAGATCCACGCCATGCGTGGATGAATGCGTGCGGTGAAGAAGGCGTGCCATCGCCTTCACCGCCGTCCCACGACCGCCGAGCAACGCTCCGGGAAAAACCCCCGGAGCCTTTGCCATGGAACTCACCCAGGATGTCTCGATCCTGCTGCGCGTTGCCGCAGCGATGCTGTTCGGCGGCGTGCTCGGCGTCGAGCGCGAGATGGGCAAGCACGCCGCTGGCCTGCGTACGCACATGCTGATCGCAGGGGCCGCCGCGTTGATCGTCGGCCTTGGCGACTCGGTGGCCGAGCATTTCCAGCAGGAGCGTTACCGCGACCTGCTGCAGGTTGATCCGGTGCGCCTGATCGAAGCAGTGGTGGCCTGTGTCGGCTTTGTTGCCGCTGGCACCATCCTGCGTGGGTCACGCGAGGACCAGGTCAGCGGCCTGACCACGGCCAGCTCGCTGATCATGGCGGCGGCCATCGGGATTGCGGTGGGGATCAGCAAGTAGGTGATCGCGATCGGGGTGAGCGTGCTGTGCGTGCTGGTGCTGGCGGTGATGCGGCGGTTGGAGAAACGGATCTCGTAGGGAATCTCGAATTGCCGGCCAGCGGCCGGCACTACCATGGCGATCTTGATGGTCGGACCAATATGGCATCTAGCCCTATGGTCTAATAGGCTCTCCGTCGGAGTGGCGGTTAAATCCGCTGCAAGTGGTCTGATCGAAACCATTATTGGTACGACCAATAATCAGCCACGGCGATCCACCGCCTGCGGTGGGGCACCTTCCGCATCCAGTCGAGAGTCTTCATGCAGCCTTGGCAACACCTGTACGACCCCGCCGGCAACCTGTGGTTGTCCAGCCTGATCGCGCTGCTGCCGATCGCGTTCTTCTTCGTTGCCCTGGCCGTGCTGCGCATGAAGGGCTGGCTGGCCGGCACCATCACCGTGGCCATCGCGCTTGGCGTGGCCCTGCTGTTCTACCGCATGCCGTTGAGCCAGGCGCTGGGCGCGGCCGGCTTCGGCTTCGTCTACGGCCTGTGGCCGATCGCGTGGATCATCATCGGCGCGGTGTTCCTCTACAAGGTCTCGGTCAAGACCGGTCAGTTCGACATCATCCGCGCCTCGATCCTGTCGGTGACTGAAGACCAGCGCCTGCAGATGCTGATGGTCGGTTTCGCGTTTGGTGCCTTCCTGGAAGGCGCGGCCGGCTTCGGTGCGCCGGTGGCGATCACTGCGGCGCTGCTGGTCGGGCTGGGCTTCAAGCCGCTGTATGCCGCCGGCCTGTGCCTGATCGTCAACACCGCGCCGGTGGCGTTCGGTGCAATGGGCATTCCGATCATCGTGGCCGGGCAGGTCACCGGCCTGGATGCATTCGAGATCGGCCAGATGGCCGGCCGCCAGCTGCCGTTCCTCACCGTGATCGTGCTGTTCTGGATCATGGCGATCATGGATGGCTGGCGCGGCATCAAGGAAACCTGGCCGGCGGTGCTCGTTGCGGGTGGCTCGTTCGCCATCGCGCAGTACCTGACCTCCAACTTCATCGGCCCGGAGCTGCCGGACATCACCGCATCGCTGGCGTCGCTGGTGTGCCTGACCCTGTTCCTGCGCCGCTGGAAGCCGGTACGGATCTTCCGCTTCGATACCGAAACCAGCGCCGAAGCGGCTGCACAGGCGCTGGAGGCACCGCGCTACAGCGTCGGCCAGATCGCCAAGGCGTGGTCGCCGTTCCTCATCCTCACTGCGATGGTCACGCTGTGGAGCATCAAGCCGTTCAAGTCGCTGTTCGCGGCAGGCGGCCCGCTGGAAGGCTGGGTGCTGAAGGTCCCGGTGCCGGGCCTCGACCAGAGGGTGCAGAAGATGCCACCGATCGTGGACGCGCCGCTCAGCTATGAGGCGGTCTACAAGTTCGACTGGTTCTCGGCCACCGGCACCTCGATCATCCTCGCGGCGGTGATCGCGATCATCGCGCTGCGCATGCCAGCCCGGTCGGCGCTGCAGACCTTCGGTGAAACCGTGCGTGAGCTGCGCATGCCGATCTATTCGATTGGCATGGTGCTGGCGTTCGCCTTCATCGCCAACTACTCGGGACTGTCTGCCACGCTGGCCCTGGCGCTGGCGCATACCGGCGACGCGTTCCCGTTCTTCTCACCGTTCCTGGGCTGGCTGGGCGTGTTCCTGACCGGCTCGGACACCTCGTCCAATGCGTTGTTCTCGGCGTTGCAGGCGACCACAGCACAGCAGATCGGCGTGTCCGACGTGCTGCTGGTGGCGGCCAACACCACCGGTGGTGTCACCGGCAAGATGATCTCGCCGCAGTCGATCGCCATTGCCTGCGCGGCGGTCGGCCTGGCCGGCAAGGAGTCGGACCTGTTCCGTTTCACGGTCAAGCACAGCCTGGTCTTCACCACCATGGTCGGCCTGATCACCCTGGCCCAGGCCTACTGGCTGACCTGGATGATCCCCTGAGCCATGCACGGCTGGCCGACCACCCGCTGCGCGCTTCGGGCCACAATGGCGCCATGAGCATGCAACGCATTTCGGACAAGGTGGCCGCACAGCTGCGCGGCCTGGTGCAGGAACAGCGGCTGCAGCCGGGTGACCGGCTGCCGGCCGAGCGCACCTTGGCGGTGCAGCTGGGGGTCTCGCGCACGGCCTTGCGCGAAGCCATCGCGCAGCTGGCCAGCCAGGGCCTGCTGACCGCACGGGTTGGTGGCGGTACCTACGTGGCCGAACCGGCGGCGCGCGCGCGGCAGGCGCTGGATGAACCGCTGGCGCCGTACCTGCCGCTGTTCCAGGGCGACCCGGAATACCGCTTCGACGTACTGGAGATCCGCCATGCGCTGGAAGGCGCCACCGCCTGGCATGCGGCGCTGCGTGCCACCGACGAGGACCGCACGCGCATCGCGCAGGCCTTCCAGACCATGATGGACGCGCACGGCAAGGACGACCCCACCGGTGAAGCGGAGGCCGACGCAGCCTTCCACCTGTCCATCGCCGAGGCATCGCACAACCTGGTGCTGCTGCAGGTGATGCGCGGCCTGTTCGAGCTGCTGCAGACCAACATCTCGCAGAGCCGCGAAAAGCTCTACACCTCGGCGAGGACCTTCTCGCCGTTGTCCGACCAGCACCGCGAGATGATGGACGCGGTGCTGGCCGGCGACCCCGAACGCGCGCGCGCAGCCGCGCATGCCCACCTCGAGTTCGTGCACACCACGCTGCGCACGCTCGATGACAACGAAGCCCGGCGTGCGCGGGCCTCGCGTCTACCTTCCCCACACGGTTGACCCCATGATCATCTCCGCCTCCACCGATTACCGTGCTGCTGCCGAACGGCGGCTGCCGCCGTTCCTGTTCCACTACATCGATGGCGGCGCGTATGCCGAGCACACGCTGAAGCGCAACGTTTCCGACCTGTCCGACATCGCGCTGCGCCAGCGCATCCTGCGCAACATGTCCGACCTGAGCCTGGAAACCGAGCTGTTCGGCGAAACGCTGGCAATGCCGGTGGCGCTGGCGCCGGTCGGCCTGACCGGCATGTATGCCCGGCGCGGTGAAGTGCAGGCGGCGCGCGCGGCCGACAGCCGCGGCATCCCGTTCACGCTGTCGACCGTATCGGTGTGCCCGATCGAGGAAGTGGCACCGGCCATCCAGCGGCCGATGTGGTTCCAGCTGTACGTGCTGCGCGACCGTGGCTTCATGCGCAACGCACTGGAGCGGGCGCAGGCCGCTGGCGTGACCACGCTGGTGTTCACCGTGGACATGCCGGTGCCGGGCGCGCGCTACCGCGATGCACACTCCGGCATGAGCGGCCCGAATGCCTCGCTGCGCCGCATCGGCCAGGCCATCACCCATCCGCACTGGGCGTGGGACGTGGGACTGTTCGGCCGCCCGCATGATCTGGGCAACATCTCCACCTACCGTGGCAACCCGACCGGGCTGGAGGATTACATCGGTTGGCTGGGCAGCAACTTCGATCCCTCCATTTCCTGGAAGGACCTGGAGTGGATCCGCGAATTCTGGAAGGGCCCGATGGTGATCAAGGGCATCCTTGACCCGGATGACGCGCGTGATGCGGTCAGGTTCGGTGCCGATGGCATCGTGGTCTCCAACCACGGTGGCCGCCAGCTGGACGGCGTGCTGTCCACCGCACGCGCACTGCCGGCGATTGCCGACGCAGTACAGGGCGATCTGAAGATTCTCGCCGATTCGGGCATCCGTACCGGCCTGGACGTGGTGCGCATGTTGGCGCTCGGTGCCGATACCGTGCTGCTGGGGCGTGCCTTCGTCTATGCGCTGGCCGCGCAGGGCGAGGCCGGCGTGGCCAACCTGCTGGACCTGATCGCCAAGGAGATGCGCGTGGCGATGACACTGACCGGTGCGCGTCGCATCGCTGACATCGGCCGCGATTCGCTGGTCAGCCTGCCATGAGTGGCCACGATGCCGTGCTGGCACAGTTGCGCGACGCGGTCGGCAGCCGCCATGTACTGACCGGCGACAAGGCCACGCGCCGCTTCCGTCGCGGCTACCGCTTCGGCGATGGCCCGGTACTGGCGGTGGTGCGCCCGGGTACCTTGCTGGAACTGTGGCGCGTGCTGCAGGCAGCGGTGCAGGGTGGGGCGGCGATCATCCTGCAGGCGGCCAATACCGGGCTGACCGGTGGCTCGACCCCGGACGGCGATGACTACGGTCGGCCGATCGTGCTGGTCAGCACGCTGCGCCTGACCGGCATCCAGCTGTTGAACGAAGGGCGCCAGGTGCTCTGCCTGCCCGGTGCCACGCTCGACCGCCTGGAGCAGACGCTGGCACCGCTGGGCCGTGAACCGCATTCGGTGATCGGCTCGTCCTGCATCGGCGCCTCGGTGCTGGGCGGCATCTGCAACAACTCCGGCGGCGCGCTGGTGCGCCGTGGCCCGGCCTACACCGAGCTGGCGCTGTACGCGCGGGTCGATGCGCAGGGCCAACTACAGCTGGTCAACCATCTCGGCATCGCGCTGGGCGATACGCCCGAGCAGATCCTGCAGCGCCTGCAGGCGGGCGACTACAGTGCGTCGGATGTGGGGGACGGCGACGGCCGCGCAGCCTCCGATCCGCGCTACGCCGACGAAGTGCGCAAGGTCGACGCCGATACCCCGGCGCGCTTCAATGCTGATCCCAGCCGCCACTACGAGGCTGCCGGTTCGGCCGGCAAGCTGGCGGTGTTCGCGGTGCGCCTGGATACCTTCGAAAAGGAGGCCGCCGAAGTCTTCTACATCGGCAGCAACCGCACCGACAGCCTCACGGCGATCCGCCGCCAGCTGCTGACCGGCTTCGAGCGCCTGCCGATTGCCGGTGAGTACATCCACCGCGATGCCTACGACATCGGCGAGCGCTACGGCAAGGACAGCTTCCTGCTGATCGACCGCCTCGGCACCGCACGTGTACCTGCCGCGTTCGCATTGAAGAGCCGCGTCGACGGCTGGTTCGAACGGCTGGGCCTGCGCGGGGTGGCCGACCGGGTGATGCAGGTGCTGACCGGCCTGCTGCCTTCGCACCTGCCCAAGCGCATGGGCGAGTTCCGCCAGCGTTATGAGCATCATCTGTTGCTGAAGGTCTCCGCGCAGGACGCAGCAGAAACCGAGGCCTGGCTGCGCGACTTCTTCACTGGCCACGAAGGTGGCTATTTCCACTGCACCGCGGAGGAGGGGCGCAAGGCGTTCCTGCATCGCTTCGCCGTGGCCGGTGCCGCGGTGCGCTACCGCGAAGTGCATCGCGGGCAGGTGCAGGACATCGTGGCGCTGGACATTGCCCTGCGCCGAGATGATGCCGATTGGTTCGAGCAGTTGCCGGCCGATATCGACGGCCGCCTGCTGCACAAGCTGTATTACGGGCACTTCCTGTGCCACGTGTTCCACCAGGACTACATCGCGCGCAAGGGTGAAGACCCGATGGCGATCGAGCACGCAATGTGGGCATTGCTGGACCAGCGTGGTGCCGAGTACCCGGCCGAGCACAATGTCGGTCACCTGTACCCGGCCAAGCCGGCGCTGGCCGGGTTCTACAGGCAGCTGGACCCGAGCAATACGTTCAATCCGGGTATCGGCCAGACCTCGAAGAAAAAAGGGTGGGGTGGCTGCGACTGCGGATGATGTAGAGCCGAGCCGGCGCTCAGCTGGTGTTTGTGGTGAGAAGCAGTCGAGCAGGCTCGACGCCGCCCGGTCAACGGTTACCATCGGAAGCCCATACGCAGGAGCCGTCCATGCCCACCGCTGCCGCCCGCGCCACCCTGTGCACTGCATTGCTGGCGACCCCGCTGCTGGCGCTGGCCCAGGGCGCGATCCTGCCGCAGCAGCGCGATGCCGCCGGCAACGTGATGGAGCCGCTGGGGCAGGTGCTGATCGCGAGTGAGACTGGACCGTCGGGGCTTTACGACTGCACCCGGGACGGCAACTGGTGCGTGCGCGTGCAGCCGGTCTCCGAGGAAGGGGACCGGCCCACCATGCTTGAAGTGCTGGAAAAGGTGCAGGGCCAAGGCAAGCCCCACAGCTATCACGTCAGCATCGATGTGCCGCAGGAAAGCGAGCTGAAACTCTGGCCCTGGATCGTACGCCTGGCCCCGGGTGTCGGTAGCGATGAACCGGTGACCGACCCGCAGCAGCGCGCCCGCCAGAACGTGCTGGTGGGCGGCATCGTCACGTTCAGCGCCATGTACTCCGGTGGCGGTGCCGATGCGTCCACGCTGCAGTTGGCACGGTTGCGCCATCTGCAGGACGACATCCAGGTGGACGATGATGTGCTGACCCTGCCATGGCTGGGCAACGCGATGATCCGTGCCTGCTTCAGCGAACAGGACAGCAAGCAGCGCGCAGGCGCCTGCCACGACGAGTACGGCTTTTCGGCGAAGCTGGCGCTGGACGTTGCAGAGCAGGGGATGCCGGTGCTGCGCTACCAGACGGTGGCGACCCGGTTCCCGGCCGGTGTTTCGCGCTTCGAGGATTCGCTGGCCAGGGGGCCGCTGAAGAAGCAGGATCTGCGCATCGAACAGGACCCGGCGTGTACCTACACGCGGCTGTTCCGCTTCGGGGCGGGGATGTTCCACCCGAACCAGGCACTGCCGGACTGTGCCGGCTATACCGAACCCTGAATTGTAGAGTCGACCGATGCTCGACGGGTCTTCGGATGGGCGGCGCGAAAAGCCAGTCGAGCATGGCTCGACCCTACAAATGCGGTGGTGGCGCTTACTCGCAGCGCGTGGACGTGATGACGTTGTCCTTGTCCACGAACACGCGCAGGCGGTCCTGGCGGATGTCCTTGGTGGTGATGGTGCTGGGGCCGATCGGGTTGACCAGGCCGGCACCACTCTCGCGGGACAGGCGGCGGATGTTGGGCTCGTTGGCCGGCTGGCCGATCGCCCAGCCCAGCTGGCTGGCGTCGCAGCGGCCGCTGCCTTTGACCTCCGGGCCAGGGGTGCTGACGCAGGCCGACAGCAGCAGGGCAGAGGCTGGCAGCAACAGGGACAGACGGAATGCAGACATGCGAGCGCTCCTGCGCAGGGGAAGATGGCGGGAACGATAGCACCGAGCGTGCGAAAGGCGTCAGCACCCCGGTCATTGCCGGCACAGCGTGGTCATTGCATAGTGGGAGCAATGGCTGGCAATACGCCAGCGGGCAGGCCGGGCCTTTCCGGCGCAGGTGTTGGATACGGTATGACGGCAGGCAGTTTCCGCGGCAAGGACAAGACGATGACGGCGCTGGTGTTGTCGTTGCTGGGCGTAGCGTTTGCCGCCTCCGCCTCCGCCTCCGCCTCCGCTGCCGATCCGGAACCCGCGCCGGTCGAAACCCCGGTATTCGGTGCCTGGCGCAACCTGCAGACCGAATCCGGCTACGCACCGGCCCAGCGTAACCTGGCCTTCGCCATGCTGCCGCAGGCGGCCACCCGCGGTGACCGTTTCGCCATTCTTGACCGCGAAGGCAAGCGCACGGTGTGCTGCCTGCAGGTGGCCAGCCCCTCGCTGGGCGTGGCCGCGCTGCGCGAGCAGTACCACCTGCCGCAGGCCTGGGTGACCGACCTGAGCAATGGCCGCAGCCCCGCACGTCCCTATGTGCCGCACGTCTATGCGATGCAGCGGGTGGACGAGCTGGCCGACTACAGCTTTGCCGATGTGCCTGGCGCCTACAGTGACCTGGGCGGGCTGCTGATTCCGGAAGGTGCCGCGCTGGAGGCCGACGGCAGCGCCGTGCGCCTGGGGGACACCCGCTACCCGCTGCATTTCCAGCGCCAGCCGCACGCCGATGACGATGGGGCGCTGGACCGCTACAGCCTGCAGGCCGGCGAGGGTGCCGCCCCGATCGTGGTTGAAGTGCCGTTCGGCACCTACTGATTGCAGCTTCGCACTGGCTAGAATGCAGCGCGGTGCTGTCTGCCGTGCCTGCTCCGTGAGTCGTTGCCGTGTCCCTGCGCCCCTTCCTGC
The DNA here is from genome assembly GCF_059372275.1 of Stenotrophomonas sp. YJH_SMC_14-1. Lineage (NCBI taxonomy): Bacteria > Pseudomonadati > Pseudomonadota > Gammaproteobacteria > Lysobacterales > Lysobacteraceae > Stenotrophomonas > Stenotrophomonas sp. YJH_SMC_14-1. The sequence goes on from NZ_JCAFVK010000017.1 coordinate 10,766, forward strand.
TGTCCTCCCTGCTGCTGTTGTCCGCCTGTGCCAGTGCGCCGCCGCCGCCGGCCCATTCCGATGCATTGTGGCGATTGATCGAACGTGACTGCCGGGGCGCCGAAGGTCCACGCGGCGACTGCCTGCACGTGGAGACAGCCGCAGACCGCCGCGATGTGCTGGTCAAGGATGCGCACGGCGACTACCAGTTCCTGCTGATGCCGCTGGACAAGGTCAGCGGTATCGAGAGCCGCAGCCTGTACCAGCGTGGTGCACCGAACTACTTCGCTGCCGCCTGGCAGGCGCGCAGCCACACCGAACAGGCCCTGCGGCAACCACTGCCGCGCAACGTCGCCAGCCTGGCGTTGAACTCGCCGCACGGCCGCTCGCAGCACCAGCTGCATATCCACGTGGATTGCCTGCGCGCCGACGTGCTGCAGGCGCTGGACACGCATGCTGCCGCCCTCGGCAGCCGCTGGGCACCGCTGCCGGTCCTGCTGCGCGGCCATCAATACCAGGCACGCCTGCTGGCGGGCGCGGAACTGACCGCCAATCCGCTCAATCTGCTGGCTTACGACCTCGCAGGCGTGGACGACGTTGGTCAGTGGAGCCTGGTCGTGGCCGGCCGGGACGCCGTGCAGGGCGGCCCGGGCTTCATCCTGCTGGCGACCCGGGTGGACGCCGGCACCGGCAACGAGGCCAGCGCCGAAGAACTGCAGGACCACGCCTGCTCGGTGCTGACCGGCGCAGGCGACGCGTTGGAGCGGGTCCGCTAACCCGGTGGCTGCTGGCGGCTGCGCCAGACCGGTGCAGTCAGCGCCAGCAGCTGGCGGTCCTGCCAGCCATCCAGATCCAGATGATGGTCGCGCAACAGGCCTTCGTGCTCGAAGCCGAAGGCGTGCAGCGCAGTGGCGAACGGGTCACTGCAGTCTGGTGGCAGCATCACGAACAGGCGGTGCACGCCCACATCCTCGAACAGGAACGGGCACAGCGCGCGCAGCGCTGCATCCACGTGCGGGTGCCAATGCTGCAGCGACAGCAGCTCGGCGCAGCGCGTATGCAGGGACTGCAGGCGGACATGCAGCTGGTCCAGGACAGTGCCGTGCTCGTCATCGAACACACCCAGCAGCAGCTGGTCGTTGTCCTGCTCCAGCCGCGAGCGATGCATGTGGGCAAGGAAGCGGGCTTCTTCGTCGATACCGGCCGGATGGCGGCGGCCGCGCCGGCGGCGGTCATCGAACAGGCGCCAGGCCGGCAGATCGGCCCGCTGGAACGGGCGCAGGGTGACCGGTGCCACCTGCAGCTGCAGCAGATGGCGGCGCGACACCGGGCGCAGCGGGGGGAGGAGGGATGTGGGGTACGGGGTCATCATCCCCGGAACGATGGCAATGTCCGCTTCGCCAGACCATTCAAAAGATTGCAAAAACGCGACGACCACCGGGCGGAGCCTGATTCGGTTCAGGCATAAGTCCATCAGGGCTGGTCATTTCCGTTGAAACCATCCATTCAGGACACTTTCGTTACGGGATCGTTATGCGCCGCGCAGGCCTCCGGTCCCATACCACCCGTCCAACTCCCCCAGGAAGCCCATGTCCGCCTCCCACAAGGCGCTGCGCCCGCGTCCGCTGGTGCTAGCGCTGTCGTCCCTGATGCTGGTCTCGTCGCCGGCCTTCGCGCAGGAAAGCGCACCCACCTCATTGCAGGAAGTGAAGGTCACCGGCTCGCGCATTCCACGTGCCAGTGTCGAGGGGCCCTCGCCGGTGACGGTGATCAGCCGCGAGCAGATCGACGCGCAGGGCTACCGCAACGCGTTCGACGCGCTGAGCGCCCTGACCGAAAACACCGGCAACGTGCAGGGTGAGGACTTCGGCAACACCTTCACTCCGGCCGCCAACACCATCAACCTGCGCGGGCTGGGCCCGAACCGCACGCTGGTGCTGGTCAACGGCCGTCGCCAGGCCGACTACCCGCTGGCCTACGAAGGCTCGGTGAACGTGGTCAACCTGGCCAACATCCCCAGTGCGCTGATCGAGCGCATCGAAGTGCTGGCTGCCGGTGCGTCTGCGGTGTACGGCTCCGACGCCATTGCCGGTGTGGTCAACATCATCCTCAAGGACCGTTTTGAAGGCGTGGATGTCAACGTGCGCGCCGGCGGCACCCAGCAGGGCGGTGGCGACAACCAGCGCGCGCAGGTGGTTGGTGGCAGTTCCGGCGAGCGCTGGGATGCGCTGTTCGGCTTCGAGTTCGATGTGCGCAAGGCGATCCATGCGCGCCAGCGCGATTTCATGGACTCGCTGGATGATGACCCGGCTGGCAAGGCGCCGCAGGCGACCGCGATCGCGTATCGCCGCAACGCCGCGACCGGTCGCAACATCGATCCGGGCGCCAATGGCTGCGACGCGGCGTCGGATATCTATGGCGGCAGCGTGTTCCGTGCCTTCAACCCGCGCCAGGGCTGGTATTGCGGCAGCAACGAGGCCGCCGCCAGCTACTGGACGGTGCAGACCGAGAAGCGCAACCTCAACGGCTACGGCCTGCTGACCTTCCACGTCAACGAGACCACCGACCTGTTCGCCGATCTGGCCGTGGGCAGCGCACGCATCACCAACAACACCCGTGCGCCCACCTGGACCTCGGCCCGCAACTACTTCTACAACCAGACCACCGGCAACCTGGAAAGCTGGTACCGCCGGTTTGCGCCCGAGGAAATCGGTGGCCTGCCGCGCAATGCCAACCGCTTCCTGGAAAACTCGTGGTCATTCAACGTCGGCGCGCGCGGCCAGATCGGCGACAGTGGCTGGGACTATGAGGCGGTCTACAGCCGTTCGCGTTACGAGAACCGCACCCGCCGCCCGGTGCTGCTGGCCGGTATCAACGAATACCTGCTGGGCCCGAAGCTGGGCGTGCGCAATGGCGTAGAGGTCTATGCGCCGGATCCCGCGCGCCTGTTCCAGCCGCTGAGCCCGAACGAGTACCAGAGCCTGTCCGGCTACCAGGAGAGCCGCAACGCGGCGTGGCTGCAGACCGTCAGCGCCAGCGTCAACGGCCGGCTGTTCGCACTGCCCGGTGGCGACGCTGCGCTGGCCGCGGTGGTCGAAGCTGGCAACCAGGGCTATCGTAATCGACCGGACCCGCGACTGGGCACCGGTGAATTCTGGAACACCAGCGCCGGTATTGGTGCCGGTGGCGAGCGCGACCGCTATGCTGCCGGCGTGGAGCTGCAGCTGCCGTTGCTGCAGTCGCTGACCACCACCCTGGCCGGGCGCTATGACCAGTACCGAGCCGGTGGTGAGCACATCGGCAAGGCGACCTGGAGCTTTGGCGTCGAGTTCCGCCCGATCGAGAGCCTGCTGATCCGTGGTACCGCTGCCACCAGCTTCCGGGCGCCGGACATGAACTACGTGTTCGCGACCGAGACGCGTGGTTACAACCCGGGCATGACCGATTACTGGCGCTGCCGCACCGCAGGCCAGTCGTATGACAACTGCGACTACAACGGCCTGTCGATCGATTACAGCAACCGTGCCAACCCGCAGCTGCAGCCGGAATCGGCCAAGTCGTATGGCTTCGGCGTGGTCTGGTCGCCGGCGGCTGGCTTGGATTTCAGTGCCGATTACTACGACATCCGCATCGACAACGAGGTGACCAGCCTCGATACCAGCCGCATCCTGCGCGACGAGGCCGATTGCCGGTTGGGAAAGACGCTGGGCGGCGAAGCGCGTGACATCGGCTCACCGCTGTGCCAGGACGCGCTGTCGCGTGTGATCCGCAACCCGTCCAATGCAACCGTGCAGCCGGACCAGGTGACCCGTGTGCTGATCAATCCGATCAACGCCGCCTCTGAATCGGTTCGCGGCCTGGACCTGAAGGGCAACTGGCGTTTCGATGCCGGTCGCTATGGCCGCTTCACCACGCGCCTGGCCTACACCGTGGTGCTGGAGCACAAATACCGGCAGTTCTCCGATGATCCGGAGCGTGACATCCGCAATTCGCTGGATGACTACCAGTGGCGCAGCAAGGCCAACGGCAGCATCACCTGGAACCAGGGTGACTGGACCACCACGCTGTACGGCAACCGCTTCGGCTCGCTGCCGAAGACCGATGGCAGTGGCCGCATCGCGCCGTACATGACGTACAACGCCAGCGTGTTCCGCCAGTTCGGCGAGAACCTGTCGGTGGGCGTGATCGTCAACAACCTGCGTGACAGCCGCCCGCCGGCGGACAAGAACGGTGGCGGCTGGCCGTTCTACCCGGTCGGCAACTACGACCCGTATGGCCGCCAGTACTGGGTGCAGCTGGACTACCGGTTCCGCTGATCCGGCAGGCGAACGAAAGGCCCGGCATTGCCGGGCCTTCTGCTGTGTCGATATCCGCCGTGATGGCGCGCGCCGCTCGCCTAGGGCAGTGCCTGCTGCAGGTACGACTCGATGACGTAGCTGAAAGGCTGCTGCTGGCGGTCGCGCAACAGGGCACGCACCTCCAGGATCACGCCGCGGTCGCCTTTGCCCCGCGGCGGCCAGAACGTCTGGTCGGCCAAGGTCTGGCGCTGGAAACCGAGCGGGCCGACCACGCGACCGAACGGTTCATCGGTGCTGTCCAGCACCTGGTTCATGGCCGGGCTGAGGTGGCCGGGCAGGTACCAGTTGTCGGCCTCGGACAGTACGCGGCTACCGCAGACCAGCTGCACGCGGCGATAGCGCAGGTCGGTACCCGGCTTCACGCCCAGCGCCTGCAGCACGTCGGTGGGGGCAGGCTTGTCCTGGCCGTGTACGCGCACTGCACGCACCCGCGCCTGTTCGGCCAGGCCGTGTTCGGCACACCAGTGTTCCAGCGTGGCGGTGGCGCTCTGCCCGGACAGCACGCGCTGGTGCAGGCGCTCGACCAGCGCTGCCGGGGCGATGCGCTGCTGGCCCGGCGGTGACTGCAGCGGCGCGGCAGCCGCTGCATCGGTGGCGGACAGGCTGGCGATCGGGGCGGCGGCAAGCAGGGACGCGGCCTGCCAGCGGCGGAGACGATCGTGGCGGTCGGACGGGCCCATGCGGCATCACAGCGGAAACAGGCGCCCATGTTACCCGTTCAGGGGTGTGCACGGCGTGGCTGCGACCGGTTGTCGCAGGGCAGTCATCGTTCTGGTGAATGCGTGCCATCCAGATATTTCGTTGGCCGATGGCTGCGGCGAGGCGCACGATGGCGCCATTCTTGGCATTCCGGGAGTTCCCGATGACCCTCCAGTTCGTCCATGGCGGTGTCGACCGCGACGGTGCGCCACTGCATTTCCATATCCGTGATGGCCGCATCAGCGGGCTCAATGGCGAGGCCACGCCCGTCGAAGGGGCGGAATGCGTCGACCTGCAGGGCTTCGCGGTGCTGCCCGGGCTGATCGACGGCCACATTCACCTCGACAAGAGCTTCGTCGGCGACCGTTGGCACCCGCACCAGCCGGTGAACAGCCTGCGTGAGCGGCTGGCGGTGGAGAAGGCGGCGGTGGCGGGTGCGGCACCGATGGTGGACCGTGCCGAGGCGCTGATCCGCCAATGCAGTGCTTTCGGTACGGTGGCGATGCGCTGCCATGTCGATATCGACGGCAGCACCGGTCTCGGCCATCTCGAAGCGGTGCGCGAGGCGGCACTGCGCTGCGCCGACATCATGCGGATCCAGCTGGTGGCGTTTCCGCAGGCCGGGGTGATGTCCTGTCCCGGCACCGCCGCCGTACTGGAGCAGGCGCTTGCCGCGGGCGTGGAGGTGCTCGGCGGGATCGACCCGACCACGCTCGATGGTGATGCCGAAGGCCAGCTGGCGCTGCTGTTCGGCCTGGCCGAGCGTTACGGCGTGCAGCTGGACATCCATCTGCACGAGCCCGGCCAAACCGGCCTGGCCCAGCTGCTGCGCATCGCGGCGCGGACGCGGGCCGCCAGCCTGCAGGGGCGGGTTGCGGTCAGCCATGCCTATTCGCTGGGCGAAGTGCCGCTGGCGCGCGCGCTGCAGGTGGGCGAAGCACTGGCCACGGCGGGTGTGGCGATCATGAGCAACGCGCCGGGCGATCATCCGTTCCCGCCGCTGCGCGCGCTGCATGATGCCGGTGTGCGCGTGTTCGCAGGCAATGACAACATCCGCGACTGCTGGTGGCCGTATGGCAATGGGGACCTGCTGCAGCGCGCGATGTTGCTGGGCTACCGTTCCGGGTTCTACACCGACGCCGACCTGATGCTGGCGCTGGACATGGTCACCACCCACGCCGCGCAGGTGATCGGCCTGCCGCAGCATGGCATTGCCGAAGGCCGGCCGGCGACGTTCGTGGCCGTGCGTGCCGAGCACGGCCCGGCCGCCGTGGCCGGAGTGCCGGTGGAGCGCCGCGTGATGGTCGACGGCCGCTGGCTGTAGATCCACGTCATGGCGTGGATGGCACCGTCGCGTGGTCTCATTCATCCACGCATGGCGTGGATCTACCCCGATGTGCCGTCAGGCGTAATCGTCGGCGCGGGTGGCGACGAATTCCTCAAGCCACGCAAGCAGGTGGGCGATGTCGATGATCTCGCCCTGCTCGGCGCGCTTGAGCAGCAGCGTGCTGGCGCCGATCTGCAGGCTGCTGTTGGCATAACGCAGCACCGCGTCGATGCCCCAGGCATCGGTGACCTGCATCCAGGCCAGGCCCGGCACGCGCTGGGCCAGGGTGTCACCGAATGCCACGCCCAGCGCTTCCCAGCCATCGCAGTCGGCACGATCGATCAGCTCGGCATCGACCACGCGCTGCAGTGTGCTGGCCGCCAGCGGCCACTGCACCGGCAACGTCGGGAAGCCGGCCGCCACGCGCGCGGCGATCAGCGAGCGCTGGTGCTGCAGATGCGTCTGCAGCGCCGCAGGCAGCGGATCGAAGCGGGTAGGGATTTCATCGGACATGGCAGGGCGCCGTGGGGCACGGAAACAACAGGCACTCTACGAGGCGATTGTTGCCCGCTATACGGCCGGAGTGACCATGTTTCGATGCGTGATGCGCGAAAGGCATCCACGCAAGGCGTGGATCTTATCTCTTGCCAATCTGGCACCTTGGGTGCCGAGAGCCCGGCGTGGGCGACCGTGTGGATCCAGGTCTTGCGACCGAGAAGTAGCTTGGGTCCCCACGCCGGATTCTCCCTGAACCGCCCGAACAGTTGG
>NZ_JCAFVK010000018.1:0-16955 GCF_059372275.1 Stenotrophomonas sp. YJH_SMC_14-1
GGCGGTTCAGGGAGAATCCGGCGTGGGGACCCAAGCTACTTCTCGGTCGCAAGACCTGGATCCACACGGTCGCCCACGCCGGGCTCTCGGCACCCAAGGTGCCAGATTGGCAAGAGATAAGATCCACGCCATGCGTGGATGCCTTCCGCCTGGATCAATCAGGAGTGGGCGCCCTTGCGTTGCCCGGGGCGCGTGCGATTGCCCACAGAAGAAAACTCCAGACCATCAATATCGGCATGCGCACCGCACATGCCCAAGCCCGTTACCGTCGGGTCGATCCCGCCGGATGAGACTCTCAGCGCACCTGCATGTTTCTCGATAGCCACTGTGCCTAGTTCGGACTGATGAATCAGTTTTCCGCCTTCTGGATTCATATGCAGCACGAAGGAGCAGACGTGCTGCATCGCCTGGGTACTGTGCAGCTCAACCCTATAGCCTAGTGATTCTTCGACGATCGACAGGCGGTCCCTGAACCCATCGCGGCAACTACGTCCGTTGCCAGGTTCGGTACACAGATCGCTCGCCTGCGAATAGCTGCCTGCCCATGCCCCATCATCTCCGTCGCCTGCCCACGCCATCTGCAGCACGGAGGCTTGGAAGAGCAACGGGAGACACAGCAGCCTTACAACGGGATTGTTCTTCATTCAGCTTGCATCTCCGGATAGGCGTCCCATGTCGCCCACCCTACTCGGCAACGCCGGCCAGCGGCCGGCACTACCGGTGCACTCAGAACGCGTTGATGCCGGTCAGTTCGCGGCCGATCACCAGCTGGTGCACGGTCTCGGTGCCTTCATAGGTGATCACCGATTCCAGGTTCAGCGCGTGGCGGATCGCCACGTGCTCGGTGGTGATCCCAGCCCCACCAAGCAGATCGCGACACTCGCGGGCGATGTCGATCGCCATGCGGCAGTTGTTCCACTTGGCCAGGCTGACCTGCTGCGGCTGCAGCTGGCCGGCTTCCTTCAGGCGGCCCAGCTGCAAGGCCAGCAGCTGCGCGGTGGTGATGCGGCGGGCCATCTCGGCCAGCTTGATCTGCGCGCTCTGCGTGGCCGCCAGCGGACGACCAAACAGCACGCGCTCCTTGGCATAGCCCAGCGCTTCATCCAGGCAGGCAATCGCCGCACCGATCGGCCCCCAGCTGATGCCGTAACGGGCCTGGGTCAGGCAGCCCAGCGGCCCCTTCAGGCCCTTCACGTTCGGCAGGCGATGGCTGTCGGGCACGCGCACGTCATCGAAGAACAGCGCGCCGGTCAGCGACGCGCGCAGGCTCATCTTGTGCTTGATCTCCTGCGTGGTGAAGCCGGCCATGCCCTTTTCCAGCACGAAGCCTTGGATGCCATCTTCGGTCTGTGCCCAGACGATGGCCAGGTCGGCCACCGGGCCGCTGGTGATCCACATCTTGCTGCCGCTGATGCGCCAGTCGCTGCCGTCGCGCACCGCGCGGGTCTTCATGCTGGCCGGGTCGGACCCGCCGTGCGCCTCTGTCAGGCCGAAGCAGCCGATCAGCTCGCCGCGTGCCATCGCCGGCAGCCACTGCTGGCGCTGTTCCTCGCTGCCGTACGCGTAGATGGGATACATGCACAGCGAGCTCTGCACCGAAACGAAGCTGCGCAGGCCAGAATCGCCGCGCTCCAGCTCCTGGCAGATCAGGCCATAGCTGACCGCGCCGAGGCCACCGCCACCGTATTCGGCCGGCAGTGTCGCGCCGAGCAGGCCCAGAGACGCGATCTCCGGCACCAGCTCGGCGGGGAAACGGGCCTGGTCGAAGGCATCGCCGATGATCGGCAGCACGCGCTCGTTGGTGAAGCGGGCGACGCTCTCCTGCACCGCGCGCTCTTCCTCGTTGAGCAGGGAACGGACATCGAACAGATCGTACGGATGCAAAGCCATGGCACTCACGCGCAGTCAGGACCGGGCCATTGTCGGTCATCCGCACAGCGCGTGCCGGCCAGGGTCGGCACCGGCAGGGCTGCGGCCCTACGCTGCATTGCAGCAATCCGGGCGTGAACATCGCCGATCTAGCTCGATCACGCGCGTCCCGGTACCCTGACACATTCAAACAACCGTTTCGCCCGTGGCTGCACGCGCGATTCCCAGGCACCGCCGGTGGCCCCGATGCCGGCCCTACCCACGAGTCATGCAATCGATGAGCGCTGAAGCCAACGCCCTGCCCCCGCGTGAAGTAATGGAATTCGACGTGGTGATCGTCGGCGCCGGCCCCGCCGGCCTGGCCACCGCGATCCGCCTGCGCCAGCGCGCGATCGAAGCCGGCCGCGAGTTGTCGGTGTGCGTGCTGGAGAAGGGGTCCGAACCAGGCGCGCACGTGCTGTCCGGCGCGGTGATGGATCCGCGCGCGCTGGCCGAACTGTTCCCGGACTGGGCCGAGCGTGGCGCACCGCTGAAGCAGAAGGTCACCCGCGACGAATTCCTGTTCCTCAGCGAAACCGGCGCACGCAGCACGCCCAACGCGCTGCTGCCGGAGTGCTTCCACAACGAAGGCAACTACATCATCAGCCTGGGCGAAGTGACCCGCTGGCTGGCGCAGCAGGCCGAGGCGCTGGAAGTGGCGATCTTCCCCGGCTTCGCCGCCGCCGAAGTGCTGTTCGGCGACAACGGTGAAGTGATCGGCGTGGCCACCGGCGACATGGGCATCGAGAAGGACGGCAGCATCGGCCCGGCCTTCGAGCGCGGCATGGCGCTGCACGCCAGGTACACGATCTTCGCCGAAGGCGCACGCGGCCACCTCGGTCGCCAGCTGATCGCCCGCTACAAGCTGGACGAAGGCAAGGACCCGCAGGCCTACGGCATCGGCATCAAGGAACTGTGGCAGATCGACCCGGCCAAGCATGAGCCGGGCCTGGTGGTGCATGCCGCCGGCTGGCCGCTGGACAGCGACACCTACGGCGGCGCGTTCCTGTACCACGCCGACGGCGGCAAGGTCGCCATCGGCTACGTGGTCGGCCTGGACTACAGGAACCCGTGGCTGAGCCCGTTTGAAGAGTTCCAGCGTTTCAAGACCCATCCTTCCATCCGCAAGCACCTGGAGGGTGGCACCCGCATCGGTTACGGCGCGCGTGCGATCACCGCCGGTGGCCTGTTGTCGCTGCCGAAGACGGTGTTCCCCGGTGGCGCGCTGGTCGGCTGCGAGGCCGGCTACCTCAACGCCAGCCGCATCAAGGGCAGCCACGCCGCGATCAAGACCGGCATGCTGTGCGCCGACGCCGCGTTCGATGCACTGGCCGCCGACCGCCAGCACGATGAACTGAGTGCCTATCCGACGGCGTTCGAAGCCAGCTGGCTGTTCACCGAACTGCAGCAGGCCAAGAACTTCAAGCAGTGGTTCAAGAAGGGCCAGACCGTGGCCACGCTGATGACCGGCGTGGAACAGTGGCTGCTTCCCAAGCTGGGCGTGCGCAACCCGCCGTGGACCCTGCACCGCACCCAACCCGACCACGCCTGCCTGGAACCGGCGGCCAAGCACACCCGCATCGCCTACCCGAAGCCGGATGGCGTGCTGACCTTCGATCGACTCAGCTCGGTGTTCCTGAGCAGCACCAACCACGACGAGAACCAGCCCAGCCACCTGACGCTGAAGGACCCGAGCATTCCGGTGAAGGTGAACCTGGCCGAGTACGCAGGCCCGGAAGCGCGCTACTGCCCGGCCGGCGTGTACGAGTTCGTCGGCGAAGCCGACAGCGCGCGCCTGCAGATCAACGCGCAGAACTGCGTGCACTGCAAGACCTGCGACATCAAGGACCCCACCCAGAACATCGTGTGGGTGACCCCGCAGGGCGGCGGCGGCCCGAACTACTCGGGCATGTGAACGCCACGGGCTGCGACCGCGTGTCGCAGCCCACCTGCCCCGCTGCGTCGCTATCCTGCCCGCCCATGCGTGCTTTCCGCCTGCTCATCACCGTTGCCGTGGCCCTGGCGGCCACGGCCTGCCAGCGCCCGCCTGCGGCACCGGCCACACCGGAACAGGCGCAGCAGCAGGCCATGCAGCGCGCGTTTGAACTGTGTGCCGGCTGCCACACCGTGCAGCCCGGGGGCATCCACCGCTTCGGGCCGAACCTGCACGGCGTGATCGGCCGGCGCGCCGGCAGCCTGCCCGACTACGGCTACTCCGATGGCATGCGCCGCGCCGACATCACCTGGACCGCGCAGACCCTGGATGCGTTCCTGCAGTCACCCACCCATGTTGTACCGGGCACACGCATGTACAACGCCTTCCCCAGCGCCGAACGCCGTGCGCTGGTGATCGCCTACCTGCATCAGCAGTCGGCTCAGTGAGCCAGGCGCTGCAACTGCTGTTGCAGCCGCGCCACGAATGCCGCCACCGCGGTGAACAACGGCTCCGGATCGGTCTCGGCCGCATCCTGCAGGCGTTCGACCAGGGCATTGGCCTGCGCAGCCAGCACCGTCGCTCCCACCGCGCCCAAGCCACCGGCCTGGCGATGCAGGTGCAGCGCGGCAGCCTCACGGTCGCCGGCCTCCAGCGCGCGCTGCACAGCGGCCAGGTCACCTGCACTGGCCTGCAGCAGGCTGTCGCGCAACCGCTCGGCCACCGCACGTGAGCCGAAGCGCCGCTGCAGGCTGTCCAGATCGGGCAGCGTCCTGTCATCGACGGCAGCGGACTCGGCCAGGGGCTCCTCGAACCGTTGCCCCTGCGCCTGCGGCAACCAGCGCAGCAGTGCCGCGCGCAGCGTCGCCAATGACAATGGCTTGGCCAGCACCTCATCCATGCCGGCTTCACGGCAACGACGCGCATCGTCGTCCAGCACGCTGGCGGTCAGCGCCAGCACGGCCAGCCGGGGTTGCCCGGTGCGTCCCTCGCGTTCGCGCAGCAGCCGGGTGAAGCCAAAGCCATCCAGCACCGGCATCCGGCAGTCAGTGATCACCAGATCGAAGCTCTCCGACGACAGCCGATCCAGTCCCTGCTGGCCGTCACCGACAATCACGTGCGGCACGCCCAGCTGCTGCAGGCGCCAGGCCATCATCGCCTGGTTGGTCGGATGGTCCTCGATCACCAGCACCCGTGCCTCGCGCAGCGGCGCAGGCAGCAGCGCCACCTGATCCTGCTCGGCCACCAGGGCCTCGACATCGCCACTACCGGCCTCCACCAGCGACAGCCGCACCTCGGCGCGGGTGCCCTCGCCCAGCGTACTGTGCAACGCCAGCTCGCCGTCCATCATCTGCACCAGACGCTGGCAGATGCTCAAGCCCAACCCGGTGCCACCGTGGTCTCGCTGGATGTAGGCACCGGCCTGGGTGAACGGCGCGAACAGGTGCTGCAGTTGTTCCGGTGCAATGCCGATGCCGGTATCGGTGACACTCAGGCACAGCGGCTGAGCCCCCTCCTCGCTGGTCGGCCCCAGCACCTCCAGCTGCAGGCGAACCTCGCCCTGCGCGGTGAACTTGATGGCGTTGCTGAGCAGGTTGAACACGATCTGGCGCAGGCGTACGCCATCCACTTCGTGGGCCGGCGCCAGCTGCGGGTCAATCTGCACGTGCAGCGCCAACCCACGTGCACTGGCCTGTGCGGAGAGCAGGCGGCACACGCTCTCCAGCAACGGCCGCAGCGGCTGCGGCACCGGCTCAAGGCGCAGTGCGCCAGCCTCCAGCCGTGAGTAGTCGAGGATGTCGTCCAGGATCTGCCGCAGCATCTGCGCCGAGTCCTCGATCACCCCCAGGATGCGCTGCTGTTCGATGTCCAGCGGCGAATGCGCCAGCACTTCCAGCATGCCCAGCACGCCACTCATCGGCGTGCGGATTTCATGGCTCATGGTCGCCAGGAAGCGCGACTTCGCTTCCGCCGCCTGCTCGGCCTCGGCCTTGGCCGTGACCAGGGCGTCGGCCTGTGCACGCGCTTCGCTCACATCCACCCAGTAGCCACTCCAGGTCACCGCACCGGCTTCTGCGGCATACGGATGGGCCTGGCTGCGCACCCAGCGCGCGCCTTCGCCCTCGGCGCGCAGGCGGAACTCGAGGATCAGCGGCGCGAACTGGCGCGCGGCCTGTTCGACGGCCTGCAGGATGTGTGCGCGATCGTCTTCCTCAATGCGTTCCAGCAGCGTCCTGGCGTCCTGCTCGGCCTGCTGCCGGCTGATTCCGAACAACGCCTGCAGATCACCGGCGATGAACGGGAAGCTGAGCACGCCATCGGCGTCGCGGCGTGCCTGGTAGACCACCGCAGGCAGGTTGTCGGTGACCTCGGCCAGTCGCTGTTCCAGATGACGCCGACTGGTCACTTCGCGGCGCAGGCGCCAGTAGCCGATGCCATGCACCAACAACGCGGTCAGCAGCACCACCAGCAGTGGCAGGCCCCAGTGCAGTGCGCTTTTCCAGTCAACGCCATTGCGATACTCCACCGCCAGCCAGTCGCCACGCAGCGCCTCATGCTTGCGCGGCGTCATCTGCAGCAGCAGGCGATCGAAGGTGGTCGCCAGTGCGGCATGCCGCCGCTCCACCGCCAGCACCAGCTGATCGTTGAAGCCCGCCGGTGCAGCGACCTGCAGGCGGCCGGGGAAACGACTGCGCAGCAGGTAGTCGACCACCGCCAGATTGCCCACGTAGGCATCGGCCTCGCCATCAAGCAGCCGCTGCATCGCCTGTTCCGCACTGCGTGCCGCCATGATCCGGGCCTGCGGTGCCTGCTGCAGCACGTAGCCCCGCACACGCTCGGGATCGGACAGCAGCACGCGCTTGCCCTGCAGGTCCGACATGCCCAGCAGGGCTGGGCTGTCGACGCGGCTGACGATCACGTTCGGCACACTGATGAAGGGCTGGCTGAACACCCAATCCGGCCCCAGGTAGCGCGAATCGGCCGGAATTCCCATCACCGCCTGCAGCTCGCCACGGCGGGCCTTCTCGCGCACCTCATACCAGTCGTGGCTGCTCTCCGGCTGCAGGTTGGCGCCGGCCTGCATCAGACGGCGCAGGTACTCACTGGCCAGGCCGCTGGGCTTGCCCTGCTCGTCGGTGAACGACAGCGGCGCCGCGTTCGGTGCGAAACCGATCTTCAACGGCTGTTCCAGCACCCGCTTCTCGGCCCGGCTCAGCGCCATCTGCGCCGATGCCGACCACTGCGGTGGCGGCAGCCAGCGCTGCACCAGGGCATCGCGCTGGGCCTGGCTGGTCGCAGCCAGGGCCAGATCCAACGCTTCTGCCAGCGGCTGCTTGCTGTTGGGTACACCGAAGTGCAGGCGTTCGGGAGGCAGATCGCTCGGCCGCAGCAGCACCACGCCCTGCAGGCGCTGGGTGGCGATCAGTTCGGTGGCGACATAGGCATTGCCGATATAGACATCAGCTTTGTCGTCTCTGACCATCTCGAGTGCCGCCAACGAGCTGTTTGCGACAAGCTGACGGGCCTGTGGAAAACGCGCGCGCACCTGCGGGCCGGTCAGGAAATCCTGCTCGATCACCACCCGCAGTCCATCCAGATCGGGATTGTCCGAGGCACGCAGGTCGTCGGGGCGGCCCACCAGGGCCAGCGGTGCCTCGCCATAGGCGGCGGTATAGACCATGCAGCGGGTGCGGTCGGCACTCAGACCGACATTCATCACCACATCGATCTCGCCACGACATGCCGCATCCAGCACGGAGGTCCAATCCGGAAAACGACGGGCCTCGACCTTCACACCCAACTGACGGGCAAGAAGCGACAGATAATCCGGACCCAGACCCACCTGCTGGCCATCACGGAGTGACTCGAATGGTGGCCAGCCGCTGTCATACTGCCCCACGACGATGCTTGGATGGGCGGCGAGGTACTCGCGCTGCAGGGGACTGAGCGGCAACAGCCCAGGCACTGCCTGTGCCAGCGCCACGGGCAGCACCAGCACGGCCAGCAGCAGGACCAGCCCGCGAACAGCCCAGCTACGCATCGGCGTCGATCTCCTAGAATCCTGACAGGGCCGCGATGGTCGCGGCCCGGCTTGCCCGGTGGCCATACTAGAGCAATGAGCTTGCGCATCATCATCGCAGACGACCACCCTGTGGTCCGTATCGGTACCCGCGCCGTCATCGAATCGAGCGGGGTCGGCCGCGTGGTCGGCGAGGCTGACAGCGCGCAGGCGCTGATGGCCCTGCTCGGCAGCCAACCCTGCGACCTGCTGGTGACCGACTATTCCATGCCGGGCAGCCCACAGGCCGACGGCTTCGCCATGATCGGCATGATCCGCCGCCGCTTCCCCGACCTGCCGGTGCTGATGCTCAGCGTCTCCAACAACCTGGCGATCCTGCGCATGGTGCTCGACAGCGGCGTGCTCGGCCTGGTCGACAAGAGCTCGTCGATGGACGAACTACCGCAGGCCATCCAGGCGGTCTATCGGGGCCAGCCCTACATCAGCCGGAGCCTGCGTGAGCGGGTCGAGGCTGCGGGCAGCTGGCGCATGCGCGAGGGCGACGGCAAGCCTTTGTCGCCACGCGAGGTGGAAGTGCTGCGGCTGCTCGGCACCGGCATGACGGTGAAGGAGATCTCGCTGCAGCTGCACAAGAGCGTCAGCACCATCAGCCGGCAGAAAGGCGACGCCATGCTCAAATTGGGCCTGAAGGGCGACGCCGAACTGTTCGACTACCTGCGCGACGGCAAGATCTGAGAACCAGATCACACTGTGAGGGCATCTGTCACCGCCCTCTTTGACCGGCCGCCGTTCTGTGCCAAGATGACCCGGCATGGGTTTTCAATGCGAGGTCGAAGGAATCGGCCGGCTCATGTCCTCGCTCCCGTCCCAGGTGGATGGGGTGCGGTTTCCTGCCGGCCGTCTGGCCCGGCAACGCTGACCATGGAGAGGCGCATGCATCACCCCCCCGAGCCATGTTGGACCCTGCCGTTGCGGCCCCTGCGCGCATTCGCGGCGTGCCTGCTCGTCTCTCTTTCCGCTGCGGCCTGCAGCGCCGCCGATCCGGCCCCCTCGTCCTCCCAGCCTGGCGCCCCCGTGCAGGCTGCCGATGCGCCCCGACAGGATGTTGCCCCGATGCAGAACACCTCTCCCGACACCGCCGTCACCCCGCCCGACGCGCCGACCGTGATGTATTTCACCTACCAGGTGGACGGTGATGGCGCGACCTCCTACGAGGTCCAGAACGGCAGCGTGGCGACCTTCTGGTTCGGCCACACCTTCACCCTCGATGGCACCACGTATTACACGGGTTTCTCCTGGGATACCCGCGAGCACTACGGCAAGCCGGGCGAGCAGACGCCGGCCGGTCCGGATGACCGCGCCAACCTCGCCGAGGCCACTTTCGTGCTGGCCGGCACCGACGCGAAGAAGCCATGGAAGTTCCGTGGCCAGGAATGGACCATCGGCGCGCTGGGCGCGTACGACAAGGCCGACGATGTCGATACCCGGCGCAAGCCGCTTGAACATCGCACCGCCGACGGTCGCCTGCTGCTGGCGGTGCCGACCAGCAGCTTCGACCGCGGCATCAGCAGCACCGGCTATGCGCTGCTGCTGTTCAACCCCAAGCGCAGCGAAGACGACGTGGACAGCAAGGTCTGGCGCTATGTCGGCTCGGTGCGTACGGGCGAGGACAACAGCGCCGCCTGCGACGAAGGCAACGTGATGCCCTGCACCGACAGCGATGGCGAACTGGCCTTCGCTGCCGACGGCAGCGGCCTGCCGCGACTGACCGTGACCTTCAAGGGCACCACCATCGAAGGCCCCGGCAAGACCCGTGCGCTGGGCGCCGGCGACGCCGTGCACTACACCTTCGACAGCGCGACCCAGCAGTACGTCGCGCCCTGATAGCACCCGCCCACGCGCGGGTTTCCTGTTGACCGACATGTTCTTGACTCACGGATGAGTCCGGTTGGCGATTCGCGGCATGCGCCGCTCCATCAACCCCGAGGAAAACGTCATGGCACAGCATGACTACAGCAGAAAGGAAGTTCTGGACATCGTCGAGCAGGTCGCCCGGCAGAAAGGCCTTCCGGTCGATGACTTCATGCGCTTCGCGCACATCGAGACCGGCGGCACCTTCAACGAGCGCGCCCACAATACCTCGTCCGGCGCCAAGGGCCTGTTCCAGTTCGTGCCCGGCTCCGCGCGCCAGTACCACCTGACCGGCCACGAGTTCGACCCGACCCGCAACACCGAAGCGGCCGCAAAGATGTACCAGGACAACCTGGACTCGATGGCACGCCGCAACGAGCGCACCGGCCACCCGTACCTGTCCGGAGGCAGTACGCC
Source organism: Stenotrophomonas sp. YJH_SMC_14-1 (assembly GCF_059372275.1). Lineage (NCBI taxonomy): Bacteria > Pseudomonadati > Pseudomonadota > Gammaproteobacteria > Lysobacterales > Lysobacteraceae > Stenotrophomonas > Stenotrophomonas sp. YJH_SMC_14-1. Next base: position 10,191 of record NZ_JCAFVK010000018.1, read on the forward strand.
GACCGGCCTGGACCTGTACCTGGCCCACCAGCAGGGCAGCGCCGGCTATGGCTCGGTGCAGACCGCGATTGCCACCGGCACCTTCGGCGTGGTCCGCAACGGCCACGGCGAAGAGATCAACATGCGCCGCAACGTGCTGAACCAGATCGGTTCCGACGCGAAGGCGCTGACCGGCCACACCCTGGCCGAGATGCGCGGCATGAACGATGGCGACCTGGCGCGGACGTTCTCCAGCTACTACATCCACAAGTACGCGGCGATCAGCATTCCGGAAAAGAACATCGAACCGCAGGCGGTGGCGCAGGGCCAGGGCCAGGCCCCGGCCGCGCCTGCACAGGCCAGCGCAGCCGTGGCGGCGGGTGCAGCCACGCTGGCGGCAACCGCAGCGGCGGCTGCCACACCGAAGCCGGGCATCGAACTGCAGGCCGCCTACGAGGCCGGCGTGAAGTACGACCACGTGAAGTACGCCATCAACATTCCGGGTCACGCGCTGTACGTACCGGGCAAGACCGGCAAGAACGTGGAGCAGGGTTACATCGACTGCTCCGGCTGGGTCGGCACGCTGCAGAACCGCACCATGGACGAGATCAACCAGAAGGCCGGGCATGCGGTCTTCAGCAAGGCCGATCGCATCGACCTGGGCAACCTGGGTTCCGGCGGCATCGTGCGCAAGGCATTCGACCAGTCCGGCGTGCTGCTTGACCGCGACGCGATCCTCAAGCCCGGTGCGCTGAAGGAAGGCATGATCATCGGCCTGGATACGGCCAGGACCCGCCACGAGCACTGGAACGGCATCGACCACATCGTGATGGTGGTGCGCGACCCCACCACCGACAAGCTGCTGATCAGCCAGTCCACCGGCAGCAAGGGCGTGCACACCATGCCGGTCGAGGACTACCTCAAGCAGGTGAAGGACCACCCGAACTGGAAGCTGTACGCCTCCGATCCGCTGTCCAAGGCGCGCGACCTGCTGGAAAACCGCACCCCGTCGCACGAGCAGGCCCAGGGCAAGCCTGCCGCCGAGCACAAGGCCGCTGCCACGCCGCACGCCGAACTGTACAAGCAGGGCGCGCACAGCGAGGGCGTGCGCAAGGTGCAGGAGCAGCTGGGCCACCTCGGCTACGTCGGTGCCGACGGCAAGCCGCTGGTCGAGGATGGCCGCTTCGGCCGCAACACCGACGCGGCGGTGCGCCAGCTGCAGAAGGACAACGGCCTGGTGGCCGACGGCATTGTCGGGGCGAAGACGCTGGAGGCCATCAAGGAAGCCCGCGAGCGCCCGCTGCTGAACGACGAACGGCACCCGCGCAATCCGCTCTTCATCCAGGCCAGCAAGGGTCTGGAACTGTTGCCGGCCGGCACCTTCAAGGATCGCCACGCGCTGGAAAGCGCCGCGGCGGCCCTGACCAAGGAGGCGCATGCCGCCGGCCTGCAGCGCATCGACACGGTGGTGCCCAGCCCGAACGGTGAACGCCTGTTTGCCGTGCAGGGCACGATCGGTGACCCGGCGGCCAGCCGCGTGGCGGTGGAGGCCCGAGCCGCCAGCGAGCAGAGCATCGCGCTCAGCAGCGGTGCCGTGCAGGGCGCGCCTAACGTGCTGCACCAGCAGCAGGACGCCCAGCAGGAGCAGGCCCGGCAGGCACAGAAGGCGATGGGCATCTAAGCCCGCAACGCCTTGGCAGAGAAGGGAGGGCCACGTCCGCGTGGCCTTTTCCCTTTCTGCCAGCTGAGCGGCCGAGGCCGCTTTCAGCCTTGCTTCATGCCGCCTGCCGCTAGATGAATGCGCAAGCCGCACGGTGGACCAGGCAATGTTCCGGCAATGTTGGAACGTCAGCGTGGTCTCCACGGCAGCCGGGGCGCCCGCGCCCTCCCTGCCCAGCGTGGCATGCACCTCACAGGAGAACGAACATGCTCAGTACTTCCACACTCAGCTTCCGTGGTCTGGCGATGGCCCTGGCACTGGTTGCCGGTGTCGCCGTGGTCAGCGATGCCAGCGCGATGTCGAGGAAGGACAAGCGCACCCTGGTCGGCGCCGTGGTCGGTGGCGTGGCCGGCAACCTGCTCTCCAACGGCGATCCCGCTGCCACCGTCGGCGGCGCCGTGGCCGGCGGCGCGATCGGCAACTTGACCACCTCCGACCGCCGCGACCGCCGTTACTACGACAATCGCCGTTACGACGACCGCTACGATCGCCGTTACGACCGTGGCTACTACCGCAGCGGCTACTACGACCGCGGTGATGACCGTCGCTGGCAGCGCGAGCGCTACTACGACAACCGCTACTACCACGACCGCGGTCGCCATCGCGGCTGGTAAGCAGCGCGGCATCTCCCATGCCGATGCACGGACGGGCGGGTCGATGACCCGCCCGTTTGCGTTGGCCGCGTGCATGGCGTTGAATGCGCAGCCTTGGATGTGACTTTCCCCACTGGGGCTGCGGCATGACTTCTTCCTCCCACCGCGTGCAGGGCCTCAACAACGACGAGGTCGCTGCCGACTGGCCACCGATCAGCGCGGCGGACATCGCGTGGCTGCGCCAGCACTACCCGCAGCTGGACGAGCGCAGCGAACCGCGCTGGCACAGCCCGCGGCCGCTGTCGGCTGCCGCCATCGTCAACGGCGTGGAAGGCGCGGTGTTCATCAAGCGCCACCACCACAGCGTGCGCAGCACGGCCTGCCTGGAAGAAGAGCATCGCTTCATCGCCCATCTCGCCGCAGCGGGCGTACCGGTGGTGCAGGTGCTGCCAGCGGCCGATGGCCACACTGCGGCCGAACATGGCGAATGGACGTTCGAGCTGCATGCGATCGGCGTCGGCGAGGACCTGTACCGCGACGCCGTGTCGTGGTCGCTGCTGACCGATGTCGCGCAGGCCCGCGAAGCCGGGCGCACACTCGCGCAGCTGCACCGGGCCGCCGCCAGCTACCACGCGCCCCAACGCAGCACCCATGTGCTGGTCGCGCGCGACGATCTGATCCGTGCTGACGATCCGATCGCGGCCATCAAGGCAGGGCTGCACGAGCGTCCCGGGCTGGCCCGCTATCTCGCGCGCATTCCATGGGAAGCGCAGTTGCAGCGCGACGTGCTGCCGTGGCATGCCGGCCTGGCCGAGCGCCTGCGCGATGAGCCACGGTTGTGGGCGCACAACGACTGGCACGTTTCCAACCTGCTGTGGCGCGATGGGCAGATCAGTACCGTGCTGGATTTCGGCCTGGCCTCGCCCACCAGTGCGCTGTTCGACCTCGCCACGGCGATCGAGCGCAACGCGGTGGCGTGGCTGGAACTGGAGCGCGGCATGGAGGCGGTGCGCATCGATATTGCGCTGGCCCTGCTCGACGGCTACCGCCAGGTGCTTCCGCTGTCGGCGGCACGCGTGCACCTGCTGGCCGACCTGCTGCCGATGGTGCATTTCGACTTCGCACTATCCGAAGTGGAGTATTTCGAGGGCGTCACCGGCTCGACCGCCAATGCCGATGTGGCGTGGCAGCCCTTCATGCTCGGCCATCCGGCGTGGTTCCATACCGCCCCGGGGCAGGCACTGCTCAACGCGCTGCACGCGGCAGCCTGAAGGACGCCGGCTCGCAAATCCGTACCATTTGTAGTGAAATGGTCACCTGAAGCGGGGGTGCCTGGATCTGCCAGGCTGAGAGAGTCCCTTGGAACCTGATCCGGTTTGCACCGGCGTAGGGAGCTTTGAGCCGCAGCCACACCCCCGTCATGGGCCGGTGCACCTGCGCGCCGTCGCTTCGTCTCCCTTGTTGTCCGAAGACGAACCGAATGAACCGCTGCCTGCGCCCCACCCTGCTCTGCCTCGCCCTCTGCGCCGCGCTGCCGCTGCACGCCAGCGAGGCCGAAACGTCCCCCGATGCGGCTGCCACCGGCGCCGAGCGCTCGCCGACCGAACTGGCGGCGGTGCGCGTGCAGGCCGGCAAACCGAAGGCCGATACCTCGCGCGTGAATGCCTTCGGTGGCGGCAGCTGGAAGGACACGCCCGCGTCGATGAACGTGCTCGAGCGCGATTACCTCGACGGTCGCCAGGTACGTTCGCTGTCCGAGCTGGCCAGCAACGATGCCTCGCTGGGTGATGCCTACGCGCCGGTGGGCTACTACCAGAACATCGCCATCCGAGGCTTCGCACTGGACGCGGCCACCGGCTACCGCTTCAACGGGCTGTCCATCGCCGGCGAACAACGCCTGGCGCTGGAGAACGTGCAGTCGGTGGAGATCCTCAAGGGTGAAGCCGGCCTGGCGGCAGGCGTGATGGCGCCGGGCGGAATCATCAATTACATCGGTAAGCGCCCGGCGGAAGTGCGCACCGCCACGCTCGGCACCGATTCGGAAGGCTCGCGCTACGTTGCCGTCGATGTCGGCCACTGGATCACCCCGCGCTTCGGCGTCCGCCTGAATGCCGCATGGGATTCCAGCAATTCCTACGTCGAGCACGCCGATGGCCGCCGCAACTTCTACTCGCTGGCCGCCGACTGGCTGATCGGCGAGCGCGGCAAGCTGGAAGTGGATGCCAACTACCAGACCAGCTCGCAGCGCTCGGTGTCCGGCTACCAGCTGCTGGGCGCGCGTGACCTGCCGCGCGGTGTCGACCGCGAGCATCTGCTCGGCTACCAGCCGTGGCAGCGCCCGGTGGATATCGCCAGCACCAACATCACCGCGCTGCATACCTACGACTTCAACGACGCCTGGCAATCACGTGTATCGGTCGGCCACAGCCGTTCGGTGATCGATGACAACGTCGCCTTCGCCTACGGCTGCTACTACGCCGCGCAATGTGCCGATGGCAGCGTGCCAGGCAACTACTTCGCACCCAACGGCGACTATGACATCTACGACTACCGCAGCCCGGACGACACCCGCCGCAACCAGCAGGCCCGTGCCGAACTGCGCGGCCGCTTCGAGACCGGCAGCGTCGGTCACCACCTGACCGTCGGCGCCGACTACTTCCGCCGCACCGTGGACAAGCGCCCGAGCGTCAACGAGTACGTCGGTACCAGCAACATCCACGAGGCACCGGTGCCGGTGTTCGCGCCATCGCCGAAGATGCCGGGCCCATCCGCACGTCGCCTGGACAGCCGCCAGACCGCGTTCTTCGCGCTGGACCGGGTGAGCTTCGGTGACGACTGGCAGTGGCTGGCCGGTGGCCGCTTCGTGCGCCTCGATGAGCGCGCCTACGACAAGCGTGGCACCCCGCAGCGGCACAGCCGCCTGTCGCGCTTCCTGCCGCAGACCGCGGTGGTGTGGAAGGCCACCGACCAGCTCAATGCCTATGCCAGCTACGTGCGCGGCATTTCGCTGGGCCAGGAAGCGCCGTTCTGGACCAGCAACGCCGACACCTTCCTGCCGTCGGTGCAGTCGCGGCAGCTGGAAGTGGGCGTGAAGTACGTGCCGGTCGAAGCGCTGACCCTGGGCGCGGCCGTGTTCCGCATTTCGCAGCCGTACCAGTACGCCAAGCCGGACAGCAGCGACGTCGGCTACACCTTCGTCGAGGAAGGCACGCAGACCCACACCGGCCTGGAGCTGACCGCCAACGGCCAGCTGACCGATGCGCTGCAGATCGTGGCCAGCGCCAGCGTGCTGCAGGCGCGCGCGCGCGACACCGGCACGCCAGCCTATGAAGGCCATCAGCTGGTGAACGTGCCGAAGGTACGCGCCAGCGTGCACCTGGCCTACGCGCTGCCGTTCGTGCAGGGCCTGGACGTGACCGGCGGCTGGCGCTATGCCGGTGCCAACGTGGCACGTGTCGACGGCGGCGTGCGCGCACCGGACTATTCAGTGTTCGACGCTGGCCTGCGTTTCCAGCATCGCCTGCGCGAGCGCACAGTGACCTGGAACCTGTCGGTGGACAACGTGTTCAACCGCTTCTACTGGCGCGATACCGGCAGCAGCGGCGGTGACTACTACCTGTTCCCCGGCGCACCGCGACAGGCCCGCCTGTCGGTGACGTTCGCGCTGTGAGCGGCGTGATGCTCGAGTGGACCTCCGCACTGTGCAGCATCCTCGGCGTCTGGCTGATGGCCCGGCGCCGGCTGGCGGCGTGGCCGGTGGGCCTGCTGTCGGTGGCGCTGTATGGCCTGGTGTTCGCCGAGGCCAAGCTGTACTCGGACACCCTGCTGCAGATCGCCTTCGGTGGTTTCCTGGTCTATGGCTGGCTCAACTGGCGACAGCATGCCGCCGATGAGGGCAGCATCCGCATCGTTCCGCTGGCACGCGGCACGCTGCTGCGCGACCTGGCCATCGGCCTGTGCGGTGGCGTGGCGCTGGGTGCAGCCATGCACAGCTTCACCGACGCTGCCCTGCCGTGGTTGGATGCGCTGCTGACCGGTCTGAGCCTGGTCGGGCAATGGTGGCAGGCCCGCCGCCACGTGGCCTGCTGGTGGGTATGGATCGCAGTGGACGTGGTCTATGTGGGTGCGTACCTGTTCAAGTCGCTGCACGTGACCGCCGCGCTGTACGTGTTCTTCCTCGGCCTGGCCGTGTTCGGCCTGCGCGCATGGAGCGCCGCCGCTCGCGAGCCACAGGTGGCAACCCGGTAGGGCCACGCCATGCGTGGCTGGGCTACCGGTAGTCGCCAACCTTGGTTGGCGTGCGTGCCGACCAAGGTCGGCATCTACCCAGAACATCCACGCATGGCGTGGATCTTATCTCTTGCCAATCTGGCACCTTGGGTGCCGAGAGCCCGGCGTGGGCGACCGTGTGGATCCAGGTCTTGCGACCGAGAAGTAGCTTGGGTCCCCACGCCGGATTCTCCCTGAACCGCC
>NZ_JCAFVK010000019.1:0-16621 GCF_059372275.1 Stenotrophomonas sp. YJH_SMC_14-1
CGAGGAGTAGTCCTTGAACTCGCCACCGAAGCGCTCGGCACCGATCTTGGTCAGTGCGGCGGTCAGCGTGGTCTTGCCGTGGTCGACGTGACCGATGGTGCCGACGTTGACGTGCGGCTTGGTGCGCTCGAACTTACCCTTTGCCATTGTTCTATACCTTGATTGTTCGTAAATGGTTTCAAGAGAGGCTGAGCGAGGCTCAGCCCTTCTTCATGACGGCTTCGGCGATGTTGGTCGGAGCCGGCTCGTAGTGATCGAATTCCATGGTGAAGGTGGCGCGGCCCTGGGTCTGCGAACGCAGAGCAGTGGCGTAGCCGAACATTTCACCCAGCGGGATCATCGCGTTGATGATGCTGGCCGAACCGTCACCGGTGGTGTCGGAACCCTGCAGCACGCCGCGACGACGGCTGACGTCGCCCATCACGTCACCCTGGTAATCCTCCGGGGTCACGATCTCGACCTTCATGATCGGCTCCAGCAGCACCGGCTTGGCCTTGGCGAAGCCCTGCTTGAAGGCCATCGACGAAGCCAGCTTGAACGCCATTTCCGAGGAGTCGACGTCGTGGTACGAACCGAACACCAGCTTCACCTTGACGTCCACGACCGGGAAGCCAGCCAGCGGGCCGCTGGTGATGGTTTCGCGCAGGCCCTTTTCAACCGACGGAATGAATTCCTTCGGGATCACGCCGCCGGTGATGTCGTTGATGAACAGGAAATCGTCCTTGATCATCGGAGCGATCTTCGGATCGGCACGATCTTCAGCGGTGATCGGCGACAGCTCGATCACGACGTGACCGTACTGACCCTTACCACCGGACTGCTTGGCGTGCTTGTAGTCCGACTTGACGTCAGCCAGGGTGATGGTTTCGCGGTAGGCCACCTGCGGCGCGCCGACGTTGGCTTCAACGTTGAACTCGCGCTTCAGGCGGTCGACGATGATGTCCAGGTGCAGCTCGCCCATGCCCGAGATGATGGTCTGGCCGGATTCTTCGTCGGTCTTGACGCGGAACGACGGATCTTCCTGCGCCAGGCGACCCAGCGCCAGACCCATCTTTTCCTGGTCCGACTTGGTCTTCGGCTCGACGGCCATCGAGATCACCGGCTCCGGGAACGTCATGCGCTCCAGGATGATCGGCGCATCCACGGCGCACAGGGTGTCACCGGTGGTGGTGTCCTTCAGGCCCACGGCAGCAGCGATGTCACCAGCCAGAACTTCCTTGATTTCCTCGCGGTTGTTCGAGTGCATCTGCAGGATGCGGCCGATGCGCTCCTTCTTGCCCTTCACCGAGTTCAGCACGGTGTCGCCACCGTTCAGGGTGCCCGAGTAGACACGGAAGAAGGTCAGCGCGCCGACGAACGGGTCGGTGATGATCTTGAAGGCCAGCGACGAGAACGGCGCCTTGTCGTCCGACTTGCGGGTCATTTCGACGGTGTCGTCGTCAACGTCCACGCCCTTCACGTCCGGCACGTCGACCGGCGACGGCAGCAGCTGGATCACACCGTCCAGCATGGCCTGCACGCCCTTGTTCTTGAAGGCCGAGCCGCAGTACATCGGCACGATCTCGGTGGCCAGGGTACGGGTACGCAGCGCGTTGATGATTTCGGCCTCGGCCAGCTCTTCGCCGCCCAGGTACTTTTCCATCAGCTCTTCGCTGGCTTCGGCAGCGGTCTCGACCATGAACTGGCGAGCTTCTTCCGCAGCCGCCTGCAGATCGGCCGGGATGTCGCTGTACTCGAACTTCATGCCCTGCGAGGCTTCATCCCAGTGGATGGCCTTCATCTTCAGCAGGTCGACAACGCCCTTGAAGTTGTCTTCAGCGCCGATCGGCAGCTGCATCGGCACGGCAACCGCGCCCAGCTTGGCCTTCAGCTGGCCGACGACCTTCTGGAAGTTGGCACCGGTGCGGTCCATCTTGTTGACGAACGCGATGCGCGGCACGTGGTACTTGTTGGCCTGGCGCCACACGGTTTCCGACTGCGGCTGCACGCCACCGACGGCGCACAGGACGAAGACGGCACCGTCGAGCACGCGCAGCGAGCGCTCCACTTCGATGGTGAAGTCGACGTGCCCCGGGGTGTCGATGATGTTGAAGCGGTGCTCCGGCAGGGACTTGTCCATGCCCTTCCAGAACGCGGTGGTGGCAGCGGACTGGATCGTGATGCCACGCTCCTGCTCCTGCTCCATCCAGTCCATGGTGGCGGCGCCGTCGTGCACTTCACCGATCTTGTGGCTCTTGCCGGTGTAGAACAGGATGCGCTCGGACGTGGTGGTCTTGCCGGCATCGATGTGAGCCATGATGCCGAAGTTACGGTAACGCTCGATGGGAGTGGAACGGGCCACGGGAGCCTCTCAGATTTCTTGGATTTCGGATGGCCGAACGCCGCCTTTCGGCGGCCTTCGGATTGGCGCAGTCTTTCTGGGACCGCGAGGCAGCACGCACCGAAGTGGTGCTGCCCTGCCTGTTTTACAAGGCCGTCAAACTCACCAGCGGTAGTGGGCGAATGCCTTGTTGGCTTCGGCCATGCGGTGGGTTTCTTCGCGCTTCTTGATGGCGCCGCCACGGTTTTCCGAGGCGTCGATCAGTTCAGCAGCCAGCTTCTTCGGCATGGTGTTCTCGCCGCGCTTGCGCGCGGAGTCGATCAGCCAGCGCATGGCCAGGGCCATCTTGCGCGACGAACGCACTTCGACCGGCACCTGGTAGGTGGCACCACCGACGCGGCGCGACTTGACTTCGACCGCCGGAGCGACGTTGTCCAGAGCCTTCTGCACCAGTTCAATGGCGTTGGCGCTGCTGTTCTTCTCGGTGATCACGTCCATGGCGCCGTACACGATCTTCTCGGCGACGGACTTCTTGCCGCTCTGCATGACCATGTTGATGAAACGGGCGATGGTTTCGCTTCCGTGCTTCGGATCGGGCAGGACGGAACGCTGCGGAGTATTACCCTTACGCGACATTGTGCTCTCTCCTTATGCCTTCGGACGCTTGGCGCCGTACTTGGAACGGGCCTGGCGACGCTTGGCAACGCCGGCGGCGTCGAGCGAGCCACGAACGGTGTGGTAACGCACACCCGGCAGGTCCTTGACGCGACCGCCGCGGATCAGGACCACGGAGTGCTCCTGCAGGTTGTGGCCTTCACCACCGATGTAGGAAATCACTTCTTCCTGGTTGGTCAGGCGGACCTTGGCAACCTTGCGCAGAGCCGAGTTCGGCTTCTTCGGAGTGGTGGTGTAGACACGGGTGCAGACGCCACGGCGCTGCGGGCACTTGTCGAGCGCCGGCGAGGCACTCTTGTAGGTGGTCGCTTGCCGCGGCTTGCGGACCAGCTGGTTGATCGTCGCCATCAGTAGGTTCTTCTGATTGGTGGCCGGAAAATCCGGCCAGAGATGCGGAAATGTTAAAGCAGGCCAAAATTCTGGCCTGCTGAGACAGACGATTGTAGCAACCTGCCAGGAAAGCAGTCAAACGCCTCCTGTCAAGCCCGCTCCTGATCCCGGAACGTTACTGGGGGGCCTCCATGTACCCCGTTCAGGTTGGCGGGGTGAACCGCGAGGTCCACCCTGCCCTGCGCCGGTAGAGTCGACTGTTAGCCGACTCTCGATGGCAGTCGACCAACAGTCGACTCTACCGCCCGGGTGGTCCGGCCTTGCGGCCGGACCGGATGCATCATTCTTCGCCCGAGGCCTGTTCAGCTTCGGCTTCAACCGCCGCGGCCTCGACCGCAGCCGGAGTGCCGGCCAGGGTCTGCATTTCCGACTCGGTAAGGCCGGAGGCGCCGCGGCGGCGGTTGCTGTGGTACGCCAGGCCGGTACCGGCCGGAATCAGGCGACCCACGATGACGTTTTCCTTCAGGCCGCGCAGGTTGTCCGAGGTGCCGCGGACGGCCGCTTCGGTCAGCACGCGGGTGGTTTCCTGGAACGACGCGGCCGAGATGAACGATTCGGTCGCCAGCGAGGCCTTGGTGATACCCAGCAGGACCGGATCGAAGTGCGCCGGCAGCTCATTGCGGGCTGCAAGGCGGGCATTCTCCTCGATAACGCGCTGGCGCTCCACCTGTTCGCCGTTCAGGAACTTGCTGCTGCCCTGGTCGGTGATCTCGACCTTGCGCAGCATCTGGCGGGTGATCACCTCGATGTGCTTGTCGTTGATCTTCACGCCCTGCAGGCGGTACACGTCCTGGATTTCCTTCACCAGGTAGGCGGCCAGCGGTTCGACACCCAGCAGGCGCAGGATGTCCTGCGGGCTCGGCTCGCCGTCCACGATGGTTTCACCCTTGGTCACATGCTCGCCTTCGAACACGATGACCTGGCGGTACTTCGGGATCAGCTCTTCGTGCTCCAAACCATCGGTGTCCTTGATGATCAGGCGCTGCTTGCCCTTGGTGTCCTTGCCGAAGCTGATGATGCCCGAACGCTCGGCCAGCACCGCCGGATCCTTCGGCTTGCGCGCTTCGAACAGATCGGCCACGCGCGGCAGACCACCGGTGATGTCGCGGGTCTTCGACGCTTCCTGCGGGATCTTGGCGACCACGTCACCCACGCCGACGGCAGCGCCGTCCTGCAGGTTGACGATCGAGCGCGGCGGCAGCAGGTACTGCGCCGGCAGGTCGGTGCCCGGAATCGACAGGTCGTTGCCCTTGGCGTCGACGATGCGCACGATCGGGCGCAGGTCCTTGGCCTGGGTACCACGACGCTTCGGATCGGTGATTTCGCGCGACGCCAGGCCGGTCAGTTCGTCGGTCTTCTCGATGACGGTGATGCCGTCGACGAAGTCGATGAAGCGGATGAAACCGGCCACTTCCGACACGATCGGGTGGTTATGCGGATCCCAGTTGGCCACGGTCTGGCCAGCCTTGATCGCATCACCGTCCTTGGACGTGATGGTCGCACCGTACGGCAGCTTGTAACGTTCACGCTCACGGCCGTGGGCATCGAGCACCGAGATTTCGCCCGAGCGCGACACTGCCACCAGCGAGCCGTTGGCATGCTCGACCGACTTGAGGTTGCTGAACTTGACCGAGCCGGTGGTCTTGACGGTGATGTTGTCGACCGCAGCAGCTCGCGACGCCGCACCACCGATGTGGAACGTACGCATGGTCAGCTGGGTACCCGGCTCACCGATGGACTGGGCGGCGATGACGCCGACCGCTTCACCGATGTTGACCAGGTGGCCACGGGCCAGGTCGCGGCCGTAGCAGCGCGAGCAGACGCCGAAGGCCGATTCGCAGGAGATGGTCGAGCGGACCTTGATGGTCTGCACGCCGGCATCTTCCAGCTTGGCAACCCAGGCTTCGTCCAGCAGGGTGTTGCGGGTGACGATCGGATCTTCGTCGTTGCCCGGCAGGAACACGTCCTCGGCAACCACGCGACCCAGCACGCGGTCCTTCAGCGGCTCGACCACGTCGCCGCCTTCCACGATCGGGGTCATGATCAGGCCTTCGGTGGTACCGCAATCCACCTCGGTGATCACCACGTCCTGTGCCACGTCGACCAGACGACGGGTCAGGTAACCCGAGTTCGCGGTCTTCAGCGCGGTATCGGCCAGACCCTTACGGGCACCGTGGGTGGAGTTGAAGTACTCCTGCACGTTCAGGCCTTCGCGGAAGTTCGCCTTGATGGGCGTCTCGATGATCGAGCCGTCCGGGCGGGCCATCAGGCCACGCATGCCGGCCAGCTGACGGATCTGCGCCTGCGAACCACGCGCACCGGAGTCGGCCATGATGTACAGCGAGTTCATCGACTTCTGGTCGATGGTCTCACCCTTGGCATTGACCACCTTCTCGGTACCGATGGTGTCCATCATCGCCTTGGCGATGCGCTCGTTGGTGCGCGACCAGATGTCGACCACCTTGTTGTAGCGCTCGCCGGCGGTGACCAGGCCCGACTGGTACTGCTCCTGGATTTCCAGCACTTCGGCTTCGGCCTCGGTGAGGATGCCCTTCTTCTCGTCCGGGATCAGCATGTCGTCGATGCCGATCGAGACGCCGGCGCGGGTCGCGTACGCGAAGCCGGTGTACATCAGCTTGTCGGCGAACACGACCGTGTCCTTCAGGCCCAGCTGGCGGTAGCTGGAGTTGATCAGGCGGCTGATGTTCTTCTTGGTCAGCTCGGTGTTGGCCAGCGCGAACGGCAGGCCTTCCGGCAGGATTTCAGCCAGCAGGGCGCGACCGATCGTGGTGTCCACGATCGAGGTCTTGTTCTGCTTGTTGCCGTCTTCGTCGGTCACCACTTCGGTGATGCGGACCTTGACGCGCGCGTGCAGTTCCACCACGCGGTTGTCGTAGGCACGCTTCACTTCGGCGATGTTGGCGAAGGCCATGCCCTCGCCCTTCTTGTTTTCCAGCGAGCGGGTCATGTAGTACAGACCCAGCACGACGTCCTGCGACGGCACGATGATCGGCTCGCCGTTGGCCGGCGACAGGATGTTGTTGGTCGACATCATCAGCGCACGCGCTTCCAGCTGGGCTTCCAGCGAAAGCGGCACGTGGACGGCCATCTGGTCACCGTCGAAGTCGGCGTTGAACGCGGTGCAGACCAGCGGGTGCAGCTGGATGGCCTTGCCTTCGATCAGCACCGGCTCGAACGCCTGGATGCCCAGACGGTGCAGGGTCGGCGCACGGTTCAGCATCACCGGATGCTCGCGGATGACCTCTTCCAGGATGTCCCAGACTTCGGCTTCTTCGCGCTCGACCAGCTTCTTGGCGGCCTTGATGGTGGTGGCCAGGCCACGACGCTGCAGCTTGGCGAAGACGAACGGCTTGAACAGCTCGAGCGCCATCTTCTTCGGCAGGCCGCACTGGTGCAGGCGCAGGTACGGGCCGACCACGATGACCGAACGGCCCGAGTAGTCGACGCGCTTGCCGAGCAGGTTCTGGCGGAAGCGACCCTGCTTGCCCTTGATCATGTCGGCCAGCGACTTCAGCGGGCGCTTGTTGGTGCCGGTGATGGCACGGCCACGACGGCCGTTGTCCAGCAGTGCATCGACCGACTCCTGCAGCATGCGCTTTTCATTGCGCACGATGATGTCCGGCGCGCTCAGTTCGAGCAGGCGGCGCAGGCGGTTGTTGCGGTTGATGACGCGGCGGTACAGGTCGTTCAGGTCGGAGGTCGCGAAGCGGCCGCCATCCAGCGGGACCAGCGGACGCAGGTCCGGCGGCAGCACCGGCAGCACGGTCATGACCATCCATTCCGGACGGTTGCCCGATTCCAGGAAGGCTTCGATCAGCTTGATGCGCTTGGTGAGGCGCTTGAGCTTGGTTTCCGAACCGGTAGCGGCGATTTCCTCGCGCAGGCGGGTCATTTCCGACTGCAGGTCGATCGTGCGCAGCAGTTCGTACACGGCCTCGGCGCCCATCGCGGCGTCGAAGTCGTCACCGTGCTCCTGGCGGGCCTGCAGGTACTGTTCCTCGGTCAGCAGCTGGCGGCGCTCCAGGGCAGTCAGGCCCGGCTCGGTCACCACGTAGGCTTCGAAGTACAGCACGCGTTCGATGTCGCGCAGGGTCATGTCCAGCATCAGGCCGATGCGCGACGGCAGCGACTTGAGGAACCAGATGTGCGCGACCGGCGAGGCCAGGTCGATGTGGCCCATGCGCTCGCGGCGCACCTTGGCCAGGGTCACTTCGGTACCGCACTTTTCGCAGACCACGCCGCGGTGCTTCATGCGCTTGTACTTGCCGCACAGGCACTCGTAGTCCTTCACCGGGCCGAAGATGGCGGCGCAGAACAGGCCGTCGCGTTCCGGCTTGAAGGTACGGTAGTTGATGGTTTCCGGCTTCTTCACTTCGCCGAAGGACCACGAACGGATCAGGTCCGGCGAAGCCAGCGCGATCTTGATCGCGTCGAAGTCCAGCGTCTGGCGCTGCTGGTTGAAGAGGTTGAGCAGGTCTTTCATGGTGTTCTCCAGAAGGAGGAATGCTGTGTCGATGGGCTTTCAGTTCACTGCCAGCGGCGCGGCGGCGTTGACCGCCGCGCCGGCATGGATCAGTTGTCTTCCAGTTCCATGTTGATGGCCAGCGAGCGGATTTCCTTCACGAGCACGTTGAAGGATTCCGGCATGCCCGCGACCATCTCGTGCTCACCGTCGACGATGTTCTTGTACATCTGGTTGCGGCCCTGCACGTCATCGGACTTCACCGTCAGCATTTCCTGCAGGGTGTAGGCCGCGCCGTAGGCTTCCAGCGCCCAGACTTCCATTTCACCGAAGCGCTGGCCGCCGAACTGCGCCTTGCCGCCCAGCGGCTGCTGGGTGACGAGCGAGTACGGACCGGTCGAACGGGCGTGCATCTTGTCGTCGACCAGGTGGTTCAGCTTCAGGTAGTGCATGTAACCGACGGTGGTGTGGCGATCGAACGCTTCACCGGTGCGGCCGTCGTACAGCTGGGTCTGGCCACTGCTCGGCAGGTCGGCCAGTTCCAGCATGCGCTTGATTTCCGCTTCGGTGGCACCGTCGAACACCGGGGTGGCCATCGGCACGCCGTCGGTGAGGTTACGGGCCAGGCGCAGCAGTTCCTCGTCACTGAACTGCGACAGGTCGACACGGTTGGCCACGTTGGTGTCGTCGTGGTTGTAGATGTCGTCCAGGAACTTGCGCAGGTCGGCAACCGCCGCCTGGGCCTCCATCATCGCCTGGATCTTGCGGCCCAGGCCCTTGGCCGCCCAGCCCAGGTGCACTTCCAGGATCTGGCCGATGTTCATGCGCGACGGCACGCCCAGCGGGTTCAGCACGATGTCCACGGTTTCGCCCGAGGCCATGTACGGCATGTCCTCGACCGGCACCACGTTGGAGACCACACCCTTGTTGCCGTGGCGGCCTGCCATCTTGTCGCCCGGCTGGATGCGGCGCTTCACGGCCAGGAACACCTTGACCATCTTCAGCACGCCCGGGGCGAGGTCGTCGCCGGCGGTGATCTTGCCGCGCTTGTCGGCGAAGCGACGCTCGAATTCCTTCTCGTGCGCCTGGATCTGCTTCTGCGCGCGCTCGATGGCTTCCGAAGCGTCCTCGTCCTTCATGCGCAGGGCGAACCAGTCAGCCTTCTTCAGGCCGTCCAGGAAGGCGTCGGTGATCACGTCACCCTTCTTCAGGCCAGCGCCACCGTTGACCACCTTGCCCACGATCTGCGAACGCAGACGCATGTAGATGGCGGCTTCCAGGATGCGGAACTGGTCGTCGAAGTCCTTCTTGACGCGCTTGATTTCAGACTCTTCGATCTGGCGGGCGCGCTTGTCCTTCTCGATGCCGTCGCGGGTGAAGACCTGCACGTCGATGACGGTGCCGTCCATGCCCGGCGGAACGCGCAGCGAGCTGTCCTTAACGTCCGAAGCCTTCTCGCCGAAGATCGCGCGCAGCAGCTTCTCTTCCGGGGTCAGCTGGCTTTCGCCCTTCGGGGTGACCTTGCCGACCATGATGTCGCCGGCGCGGACTTCCGCACCGATGTACACCACGCCGCTCTCGTCCAGGCGGTTCAGCGCCTGCTCGGAGACGTTCGGGATGTCGGCGGAGATTTCCTCCGGCCCCAGCTTGGTGTCACGCGCGACGCAGGTCAGCTCTTCGATGTGGATCGTGGTGTAACGATCCTCTTCCACCACGCGCTCGGAGAGCAGGATGGAGTCTTCGAAGTTGTAGCCGTTCCACGGCATGAACGCGATCAGCATGTTCTGGCCCAGGGCCAGTTCGCCGATGTCGGTGGACGGACCGTCGGCCAGCACGTCGCCGCGGGCGATGACGTCACCCACCTGGACCAGCGGACGCTGGTTGATGCAGGTGTTCTGGTTCGAACGGGTGTACTTGACCAGGTTGTAGATGTCCACGCCTGCATCGGTGGCGCCAACGATCTCTTCCTCGTTGACCTTGACCACGATGCGGGCCGCGTCGATCTGCACGATCTCGCCACCACGGCGGGCGTTCACGGTCACACCGGAGTCACGCGCCACGGCGCGCTCGATGCCGGTACCGACCAGCGGCTTCTGCGCACGCAGGGTCGGCACCGCCTGACGCTGCATGTTGGCGCCCATCAGTGCGCGGTTCGCGTCATCGTGCTCCAGGAACGGAACCAGCGCGGCCGCGATCGACACGGTCTGCATCGGCGAGACGTCCATGAAGTGGACTTCCGCCGGCGGCTTCAGCAGCGATTCGCCCTGGAAGCGGCACGGAACGAACTGCTCGGTCAGGGTGCCCTTGGCGTCGGTCAGCGCGTTGGCCTGCGCAATGACGTACTCGTTTTCTTCGATCGCCGACAGGAACTCGACTTCGTCATAGACCTTGCCGTCCACGACCTTGCGGTACGGAGTCTCGAGGAAACCGTACTGGTTGGTGCGGGCGTACACGGCCAGCGAGTTGATCAGGCCGATGTTCGGGCCTTCCGGGGTTTCGATGGTGCAGACGCGGCCGTAATGGGTCGGGTGCACGTCGCGCACTTCGAAGCCGGCGCGCTCACGGGTCAGGCCGCCCGGGCCCAGGGCCGAGACGCGACGCTTGTGGGTCACTTCCGACAGCGGGTTGTTCTGGTCCATGAACTGCGACAGCTGCGAGGAGCCGAAGAACTCCTTGATGGCAGCGGCAACCGGCTTGGCGTTGATCAGCTCCTGCGGGGTCAGGCCTTCGGACTCGGCCATCGACAGGCGCTCCTTGACCGCGCGCTCGACGCGGACCAGGCCCACGCGGAACACGTTCTCGGCCATTTCGCCGACCGAACGCACGCGACGGTTGCCCAGGTGGTCGATATCGTCGACCACGCCGCGACCGTTGCGGATCTCGGTCAGGACCTTGATCACGTCCAGGATGTCGGAGCTGTCGCCGTGGGCGGCGACCAGGCGCTTGGACTCTTCGTCGTTGCGCTCACCGAAGTACTTGCTGTCGTACAGCACGGCTTCGCCGGTGGTCTCCTTGCGGCCCACGCGGCGGTTGAACTTCATGCGGCCGACCGCGGACAGGTCGTAGCGCTCGAAGGTGAAGAACAGGTTGTGGAACAGGTTCTGCGCAGCGTCCTTGGTCGGCGGCTCGCCCGGACGCATCATGCGGTAGATCTCGACCAGGGCTTCCAGCTGGGTCTTGGTCGGGTCGATGCGCAGGGTGTTGGACAGGTACGGGCCACGATCCAGATCGTTCACCCACAGGGTGCCCACGGCATCCACACCGGCCTTGCGGAAGGCCTGCAGCTGCTCGTCGGTGATCTCGTCATTGGCCTGGGCCAGCAGTTCGCCGGTCGAGGCGTCAACCACGTCGTGCGACAGGATGCGGCCGACGATGTAGTCGTCCGGCACGGCCAGGGCGGCGATGCCCGAGGCTTCCAGCTGCTTGATGTGGCGCGCGGTGATGCGCTTGCCGGCTTCCACGATGACCTTGTCGCCGTCGGCGAGGTCGAAGCCCAGGGTTTCGCCACGCAGGCGCTCCGGCACCAGCTCCAGCTGGACGCCTTCATCCGGGTTGATGTGGAAGGTGTTGATCTCGAAGAACTCGGCCAGCATCTCTTCGTTGCTGTAGCCGAGCGCGCGCAGCAGGATCGACACCGGCAGCTTGCGGCGACGGTCGATACGGGTGAACAGTGCGTCCTTCGGGTCGAACTCGAAGTCCAGCCAGGAGCCGCGGTAAGGAATGATGCGGGCGCTGTACAGCAGCTTGCCCGAGCTGTGGGTCTTGCCACGGTCGTGGTCGAAGAACACGCCCGGCGAGCGGTGCAGCTGCGAGACGATGACGCGCTCGGTGCCGTTGACGATGAAGGTGCCGTTCTCGGTCATCAGCGGGATTTCGCCCAGATAGACCTCCTGCTCCTTCACGTACTTGATGGCCTTGGTCGACGACTCACGGTCGTAGATCACCAGGCGCACGGTCACGCGCAGCGGGGCGCCGTAGCTCATGCCACGCTGGCGGCACTCGCGCTCGTCGAAGACCGGTTCGCCCAGCTTGTAGCCGACGTATTCCAGGGCAGCGTTGCCGCTGTAGCTGGCGATCGGGAAGACCGACTTCAGCGCAGCATGCAGGCCGTGGTCCGTGCGCTTGGCCGGATCGACGTTTTCCTGCAGGAATTCACGATAGGAATCCACCTGGATGGCGAGCAGGAACGGCACTTCGAGAATCGAGCGCTGCTTGCCGAAATCCTTGCGGATACGCTTTTTTTCGGTGAACGAATAGGACGTCATGAGGTCTTCCACCTTGTTGTGCGGATCGTGCGCCCACGATCCGAAGGGAACTTGAAATTGTCAGTTGGAAGTCGCTGGTATTGCCGGCACCAGCACGCCTTCTCCCGCTACTTCCAACTGCCAACTCGTCTGCTACCACGCCCCTGCTGCCGCGCGCTGCGCTGGCCGGCGGGGGTTTGACTGCAGCCCGTGTTGGGCTTTTTGCTGCATTTGAAACGGTAGAGTCGACTGTTAGTCGACTTCCTTCACAGCAGTCGACCAACAGTCGACTCTACCGACACCGCAACAACGACCAAAGGCCGGGGGCTTACGCCCCCAGCCTTGGCTGCATCGCCGTGAATCGGTGACGATGCAAGGTAACTGCTTACTTGACTTCGACAGTCGCGCCAGCAGCTTCCAGGTCCTTCTTCATCTTCTCGGCGTCTTCCTTCGAAGCGCCTTCCTTCAGGACGCCACCGGCTTCGGCCAGGTCCTTCGCTTCCTTCAGGCCCAGGCCGGTGATGGCGCGGACGGCCTTGATGACTTCGACCTTCTTGTCGCCGGCCGACTTCAGGGTGACGGTGAACTCGGTCTGCTCTTCAACAGCAGCGGCCGGGCCAGCGGCAGCAGCCACGGCGACCGGAGCAGCGGCGGAGACGCCGAACTTCTCTTCGATGGCCTTGACCAGCTCCATCACTTCCATCAGGGACTTCTCGGCGATGGCGTCGACGATCTGTTCGTTGGTAAGGGACATGATTAATACCTTTGGATGATTTTCTGGGTTGAGGTTCCGTCAGGAACCACGGTAAGTCGAAACTCAGGCGGTCTCGGCGGCCGGTTCGGCAGCGTCGGCGGCGACGTCGCCACCACCCTGCTTCTCGCCAACGGCCTTGATGGCGCGGGCAAACATCGTGACCGGCTCGGTCAGGACGCGGGCCAGCATGGCCAGGGCCTGGTCGCGGGTCGGCAGCGAGGCCAGCACGTCGACGTGGCTTGCCGGGAACACTTCGCCACCGATGGCGACGACCTTAGCCTTCAGCTTGTCGTTGCCCTTGGCGGCTTCCTTGATCAGGCGACCGGCAGCGCCGGGCTCCTCGAGCGAGAACGCGTACAGCAGCGGACCAACCATCTGGTCCTGGGCGACTGCGAACTCGGTGCCTTCAACGGCGCGCGAAGCCAGGGTGTTCTTGACAACCTTCAAGAAAACACCGGTTTCACGAGCCTGCTTGCGCATCGCGGTCATCTGGGCGACCGTGGTGCCAGCGTATTCGGCTGCGATCAAGGAGTGGGCCTTGGCGGCGACGTCTGCCAGCTCGGCGACTACTTCTTGCTTCTGGGACAGATTGAGAGCCATTGCACTCCTCCTATTGAACTCCGCTTACGGCTCCTGCCGTGTGCGGTCCTGTGCGGCATCCGTCCTGGACGCCGGGAACATCGGGATGATGTTCCGGGGGTGGGCCGTTCCAGACCTGGAGGCAATCAGGGAAATCCCAGACGTGCGTGAACCAGAAAAACTCCAGAAGGGCACCATCTACGCAGGGTGATTCCGGGGAATCGATTAAGCGCTCATGACTGCTCCGGCGGCGACTCCTTGCCAGATCGAGCTTCCGTGCCCGTCGCCGGTATTGCCACGACCGCGCCTGCGGTCTTTGACGGCTACCGCGGGCGATGCACTGCCAACGATGCCTTCAAATGTCACGGTCACGGCACCGAAGGTACCGTGACCGCTTGAAACAATTACTTCAGGGTCAGCGACGACTGGTCGACGGTGACGCCCGGGCCCATCGTCGAGCTGACCGAAACCTTCTGCAGGTAGGTGCCCTTCGAGGTGGCCGGCTTGGCCTTGATCAGGTCCAGCAGCAGCGCGGTCAGGTTCGACTTCAGCGCGTCTTCGGCGAAGTCGGCCTTGCCGATGGTGCAGTGGATGATGCCGGCCTTGTCGGTGCGGTAACGGACCTGACCCGACTTGGCGTTCTTCACGGCTTCACCCGGGTTCGGGGAAACGGTGCCGACCTTCGGGTTCGGCATCAGGCCGCGCGGGCCCAGCACGGTGCCCAGCTTACCGACGACGCGCATGGCGTCCGGGGTCGCGATGACGACGTCGTAGTTCAGATCGCCGGCCTGCATCTTCTCGGCCAGATCATCCATACCGACGGCTTCGGCGCCAGCGGCCAGGGCTTCATCAGCCTTGGCACCGGCCGGAGCGAACACGGCGACGCGGACCGACTTGCCGGTACCGGCCGGCAGCACGGTGGAGCCACGAACCTGCTGGTCGGACTTCTTCGCATCGACGCCCAGGCGCACAGCGACATCGATCGACTCGACGAACTTGGCCTTGGTGGCGCTCTTCAGGATGTTGATCGCGTCCTCGAAGGCGTATGCCTTGCCCGGAACGACGGCGGCCTTGATGGCCTTCTCACGCTTGGTCTGTGCCATCTTATTAACCCTCCACCACGAGGCCCATGGAACGGGCAGAGCCAGCGATGGTACGCACGGCGGCGTCCAGATCGGCGGCAGTCAGATCCGGTTCCTTCGCCTTGGCGATCTCTTCCAGCTGCTTACGGGTGACCTTGCCGACCTTCTCGGTGTTCGGGCGCTTGGAGCCCGACGAGATGCCAGCGGCCTTCTTCAGCAGGGTGGTGGCCGGGGTGCTCTTGGTGATGAAGGTGAACGTACGGTCCGAGTAGGCCGTGATGATCACCGGAACCGGCAGACCCGGCTCGAGCTTCTGCGTGGCAGCGTTGAACGCCTTGCAGAATTCCATGATGTTCAGACCGCGCTGACCCAGCGCAGGACCGACCGGCGGCGAGGGGTTGGCCTGACCGGCCTTCACCTGCAGCTTGATGTAACCGACAACTTTCTTTGCCATGTGAGTACTCTCCGGGTGCTAGCGCCTTTCGACAACAGGCTCCCCATCGGACCGGGAATCACGCGTCCCGGCATCGCGTTTTGAAATCATGCTGAAGGCCACCTTGCGGCGGCCTCGTCCTGCTGGCTTCCCAGCGGGGAGCCGCGAACTATATCAGGTTTTTTCTTCACATGCCTGAAGCGGCACATAAACGGGCGAAACCGGGCAAGGCCCGGTTCCTGGTTCCGTAGAGTCGAGCTTGCTCGACCGATCAGCAAAGTCGAGCAAGCTCGACTCTACAGCTGGATCAGACGGCCTTTTCGACCTGGCCGAACTCGAGTTCGACCGGCGTGGCACGTCCGAAGATCAGCACCGAGACGCGCAGACGGCTCTTCTCGTAGTTGACCTCTTCGACGACGCCATTGAAATCGTTGAACGGGCCGTCGGTGACGCGGACCATCTGGCCCGGTTCGAACAGCACCTTCGGGCGCGGCTTCTCGACACCTTCCTGAACGCGGTTCAGGATGGCTTCAGCCTCGGAATCGGCAATCGGCAGCGGACGGTCGGCGGTGCCGCCGATGAAGCCCATCACGCGCGGGGTTTCCTTGACCAGGTGCCAGCTTTCGTTGTCGATGCGCGGAATACCGGCTTCTTCGTGGGTCTCGATCTGGACCAGCACGTAACCCGGGAAGAACTTGCGCTCGGAGCGGCGCTTCTGGCCAGCGCGCATCTCGACCACTTCTTCGGTCGGGACCAGGACATCGCCGAAGCGCTCTTCCATGCCGTCACGGACGATGCGATCGCGCAGAGCCTGCGCCACCGACTTCTCGAAGCCCGAATAGGCGTGAACGACGTACCAACGCTTCATGCAATTCTCCTTAGCGGCTCAGGAACAACTGAACCAGCCACTGAATGACGTAATCGAACCCACCCAGCAACAGACTGAGAATGGTCACCACCACCATCACGACCCAGGTCATGCGGATGGCTTCCTGGCGCGTCGGCCAGACCACCTTGCGCAGTTCGAAGCGCGACTCGGAGAGGAATTCGCGGGTGTCGCGCCCCTTGCCGGTCAGCATGAACACGCCGATACCGCCAACCAGACCGACCACGACCGCCAACGCACGCAGCTGACCCGCCCACGCACCCAGCTGGGTGGCGCGACCGGAGTCGGCGGAGAACCAGAACCAGACGAACAGACCGGCCAGCACCAGCAGCGATGCGGCGACGTACTTGACGATATCCCCGCCGTTGGCGGAGGTGTCCTTGGAGTGTTCGATCTTGCTATTCATCCGGCTGTGTCTGCTTTAGCGGCCCAGGCCGCTGGATAAGGTGGGCAGATGGCACGCCAGGAGGGACTCGAACCCCCAACCTGCGGTTTTGGAGACCGCTGCTCTGCCAATTGAGCTACTGGCGTACGTGTTGAAACTTGCCTTCCCTTAGACGGCGAAGGCGGACCGAGGTTCCCGGCCCGCCATTCGCGTAACCGGCGGCGCTATGCAACCACCGGTACTGCAGGCTTACTCGATGATCTTCGAGACCACGCCGGCGCCGACGGTGCGGCCGCCTTCGCGGATGGCGAAGCGCAGGCCTTCGTCCATCGCCACCGGGTTGATCAGGGTGACGACCATCTTGACGTTGTCACCCGGCATCACCATTTC
>NZ_JCAFVK010000020.1:0-7470 GCF_059372275.1 Stenotrophomonas sp. YJH_SMC_14-1
CTCCATCGAGGCAGCGGTCTCTTCCAGGTTGGCGGCCTGCTGCTCGGTACGGCGCGACAGGTCGCTGTTGCCGGACGCGATCTCGCCAGCGGCCAGGGTGATGCTGGAGGCACTGGCCTGGATCTGGCCGACGATCTGGGTCAGCTGCGTAACGGTGGTGTTGGCGTCGTCGCGCATGCGTGCGAACACACCCTGATAGTCGCCGTGCATGCGTGCTGTCAGGTCGCCTTCGGCGATGGCCGACAGCAACTGCGAGAGCTTGCCGAGGTTGTCATCGCTGACCGCCATCATTGCGTTGAGGTTTTCCAGCATCAGGCGGAAATCGTGATCGAAGCGCTGCGCATCACCGCGCTGGCTGAAGTCGCCGGCGGCGGCGGCACCGGCCAGCTGCTTGATCTCGGCATTGATGCGGCCGAGGTTGGCCTTGACGGTGTCGACGGTGGTGGTCATCGCCGCCTTTTCGCCGGGGTAGCGGGCGATGTCGCGGCTCAGGTCGCCGACTGCGTACTGCTGTACCACGTCCAGCACGTCATGCAGGGTCTGCACATGGCTGCCGACCAGGGTGTTGGTCTCCTGCACCATCAGCCCGTACTCGCCGGGGAAGACACTGGCGTCGATGCGATAGCTCAGTTCGCCGGCATCGTGACGGCGGGCCATTTCGCGCTGGCCGCCGATGACCGCATGCAGCTGCTGCTGCATGCCGGACATGGCCTCCAGCAGGCGACCGGGTTCGTCATGCGGCTGCGGGCCGATATGGCTGTCCAGCTTGCCATTGGCGATGCCTTCGGCGACGGCGGTGGCCTGCTTCAGCGGGCGCGCGATACGGTTGCCGATGACCCAGCTCAGGGCCAGCACGATCAGCACCAGCACACCACCGGAGATCGCCATGATGGCGGTGAACACCAGCGCCTGCCGCTGCACGTCGTCCATGTAGACGCCGCTGCTGACCACCCAGTTCCACGGCGCGAACAGGCCAGCGTAGGCGACCTTTTCGACCTCGCCCTTGCTGCCCGGCTTGGCCCATCGATAGTTGACGAAGCCACCGCCGGCCTTGGCCGCTTCGACCTGGTCGTAATAGATGCGCACGCCGTCGTCGGTGCGGAAGTCCTTCATTTCCTTGCCGACCAGGTCCTTGCGGAACGGGTGCATCAGCAGGCGGTAGCCGGTGTCGTAGATGTTGAAGTAGTACGTATCGTTCTCGGCACGCATCACTTCCAGGGCCTGCAACGCGGCGCTCTTCGCGGCGTCCTCGCTGAGTTCGCCGGTGCCGGCCAGGCGGTGGTAGTGCTGGAGGATGCCGTAGCTGAGTTCGACCTGGGTCTTCAGCGCGGTCTTGCGGGTCTCGGTGAGGTCCAGGTACTGCATGCGGGCGGCGATCACCGAGAGCGCGATCACGCCGAGCGCGATGAGCAGCGTCAGCAGGTTGAGCTTGCGCCGGACGGAGAGATTGCTGAAGTAGTGTTGCCAGCGATGCAGGAGATTCATCGAGCAGGACCAGGTCGAAAGGGGCGGGCGGCGCCGAGCCGGTCAGCGGCGGGATACGCCGTGACAACCCCGTTATCGGCCGCTGGGGCTGGGGATTGAGGTGAGGTGTCCGAACGTATTCAGGTTTTCTTGCAGCGGCGGCTGCGGCGCTGCCTGCGGCAGGCTTTTGAAGCAACGGCAACAGCAACAGCAACAGCGGTTGGTCGGCGCTGGATTGTCAGTAAGTGGCTGGGGCGGCGTGGGCAGGCAGGACACGCCGTAAACCCCGCTCCGCGGTCCGGCCCAGCCGCTGGCGGCTGGGCGTTCGGGCGCTTGCGAAGCAGTGCTTCGCAAGCAAAGCGCCCTCACCCGTGGGGGCTCGATGGCGCCATCCATGGCGCCAACGGTCCTGCCTACCCATCCCGGCCCAGCCCTCTCGGCATTTCGGTGTCGGACGGAAAGAGCGTTGGGTTTCCAGGTGGAAAGAGGGGTCAGATCCGTTTTCCTGCGGAAAACGGATCTGACCCCGGAAGCGATGCAGCTGTCGCTCTTGCTCTTCCTTCTTCAATCCGGGGTGGACGCGCACGGAAATTTTCCGTGGCCGGGAGGGTGGGTTGCGCAGGGGCGTGAGCCGCATGGATGCGGCGACCGAGCTTACATGGACGTACTTGCAGCGGCCCCTGCGCAGCCCACCCTCCCGGCCAACCCTCGCTAGCCAAGCGCTTTTCGCGACCCACCCCGAGGGGCTTCGCCGTTGGCTGGATAATCAGATACCCCGTAAACAAAAACGCCCCAGCACAGGGCCAGGGCGTTCTCGTAACTCAGGTCAGGCAGGCATCAGAACTCCTGCCAGTCTCCGTCGGCCAGTTCGGTGGCCATCGGGCGACCACCCGCCGTGCGGCGGGCCGGCGGGGCAGCCGGGGCCGGGGCAGCCGGTGCAGCGGCACGCGGCGCCGGGGCGGTGACGCGCGGGGCGGCGACGACCTCGGCTTCGTCCACCACGAAGATCGACACCGCTTCGCTGAGCTGACCAGCCTGTTCTTCCATCGCACGCGCGGCAGCAGTGGCTTCTTCCACCAGCGCGGCGTTCTGCTGGGTGGTTTCGTCCATCTGCACCACGGTCTGGTTGACCTGCTCGATGCCGGCCGACTGCTCCTGCGAGGCGGCGGAGATCTCGGCCATGATGTCGGTCACGCGCTGCACCGAGGCGACGATCTCGCCCATGGTCGCGCCGGCCTTGTGCACCAGCGCCGAGCCGTCGTTGACCTTGCCGACCGAATCGTCGATCAGGCCCTTGATCTCCTTGGCGGCAGCGGCCGAACGCTGGGCGAGGGTACGCACTTCGCTGGCGACCACGGCGAAGCCACGGCCCTGCTCGCCGGCACGCGCGGCTTCCACCGCAGCGTTCAGCGCCAGGATGTTGGTCTGGAAAGCGATGCCGTCGATGACGCTGATGATTTCGGCGATCTTCTTCGACGAGGCTTCGATGGCCGACATGGTGGTGACCACCTGGCCGACCACCTCGCCGCCCTGCGAAGCGACGCCGTGCGCGCCGATGGCGAGCTGGTTGGCCTGGCGGGCGTGCTCGGCGTTCTGGCGCACGGTGGAGGTCAGTTCCTCCATCGAGGCGGCGGTCTCTTCCAGGTTGGCGGCCTGCTGCTCGGTACGGCGCGACAGGTCGCTGTTGCCCGAGGCGATCTCGCCGGCGGCCGAGCTGATCGCGCGGCTGGACTGCTTGATGCGGGTGACGATTTCACTCAGCTGCGCGGCGGTGGCGTTGGCGTCGTCGCGCATGCGGGCGAACACGCCCTGGTAGTCGCCGTGCATGCGCACGGTCAGGTCACCCTGCGACAGCGCGGCGAGCAGGCCGGAGATCTGTTCGATGCTCCCGGCATTGGCGTCCAGCAGGCCGTTGATCTGCTGGGCCAGCTGCAGGAAGAAGCCTTCCTTGTCGCTGGCGTCGATGCGGCCGGACAGGTCGCCGGCGGCGGCCTGGGCGATCACGCGCGCCACTTCGGCTTCGACCAGTGCTTCCTGGGTGCGGTCGCGCCATTCCACCACGTAGCCGACGGTGTCGCCGCCTTCGTTGCGGATGGTCGACACCACCTGCGCGAACTGGGCATCGCCGTACTGCATCGGGCGACGGGCGACGCCGTGGGCCTTCAGGTTGCCCAGCAGGGTCTGGTCCATCTCGCCGCGGTGTTCCAGCACGGTGACCGGCTTGCCGATCAGCGAGGCCTGCGCATCGAAGTCCGGCAGGTCGCGGCGTACCTCGTCCTGGTACTGGCTCAGGGTCTGCTGCAGGGCGCGGTTGCTGTAGACGATGGTGTTGCTGGTGTCGGTCAGGTACACGCCGGTCGAGCTGTAGTCCAGCGCGGTGCGGATGCGCAGGTTCTCGCGGGCAACGGCCTGGTCGGTTTCGATGCGTTCGCGCAGGTCGCGCTGCATCCGCTGCATGGCCTGCATCAGTTCGCCCACTTCATCCTGGCGGCTGACGTCGATGTGGCCATCGAGCTTGCCGCCGGCCACGTCGTTGGCAACCGACACGGCGCCACGCACGCTGCCGACCAGGGCGCGCGCGAACAGCCAGACCAGCACCAGGCCGAGCGCGGCGCCGCCCAGCAGGGCGATCACGGTCAGCACGGCGGAGGCGGAATAGGTGGACGCGGCCTCTTCGCGCGAGGCGCGGGCGAGGCGGTTGTCTTCGGCGATCAGCGCTTCCAGCGCGGATGCAGCCTTGCGGTGCTTGGTGCGGGTCTCGCCCACGAAGGTATCGATGGCATCGTCCGGCAGGTCCAGCTCCAGCATCTCGGTGACGCTGTCGTAGGAGGCCAGGGCGTCCTTCCATTCCTTGGCGAAGGTATCGAACAGCTTCTTCTGCTGCGCGTTGTCGACCAGCTTCGGGTATTCCTTGATCGACGTGTCCATGCTGGTGCGCAGGTCGACGGCCTGCTTGCGCGCGTCGGACTTGACGTCATCGCTGGCGCGGATCAGCTGCTGGTAGGCGGCATTGCGGTACTCGCCCAGCATGCCGCGCATCTCGCCGGCCATGCGGATGCTTTCCATGCGCGAACCGGCCAACTCGGTGGTGACGTTGTTCAGCGAATGCAGTCCGCGATAGGCGACGATGCCCTGCAGCAGCATCACCAGCAGGAGGACGCCGAAGGTCAACAGCAGCTTCGGCATCAGTTTCAGGTTGTTGATCCACGGCATGGGCGTTGCGATCTCCTAAGGCAGACGCGTCCGGGCGTCGGGCCCGGTTGCAGCAGAAACCACGCCGGCACAAGCTCCGGCGTGGTTCGACGGACAGCGGATTACTTGATGTTGGCCAGCTTCAGGCCCGCGGGCGAGCTGACTTCGATTTCCGCGCGCGAGGCGTCGCGCTGGATCTTGCCGATCACGCACACGGTCTTGCCTTCCAGGGTTTCCAGCGGGAAGGAGAACTTGCCGCGGTTCTCGCCGGCGATGCGGGCCGAGAAGGTGTGGCGCGGGAAGGCACCGCCCATGTACAGGAAGGTCGGCTGGCCTTCGGAACCTTCTGCGTAGCGGGCCTTTTCGACCTTGCCACAGACCATGCCGTCCTTGCCGACCGAACGCGGGGCCAGTTCCGGCGGGATCATGTCGGCCGCCTGGGCGAACGCGGAGGAAGCGGTGGTGGCCAGGACAGCGGCCGAAACGAACGCAAGCAGGGACTTCATCGAGGTGTATCTCCGGGGATGGTGATGGTCGTTCCGGTTCCGCGCGCTCCTGCGCGACCGGCTTCTGTCCCCCTATCGGCACTGCTGGGGGGAACTGAAGGGTTTTGTGACCAGAACGTGAAGCAGGTCCGATGGATCAGGCGGCAGCGTCTTCGGCGAGGGAGGCCTGGCCCATGTCGGCGCTGTCGAGCAGGGTCTCGATGTCCAGCAGGATCAGCATGCGGTCGTCGTGGGTGCCGATGCCGGAGATGAAGCGGGTGTCGACTGCAGCGCCGAACTCCGGGGTCGGGCGGATCTGCTCGGCCGACAGCGGGATCACGTCCGACACGCTGTCGACCACGATGCCGACCACGCGGTCTTCGACGTTGAGCACGATCATCACGGTGAAAGCGTCGTAGCGGGCGTTGTCCAGGCGCAGCTTCAAGCGCAGGTCGATGACCGGCACGATGGTGCCGCGCAGGTTGATCACACCCTTGATGTAGTCCGGGGCGTCCGGCACGCGGGTGACCGCATCGTAGCCACGGATCTCCTGCACCTTGAGGATGTCCACGCCGTAGTGCTCGGCGCCGAGGGTGAAGCTGAGGAATTCGCCACCGGCGCTGGCGGCGGAGCTGGTCTTGTCGTTCATCGAGGGGTCCTGGTTCTGCCGGAAGTCCCGGTGTCAGGCTCGATATCGGCCCCGCGTGGGGGGACTTTAGGTGCCGGGGGAGAGGCATCCACGCATGGCGTGGATCTGCCGCGGCGCGGCCGGCACGCGCATATGGCGTGGATCCGCCAAAGATCGGTAGTGCCGGCCGCTGGCCGGCGACGGCATCATGCGGGTTGCCGGCCGCCGGCCGGCACGAACGGTCGAACGGGCCTCAGAGCTCGCCGTTGCGGCGCGCCTTGCGCTGGCGGTCGATGCGGAAGATGTAGCGCTGGATGGCGCTGTCGCCGCCGCGCGGCAGGCTGTCAAAGCGCATTCCCACGCGCTTGACCTCGATGCCATTGGGCTGTCGCTGTGGCAGCAGGTTGCAGACCACCAGTTCGATGTCCAGGTCGGGGCCATCGGGCAGCGACAGCTGCGCCGGGTAGCGCTTCTGCAGGCCGAATACGGCGCAGTCGTTGGGAACCACTACGGCCAGGCCGCCACCGCTGATGTCCACCACCCGCATCGACAGCGCTTCGGCATGTGCTTCGCCGGGTGGCAGCAGCAGATGCGGCGAGTCGGTGACCGGGGTCTCCAGCCGGTACAGCTCACGGCGCTGCAGATGCACCAGTTCGTCCGGCAGCGGGGCGCGGAAGGCGACGTGGCCATCGTTGTCCACGCGCTGCAGTTCGTGCAGGCGGAACCGCACAAGTACACGTTCAAGCTGGGCGAAGCAGAGCAGGTGGTCGGCCTGCTCTGCGGCACGGTTCGATGCCTCCTGCGGGCTGCCGTCGAGCAGCAGGTAGTCTTCGTCCTCGTCGAGATCAAGCAGGGCGGTCGGGAAGGAACGATCCCGGCCGTCGATATGCGCGTTGATCAGTGATCGCTGGTCGATCAGCGAGCGCAGCAGCTGGCGCAGCTGGCGGGGGTTGCGGACCAGGAAGCGTTCGTCCGCGGCGTCGGCCGCGTGGACATCATGCAGTTCAGTGTCGTGGCCGTCGGACATGGAGTCTGTGATCAGGGGCGGGCGCCAGCACGTTGGTGCAGGCTCGATGGGGATATCGGCCTCTGCATTGGATTATGAAGTGAGATTTGCATCACTTTCCATGCATAAGGGGTCAGATCCCTTTCCCGTGGGAAAGGGATCTGGCCCCGTGGCCCGCCATGCTGGTGCATCCACCCCATGGGCGGATGCTTTCTGCGTGGGGTCAGAACTCCTGCCAATCGCCCTCGGCAGCCAGCGCCGGCTGGGCGGCCGACGCCCGCAGCGGCCGTGTCGGTACTGCCTTGGTGACGGGCAGGGCGGCCGCGACCTGGCGTGGCTGCGGTGCATTTGCCAAGCGTGCTGGCGCAGCGGCGACGCCCTGCGATGCCAGCCGGAAGCGCGCCACGGCTTCGCCCAGCTGCACGGCCTGGTCTTCCATGGCGCGCGCCGCAGCAGTCGCTTCCTCCACCAGCGCGGCGTTCTGCTGGGTGGTTTCGTCCATCTGCACCACGGTCTGGTTGACCTGCTCGATGCCGGCCGACTGTTCCTGCGAAGCGGCGGAGATCTCGGCCATGATGTCGGTCACGCGCTGCACCGAGGCGACGATCTCGCCCATGGTGCTGCCGGCCTGGTGGACCAGGCTGGAGCCTTCGGCGACCTTGCCGACCGAATCATCGATCAGGCCCTTGATCTCC